>NZ_CYGY02000116.1 GCF_900007165.1 Paraburkholderia piptadeniae
CCGAAGTTCCAGTAGCAGAGGGACGAGTTTGTCCTTGTCCCATAGGCAGTTGGGGTGAAATCGGCGTTGCGGTTTCTGTCTACGGCCGGATTTGCCTGATCAGATCGAGTGCGTGACGCTGCGTCGCGTTGGGCGTGGTGATGATGTCGAACGTCGGCGCCTCGGGGCCAGCGCCTCGTGTGCGGCAGGTGTTGCGCACGATGCTACCCAGCTCGGCCATCAGGGTGGAGAAGCTGTGGACGGGCGTGCCATCCGCCACGGTGCGGCTCACCACCTTCTCCTGCGCCTGCTGCGAGCGCTGCGCCGGCGCCACCGGGTCGCGCGTGGCCTTGGCCGCCAGGTCGGTGTCGGCGAACATCAGTTCCCGCCAGGCTTCGCGCATGTGCCACTCCACGTAGTACGCGAGCATGCACAGCAGGATGTGCGCGCGCACCCGATCCGCCGTACGGTGATGGATGGGGCGCACCTTCAGGTCCATCGTCTTCAGACTGCGGAACGCGCGCTCCACGTTGGCCAGCGCCTTGTAGTTGCGCACGCAGTCGGCCGCCTCCATGCGCGCGGCCTCGACCGAGGTACGGATGATGTAGATGCCGTCCAGCGCGGCCTCTGCTGCGATCGCCTCGTGCTTGCGCGTGAACGAGAAACTCCCGTCGCTGATCTGCAGTTCAAAGTGTTTGGCCACCTTGTACTGGTTGACCACCTTGCCCACGCGCAGCCCAATCGCATCGGCGCCCTTGAGCCTGCCCGCGTCCACGCGTTCCTTGATCTGCTGCAGGTTCTTTTCGGTAGCAGCGAGCAGGTCCTGCCGCTTGTGCGCGCGCAGCGCCGCGAGTTGCGGATTGCGACACGCCACCAGCCGCTCGCCGGGATACTCCGGCGAGGCGATCTCCATGAGGTTGCGCTCATCGAACAGCCCCAGCTGCAGTTGGCCCTGCTCGACCAGTGTGCGGATCGACGCACCCTTCAGTGCCGTGATCCAGTCGACGCCCTGCGTCTCGCGCAGCTCGTCGATGGCCTTGCTGGAGATCATGCCGCGATCGCCGACCATCACCAGCTGCTCGATGCCAAAGTGCTCACGCAGGCGCTGCACCTCAGGCAGGAAGGTGGCGCTGTCGGCCACGTTGCCCTCATGCACCGACACCGCCACCGGGCAGCCGCGCGCATCGGTGAGCAGTCCGTAGTTGACCTGCAGCAGCCCCTTCTTGCCGTCGCGGTTGTGGCCCAGCCGCGCCAGCGGGCAGGTGGTGCCCTCGAAGTAGCTGGAACTCAGGTCATACAGCACCAGGCCGCCGGCGCTCAGATGGCGTGCGGCGAGCTTCTTCTGGATCGCGTCCTGGCGCGTGAGCAACCAGTCCATCGCCGCGTACAGGTCGTCCTCGTTGGCATCGGCCACGCCAAAGTCTGTCGCCAGCGTGGTGGTGTGCCACCAGCGCGTAGTGGCCAGCTTTGTGTGCGGCGCCACGATGCGTGCGGTCACCATCGCCAGCACCCGATCGCGCTCAGATGAGGGCTTGCTGCCCAGCAGCGACGCGAAGTCCAGGCGCTGCATCGCCAGCTCAACGGCGCGCACATGGCCGTGAGCGAGTGAGCCGGTGACCTCGAACGCCTGGCCCAGCGGCACGAACGTCTCGCCCTGCAGCGAGCGGCGAATGATCTCGATCAGCGGCTCGGGCAGATGAGACAGGTTGCCCAGCGTCTCGTTCTTGACCTTGCCGTCCTCGCGGTAGCTACGCCGCAGCAGGTGGGTGTAGTACACCTTGCCCTTGTAGGTGCGTGATGTAGTGACGACGTGAGCGGATCCGGTTCTGGAGGCCATACGGAAATTCTAGTCGAAAAATTCCAGATTTCAATAGATTTTAGTGACTACATTATTGAGCCAATAAAAACGCCCTAATGGCGCCAGTGCCCAGCAATCACGCGGACTTGCGACCGCGTGATGACTACAAGAAAGGGAGGAACTTCGGCTGTCTCTTATACACATCTGACGC
>NZ_CYGY02000250.1 GCF_900007165.1 Paraburkholderia piptadeniae
GTCACGGGGTGTCGGGCTCGGCGGCGTTAAGACAATGACAATGAAGACAATGACAATGAAAAGGGACGGCAGTCCGGCGGTGTTCGGGTCGCGGTCAGGAGGCGGAAGTCCGGGCAAAACGTCCGGAAACCGCTGGCAAAACCCGGCCGGCATTCGCGCATCGTTCATGCAGCAACGAAGCCCTCGTTCAGCAACGCCGCGCACGGCACGCAGCATTATCCCATCGCGCCGGCCTGCGCTGCACGCCGGTACAATCATGCGATGACTCCCCGCGACCTCACCTTCGTTCTCGGCGGCGCCCGCTCGGGCAAGAGCGTGCACGCCGAACAGCTTGCCAGCGACAGCGCCCTCCCCGTCACCTACATCGCCACCGCCCGCGTGGCCGACGACGCCGAATTCAGCGCGCGCATCGCGCACCATCGCGCACGACGTCCTGGGCATTGGCAACTGCTCGAAGCGGGCGTCGATCTGGCCGGCGCGCTCACGCAAAGCGACGCGACCGGCCATTGCACGCTGATCGACTGCCTGACGCTGTGGCTCGTCAACCTGCTCTGTCCGGCCGAAGGCGAAGCGCTGCCGATCGATCGGTACCATGCGCACGTCGCCGCGCTCGAAGCGGCCCTGCGCAATGCACAAGGCAAGGTGATCGTGGTCAGCAATGAAATCGGCCTGGGCGTAGTGCCGCTC
>NZ_CYGY02000164.1 GCF_900007165.1 Paraburkholderia piptadeniae
GGAAGGTCTGCAGCGGGTGTATCGAATCCCGGAGCGCCGGGTCTGCCGCAAGTTGCTCGCGCAGGGCGATGGAGGCTTGCAACTCTGGCTGTCCGCGGATGTCCTTCACGTGCGGGGAAGCACGCAGCTCGTGTGCAGCATCCTCGAAGACGCCTGAGAGCTCGCGCGCCCGGTTGAAGAGGCGGTCGCGCTTATATATGTCAAAGGTAGCAATTGCCGCCGCGACAGCGGCCGGGTGCGCCGTATACGTGTAGCCGTGAAAAAATTCAATGGCGTTTTCCGCCCCCGCGTTGACAACCGCGTCGTGCACCAGGCGACTAGCCGCCACCGCTCCCAATGGAACCGCCGCATTGTTGATAGCCTTGGCCATCGTGAGGATGTCCGGCGTTACACCAAAGTACTCGCTCGCCGTCGGCGCGCCGAGTCGGCCGAAGCCGGTGATGACCTCGTCGAAAATCAGCAGGATGCCGTGTTTCGTGCACAGTTCACGCAGCCGCTCGAGGTACCCCTTCGGTGGCACAAGCACGCCCGTCGAACCTGCGAGCGGCTCCACGATAACCGCCGCAATGGTCGATGCGTCGTGCAACGCCACGAGGCGTTCGAGTTCGTCCGCGAGGTGGGCGCCCCACGTTGGCTGGCCGCGCGTGAACGCAGCTTCCGCGATGTTCAGTGTATGCGGCAGATGGTCGACGTGCGGCATCAGGTTGCCCGAGAACGTCTTCCGGTTCGCAAGAATACCGCCAACAGAAATGCCACCAAAGCCTACACCGTGATAGCCGCGCTCCCGGCCGATGAAACGCGTACGCTGGCCTTCGCCGCGTGCCCGATGATAGGCCAGTGCAATCTTCAGGGCCGTATCGACCGATTCCGAACCTGAATTCGTGAAGAAGATGCGGTCGAGACCTGCGGGCATGAACTCCGCTACTTTCGTCGCTGCCTCGAATGCGAGCGGATGGCCCATCTGGAACGTCGGCGCGTAATCCATCGTCGCGAGTTGCTGGGCGACCGCCTCCGTAATTTCCGAGCGACCGTGTCCGGCATTCACACACCACAGACCTGCAGTTGCATCCAATACGGGGCGGTCATCGACCGTCGTGTAGTACATGCCCTTGGCCGACTTGAAAAGACGCGGCGCCGCCTTGAATTGACGGTTCGCCGTGAACGGCATCCAGAAGTTCGAGAGGTCAGGTATGTTAGAAGTGCTCATGTGTGTCTCCGTGAAGATGGCACCTACTCTACCTACGTCGCGCGATACAATCACTGGACAGCACAAATCAAACGACCAAACCGTGTTGATTCTTTCCCTCAGACTGTATTGAAATGTTCAAGCTGAACCTCTCGCGAGTGCGAAAAAGCGAAGGCACTCTGGTTGACCAGATTGTCGCGTCAATCGAACAGGAATTAAGTCACGGCACCTATCCCGCTGGCACAAAACTGCCCTCGGTACGTAATTTCGCGAAGACACATGCCCTTAGTACGTACACGGTTTCGGAAGCGTATCAACGGCTCGTTTCGCTTGGCCTGGTTGTTGCCCGAGCCGGCGCTGGATATCGCGTGGCAACGCCTGAGGCCCACACCCCAGATGCGTCCGCGTGGAGTATGCCGAGTTTGAACGCATCATGGCTGCTATCAGATGTTTTTGCAGACCACTCCGTGCCAATCAAGGCGGGGTGTGGCTGGATTCCGAATGACTGGGTAAACGAGAGCGGCATTCAGCACGCATTGCGCGTCGTGAGTCGCGTTCCGGGCCCACGAATCGGGGGGTATGGTCATCCATACGGCCTTGCTGCGCTGCGCGAGTTCATCGCGAGCGGCTTGCGCCGATACTCGCTGCCTGTTGGCAGCTCGGACATTCTGCTCACGCAAGGCGTTACACAGGCACTCGACCTCGTCGTCCGAACTCTGTTGCAACCGGGCGACACCGTGATTGTGGAGGACCCGTGCTACTGCAATCTCCTCCAGATTCTCAAGGTAACCTTCGTCAATGTCGTGAGCGTCCCGCGCACACCTGATGGCATCGACATCGCGCAACTGGAAGAGATCGTCCGTGAACACCGCCCTAAGGGCATGTTTATCAACACCGTGCTACAGAACCCGTCAGGTGCCTCGCTTTCTGTTTCTTCTGCATTTCGACTGCTTCAAATTGCAGATAGAGAAGGGCTTTGGGTTGTGGAAGATGATATCTCGAGGGAGTTGGCACCTGCAGGAGCGCCGTGCCTCGCTGCAATGGAAGGGTTGAAGAATGTCATCTATCTCTCAGGCTTCTCAAAGACCATCACGCCTGCAGTGCGCGTTGGTTATATTGCGGCATGCCGAGACCTCATTTCACGATTCGCGTTGACCAAGATGGCAGTTGGACTTACCTCATCGGAAGTCACAGAACGCGCGGTGGCAAATGTGCTGATCGATGGGCATTATGACCGCCATATCGCGCATATCCGCGAACGGCTCTTTAATGCTCACACGCGCGTAGCCGAATCGATGACCAATTCTGGTCTGGAGATTTTCCACATGCCAAAGGCTGGTCTGTTCCTATGGGCAAAGTTACCGATTCATCCAGAAGACAGCATGGCAGTGACGAATGAAGCGCTTGCCAAGGGAATCTGGCTCGCACCGGGATCGTATTTCCGCCCGGGAGAACCGGCGTCAGCGTGGTTTCGCTTTAACGCCGCAACTTCGGACGTCCCGGAACTGTGGACATTCATGAAAAACTATCTACGCTGAACTCCCTCCGTGCAAGCGCATCACAGCGCGGACCGAACACCCTTCGATTGGTAATTGCCTGGTTTTCGCTGCGCGGCGCCCCTCGGTTCCGGTGCCATCTAATGCGAATTTCGGCCAGCCCTCTATAAGGGCAATTGGCTCAGTGCGTCATCGAGGTGAATGCACCGGGCGATGCCAAACGTCCGCGCTTCCTCCAATTCCTTGCCACTGCTCCCCAGGGCGATGACGCGATGGGGAGCAGTCTCTAGCGTATGCAGCGCAATGGCATAACGATCAGTGAATTCCCGCGACGAAAGAATCGCGGAAAAGTACGTCACTCCGTCCTGTCCAAGCGCGGAGCCAATGGCACTATTTAAATACTCGGCGCTTAGATTGCTCATCAATAGCAGCGGATATCCGTCATCCCTGATGCGTTGAAGCAACTGTTTAAGCGCCGTGCGCTGTTCGCGACCCGCTTCAGTATCCGGGCTATCGTCCATTGCCGACCAGACGTCATCCATATTTGCGAGAATTGCGTCAATTGCCATTGCGGGTTTCCGTGACGGGCTGAGTTTTCTTGCATTATTCAGGTTCCGGATGCGATCCAGGTTGAGCTATTGCGCCTCGCTAAGCTGATGAAGAATCGTGGGGTTCTCAAGCGTCGACACATCCTGCGTGATCGCCTCGCCCTTGGCGAGCGAGCGGAGCAGACGGCGCATGATCTTGCCCGAGCGCGTTTTCGGCAGGTTCTCGCCGAAGCGGATGTCCCTGGGCTTGGCGATCGGCCCGATCTCCTTGCCCACCCACGCGCGCAGATCGTTGGCGAGCTTCACGGCCTCGTCGCCCTGCGGACGCGTGGCCTTGAGCACCACGAACGCCACCACGGCTTCGCCGGTGGTGTCGTCGGGGCGGCCCACCACGGCGGCTTCGGCCACGAGCGGGTTCGCCACCAGCGCCGACTCGATCTCCATCGTGCCGAGGCGGTGGCCCGAGACGTTCAGCACGTCGTCGATCCGGCCCATGATCGTGAAGTAGCCCGTGTCCTTATCGCGCACGCTGCCGTCGCCGGCCAGATACAGCTTGCCGCCCAGTTCCTCGGGGAAGTAGCCCGACTTGTAGCGCTCCGGGTTGCCCCATACGTTGCGGATCATCGCGGGCCACGGACGCTTCACGACGAGAATGCCGCCCTGCCCGTTCGGCACGTCCTGGCCGGTTTCGTCGACGACCGCGGCCATGATGCCCGGCAGCGGCAGCGTGCACGATCCCGGCACGAGCGGCGTCGCGCCCGGCAGCGGCGTGATCATGTGGCCGCCGGTTTCGGTCTGCCACCAGGTGTCGACGATCGGGCAGCGCTTGCCGCCCACGTTTTCGTAGTACCACATCCACGCTTCGGGATTGATCGGCTCGCCGACCGTGCCGAGAATGCGCAGCGAAGAAAGGTCATAGCTCTTCGGGTGCACCTTCGCGTCGGCTTCGGACATCTTGATGAGCGAGCGGATCGCCGTCGGCGCGGTGTAGAACACCGTGACCTTGTGTTTGGCGATCATGTCCCAGAAGCGGCCGGCGTTCGGGTACGTGGGCACGCCTTCGAACACGACCTGGGTCGCGCCGATCGTGAGCGGGCCATAGGCGATATAGCTGTGGCCCGTGATCCAGCCGATGTCGGCCGTGCACCAGAACACGTCCGAGGGCTTGTGATCGAAGGTCCACTTCATGGTTTGCGCGGCCCACAAGAGGTAGCCGCCCGTGCTGTGCTGCACGCCCTTCGGCTTGCCCGTCGAGCCCGACGTGTACAGGACGAAGAGCGGGTGTTCCGCGCCCACCGGCACCGGCGCGCACGTATCGCTCTCGGCCGCCGAAAATTCGTGCATCCACTGGTCGCGGCCTTCGTGCCATGCGACCTTGCCGCCCGTGCGCTGGTAGACGATCACGCTGTGCACCGCTTCGCAGCCGCCCATGGCGAGCGCTTCGTCGGCGATGCTCTTCAGCGGCAGCGCCTTGCCGCCGCGCATCTGTTCGTCGGCGGTGATGAGCGCGACCGCGCCCACGTCCACCATGCGCTCGTTGAGCGACTTCGACGAGAAGCCGCCGAACACCACCGAGTGCGTCGCGCCAATGCGCGCGCAGGCCTGCATGGCGACCACGCCTTCGACCGACATCGGCATGTAGATGACCACGCGATCGCCCTTCTTCACGCCGCGCTTCGTGAGCGCATTGGCGAAGCGCGCCACGCGCGAGAGCAGATCCTTGTAGGTGACGTTCGTGACGGTGCCGTCGTCGGCTTCGAAGATGATCGCGACGCACTCGCCATTGCCCGCTTCGACGTGGCGGTCGAGGCTGTTGTACGAGGCATTGAGCTCGCCTTCTTCGAACCACGTGTAGAACGGCGCCTTCGATTCGTCGAGCACCTTCGTGAAGGGCTTTTGCCAGCTCAGGGTTTCGCGCGCGAGGCGCGCCCAGAAGCCTTCGTAATCGCGTTCGGCTTCGGCGCACAGCGCCTTGTAGGCGTCCATGCCGGACACGTTGGCCTGCGATGTGACCTCCGTGGCAGCCGGAAATATACGGCGTTCCTGCAAGAAAGATTCAATTGTTGACATTGGTTCCTCCAAAGCGCCTGGGAAGGCCCGATTGCCTGTCGGCTTGTCTTTCCCGCCTCGAGTGCAATAGTCGACGCGAACTGGCTGAAGCACGTCAACCTGGTCCGCGACTTCAAAAAGATCCTTGCACGCTCACTACCCGATAGCTCTGAAACCAGCGAAGCCCGCGCGTTTCCCGCATTTCACAACATCATCGATTGCGTCACAGGGGGCGTCCGGCCTCCCCGAATCCCCAACGCGCAATCGAACGGCCAGACCGCCACTAATCCCGAAGGCTTGCGCTCGCATGCAGGATTCGTACTGGCATTCATCTCCGGCTCCCGTGCGAGGCGCTGATGCTCGCACTCGCCAGGCCAGGAGGATCGCTAACGCCGCCTTGGGAGCGGCAGCCCCGGTCCGCTGATCGTCACGCACTTCAACATATCGGAGTCAAGCATTCTCTTGTTTCGTCAAGCCAACACTCTGCCCGCCGTGCGGACGCGTATCTGAAGCCTGACGCCGATGCGGCCTTCGACATCACCAACGTAAAACATTATAATGATTTCTCTGATTTGCCAAAATCAAATTTTTTGGAGTGCATCGGACCCTTTGCGCTCACCTGGAGGATGGTATGACACTTGATATGGTCACCCGGCAATCCAACGAAGGAACGGCCGAATGGTTACAGCGCCTACAGACCCGTGGTGGATGGGTGTCTCCGATCTACGAGACGCTGAAGATCTCGGTCGTTCAAGCGCGCTCTGGATCCGTTCTGTTATCGATGCCGGCATCGTCGGTTGCAGGTAATCCCACCGGAAAGCTGCATGGCGGCGCGCTCGCCACGATACTCGATTGCGCCATGGCGCTGGCTGTGGACTCGGCTCTTGGCGCCACGCAAGTATCTGCGACCGCCGAAATGTCGGTTCGCTTCCTGGGAGCTCAGGAGGCTAACGGCTCGACCGTATTGGCCAGCGGCTCGGTGACCCAGTTGCGGCGCCGCCTCGCTTTCGCTGCCGCCGAGGTGGTCGACGAGTCTGGACGGCTGCTTGCAAGCGCGGCCGGCACGTTTGTCGTGAACGAAGTAAAGCTCACACCGACGCCAAACTGATCAGGTTGGTCGCACCATCCGCTTCGCGAGGGCCGGGAAATCTCTTTCCGTCCGCCGGGGATTCCCCATCGCGGCAGCGGCAAGCGTCCTGTTGAGCGGCACGTTCGTTTGATTGCATAGATTACAATTGGTGTCATTCGAGCGTTTCCTTCTCGCGCCGGCGTCGCGGCGATTATCGCGCGCGCCCCTAACGGCCGGTTCGGATACGTTGTTCCTGTGTCAAGGCGGCACAAGCTGCGGCCAGACCATTCGGGTCCGAGAGTCACCACATGTCAAAGATGATTAGACGAACTACAACACGCTCCTCGGCAAGCCTGGCCCAGTCGGCCTCACGCTCGGCAACCACGGAGCAGTCCCGCGTCGTCCTGCCCAAAAGTATTACTGCAAGATCGGGGCGGACTGCGATGCGACAGGCGCGTTACATCGCAGAGGACATCAGGGCAATGATTATCCGCGATAATCTGAGTCCAGGCGATCGGCTGCCGAGCGAGAAAGACCTGATGGCGACTTACGGCTCGGCAAGAGCCACGGTACGGGAAGCGCTCGCGATTCTGGAAAGTCACGGCCTCGTCGAAGTTACGCCCGGGAAAAACGGCGGCGTCAGTCTTGCGGATATACCCACGGACACCGTATTACAGGGACTGCAAACTTATCTCTATTTCCGCAATCTCACATGGCAACACATTTACGATGCCCGGGAAAGTATCGAACCTGAAATTGCGCGTTCGTCGTGCGAATCTGTGACACCGGACGTCCTGCAGTCCCTCGAGAATACGGTCGAACTCTGCCGTGCGGGACTCAGGGGTGAACTCGACCGACGCGGACATAAGAACGCGGAAATAGATTTCCACGAAATCATAGCCAGAAATTGTCCCAATCCGTTGCTTCGATTCGTCGGCTTGTTCCTGTGCAGGGCGGAAAGGGAGATGATTGAAGACCTGCTCACGTTCGACGACGAGGATTCGTCGCTGAAGGTGATCAGGGAACACGAGGAATTGATTGAAATGTTCCGCCGTGGGGATGTTGAGCATGTGCATTCGTTGATGCATCGCCATCTTCTTGGAATGGCGGAGTCCATCGAAAGCAGGCGTGAAAGGCGTAACGGCGGAGCACATGATGAACCGCCCGTAAAGCGGCAGAAAGCCAAGGCAACCCGTTGAGAAGCAGCCAACCCTGTTGCACAGGCGCTGCGGGACCTTACGGTGCTTGGTCGGTTGGCGAGCGCTATCGCTTACCGACCTTGTTGACCTTGTAGCGGCTCCGGTCCAGTTTGTGGAGGATTCGCGCATGGCCTCGGCCAGCCGGGCCGGGGCCATGTCGTTGCGCACCTTGCGATCGTAGACGCTCAAAAACTTACGTGACCTCTGCCCTTGAGCTCCAGTCGCGCTCGAACCTGGTCCGGGGTAGCTACTTCCTTACCGAGTTCTTCGATGATGCGTCGAATCTTGGACACTTGCTCAGCACTACTTTGCGCAAGTTTGCCGCGGCCTATTGTCAGGCTGTCCTCTAACCCTACACGAACATTGCCCCCGAGTAGCACGCCCATCGTTCCAAGCGGTATCTGGTGCCGACCGCCGGCAAGTACCGAGAATTCGTAGTCTCGCCCAAGAAGTCGATCCGCAGTTTGCTTCATATGGAGCAGTTGTTCCGGTGCAGCATCAATTCCGCCGAGAATGCCGAGCACAAACTGCAGGAAGATCGGACCGGTTAGCAGCCCGCGGGACCGGTAATGCGCGACAGTTTGAATATGCCCGACGTCATAACATTCAAGCTCAAAGCGAGCTCCTCGCTGAGTGCCAATGACGGACAGGATCTCCTCAATATCAGCGAATGTGTTCTTGAATATTGTCTGTCGTGACGCTTCAAGGAACGGCTTTTCCCAATCGAATTGCCACTCGTTGCGACGCTCGGCCAGCGGGAACATGCCAAAATTCATTGACCCCATGTTCAACGAGCACATCTCCGGATTAAGCTGGAGCGGTGCGGCGAGGCGTTCATCGATCGACATGGACGAACTGCCTCCAGTCGTCACGTTGATGACAGCGTCGGTGGCTGACGCTATTTGCTCGACGACACTGCGGAAAAGATCGGGGCTCGATGACGGCTGACCATTCAGGGGATCCCTGACATGAAGATGGATGATGGCCGCGCCAGCTTCCGCAGCCTGAATAGCATGCGCAGCAATGTCCTCGACCTTGTATGGCAGATATGGTGAAAGTGACGGTGTATGGATAGATCCCGTGACTGCAGCGGTGATGATGGTAGGTCCCGTATGCATTGGCTTGTCTGACATGCTTGCCTCTAATAGCGAAAAGACGATTAGTCGAGCGACTGTTCCGCAGCAACGCAGTGGATCCTTTGTGGGCAATGCCACGAATTGGAACCAGGCCTCAGCAGCAGCTACCGGCATTTGAGCCGGAAGCCTGTGGTGGAATGAGGTCGTGCGGCCATCCCCGGATGGATGCGGTCGCCCGCTGAAACTTCCGGGACTATGCGTCGCGCCGCGTCATGCGCATCGCGTAGTTCTTCATGATCTTTGCAACGTCGTTGCAGTACCTGTTGTGTGAAAGGCTGCCGCACCAGGTTATCGACCCCACCGAAAAGACGGATCCTCCCCAACCTGTCTCGTACCAGATCATCTCGGCCTTGATCAACGACGCAAGTGGGCCGTGATCGAGCGACTCGTCATGCGCAGTGAGTGCGTCGAGCGCGGCACCGAATGCCGATGAATGCCCTTCGGATGTCGCGAGGAGAGTGTATTGCTCTGGCGAACCCGCAATGGTTGAAGTCGAGTCGAGTTCAAACCCTGCTGCACCGCCCCCCGAGAGTCCGTAATCCCCGATGATTCCCGAAGGAACGCCATCAAGCAGCCAGCCTCCAGGCTGTTCACGCGCGTGATCGTGAACGCGATAGTACGAGCCTTCGAAAGGCCCCTGCGCCGAGAATCCAATACCAACCAGCCGCTGCGGAGGTCGGCCGCTGTCACGCCAAAGGCCTCCCAGTCGACCATCGAATGCGTTATGGAGTTCGCCCGGCAAACTGGTCCAGTTCCGGATCCCGTTGTTGCCACGGCGTAGCTCAAGCGCGCCGGGAAACAGTTCGGATAGGGCAATTTTCCAGTAGAACCCGTTGCCCCCAAGATAGGCAAGATTGCCTCCCTGCTTCAGGTATCCCTCGATGGCGTCGAGTGTGCGTTCAGTGTGGTACTCAGGATGGGTGCCTGTGAGGACCGCGCGATAAGGTTCGAGCATAGCCTGACCGTGACGCTCGAGGTCGTCGTCCGTCACGATGTCAAACCCGATACCCTCGTGTTCGAGCCAGTCCAGCAGATAGTGATCTGCAATGTAGTGGCGACAGCCTGATCCGCGTGGTTCATTGAATGTCACGAAACCAGGGCGCATCGTCAGCATTGGCCGCAGACGGGTAGAAAAGGCGACGCCGCTGCCGTCAGCGTGCAGGTTGTAGGTTGATAACCCAACTTCCGGATGATCGTCCGGATTATGTGGATATGCTTGCCACGCAGTCACCTTGGCGCGGAAATCTTCATCAAAGTTACCGCGCGCAAAGTTTGCGTAAGCCTGATAGGTGTACGTCGGTATGACGATCGCGAGTTCGTGGCCCGGCCGTCCGGGACGTGCGCTCACCCAGAACGGTAGCCAGTCGCGATCAACTCCCCGGTCGTCTGCAAGTGCCATCGCGTAAGAACCGGAAGGAAGGTCGTCAGGAACAGTGAAGGTAAAGGACGTTTCCCAATTGACGTCGTGAATATCTTCTTGATGAAAATGAATCGCCGCATACTCATCCGGCGCAGCACGCCAACTGAACTCGCGGCCGGTCCAATTCGAGGAGCGAACTGCGCGCGTAGGAAGATTAACGATTCGGCCGTGACGGGCACCCGGACCGCAGTCAAATACGTCTCCCGTATCAATTCCAAGCGCGAAATCCCATGCTGCGATCACGCTCGAACCAGCGTGGATTCGCGGTGCTTCGATACGCCCATTGAAATGGAGCGTTGGCGCATCGGCGGAGAGAGCCGCGATTGCAACGGCAGGCGCGGGAGCGCTCCAACCACCGGTAGGCACGGTTGCATCTGCTTCCGAGCCGATGTAGCGCGAATCAATCGGCGTAAAAGACAGCTTCAGCTTTCGCGTCCTGGCGTCGAAACAGAGGGAAATACCCGACCATCGGGCTCCGACCGGGCAATTCGCGCGCAGATTCACAGTTGAACCACTGTCGTTGGACCAAGTTGCAGTGGCCCCCTCGCCATCGATACCAATCTGCCATCCTTGTGCCTTGTTCGAGTCCCACTGCGACATAATGCACTGTGAGCCGTTCTTTGCTAACGTCGGCAACACCCGGACAGAAATTGACCAGTCATTGTCAGGGTTAGGCCACGGTACGCCAGGTACATGAATCCAGGAACCTCGATGAATCAACTGCTCGACCGATGGTGCGTTGGTCGAATAGATGTGGCCCAGGTCAACCATACGCAAGCCAGGCCCCGCAGGATTGACGTCTGCATGGATCACTCGAACAAGTCGCGCCGTGAAGGGAGACTCCAGGCGGCTGGATACCTTGAAGGCGATGGATTCGCCGGATACGGCCGAGAGTCGATCGCTGTAACCGACCAGGTCCATGGTAGTTTTCAACATTGCGGCAACTCCTTTGATTCAAACGCGCAAGGCAGACTGCCAATAAACGCGCCAGAAAACTCCGTCATCCATTGATTAACGATTCGCTTGACGATAAAGGTTTTACGGTCACACGAAACCTGCATTTCCTACAAGTATTCCCTATTCCGAATCGCGGCGGAGATGCTTCAGAGGCCACTTTATCGGAAGCAGCGTCAGGAAATGTCCCATAAAGCGCTGACTGCGGCGTGTGGATAGACAATTCGTCACACGACCTGCACCGGTCGACCTTGGCGCGAGGAACGCCAGCCATTTTTTCTCGGCTTTCTTGAATGCACCGATCAGCAAAAATGATATCGATAGGTATATCAGCGCAGCGATCGTGAAGCTCGAGAACGTCATGTACGTCGCCGAGTTCATGTCTCGCACGACCTTCATGAGCTCCGGCACCGTTGCGGTGAAAGCAAGCGTCGTGGCATGCAACATCAGGATGATCTCGTTGCTGTACATCGGCAATGCGCGGCGAAGCATAGCCGGGATTATCACGACACGGTAGATCGCGCCTGATGACATTCCAAAGGCTCTTGCGGCCTCTATCTCCCCACGAGGAATGGCCCGCATTGCGCCTGCGAATATTTCCGTAGTGTAGGCTGAGGTACTCAGTGAAAATGCCAAAACTGTGCAGTTCATACCACTTCTGAAGAAAGCACTCAGCATGTCGCTTGCCTTCACAAATTCGAGGCCATATATTCCAGTGTAGATCAACAGCAACTGCACATAGAGTGGCGTCCCGCGGATCGCGAATGTGTATGCCTTTACCGTCCCGGAAACATATCGATTGGACGAATTTCGCGCAATGGAAAGGGGCACCGCAAGTACGAAACCAAACGCGACTGAAAGAACAAGCAACCATAGCGTCACTACCAGTCCGCTAAAGTGATCACCGTCGAAGACAAGTAGAGGTAACCAATACTGTCGAAGTAAGTCAATCATCGTGAGACGCCTCGAGCATGTCTGGAGTAGTGGCGCTGCAGCCGGTCAAGCGCGACTGTAGAAATCGCAGCCAGGACCAGATAGACACCGGCTGCAACCAGCATGAAGAAGAAACTGTTGAAGGTACTGCGTCCGGCATTCTGCGCAGCCTTGACAAGGTCTGATAGCCCGATAATCGATACCAGCGCCGTTGCCTTCACGATAACCTGCCAGTTGTTACTGATTCCAGGTAAAGCGTGCAACATAAGTTGCGGAAAGACGATCCGTTTAAATGCAGTCCAATAGGTCATCCCATATGCCATCGCTGCCTCAATCTGCCCCCGGCTGATTGACAGATAGGCCCCTCGAAAAGTCTCGACGAAATATGCTCCGTACACCAGACCAATTGTCACGGAGCCCGCCCAGAACGGACTGATGTCAACCTGCGCTGCCCCGAAGCGGTCGGTCACCACGTTCAACGCGATTTGAATGCTGTAAAACGTCAGCAACATCAGTACAAGATCGGGGACCCCCCGGATGATCGTGGTGTAGCAGGTGGACAGGAAGAAGCTTAGCCGGTTTCCGGACAGCTTGGCCGTCGCGCCGAGGAGCCCCACGAGAAACGCCACGACAAGCGATAGCAGTGACAGTCTCAGCGTCTCCAGGGCGCCATAAAATATTTCTGTGCCATAACCGCTTAGCATGCCCTGCTCCTTCTGATCCAGGAATCGCGTTGTGATCGACGTAGGTTCATTTGAGACTGCCCGAGAGGAAGCGCTGGAGTCGCGGACTTTGGGGGCGAACGAAGATCTCTTCGGGAGCGCCCTCCTCTTCTACTCGCCCTTGTTCAAGGAACATGACACGGCTTGACACTGACCTGGCAAATTCCATTTCATGTGTCACCAGGACCATCGTTCTCCCCTCTTCCGCTAGTCCCTGCATGACCCTGAGAACCCCGCCAACGAGTTCGGGATCGAGCGCCGACGTCGGTTCATCAAAGAGGAGGACGTCTGGTTCCATGGCAAGGGCACGCGCGATTGCAACCCGTTGTTGCTGCCCCCCGGACAAGTGCGATGGATACGCGTCGCAATGGGTCCGCGGCATGCCGACTTTCTCGAGATAGCGGAGCGCGCGGTCGCGCGCTTCCGAACGGCTGACCTTTGCGACACGATGCGGAGCCTCCGTCACGTTTTCCAGCACCGTCATATGCGCCCAGAGATTGAAATGCTGAAAGACCATTCCGAGTCGAGCTCTCAATCGTTGCAGCTGCTTTTTGTCTCTGACGATGAGATCACCGCGGGCGTTGGGGAAAGTTTGGATCTCCTCGTCGTGCAACTTGATGGTGCCTCCGCTGGGGCTCTCCAGGAAATTGATGCAACGGAGGAACGTGCTTTTGCCCGACCCAGAAGAGCCGATCAGGCTGATCACGTCTCCCGCGCGCGCCTCCATGGACACACCTTTGAGTACGGAATGCTCGCCAAAATTTTTCGTGATGTCGCGTATGCTTAGTGTGTTCATAAAATACTCATCCTGTGTCTCAGCAGGAAGTCTGCGTCCAGGCAGGCAGTGCTCCGCCTCAGCACCCTCGCCTGTTGAGCGATGGATACTGACGCGGCCCGGCCTCTCGCAGATCATAAGGTTGGCACTATGGCCCATCTCCTGCTGCAGCGGCGCAAGCGGAGTGTGCCAGCATCGCCGGCGACTATGCGTCGTCAACTGCCGCTGCTTCGATGATCATCTGGAGCAAGACGTTGGCCCCTGCCTCCAGGTCCTTTGGAGATGCGTTCTCGATTTCGTTATGACTGATCCCGCCCTCGCAGGGAACGAAGATCATCGCGGTAGGTGCTACGCTGGCCAGATAAACCGCATCGTGTCCGGCACCACTAAGCAGATCCATCGACGGATAACCAAGATCTGCGCTTTTCCGCCTGACCGAATCCACCAGGAAGCTGTCGAAGGGCTGAGGAGCAAAATGAACGACCTGTTCGACTTCGACGGGCAATTCACATTCCGAGCATAGCTTTCGGAACTGCGTGTCCAGTAAGTCAAGGAGCTCGGCAGAATCGGCACGAAGGTCGACAGTCATTGCCACCTGGCCTGGAATGACGTTCCTTGAATTCGGGAACACAGACATACAGCCGACAGTTCCCCGCGCGTTCGTGGAAGACCCGGTTGCGATCTGATTGACCCCTTTGACGAGGTCAGCCGCGACAAGCAAGGCATCCCGACGCAAATTCATTGGAGTTGGACCGGCGTGAGCTTCCTGTCCTTGAACCTTGACGTTGTACCATCGCTGACCCAGCGCTCCGGTGACGACACCGACCGTACAGGCCGCCGTTTCGAGAACCGGACCCTGCTCGATATGGGCCTCGAAATATGCTTTTGGCGAGTACGATGGCTCAACGCAACCTTGATAGCCAATAGACTTCAGTGCATCCTCGACTGATATCTGGTCCGAGTCTTCGCGAGAAAGCGCGTACTCGAGTGAAAAGGCCCCGCTTGCCACGCCGGATCCCATCATCACTGGAACAAACCGGGATCCCTCTTCACTCGTCCATACGACGACTTCCACTGGCGCAATGGTCCTTAGTCCGTGGTCGTTAAGTGTTCGCAGCACTTCAAGACCTGCAAGAACGCCATAATTTCCGTCGAACTTCCCGCCAGTCGGTTGCGTGTCGATGTGACTTCCCGTCATTACCGGGGACAGTTCGGGGTTCGTCCCAGGGCGGCGAGCTACGATGTTTCCGATTTTGTCGATTCGTACAGTACAACCAAGTTCGGTTGCCCAACGGACAATCAGATCCCGGGCTTCCTTGTCCAGTTGTGTCAGGGCGAGTCGACAAACTCCGCCCTTCTCCGTTGCGCCGATCTTCGCAAGGTCCATCAGACTGCGCCAAAGTCGGTGACCGTCAATTCTCAGATCAGACAGCGTCAGGATACTGTCGCTCACGTTGCACCTCTATCGCTATACATTTTCGATGCCTTCCGGTGTTTCCCGCTCTATTCAGCAGATGGAATTCTTTCTCAGTACGGGTAGTTAATTCGAGATGTCGAAGTCAACGTACTTGTGAGTGATGGTCGTGTACGTTCCATCGGACCGGATCTTTTGCAGCGCGTCGTTGATGGACTGCCTGAGACTGGGGTCGTCCTTGCGAAGGCCCATGGCGGTATAGTCAGCGATGCCATTCACCGCGATAGGTCCTCCGGCAAACTTGAACCCGCGACCCCGCTCGGTCTTGAGAAAGCCCACACCAGCCTGGATCTGCTCCACCAGAACGCCATCCAAACGGCCATTTACAAGGTCTGCGAGCGCCTGGTCCTGGTTGGCATACGGGACGACCGTCACGCCCGAATTAGCCCACTGCGCTTTTGCGATGGTCTCCTCTACGGAGCCCTGCAAGACACCGACGCTCTTGCCCCGCAGGCTCTCAGCGATGGGTTGCAACGTGCTCGCCTTGGACACCAGGAGCCGGCTATGCGCGCTGTACAGCTTGTCGCTAAAGTCGATTTCCTTTTTTCGCTGCTCGGTTGCCATCATCCCCGAGAGAATCACATCGATTTTTCTCGCTTTCAGGCTGGGAATCAGACCGTCGAAATCTCCTTCGACCCATTCACATTTCGCGTGCAACTGGGCACATACCGCGTTCCCCAGATCAATATCGATACCGACGAGCTTACCGTCAGGCGACTTGGATTCGAAGGGCGGATAGTCGGGGGATGTGCCGAACCGAATCGTCGCGATGTCCTTGGAGTATGAAAGCGACGGCAGGACAATGAAAGTAATGACGACAGCCAGCAAAACGTGAAGCTTTTTCATGATGTTCTCCGATTTTGTTTAATACAGTCAGGGGTTGATGCGCGTGATTTCCAGTTTCGCGGGTCGTGTACAGACCTCACCTTCCGAGCTCAGAAAGAGCCTCACGGGACGACCTCGCAAACTTTTCGACGATCTCAGCAAGTTCGCTATCCGTAGCAATATAGGGCGGCGCAAGTATGACCGTGTCACCCAATACTCCGTCGACATTGCCGCCAGACGGGTAGCAGATTAGTCCGTTCGCGAGCGACCTCTGCCTAACCTTGAGATAGAGTTGCTTTTCAGCGGCAAACGGTGTCTTGCGCTCCCGGTCCTCCACAAATTCAACGCCCCAGAAAAAGCCGCGGCCGCGGATATCGCCGACAGCTCCGATGTCCGCCAACTCTGCTCTGAGCATCTCGCCGAACCGCTGCCCGGCGGTCTGGACGCGTTCGATCAGACGATCCCGCTTGATAATCTTCTGGACAGCGACGCCAGCGGCGCACGCGGCCGTATGGCCAGTGAAGGTGTGCCCCGTCATCGGGCCACCGTATGCGCCGTTGATAACGTCTGCGACCTTCTTCGTATAGACGGTCGCCCCCAGTGGAATATAGCCTCCACCCAGTCCCTTCGCGATCGGCATGATGTCGGGGACCACGTCATCGAATTCCAACGCTCGCCAAGTTCCGCATCGGCCGGAGCCACACATCACCTCGTCTGCGATCATCAACACCCCATGGCGGTCGCAGACTTCCCTGACGGCCTTGGCATAGCCCTTCGGCGCAGGAACAACGCCACCTGCAGCGCCGACCACGGGCTCAAATACGAACGCTGCAACGTTGTCGGCTCCAATGCGCAGGATTTCCTGTTCCAGTTCGTCGGCGCAGGCCCTGCCCAGTTCATCCGCAGGCACGTCATTGAGGGGCCGGTACTCGTTGGCCGGACTGATCAACGACGCGGAAATGAGAGCGCCCTCGAAGGGTGCCCTGCGTTCGAGAAAGCCGGATATGGAAAGGGCGCCAAGAGTGTTCCCGTGCCATGACCGCTGGCGCGAGATAAAGCGTCGACGGCTCGAGCTGCCAAGCGCGCTGTGATACTGCAAGGCGAGCTTCAATGCCGACTCGACCGCCTCCGACCCACCGGATACAAAGACCATCGACGTGAAGTCCGGTCCACACGCCTCCCGGACAAGCTCGGAAAGCTCTTCCAGGGGGTCGCTGGTGAACAGATACCGGTAGCCATGGGCGATCTGTCTGAGTTGTGCAGCAACGGCCTCGTTGACCTCTTCATTACCATGTCCAAGACTGTAGACGGCCGGTCCAGACGAGCCATCGATGTATTGCTTCCCGGTCGTGTCGAAGACATATACGCCTCGACCATACTGCACCTTCGGCAACTTCGGAGCGGCAATCGTCGTACCGCCCTTAAATTCGACTTTGCTCATTTCGCCCCCTCGACAAGATTCCGGCGAAGCGGCATCGTCAGACAATGCGCGGCGCCGCCCTCAATGACGAATTGCTCGAGGTCAGGATCGAACACATGAAAACCCTGTGCCCGCAACGCGGCGTTGACACGAGGATTTTGTTTTGAGGAAAGCACCCGATCGTCGCCAAGGGCGACGGCGTTGGCACCCATGTTCATCACCTCGCGGTAGCCGACGTCAACCAGTTCATACCGTTCTCGCAGCCACGCGACGTCGTCCGGGTCGAGAATATCTGTGGCGCACAGCGCTACCTTGTCGTTGACAACACTGAACAGAACGTCGAGGTGCAGGAAGTACGCAGGAACCTTGACAAAGCGTGTTTGCCAGCCCGCCTCTGCAAACCATGCGGCAACCTGCTGGGCCGCCGCATACGTCGTCCGCACCTCGTTCACGCCGATGAGTACTTGACCCGGCGACAGGATCTGGACATCCCCACCTTCGAGACTTCCAGCAGTCACCTTTTTCCACACCGGAATATCAGACGAGGCGCAGAAATCGACGATCGGCCCCCACTCCCCCTGTCGCTCGGGTCTAGCCATCTGGCACAGAAGCAAGCCAAAGGGTGTCATCACGCTGCTGTCTCGCGTATAGGTTTGATAAAACAAGTGCGGGTCCTGCTCAAGAAGACGGCAGGTGACACCAGCTTCGGCAAGCGCGGATCGCAACTCTCGATGCTGGTTCATCGCGGCGGCAACATCCGCGGTCTTCCCCGCGTCCAGCGCACCAATAACCATAGTGTTTGAGCGCGCCCAATCGTAGTACATCGCATCGCACACGAGCACCTCCGTGAGGCGGCCATACTCGCTATCGAGGAATGCGTGTGCGTCTACGCCTTCTGCCACCTTTCCCGACGAGACTTGATTCATGAAAAGTTTGTCCATTGTTTCGTTAAACCAACATTTACCCGGACCGCGGATGCATCACGGCTTCGTCCTGACGACGCCGCGGCCTGAGACCTCCAATATTAATGATTATAATGATTAGCGCCAGAAGACCTTGATAGTATTTTCCCTACCCCTCACGCTCATGAGCTGCACCTTCGGTTGCAAGCAGGAGACTGTGTCCGGTGCTTCAGAGGCAGGCGGGGTTCGGCCAGGTGGTGCGGTGATTGACCGATTTAAGCAAGAACAGCCAAGTGGTGGCTCACGATTACCGTCAGTCCGGTCACTGCTGCCAACGGGTTGTCGCCGCGAATCCGAAGCCTCTAGGTGACCTAGCCGGACACGGCCGTACGCCTCGGCATCAACCTCACAAACCAGTGAATTTCGTTGCTCAGGCCGATACAGAGCTCTACGGCGCTGGAAACTGGACTGACGGCGTACGAGCTGAAGGATCAGGATGTCTGCGCGGTTTTGCTCTGACGTCCGCCCCGTTAAGCACCAGCACTTCCAGAAGCCCGGGGACAATCGCGGTAGGCGGCGGCTATGCACCTCCAAGGCGGTCGTAGCCGCACGCATCGTTGTGCTCGCACGACAAAGGGTACTGTCGCAATAAGGAAGCTGAGCGGCAAGAGCGCCGAAATATAGAGGACTGCTTATGCAAAGAGCGAGTAGAATTGCTGGACGGGAGAGAGTGCCCTATCGCCATCGTTCATCTGAGCTTTGCGAATCATATGCATTGTTTTGATTCCACCCAGTATGATGCGTGCGCAACGAAAATTCTTGAATCCCATCATTGGGCGGGTTCGACGCTTGATGGCCCGGTGATCCTGTTCGACAATGTTATTCAGATACTTTTTCTGGCGGACCCTGATGGGCACATCCCGCCTGGCGTTGATCGCTTGCAAGGCAGCCAGATTCGATCCGCTCCCCCCTGATTCGAATGTAGGTCTCGTCCATCCTCCAGCTCCTGCCGACCGTCCGTTTGCACCGTCGAAACGCCTTCTCCAGGACCGGCAACAGTTTGAGTGCCCAACGATGAACCGTCGAATGATCGACCGCAATCCCGCGCTCGGCCATCATCTGTTCGAGAT
>NZ_CYGY02000117.1 GCF_900007165.1 Paraburkholderia piptadeniae
GATCGTCAGCAAGCTGAGCACCTTCGCCCATGGCCTCCATGCGTTCTTCTGGTCGGGCGCGCGCCTGTCGTCGACGAAACGCGGAGACGGTCTTCAGCTCGCGTCCCGTGCCAACTAACCAGGAGGCATGGCGATGGCAATGAGCCCTTTTGCCGGCGACGATGACGACGGCCTCATGAACGAAATCAACATGACGCCGCTCGTCGACGTCATGCTGGTTCTCCTGATCGTCTTCATGGTGACGATCCCGGTGATCCGCCACGCGGTGAAGATCGACCTGCCGCATGCGAGCAGCCAGAAGGAAGACACGAAGCCCGCGCAGGTGACGGTGTCGATCGACGCCGACGGCAACGTGCTGTGGGACGACCGGAAAATTTCCGACGACGCGCTGCAGGCAAAGATCGCCGCGGCTGCGCAGCAGAATCCGCAGCCGGAGCTGCATCTGAGCGCAGATCGCAAGGTCGCTTACGGGAAGGTGGCGCAGGTGCTGTCGGAGGCCCAGACGGGCGCTCTGACGAAGATCGGCTTCATCACCGTTCCCCTGCACAAATGACCGAAATGCGGACTAGGTGCTTTTGCACATCGCGTGAGCAGGCCTGGTCTGTCTGCGTTGCATTCTCCCGGGAAGAGTTCAGTGGACGAATAATGTAGTGGCAAATGTTGTGCTGGGAGCGGGCTGACTTATGACGAGAAGCTTCGTCAAAATCGCTTTGTCGAAATCATCGATACCCCCGAGAGGCGCGCTCTGCTCCAGGCTCGAACCACAGTACGTAGGCTGCGCCATCCCAGCAACACTGATGTGTGTATGCGTGTCCCGCCAGACACGAACCAGGCTTTCGATGATACGGCACTCGTGTTACCTATTGTAACGCGCGTTGGTGCGTGTATTGCGTCAATCGCACGCATCGTATATCGACTGCCGGATTTCCCCTTCGGAGCGTACCGAAAGCGCGGGACGTCGGCTTTCGGCACGATCTAACGTAAAATACTCGCTGATTTTTCCGCCGTGGCCGTGCGCGCCTTTACGTTCTTGATGGTCGCTTCCCCATCCGCCTGTTTTTCATTCCGCCAGGATCTGGTGCGCTGGCAACAGCTCGCAGCGCCGTCCTGGCTGGCCACGCTCGTTGCCGGCGGGCCCGTGCCGGCCGCCGCGCCGGCGCCCGTCTGGCGACTGTTCGAAGTGGGCTTCGACGGCGAAGAGGCTTTCCGCCGCTGCCATATCCTTGGGGCACGCTACCTCGATACCCAGCAGCTGGAACAGGCGCCATTGTGGAACAAGGTGAGCGACGACGCCTTGTTGCACGTACTGCTCGACCATGGCATCCGCCATGACAGCACCGTAATTCTTTACGGGCGCCACCAGTCGGCGGCGGCCCGTGCCGCACATCTGATGATGTATGCCGGTGTCGCAGATGTGCGTTTGCTTGACGGTGGGCTCGGTGGCTGGCTGCGTGCCGGTCTGCCGCTCGAATGCGGGTCGCCAACTTCGTATCCGTCCGCACACGAGTTCGGCGCGTCGTTTCCGGCACACCCGGAGTGGCTGATCAATACGTCGCAAGCCAAGGCGCTGCTAGCCCAAGGGGACGGCGTGCTGGTCAGCGTGCGCACCTGGGGCGAGTTCATCGGACAGACTTCCGGTTACAGCTATATCGCCGCCCGTGGCGAGATCGCGGGCACGCGCTGGGGGCGGGACGGCGCCGACCGTGACGTCAACAGTCTGAGCGAGTTTCATCATCCGGACGGCACGATGCAGGCGGCTGGCCACATCGACGGACTGTGGCGCCGCGCCGGCGTGGTCCCGGAACTGCAGGTGGCGTTCTACTGTGGCACAGGCTGGCGTGCCTCGCTCGCATTCTTCTATGCCTGGCTGCTGGGTTGGCCACGCATCAGCGTCTATGATGGCGGTTGGTGTGAATGGAGCCGCGATCCCGAGAATCCGGTCATGTGCCAAAGCGGCTTATTTCGCTAATCACCGCCTGTAGCCGTTGCGCAACGAACGGCCGTTCATACAGAGCAACGGTATACAACACAGTTAACACAGTTGGCCAAGAGATCCGCAACGGGTCGGGAAGTCGTTCACCGATAGTGAGAGCTGCCAATTCGCCGACCTCGATTTGCGAACGTCAGCAAGGCGGCCTGTGGACGCGGCCCGCGGCCAAGGGTTGCCGAACGTCAATTAAGGCCGACGACCTACCCGTCAGCTCACGCCTGATGTAGAACCCTCCGATCTACCCTCTCACTTGCTGGTGGATTACGCGGGCAGGCATTGACAGACAATTCGAATGCGCCCAAAAAACAACTTGTCCCGCCAGGCCTCAGACAGGAAGCTGAGACTCGAGCCGCGCACCGTGAGCTGAATCTTCGGGGCTAGTTAGGTCGCGCTGTACACCGCTGCGTGATATAGGCTGGATGATCAGGCTTGTGGGCGCGCTTGACGCTTTTCGTCGCGGAATTTTCACTATCGTGATCCGGACAGTGTGCGCATTCGATGCGCGACGCAAGACCGTGAAGAGCCAAGGCACTCGCGCTCGCATAAGGCAGCGTTTGCGGGAGAGGCACAAGCGCCACCTTGTCCACTCTGACGGCCCCGCCCACGGGCCGCCGCGAATGCCTTGGCGGCAAGGTGCTCGCATTCGCATCGGGCGGCGTTGTTTGAGAGAGACCAATGCGGCCGCGCCCACCGATTGCCGCGAACACCTTGACGAGGTCTACACGATTACCTGTTCAGGGCCGATCGCTCAAAGCATAAAACCCTGCCGAAGCAGGGTTCTGATACTTCGCTCAGAGGCCATGTCTTATTGCGCCGCCTTCTTGTGCGTCACGTGGTGATAATCGTAGAAAGGCCTCCTGGCCGCCCAAAGAAGGCGGCAGCAAGCTTCTTCATTGGAGTCTCCAGTGGGGAGGAAGGCGACGAATCATTGCGTCGTCCACCGTCAAAACGCATCGGGCCCGGTTTTCGTTGACGTCAGGGAACCGGATTGTTTTGGGCGCTGTCACACGCCTTTCATAAAATGACGCGACCTGGAGCGCCGGGCTTCCAGTTCGCTCCGGATGCTCCCGGCTTCCGCCTTCAGCTCTTCGACTTTGACTTTCAGCGCTTCGAGGCGTTGCCTCTGCGCATGCATGATCTTTCGCCGCTTGTCGTTCATATCAGGTCACCCCACGATAGCGGGGCGGGTTGTCCAGTCACGCGCGGGGTGATGAAACCCCCGCTTGCTCAAAACTCTCAATGATGGTTTCAATCGTGTCGTCGGAGCGTACCGTCACCACGAACCTGGTCATCAAGTCTCGCACTCTCATCGCCAGACTGCTTTTTTGAACCGAAAGGGCCTTTTATCCACTTTTATCCCAGGCAGGCCAGCATCTTATCTTTTATCGTCTGCAGGACGTTACGGTATTCGTTGTCCGCATCCTGCATGGTCGCATGGACCCGGCCAGCAGGCTTGAATAGTACCTGCGGACGCCAGCGCTCGCGTGAGGCCGTGCGACGCACGTGTCGCCAGTGTTAAAGTTTGACGTCCCCTCGCTCTGGCGACGCAGGCGAATCCGCGACGCTTTCGCCAATCCGCATGTCGCCGCGCTCGTCGACGGGTAGTTCCGTGCGGCGTCTCCAGTATGGTTTGCTGCCGTAGTAGGCATGCACCGTGGCGGCCCAGTCCGGATCGGCCATCGTCGGCCAGTTATCCTTGTCGAAGCCAGGTGCGTTCCAGATCTGCTCTGACGATGCCGACACTACAAAGCGTTCGCGCGCCGTGTCGAGCGTCAACATGGGCCACGGGATCGCGAGCAGCTTGCCGCCGATACCGAGAAACCCGCCGCTTGCCAGCACCGCGTACGCTATATGGCCGGTGCGCACGTCGAGCATGATCTCCTTGATCTTGCCGACGTCGTCACCGTCTGCGCTCAGCACGGTATTGCCGTCGAGTGTCGCAGCAGCCATCACATCGGGACCCGGCCCGTCGGCCGGTTCGGCGCTCGTGCGCGTGAACTGTGCTCCGCCTTCAGTGGCGGACTGATGCGTTGGATTCAAAATAGCACTCCTTATCTATCAATAACGGATTTGCGAAACGAAGTGACAGCACCCAGTGGAACAGTCACGATGATCTCTTATAGTTAGTGATCCGTAGGTCGTGCGTCACAAACGTAGCGCTCGATCAGCGATCCATGACGAACATGTTGACATCGGCACAGCCGCGCTCCATGGCGTGATGCTCAATCGTCCGGCTTATGTGCAATTTGCGAGAGATCATCCTCCCACACTCGCGCCTCGCGCACCGTTGTGCCTTCGTCAGAAGACCCCGGAAACATCGGTCCTGACAGTCCTTTCCTCGTCATTCTGCTGTGCCTGCCGGTCTCGCCCCGCCTTGTCACTCTTCCTGCCTTTAGCTGGCATGCCCGCTCTCCGTCTTTCGCAATGTATCGTGCTGCGCAAGGATAGCGGAGCAAGTTTCGCGCCGCGGCACCATGTGACGTGGCCAATTGATCGCATTGGCGGCCTGGCACGAAGCGCCATGGCAGTGATTGCCGGAAAGAAGCTCGACAGGTACCTTCGCTTCGGTGCCAATTAGCGACTGCCAGTCCTCCCCGAGGCATCCTTCTCGGTCACCCGGAAACGACGGGCCCGCAACAAAATCCGATAATTGCAATTACAGCCAAGGGTGAACTAGAATCAGGTGCATTCTTCACCAACGGATTGCTCACCATGCAAATGGAAAGCTGGGTGGGAACAATCGAGCGTGAATGGCATCAGTTGCGTCGCGCCGACCCTGCACTCGATGTTGAAAAGTTCTCCCGTCACGTCATTGCGGCAAACAAGACCGGCTTCCTGTCACCCGAGTCGCTCGCCGCCATCGCAAATGCGCTACTCACCAGCACATTAAGCCATGCGCCGCATCTGGGTCGCTGGTTGCTGGAGCGCATTGGCGTCAATCGCCATCCGGCCTGGCGAATGGCAATGGCCATTTCCCTGGTCACGCCGACAGGTGGAGAGGCGGACTTTGAGAGAGGTAACGCGATCCTTGAAGACGTGATGAAGGACGAAACTGCGGAAGATCGTCTGCGCGGCATGGCCGCCGCCGCGCTGGCCGACAGCGCCCGGCTCGGACGGGGCATGCAGGTTGATGTGAGCCGCGCGCGCTCGCTTTACGAGCAGGCCATTGAACTGGGACACAGGGCCTCGGCACGCAATCTCGGGCTTTTCTGGGAAGGCCTGTGGGGCGCGGACGACAACGGATTCATCCCGGACCGCACGAAGGCCATGCAGAGCTATCGACGCGGTGGAGATGACAAAAATTGCCAGCGCCGCCTGGAAGCGCTGCGTTGAGTTCCTGCCGCCCGCCAGTCGTGCGGTTGGCAGATTTCAGGCGGCACCCGACGGATATTTCGCATCAGTTGATAAAGGCAAGGTTGCGGAGAAGAGACTCTCCGTCCTCCGTGATGCGAGGGCGTACTGCTCCGCCCGCAATTCGCTCCAGTGCGACAAGCTGGCGTTCAAGCAACGCACCAAGTTCTTCCCGATCAGCAATGTGATCGGCGGAGTCCTTGACCAGCATCAATGTTGCGAATTCGTGGGCGCTCAACACGGGATGCTCCTGATGCAAAGAGAGAAACGCCGGTCGTCAGGTTTTACGGTGACGGGCGCTGAATGACGCCCACGACCGTGGGCTGACTACCGAGGGCCAAAAGCCTAATCCCGAAATGTGACAGCATGAGGACGGCGTCAAATGCCTGCATCGCCTCATCTATAATCACGGCCAGAATCAACGTCGCATGGAGCCCTACTATATGAGTCAAGCCCGCGGGCGATATGCGGGATCCCGGCGCAACGGCCAACGCCAACCTCACCACGAGAAGAAGCCTTCACCCCAACGGCCGGGACCTCCGTATGTGAAGGCGCCTCCCCGAGACTCCGCCCAGACTGCCTCCATCTTCAAAACACGATCGTTTCAGTTTCTGGTCGATGCGGTAGGCGCAGAGAATATCGCCATTGCACTCGAATCGAACATGACGCGCGTGGCCGAACTGATGAAAGGCGAGAGGTTCACGCCCGAGACCGCCTTTCACATGGAAACCACGCTTGGGTTACCGCATGGCTTTTTTGACCAGCCCAATCCTGCGCTCGCGGACGAGACCATCGCTCGTCTGAAGTCACCGCTCGACTTCGTTCAGTTCGATGAAGGATTCGACGCAGAGTCCGAAGCACTTGAGCCGGCTCCTGCCAGGACCGTCGACCAGCAACCAGTTCCTGAGGATAGTTTGTCCGAGGAAGCGCAAATGCCAAAGAAAGTAGCTGGCGGTTCGCCGAGAGCCGTCAAGAATAGTCGAAGCAAAATGCCTGAACAGCCTAAACCTCGTGCGCCGCTCAAAGCTTCGCGTTCGAAAGACAAGCCGTCTCCCAAGACGCCGCAACAGCAACCGTTGGCATTGAGCGACAGCGCCGAGGTGGAGAACGTCCGACGCGCCAACCTCCACCTTCTCACCAGTCGCAACGGATCGAAAGTAAGACTCGGCGTGGTGATGGAGATGAGTGGATTCAACATCGCCGATCGGCTACATGGCAAGAAGCGCATGGACAGTGTGGAAACAAACCGGTTCACGGAGCGACTCGGATTGCCAGTTGGCTGGTTGGACAGTCCGCGCACCGAAGCCGAGATTCCAGAGTCAGTGTCGCGTATGCTTGCGACTGCTCCGCGCGGTCGCGCATCCGTTCAACAACATGAGTCGCCTGTGCCAGCAACGAACGATGGCGTACAGGGGAAACTCGTCGACGGAAAGGTGCGCACGCGGCGCGAGCGTGCGACCGCCCTGGATGTTTCGGAAAGCCCCGCATCTGTTTCGGCGGACGTCGCGGAAGACAGGGAGACGATCGTCGCCAGCCCGCGAGCGGATGTCAATGATTCCCCCGACGACCTTGCCAGCCGTTCATTCGATGAAAATGATGAAGCGGTCCCGGCAGCCACATCTGCACCCTCCGGGGCGATGCCTGAATCGATGCCCGTCTCCGCGCACCCGCAGCAAAGTCCGGCTCCACTCCCCTTCGCTACCGTGACCAGCCTGGACAATCTCCACGGTATTGCACCGATAGCGGAAGCCTTGATCAAGACGCTGGCGGGTAAGGCACGCACGGGTCGGCTGGACGAATTGAAAGCCCTGGAACTTTTACAGCAGGCGGTCTTGTTGTAAGTCGTTGGCGGCGTCGACCGGCCGATCCGTCGTGAGCGCCAGGCCGTCTGGATTTGCGCCGGATTGCATGAGGTCCAAGCGAGACGGGAAACGGTTGTCACCGATGATTCACGAATTTGCACAACCATCAGATGATGCAGCCGCGGACGCCCGGAACGACGCTTTTTGCTGGCAGGACGCTCGAGCCGTCCGCGTTCATCGGGCGCAAGCGGCTCGACGTTTGCCTGTTATCTGTCTGTTGTTGTCTGTCTGTCAAAGCTTGCCGTCGGTTTATGTCAAGCAGTCGGCCTCCCCTTCCCCGCACCGCCTGTTTCGCATAGGGACGACCGCTGCTGGCTGACCGTACGCACTCGCCGACTGCGCCATATGTTCAATGCCGATCCGAGATTCTCGCCAAAAGGCGACGGTGGTCGGCCCGGGCGTCAATTATCCATATGGCGGTGAGGTTTCGGACCATGTTGCGGCCCTGACGTCAGGCGAGAATTGTGCCGAAGGTCTTGTTCCGCCCGCCGGCCTTCGCGCTGTACAGGGCTTCGTCGGCGGCCCTGATGACTGACGCGACAGTATCGGCGACCTGCCCCTGCCAGGTCGCGGCACCAATGCTCACCGTGACATGCCCCAGGGCGGCTGGCGCATGTTCAATATCCAGCCGCGACACGGCCTTGCGGATCGCTTCGGCGATCGCCAGCGCGCCCGCTGCGTCCGTATGCGGCAGCACAATCACGAATTCCTCACCGCCATAGCGGGCGGCGCTGTCACCCGACCGCCGGATGTTTTCGGAAATGCAACGGGCCACCGTGGCGAGCGCGTCGTCCCCCGCCTGGTGACCATAGGTGTCG
>NZ_CYGY02000269.1 GCF_900007165.1 Paraburkholderia piptadeniae
GAAGGACGCCAATCTATTTATCCGACGGTCGACGCGGCGATAGATGCGCTCCGCGACGCCAGTCCGAACGCGACTGTAGCGGCCGCTCCTAACGCTTAGATCGTGTTTTCAACATAGTCCACTGGAGAGCACAAGACGTGGCCAGGATCGCCGACCGGACAAATGAGAAGACACCAGGCAGCCATTGTGATCTTACGTCGACGGATGTACGCGAACATCCGCTACCGCCATTTCACGGGCGCGGGCCGCGCGCTTCGCGAGTGATGGCGGGGAAAGCGGCCCGCAGCCGTTTTCCGAGATCCAGCCTCGCACGCTGCGACCTGCCCGCGCGGGATGTCATCGCTTTGCTTGAATCGTCTAACGAAGGACGGTTGCCTGCGTTGATACCCATACGCTATGGCCGCATGGTCGCAAGTCCGTTTGCGTTTTATCGTGGGGCGGCGGCGCTGATGGCGTTCGACCTTGCACAATTGCCGCGCACCGAAATCATCGTCCAGTTGTGCGGCGATGCGCATCTGGCAAATTTCGGCCTGTTCGCGAGCCCCGAGCGCCGAATTCTGTTCGGGCC
>NZ_CYGY02000173.1 GCF_900007165.1 Paraburkholderia piptadeniae
GGGGTTGTTCACGCTCGACTGCTCGGCGAGTTGCGCATGATGCAGGATCGTGCGGTCGTTCCAACCCGTGGAGATCAACGACGTGCCGACGCCGCCCGCGAACACGCGCACAAAGTTGGACAGGCCGGCGGCCGACGGAATCTTGTCGGGCGACAACCCGGATAGGATGATCGCGGTAAGCGGCGTAAAAAAGAGCGCCATGGGAATGCCTTGCAGCAGCGTCGGCAGCACTAAGGTGTAGGCGTCGACGCCCGTCGTGTAATGCGAGCGCATGAAGAACACGCCTGCGAAGCCGAGGAAGGCCAGCGTCGCGAGAACCCGCGCATCGGACTTCGGCATGATTTTCGCCATCACGGGCGCGAGCAGGACCGCGAAGATTCCGAGCGGCGCCGTCACGAGACCGGCATCCACCGAACGGTAGCCGAGATAACCCTGAATCCACTGCGGCAAGATCACGAGGTTCGAGAAAAACACCGCGTACGAGACCGAGATCGCGATCGTGCCGCCGCGGAAATTGCGTTCTGCAAAGAGGCGAAGATCGACGATCGGATTCTTCTCCGTGAACTCCCAGATCAGGAAGAACAGGAAGCTGATGGCGGCGACGACGGCGAGCGCGCGGATCACGGGCGAGTTGAACCAGTCGAGATCCTTCCCCTTGTCGAGCATGATCTGCAACGACGCGACCCATGCGATCAGCGACAGCAGGCCGACCTTGTCGATGGGAAGCTTGCGCGTCGAGGAGTCGCGGTCGCGGTAGATCGCCCAGGTCACGGCGGCGGCAAACAGGCCAACGGGTATGTTGATATAGAAGATCCACGACCAGCTATAGCTGTCGGTGATCCAGCCGCCCAGCGCAGGACCCGCAATCGGCCCGACCGTCGCCGTCATCGCCCACAACGACAGCGCCGTCGAGCTTCTTTCCTTCGGATACGAGCTGAGCAGAATGGCCTGCGAGAGCGGAATCAGCGGGCCCGCGACGGCGCCCTGCAACACGCGCGCACCCAGTAGCACGATCAAGTTCGGCGCGACCCCGCACAGCCACGACGAGAACACGAACAGCAGGATCGCGGCCGCGAAAAGCCTGATTTGACCGACGCGCTGCGTGAGCCAACCCGTCAACGGAATCGCGACCGCATTGGCCGCCGAGAACAGCGTGATCACCCACGTGCCTTCATCGACGGATACGCCGAGGTTGCCCGAGATGGTTGGAATGGCCACGTTCGCAATCGATGAATCGAGCACGTTCATGAACGTCGCGAGCGCGACGGCGAGTGTCGCGAGGACCAGCTTGCCGCCTGTCAGCGGAGGCGGTGCAAGTTGCATCGAGGGATTCATGTCGCTTCCAGTTCGAACCTCTCGACAGGTCCGGCGTGTTTATCTGGCCTGTCGAGCTATTGAATAAACTCAAACGCGCCCGAGCGGCGCGTTCGAGGATTTGATTTAGCCTGCGTGCTGCTTAGCGCTACTCCTGTCGCTTGCGTCGCGCTTTGCGAATGGCATCGACGATACGACTTTGCCCGTGGACCCCGCATGCAAAGGAACGATGTTCTGCGCGATGATCTTCTCGATCTCGGCGTCGGCCTGCGCGCCGTATTCGGCAAACACACAAGTCCGATATGACGTGTTCTCGGCCGCGCCGAGCTGCGGGCCCGTATTGTTGTGCGTATCCACATCGACATCCATCGACAGGCCGATGCGCAGCGGATGCGCTTCGAGTTCCCTCTGATCGAGCTGGATGCGCACGGGCAGACGCTGCACGATCTTGATCCAATTGCCCGTCGCGTTTTGCGCCGGCAAACTCGCGAACGCGCTGCCCGTGCCCGCAGAGAAGCCGACGACGCGGCCGTGATAGGTCACCTTGCCGCCATACACATCGGCCGTTAGCGTAACGGGCTGACCGATGCGCATGTTGCGCAACTGGCTTTCCTTGTAGTTCGCATCGATCCACACGCCCTCAAGCGGCACAATCGCCATCAACGGCGTGCCCGGCGACACACGCTGGCCGACCTGTACCGAACGCTTCGCGACATAGCCCGTGACAGGCGCCGGCAACGTGTTGCGCGCATAGGCGAGATACGCATCGCGGACTTTCGACGCGGCGGCTTGCACGTTCGGGTGCTGGTCGATCGTCGTGCGGTCGGTCAGCGCGCGGTTGGCTTCGGCCTGTTGACGCGCGGCATCGAGCGCTGCCTGCGCGGCCGTCACGGTGTCACGCGCGTGCGCGATGTCTTCGGCCGACACAGCGCCCGTATCGGCGATGGCCTGGCGGCGGCGCAGATCGTCCTGCGCACGGGTCAGATCGGACTGCTTCTGCGCAACGTTCGCGGCATAGAAATCGTTGTTCACATACAGGCTGCTCACCTGCCGCACGGTCTGCCCGAGCGTCGCTTCCGCGTTGCCAAGCGCGACTCTGGCATCCGCGTTATCGAGCGCAACCACGGGATCGCCTGCCTTCACAATCTGCGTATCGTCGGCATTCACCGCCACAACCGTGCCCGTCACCTGCGGCGTCAGCTGCACCAGGTTGCCGCTGACGTACGCATCGTCGGTGGATTCGTGGTAACGCGCATACGTCATGTAGTACGCCCCATAAGCCGCCGCCGACACAACGACAGCCGCGCCGAGCAGCGCGAGCAGCAACTTGCGCTTGCGTGTCTCCGGTCCATTCGCGACTGCGGTTTTCAGGTCAGGTGATGCGTCATGTTTGGCACCGGTCGCCTGGGTCTCTTGGCGCTCCGCGGTGTTCGTTTCGTTCATTTCAATTCTCCAGGCTGATTCGGTGGGTAGCCGCTCAGCGCGCGGCGACGACAGGCGTGTTGGATCCGGACGCATCGGCGCGCGGCGCTGCCGCAGAGTCTGCGTTCGATGTGTCGACAAAGCCGCCGCCCAGCGCGGAAGCCAATGCAATCTGCTGATCGCGGCGGTTCATGCGTAAATTCGCAACGGTCTGATCGGCAGAAAGCGCGTTGACGTCGGCGTTCAGCACCGTCAATTGGTTCGTGAGACCGGCTTTGTACTGCACGAGTGCGAGCTTGTCGGCCTGGCGCGCGGCGTCCTGCGCGGTCTGCGCATCGACAAGCTGGGTGTCTGTCGAACGCACGTCGGCGAGCTGTGTCGCGACTTCGCTCAACGCAGTCACAAGCGACTGGTTGTAGGTCGCGACGGCGTAATCGAAGTCAGCGTAGCGGCCCTTCAGTTGCGCGCGCAGTTCGCCTGCGTCAAAGATGGGCAAGTGGATTGCCGGACCGATCGATGCCGTGCGGCTCGCCGCCGTCAGAAAGCGGCCGAAGCCAAATGCGTCTAGCCCGATTGCGGCGCTCAGATTGATGTCGGGATAGAACTCGGCCTTCGCCTCCTTCACATCGTGCGTCATCGCATCGACACGCCAGCGCGCGGCCACGATGTCCGGACGGCGGCTCAGGAGATCGGCAGGAAGATTGTCGGGCAGGCGCACTTCGTCACCCGTGCCGAGCGCGGGCCGCGTGATCTGCAAGCCACGGTCGGGACCCTCGCCGAGCAGCGCGGCGATCTGATAGCGCGTCGAGAGAATCTGGCCATCCAGCGATTTCAGCGCGGCGCGGCTCGTCGCGAGATTGGCCTGCGCGGTCTTGCGCTCGACTTCCGTATCCAACCCCGTCGCGATGCGGCCCGCCGTAATCCGGTCGATCTGCTCGCGCTGCGTGATTTCCTCTTGCGCAATGTCGCGTAGCACATACAGGCGCGCAAACTGGTTGTACGTGCGGGCAATCGACGTCGTCAGCGTCAGCTTGACGACTTCCTCGTCGGCCCGGCTCGCCTGAGTCTGCGAGATTGCCGCTTTCAGCGCTTCACGGTTCTTGCCCCACAGGTCGAGATCATAGGAAGCGCTCAGCAGGCCCTTGTTCTCCGTCTGCCACGAGCCACCAAATGGAGGCGGCACGAATGTCGTATTCGAGAACTGTTGACGCGTGAGCGAATAGCTGGCGTCGACGCGCGGCATCGTGCCGGCCTTCGCCGTTTCGCTGTATGCCGCCGCCGCGGCAACGCGGGCACGCGCCTGATCGAGCGTCGGGCTGCGCTCCAATGCTTCGTCGATCAGCGCCTTCAGTTGCGCGTCGCCGAACTGGTCAGCCCAGTTGGCGGCAGGCCAATGGCCTTGTTCGACGGGAAGGCTTTGCTGCGTCGCATACTGCTTCGGCTCGGCCGTTTTAGCGTCGCTATGGATGCCGACGTAGTTCACGCACGCCGATAGCGCCGCCGCGAACATCATGGACACACCAAGTCTCAGTGCGTGTGATGCGCGCTGTCTGGTGTTTGACTGAATGCTCATTTTCTGGCTCATCAGATAGTGGAGTAAATAGGTGCGTGGTCGAACAACGCGGTGTTCGTTCGGGATGACCTCGGCGACACGCTGCGCGACCTGCACGGTGACAGTCCCGATGAGGCCGCTTTGCGCGGCCACATAAGGCATGTATCCCTCCCTCGCAAGCGCGAACAGCGTCTTGATACCTTTCCATGGATTCCTTAAGCAACGCCGTACCTGCTCGCTGCGCCCGACGCCTAGCACACACCATGTGCAGAAGTGTTCGCAGTTATTGGTCAGCAACTTATATCGGTCTTCGCCTAAGCGGGACCTGGCTCTGGCTACGGCATTGATGCCGGTATAAATGGCGTCTGGTTCAGGCTGAATTTTTATATCTCTTCCTGCCGCAAAGCCGCGCAACGGAATATATTCAACAGGGCGTCGTTTCGCGGAATGATGAAAGCCCCCATAGTGAATAACCTGCCCATTCCCCACATAAATTCCGTGGTGCGTATAGCCTTCCTGCTCGCAAACAAGATGGGCACCCACTTCGACAGTGCATTCGGTGCTGGTCAATGCCGGCGACGTTGTGTGGCAAGCAATAGATGAGCGTTCCATGGCGAACCGCCAATGTCATGTCTGTATTGCGTTCAGTATTACCAGCAGGCCGCGTGCATAAAGACACCGAAGAGTGAATCACCCTCCCAGGAGCTGAAGGCAACACGAGCCCCTCGAGGATGCTCCCCTCGAGAGAATCGGCCACTGCATCACAGCGGATTTACGTTCGCGATTTGGAAGGCGGATATCCGACTTTAGAAAATGCCGCTGAACGAAACGACAATCGCAAGCCCAATACTGACCGCAGATAGCATGATCCAGCCTAGAAACACCGACAGGGGTCCGAGACGAAACATTGCGCTCTCCACTCACGACCTCAACGACCATCTACTCGGTCAGCGCGATCGCGATTCCATGTCGAAATGGTAGGTGTCGAGCCACCACCTTGGTAGATACGCATCAGAACACTCACTGTTGCCGAGTCGGCACCAATAGGCGCAGTCCAGGTAGTGCTCCCGAAGTCAGCGAGACGAAGTTTATTTCGACGCCCATTCAAACACTGGGTATCGCTGACAACTCTGCGTGGGGAACATCGAGCAAATGATGGCGCAAGCCGACGAAAGTAACGCTACGTATGAGTGCGTTCGACACCCCGGCGATGACGACCAGGGGCTTCCCCGCTTTTATCGGCGAAATCGTCTGACGCATAAGATCCGAGACGCAAAGCATGCGATCAAAGCGACGCACCGTTAACGGCGCCACTTGAATTGCTTTATGCCTGATGCCGGCTTTCCGAATAATCCGTGTTGTATTCGCCCAGACAAAGCGAATCGAGCGCCCGAATTTCGTCCGTCATGAAATCGACAAACACGCGAATGCGTGACGGCAAATTCTGTCGGCTGAGAAAGCAGATGTAGTGGCCTCCGTCGTCAGGCACATATCGCCTTAACGCCATGACGAGCTCATTGCGCGATATGTAATCGCATATCTGATATCCGGGCAGTTGGGCGATTCCACGACCTTCCAGAACCGCCTTCAATACCAGGTCTGAGTCATTGAAAGTCAATCTGGCGGTCGGCAGATACTTTCGCACATGGCCATCAACCTTGAAATCCCACTCAAAGACGCGACCGTTGACTCTCGTGTTGATACAGTCGTGCTGCTCCAGATCTTCCAGCGTAGATGGCAACCCCCGCTCCTCGGCATAGGCGCGGGATGCGCAGAGTACCCTCTGCATTGGAATCAACTGTTTCGCGATGATGCTGGAGTCCTCGATGTGCCCATCACGAAACGCGACATCGATCTGTTCCGCGGCAAAATCGGCTGGCTTGTCATCCAGAAGCAGGTCGACCGCGATATCGGGGTAGGCCTGGGAGAACCTGAAAAGCAATGGAGCCACCACCTTGCGCCCAAATCCAACCGTCGAGCGAACTCGAAGGAAGCCACGAGGCGGACCGTTGCGGAGATCCAGCATGTCGTTGATTGCCTCAACGATATGGGTCACACCCTGATTGCAGTTCTCGAAGAACCTTTCGCCCTCTTGCGTCAGGGTTGTTGTTCTAGTCGTTCGGAGAAAGAGGCGAGTGCTTAGCTGCGTTTCAAGCTTTTGAACATTTCGACAGACAGCCGAGCGTCCAACCCCCAGTCGTTCCCCGGCTTTGGCAAAGCTTCCCTCGCTCGCAACCGCCATGAAAGCGATGATCCCCGCGTAGCTCGTCGAGAAACAGGTAGACAAAGCGTCCGCGCTATTTGGCAAGACAACGCGAAAACCTCGATGCGAAGTATCCGATTGATCCATTAAGAGCCCCACTACCTACACATGAACGGGTGAGCCGTCCGGAGCGCCAGCATGCGTGCTGGCGCCGACGGCGACTGTCGTGTTGCAGCGATGGAGCGGCGGTCATTGACGCAGCTCCGGCGGGACCGGAAATCGCGGCGAATGCAGAACCGGGGGGCCGTCGCGCCACAGTGCCGGACCCTGCCTCCAGATGGACAGCGGATGCCTGTGGCTGCATCGAGAACTATCGGGTTTTCCTGCGGGTATCTGCGGTTGCGCTCTGTCTCACCTGGAGCGCAACCGCACAAGCTTGACGCTGAACTATCGATACCCGTCGAGGCAGTCCCGTTCGAACGCGGCGCCGTCCACTGGAGATGTAAGGTCTGGCGTGTGGCAGTGTAGCACCTGCCTGTGACAAGCTATCTGCTGAATTCGGACCCTCTTATCCTGCACCGGTTTCATCCGACTATTTGGATTGTTGCCATCCTGGAAACACGGTGTCCCCATGGACAGCTCTACCGTCGCCATCCACGTTCATGCAGCATCGAAGCGGCTTTGTCCCAAAGATTGCCGAAGACAACACTTGCCCCGGTGGAGCCCGCCTCGGTAAGCCTAGCTTCGGCGAATTGACGACTGAGGGCAGGAACGCCCGTCACCGAGCTCGAGAATGCATCATGGACGACAAGAAACTGCAAGCCCCCCCGCTTTCCCTCCTCGACCGGTACCGGGGCCGGGAATTCTGCCCCCTTTATACAACGACTGTCACTGTTTCCGGCGGCGAGACGGGACACGGCCGTGCATCTGGAGTGGCCCGTTCAGACGACGGAAATCTCGATGTCGAGCTGCGGCTGCCCACCGAGTTCGGCGGACCCGGTAACGGGACCAATCCCGAGCAGTTGTTCGCGGCGGGCTTTGCCGCGTGCTTCCACGGTGCGTTGAACCTGCTCGGGAAACGCGCCGGAATGGAGATCACCGATGCTGTTGTGGAGGTGCAGGTTTCGTTTGGTCGTGATCCCATGGATGGAGGCTACGCATTGGTCATCGATGTCCGGGTCCGGATACCGGGCGTTGATAGAAGCGTGGCGGAAGAGATGGTTCGAACCGCAGAGCGCCTGTGCCCGTATGCAAAGATGGCTAGACAAGGGAGCGTCAATATCGTGACTGTTATCGACTGACTCAATGCCCCCGGCGGCGGCGTGCGATTGTCTGCTGAAGACATTCATTGCTACCGCCGCCACTGCGCGTGGCTGCCCCGCTCCAGCGTCGCCGCACGAACGTGCCTACTTCTCGGGCACGAGAACAGGCGCACCCTTGTCCTTCAGGAGAAGCACGATGAACTTCGCGGGTTGGGTCTGGCTGGCGTTGCGCCCGACTGTGTGTACATCGTTTGGACCTTCATAGAAGGTCTGTCCGGGCGTCAGCGTGACTTCCTTGCCGCCCTTAACCTGCATCACGATCGATCCTTCCAGCACATAAACAAAGGCGTGCGCATGATGCCGATGGACGGGATCGACGGCACCCGGCGGGTACGTCACTGTAATCATCAGGCCCTCCTTGCCCGGATAATCTTCGAGCGGCATTGTCATCAGCGGACTCACGACCGCTTGGGGAGGCGCGGCGCGAGCCACGCCGATAAGCGCATCTGCCACAACGAGCACTGCGATTGCAGTGTTCTTCAGGCGAAACATGGTGTGCACTCCGGATAACGCGGCTCGCCCGCGCTGGACGAAGATGAAGAAGAGCGAAACAACTGGACTGTTCAGGCGAGGTTCGCCTTGTCGAGGCCGTATCCCTTGTCCGCCGAACCCGGCACGGCCTTGAACGCGATGCTCGCGCGGTTCCAACCGTTGATGGCCATCACTTCGAAGGTCAGGTCCGACAGTTCCTTCTCGGAGAACTGGGTACGCACGCGTTCGTAGATATCATCTGGCACGCCATGCTCTGACAGCTTGGTCAGCGCTTCTGTCCACTCGAGCGCGGCGCGTTCGCGCGGCGCGAAGAGCGTCGATTCGCGCCAGATCGCGACATGATGTAGGCGCAGCTCGCGCTCGCCGTGAATGCGCGCTTCTTTTATGTGCATGTCGACGCAGAAGGCACAACCATTGATCTGCGATGCCCGGATCGAAACGAGATCGCGGATCGATCCTTCGATTGCGCAGTCCTTCAGCTGATTGGTGAAGTCAAGGAACTTCTTGAACAGCTCCGGCGATTGCTGCATGTAGTTGATACGCTGAGTCATGGGCTTCTCCTGGCGACGGTGGTGAACACCCGCGCTTAGCGGATGTCGTTAGCGGCAATGCACCGCACGACGTCATCGTAGGTGGACGCGGCGTCGCGCGGTAGACACGCAAACCGGATCACGGTGTTGCCTTATCGGCACCAATCAAAAGCAATCAGGCGCAGGCGGGCCGGAGAAAGTCTGCATTCAGGCGTTGCAGTGTGCTGCGGCGATACGCGCCAGCTTGTCGGGGTTGCGCTGCACGAGAATACGGACGATGCGCGTGCCGTCCGTTTCGAACGACTGCGCCGATTCGAGCTTCCCTTCGACAAAACGCAGCAGCGCCCATTGATTGTTGAGCAGCACGCGCTTGACGCTTAGTTCGTTACCGTAGCGCAGGCACGAAGCGTAGAGGAGCCGTGCGATGCGCCGGCCGCCCACCATCGGTTTCGGGAAGCTTGGCACTTTGCCGCCGCCGTCGCCGATCAACATCGCGTCCTCGGCCAGCGAGGCGCTGATCGCGCTGAAATCGACGCGCTCCAGCGCCTGCATGAAGGTCTGCAGCAAGCGGAGATGGGTTTCACGCGACACCGCATAGCGTGGGCGTTCATCGCGTAGTTGCGCCTTTGCACGGCTGACCAGTTGGCGGCACGCGGCCTCCGTCTTGCCGATGGCTTCAGCGACCTCGTCATAGTCCGCATCGAAGACCTCGCGCAGCAGGAACGCTGCGCGTGCTTCCGGGGTAAGCCGCTCGAGCAACATCAGAAAGGCCACGGAGACATCGTCGGCGCGCTCTCTGATCCCTTCTGGCGTAGCCGTAGGGTCGGTCATTTCGGGTTCCGGCAGCCATATTCCCGAGTACTGTTCACGTTGATTTTTCGCAGCACGAAGACGGTCAATGCACAGACGCGTTGCAACGTAAGCGCCCGGC
>NZ_CYGY02000142.1 GCF_900007165.1 Paraburkholderia piptadeniae
CCAATACATCCAGATCAACAACACTGATCCGAGACCTTTCAACTGGACCAAATCGGCCGACGACATCCTCGCTAGCGTCAAGCGATTTTGTCTACGAATTTCTAACTCGCGACACTAGTGACGGTTTTGTGAATCGGGTCGATGAGGAACGATACATCCACAGGCGTCTCTCTCCGTCAGGTCAGAGGCTATGCAAACCATGATACACGCTGACGCCGCGTGCGAAGGTGCCCCAGCGGGCCGCCCGAGTTATCGCAACGACGCGCCGCTTTCTCTCTCAACCAACCATTCCGTCAGCAGCCAGCACCTTGGTCACTTACCGTCATCGCTGAGCCCGTGGGCATAAGCGTCGAACCTGTCCACAACGAATGTAGATACGGGAATCGATGACCAGTTTGATAAACGACAACACACGTGTCTCACGCGACCCGTGCCAGAGGTAGCATCGGAAATTCATGCTGCATTTGCACACGCCCGCATAAAGGCCATTAGGCACCACATGGACCACTGCCTGCATCAGGGATTTCCCCAGATGACTGTCGCATCCGTCAACGCCCGCAAGGCCACGGCGCTGGTTGGCACCTTCTATGTTAACGGTCAAGTGCAATAGGCGATTGACAATTTCGCACCTGCCTCTAGAATCAATTCGCTGCATTGCAACATTGATTCCAACGCCGCGATTTGGCGTTCCGTTCAACGGCCAGCTGGAAATGTTCGCACCCTTATGGAGTTTGTGATGAGCACCCCCGACCTCAAGCAATCCATCGCCGCGCAGAAAGCAAGTCTTGAAGCTATGTTTGACGTTCTGAACAAAGCTTTCGCGAGCATTGAAAAACTCGCTAGTCTGAATCTGCAGGTATTCAAATCTACCATCGTCAGAAGTCAGGAAATCGCAGACAGGACCTTATCGACCAAAGACCCGCGGGAATTGTTTGAATTGCAGGCAGGTCAGGCGCAACCTGCAGTAGAAAAAGCGCAGTCGTACTTGCGGGACGTGTATGAAATCGAGTCCGGAGCCCTGGCCGATTTAACAGAGACTCTCGACGAGCAGTTCAAACGTTACCAGCACGACTGGCAAGCGTTTCTTGAAAACCTCGCGAAGAACGCTCCTGCTGGAAGCGAGGCCGCCTTGTCCGCATGGAAGTCCGCTATCGAAACGGCCAGTGCGACATTTGAAACTGCCCGGAAGGCGACGAAACAGGCGGCGCAGATTGCTGAAGGCAGCAACGTCACGGCCGCGCTTGAGGCTCCAACCGAGGTCCGCTGACCAACCCGAAATCGTTGCCCAAAAATAGGCTGGTGATGTCGGCCATAAAATTCAGAAGTTCCAGGCAGGTCCCGCTCATTATTTGAGCGGGTTCCTCTTACTCTCATCGCGCGACGCCGTTCCATGTTTTATTCAATAAGTTATCCTAACTTGTAAAATTGAATCGGCACAGCACGATATCAGACGCGTCGCGCCCTGACCTACCAGAGTAGGACATGAAGAATTCGAGCACGAAGTCGCTTCGCTATCAGGTGGAAAAATGGCTTGCGCCGGCCCCCACTGCACTTGTTCACGTTACCGAATTCGGTCGTACACGCTGGGGCCGGACACGTTACGTGTGCGTCGAGACGTCATCATCTGCCGGTGTGCGCGTGTTTTTCTTTCGTCACGGTGATGGCACCTGGCACGTGTTTCCGCCTGCCGTCGACAGGCAGGAGCCGACCACAGAACGCGCTGCGGCATGAGAGACCAATCAGCCCGCACGAGGAGATTAGAGTCCGGCCAGAAGGAGAAGAAATCGAGTTAGATTTCGCGTCCGAGAATACGCCCCGACGCGAGCGCTAGTATTACTCGGCGTCGACACACCGCGGCCGGTTCCTTTTAACTTTCCTGCGCCCACAGCGCACATGATTCGCACGACCGGCATCTGCGAAAGCAGGCAGCGCGACAGACGTCCGGGGGCTTGATTTCCGAATTCACAATTTGGGGCCGTCAATGTGTCGCACATCAGGGATATGGAGCGGCTGCTTGCTTGAGCTGTTGGCACTCACGCGACACGTGATGACACTGGTATAGTGCCAGTCCAACCGAAAACACGGCTTAGCAACGTGAACCTAGCGGTGAAAGGCGGCGCTAACTACCCCTCGAAGTACATTTGCTCGAGCGAGAGCGTTATCCCGAATGCCGAGGCTTGCAGCCGTCCATTCGCTCCGAAGAATTGCAGTTCTCCGCGCTGGCTGACGACAATGACCTCGCGGGCGCCGCCCTCCACGTAAGCCCTGACTCTGGGGCCGATGTCTTGCTGCATCTCGCGGTCAAGGAGCACCTCGACACACAAGTCTGGCACGAACGGGATTGGGGCTTCCCGGTCAAACCGCTCCCACTTTTCAGGCGGCATCCAGACGACGTCAGGTACGCGGATACCGAATGACGGGGTCGTCACTGCAACCGACATCGCCGCTACATGACCAATCTGGTCGGCAATCTGGCAGTAGACGTCGGTCAGCACTATCTGACGGCGTGCCGAAGGGTGTGGATGCGGCACGGCTTCACCGCGTTCATCCAGTTCACAGCATTCCCACGAGCCAGACCCTGTGTCGGAGTTAATCCGACGCCAGGTCGCAACGAGCCAGTCCCGCTCAAGGAGAGTAGACACAAAGATGAGCCTCCAATAGGGAAGTTGCGTAAGCGTATACCCTTTCTTTGTCATTTAACAATTGTTGTTTGTGTGCGCCGCACAATCAGAACAGACGGAACGTGTCGAAGCGGTTCGCGCCGGCAGCTAGCGGCCTACCGGTCGATATGCCGTCATCGTTGCAAGACGATGTTTCGCCAGCGAAAGTTCATGCAGTTGCTTAAATTTATTGTGCGGCGCGTCAGAAACGGGGACAGTCGAGAGGCTCTGATGTCCCATGCATTGTCGCTGACGAACTGCGCTCCTGCGCCCGCTTCGCAGAAGTGATAGCGTGTCGGTTTCGCGAGCTGGTTTTCAGAAATTTCTCCCTCTCATGCGCCGAGGACATCTCCGATAGAAATCGACATCGCACAACCGATGTCCGGTGTCCGTTCTCGATGGCAGCATCGCAAAAACCGGTTACAAGTCGGCGCCCGCTCGACGCAAAAGGGTCTGGGCCGCGAACCCCGGCCGGGTGCGGACTTTCGTCCGCGGGAGCAGCATGACGCGGCACATGAAAAACTTATGGCAGCTCGAACGTCTCAGTCAACATGGGCGGCACGTCGGGCAAAAGCCGAGCCGTAGATTCGCTCAGTTCAAGGGCGCTCTATCGCTTGGCCACGGAGGTGATATGAAATTAGATGTTGAGACCTTCCGGCGACTGCGCCGTCTCGCTCCCGTTCTTGACGACATACTCAACGCAGGAGAGGTCGAGCACCCGGACCAGGCTGTGAATCTCGCGACGCTCGCACAGCTGTGCTCGGAGCTATTCGACGCCTATCATTGCATACACCCGGACGAAACAGCACAAGCGCGCCTCGACGCTCTTGCCTCGCAATAACCAAACTGGGCGGATTCAGGTAGCGACGACACGATGTCCTTCCTCCCCCCAACTATTCGTGTCAATGGCGACAACGCCGGGGGTAGCTTGCTGAGGAAGCAGCAAACGCACTGCCGCTTGCTCTAACCAACTGCCGGCATCATGTCGGCGAGCTCGATGAACGAACTCGCGACAAAATCCCATTGGCCTTCTGCAAACAGGTCTTTGGTTTGCCCTTCACCGTGCTCACTAGGACGCGAAACAAACGCCGTCTTCAGCCCACACGCCTTTGCGGCCTTTAGGTCATCGTTGTGGGCAGCCACCATACACAGCTCCGCTGGTTCAATCGCAAGCAGGTCCGCCGTATCGAGGTAAATCTATGGTCACCCCCGTTTTTGCAACGCTGATTTTTGATGGTGTGGTGGCTCGCGCAAATCTATCCCGCGTCGGAGCAGAGTGAGCCGTCGCGCCTCGATGAGAATCGCGCCTGGCGGTCCTTATAACAGAAGCAGCTTCGGAAGCTGGTTAACCTCCCAGGATTTCCGTCAGGCCGGTTTGCCGTTC
>NZ_CYGY02000118.1 GCF_900007165.1 Paraburkholderia piptadeniae
ATGACGTCCAGGCGGCTCTTGTTAGCGCCGGTGTAAAAGCGACGCTAAACGACGGCGCAAGGTTGAGCGAAACAGTCAACAACAAAGGGCCGCGCGGGCCCCTTTGTTGTGTGCGCCGTCGATCAGAACGGCGGGTCACGTTCGTTGAACTGCAGTTCGCGTTGCCGGCGCTCCTCGCACAGGGCGCGCTGTATGTCGGGCAGATAGCGTGCGCAAATGAGTTCGCGCAAATCATCCAGCAGTTCGAACACGGCGAGTACCTGTTCGGGCGACCAGTCCTCGGGAACGATGAAGCTTAAGCCGCGGGTGCGGCCGGAAGGCAGCGGCGGGGCTTTCATCAGGACTCTCCTCCTTTGGCCGATTTACCGGGACTGCGCTGGCGTGCGCGTTTGTCGGCCCGTTCACGCGCTTCCTTCAAGCGATACGACTCGCCTTCGATCGAGATGACCTCGGCGTGATGCACGAGGCGATCGACGAGCGACACGACACAGGCGGCGTTGGGGAACACCTCGTGCCATTCGGCAAACGGTCGATTCGATGTAATTATATGGAATTGAGGGCTTTTTCTACCTTTGTTTCTTCCTATTTGGGGCGGTGAGCCGATCAGGCGTCGGCGTGTTCTTGAGTCGCAGGAGTAGACGGTCTATAGCTTTCTGGTCGCCTTCCACTGCTGCACGTTCATCATCGGTCAGCGGTATCTCCTGCAGCATCCGTATCATTCCAGTCTTCGATTGGAGCAGGTCGGCGCGGGAGGATTCCTTCGGAATGTAAAAGTCACAACGTGCGCAAGCCATGCGGTGCGGACACTGATCGAAGAATTCGTACGAGCACAAACCGTGGCCAAGATCGTAGTATCGCCACGGCTGTTCAGTTTGACCATCGTCGATCGCCTGCCGGTCGATGAGCACCTCCATCATTCTCAGGTTTCGCTGGAAGTACTGTGCCTCTGAATAAGCCCGGGCGAGCCGGGTTGGCGTGAATGCGACGTAGTGTTGCGTGGTCACGGGCGAACGATGACCGAGCCATGCCTGTAGTTCAAACAACGTCATAGGTTCGCGGGCGTTGAACAACTGACTCGCGATGGTGGAGCGGGCCCTGTGACTGCTGATCTGACCGCGCGCATCCGCCTGTGGAATGCCCGCCTTGCGGCAAAGCATGGGAATCAGCCGTTTGTTCAGGTACGCCCGTGGAATTGCTCGGGCACGGTACGAGAACAGGAAATCGACCTTCTCTCCGGTCTTGATGTCGAGCGCCGACGGTTGTACAGGACGAAGTTGCTCCCACACAGTGATCGCTTCTCCGACAATAGTGTCAATTGGCTTGGCAAACGCGGTTCCCGTCTTGTGAACTGGAACGTCAAGCATCCAGCATGACGTAGCCTGCTGTCCTATCGACGGTTCCTTGTGCACGCAGCCGACCCGCAGCCGGACGATCTCGTCGCTACGTAGTCCTGCAAAGAGCCACACGATGCTCAACGCCTGTAGCATCTCGAGTGGATAGTAGCCTCCGTTGCGAAACATGGCGCCTGTCGCATTGCTATGTCCCTTTGGAGCACTGCCGTGACCAGGAAGATCGGCGATCGTCAGATTCAGGCCAGCCCACAGGAGTTTCGCCCAGAGGTCATCGGCAATGATGCGTGGCGCTGGTCCGATCAGGGCCTTGATCGAGCGAGGCGTTGCAAATGCCCGAAACGGATCGAAACGACGTGGGATCCATTCCCACTCCTGGATATCTGCGAAGAAGCATCGCATCGCGCCGAGGAAGGCTTCCTTCGATCGCGCTGTTGCAGGTTTGCCGAGCTTCGTCCCGAGGCCGGCGGTCCTCCAGACATAATCGCCGACGTGCATGCGGTCAACTGCGCCTACATATTCCGCCGCCAGTTCGCGGGTCCACTGATCTGGATGTGTGATCTCCGGATGACAGTCTTGCAACCAGCGGGCCGCCTTCAGGACCATGTCCCGAAGATGGCGGCGGGTCGAGACCGTCAACGTGCTGGTCGCCTCCCATCGCTCAACTGCGAGCACCCAATCTCCGGACAGACCGGCGGTTCTCGCTCGATGAACGCGTTCGCTGTCAACCCGGTTCCGGATCGTGGGCTCCGCGGCGATGATTCCAAGTGCTGCAAGCACGCGTAAGAGCTGGAAGTACAAGGAACTGCGATAGTTCGAATCCTGCCAGCGCATACGGACCGATTCGATGAACTCGGTCGTCAGTGATTCGAGTTCGGGGCGCTGGTTAATAAGCAGGAGTTCCGCGACCAGACTCATCAACGGTTTGCATGGACTTCGATAACCCCAGGCAGCGGAAACCTCGGTCACCCGTAGAAGTGTCGCAGCGATACGTTTCCTGCCGAAGATCTTCTCCGCAAGTGCAACCCGTTTCACCTCCCCAAGGCTGGGGATGTCGTGGAAACAGTGCAGCAGGTATGCGACAGCCATTAGCGCCTGTCGCTCGCCACCAGCGCACGGCCTTGGAACGTGGGCGGCATAGAAAGCCTCCTGGGTGGTCCCGATGACCTTATGCCAGGTCGTCGCGTCCCATGCCCATAGCGAGGTCTCTCGCGCCGCACAGTGTCGAAGGAGCATCAGCTTTACGCGATCGTCGTATATGTGCTTGCCGTCAATCACGGCCAGCGCGTCATCGATTGGTGCGATCAGACGTTCAAGGCCTGACAGTCTGCCGAGGACCGCCTTTACCGTCCGTTCACTGGCCATTGCGCGAGGAAGCTCACGCGTCAGCATCTTCCGCTCCGCAGCCGTCAGCCCGTTTCTGCGATCATAGTCCGTGATCTGTATCGGCCATGTCCATAGGCAGGCAGCCTCAGGCTTGGGGATGCGCACCGCCCGGGATGAGCACATCATCGTTACTCCGCGTCGGCGACACACGCGAGGGCGTCAACACGCCACGCGTGAATCTGGCGCATGGTCTTCGCGAACCTGTCGGCCAGATCGTGACCGGACAGGTGTACGTATTGCCTGGTCGTCTCCAGATTCTGATGACCGGCAAACCGGGCAATCTCATGAAGTTGCCAACCCGAGCGGGCGAGATCGGTCAGACAAAGATGGCGCAGCGTATGGGTCGAGAACGCAGGAACGTCGGCGCGAAGCGCTATAGATCGGACTACCTTGGACCACGTCCATAGCGTGATGGGCGCTCCGTGGTTGCGCGGCGACTCGGACAGAAACAACGCGTGTCGATCCCCGGCAACGCCATGCCTGTGTCGAAGATAGTCGCGCAGCAATTCGCCGGAAGTATCGGAATACGGAACGACACGCTCGCGGTGGCCCTTGGTCGTCTCCGCCCTGATACGCAGCAACCGGTGGGCGGGATCGAGATCGCTGCCCCGAAGCTGGCATAGCTCCTCCCGACGAAGCGCCGCATCATAGGCAAACGCCAGCATGCATCTGTTACGCGTCGGCTCGTCGCGGACGACAGCCAGCAGGGCCGTCCACTGCGCCTCCGTGGGAATCCACGGCAGCTTGCGAAACTTCTGGATGAGGCCTCGTTCGCCGCGCGCGCCGAAGTGGCCGGATGCCGTATAGCGGCCGCGGCTTACCGGGTTGGTCCTGATGAGTCCCTCGTCAACCAGAAACTCGAACAGCAACCGGACTGCGGTCAGACGCTGCTGCAGCGTTGCGTTTGACAGGAAACCACCTGAGTCGATGCGAACCACGTTCGCATTCGCTCGTCGTGGCTGGGTTCGCAGCTCGCCGACATACTGCGCGATGGTTTCGCGCGACATGCTGCGCAGATCGCGGGAGTGACCCTGTGCAAAGCGAAGGAAGCCTTCTACCGCGTACATGTAGGCCGCGACTGTATTCCTTGCCAGGCCGAGCATCACGCAACTCTGTATCCAGCGCCGAGCATACGAGTTCGAGGCGATCAGTGGATACCGTTCCCACACCGGTTCGACGACAGCGTTGCCTGCAACCATGATTTGCTCCTCTCGCGAGGGATGCTGAGTCGCCACCACAACGATTCAGCTCGGGGCAAGTAAGCGGGCATCGCCTTCGGCACGGGTTATCCACCGGGCCGCTCGCCTCTCGCTACAGAAGAGCGGGCGGCGGCCCCGTGGATAACCCTGCGTGATCTGTTTCAATATGTTCTGCGCACCAGCCAACTAAAAACTGGCCTACCGTAGCACAGATTCAATTCCAAATAACTTATACGATGGTGCTGTTGTTCTGGTATCTCCGGCTGATCAGCTCAAACAGCAGATCGGCATGGCGATTCGAGTACGAGAGGTAGCCGACCTCGTCGATCACGAGGACGTCGGGCGCAGCATAGCGACGCAGGCGCCGGCGCAGCGTTGAATCGCTATCGAGCGCAGCGAGTTCGCCCAGCATATTGCCGGCGGTGGTGAACAGCACCGTGTGTCCATGCACGAGTGCCTGATGCGCGACGTTCTTCGCCAGTGTCGACTTGCCCACGCCGTTTGGGCCGATGAGCACGACGTTGGCGGCGTCCTTCATGAACCCGAGCGTCATCAGTTCTTCGATGGCGCCGCGATCACACCGTGACGGCCACGTCCAATCGAAGTCGCACAAGGCCTTGAAGCCGCCCAGATGTGATTCCTTGATGCGCCGCTCGAGCGAACGACGGGCTCGCTCGTCTTCTTCCCACTGCACGAGCGGCGCGACCCACGGCTCCTGCGCAACCTCGGGCCAGTGTGCAAGCAGCCCGTGCAGACGCAATTCCTGCGCGCGCGTGCGCAACGATTCAAGCGAACTCATCCGTGCCTCCGGCAAGTTGATCGTAGCTGTCGAGCCGGTGGGGCTGGACCGGCGTGTCCTTCTGGACTACGTGCGGCGGCAGGCACACGGCCAGCGGCGGGGGTAACTGGCGCGCTTCGCGACGGCGCTCCAGCGCCAGGCGCACGGCGTTCGGGTGGGGTACACCGCTGTCGAGCGCATCGCCGATCGCGGCCTGCAATTGCGCGGCGCCGTAGCGTTCGAGCAGACGCAGCAACGCCGCCGTGATGGTGCCCAGATTCGCATTGCGTTCAGCCGCGCGACGCAGCAGATCCTGGCTGGCGGGCGCAGCCCTGGCCAGGCGATCCATGCCGCGGTGGTGACGCGCTTCCCGTTTGACGCCGACGAGCGTCTCGATGTGAACGGGCTCTTCGATTTGCGCGCCGCGATCGTAACTGCGATCGTGACGCGCAATGACTTCGGCGCCGTCCAGCACGCGTACCTGCTCGAGATCGGCGCGTACCGTGAGCGTGCGCCGCACGTACGTGTGCGGGATCGAGTAGTCGTTCAGATCGAAGCGTACGTAGGGCGTCTTGCCGACCTTGACGGCGAGCATTTCCTCGACGGGATACGGATTCTCCGGTAGCGCAAGCAGCGTGGGCTGCTCTTGGGCAAACGCCTGGCGCACACTGATCGCCCGATCCTCCGGGCACGGGCGATCGGCCGCCTGCGTGCGGCACCAGTGCTCGGCCTGGGCATTCAGATCGTCCAGATCGGCGAACTGCCTGGCCGCGAAGAACGCGTCGCGAACATGGCGAATTGCACGCTCGACGCGCCCCTTCTCATGGTTATGGCCTCGAGGCCATAATCACGAGTATGGCGCGGTAAAAAATATGTCACAGTGGTTCTCAACAACCCCGCATCGTCTATCGCGTTGACGTTTCCATGACGACATAATTTTCAGGCTGATACTGATATTCCACTGATCAATGATGGGGGAATATCATGTTCGAGACTCTCTTTACGCGTCCGCATGTTCTTGCTGCCCACAATCTCGCGCCCTGCGTGGAATCCAGGAAGCGCTTCCTCGTACATTGTCAGGAACAGGGTTATCCGCTCAGGTCGATTCGGAAGATCGCGTGGATCCTGCTGGTGTTTTCACAGAGCATTGATCTGTCCCGCCCGCGGTTAATAACGCACGAGGAGATCGCGTTTGCCGTTGACCATCGGATTCGACTTCTCCGAAGTGAGCGCACGAACGAGTCCCGCAGCTCGCGGCTTCTGTTCATCCATACCGCCACGGCCTGGCTGCGCTTCCTGGGGCGTCTGGAGGAACGGCATCCTATAGAAGAACCATTTGTTCGCTATGTCGAGCAATACGTCGATTTCATGCGCGACCAGCGAGGACTTTCCTCTGCCACGATTACAACCTGTCGTGATGAGATCGGCCATTTTCTGACAATGGTCTGTCGCCCTGACAAGGCACTCGATGCTCTCACTATCCACGATGTCGACACCTACCTCGCCTATCAAGGCAACCGCGGCTGGAGCAGAGTCTCATTGCACGCGCTTGCGAGCACGCTGCGCAATTTCTTCCGGTACGCAGAAGGACAAGGGTGGGCTACCAATGTTGCGTCGGGCATTGAGGCACCTGTGGTGTATAGAGAGGAGGGGTTGCCGCTCGGGCTGAACTGGGATGACGTGCAAAGGTTTGTCGCCAGCTTTGTCGGCGAGAGCACGATCGATCTACGCAACCGGGCGATGATCATGCTGCTGGTTGTTTACGGACTGAGGCGCGGCGAGGTGGTACGGCTCCGTCTGGAGGACATCGACTGGTGCGGCGAGATCCTTCATGTCAATCGTCCGAAGCAACGCTGCACACAGCAATACCCGCTGGTGGCAACCGTTGGAAACGCCATTCTGCGCTACCTGAAGGAAGCGCGTCCACGAAGCGCCCATCGAGAGCTCTTCCTGTCGGTCGAGGCGCCGATCCGACCGCTGTCACCCGGACGCGTAAGCGGCATTGTCCGCTCGCGTCTCACGACGCTGGGCATCGATATTCCGCGGCGTGGCGCACATTGCCTGAGGCACGCCAACGCCCGGCATTTACTCGACGCTGGTTTTGCGCTGAAGGAGATCGGTGATCACCTCGGCCATCGCAGCGCTTCGTCGACGAGAATCTATGCAAAGGTCGACCTGACCGGACTGCGGTGTGTGGCCGAAATCGATCTGGGGAGTCTGCTATGAAGCTCTCCGAACTCGTCGCCCAATACGTGAGCCACAAACGGGCGTTGGGCATGCGCTTCAATTCCGAGGCGGCCACGCTTGCCTCATTCTGCCACCGGGTTGATGGCAACATTAATGTGGAATCGGTCACGGTCGAACAGGTACAGGACTTTCTGACTGGCAACAGGCCGCTGACTAACCATTGGCGGAAGAGAAGGTCTGTACTTGACTGCCTGTTTCGTTTTGCCCTCTCGCGTGGATATGTCAAGGCTTCGCCGCTTCCTCGCTACAGTCCGAGATTGCCGCCACCGCTGACACCCTATATTTATTCGCAGCAGGAATTAAAGCGCCTGCTCGACGTGGCGTCGGCGGCATGCAGTCCACGCGGTCTGCTGGATGCATATGTTTTGCGTGCACTCATTCTGATTCTGTACGGCGGTTGCCTCCGCCATGGCGAAGCCTTGCGGCTAACAATGCAGGACGTCGATCTCGACGAAGCCGTCCTGCACGTGCGCGAGAGCAAATTCTATAGATCGAGGCTGGTTCCGCTAGGCGTAGATCTGAATAGAGCGATGCAAACTTATGCCCGGCAACGCAACCAGAGATTTGGGCAGGCACCGGATGCGCCGTTCTTCTGCTTACGCGATGGTCGCCCCCTGAGCCAGAAAGCTGTGCGCAAGGCCTTTCAGCGACAGCGTACTCTGGCAAATATCCAACGCGAAGGCGGTGCGTCCTGCCAGCCGAGGCTGCATGATTTGCGACACTCAGGCGCAGTGCACCGGCTAATCGCCTGGTATCGCTGCGGCGCGGATTTGCAACTGTTGTTGCCGCAGCTCGCGACCTATCTCGGCCACATCGATCTCGCGGGCACCCAACGCTACCTTACCCTGACGCCCGAGTTGCTGAATGCAGCGAGCACGCGCTTTGAAACGTACGTCCTTGAGGTGCAACATGAATAACTCATCCCTGCTCGGTCCGTGGATCCGACGTTTCCTGATTGAGTATCTGGTGGGCGAACGTAACCTTGCCGTCAATACGCAAAGAAGTTACCGCGACATGCTCATGCTGTTGCTTCCGTATTTGGCCGCCAAAGTCGACAAGCGGATCGACCGCCTGACCGTTGATGACCTCTCCGCGCAAATGGTGCGCCTGTTCCTGACGCACATGGAAGAACAACGTCACTGTACGGTCAGCACACGAAATCAGCGGCTCGGCGGCATCCATGCGCTGGCTCGTTTCATCGGCGAACATGCGCCTGAATACATCGACTGGTGGGCACAGATCCATCTGATTCCGGTTAAGAGAACCAGCCGACCGGAGATCAGCTACCTTAGCAGGCAGGAAATGGACGCCCTGCTCGCTTCCTCTGACGTCAATACAGCGCAGGGGCAACGCGAACATGCGTTGCTGCTCTTCATGTTTAACTCAGGAGCGCGTGCAAGCGAAGCTGCGCAGCTCAAGATTGGCGACGTTGACTGGCACACGCGCTCGGTCAGCATCGTCGGCAAGGGGAACAGACATCGCCGCTGTCCGCTCTGGAAATCCACGCTCGATGCGTTGCGCTCGCAGTCCGAGGGGAGGGCCGCAGACGCGCCGGTGTTCCTCAATCGATTCCACCAGAAGATGACGCGCTCCGGCATTCATGCATTGGTCAAGCGCTGCGCTATCCGTGCTGCAGCCAACGCGCCGTCGCTTGCCGGCAAGAATGTGCACCCACATGTGATTCGGCATACGACCGCCTCGCTACTACTCCAGGCTGGTGTCGACATCAATACGATACGCGGCTGGCTTGGGCACGTTTCGTTGGAGACGACCAATATCTACGCCGAGATCAATCTGGAAACAAAGGCACGGGCGCTGGCGACATGCGAAGTGGAAGGCGGTGCCGAAGGACAAAAGCAATGGCGGGATCAGCCCGACCTGATGACCTTCCTCCGCACCTTGTAACCGAATAATATGTGCTGTTCGCTTTCCACAAAGGTACTGCCTTGGACTAGTTCGTTATCGAGCAGCACATATTTTTTACCGCGCCATACTCATTGCCGCGCGCGATGGCCACCGGTCTGGGCTCAAACCGATAGTGTGCAGCGAAGGCGAGCAGCGTCGGGTGGAAACGAATCGCGTCGCCCTGGCGTTCGAGCACGGCGCTCTTGAGGTTGTCGTAGAGAATGACCCTGCCGAGCCCGCCCCAGCGCGTGAACGCGCCGATATGACCGCGCAGGAAGTTCTCCATGCGGGCGTCGAGGAAGAAGCGCAAATACAGATCGCGTGAGTACGAGAGCACCATCACGAAGGCCATCAGCGGCCGGCGCGCGTGGCCAATCTGCAGGTGACCGAAGTGCCCCCAGTCGCATTGCATCTGTTCACCGGGCAAGGTGCGCAGTCGCAGATACGCTTCGGCAGCCGGACGTGGCCGGTGCAGCGAGACCAGATGTCGGAAGTGCGTGGGGCCGCCCTGATAGCCGCGCTCGCGCACCATGCCGTAAAGGCGGCTGGCGGTGAGCGTCGGATACTTCCCGAGCGTCTGGCGAATGAACGGCAGGTATGGCTCGATCATCGAAGGCCGCGGCGCCGGACCGTGGCGCGGCAAACCTGCCTGCGCGAGCACGCGTTTGACGGTGCCGCGATGCACGGACAGTTGCCGCGCGATCGTGCCGCAGCGCCACTTCTCAACGTGATAGAGCCGCAGGATATGCGCTTCGAGCTCAGCGTCAATCGTCACCTTTAGAGCCTCCCCGGAATCGGTAGATGGAGTGAGGAGCTCGACGGCGCAACGGGCCCAGGCGCACGAACGGCGAACAGGCACAGCCACATAGGTGGCAATGCGTTGCCGCCGGCGCCGATGCCGTGACGCGACGATGGGTGACAGCGGCGCGCATCGAGTCCGCTGGCAGTACAGCACCGGGCGCCGTCGCAGGGGAACCGTGATGCGTCACTTTATTGTGTTGCGCCCGATAGCGACGGGCGCGCTGCGCGTGGGCAAGACGCCCGCGGCGAGAGCGCTGGTAACGTTGAGCCGCTTCGCGCAAGCTCGCGCGCCGGGCTGCCTGCGCACAGCCGCCCGCGCAATAGATCTGGCCTCGATCACAGCGGCGGCAGATGAACACCTGCGTGCGGCAGCCGGCGCACAGGAAGAAACGGCCCGTGGGCAGCATCCCACCGGCATTGCCTTCGGTCATCGGCGATCCCCGTAGAACGCCGAAGACAATGCGATAGACAGGGGCGCACGAGCCGTGGAATACTGCGGCTGCACGCGCTCCCTGTGTTAAGCCCCGTGGCTTTGCACTGCGACTTGTGTGGCGCGACTCCGGGGTGAACTTGGCGGTTTACCGGTGTCGCGCCAGTGGTTTCTTCGGCGCTGCGCCTTTCTACCGCAACCGCTTCCCGCCGTCATCCCTCAACGCGCTTTGCGCGTCTGCTCTCGCCCTACGGGCTCCTTCCGACGCACAAAGCGTCATCGATACCCTGCAGTACGTGTTTCCCACACGCTGCTCAACGAGAACAGATCGTCTAACGGCTCAATTCCGAAACGCCGTCGTTTAGCGTCGGATTTAGACCGGCGTTCACAGCTCTCAGCCCGTCGTGGGAGATGGGGACGTTCCCGGCAGATTCCATCAAGGCCCGCAGGTCCGCTGACCTGCAACCCCAAGGCCGGATATAAGACTGCAACCGTTACCTCCGACGTTCACCGCACGCAAACCCAACCTTGCCAACGGGGACGTGTTCATATAAGTCAAACCACAGTCTTGCGCAGGGTGAGGCAAAACGTGTGATGCGAACGAGGTCGGACCGAC
>NZ_CYGY02000091.1 GCF_900007165.1 Paraburkholderia piptadeniae
TTTAACTCGGGATACTAGCTGGAAGATCAACCAGCGTCAGGCGCAGCTTTAGGTACACAAGGAAATGGTTAAAGGGCTGAACCTTTTAACCTAGAACGATTCGAGCGCTACATGCGAGGTTTCGCAATCGATGAAAGCCTCGTCGAATCATTGACGACTTTCATTGCTGAACGGCGACCGGCTCGGAACCGTGCTCCTCGCAGTCATCCGTCGATTGATCGGCGACGGGTGCCGAATACGCACCAATGGCTCGTCGTTCGTAATCGTCGAGTTGAAGAAGCAGGCTGTCGAGAGCGCAAAGCTGGACTTTCGTAACCGCGGGTGCGTCGAGCAGTGCGTGCAAACGCTTGCGCCAGTAGTCCGGCGAAAGGATGGGGCCGCCCAGATCGCCCAGCAGCGCCGGCCACATGACGCGCGAAATATGTGCAATTTCCTGATCGATCAGTCGGTTCATGCTGTCCCCCGGCAAGGTCCGGACAAGGCCAAAGTTTGCTTACATCTGATTATTTACTCTAGCCGCATTTTAGCCAGTCACTGCCTATAAAAACAAATAGGGTTTGACGCGATGTCGCGCGGAAAAACGACGTGCATGCGTTCACGCGCACGCATGCGCGTGGCCTGAGAATTCGGGCGGACAGAACGATGTTCGGGCGTCATTGCGATGACGCGACAAGGAGGAGAGGCAGAACAGACCGCGCGCGAACCGCGACGACGCTTACGCAGCAACAAGTGAAGAAGGGAAAGGACGCGCGCTCAGAAGATAAGGCTACGTATCGTCATCATGCGGTTCAGGCGCGCGCGGCACCGAACCGCACAGGGAAGTCAGCACGACGCTGATCAGAATCAGCGCGAGTATAAACAACCAGTACTCCGTCCACGAAAAGGTGAAGGCCAGCACTGCAGCCTCCTTCCGCTCCCGTCGTCAGTGATCCGATCAATGGTGAAGCAGGCTTCGTATGGGATGCCGCCAGTCCATCCGCCTGTGGTGCTCTTCGTCGTGCAACGCCTGGCGATGCTCCTGCCAAAGCTCGTCGGAAAACAGAAAGGCGGCGATGAGAAGCGGCACGATGAGAAACGCGCCCAGAATCAGATGCTCGATCACAGTGTCCTCCAGATCGATGGAACAGCGACGATTTCATTGTAGGCGTGTTGTGCGCCGCTGCGTGTGATCCACCGCGCACACCATGTGCGCGCTTCTCGCCGCGCAAGATGCGCGCCCGCTCATCGCTTTTGCGCATCCGGCAACGGTCAGGCAGTCGCCTTTTTCCACGCAGCCGCCAGCAGTCCTGCGCCGATCAGCAGCGTTCCGCCCGTACAGTTGACGCCTCGTTGCACACGCGGACTGCGAATCGCGCGCCGCGCCGCCGATGCGAGCAGCGCATACCCGAGCGCATTCAACGTCGCGATCGCGACGAAGGTGGCTTCGAAAATCGCGATCTGGGACCAGGTGGCAACCTGCGTATCGATGAACTGCGGAACGAAGGCCACGAAGAATACGATGCTCTTTGGATTGAGCGCCGTCACCGCGTACGCGTGCGCGAAGATGCGGCCCGTGCGCGTTTCCCCGGCGGGCGAAGCATCGCCGGTCGAGACGGGTGCGCGCCAAAGCTTGATGCCGAGGTAAATCAGGTACGCCGCGCCAACCCATTTGAGCGCCGTGAAGAGCGTCGCCGACGCAGCGAGAACGACGCCGAGTCCGAGCATCGACGCAGTCATCGATGTCAGATCGCCCAGTGCGACACCCGCCGTCGTGACCAACGCGTAACGCCGGCCGTGGCCGAGCGCATAAGAAATTACCAACAGCACGGTAGGCCCAGGAATCGCGACGAGGATCGCGGACGCGATAGCGAAGGGAAGCCAGTGAGCGAGTGTCATGAAAAATCTCCTGTGAGGCGGTCGATTTATCCACGAACGTCGCGTCTGCACAAGCCGCCATTTGTATTTGCCTGCACGTGCGTCCGAAGAGCGGAACGCACTCAGGCATCCTTTTTATTCTGTGTCCGCTTCAATCTGCTCCGACATTTGATGAGTTAGACGAATGACTTTGTGTGCAACGCATCAACATGCAAAATGCCTTATCGCAAATCGCTTAAAACCGTTTAAGCGTAAACGCGAATCCCGCCTGCAAAGGGTTATCCAGAGACGATTTGCGCTCGCCATTTCAATCGGCGATCCGCCGGATATGTGCCTCATAGCGGCATTCGGGCAGCGTTCAGACAGCCGTGCGATCACTGCGACAATTCGCCGCTGTTGCGAGCGCACACAAAATGTGCTTGCCGTTCAAGACAGTCCTCCTACATTTTTAGTTGCGCGTCTTTTCCGGCAGTTAAACACATAGCTAACCGAGCAGTAACCCGCACGGAGGTAACCATGAAAAAGCGAGTCGCCATTCTTTTCGCATTGACGGGTTTAATCGCGGCAGCAGGTGCGCAGGCACAGGATGTCTTGATCAAGCCCCTGCAAACGGTGCAATTCAAGGCGAATGCGTATGGCTGCCTGTCGAAGGATAAGCTCGACGCCGTCACCCAGCACGCACAGGCAGGCGAGCAGCAGCAAATGCAGGAGTTCTTCTCGGGTTATCAATGCATCTCGACGCCGGAGAATTCGGATTTCCGGGTCGTTCGCGTAGTCGGCCATGACGTCGAATTCGTGAATGCCGGCAATAGCGACACTCAGGGTCTTTGGACTAACGACCGCTTTATCAAGCAATAGGCCTTTAAAGTTGGATTTCACCCGACATTGATTGTCGGGTGATTACAGACATCTGAACGAAAGAACTTCTTTCGGGATTCAGCATGGCCAGACTTTTGTCTGGCCATTTCCATTTTCTCACCGCTTTCAGCCCGCTTTCGGCTCTCTGCCGGTCCCGCCCATTCCGCGCAAAGCCTTCTATTTCTCCGTTCCAGGCCGTCGCGAGCGCGCTGGCGTGCCTCATCAGGCTGTCATACCGTCCCAGCATATTCGGTATCATCACGCTCCCACCCTGTCGTAGGACGCATTGCCCACGCGACGGCTCAATGGCACGCGGGTTCGGCACACATGTTGCTGCTTTCGAAGTGAAGCGAAAGCAGGGTGGTTGACGCAACAAGGGCTCGCAGTTCGGCCCCGCGGCAACCGGCAGTGTGTTCAACGGCGAGACGCGCGAACCGAGGCGTGACCGCTGCAAGGCTGGGAACGATCATGGCAAGGTACGCAGACTCCCTATTCACTATCCGGTCCGCTTTCGCCGGACCAGGTTACAGCATGGCTCTGAAATCGACAATTTATAAGGCTGAACTCCAGATCGCCGACATGGACCGGCACTACTACGCCGATCATTCGCTGACGATCGCCCTCCACCCGTCGGAAACCAACGAGCGGATGATGGTCCGCGTGGCCGCGTTCGCGCTGTTTGCGCAGGAACGCCTCGAATTCTGCAAGGGCCTGTCGGATATCGACGAACCCGATCTGTGGGCCAAGGACCTGACAGGCGCTGTCGACACCTGGATCGACGTCGGACAGCCTGACGAGCGTCGGATCGCCAAGGCGAGCAGTCGTGCAAACGAAGTGATCGTGATCGCATACGGCGGCAAAACTTCGGACATCTGGTGGCAGGGCGTGCGCAACAAGGTCGAGCGTCTGCGGAACGTGACGGTGTGGTCATTGGGCGAAAACGTCGCGCCCGCGCTCGCCGCGCTGGCCGAACGGACGATGCGCCTGCAATGCACCGTGCAGGACCACGCCGCGTGGCTCGGCAGCGAAACCGCCGATGCCGTGCCGATTGAATGGACGGTTCTCAAGGCCGCCGCCGACGCGCGCCCCGCAGCGCACGGCGGACGCTGAGCCAATCAGCCGCTTTGTGTACCTAAAAATCGCGCCTTCGGCTCATGCCGCCCGATCTGGCGGCCCTTTAAGTTCAACCATGTTGCCCTCGGGATCGAACAGATACAGCGACGGACCATAACCATCCGCACCATAGCGCGTCGCCTGCTCGCCGATCCGGACATTTTGGTCGGTCAGCCAGGCCTTAAGCGTATCGGCGTCGAACGGCTCCACGCGCAGGCAGACGTGATCCATATTTCTTCCCACGCCGGGCACGCCGCTTTCCGGCCTGTCGATACGCCCGCCGACCTGCAACAGGTCAATCAACGAGCGTCCCGCCCGAAGCTGGATCAAGCCAAGGTCGCTCTGTTCCTTCTCCAGTTCGCAGCCCAGCACCTCACGGTAGAAGCGCGTCATCACCTCCAGATTGGCGGCGCGGATGACGACGTGATCAATATCGAGAATCTGGAATTTCATGGCACTGCGTCCCGTTGCTGGAGTTCGTGTTGAAGAAACCAGTTTAGAAGGAAACGCGCGCAAGGGCTGAGGATGGGGCGGCTCTTCCTGCCCCAGAACGGGACCAGAAGCCCAAAAACTGCGGACGAAAAAAAAGCCCGCTCGATTGGAGCGGGCTGAATCCATATCAGGAGGAGACATGGAGGAGACAGAAATCACTATACACGCCGGCTTGATGCGACGCAATAATTTTTTAAGGGAAAACCCCGATTTTTTCACCAGCGCGTTTTGTCCCGAAATTTGGGAATCCACCGGCCGGCCGCAGCTGACCGCGCTAGCCAAATGACAGAGCAAGAACCGGAGCGTAGTGTGTGAGCTTGCTCGCTACAGTGGTAAGCATCGAAACCGTCCCTCGGGGCAAACGATGAACACAGCCTTCTCCAAAGCCGCTCCCGCCGCATTCGCCACTGACGACGAACGCTGGGCGGCCGTTCTGAACCGCGACGTGTCCGCCGACGGCGCCTTCTTCTATGGCGTCCGGACGACGGGCGTGTTCTGCCGTCCGTCGTGCGCGTCGCGGCTGCCGCGGCGGGACAACGTCGACTTTTTCGGCTCGACCGACGAAGCGCGCGCCGCCGGCTATCGCGAATGCAAGCGCTGTCAGCCGGGCGGCCTGCCGCGCGAACTCGATATCGTCAATCGCGCGTGCGCCGCGCTCGACGCCGATCCGCAGCAGCGACTCACGCTCGCGCAGCTGAGCGAGGCCGTGCACGTCAGCCCGTTTCACTTGCAGCGGCTCTTCAAGCGCGTAGTTGGTGTGTCGCCACGCCAGTATCAGGCGGCGCAACGCGGGGCCGCGCTGCGCGACGCGTTGCAGCGCGGCGCGGACGTCACGCGCGCGACCGTCGACGCGGGTTTCGGCTCGCCATCGCGCATGTACGATACGGCGGCAGCCGAGCTCGGCATGGCGCCGTCCGAATATCGGCGCAAGGGTGCCGGACTGCGCGTCCACTACGCCAGCGCGCCGACTTCGCTCGGCCTCGTGCTGGTCGCGACGACCGACAAGGGTATCTGCAAGATCGCCTTTGGCGACGATGAAGGGCCGCTCGTGGACGGCTTGCGCGAGGAATTCGCGAGCGCGGAACTGATCGCGGACCCTGCGCGGCTCGCGCCGTTCATCGAGCAGATCGATGCGTACTTGCGCGGCAGGCGTCAGCGCTTCGATCTCCCGCTCGACATCGCCGCGACTGCCTTCCAGCAGCGCGTGTGGGAAGCGCTGCGACGCATTCCCTACGGCGAAACGCGCAGCTACTCGCAGATCGCAGAAGCGGTGGGCTCGCCGCGCGCAGTGCGGGCCGTCGCGAGCGCCTGTGCGTCGAATCCCGTCGCGCTCGCGATACCATGCCACCGCGTCGTGCAGAAAGGCGGCGCACTGGCGGGCTACCGCTGGGGCGTCGCGCGCAAGGCGATGCTGCTCGACGCGGAAGCGCACCACGAAGCGAAAGCCGACGACGAAGCCACCCAACCCATCGCCGACATGGATCACGCCGCTTGAGCACCACGCCGCCGGCCACCGTCACGCTAGAACTGCCGTTCAAGGCGCCGTACGACTGGCCGCGCATTCTGCGCTTTTTCGCGGGCCGCGCGACGCCCGGCGTCGAAGCAGTCGAAGACGGCGTATGGCGCCGCGCGATCGACTGGAACGGCGACAGCGGCACACTTGCCGTGCACAAGCATCCGAAGCGGCGCTGCATCGTCGCCACGATCGACGGCGCCGCGAGCCGTCACGCCCAGGCGCTCGCCGCACCGATCGCGCGCATGTTCGACCTGCATGCCGATCCGAAGACAATCGGCGCGAGCCTTTCTGACGATCCGTGGCTTGCGCCGCTCGTCGATGCGGTGCCGGGGCTGCGCGTACCCGGCGCGTGGTCCGCGTTCGAGCTCGTCGTGCGGGCGATCGTCGGCCAGCAGGTCAGCGTGAAGGCCGCAACGACGATCATCGGACGAATCGTTCAACGCGCCGGCGAGCGCATCGAAGACCACCCGCACGAAACGACCGCCTGGCGCTTCCCGACACCCGCCGCGCTCGCCGCCGTCGACCTTTCTCAAATCGGCATGCCCGGCAAGCGCATCGAAGCGCTGCAGGGCTTTGCGCGCGCAGTCTCGTCGGGAGAAGTGCCCGTCGACAGCGTCGGCAGCGCGTCGGTCGATGTCTCGCGTCTGCGCGCGTCGCTGCTCGCGCTGCCGGGCATCGGTCCGTGGACGGTCGAATACGTCGCGATGCGCGCGTGGCGTGACGCCGACGCGTGGCCCGCGTGGGATCTCGTGCTGATGCAGGCCATCGCCGCGCGCGACCCGGCGCTCGTCCGCCCCAACCAGCAGCGCGCGCGCACCGACGCATGGCGGCCATGGCGCTCGTATGCGGCGATGCATCTGTGGAACGAAGTCGCCGATCGCGCGGGTGCGGCACGCGGCGGGTAGCGGCCTTCCGCACACTTGTGCGGATACCGTCGATCGACGTTGTGCCCCTGCGCGGCGTAGAGTGAAAGACGCGGACCGGACATCGCTGACAAGCGTGGTCATGTGTCGCGCGCGAGCGCGGCAAGCTGCCCGAAATGGCCCGCAAGCAGCCGTTCTGGCGAGATGTTAAAGTGCCCGCTACCGAAAATTCCGCCGAACGTTGTCGACCGCGCCGAGCAGCACCGTGCGGCGCATGGCGGCCGACGATGTTCGACCCGCATCAATGCCAAACACGACACTCTCCCGCGCGACCGACGCGCTGTTGCACCGCCTGTCCGTGCTGACATCCGGCCCGCAGCGCGATGCGCTGACGACCGGTTTGCGCGGCATCGAAAAGGAAAGCTTGCGCGTGACGCAAGACGGCCGTCTCGCGATGACGCCGCATCCGCGCACGCTCGGCTCGGCACTCGCACACCCCTCGCTGACAACGGACTATTCGGAAGCGCTGCTCGAGCTGATCACGCCGGCCGAGCATGATGCTTCGACCACGCTCGAGCGTCTCGACACGCTGCATCGCTTCGTCTATTCGGCGATCGGCGACGAACTGCTGTGGAACAACTCGATGCCGGGCTTGCTGCCCGAGGACGACGAGATTCCCATTGCGCGCTACGGCACGTCGAACATCGGCAGGCTGAAGTACGTGTACCGCGTCGGCCTAGCGCTGCGCTATGGGCGCACAATGCAATGCATCGCGGGCGTCCACTACAACTATTCGTTGAACGAAGAAGTGTGGCGGCTCCTTCGCGCCGACCAGCAGTCGACGGCAAACGCGGTCGATTTCCAGTCAGAGCGCTATCTCGCGCTGATCCGCAATTTCCGGCGCACGAGCTGGCTCTTGATGTATCTGTTCGGCGCGTCGCCGGCGCTCGACGCGCGCTTCCTGCGCGGCCGTCCGCACACGCTCGAAACGTTCGACGCCGACACGCTCTATCGTCCATACGCGACGAGCCTGCGCATGAGCGACCTCGGCTATTCGAATACGACCGCGCAAGCCGCGCTGCACGCCGACTACGACACGCTGCCCGGCTATCTCGATGCACTCGCGAAAGCCGTCAGCCAGCCGTATCCGCCGTACGAGGCAATCGGCACGCAGCGCGACGGCGAATGGGTGCAGATCAACACCAACGTGCTTCAGATCGAAAACGAGTTCTACTCGACGATCCGTCCGAAGCGCGTCACGTATTCGGGCGAGCGTCCGTTGCATGCACTCGCCGCGCGAGGCGTGCAGTACGTCGAGGTGCGCTGCATGGACATCGATCCGTTCGAGCCGACGGGCATCTCGCTCGAGACGGCGCGTTTTCTCGACGCGTACCTGCTTGTCTGCGCGCTCGACGACAGCGCGCCGCTGCCGCCGCCGGCATACACGGAAGCGAACCAGAACTTCGGCCGCGTGACGATGGAAGGGCGCAAGCCGGGACTCGAACTGATCCGCGATGGGCAACCCATCAAGATGCTCGATTGGGCCGATGAACTGCTCGCGCAGATCGATCATGCAGCCGCCGTGCTCGATCGGATTCGCGGCGACGACAGTCACGCGCGCTCGGTCGCCGTGCAACGCGCGAAGCTCGCGGACGCGTCGCTGACGCCGTCGGCCCGCGTGCTGCAGATCATGCGCGACAAACAGCAAAGCTTTCTCGCATTCGGCCTCGCTCAAAGCGTCGCGCACGCGGAGTATTTCCGCGCGCGTCCGCTGGGCCCGGCGCAAGCGCAGGAGTTCGCCGCGTTGGCCGTCGAATCGCTGGTCCAACAGCAGAAGCTCGAGCGCGATGAAGTCGGTTCGTTCGATGCGTTCGTCGCGGCGTATCGTGCTTACACGCTGAATCGCTTCAGCGTGTAAGCGCAAAGGCCGCTGGCGTCTGAGACTGAGTCGCGCAGCAAAAAGGGCAGCCTCGCGCTGCCTTTTTTATCGCTGCTTCAAATCCCGTGTGGGCCAGAAATTGCTGCGCGTGGATGTTGCGCCGCCTCAATGGCGAGCGGCTCGCGCGCTGCATGCTCGCCTGATGAAACATGCCGCCGTGGCTGCGGTCCAACTTTCATAACGCAGCGCTTTAGTGCTCGGCCATACAAATGGGAGGAAGTCCGTTATGAGAAAAAGTCTGATGGCCGTGCTCTGCGCGCTGGCCGCTGGCTGTTCGACGCAAGGGCAAGTCAATCCCGATGTGATGCAGATCGCGACCGCGCCGCTGACCTGCACGAGCAAAGCCCAGTGCGACACCTGGTGGCAGCGCGCGCACTCGTGGGTCACGACGAATTCCCGTTATGAGGTCGCGGCCGCAACGGATTCGCTGATCCAGACGACGGGCCCTGAGGGCGGCAAGCGCGCGCTCGCCTTCGAGATCACGAAGACGCCGAACAATGACGGCACGTCGACGATCGGATTCGCCGCGCATTGCGACAGTTCGCTCGGATGCAAGCCGAATCCTTGGGAGGCCGGCGCCGATTTCAAGCAGTTTGTACGGGGAAGCTCGCCGACTGCGGCGAAGGCATCCACGCCATCGACATCAGGCCAGGCAACCGGAACGTCAGGCCAGTCGACATCGTCACCGACGGGTGAAGCCATTTCACAGTAGGATCAATCGCCAGCATTCGTTGTTTCTTTAAGACTTCTCCGATTGGTGTCGAGGCTCACGAAACCTATCGTCTCGTGACCTCAAATTTCTCAGCGAGAAGTCTTATGTTCTTTCGTATGTTGACGGCGATTGCGTGTGCCGCAGGTATCGCAGGCTGCACGTCGTACTCAGGCCCCACCCACAATACCGATATCGTGACCCTGGCAAACGGCACTCAGGCGTATCGCGTCCAATGTCTTGGTCTGCTGGAAACGTCCAAGACTTGTATGGCGGAAGTCAAGCGCATTTGCGGCGACAAGCCGGCTATGCGCGTCGCCTCGGTGGAACGGATGCCTGCGGATCTCACGCCGGATAACGACCCGCGTGAGATCACGTTCCAATGCGTGACGGCCGTCGTCGAGCAGCCCGTTCAGTCGAAGCCGGCCCCCGCAGTCGCTCCCGTTGTCGCACCCATTGCTGCTCCCGTTCACGCGCCGGCCCGCAAGGTGACGCTGCAGGGCGATACGAACTTCGCCGTCGGCAGCGCAACGCTGACGCCCGCCGCAACGGCAAAACTCGACGATTTCGCCGCGTCGAACCGCGGCGTCGATATCGAACGCCTGACGATCGCCGGCTACACTGACTCCACCGGCTCGGCCGAACTGAACAATCGTCTGTCGGCGGCGCGCGCCCGCTCCGTGCAGAGCTATCTCGCGACGGCCGGCATGCGTGCTTCGAAGTGGGACGTGCAGGGCTACGGCGCCGCATCGCCCGTCGCGCTGAACACGACCGCAGTCGGACGCACGAGGAACCGTCGAGTCGAGATTCAGGTCGACGGCAAGTAATCGCTCTCTCGCAGTGAAGTATCGGGAGCGATCAAGCTTCTGTTCCAACGGCGGCGTCAATGGCCCATTGACGCCGCCGCGCCTTTTTGCGGCTTCGTAACCCACACCAGACACGCGAGCACGATGAAACACGCGAACGAAATGCGGAAGAAATCGTTGGTCGCCATCATGTAGCCCTGCTGCGTGACGATTTCGTTCAGTTGCGCGGTCACGGCCTGCCCCTTAAGACCCAACGATGTCAGCAGATCGCTATAAGACGTCGTATTCGCCGAATAGGCGCTCACTGATTCCGACAGCACCGCGTGATGATAGATCGCGTCGTTTTCCCAATACGTCGTGCTGATCGCCGTACCGATTGCGCCCGACAAGGTCCGCAGAAAATTCGATAACCCTGAGGCGCTCGCCAGACGCTCATCTGTGATGCTCGACAGCGTGATCGTCGTCATCGGCACGAAGAAGCACGCAACGCCTATGCCCTGCACGAGGCGCGGCAGAATCACCTGATTGAACGGCGCATCGAGCGTGAAGGTCGAGTTCCACAGCGACACGAACGCGAACACGATGAACGCGAAGCTCGCAACGATTCGCAGATTCAGCCGATGCATGTTGCGCCCGATCATCGGCGACAACACGAGCGCGAGCAGGCCGACAGGCGCCGTCGCAAGCCCGGCGAGGCCCGCCGTGTAGCCCATCACCGTCTGCAGCCAGAGCGGAAAGATCACCACCGAGCCGAAGAACGCCATGAAGCCGAACGAGATGATCAGCGCGCCGAGTGCGAAATTGCGGTCCTTGAAAAGCGTCAGGTCGACAACCGGCTCTTTCTCCGTCATCTCCCACACGAGCATGAAGGCAAGCGACGTCACCGCGATGATCGCGAGCGCGACGATGAACGTCGAGTTGAACCAGTCGCGGTCCTTGCCGAGGTCGAGCACCATCTGCAGACACGCGACGCCGATCACGAGCAGGCCAAGGCCGATGCCGTCGATGCGCTGCTTCGTCGTCGGCGTTTCGCGCCCGCGCAGCAGCACGAACGCGCACGCTGCCGAAAACAGACCAATCGGCAGATTGATGTAGAAGATCCACGGCCACGTGTAGTTGTCGGTGATCCAGCCGCCCATCACAGGGCCGAAGATCGGCGCGACGATCACCGTCATCGCCCACAAGCCAAGTGCAAGGCCGCGTTTTTCGAGCGGGTACGAACGCATGAGAATCGTCTGCGACAACGGCACCATCGGCCCAGACACAAGCCCCTGGATCAGACGGAATGCGATCAATGATTCGAAGTTCCGAGCAAAGCCACAGGCGGCGGACGCCAGCGTAAACAGCAGCACCGACAGCGTGAACAGCCGCACTTCGCCGACGCGGCGCGCGAGCCAGCCCGTCAGCGGCACAGCGATCGCCGACGCCACCGAATACGACGAAATGACCCACGTGCCCTCGCTGGTCGCAACGCCGAGGCTGCCGGAAATCGTCGGCACGGCGACATTGGCGATCGACGTGTCGAGCACTTCCATGAACGTGCCCAACGCGAGGCCCACTGTGAGCAGCGCCAACGTGCCGCCGGCAAGCGGGGCAGGGGCGGGTGCAGCAGGGTTGCCAGGCACGGACGCGCCGGGTGGCGCGGCGTCGGACGCGGGCGCGTCGGGGGATGCCGGCAATTCAGCCGTCGCGTCGTCGGAAGCGGAAGCCGATGCGCTCATTCGCTATTCTCCCAGTCGCGGCAGAAGAACTTGCCGCGGCATGTAAATGCGGTCTGCATATGGCCACACTTACATGTCCCGACACTCTCTGCCCAGACAGCTATATCTCCAAAACAAAGCCGCGCGAGGCGTGGCCACTCACACGTCGTCGCTCGAAGCGGACGATCCGTGTTCTTCTTCCTCATGTTCGCTGCCAGCGCCACATCCTCCGGCGCCGCTTCCTCCGTCGATGCCGTTGGCAATGAAACGGCTCAACAGATTGATCAACGTCGACAGATCCGCTTCGGAAAAACCGCGCAATTGTTCATTGAGCACGGCCGCGCCGATCCCCGGCAATTGCGACGCCGCGTGAAGGCCTTGCGGCGTGAGTTCCAGCTTCACGATGCGCCGGTCCTTGTCGCTGCGCGAGCGCGCGATCAGCCCTTTCTTTTCCAGGCGATCGAGCATCCGCGTCATCGACCCGCTGTCGTACGACATGGCCCGCGACAGCTCGAACGGCGTCGTCGCGCGGCCGCAGGAAAGCAGCACGATCACGCCGATCTGCTGCGTCGTCAGCCCGAGGTGCGCGACCGCCCGATCGGTGCGGTCGACCAGCACGTTCCGCGCTTTGGTCAGGTAATAACCGAGACTCGACTCGAGGTGAATCGACTCCGGCTGATACGGGCCGTCTGTCATAAGAGTTCTGATGAAAACCGCAGGCCGAATACGCACCGCGTGGACTTCGGGGATTCTATCTGCCCAGGCAGTGAAGTCAAACGCGTGGCACGGCTGACAAGAAACGCAATCCCAAAAAACAACACAAGACCATGCTGCGGAGCACAGTATCTTGAAAGATAATTGCATAGTCAATATTATGACAGGCAACGAGTTACGCGATCCGCGTCATCGGAGACCATGTTCTGACCGCACTTGCGTGCGCCTTCCTTTGCCGGCGCACAGAGGATTCCCGCGATGCCGTACCTGAAAAACACCCTCGGCGGCTGGAGCCGCTCATTGACCGAATCCGCGTTACAAACGCTTCAAGGGGCCAACCGCTGGTGGAAAGTGGCCCTGTACGCGGTGATCTTCGTTCTGCCGGGTGGGTCTCTTGGGGTATTGCTCTTCGCGTGGATCGAACGCCGGCGCTCGCGCAAGGCCAGCGCGCAGACCGCGCAGGCCGTAAGGCCCGTCGCGCGGCTAGCCGCTCCGCTCAAAGCCCGTTCCACGGGTAGCCGGCAGACGATCGCGCCCGCCGCAACGCTCTGTCAGGCGCGTCCCGATGCGCCGCCTTGTCGCGCCGCCGCGGGCAAACAGGCGCGGCAGACAACGGCTGATCCGAGGGTCTAAACTCCCTTCTTGTTTGTTCCTCGACCCAGGCCGCCGCGACAGGCGGCCTTCATGTTGCTACGCACGGCGCGCCTTCCCGTAACGGCGCGTAACCGTCGACTCACCGTCCGTAACACACGTTAAGCGCGTGCCGCATTACTCTTCTGTTTTCGTCGCAGGCGCCGCGTAAGCTACCATTCGAGCCATCGCGCAGACGCGCCAGCTATCGCGCGGGCGGCCGCTCCGCGACAGTCTCGGCGCGTCGCGCCATCCGAATCGACAGGAATTCATTTGCATGCAGTTTGATCGAACTTCGCGCGCCCGCGCCGCAGTCGCGAACGTCGCGCGGCCACGCGTCCTGAGCGCGGCCGTCGCCGTTGCGCTGACGGCCGCGCTTGCCGGCTGCGCCGTCGGTCCCGACTACAAACGGCCGTCCGCCGACGTTCCCGCTTCGTACAAGGAAGCCGCCGACGGCTGGAAAGTCGCGCAGCCCGCCGACCAGCAAGATCGCGGCACATGGTGGAGCATCTACAACGATCCGCAGCTGAACTCGCTCGAAGACAAGCTCAACGCGTCGAACCAGAGCATCGCGCAGTTCGCCGCCGCGTACCGGCAGGCGCGCGCGCTCGTCGGCGAAGCGCGTGCCGCGTATTTCCCCATAATCAGCGCGTCGGGAGACGCCACGCGTTCGCGCTCGCCGAGCCGCAACTTCAGCGGCTCCGTGACGGGCGGGGGCGGCGGCACGACGTCATCGCTGAGCAGCTCGGGCTCGATCAGCAACAGTTACAACCTGTCGCTCGACGCCACCTGGGAACCGGACCTCTGGGGCAAGGTGAGCCGCACCGTCGCCGCACAAAAGGCCGGCCAGCAAAGCGCAGCCGCCGATTTGGCGAATGCACGCCTTTCCGCGCAGGCAACCCTCGCGCAAACCTACTTCAATATCCGTTCGCTCGACGCGCAGCAAAAGCTGCTCGATGACACAGTCGCAGCTTATCAACGCTCGCTCACGCTCACGCAGAACCGCTATGCGCAAGGCGTCGCCGCGCGCTCGGATGTGATTCAGGCGCAAACGCAGCTGCAATCGGCGCAAGCCGCGGCCATCGACAACGGCGTCGCGCGCGCGCAGAACGAGCACGCGATCGCCGTGCTGGTCGGCGAACCGGCTTCGACCTTCTCGCTGCCGCCTGCGCCCCTCGACGCCGTGCCGCCCGCCGTGCCGGCGCAGTTGCCGTCAGCGCTGCTCGAACGACGGCCGGATATCGCGTCGGCGGAACGCAAGGCCGCGGCGGCGAATGAGCAGATCGGCGTCGCGATTTCTGCGTTCTTCCCGACGCTCACGCTATCCGCGAGCGGCGGCTTCGAAAGCTCAGTGTTCTCGCAACTGCTGACGGCGCCTTCGCGCTTCTGGACGCTCGGCCCGCAACTGGCAGCGACAATTTTCGATGCAGGCCTGCGCAGCGCCCAGACTCAGGCGGCGCGCGCCACGTACGACCAGGACGTCGCCACGTATCGGCTGACGGTGCTGACGGCGTTCCAGGACGTCGAGGACAACCTCGCATCGCAGCGCATCCTCGAGCGGGAAATCACGGTTCAGCAGGCCGCCGTGCAGTCCGCGCAACAGGCGCTCGACATCGTCACGAATCAGTACAAGTCCGGCACCGTCGGTTATCTGAACGTGCTGAGCGCACAAACCACCGCGTTCACGGCCGAGCAGAAGCTCGCGAGTATCGCGGGTCAGCGGATGGTGTCGTCGGTGGGTCTCGTCAAGGCGCTGGGCGGCGGTTGGGATGCATCGCAGGTGGACCGCGAGACGGGCAGCGTCGCGGCGCCCGCGCCGGCATCGGCGCCCGCTGCGCCCGCCACGCCTGTTGCAAAAGCGGCCACGGCCGGTTGAACTTCACGCTGAGCCTCGCTTACGCACGACTCGAACGAAGCGCAAAAGCAAACGGCCGCCATGCGCGAACATGGCGGCCGTTGTGCTTGTGATCGTCTGTGACCCGCGCGAAGGTCAGTGAGTGAAAGTCAGCGCGACCTGTCCGGGGCCCGTCGGGCGTCCGAGCACGTTCAGCAATCCGGCAAGATTGTCGGCGGCATCGGGCGTCGCGCTCGCCTGGCCGTTGAACGACGTCGAGGCTTCGCTGAGCGTGCCATGACCCGTCAGCAGCAACGGTCCCTTCGATGTCGTCAGGTCGAGCGTGCCCGCCGCGCCCTGGGCCTGGAACACGACCCGATATGAACCTAGCGGCTTCACGCGCGAGACGCGTGAGCTCATGTCGTTCAGCGTGACGATCAACTGGCCGTAGGCCTGCCGGTTGAAGCTGCGCCAGTCGGTCCATGTGAGGCGCACGTCACCTTGCAGATCGAGCGTGTTGAAGGGCGCGCCGAGCCCTGCGAGCAGCGAAGCCGGCACGGCAATCGTGCCGCCCGAAAGCGTCGCGCTGCGCAGCGTCGCGTCGACGGTGACCGGGTCGGGCATTGCTTCGCTTTGCCGCATCTGCATGCGCACGCGGCCCGTGAAGAGTGGCCAGAACGACGTATGCCATTCGATGCGCCCCGGCAGCAGCGTCGCCGCTTCGGCGCCGGGCCCGGCCGCGAGCATCAGCGAAGCCGAGCCGTGCCACAACGACCCCGACGGATCGATCAGATTCACATGCCCTTGCGTGGCCTTCGAGAACTGCGGCGTGATCCACGCGGCAGGCGCCATCACGAGCACAACGACCAGATTCGCGATAAGCGCGACAACGATCCAGGGCAGCGCGACGCGCAAGCGCCGCATCCAGACATTCATGCGTGGTCCCGTGGCAGCGTCGTCATTTGATCGTCGCCGGTTGCAGCGATGCCGTCAGGTCCACCTGGCCGTCCGCCTTCAGCCCCGTCACGTGCGCTTCGGACACCTGCACCTTGAACTGCCTGCGCACATCGTCGAGCCACTGCGTCCAGGACGGAAACGACGCGTTCTTCAGCTGGATCTGCACTGCGTTGCCGAGCACCTGGACCTGCGTCGGCGCGAGACCGTGATCGTTCAGGGAAGCCGTCAGCGCATCCTTTAGCGCGCCGCCCGTCGGCGCGGCGCCCTGGGCGGCCGCCGACAGCGTGCGCGCCTCGTTCGCCTGCGCCGTCATCTGCGAGAGCTGGCGCTGCAGGCTGGGAATCGATTCGCGCAGCCGCGCACGGCCTTCCTGCGCGGGCGCCCACAGCACCGACCATACGATCACGACGGCCAGCATCGCGCTGCCCCACGTCAAAAGTCCTTTCTCGCGCGCTGTGCGACCTTCCCAGAAGCCGGCCCACGCATTCAAGAGTTCTGCTTTCATTGTCCGTTCCTGATGGTCCACTTGCCGGTGTTACTGTCGATCGCGCCGTTCAGGCCATTGCGCGTCAGACGCTGCGTGAAGTCCGCATCGACTTTCACTTCGGGCTTGAACGTCACCTCGAGCCGCCGGTCGTGATAGTCGAGCGCCGCAAGTCCATTGACGGGCACAGGCCCGAGCGAGCGCGCGAGGCCGTCGGCGAGCGACAGGAAATCATCCGGCGACAGTTCGCCCGCCGCGACACGCAGTTGCTGCAACTGGCGCGCCATTTGGTCCGGCGCGTCGAGCACGACCGTGGTCTTCGGGAACGTGTTGAGCAGCAATTCCGCCATCTGCGCGTTGACCGCGTCGCGTTGGCGCGAGAGCATCAGCCACTGCACGTTCGCGCCGATGATCGCGACGAGCACGGTCCCCGCCAGCAGCCACAGCGGCAGGCGCAGACGGCGCAGCGTCGCGCGATCGAGCCGCCACGGCTGCACCGCAAACTCGAACTGGCAGAGATCGAAGCGGCACTGGATCGCGTTGCGCGCGAGCGTCTCGAACGACAGCGGCAACGCGCCGGTAATCGGCGAGCCATGGCCGGGCTGCGCGGTCGACGACAGGCGCGGCTCGCTGCCGGGCAGATCGACGAGCGTATAGAGCGTGACGGGCGCGTTGCCCGCGAGCGCCGCGACCGTCGCGTTGACAGCCGATTCGGGCAAGGCGAGCCCTTCGCCGAGCGGACCGCGCGTGAGCGCGAGTTCGACGCGCGGCGGCGCCGCATCGACGACGGCTTCTTCACCGAGCACCGCGACCGTCGACGACACCACGTTGCCCAGCACCGCCGCGACGACGGGCGTGATGTTGTCGGCCGCTGGTTCTTCGCGCGAATGCGAGGAATCGGCACCGTCGGCGCCGGTGGCAACGGTTTCTTCCGCATGCACTTCCGGCGCGGGCGCAGCGGCCGTAACCGTGGCAGGCTGCGGCAGACAGCGCGCGACAGGCACCGCCTTCACATTGCGGTGGCCCGCCGCCATAAAGCCTTCAACGATAAAGCGAAACCAGCCGCGATCGACGATCGCGAGCACGTGACGATTGCCGTCGAGCGCCTGCGGGTCGAGCGCGATATGCGTGGTCTGCGGGTCCTGGATCAGCTGGTCCTCGACGACGTTCGGCAGCGCCTGACGCAGGCGCGGGCCCTTGAGCGGCGGGACGGTGGCGGCGAGCATCAGGCAGTCGCGCGCGCCGATCATCAGCACTGTCGACGACGCGCGCGGCAGCAGCCCCGGCGCCGAGCGGCCGGCGCGCTGGATATGGCCCGACTTGTCGAGCAGCAGGAACGGCAGGTCGGGCAGTTGCCATTCCTGCGACGGCACCGCCGGATCACGCGGCGGCAAAAGAACGATCAGCGTGCTCAAAGGCCACTCTCTCGGGAAATTGCAATGTTCATAGCTGGTCTCGTCCCCATACGATACGCGTCGTGTGCGTGAGCGCGTCGCGGTAGATGAGGGTGGTGCGGTCGACTTCGGCGCGTTCGTGCTCGACGCGGCCGTGGACGAGGAAGTAACTGGTGTTCACGTCCATCTGGTTCGGATCGAACACGAGTTGCTGGGCGCCCGTGCCGCGCACCGCCAGCTGCACATCGCCGACGTTGCGAAAGAACACGGTCTCGCGCCGCGCGACCAAAGCTTGTGCGCTCGACAGGCTCATCCCGGGCACGATGGCCGCGATCACCTCGGCGGGCGCCGTATTCATGTTGACGGCCGTAGCCGTCGGCAGCACGGTCACGAACGGGCGCAGCCGCGCGATCATCTCGGGCGTGAAGCCCGGCACGTCGAGCAGCGAATCGACGCCCGTCATCTGGATCGGCGCGACGGGCGCATTCTCGTCGGTATCTTCGAGGCCCGGCTGATCGGTGTAGTTGCCGCCGCCGACCGCGCCGCCCTGCAGCGTCGTCTGCGGGCTCTGCTGCGAGGCGCCCGTCAACGGATTGGTCGGCGTCTGGAACCGCGTCGCCGACATCCGCAACCCCGCGCGCAACTGGAGCGCCGTGGTCTTCGCGAGCTGGCCGTTGATGCTGAGCAGTTGCAGCAGCCGCTGGAACGCCTGGACCTGCTGGATGTTCAGCGTCAGCGCGCCGGGCACGGCCGTCGACACGAGATTGCGCAGATTGAATTTAGCCTGGGCGTCCTCGATCGAGCCGGAGACATACGTCGCCGCGCCTTCCTGTGCGCGCACCTCACCGATCTGCCCGAGAAAGTCGGACAGGCGCGTGCGCGCAATGGGCACGCCCCACACGCCGCCGAGGTACGTGATGCCCGCCGACGTATCGCCCTCGGAACGCAGAATGAGGCGCGTCCAGTCGAGCGCGCCACGCGACACCCACTGCGCCTGCGCGAGCAGCCGCTGGTTTTCGATGCGCCGGATCTGCACCTGCTGCCGCCAGAGCATGCCGGCCACGAGAATCGCCGACAGCGCGACGACGAGCAGCGCGCTGATGATGGCAGCGCCGCGCTGGCCGCTGCGTTGACGAGAGGGCAAGACGACACGGCGAGCACGCATATCACTCCCCCACAAGAAAAACCCGGACGACAGGCCGCGCCAACGAACTGGCCCCGACACTCACCTCGAGCCCCGTCACGGAGCGGGGCAACGGCGCATTGCCCAGCTGCGGAACCTTGAGGTTATTGTCGTTCTCGGTGATCGCCGACTGCACGTCTTTCATCTGCATCGTCCAGCCGACTTTCGGTACATACAACCTTGCCGTGATCGCGCCGACGCCACCCATCAGCGGCACGGAACTCCAGTTTTCGTTCTCGCCGCCGCCCAGCGCGCGGCGCACCTCGCCGACATTCGACAGCGGCGGCGACGCATAACGGATGATGCGTCCGCTGGTGATCCGGTAGCGCACGACCACGAGCCGCGGCGCCGTGCCCGGCGTGTGCATGTAGCGCACGATCTGCAGCGCATTGCCGTTCACGGCGACGGCCGGCTCGCCCGCCTCGTCGTCCGATGCGGCGTTGCGCGCGTCGATGCGCATCTGGTCGAACAGCTGCGCGAACACGCGCTCGTCTTCCATCGCGTTGGTGATCGTCTGCCGCCCGCGGATGATCTGGTCGAGTCCGCGCCACGACAGCACCGCGATCACGGCGAGAATCGCAATCGCGACGAGCAGCTCGATCAGCGTGAAGCCGCCCGCCGTCTTCGTGAGCAGCAGCGAACGGCGCACACGCGCGACGCCGGACCTAGAGCGAACGGTTCGTTTCATTCCCGATCACCGTTACCAGCTGTGCGAGATTGCCTGGATGTCCGGGCGTTGTCACCGAAAGCTCGACGCGCCGGAATATCGGGTTCGGCGTCGCGCTCACGTGTTCCGTGCAGATCAGCTGCAGGTTGCCCTGCGAGCAGTCGAAGCTCTGCGTACCGACGTCGGGCCACGTATGCGCCAGATGCAGCTGCGCGAGCGCATTGTCCGCACTCCAGCCGGCCAGCAGGCGCTGGTGCAGGTCCGCTTCGCCCGTCGCGAGACTGCCGACTGCGCGCAGCGATGCCGCCAGCGCCACCGCGATGATCGCCAGTGCGACCAGCACCTCGATCATCGTGAAGCCTTCGACAAGGGCGTTAATTGCAGCGCCGCGCGAACGGCGCACACGAAGCGCGCGCATCATCAGCGCACCTCGTAACGGCCGTTGCCGGTGCCGACGATCGTCGCGCGGCCGACGGGGGAAAACAGCGTCACCTGCACGGGCGTATCGATGCTCTCGGTGCCGAACACGATGCGCTCGGAATGCGTGTCGGAACCCGGATAGTCGATCGCCACGCCTGTCACGCCGCCTTCCCACTGGCGCGGCCCGAGCAGGTCGTCGTCACGCAGCGGACGCCAGCCGTCGCGCGTGTGGATATCGAAACGAAAGCCGCCTTCGACGGGCAGCCATGCGATCGGCCGCGCGCGCACCTGCGCTTCGTCGCCCGCCGATTCGAACAGCAGCGCCAGACGCTGCGCCTCTTCGTTCAGATCGGTGCGCGGATTGCGGTTCATCGTCAGCGCCGTGAGCGACACCAGCAGCCCCGCGATCACCAGCACCACAAGCATTTCGAGCAGCGTGAAGCCGCGCTGCCGCCTGTGCGAAATTGCGCGCGACGCATGCCCGTGAGCGATCACGTGCAATGCGTGCCCGTGCGTGCCGTCAGCGCGGTTAGCGCTGATGGCCACACGTGATGATGATGCCCAAAGCGTGCAGTCGGACGGTCGCATGGTGCCGGTAACAATCAACATCAAAGAAGCAAATTACGCCTACTGCCACGAGCCGATGTCGGCATCGTTGCCTTCGCCGCCTGGCTTGCCGTCCGCGCCGTAGCTGAACACGTCGATCTCGCCATGGACGCCCGGATTCAGGTACTGGTACGTATTGCCCCACGGATCGTTCGGCAGACGCTCGAGATAGCCGCCCTCCTTCCAGTTGTTCGGGATCGGGTCCGTGGTCGGCTTCTCGATCAGCGCGCGCAGGCCCTGCTCCTGGGTCGGATAGCGGCCGTTGTCGAGACGATAGAGCTTGAGCGACTGCATGATGGTGCCGATGTCCTGCTTCGCGGCCACGCGGCGCGCTTCGTCCGGACGGCTCATGATCTTCGGCACGATCAGCG
>NZ_CYGY02000080.1 GCF_900007165.1 Paraburkholderia piptadeniae
TACCTTGCCGCTACCCCTACTTCGGGCGCGAAGCGTCGAACAGATCGCCCGTATAGCAGATCGCGCCTTCACACAGCGCCCCACTTTCGCGTACCGCGTCGATCGCCACGCGCATGTTGCGCACCCAGTTCAGGGAGTCGAACACGCGGAACACGTCAACGCCTGCGCTTGCTGCCTGCTGCACGAAAAAACGAACGACATTGTCCGCGTAGTTGGTATAGCCCACGGCATTCGAGCCGCGCAGCAACATCTGGAACAGGATGTTCGGCACCCGTTCGCGCAATTGCGCAAGGCGTTCCCACGGGTCTTCCTTGAGGAAGCGCAGCGCAACGTCGAACGTTGCGCCGCCCCAGCATTCCATCGAGAAGATCTGCGATAGCTCGCGGGCGTAGAACGGCGCGATTGGCAGCATGTCGGCGGTACGCATGCGTGTGGCGAACAGCGACTGGTGCGCATCGCGCATCGTCGTGTCGGTCAGCAGCACCTGTTTCTGGTCCAGCATCCAGCGCGCGAAATTGTCGGCGCCCAGTTCACGCAAGCGATCGCGTGTTCCCGCGGGCATTGGCGCCCCAGTGCCGACCTTGGGCATCACGGGTTGCGGCAGCGGCAATGCGGGCAGCGCCCGGCCCGTCATTTCCGGATGACCGTTGACGCTCACCTCTCCAAGATAGCGCAACAGCTTGGTCGCACGATCGCGACGCTTCGTGAACGCGAGCAACTCCGGCGTCAGATCGATAAAGCGCGTTGTGACATCGCCTCGCCCGAAGGCGGGATGATTGATGACGTTCTCGAGGAACTGCAGATTCGATGCGACGCCACGAATGCGGAATTCCCGCAGCGCCCGGTCCATCCGCCGGATCGACTCGGCCGCCGTCGGTGCCCACGCGGTCACCTTGACCAGCAGCGAATCGTAGTACGGGGTGATCACTGCGCCGCCGTAGGCGGTTCCCGCATCGAGCCGCACGCCGAAGCCCGCCGCGCTGCGGTACGCGGTCAGCCGTCCATAGTCGGGCAGGAAGCCATTGTCGGGATCTTCGGTCGTGATCCGGCATTGGAGCGCATGGCCGTTCAGCGGAATCTCCGCCTGCGCCGGGACGCCGGCCATACGGTCGATGATTGCGCCGTCCTGATCCAGCGCGTCTTCCGTCAGGCCAATTCTGCCGCCCTCCGTGACGCGGATCTGCGCCTTGACGATATCGACTCCGGTGATGACCTCGGTGACCGTATGCTCGACCTGGATGCGCGGGTTCACTTCGATGAAATAGAACTTGCCCGAGTCCGCATCCATCAGGTACTCAACCGTGCCGGCGTGCGTATAGCCGACCGCGCGCATCAGTCGCAGCGCCGACTCGCAGAGCGCAGTGCGGCCCGCATGGTCGAGATACGGCGCAGGTGCACGCTCGACGACCTTCTGGTTGCGCCGCTGCACCGTACAGTCGCGTTCGTACAGATGCACGAGGTTGCCGTGCGAGTCGCCGAGCACCTGCACTTCGACGTGACGCGCGTTGCGCACCAGCTTCTCCACATACACTTCGTCGTCGCCGAACGCCCCGAGCGCTTCCCGCCGGGCCGCGGCAAGCGCGGCCTCAAGATCCTGCTCGCTTTCCAGCACGCGCATGCCGCGCCCGCCGCCGCCCCAACTTGCCTTGAGCATCAGCGGATAACCGACCCCCGCCGCAAGACGCCTGCATTCATCGAGGTCGCGCGGCAATGGGTCTGTCGCCGGCATCACCGGCACGCCGGCGGCGATTGCGGCATTGCGCGCCGCGACCTTGTTGCCGAGCATGCGCATGACTTCCGGCGATGGACCGATCCAGCGTATGCCCGCGTCAATGACCGCTTGCGCAAAATCCGGATTCTCCGATAGAAAACCGTAGCCCGGATGAATGGCGTCGACCTTCGCCTGCCGTGCGATCCGCAAGACGTCGTCGATGTCGAGGTACGCAGCAAGCGGCTTTTTGCCCTCACCCACAAGGTAGCTCTCATCGGCCTTGAAACGATGCAGCGCGAGACGGTCTTCCTTCGAGTAGATGGCTACCGTACGGATGTCCATCTCAGCGGCCGCGCGCATCACACGGATCGCGATCTCGGAGCGGTTGGCGATCAGCAAGGATTTGATTGGAGCGTAGTTCATGGCTGGCGACGTGAAATGAAATTGTTCGTGTGCGGAGGTCGCTACATGAGGCACTTGCACACGACAGTCGGGTTCTTCAAGCTGGGGGCGTAAGACATGACGCACGCATGTTCTGTGGGGTCGTGATAGATACCCGTTGGCATGACCCGCACCCGCTATTGGACGCCGGCCATGGTCGACGCGTTGGCATCATTGCCACGGGACTCTCGTCGCTCATGACTGGGGGCATGCCCGAACAGCGCACGATATGCCTTGCTGAAGTGACACGGAGAATTGAACCCGCAGCTCGTTGTAACATGAGCGATCGAAGCGTCAGTGGTGCGCAGAAGGTCACGCGCACGTTTCAGGCGAAGCATCAGGTAATGATGAGTCGGAGACGTTTTCAGGTAAGCCTTGAACATACTCTGAAGGTGCCGCTGCGACAGCCCAACGAGCCGTGCGAGCTCATCGAGCGGCAATGGCTCCATGATATTCGCTTCCATCAGCCGCACAACCTCGATCAGTTCCACGCGCGAAAAGCCAATTCGTGCGTCCACGGGGATCGGCTGTGGATCACTCGCGCTGCGGATACGCTCCAGAATGAACTGTTCCGACACCTTCGTGGCGAGTTGCTGGCCAAAGCGTTCACCGACGAGGTTCAACATCAGGTCGAGTGGCGCTGTACCGCCAGTGCAGGTAAGCCGGTCGCGATCGACGACAAACAGTTCGTCGGCAAAACGCACCTGTGGGAACTCCGCGTTCAATGCGGACAAGCTCTCCCAGTGCACGCTGCAGCGGTAGCCGTCGAGCAAGCCGCTCGACATCAACGCATACGCGCCGGTACATATACCCCCAAGTGGCAGTCCGCGTTCGGCCAAGGTCGCCAGTCTGGTGCGCGCGTCGTGGTCGATTGCGTCGCGGATGCCGACTCCACCACAGACCATCATCACATCCGGCAAATGATCGAGATCCAGTTCTTGCGTCGGCCGCACCGAGATTCCGTTACTCGCCTGCACCGGCGCGCCGTCGAGCGTAAATATCGACCACCGGTAGTGGTCGGCGCGGCCGAGATAGTTCGCCATGCGCAGGACTTCAACCGCGTTCGAAAACGCAATCATGGAGAAATTCGGCAACACCAGAAAGCCGAAGTGTGCAAGAGATGAGACCGTGGAAGCGCAGGCAACGGGCTCAACAGCCACGGATGTCACATCGATCTCCTAACGAGCGGTTACACGGATCCGGGCCCCGCACCTGCGCACTGCGCATGCTGGCGCCCGGCTAATGGATGTGCAGACCGTCTGAATCAGATCAGCCTTCAGACATTCAGGCCCTGGCGGTTGTCGCGCGGATTCGAAACAGCTGCCTGACGCTCGAAAAGAGCGGTGACTTTGCAGCGCCTGGCGCCCTGCCAAAGCTCTCGGTGATACGGTCAAGGACAATTGCAAGCAGCACAACTGACAGGCCGCTTTCAAAACCCAGACCAATGTCGAGACGTTGGATACTGGCAAGCACATCGTTGCCGAGACCACCCGCACCAACCATAGATGCGATGATCACCATCGACAGTGCCATCATGATCGTTTGATTTACGCCTTGCATGATTGAGGGCAATGCGTTGGGAATCTGGACCTTGTAGAGCAACTGCCATGACGTGCACCCGAATGCGTGCCCGGCCTCGACGATCTCGCGATTGACGTGCCGGATACCAAGGCTCGTCAGGCGCACAGCCGGGGGCATCGCGAAGATTACGGTCGATAGAATGCCTGGCACGCGTCCGAGACCGAAAAGCATCGCCGCAGGAATCAGGTAGACGAAGGCTGGCATCGTCTGCATCAGATCGAGGACCGGGCGCACGATAGCCGTGACCAGTTTGCTCTTCGCTGCCCAGATGCCAATTGGTATGCCGAGCAGGAGGCTGATGATTGTCGAAGACAGCGTCAGTCCGAGCGTGATGACCGTCTGGTCCCAGAATCCCGTCCCATAGATCAGCAGCAACGACGCGGCTGTGAACAGAGCAAAGCGCCAGCCCACGCGCCACAGTCCGATAACGACGAAAAACGCGATCATCGGCCACATCGGCACGGCCTGGAGGCCGTGCTCCACCAGCGCTGCGAGGCCCTCGATAGCACGACCGACCGCGTCGAACGCCTTCGCGTCATGATCAAGAAGATAGTGAACCGAATGATCAACCCAACTGCCGAGCGGAACGGATTCAGACATGGGAACCTCGCGAACGGGTAATGGCCTTCAGGATGAGCGCACGATCGACCGAACCGCAGTAACTGCCGTCGTTGTCCACAACAGGCAGTGCATTCGGGCTTGCGACAACGCGCGCGACGACATGGTCAAGTGACGCGTCGCGCCGGATGCTTTCGACGGGCCGAACGCCCGTGGCACCATCGCCATTTCCATCGCGGGTGATAACGCCACATATCTTGCGTTGCGCGTCGAACACGAACGCGCAACCTGCGCTTCCATCGAGCTTCGACATGGCGTTCGCGGCGTCAAGCTTCGAGACTAACGGTACGGCACCCGTCTGCATCAGATCGCCAGCGGTCAGGTAGCGGCTGGTGTCAATGCCATGAAAGAACGCCCGAACGTAGTCGTCGGCCGGATTAGCGATGATGTCCTTCGGTGTACCCACCTGCACAAGCCGCCCGCCTTCCATGATGGCGATCCTGTTACCGATGCGTAGCGCTTCCTCAAGATCGTGCGACACGAACATGATTGTGCGGCGGTGCTCCTTCTGCAACTGCAGCAGTACGTCCTGCATCTCCTTGCGCTTGAGCGGATCGAGTGCGGAGAACGCCTCGTCCATAATCATCAGCGACGGGTTCACGGCTAGCGCACGGGCGAGGCCGACGCGCTGCTGCATGCCACCCGACAGTTCCGATGGCAGCTTCTGCGAAAATGTCGCGAGTCCGACCTGTTCGAGTACCTCCATCGCGCGACGTTCTCGCTCCCTTCGTCCGAGGCCCGCAACTTCAAGACCGAACGCCGCGTTCGATAGCACAGTGCGTTGCGGCATCAGGGCAAAGGACTGGAACACCATACTCATGTCCTTTCGGCGCAGGGCTGTGAGTTGCCCGCGCGACACTGCCGCGACATCGCGTCCGTCGATCAATACCTTGCCAGCAGTGGGCTCAACCAGCCGGTTGACGAGACGGATCAGCGTCGACTTGCCAGAGCCGGACAGGCCCATTAGCACGAAAATCTCCCCTTCGCGCACATCAAACGATACATCGTGGACACCGATTACCTGACCCGTACGCTTGAACACTTCATCCTTCGTTGCGCCGGCAGCAAGCATGTCGAGCGCCTGCCGTGGGTTGTCTCCGAACACCTTGCACAGTCTCTCGACTACGACCTTGGGGGATTGCATCGAAACCGTCTCCTCATGTAGCTGGCATTTACACATCGCGCCGCGATGCCTACATATTTGCCAAAAAAAACAAGGGCCTGGCGGTGCATTGCGACCCATGCTTGCGCAATTGCGACACGGCATCTGGAAACTACCGGTTACTTACAATCGAAGCAGAGCAAACCAAGGCGCAATGAAGTGGTACTGCTGAACGGTGTCCGTGCGGTTGTGAGCTGGGTAACGGCCACATAAAAGACACGTTGCACCTGCCGCCACTGACACGGGCCGCATCTGATAGCCGAGGCGATGATGCCCGCGACGACATCTGGCGTTGCGACGCGCTAGCCCAACCTTCGATCTAATCGAGCTTCGCCGTCGTCTTGTCATCGGCGAACGCCGAAGCGCCGAACGTTAGCAGCGCGGAAATGCACCAGGTTTTTCGGGGAATTGCACGTTCGGGCAAAAGCGTCCATTCCTCTTCAGATTCACTCGACTCGCGAGCTGACTTCGTTTAGGCGACCCACGGTACTGCGCCGCATTCAGATTTATCGGTAACCAGATCCGATAGAGGGTTGCGGCGGCAGACCAACGCCATGCGTTGATTGAATTCACACTAACAGATGCACCCGTTGTGCTTCGTCCCGACCAGCCCGGAAATACGTTTGAACTTACACGTCTCGCTATGTTCTTGGTGCCCGATGCACGCAAGCGTACTTCCGCCAGGAGCGTGGCCCCCGTCGCTCGCGACATTCGAGAGATGTTGTACCACTGCAGGCAAGCGTGCACAGTCCTGCCTGACCCGTCCCGAATCTCTATTGAAGAGCCTGCGCGCCGGTGGAACACGAACGATCGGCCGGTTACAACGGCAACGCGGACACGTGCGCTGCGCATCCGCACCACCTTGAAATGCCCGTCAGAGCGCCTTAGAGAAGAACGGTCATTGTGCTCCGCCCACCCAGCTGTTCACGCGATCGCCGTGTGCGGCGATCCACGATCCGGCTGCGTCGGCAGGCTTCGCGCCGTTCTCCGTCGCCAGCATCACGCTGTCGATTTCACCCGGCTTCCATTGAAATTTCTTCAGAAACGCGACCACCTGCGGAGCCTTGGTATCGAGACCCGGATTGACGACGCTGTCCACGTGCTCAGATTCCCCATAGACCTTCTTCGGGTCTTCGAGGAACTTCAGCTTCCACTTCGCAAACATCCAGTGCGGTACCCATCCCGTGACGATCACGGGCTTATTGGCATTCATCGAACGCGCAAGTTCCGCAGTCATCGCACTGCCCGAGCTCGGCATCAACTGATAGTCGAGGTTATAGGCCTTGATCGCTTCAGCCGTCTTCTTCATCACGCCCGCACCGGCGTCGATACCGACAATGCGGCCCGAGAAGTCCGCCTTGTGCGCCGCCAGGTCGGAGATGCTCTTTTCCGGCACGTCGGCAGGCACGATCAGGCCGATCTTCGCGTCCGTATAGTTGGCGCCCAGGTCCTGCACTTTGCCCTTGAACTGCTCCCAGTAGGCACCGTGCGTGACGGGTAGCCATGCGGACAGCGTCGCATCGAGGTCACCGCGCGCGACGCCCTGCCACATGATGCCCGCCGCCACGGGCACGAGCTGCACCGGATAGCCGAGGCGCTTTTCGATGATCTGCGCGGCGACGTTCGATGTCGCGACGCTGTCGTCCCAGCCCTCGACATAGCCGATCTTGATCGTCGGCTTGGTGTCCGCGGTTGCCGTTCCGACAGCGCTCATCGTCGCGATCAGCGCCCCACACAACATCAGTTTCTTCAGGTGCTTCATGGTCGAACTCCTTGTGGCCGCATGCGCGGAAGAACTTTAGAATCGCCAACCAGAATGCATCAAGTGGTCGGCCTTGCGACGTTTACCTGTCTGTATGCGACGATTTGAGATCCGCGCAGAAACGACCCAACCCGTCAATTATTTATCGACGACGAGATCGCTCAACGGCTTGCTGCAACACAACAGCACCATTCCCTGGTCGATTTCGCGCTGACGGATGCCGCCGTTGTGCTTCATATCCACCTGCCCTGAGACGAGCTTCACCTTGCACGTACCGCACATGCCCTGCGTGCAGGACGACGGCAGCCGAACGCCGGCCTGACGTGCGGCATCCAGTACGTGCTGTGACGAAGCGCATTCGACCGAGCGGTTGCTGCGCGAAAACGTCACCGAGAAAGTCTGCATGCGCTCAGACGCGCTGTTTGCATGACTGGCGCCCACCTTCCCTTCAGCTTCGAGTACTTCCGCCGCGGCTTCCGGTTCGTTTTCGATCAGCGTCTCGAAGGAGAAACTTTCTTCGTGATATTGCTTGCGATCAAAGCCCGCTTCGTCCAGCATGTCGCGCACGGCCTTCATGTATGGAGCGGGGCCACATGTGAAAATCTCACGCTCCATGAAATCCGGTGCGATCAGCTTCAGCAGTGGCAGCGTCAGAAAACCGGTGATGCCAGGCCAGTTCGTGCGCGCGCCGACACGCTCGCAGACGAATGACGTTCTGAAGTTGGTCTGATTCGCCGCGATCAGATCAAGCTCGCGCGCGAAAATGATGTCGTCTGGCGTGCGGGCGCTGTGGACGAACACGATGTCACGGTCCTCGACGAGATCGTGGTGTGCGCGACTCATCGACATCAACGGTGTGATACCCGAACCTGCGGACAGGAACAGGTACTTGTGCGCGGGGTGGCGCGCACAAGTAAAATCCCCAGCCGGTCCGAGTACGCGGACCGACGTGCCCGGTTGCAGGTTTTCATGCAGCCAGTTCGACACCTTGCCACCAGGCGTGCGCTTGACCGAGATCGACATGGTGTGCGGCCGTGCAGGTGAGGACGAAATCGTATAGCAGCGATTGATCGTGTCGCCGTCGATCTCCAGCTCGAGCGTGATGAACTGCCCTGGCTGGAACGAGAACGAGCGGCCCTGCGGTGACCGGAAAAAGAAGCTTTTCACTTCGTGCGTTTCTTGCCGCACGTGGCAGCACACCAACGTCTCCTCGACGTCACTCGTCCAGCGCTCAGGAAGTGCGCTCCAGAATGCCGGTCGCGTGACTCTGCTGCTCGCCGGATCGAAATCTGCCGCGTCTCGCATCATGTAACACTCCGCTCTTCACACTATTTGCTATGCGCCGATCTTCTCAGCAAGCCGGCCGATGTACCAGGCCGCGAATTTTTCCACCAGCCCCTCCGTGTACGGTGAATACGGGCCAGGCTCGTAGGCGCTGCTCGCCGAGCCACGCTGTGAATACTCGACGAGCGTGCGGTCCTGGTCGTTGGTCGCGTTCCAGACGGCCGTGAGGTTTTTCACGTCGTAATCGACGCCCTCTTGCGCGTCCTTGTGCACGAGCCACTTCGTGCGCACGAGCGTCTCGCCCGCCGACAGCGGAATCACCGAGAACGTCACGATGTGATCGCTCATGAAGTGATGCCACGAGTTGGGCTGCGTCCAGAACGACAGGCCGCCCAGATCGGCTTGCTCGAATTTGCCGAGCAGTTTCTTCGACGCGACCTTCGCATCGAGCGTCTGCGATTCGCCGCTGCGATCGAGCGGCAGGCGCTGCGTACGGAAGCCGGTCGTGTCAAGCAGCTTCTCGATCTCGGCCGAAGGCAGGTTCATCTTTTCCCACTCTTTCGCGCGCTCGATGCAGGTGCGCACGAACGCATCCATGCCTTCCGCGTTCGCGGGCGAGCGCTGATAGCCGAAGCCGTATTCGTAGAGGGAAATGGTCAGCTCGGGATGGTTCGCGACGCAGTGATAGCACTCGCGGTTGTTCTCCATCGCGAGCTTCCAGTTGCCCTTTTCGATGATGTCGATCTGCGCGGCGATCTTGCAATCCGCCAGGTGGTGCGGCAGCAGATACGGTTCCATCGCGGCGCGCATCACGGCGAAATCGACGGGCGGATTCTCGGCGAGGCACACGAAAATCAGGCCCGCGAGATTCTCGACATGCACGCTCTTCAGGCTGTGCTTGCAGCGGTCGAACTGCTCGCCCATGTGCTCGGCGAATATCAGCTCGCCCGTCAGGTTGTACGTCCAGCTGTGATACGGGCAAACGATATTGCCGACGGAACCCTTGTCCTCGTTGCACAGGCGCGCGCCGCGATGGCGGCACACATTATGGAACGCGCGCACCTGCATGTCGTCGTCGCGCACGATCAGGATCGAGTCGTTGCCGAGCTCGACGGTGACATAGTCGCCCGGCTCGGGAACATCCGGCTCGACGGCGACCTGAATCCAGTGCTGGCGGAAGATCGCGTCCATATCGAGCGCGTAGATTTCTTCGCTCTGGTAAAAAGGCGCCTCAAGACTGTAGCCCGCTTTGCGATGCTCCACCAGCGCGCGAATATTTGCTGATACGTTCATGGTTTGCTCCGCATTCTGTTTATCGCCGTTTCTCTCAGGCCCAGCAAAGTCAATAGTCGACGAGTTGATGCTCGCGCAGATAGCCCAGGATCATTTGTGCTTTTTCGACCGCAGTCCCTTCTATTACGACGCTGCCGCCCCGACTTTCCGTGGTTGTCGCAGGAAGCATGCGGGCATGGCCAGAGCGCTTTTCTGCAGGCGCCAGCCTGACCGGCTTTCGCTCTACCGGGCCAAGGGTCCACGCGTCGGCTTCACTGTCGACGAAACGCGATACCGGCACCGGTCTTATCTTCCCGGAGCGCATCCGCGCATACGCGTAGCGCGGACGCGCGTTCGCGAGCGGATGCACGGCGACAACAGCCGGCAGTGTCGCCGCGACCCTGCGGCGCAGGCCTTTCGGCAGGAACTGCCGGATGACCGCGCGACCTGCCGAAACATCGACGTCGACGGCTGAACCGATGAGCGCACGGCCGAGAGCTGCCGCAACCCGGTAGTGCAGCATCCCGGTATCGAACGCGCCTTCTCCTCGGGTGCCCGTCAGTACAAGGTCGTAGTCCCGCACACGTGCAGAGAGTGCGAGCGCCATGTCTTCATCTGCAGCGCATGTGAGGACTTCGACTTCACGCGCGCCAAGCGCGAGGTAGTCAACAAGCGCCGGGTTGGCTGCGTCGCCTGCGTGGATTACGTCGAGCTGCGCATGATGCTTCCCGGCGAGCCTTTGACCGATCTCGAGCGCGGCCGCGTCATTGCGGCTGTACTGGGGCGCGCTACTGACAGGATGCCGACCCGTTGAGACGAGGACGGCGATGCGGTGCAACTGGGAAGCGGCGTTCATGCTGCGACTCCTGCTGGTTTGGGTGCGCCAGCCGCGGCTGGCGTTTGTCCGCGCGTCGCGCGTGCACGTTGCACCTGTTCGATCAGCGCTGCGATGGTCGCCTGAGCATCCCCGACGACCGTGATGTTCGCCCGCTTTGCGATTGGCGCGCTACCGTCCAGATTGACTGCGATCACATGACGGCAATCCTTGATGCCCTGCAGGTGCTGTACCGCCCCTGAAATGCCGAACGCGATATAGACACTTGCTTCGACCGTCTTACCGGTCGCGCCGACCTGCTTGTCACGTGAGAAATGGCCATTGTCGACCGCGACCCGGCTGGCGCCGATCGCGGCGCCCAACACACTCGCGAGCTGCTCGAACGCGCCGATGTCGCACACGCCGTTGCCCGCAGATATGATGAAGTCCGCCTCCTCGAGCGCGACCTGTGCTGCGTCGATTTCATCGAGACCCAAATCCCGGTACGTTTGCGCGTTGTCGCCAGCCGCGTGGATGAAATCGCCCATAAGACGTTCGCCAGCGCCAATGAACGGCAATTTCGCGTCAACGGCGTTCGGCGCCAGCAGGATCACATCAGGGAGCGCGCGGGTCGAAAATGCACGGCGGGCCTGAGCATAGGCGCCGACGTGCCGGGCATCGATTTCGACCACATGTGTCGCGACGCTGGCGCCCGCAGAAGCGGCGTACCGGCGGCCAAGATCGCCATCGCCGCTCGCGTTGTCCGGCAGCAGAAGATGTGCGGGAGAAAGTGCGGCGGCGCATGCCTGCAGCGCTCGCAGTTCGTTTTCAGGGGCGAAAGAGCGGCGGTCAAACCCGGGGAGCTCGATCAGCTGGTCGACGCCGAGTTCCGCGGCGTCGTCCTTGAGTTCGCCAAACACAAGAAGTGCAACCTCGGTTTGCGCATCGGCGAGCATTGCCGCGGCCGCAACCACCTGGCGTGCGTGATCGTCGAGCCCGCCGCGATCGCTGTGCGCAGCGACAAGCAACACGTGCCTGGGATTGTTCAGCGCGCGGCGCTGCTTGACTGCGACCGCTGCGTGACCGTGAGCGGACCAGTGCGCGGCGCTCGCGTCAGCGCTGCCGGTTTCGCCCAGCGTGATGCGCTTCAGTCCCGCCGCCGTGATGATGAACGGCCGGCGCGGATCG
>NZ_CYGY02000185.1 GCF_900007165.1 Paraburkholderia piptadeniae
GATCCGTGCCACTCGAACGCCGTCGTCTAAAGCGCGAGAGCACGGAGCCCTGAGTGCACTTTGTCTCGCTACGCCGACATTCAAACCCGACAACTGAGCCGGGTCTGTCGCTGTAACGACAAAACGAGACGACCGCCAGACACAGGGGACTCGGCCCTAGGTTCTTGGCGCATGACGGATCCCTCGTTGCGCCGCGCGATGAAGCAAGCCGGAACGTCCGGCGTGCAGACGGCGGCTCGCGACGCTAGGCGCCGGAATCACTCGGCGGTGACTGCGAAGTTCTTGGACGCGAAGCTAAGGCCGCCCGACGACGAGGTGATCTCGAAGCCATACTGCAGGTCGCCGATCATGACGTCATCGAAATAGTTCAGAGATTTCAGGTACTTCATGATAGCCAGCACATCGACCGTGGTGTTGTCGGTCTTGGTCGTGCGCAGGAACGAATAGACCGTGTTGCTGCCATTGCTGCCCACGTAGACGTTCCAGGTGCTACCGGACAGCGAGACGTTGCTGTGAAGCGGGATCGCGCAACCGGCGGACGTCCAGTTGTAAGAGATCGGCTTGACATTGCCGCAACCCGCCGCGGTTCCGGTGTAGTTCAGCCAGACCATGATCTCGTGCGCATTGCTGCCGGCCCATATGTCGAAGGTCGACTCCCAGGCACCATCGGAAGGCGTAGTAGCCGAGACCGTCGCGCTCAGCTTGCTCAGTGAACTGATGGTTTTGTTGACCGAGTAACCGATGTGCGGATAAGACTTGATACCGCTGGTGTTAGGCTGATCTGAAGTGACGCCCCAGTCGAGGTTGGTGTTGGCCCAGATGGTCTGCGCACCCGCTGCGACATTGCTGCAGGGCGACCAAACGTCATTGTTGATGGTGTAGCTGCCGTAGGTCCACGACGCGAAAAGGTCGGTCGACGAGCAGGACGAGGTCGCGGGGGAAGATGCAGACCAAGTCGCGGCCTTTGCGCCGGTGACGCCGAGCATCAGGGTGGCGGCGGCACAGCTGGCCAGGATCGAGATTCGGGGCATGGTATTGCTGTCTCCTGTCGGGTGGATGGGTCCGTCGGAATCAGTGGAGGCAAGCGACTTAGGCAGCACTCCGATCCAGACAGAAACGCTGCGTGGGCGAGAAGTTCGCCCGACGCTGTTGTCTTGATCTGCTCCGTTGCGATCATGTGAGCAGCCACTGGATGCCACCATGCAGGACACATGCACACGGGACATTCTTATCCGAGCATGGCCTTCTACGCCGCTTGATCGCGCGTTGGTCCTTTTCAATGACATGGGCTTCCTGCGCAGCCACATTGGCACCACGTTTATCGATCGTCACCGTCCCGGGTTCGCCATTCTGAGCGATCGATTTTTCGAAATACTGCCGTGCCACGGTCTTAGCTCAATGTGGGCCCGCAACAGAAAATCGATGATGTGGCTGGCTATGTCGACGGCGCGATACAGGTATTTCCATTGACCCTTAACGTTGATATAAATCTCATCGACGCGTCAGGTCTTGCCGACGGGGGCGTTCGTGACGGTGAAACGCTTCCCCTCGCGTCGGCAGAAGCTTGAGCACCCAACAATGTGCGGTTGAATGATCCACAGAGATGCCTCGTTCCGCGATCAATTCTTCGAGGTTCCGCAGGTACCGGCGCACGCACGCCACGATTACATCAAACGGAGCGGACCACGTCCGGATTCATCTTGATCGAGTTTTAGCTGTTCATCCTTCTGTACCCGGCGTCTCAGAGAGCTGTTCCAGATGATTAGCTGTTTGCTGGTTTCCGACCTGGACAATCTGATCCTCAGCGTAAACCTTCACCGCATTCCATCCCGGCCTCAACTCTGCCGTACACCGCTTCCGACTCCAGGCTTGCACCAGCGGCGTCGATCAAACGGGAACATAAAGTAGTCACTCACGGTAAGCGGTTCGGGCTGGTCTCGGAGGCCAACTTCCGGCCACTCATCTTTTTTCGGCCAGTACGCCGTGCGAAAAATCGTGTCCCAGATCGTCGTAAAGAACCCATAGTTCCGGCGTCGGTGATGCAGTTCCAACGAGTGGTGAATACGGTGGAACTT
>NZ_CYGY02000119.1 GCF_900007165.1 Paraburkholderia piptadeniae
GCGCCCGATATCGCGGGCAAGGGTATCGCCAATCCGATCGCGATGATCTGGTCGGCGGCGATGATGCTCGACTTTCTCGGCAACGGCCAAGGCAAGGAACGCGAGGCGCACGACGCGATTCTCGCGGCCATCGAAGGCGTGCTGAAGGACGGCCCGCATACGGGCGATCTCGGTGGCAAGGCGTGCACGGCGGAAGTGGGCGCCGCGATCGCGCATCGGCTTGCGTGAACCGTTGAGGGCCCGCCTGGAGCCGTAACAATATAGGAGTGCAGTCATGACGAAGCGATACGAGTTGAGCGAACTGATCCGCAGCGACAATTTCATCGATGGCAAGTGGGTCGCTGCATCAGGCGGCAAGCGCTTTGCCGTCACAAATCCGGCGACGGGCGAAACGATCGCGCAGGTCGCCGAGAGCGATGCCGCCGACGCACACGCGGCCACCGATGCCGCCGCCCGCGCCTTCCCCGCGTGGCGCGATGCGCTGCCGAAGGATCGCGCGTCCGTGCTGCATCGATGGCACGCGCTGATGGTCGAGAACGCGGACGAACTCGGCCGCCTGATCTCGCTCGAACAGGGCAAGCCGTTCGCCGAAGGGCGCGGCGAAGTGATGTATGGCGCGTCGTACGTCGCGTGGTTCGCGGACGAAGCGACACGCATCTACGGCGACATCATTCCGCAACAGCAGCGCGGCAAGGGCATGAGCGCCGTGAAGGAGCCCATCGGTATCGTCGCCGCGATCACGCCGTGGAATTTCCCGCTCGCGATGATCGCGCGCAAGATCGCGCCCGCGCTCGCAGCGGGTTGCACCGTCGTCGGAAAACCCGCCGAAGACACGCCGCTCACCGCGCTCGCACTCGTGATGCTCGCGCATGAAGCGGGCGTGCCGCCGGGCGTGCTGAACCTGATCTCGGCTTCGCGCGAAAACGCCGTGCCCGCCGTCGCCGACTGGCTGGCCGACAGCCGGGTGCGCAAGATCACGTTCACGGGCTCGACGCCTGTCGGCAAGTATCTCGCGCGTGAATCGGCGGGGACGTTGAAGAAGCTGTCGCTGGAACTCGGCGGCAATGCGCCTTTCATCGTGTTCGACGATGCCGACCTCGACGCGGCAGTGACGGGCCTGCTCGCCGCGAAGTTCCGCAACGGCGGACAGACCTGTGTGTGCCCGAACCGCGTCTATGTGCAGGCGGGCGTGTACGAGCGTTTCGCGGATCTGCTCTCGACGCGCGTCGCCGCGCTGAAAGTCGCGCCCGCGACCGACACAGCCGCGCAGATCGGCCCGATGATCAACGCACGCGCCATCGACAAGATCGCGCGTCACGTCGAAGACGCCGTGAACCGCGGCGCGCGCGTGCTGACGGGCGGCAAGCGTCTGCCGGAACTCGGCCTGAACTACTACGCGCCGACCGTGCTCGCCGATGCAACGCCCGACATGCAACTCAGCTGTGAGGAAACCTTCGGCCCCGTCGTGCCGCTGTTCCGTTTCGACGACGAAGCCGACGCGATTCGCGCCGCCAACGACACGCCCTTCGGCCTCGCATCGTACTTCTACAGCCAGGATGTGCGCCGCATCGATCGCGTTGCCCGGCGGCTGGAAGCAGGCATCGTCGGTATCAACGAAGGGGCGCTTGCGAGCGAGGCCGCGCCGTTCGGCGGCGTGAAGGAATCGGGCTATGGCCGCGAAGGCTCGAAATACGGCCTCGACGACTACCTGTCGATCAAATACCTCTGCCAGGGCGGTCTCGAATGAATACTCACGCTTATCCGATCGAACTCGCATTTCCCGACATCGCCGCGCACGAGCGCAGCGACACGGGCATTCCGTACGTTCACACCTTCGATTCAGGCATCGCCGGCCCGCATGTGACGCACGGCAACGAAGTGTGCGGCGCGATCATCGTCGATGCGCTGCTGCGCGCGAAACTGCGGCCACGGCGCGGCAAGCTGACGCCCGCATTCGCAAACGTCGATGCATATGCCCTTTTCGATCCGTCGCATCCCGACGCGGCGCGCTTCGTCCATCAGGACTTCAACCGCGTATTGGCCGCACAAACGCTCGATGACGCATCCCACGATTCGAGCGAACTGCGCCGTGCACGCGAGATCAGGCCCGTCGTCGATACCGTCGAACTGCTGCTCGACCTGCATTCGATGCACGAGAAGAGCAAGCCGCTCATCGTCTCGGGACCGCTCGACAAGGGCATCGCGCTTGCGGAGAAGCTCGGCACACCTGCGACGGTGATCTGCGATGACGGTCACCCCGAAGGACGGCGCATGCGCGACTACGAAGGCTTCGGCGATCCTGAGAGTCCCAGGAACGCGCTGCTGATCGAGTGCGGACAACACTGGGAGGCTAGTGCGCTTGCCGTTGCACGAGATGTAACGGCGCGGTTTCTGGCGCTGTCGGGTGTCGTCGATGCGCAGGACTGGCCAGCCGGTTGGACCATGCCGCGGCCTGAAGAGATGCTGATCGTGCGCGTCACGGAGCCCGTCGTCGCGAAGAGCCTCGACTTTCGTTTCGCCGATGCGTACACGGGACTCGAGGTGTTTCCCGAAGCAGGAAGCGTAATCGGCTGGTCGGATGGCGAGGCAGTGCGCACGCCTTGCCCCGACTGCATGCTGGTGATGCCATCGCTCAGGCAGTTGCGCGCGGGTGTGACCGTCGTGCGGCTCGCAGGATAGAACAGCGGTTGGCAGGACCTCAATAGCTTTTTTTCATTTCACTCTTCGACGGATACGAGACATGAAAGTCCAGCAGATCAAACAAAGCATCGCATTACAGGGACTGGAAGACTGGGGCACGGCAGGTCTTGCCGGCGCGCCCGAGATCAGAGTATCAGGGGTGCAGAAGATAATTCCGGGCAGCGAAGGGATCGACGCGGGCATATTCGAATGCACGCCCGGCACCTATCGGCGCTCGGTGAAGCAGGCGGAAGTGATGCACTTTCTCAGCGGCCGTGGCCGCTTCACGCCCGACGGCGAAGACACAATCCACTTTACTGGCGGTGACACGTTGTTCTTCGAAGCCCACACGGAAGGCACGTGGGAAGTCGAAGAAACGATGCGCAAGGTCTATGTCATTTTCTAACGATCCGGATGGTCAGCCCTGGTTACGCTGATGCCCAGAGTATTGAGACAGATCAGATGTACATACACCTGCGATAGCCTCCCCCGAACACGTGCCCAGTCGCACGTGTGCACAAACCGATATATTTGACTCAACATGGCAGCACGTGTCCGAAAAATTCCGCAGACGGTGACAGGCAGGCTTTCCAATGCGGCTCTTACCGACCTGTCGCTTCGCAACCATCTGAGTCTCAATGCTCTGAGTTCGAAGCACGGCGCCGCATTCCACTTAGGGAGTGTCGTTCGAACGATGTTCGCGTCGTTCTATTTGTTTGACGCTGGCTTCGGCGACGGGAATCTGTCTATATACACCGACGCTGACTCGAGCCTCCGCGAACTGGCAACCTCGCGAAACATCGAATCTAGTTACAGGCTCGGATCGCATGCAGTTCAAGCTACGGCGCGACTGCTTGAACTCTACGATAGTCAGCTCCAGACGGCACCACTTGATGAACTGATCGCGGCCCATCAACGCGCCGAGGGTAATTTCCATGCATCTCCTGAACGACGATTGTCGATTCCGGAACTCGTTCAAAGATGCCAGCGAGGACGACATAAAGTCAGCATGGACTCGATAGTGAATTCGTAATTGTCTAACACAGCACCGTCTTCAGCAGCAGCCCCCTCTTGGCGACATGCGAGAGGTTAGGAGCATTGCGATTACCCGTCGCGTCGCTCTTTTTTTTTGCGCGACGTTTCTGGCTGTGCCCTTTGGAAAAGGAAAATGCGTTCGCAAACGCGCTGATCAATGCAGAAGATGTCCAAATCTGTCGTTGATCTGCTTGAAGTGGTCCACGTCCAGTATCGGGAGAGCGCTTTTTGCGAGCGGCGCTGCGGGAAGGCGCCCGATAAACCATCGGCGGTTGCCGACGCCGGTCAGCGCATCAGTGTCTGCTGCAAGCTGAAGGCTCGCCTCGCGCCGCTCCCTGACGAGCGTCACAACCAGCAGCGCAATCCAGAAGTTGAAGAAAATCTGAAGAAAAAAGCCGTCGCAAAGTCAAATGCCGATGGAATATCGAGAACGATGCAAACGAGGCGCACTGCATAGATCAGCGCACTCACCAGGAGACACGCGGCCAACGGACGACGCTCAGGTAAGTGCTCGCTATGTCGGTCCACCCATATCTCGACTGCCGAAGCCGCCACGAACATCACTGCGGTCAAGTGAAAGACGCTTGCCCGTTGAGCATTGACAAGCGGGAATCCCGATACGATGCCAATGATGAACCATGCCGCCGGCACCAGTACGACCATCCAGTAAAGGCTCCGGCGACGACCACTCAGGCGCCGCATGCCGTCCCGGAGCAGCGGATAGGCGACCGTCCCCAAGACAAGACTCAAATGTGTCCACAGCCAAAGCGGTAATGCGGCACGCTCCCCAGATGCGGCTAGTACTGCACCGATCGCCAAGGCAATCAACGCAACGGATACGCCCTAAACCGATGCGCCGGGACGTACGCTTGCGGTTATGCAAGATTGCCGCGGCGCCTGCAATCAACAAGGTATTGTCCAGAAGAATAATGGTGCCTAAATCGAAAGTCAGGTGCATACGGCCCCTTCGGTTCCCAGTACACGAATTATCGAAGAAGCGTTTTCCAAAAAGATGACTGGCGCGATTGGGATTGGCCCCAACCAAGATCTCGCATGCTCAGTGGCTCGTAACGAAACTGGTTGGCGATGCCCAACGTGGTATCGAAGTGAACGATGCGTTCGAACCGGCAAAGCAGGCGGAAGTACAACTACGGCTGGACCTGTGAACCTTCGCCTGTCGGCCAATCTGAGCAGTCATTTAAGGTCTGTGGCAGACGACGGAACACCGTCGTTATCCGGTGGTTTTGCTAAGCCCCTGAAGCAAGAAAACGTACCCGCACTATCAGGTAGATCGCGGCGATCGCGAGGGTCGCGAGCGTGACTGGAATACCAATCGTGGCATGGCGGCGCCAATCGATGCGGATGTCTCGCCTGGCTGCGGCATCCACGACGATGATGTTCGAGATACTGCCTGCGATCAGCAAATTGCCCGACAGTGAGCTTACCAGCGCCAGCAGCGGTCCAGCGATTTCGTGGTGTGCCAACGGGAGCAGCAGCATGACAGCTGGCACGTTGGAGACAACATTCGATAGGACAAAGGTTGCCCCGAACAACGGGGCCAGCTGGTCGAGATGCAGCCCTGCCCCAGCGAGATCGCCGATGACTTTTGACGCGACGCCGGACTGCTGAATTGCATGGTTGACGACGAAGAGGGCCATGAACAGGACCAGGAGTTCCCAGTCCACCAGACCGAGCGTTCGCGTGGAGTGCATCTTCCTGCTTAGCAGCAGCACGCCTGCACCGATCAGTGCCACATGCTCGCGCGGCCATGGGCCAACGAGGAACGCTATCAACAGCACGGCAGCAACCATTAACCCCTTCGCCGTCTGCCAACGATCAAGCGACACGTTGCTGCCGCTATCGATCGCACCCGCCGACGCGACGGGCGCAGGTGCGGACCACGTCCATCGGCCTCTTACCTGCCAGACGATCATCGCCCACGCGGCAAGCAGGCCAAGACCCACCGGGATTGCAGCCTCGGCGATATAGCCGGAGAATGGCAGACGCAAGGTCTGTCCAATCAGCATGTTCTGCGGATTGCCGATTAAGGTGGCCGCGGAGCCGATATTGGCCGAGCAGGCCAAGCCCAGGAGATAGGGCACCGGATCCAGGCGCCGCCGTTGACAGGCTTCAATGAGTACCGGCGTAACCGCCAGGCAAACGATATCGTTGCTGAATACAGCAGATAGTGTCGCGACACCGAGCATCAGCGCTGCGAGCAAACCGGCTGGCCGATAAGACCACGAAGCGAACCGGTGCGTGGCCCAGTCGTAAAAGCCACCGAGGCGCATCTGGGCGGACACCACCATAAAGGAGAAAAGCAAAATGATGGTCGGCAGATGAATGGAGCCCGCTGCCGCCCCCAGGGACACTGCGTCAACGCTGATCAAGGCAATCGCGCCAAGCAATGCCACGCCCGTCCGATCCAGTTGCAAGAACGGCAGCCCGCCGAGAATCATCCCCAGGTAGACAACCAGAAAGATCCCTACGATGGTGGCAGTCATTTGGCAATGCACATCATGCTTCCGGGTGCAATCGCTGCAGAGGCTGAAGCGGGCTTGCGGACAGAGCGGGCCGGTCCGCCGAAGAGGCTATCGCGAATCCAAGCCGCTGGCAACCGCTCTGGGTTCAATTTATGTGGCGAAACTGATTGGCAACACAGCCCCACTTGGCAAGTCGGCCGGAGACGGATCCGGCTTGTCGTGCCGCCGGCACGCATAGCGAAGCTGGTCAGGGCCACGCTGGACGTTGGTCATGGTGATCTCGATGATCGGACAAAGGCCATGCAGAGCTACCGACGCGGTGGCGACGACCTACGTTGCCAACGCTGCCTGGAAGCGCTGCGTTGAAGCAGCCCTATCCGCCTGCCGATCGTGGTGAGAGAGCTTGAGAGGTGTCCGTACATAGCCGGAGCCTCGTGCCGCGCCGGGCGCTTTCATGGCGACGTGAACAGCGCCATTATCGGCGCGCCAGTTGTAGTTGCCATGCTCCCCACGTCGAAGGTGCGGGGGTCTTTTCGCGAACTACTGACGGGGAGCCATACGTTGCTGTCGAGATTACCCAATCAGATTGCAGCGCGAGGCTTTCGATCGATGTACCGGTCAGGCCGTGCGATGGAACGGCCCGATAAGGACCATGCGAGCGCGACTTGCATCAATGGTTGGCGACATCCGGCACTCGATGGGTTGTCCTGTTATGGATAAAGGCAATGTTACGGAGAAGCGACTCACCGTCCTCCGTGATGCGGGGACGAACTGCGCCGCCCGCAAGTCCCTCCAATGCAACAAGCTGGCGCTCGGCCAACGTGCCAAGTTCTTCCCGGTCGGCAATGTGATCGGCGGAGTCCTTGACCAGCATTAATGTTGCAAATTCGTGTGCGCTCAGCACGGGCTGCTCCTGATGCAAAGAACGAAACGCTGGTCGTCAACTTTTGCGGTGACGTGCGTTCCGTGACTACCCACTCACCGTGGGCTTATTACCGAGGGCGCTAAGCTTAACGTCGAAATGTGACAGCATGAGGACGGCCTCTTTGACGCTGGTGGCCAACGGCGGACGACGCATAGCAGATGAACGCGCGATTCTCTCGTCGGCCTCCCTTGATGCAAGCCGTACCGATTCGCATAGGTTTGGATCGTCACGTGCACACACATGCCGATGGCCAAGCGCAACTCGATACGGTTCCGTACTAGAAGTGACTGTTGTGGTCATACGGCCTTCATGACTGCGTTGCTGAGTGTTTTGCCGCTCACTCGGCTAGCAAAGATAATTCAGCGCGCTTCGCGGCGTTTGACGGCGCATTCCGCGATGAATGCCTTGCCGGGCAATATCGAGTCGATCCGCAAACCGCGATCCCTCTACCACGATTTTCGATCGTTCCCTGCTTCAGGAGTCAGAGCCACCGAAGAACCTGCATGAGCCGAGCAACGATTCATCAAGCGCCAGTTGTCGATTAAAAACGTGAAACCCAAACACGTCTATATTGGGCGTTCCAAATTAAGATGGATGTGGTCAAGCCATGATAACTGCCTCTTATCGCGGGAATCAATCGGTCAACGACGAGGCAATGGTTTGATGCAAAGAGATGCAGACGCTGGTTATCGCCTCGCCGATCAATCCAATGACGGGAGACGGCCGATATGGAAGTGTTCCCCCTCGCACTGCTGTCCTCGTGAACGCAAGGAACGTCACTGCCGTCAACTCGTGACGATAGGATCTCATCAGAACCATTCACGAGCGGAGGTCACATGCAGGCATGGGGCAGAAAATCGCCCTAGACAAAGGCAAAGGTTGAAACACGGTGTATGCGTTTTCCCCGGTCCAGTGCGACCCACCTCCCGGTTGCTACATTGAGTTGACTCGAATACCGCTGCACAGATTCCAGTTGGCGCCGCGTGGAAACGTGCACTTGGGGCGGTACCAAAGCCGTCTGGTGTTTGACATCGCCTGTGAAGTCCTCGGAGTTTGGACGCCCTACGCCATCGAAAAGCGATTGATGGGTGACGCGTTCCTGCCCGATGAGCGCAGCAGATGGTGGGAAAAACTTCGCTACGACCGACTTGATTTGCCTCGCGCGCTTCAGCGCGGCGACCGGGCTTCAAGAATCTGGATGGATCGGCTCTCCGGACATACAAGCGACGCGTCGAAGGCACTCGCCATGCCGCTGTGGCCATTGTCCTCGATCGGTCGTGTAAGCGTGGAAGCAGTCATGACTTGGCGCACCTCCATCGAGGCGATGGGTACGCACATTCCTGAACTCTCGGCGCGCTCGATGCAAAGCGCCAGACAGTACGTCGATCAACTGTACGAGCCGTTACGCGCGCAGCATACGATTTGGGCAGCGGCAAACGTAGCCCTATTTTGTATGAGACTCGCTCAGGCATGTGGCGGCCTCGCGAATTATGCGTTGACTTACGAAACGATCGCCTCAGAGAGATGGCGGCACTGCATGATGGGAGCAGGCACCGCCGCAACCGACACGTGGCAGCGCCTGCGGTTGTTCTATGGCGAATGGTTTTCGACACTTCAACTGCATATCACCAAAGAATCTGAATTGTGCGAAGCAATTGACGCTTTAAGCTCGCGCGGCTTGTCGACTCACGCCGTCTCTCGTTGTCGCCAAGATGACGAGCGATACGCGCTTGTCAACAGTTTGTCGAGGGGGAACTCTGCACCCTCCTCGACTGAGAGGTCGATTCTGATTTTTGCGTAGTACAAGCCCTGAGCGGACATTTGGTTGCAGACTTGCCGTTGCTCGTCATTCTATTGTGGTCAGCAAAACCCTGACATAACTTCGAAAACTACCAACTACCAAGTCCGGCGTTCGAGACGCGTCCGGCGAGAAGTGAGCAAATATTGCTCACGGCCGCCGCCGCGTGGCCAAACTTGCCTCCAGTGGCCGTCGAATGACCAAGATTGGATCCAACCGCTTGTAAGCAAATTCGGCCGCTCGCGTTTCGCGCAACCATAGAAATCAATAGCTTAACGTCCACTCGGGGTGCCCGGATCTACTTCGGTCGTGCAGAGACAACAAGCGGCAACATCCGCCATGCCGCCACGCTCGAAAGGTTCGAGCGCCACGGACAACGACTGCCAGTTGCACCCGCGCGGTGGCGACAGATGTTCGACGTCGCGGCAGGCAGCATCGCTCCGCTTTTGCGCCGCGCGACGCGACGCTGCCGGGATGTCGCCTGGGGCGTGTACTGCTGGAGCCTGGTTGTGCTGCTCGCCCCGATCCTTTGGTGTGGTGTCGTTTTTCATCGGGATATCGAGCGCAACTGGCGCGTCACGGCTCACGCATGCCGGACGCTCCTGCACCTCGCGGGGCTACGCGTGCAACTCGCGGGGACCCCGGGCGCGTTTCCGTCAGAACCGGTAATCGTGGCCGCGAACCACACGAGCTATCCGGACAACGTCGTGCTCATGTCAGCGCTTGCGCATCCCGTCAGTTTCGTCGCGAAGCGGGAGCTGTCGGCGTGGCCGTTCATGGGGCGTTTCCTGCGCGCGATTGGTGTGCGTTTTGTCGAACGGCGGGACGATCGCCGCAGCCTTGAGGATGAGGCGAGTCTGGTTGCGCAAGCCGAGCGACGTGATACCCTGCTCTTCTTTCCCGAGGGCACGTTCACGTGCTCTGCCGGTCTCGCCTCATTTCATCTTGGCGCGTTCCGTGTCGCATGCCTCGCGCAGCGCCCTGTCGTGCCGATTGCGTTGCATGGTGCGGGCGGTATTGCGCGATGGTCAGTGGCTGCCGCGCCGTGGCGGCATTACTGTCACGGTGCCCCCTCCGATCCGCCCCGACGGCAACGACTTCAGAGCCATGACGCGGCTGCGCGACCGTGTGCACGCTGCCATCCTCGCTCACTGCGGGGAGCCCAGCCTGCAGACTTACGCAGACTAACCGCTGACGCCTGTCAATACCCGACGGGTAGCCGCCGTAGCCGATGATCACTGTGACCGGCGCGAAGAACGATGTTTGTGCGCACTATTTCAGGTCACTGTCCTCGCGCCGCATCCAGCGCGAGGGTCCTTGCCGTCCTCTGGACATGCTTCGACGCACAATCGTCTAATCATCAGCATATCTACGCTTTATGCAAGCGTAAGCATTACGGGCCGACGGCCCTACAAAAAATCTTTTGTTCCCCCAAAAGCGTTTGAAGTATGCCGTGCCCTCGAAAGCCGACTTCGGGAGGCATCCCCATCTGCGGTAAAGCGCTGGGGGCTCGCACCTGATTCGTGGCGCGCCCCGGCCGATCCTTCCTAACTGCTGTTGACCTTTCCATCCTTTCAAATAATAATGCGTCTCATTTGTGTATTACGAACTATTACGGGAAGAGAATAATGAGACTAGACTTGCACCCGGTACGACGCGCCGTCCTGGCAGTTTTCGCGTGCCAACCGATGATCGCCGGGGTTGCTTTTGCACAGGACAGCGCCGCTTCGCCAGCCGACGGTGCAGGGGGCCCGTTGCCGGCGGTGACCGTCAAGGCCAGCGCGATTCGTGATCCGGGGGACGGGTATAACCCGTCCAGTGCCGTGAGCGCCACGAAGACGGATACGCCGTTGCGCGACATTCCACAGACAGTGAACGTGGTGACGTCAGAAGTGATGCGTGACCAGCACGCCAATTCCTTGCAGGATGTGCTCAAGAACGTGCCAGGCGTTGGTTTTTCCACGGGCGACGGCCAGCGCGACCAGGTCACGATCCGTGGCTTCTCGGCGATCGCCGACCAGTTCGTCGACGGCATCCGCGACGATGCGCTGTACTTCCGCGACCTGTCCAACGTGGACCGCGTGGAAGTCATCAAGGGGCCAGCCGCTGTGCTCTACGGCCGTGGTTCGGCGGGCGGCCTGATCAACCGCGTCACGAAGAAACCGGGTATCGACGTCACCGATGTCGGCATCAGCTATGGTTCGTGGGACGATCGCCGTGTCGAAGCCGACGTCGGTCGCGTGCTCGCGGATGGCGCGGCGGCATTCCGCGTGACGGGCGCGCATGAGGAGTCCAACAGCTATCGCTCGCAGCAGTTTCTCAATCGCTCGGCCATCGCGCCGTCGCTGGAGTTGCATGTGGCGCCGAAGACGACCGTGCTGTTCCAGGCGGACTATCTGGAAGATCGCCGCGTGACCGATTTCGGCATTCCGGCCTACAAGGGACGCCCCGTCGACGTGCCGGCTTCCACCTATTACGGTGCGGCCAACGCGCGCGACGCGGACTACACGCAGACGCGTGTGTATTCGGGCACCGCCACCATCAGGCACGAGTTCAACGATCAATGGTCGATCCGCAACGCCACGCGCTACTACCATTACTCGCTCGATCGCAACAACACGCTTCCCGGCACCGTGAATGAGGCGACGCAGCGGGTTTCGCTGAACCGATCCAATGTCTACCGTGAGGAGCATGGCTGGTTCAACCAGACCGATCTGACGCAAAAGGCCACGCTCTTCGGCATGAAACACGAGCTGCTCTATGGCATGGAGCTTGGCCAGCAGGACAAGGATCTGGTCAACTTCTCGAAGAACAACGTCGCGACGGTGGACCTGTTCCACCCTGCCCTGCCAACGCTGCCGCTGCATCTGGGTGGTGCGCCCGCGGCCAGCAATCTCGGCGTCTTCAAGACGCTGGGGCTTTATACCCAGGACATGATCAGCCTCACCGAGCACTGGAAAGCGCTGCTGGGCATTCGCTATGACAACTTCGAGCAGGAGACCTTCGAGCGCCGGCCGAATCAGCCCAACCTGTCGCGCACCGACAATGCGTGGAGTCCGCGCGTGGGCCTCGTCTGGCAGCCAACTATTGCGCAGTCCTACTATGTGTCGTGGAGCCGCTCGTTCCAGCCGTCGGGCGAGGCATTCTCGCTCGCCGCCAACAATGCACAACTGGCACCCGAGACCACCAAAAACACGGAAATCGGCGCGAAATACGACTGGCTGGACGGCAAGGCCAGCACGACGGTATCGCTATTTCGCCTGGAGCGCACCAACATCAAGGTTGCGAACGCAAGCAACACGGCGCTGATTCCGATCGGCGAGCAACGTACCGACGGGATGGAAATCAGCGGGGCTGCGGATCTGGGCCAGGGCTGGAGCGTGCTTGCGGGATACGCCTACCTGGACGCGGTCGTCACGAAGTCGAGCGCCGCGTTGCAGGACAAGCGTGCCACGCTCACCCCGCGTCACTCTGGAAACATATGGCTGACCAGAAATCTGGGTAACGGCTTCGGTGTCGGCGCCGGGCTGAACCTCGTCGGCGCGCGAATGGCCGATCCGCAAAACACCGTGACGTTACCCGGTTACGTCACGGCCGACATGATGGCGCGGTACGCTCGCGGCCCGTTCGAGCTTCAGTTGAATCTCTACAATCTGTTCAACAAGAGCTATATCGTCTCGGCACACGGCACGAGCCCGAATCTGAACATGCCGGGCGCGCCTCGCAGCGTGATGGCGACACTGCGGTATCAGATGTAAGCGCAGGAATGGCCCGGGGTATGGCGGTGCCCTGGGCCAGTCACGCTCCAGCCGGAGCCGAGATCCATCTCCGCTTGCTGCGAACGTGTGCGAGCATCGGCCGTCAACGGACCATGAACGGAATCCCGCGTCACGCAGGCCGGACCAGTATTGACTTTCCACGGCGAGTCGTCATTGAGGCGAAGCCGCTTGCGACGCTGGGAACGTCGCTACTTCACAGTGAAATTGCGTCGCAGAGTCAGTGGGCTGGTCTCCAATGCCCATTGCGACAAAGGCCATAACTGCCTATTGTTGTAAGTTGTAACGGTCGAACCGCCACCCGAACGAGGACTGGATAAGGAGAACGGTCATGCAAGGAGACAAGAAGGTCATCGCTCACCTCAATGCACAGTTGAAGAATGAGTTGACTGCAATCAACCAGTACTTCCTGCATGCGCGCATGTACCGCCATTGGCGACTCGGCGAGCTTGGCAAGCACGAGTATCAGGAATCGATCGAAGAAATGAAGCATGCCGATGCTCTTATTGAGCGCATCTTCGTGCTCGACGGGCTGCCGAATCTGCAGGACCTGCATAAACTGCTCGTTGGCGAGGATACGCAGGAGATCCTGGAGTGCGACCTGAAGCTTGAACAGACGTCCCAGGCCACCTGTAAGGATGCGATCGCTTACTGCGAATCGGTGAAGGATTACGTCTCACGCGAAATACTGCAACAGATTCTCGACGATACGGAAGCCCAGATCGACTGGCTGGAAACACAACTGGACCTTATCAAGAAGGTGGGGATCGAGAACTATCTGCAGTCGGGTATGACGTCGCTGGAGGGATAGCCGCATCCTGCGGCGGCCAGGTGCAACAGATTTTCGGCATCAGCATTGCTGACGGGAAATGAGTCATCCCATCCAGACAATAGCGATGATGAAGGCGGAGTTCAAAGCGCGCCGCACGACTGGCCGTATGCCAGAACAGCGGATGTTGTCACTCTTTGGTCGGCAATTCGCTCACGAAAGACAGTGATTCTTCGAAAAGGTCTTCGAGTGAAGCAAAGGCAGGACTGTCCGCGCCAAATGCGAGCCAGCGCGGCATCGGACGGCGGCCGAACGGTTGAAAGACTGTGCAGCCGTGCGTTTCGAGCAGCGCGGTAACAGCAAGTTGCGGAAGCTTCAATGCGATCTGCTCCCCATAGACGCACGCCATCATCCGTTGCCCGACGAAGAAGGACGGACAGCCGAAGACCTTGCGCTCCACAATCCTGTCGTGCCGACAGGCCGCGACTCTAAGCGCGACAAGCAGCGCGGCGCTGTGCTCCAGTCTGGATGCGTCCATGCAATGTTCGTTATCGACTACGGCGACTATGCAGATTGTCGTGATTGTCCCGCCGCGCCCTGTGGGCGGCCCACTGCGCGAGCCAGAAGCATGATGACAACCAGGGTCGCGAGCCACGCCACAATCTGAATGCCGGCCGGACGCGCCGTATAGCCAATGAGCGTATGAAGCATCTTGCCGACAACGCTGGATTCCTTGAGCAGCCAGGACGTGTCCCAGACCGTATCACCCCACGACGGCAAGATTCCCGCCGACGCCAGATAGCCCACGCCCTGGCTCGCCATACCCGCGGCAAGCAGGATGATCAGCGCGTTGGTCACCGCGAAAAGGCGCTTCAGCGGAATCTGCAGAAGGCCCGCATACATCGCGGCGCCAAGACCGACACCGCCGACAATGCCCAGCAGTCCGCCGACGATCATCTGAGGCGTCTGTCCCGGGTCTCCTGCTGCGATGCCATACAGGAACAGGACAGCCTCCGAACCCTCGCGCAGCACCGCCACACCAACGACAATCGCGAGGCCGGTGAGCGGCCTGCTGCCCGCCGCGACCGCCTTCCCCACTGAGGAAATCTGCTGCGCCATTTCGCGGCTGTGCTTGCCCATCCAGATGCTGTGCCACGCGAGCATGACGACTGCAATGAACATCACGCACGCATTGAACACTTCCTGGCCCATGCCCGACGCCCACGACGAAATCACATCTGCGAAGAGGGCGATCAGTCCCGCGCCGACGACGCCACCGAGCAAGCCTCCGCTCACCCACCATCCTCGATTGAGAACCCCTTTGGTGGCCGCCATAACGATCGACACGACCAGTGCGGCTTCGAGAACTTCACGGAAGACTATGAGAGCGGTGGATAGCATGATGTCGCGCGCTTACCTGACGATCAGACGGGTTTTCGACTCTGCTTCGTGATATTCGTCGTGAAACTCGTACGTCCCCGCTTTCAGCGGCCCGATGAAGACATCGACCTGCTTGCCAGCCGGAACCACCTTTTCTGCCTTGAAGTCGTCGCTTTCGAATTCAGCTGGCGTCGAATCGAGATTCTTCACCGTCACCTTCACCTTCTTGCCTGCAGGGATAGTGAGCTCAGCCGGCGAGAACTTGTGGTCTTTCAGCGTCAGGCTGTATGACTCGTCCGCAGCGAACACATTGGGTCCATGCAAGGCCACCGAGGCCAAGGCAACAGCGACAAAGGTGCGAGTTGTTCTCATGTGTATTGACCGTTCTGTTACAGATAGTAATAGAAGAGATAATAGGAGCGATTCGCATCACTGCAGCAGTAACCATGGACGCAGTGTGGGTATGATGTTCCACCCAACTGGCCGGCAACGCGACCCATGGATGACATTCAGGCGCACCACTTCATCAGGCACCGATCGGCATGCCGGGATCAGTGACGCGGTTCGTTGCGCGGTAATTGTCTCCCGGACCACGTTCCGACAATCTGTCGCTCAGGACGCACGGCAACGTGATGATGCGCGCCGACGCGACAACCGGGCCGCTGCAACATGTATGGCCAGTACAACTGGCAGTGCGCAACCAGCGCACCAGTGCAGCCACTCTGCGGCCCGCCGTAGCGCATCGCCGTCGAAATAGTAGAGACCGTAACCGGTCACTGTCAGCAGGCCCAATGTGATGCACATGCCGACGCCCGCCGCGCGGTTTCGCGCTATTCGCCAGCCTGGCAAGAGATGTCGCTGTAGCATCGCGCCGACGGCAAAAATCGCTCCCATTGCGGTCGCACCATGAATCTTCATCGACCATGGTTCCATCGGGCTGGGCAATGCGTCGTCCGAACGCCCGTAGTGCACGATTAACCATGCGAAGCCCGTCGCAACGAGCAGCGTTACAAGCGCATAGAGTGCCCAGCGCCACGACTTCGTGAGCATTGGCCCTGACACGCGAACGTATTGTTGAGACGAGCTTTTCATCGATGTCCGGATGAGAGGAGCGGAGGTGCCAGGAACTGGACCACGGACGCGCCGTAACGCGCAAATAGAGGATGAGTCGCATTGCCAGTGATCAACGCAACCTTGGTCAGTGCATCAGCGATCGCGCAACATGGTGCCGCGATGGTCACGCCCGCCCCCAATGGCAACGGAATCCTGCCGACCGGGTCAATCAGTGGTGACACCTCATGCGTACGTCCATACAGCCCGCTCGTCGATGAACTGGCTAGCGCGCCGTCCGAAATCGCGACCGCGCCACTGAGTTGCGCAGGATTGCGAGGATCCCGCAGGCGAATCGGTACCGCGTTTCGCCCGTGATAGCGGAGATCCCCACCTGCATTGACGAGCACGCTGTCGATCGTGTATCTGCTTGCGGCAGCCAGTGACGTTACCGCGTCCACCGCTCGATCAACGGCATAACCCTTCGCGATGCCGCCAAGATCAACCAGGCACTCACGCTGCTTGACCACAGAGCAGGCGTCAATTGTGAACGCTGGAATACGGCGCACTCGACTACTGAACAGTTCGGCGTGCCGTTCGTGAAACTGCGGCCGCGCTTCGTTCCAACTGTTCATGCGTGGCAACAGACGATGCAGCACGAGCACCGGCGCGACCGTACAGTCGAACGCGCCATCAGACGCGTTTTGCAATTCGGTTGCAAGCCGAAGGACTTCGGCCGTGCGCGGATCCACCTCGACAGGTTCTCCGGCTGCCGCGCGGTTGATGCGGCTCACGTCACTCGCCGGCTCGTGAAAACTCATCAACCGGTGCACGTCGCGGATCTCGGCGAACGAAGCGCCGATGGCCGTTAGTGCGAACTCGGAGTCCGCCGCGCCGACGGCAATGTCGACCAGTGTCCCCAGCAAGGGTTTAGCGCGACGCACGATGCCGGCGTCGCGCAATGGGATGGCGGTATCCGTCACGTCACTTTCCCGCAAGCATCGTATCGACATATACGGCCAGCCGCCTGATGCCCTCGGTCACATGGGTGCACGACATCGTCGCGCCGCTGATGCTCTGGATATCTTCCCCGATGTGCAAAGGCACCGACGCAGTTTTTCCTTCGAACTGCCTGCGCCAGGCGTGCGTACGGATTTCGCCGCCATGTTCTTCGCGGTATGACAGGATCTCGACGTCACGAATCGCGCCGTCCGCGCCAAACGCCACCGCATAACTGATCAACTGGAACTTGCCGATCACTGCATCGGTGATGACGTAGCCGAGCAACCCGTCGCCGGACTTCGCGGCAAAGACAGTCCATTGCGCGGGATTGACGCGTGTGCCCGCCTGTGCGGAAAGCGCCTTGCGCTGCTCCTCCGTGAGCGCGACAGGACTGACGACAAACTCTGTCGCGCTTGGAAACATGCTCTTTTGCGCTTGCGTGACCGACAGATAGTCGGCGCCAAAAACCGTCGTCGGCGCAACGCCGGCGACGGCCGCAAGCATCACCAATGGTGCCCAGTGAGCTTCATCGCGAATCATCAGAATTGCACTCCGACGCCCAGATCCAGACGCGAGAAATCACGGTTGATCTTGAAGCGCTGATAGTCGACCTTGAACACGACGTTCGGATTCAGATAGAAGTTGGCGCCGACCGTATAAACAGTGTCATGCGGAACAGCGAACCCGTCCGGCACGGTGAAGGAACCGGTGGAGAGTCCTTCATAGCTCGCACCCATGTTGTACTTCTCATAGCGGGCAAACGGTGCCAGTCGGTAACCACCGATATGAGCGTTGTACGCCGCCTGCAGATACCAGCCATAGAAACTTGCCGGCAACGGGTTGGTCGCGCCGGGGAACTGCGCGTTTGCTTCGGCCGTATGCGAGAAGAGTCCTCGTGCATACAGTGCCGACAGATCCCATGGCCCCGGCTGATAGCGGACATGCGCTTCATACAACATCACGCGCTGATTGTCGTCGATGCTGGGCGTTGCGCGCACGACCCCACCGTTGAAAACCGAACCACCAACCGTCAGGCCGGGCACGCCACGATAGTTCAGCGCGACAAATCCCGAGAGCTTTTGTGCGTGTGCGAGTGCCATTTCCTGATGCGTAGCCTGCATGGGCGCCACGCCGTTGTTCTGCATTTCAAGCGCCGAGGTGTACAGAGGTGACGTCGGAGTGAAGTTCCATTTGGACAGGTCGAGGCCCGTTGTTACACCCGTGCTCCAGCCCAGCCCGAACGTCGTATCGCCGGACAGCGCGAGACCGCCCTCGCGCCACGTGCTTGGAATGATCAGCGTCTCGACGAAGTTGCGCGTTACGCCGTAAAAATTGGTCGGTTCGTGATTCTCGTTGATGAGGCCTGCGGGCATCAGGAAGAGACCTGCCTTGCCCGACAGCGAATCAGTGAACTTGTGGTCGACATAAAACTGCTCGACCTCGAACTCGCCGGGATCGCTCGATGACGTCACCGCGTGCTCGATCTCGAACTCGGAATTGAAGCGCGTTTTGTCGTCGAACTGGTAGCCGATTCCGAACACACCCCGCGCGAGATCAGCTCGTGTGTCCTCGGAATGTCGGGTCGGTCGCACGTAGTAGAGCTCGCCGTAACCCCACAGACTCAGGTTGTCGAGCGGCGACGGCTTCGCCAATGCGCTCTGTACCGACTGGCTAGTCGCCTCGACCTGATTCCTGAGTGTCGCCTGATCGACGGCGGCCTGCTGGGTGGCCTGCACCTGTTGCTGCTGTTGCGCTTTGAGCTGGGTGTTTTCCTGCTTCAATGCGGCAAGTTCGTTGCGCATTTCCACTAGTTGCTGGGCCATGGCATCGAGCCGGGTCTCGAGTGACTGCGCGCTTGCCGGCGAAGCCGCATGTGCAAGCGGCGAAACTACGAGTGCAGTGGCGACAGCGATCGCCGTCAGAGGTAAGTTGCAGCGAAGGCAATACATGATGCTCCAGACAGTGGTTAGGATGATTAATTTTTTTGGGGTAATGCAGGGCCTCGTCCGCGGTGAACCGCTGGACGAAACCGGAATCAGTTTTGGCTAAACAGGCGTTGGCAAAACGGTCGCTGCGCGACCGAAGCCAGACACGCACATGGTCAGGCGCGTGATGGATGAGGAGGTGGATCGTGCGTCAGTAGATCTCGCACGCAAGTCTCCCTTGTGATCGCTTCTGTCATATTTGGTCATGAATCGGTTTTTTGGTCCGGATCTTAATGTAAACAATTCCCATTTGCAATCAATGACTTGCGTATGCTTTATGTAATAAACATTGCAATGTGCTTTCCGCTCAAGGCACCTGCGTTCAGTCTCCTGCCGTTCAGCGCTTGATGAAGTCAGGGGCGTTTGGCGTGCCAGCTGTGAAACGTTTTGAACCAGTCTCACCGCCAGGAGATGCGGCTGGAAGGAATTTGTGGATACTGCTATTCCTACACTTTTAATATAGTTATGCTAACTATGTTGCTAGCTACTGACTGGCGCGATCCCGCAGCGACACATAGAAGGGACGGAGCCGAGCCGCAGTAGATTGGGGCTGCTGCACCCTTCAAAGCGAAGGGATAACCCCACACATATCGAAGCTCACCAAAAGTGGTAAGCAAGCTTCCCTTAGCTTCCGATCGCAACGCCCACTTCATTTACGATCTGCTAACGATCGTTGTTCTGACTTCCGAAGGCGATCGCGAGTCTTGCGTGCTCGGCTCCCTGCGCAGGGAATAAACCGGTGTGCGCACTCGTTTTGGAGTCTGGAAAACGCGCTCCGCGCGCGGGCAAGCATCACCCGATCGTGGTATGAGCTTGCCCCACCTCGCCGATGTACAAGCGACGCCGGTCATGCCGTGCGCGAAGTGCCTGGTTGTCGCCCCGTTACCGCGTGGGCACGGGGCGCCGCGCGCCGCGCTTGCCCGAATGCGGAACCTGTCGCGGGAGAGGCTGACATGTCACAGGCTTCTACAGGCAACGATGTCGCCCATAGTCTGACCGGTCGCATCTCGACGCTGGCAATCGCCCTGCTTTGCCTGCTAGTTGCCGCCGCGGTTCAAGCGCTACCTATATTTGCGCGCCAGACGGGACAAAGCTGTGTGGCATGTCACGCTGGCGGACAATTTCCCGAGCTGACGCCCTACGGGCGAATGTTCAAGTGAACGGATATACCTTCGGCGAACGGACTGTTGCAGTGGCCGTGATGGCAATGCTTGATCTGACCAGGACGAAGCTTAACCATGACGCCAGCGGCAATGTTGTCTCTCTCAAAGACGGTCTGCCGATTTTTGACTCGGTCAGCATCTTCCTCGCCGGAAAGATCACAGACAGGATCGGTGCGTTTACACAATTTAGTTATTCGAACTACGACCATCAGGGAAGTAATGGACAGTGGATTGGCCACTGGGCGTCGGACAACATGGATTTCCGTTACGTCGACAGGATCATTGGAGACGCAAACGACCTGATCCTTGGCACCACCCTGCACAACAATCCGACGGTGCAGGATGTCTGGAACGGCTCGCCGGCGTGGAGTTACCCGTACATTTCATCTTCGACGAGCACCGTTGCCTCACTCCAGTTCCTGCCAATCCTTGAAGGCACGCTGGCGCAGCAGGTGGTGGGCGCGGGCGGCTACGTCTACTGGAACCGGACGCTTTATGCAGAAGTGTCTCTGTATAGCACCGCTGATGGTATCTGGTCGTTCATGAGCAAGGGCGACAAGGCCGGCGATCCGAACCACCCGCAGATCTATCTGCGGGGCCAGAATCCTTACTGGCGTCTTGCCCTGACCCATGAGTGGGGGCTTTTCGCAGAATTATCCGTATCCGGTTAAATGCGTCACCCATTGAAAGGCCCAAGGCAAGAGGACAATGACATTCGAGCAGATGGGGACTGTGCCCGGACATGGACGTTGATGCGCAAGCGAAGCTTGATGACGCGTCGGACCGCTCTTTTCGCTGGCTGCGAGCTGAGTCGGTCCAGCTACCCGTCGGAATCAGGGCGAGGACCGGTGCTCCGGTCGACGCCCGTGTTCCTTGTCCATCGATGCCGGTTCAACGCTGCCACAGAATGAAATCAATGGTCGTGGTTGTCCGCATGTGGATATCCGACGCGCATGGCTCATGACCCGTCGCGAACCAGCGAACGCCCAGAATCACCTCACGGCAAACAGCAGGACAGCGAATGCCCCATACAGGTATCCCACATAGGCCAGTCGACGGCTCAACACGCGCGGCGCCCGGAAGATCCACTGCAGAAAGACGATCGCCAGCGCCGTCACTACTGCCGCGACAATGGATGGCGCGGCCAGATGCCACGGCGTGAAAAACAGGCCGAACGCCGTGGGAATCGTCGCCTGGATCATCATGGCGCCGCTGATGTTTGCGAGCGCAAGCCGCTCCTTGCCTTGCCTCACCCAGATCACGGCATTCATGATCTCGGGCAGTTCCGTTGCGATCGGACTGAAAAGCAGCGCCGTCAACTGCGGGGCGACACCAAGCCATGGGCCGACTGCCTCGATCTGGGTCACGAACAGGTGTGAGGCCAGAAAGATGATGACGAGCGCGCCAACTGTCTGCGCAACAATCCAGACCATGGCGGGATTCTCCTCACGCGGGCGCAGCTTCAGAGGCTCAAGTTCTTCCTGATCACCTGCCTCACCCTCGGCTGTCAACTCTTTCCAGCAGTACAGCGCATACGCCGCAAGAAACGCAAGGCCGAGCACTGGCTTGAGACTGAACATGAACAGGCCCAGCGCAATCTTGATGACGAAGATAACCAGAAACCAGATCTGATCGCGTCGCAGGCGCCGCGTATCGGCATCGACGGCATTCGCTCTCGCACGGCCCACCCGCTTCGCGGTCGCGAGCAGCGCCAGGCCCACGACGGCATATGCAATGGTGCTGAGCGCAAGCGGTCCGCCAATGGCCGCGCCGACGCCAATCTCCTTGTGTGCCGGTGTATTGCCGAACGCAACGGCAACCAGCGTTACGACGCTCTCTGGCAGCGCCGTGCCGAATGCCGCCAGGATCGTACCCGTTGCCGTCTGTGTCATGTTCAGCTTGTTGCCAAGCCATTCGACTCCGTTAACGAAGGTTTCGCAGGAGACGTAGATAATGCAGGCGGACGCGATAAGCAGGACGAAAGTCAAAATCATGACGCACGTCCCGAAATACGGAGGTGGGGTATGGGTGACACTTTCTTGATCTCCACGAGCCGGGCACATGAACCAATGACGCTGCCCTTCGCCCGGCTCGGGTAGAAGGGAAACGTCAAAGGTCTCGCCAGGCCGTGAAACGGCTGCCGACGCCATGGCACGGATGCCAAATATGTTGACGGCGGCGCTGCACCGGGGGTGGCACAGCAGACTACTCCCCTAAGACGGGCGCGATTATACAGTATCGTGGTGTTATGGACGCGCAGCTTCGCTCAGGGGTCAGCGCGAAGTGAATTACCGTGCCCCGGCCGCTGGCTCCTCACGTGTGACGATGCAATTGTTGGCGGAATTCCCCCTAAGGCATCGGGACGACACAGTCCCCGACCTGGATCACCACACTGACGAGACTACCGGCCAACGCCCCGTGCAACCCGCAACGTGACGGTTGCGGAGCGGGCACAGAAGCGGAAGCGATCGTGATGTATTTCGCAGCGTGGACGGAATTCCGTCGCAATCGCTCCGGTGGGCCTATCAACAAGGCCAGATAGCCCGGATGCCGGCCCGCTCAGTTCAGTCGCTTCAGTTCACCGTCGTCCGCATACCAGTCAACCGTCTTGCCGGTCGTATTGATGGTCACCGCGCGCGGCTCGCTGAACTGGTCGAACGACTCGATGCCGGTCTCGCGCCCCACGCCGCTGTTCTTGAAGCCGCCCCATGGCGACGCAGGATCGAGCCGGTGATGATCGTTGACCCACACCATGCCGAACTCCAGTTTGCCCGCAACACGGTGCGCACGCGCGACGTCCTGCGTCCAGATGGAAGCGGCGAGGCCGAACTGGGTATCGTTGGCAATCCGGATCGCGTCGGCTTCATCCTCGAACGGCATGACGACCGTGACGGGCCCGAACACTTCTTCCTGGCCGATCTCGGAGTGCGGGTGGGCGTCGTAGATCACGGTCGGCTCAAGGAAGAACCCCGACGCCAAGCCCTGCGGCACACCGCCGCCCGTCAGGATCTTCGCACCGGCCTGTTTCGCACGATCGAGCATCGCCAGTATGCGTTGCCGCGAGCGATCGGAAATGACCGGGCCAAGTTGCGTCTTCGCATCTGCGGGATCCCCGACGCGGATGCCCGCTGCCTTGGCGCGGAAACGATCGAGGAACGCCGCATACATCGACCTCTGCACGAGGATGCGCGCACCGCACACGCAGGTCTGTCCCGCGCCGATAAACGCCGCGAATGCCGCGCCGTTCACGGCGCGCTCGATGTCGAAGTCGTCGAACAGGATCACAGCGCCCTTGCCACCGAGTTCGAGCGTCGTCATCGCGAAGTTACGCGCGGCCGCTTCGCCAATCGAGCGGCCCACTTCGGTACCGCCTGTGAACACAACCTTGCGGATCAACGGATGCTGCGCGAGCGCTGCGCCCGCCTCGCGTCCTTCGCCATTGACCACACTGACGACGCCCCTGGGCACGCCTGCTTCGTGCAGCAGACGCACGAGGCGAACGGTCGTGAGCGGCGTCTGCTCGGACGCCTTGATGACGACGCTATTCCCCGTCGCGAGCGCTGGCGCGAGACTCTTCGACAGGATCATCAACGGATGATTGAACGACGTCATCAATGCGACCACGCCGAGCGGCACGCGCTGCGTGTAACACAGGTACGGCCCTTCGATCGGAATCACGTCACTGCGACGCGTAAGCGCGAGCGCCGCGAAATAGCGATAGAACTGCGGCAGACGTGAGATCTGCGCACGCGTCTCGGAGATCGGCCGGCCGTTGTTCAACGTCTCCAGTCTGTAGAACTGCTCGAGATCTGCTTCGAACAGATCGGCGAAGCGGTTCAGCACACGCGCGCGTTGCTGGATCGGCATATCGCGCCACGCGCCGCCCTCGAATGCACGATGAGCCGCTTGCACCGCGCGATCGACGTCGGCGGCGGACGCCGCTGCGAGCGTGCCAATCACTTCACCTGTCGCGGGATTAAGAATGTCGAGCGTGCGGCCTTCTTCCGCATCGCTCCATTCGCTGTCGATGAAAAGCTGAGCGTCGAGATGATTCGCGTTCGTCGTATCCACTGTTTCGTTCCTGTTGATTCACTTGAGAGGCGAGGCTTGCGCATCGACACGAAGCGCTTCGCGGATTCGGGTGTCTTCTGGCTGCAGGTCTTCGAGACGCTGGCCCGTCGGCTCGACGCCGAGCCACGCAACCACGACGATCTGGATGGCGAGCAAGCCGATCATCAGCGCGAGCACGCCGACGATGCCGTACTGCGCGAAAAGCGAGACCACGATGAACGGCGTCACAATCGTCGCGCCACGGCCGAGCGTGTTGCACACGCCGGATGCGCGCAGCCGCACTTCGGTGGGAAACAGTTCCGGCACGTAGACCGCGAACAGCAACGCGACCAGAACGTAGATCGGAATAGTCAACAGCAGGCCGACGATCGGCAGGATCACCGGGCTCGTGATAAACGGATACATCGCGCCGAACAGAATGGCCGCCAGCGACGAGCCGATAATGGTCGGCTTGCGCCCCCATGCGTCGGCCGTCAATGCGCCGATTGCCGAACCGATCGGCGCGCCCAGCGACATCACGAGCGCAAAGCCGAATGACTTCGCGATGCTGAAGCCTTGATGCACGAAGAAGGTCGGCAGCCAGGTGACGAAGCCATACAGCAGCGTATTGATGACGACGAGCGTCACGCATCCGACGATCATCCGTTGCAGCATCGTGCCGCGAAACAATGAGCCGAACGACAGCATCTGCGGCGCGCCCGCGCCCGGCCTCGCGAGGACGGGCGGCGGCAGCGGCTCGCCGCCGCGCGCTTGCGTCACTTCGTCTTCGACGCGGCGCAGGATCGCATCGGCCTCATCGTGACGGCCGACGGAATCGAGCCAGCGCGGCGACTCGGGCAGCGACTTACGCGCATACCAGACGCACAGTGCGCCAAGCCCGCCGACCACGAACATCGCACGCCAGCCGAACGACGGGATCAGCAGCAGACCGAGCAAGCCTGCCACAGGCAAACCGCACACGACGAACACCGCCATCAGACCCTGCAGCTTGCCGCGCTTTTGCGGCGGCACAAATTCCGTCAGCGTCGAATAGCCGACCACGTTCTCTGCACCGAGCCCGAGTCCCATCACAAATCGGCAGGCGATCAGCGCGCTCATGTTCGGTGCCAGCGCAGCGCCGAGCGACGCGAGCCCGAACACAGCGAGATTCGCCTGATATGTGAAGCGCCGGCCAAAACGATCGCCCAGAAAGCCGGTGCCCAGCGAGCCCAGCATCATGCCGACAAACGTCAGCGATACGAACATCGCGTTCTGCCCGAGCGTCGAGAAGCCCGTCTTGAGCGTTGCGCCAAGTACCGTCGAGGCCACATAGATGTCGAAACCATCGAAGAACATGCCGATGCCGATCAGCCACATGATGCGCCGGTGGAATCCTGACATCGGCAGGCGGTCGAGCCTGGGCCCTGCGTTGACATTCATATCTGTCTCCTGTCGGCGTGCGTCGGTTCACGCGATGCCTCGCGCCCAGTCCTGCACGTCGTGATGTATCGAGCGAGCGATGAACTGCGGCGTCAGCGGGTCTGCATAAGACGCAATGCGTTGACGGTCAGCATGTCAGTGGCGCTGCGGAAGTTGTGATCGACGGGACTTTCCTGCGCGGCGAGGAAGAACGCCTTGCACTGGCGCGCCCCCGCTCCGTCGAGCGCAAGTATGCGATCGGCCAGCTCATCCGCTTCTTCCTGCAAGGCAGCCGGCTCGCAAACCCGCGTGACGAGCCCCGCCTGCATCGCGAGGTCAGGCGTGACGGGATCGCCGAACAGCACCATCGGAAACAGCGCCTTCGGCAAAGCGTAGCGACCTGCATATGCCATGATCGCGGCGGGCGGCAGGCCCGCGCGCATCTCTGGAAACGCCAGTCGCGCCGAGGATGACACCAGGGTGAAGTCGCACAGAATCGCGAGGCCGAACCCGAAGCCAGATGCATCGCCCTGCACCTCGGCAATCGATATTAGCGATGTGTTCCGCACGAGCCGCTTGAACTCGATGAGCCGCGCGACTTCGGCGTGAATGGAGGCGGCATCGCGCCCCGCCCGCTCGCGCCCGGTGCAAAATACCTCACCGATTGCGCGAATGCGCAGCACACGCGCAATCGGCTCGGCCGCCTCGCTGCGCAACGCCACCGTCATCGCGTCGAACATCGCGCCTGAAATCTCGTTGCCCGCGTCCGGACGGTTCAGCGTGAACGTCAGCACGTCTGCCGCGCGCTCGATCAAAACGGGCTGCTGCAATGGACTGCGATCCATGGCGTCTCCTGTTGTATAATTTGTATACAGCGTATTCACGAAGCTTCGAGGTGTCAATGCCTTCCGCAAAATCATCTTCTGCAAAGGTTCCATCCGGTGGCGGCCGTCACGTGCCGACGCTCGAATCGATCGCCACCCGTTATCACGCACGCCTGCGTACGCTCGATGCGTCAGGCGATTCGCTCAGTGAAGGCGTAGTCGTGCCCGCATTGCGCGAGGCGATTATCGAAGGTGTGCTCGCCCCGGGCAGCCGGCTCTCCGAAGTGCAGGTTGCGAAACAGCTGAACGTGAGCCGTACGCCGATGCGCGAGGCATTTGCGCAGCTCGAGCGCGAGGGCCTCGTCACGATCCTGCCGAGAGTGGGCGCCTATGTCCGGGCGATGACGTTGCGCGATGTCGAGGAAATCTATACTGTTCGCGCGGCCCTCGAATGCCTCGCGGTGCAGCTCGCGTCAGAACGCATCACGCCATTGGGCGCGGCGCAACTGGACGATGTGATCGCTGCGATGCGGGAAAGCGTGAAAGCTAATGATCCAGTGAGCTATGTCGACGCACTGGACCGTTTTTATACGATCGTCATGACCATTGCCGACAATCGCACATTGCAGGCGAATCACGCTGCCCTGATTGGGCCCGTGCGCCGGTTGCGAAGGATTGCGATGGCACGTGGAGGGCGTATGCGGGCATCGTTCGCACAGGCGGTCCGGATCCGCGACGCGATTGTGAACCGAACACCGGATGTGCAGGATCTTATGCGCGAGCAATTGCGAGGCGCGTGTGCGGCCGCACTCGATGTACTCAGGAACGGCGCGAGTTAAAGGCGTCGGCAACGGGTCGTCGGCCACGCGAGGATGTGGCGCCAGCGGGGTCGCGCTCGCGCTGGTCCCGCCGCGCGGATCATCGTCCATACCCCGGGCGTTCGAGCGCCACCTGTAGTCGGTAAGCCTGGTCGAGATGGAGAATAAAAGAAGGACGCGACCGGACGAGCAGTACCTTCAATTCTGCGTTCCTCGTAGACCGGATGAAGATATCGACCGATTTGATCAGTTGGTGCAAGAAGATGACCTCGCGATCAAGGTATGCCTGATCGAAATCGCGAGCGTCAATTGCGTTGAGCCTCGCGAGGTCGTCGTAGCTTTGCTGCATCAGCTCGTCACTCGTTTCACTGCGTTGTGGCGTCACCGCGAGTCTCTGCATCAATCCGGCAGTCTCCTGATTTACCTGTGCATGCTCGTCAACCATCCGACTCGCAAAGCTTTGTATGCTCCGCGATTGAGTTCTGCGCATGGCTACCTGGCCGGCCGCGATTTCCGCCTGATTCGCTACGACGATGATGCCGACGATCTGTGCATCGGTCAGAGGCGCCTCCTCGCCAGATGCGCAAATCGTCGATGCAAGGAGTAGCAGGAGCGCCCCAGCGGTACATTTGACCTTCATTGCTCACCTCGCATTCGCGTGCGCGACTTGGCTAACGTCCGAACGAATGTCCGACGAAGCTTTGCTCCGCATATTGTCCGTTGTCGCGGTGAAGACTGCCCGAGAAATGGGACGGCGGTCGGTGGAAGGATTTTTCAGGTCTCATCGTTTTGCTAACGCCTGATCTACGAAGCCTATACTCGCCCCACCCCGTCTGCCGATCGGCGATGGTGCTGCAAGGTGAATCGCGTTTGTTGTTGGAAACCGCGACTGGACCGTCAGGCCGACTGATCTGGGCCGCTTTCGCGCGAGAACCTCGCTGCCAGTGTACCGATCCTAAGGGCTAGCACCACTTTACGTCGGTAGGATGCCGATGTATTCCGTTAGTTCAGCGCCTGTCATTCCAGGTGTGGCCATGAAGCGGTTTTGGGTTGGGCTGATGTCGATCGCACTGCTCGCCGGTCTGGTTGCGTGCGGCGGCGGCGACCACGTCGCCAGCAGGCCGCTTGGCGTTGCGGGCGACATGGAGGGGATCTGGAACGGCAATTTTCACTCAAATGTGACGGGTCGCGACACGGGCATGTTCGCGCTCGTGACGGCGGGTGGCACACTTGAGCTCATCACTGACGACTGCGCCCAGATCTCTGCAAGCATTACGGCAAGCGGTCCCTTTTTCTCGGGGGCTGGGACGTCTTATACACAGACGAATTGTGATGGCGTGAACGTCGTCGTAGTGCAGCCGATACCCGGCGCGAGCACCGTGCAGTCTTTCCAGATCTCCGGTCAGTTTGACGATAGAACGGGCACAGCAATCGCCAGCTATGCCACCGTGAATGACAGCGGAACGATCAGATTCATCAACTTTTATAACGACTACTTTAACGACGCGGGTGTCATATCGCGCGCTGCGGGTTCGTACTCCATCAAACAGCGACTGACCGCACTCACCGTCGATCCGAGCGGAAACATTGCTTTTCGGGATGCCACCGGGCAGATCTTCGCCGGCACGTTGTTTGTGCTGGATCCGACTGTCGACATCTATGGCATGACGCTCCAGGTCGGAGGCCAATCGCTGACGGGTCTTGCCACCCTCGTCGATGATGGAGACGGTCCGAATAACGATTTCCTGTTTGTTGTCGCCAACGGCGTGCTCGCTTACAACTCGGAACTGAGACGCGACTGATTTGAGGCATCTGATCGGGTTTGAGCACGCCCGCAATTGAACCACCTCGATCTGCGGGGGTAGCACCCCGAGCGGGAAATTCATAAAAGGGCAAGACGACCACCCGATTAGCGCAAGCTCAATCTAATGAACTCGCGATCGACTCGACCGGTGATCTTGCGCTCAACTGAAAAAACGCAGTTTCCACAGGGCATCGACTCTGAACCGCCGTTTGTACTGGGACAATCCGAACGGCCGTCCCGGAAGCACAATGGTCACTTGATATGCCGACTCCCGGCACATGTCTTTGCCTCGCGCGCATCCAATTTACCTGGGTAATTGACACGTATAGGCTTAAGTAATTTGAACCCCTACTCTCCTTTCAATATCGGACGGAAACCGGCATGTGAAAGGAGAGAGACCCATGCCAGTTCAAGACGCCCATCAGGTGGTCCGACGGTAGGATCGCCACTCGGAAAAAACTCCCGCGTCAGGATCGTTGCGCTGATAGCCGGAGCGGGAAGTATGGCCTCGATGAGCGGCACTTACGTGCGTAGCTACGCGCCGGGCACTGTTCGAAGTTCAAGGTCTCGAACGGCGTCGTGTCGGCTGCATCCTAATTTTTTGGCGAGCGACCGTTTGCTCCCCCGGAAAGTGACTGCCGAGCCGCAACCCGTCACTTGCAAACAAATAGCGGGCGACGACCTCGCCGCTGTTCGACTATGTCCGAATCAAGACCGCCTGCGGCGGGAAATCGAGCTCGATTTCCCGCCCGAGATATATGCTCTGACGCGAGCGCTGGAACTGCTCGGGGTCGACACGTCCGAGGCGATTCACTTCAGTTTTCCAGACCAACCGCCACCACGAACATGATTCGCTCGAACGGCATCTCATACAAGAAACCCGCATAACACTTTGTGACGTTCGCACTGCGTGGGCCGAGCGAGTGACACGGTCTATTGCGGACAGCAAAGGAGCAGCGCGCCCTCACTTCGCAGGCGCGACGTTTTGCGCGGCGCCTGGCGGCGGCGAATCGCACGCGAAACTTTGAGCCGTGAGCGCGTCGGAATTCACGGTCCAGCCGGCCGCATCGGTCGCGAGCACGCGGATTGGCCGTTCGACCGTCGGCCGGTCGCCGCGGCTGAAGAAACACGGTGGTTCGTAGTAGAAGTTGAGGAAGCCATACTGGTCCGTCGGCGGCGTGCCCGGAACGGCGATGTCCTGCGTGTGGCTCGGTAGGTCTGCAACGTGGAGCACTACAGGACTGTTTTTCGTGAAGCCCACCCCGAAGAACTCGACCCTGTCGGTGACGTCATGGCGCTGCGCCGTGCCGAAATATTCCCGCGCGTAAAGCCTGGCGCCCGGTGGTGGATGCGGGCTCGCGCAGGCTGCGCAGAGCACCGGGAGGAGGAACGCGGCACCGGTCGCGCGCGATTTCCGAACAATGATGCTGACGACCACCGCTTTCACGAACTGTCTCATTAGCGACCTATAAGCCGGCGTAGCCATGAACCGCGAGGTGCGCGGGTGGCGTTCTTGCAGGGGCTACGCTGCATTCTCA
>NZ_CYGY02000122.1 GCF_900007165.1 Paraburkholderia piptadeniae
ACGCAGGGCATCGCTGATCGCACTCTGACAGCCGGTCTCACCCAGCAACGCGACGTCGCGGGCAATGACCTGTGACAGCCGCTGTTCATGGAAATCGATCATCCACACAAACATCGGACAAGGCATCGATGTTCATTACCGGAAATCTGCCAAAAGTCCCAATCCAGCGATCCAGGATATCCCGATCTTGACGCACAATAACCGTCATTGCAGCGCTTTTAAAAGCTTTAAAGCACAGAAAACCCATCAGACGTGACATTTAATTCATAAAAAAACAAATCCACGCCAAAAAAGGGCACGATTCCACCCTGCAATTTTCCGTGTAGGATACTGTACAAATATACAGGTGTTTTCCTACATCGATGTCAGCCACCGCTACCCGTGCCGAAGAGATTCATCCGTCGCTATGGCGAGCCTCACAACTCGCGCGCGGCGGGCGGCGCACGCTCGACACTGGCTATCCCGCGTTATCGACGGAGTTGCCCGGCGGTGGCTGGCCCATCGGCGCGCTTGTCGATTTGCTGGTCCAGGTGCCGGGTGTCGGCGAGATGCGGCTGTTGCGGCCGGCATTGAGTTCACTTGGCGATCGGCTCATTGCTCTCGTTCAGCCGCCTCATATACCGGATGGGCTAGGCCTCAATTACATCGGGCTTTCGCTCGACAGGCTGCTGCAGATCAAAGCCCCCAAAAGCGCCGACGCCTTCTGGGCCGCCGAACAGATCCTGCGTGCCGGCAGTTGCGGCGCGCTGATCCTGTGGGCGCAGCATGCGCAGGCGTCGTCGCTGCGGCGTCTCCATCTGGCTGCGCAGTCGTCGGAGACGCTCTTCATCATGGTCCGGCCGCTCGCCTCGGCTCAGGATTCATCGCCGGCGCTATTGCGGCTGGCGTTACGCCCCTCGGCCGACGGTCTGATGGTCGACATCGTAAAGCGACGAGGTCCAACACGCGCGGAGCCTCTGTCGATTCCTCTTCAACCCACTCCCGTTCTGTTTTCCCGCCATGCGCGTCTTTCTCGCCGTCCATCTGCCGAAGTTACCGCTCGAGGTCTTTCGACCGAGGTGGTCGCCTGAGCCGGTGCACGGCAGCGCGGTGCTGGAGAAGGACAAGGTCGCGATTGCCGACAGCGCAGCCCGCGCAGCCGGCGTGCGACTGGGTATGAAGCGTGGTGGCGTGCTGACGCTGTCGCCGGAAACGGCCCTGTACGAGCGCGACATCGCGCGTGAAAACGCGGCGCAGCGCGAAGTCGGCGTGGCGCTGATGAAGTTTTCGCCCGATGTCACGTTGCTTGACGAAGCGACGGTGCTCGTCGAAGTCGGCGCGAGCTTGCGGCTTTTCGGCGGGCTGTTGTCGCTATGCCGCCAGGCGAAGGCGGTTCTCGACGCGCTCGGCTTGACGGCGCGCATCAGCGCCGCGCCGACGGGGCAGGGCGCGTGGCTTCTGGCGAAACACGGCAACCGGCGCGTGCTGCAACTCGCGTCGCTCGAGCGCGTGCTCGGGCCGCTGCCGATGCTCGCCGTGCCGGAGATCCGTCCGTTTGCCGACTGGTTCGGCGGTTTGGGCTGCGAATCGATTGCCGATGTGCGCCGTCTGCCGCGCGCGGGTCTGCAGCGGCGCTGCGGCGCGCATCTGCTGGATTCGCTCGACCGCGCGTTCGGCACTGCGCCGGAACTGTTCGACTGGCTCGAGCTGCCGCCCACGTTCAGCGCGCGCCTCGAATTGCCCGATCGTCTGGAGCATGCGGATGGCGCCGTGTTCGCCGCGCATCGTCTGATCGTGCAGCTGTGCGGCTGGCTGTGCGCGAAGCAACTGGCGGTGACGGCGATCACGCTGTCGTTCGAGCACGAGCGCGGGCGCGAAGCCATCGCTCCGACGTCGATCGACATCGCATTGGGCGAGGCCGCCTGGCGCGAAGACCATCTGCTGCGTCTCGTGAAGGAGCGACTGCATCGCCTCATCTTGGATGCCCCGGCTATCGCGGTGCGGCTCGATGCGTCGAAGGTCGATGCGGCCGCGCCCGCCAGCGATCAGCTCTTTCCCGAGCCGGGCGGCTCGCCGGCGGATCAGGCGCGGCTGATCGAGCTGCTGATTGCGCGCCTCGGCGACGAAAACGTGTTGCGTCCCGCGCCGACGGCCGACTACCGGCCGGAGATCGCGAACCGCTGGGTGTCCGTGAACCACGCGGAAAAAAAGATGCAGTTGCCGAAGAGCCTGCCGCGTCCGACATGGATGCTGGCGACACCCGTGCGCCTGCTGATGCGTCAGCACCGGCCGTTTTACGGCTCGCCGCTGAAGACGGTGTCGCCGGGCGAGCGGATCGAAGCGGGGTGGTTCGACGGCGCATTCGTCACGCGCGATTACTTCGTCATGCAAGGCGAAGACCGCAGCTGCTACTGGGTTTATCGCGAGCGCATCAGCAGCCGCGATGCCGAAGAGGAGCCGCGCTGGTTCCTGCACGGCCTGTTCGGATGACGCGCGATGGACACGACATTCAACGCGTTGCCGGCCTACGCCGAGCTGTTCTGCTTTTCGAACTTCACGTTCCTGCATGGAGCGTCGCATGCGGAAGAACTCGCCGGGCGCGCGTTTCAGCTTGGTTATTCGGGGCTCGCCATCACCGACGAATGCTCGCTGGCGGGCGTCGTGCGCGCGCATGTCGCGGCAAAGGAAGTGGGCTTGCCGCTCGTCATCGGATCGTATTTTCGGTTGCGCAATGCCGATGGCTCGCCCGCGTTCGGCCTGATTCTGCTCGCGCAGAATCGCGAAGGCTACGGCAATCTGTCGGAGCTGATCACGCTCGCGCGCACACGCGCGCCGAAGGGCGAGTATCGCCTCACACCGCACGATCTGTCGCGGCCCGATCGCGAGAATGCGCATCTGCGCGGCATGTCCGATTGCCTCGCGATCCTCGTTCCCGATTTTCCCGCGGACGAAGATGCGCTCGAAGCGCAGATCGAATGGCTCGACGAGACGTTTCCCGGCCGTGCATGGGTCGGGCTCGTGCTGCATCAGCGCGCGATGGACGACATTCATCGCGGCGCGCTCGAATATGTCGCGGGCAAGCAGAACGTGCCCGTCGTCGCGTTGGGTCAGGTCGTGATGCATGTGCGCTCGCGCAAGCCGCTGCAGGACACGATGACGGCGATCCGCGTCGGCAGGCCGGTGCACGAATGCGGCTATGATCTCGCGCCGAATGCAGAACAACATTTGCGTTCGCGTCTGCGCATCGCGAATCTGTATCCCGAGCATACGTTGCGCGAGACGACCAGCGTGTTGTCGCGCTGCGCGTTTTCGCTCGACGAACTCCGCTACGAATATCCCGACGAAATCGTGCCCGAAGGCTACACGCCGACGCAATACCTGCGTCAGGAGACGTATTTCGGCGCGCAGCGGCGTTTTCCTTCGGGCATTCCGCACAACGTGCAGGAGCAGATCGAGCACGAACTCGCGCTGATCGCGGACCTCAAATACGAACCGTATTTTCTGACCGTCTACGACATCGTGCGTTACGCGCGCAGCCAGCACATCCTGTGTCAGGGGCGCGGATCGGCGGCCAACTCGGCTGTGTGTTATTGCCTTGGTGTCACCGAGGTCGATCCGGCACGCGGCAACATGCTGTTCGAGCGGTTCATCTCGAAGGAGCGGGGCGAGCCGCCCGACATCGACGTGGACTTCGAACACCAGCGGCGCGAAGAAGTGATCCAGTACATCTATCGCAAGTACGGACGCGACCGCGCGGCGATCGCGGCGGCCGTGTCGACGTACCGGCCGCGCGGCGCGTTGCGCGAGACGGGCAAGGCGCTCGGTATCGATCCGCAGATCGTCGATACCGTCGCGAAGTCGCATCACTGGTTCGATACGAGCCACGATCTGCTCAAGCGCTTCGAGGAGTCGGGGCTGGACCCGGAGAAGCCGCTGATTCAGGCGTGGGCGCGGCTCGCATCGCAACTGCTCAATTTTCCGCGCCATCTGTCGCAGCATTCGGGCGGCTTCGTGATCAGCCGCGGCAAGCTCACGCGGCTCGTGCCCGTCGAGAACGCGGCGATGGTCGATCGCTCCGTGATCGAATGGGACAAGGACGATCTCGAATCGCTGGGCTTGCTGAAGGTCGATGTGCTCGCGCTCGGCATGCTGTCGGCGATCCGGCGCACGCTGGATCTCGTGTCGGAGCGGCGCGGCGAACGCTTCGAGATGCAGGACATTCCGCCCGAAAACGAAGAGACCTACGACATGATCTCGCGCGCCGATACGATCGGCGTGTTCCAGATCGAATCGCGCGCGCAGATGAGCATGCTGCCGCGTCTGAAGCCGGAAACGTTCTACGATCTCGTGATCGAAGTCGCGATCGTGCGGCCGGGGCCGATTCAGGGCGGAGCGGTGCATCCGTATCTGCGACGGCGGCAGGGGCTCGAACCTGTCGACTATCCGGGCGACAAGCTGAAGATCGCGCTCGAACGCACGCTCGGCGTGCCGATTTTCCAGGAGCAGGTGATGCAGGTCGCGATTATCGCGGCGGGGTTCACGCCGGGCGAAGCCGATCAGTTGCGCCGCGCGATGGCCGCGTGGAAGCGCAAGGGCGGGCTCGAAAAATACTACGACCGCATCGTCAACGGGATGCAGGAACGCGGCTACCCGCAGAGTTTCGCCGAGAGCATCTTCGAGCAGATCAAGGGCTTCGGCGAATATGGCTTTCCGGAGAGCCACGCGGCGAGTTTCGCGCTGCTGGTCTATACGAGCAGCTGGCTGAAATGCCACGAGCCCGAGGCGTTTCTCGCCGCGATGCTCAACAGCCAGCCGATGGGCTTCTATACGCCGTCTCAACTCGTGCAGGACGCGCGGCGGCATGGCGTGATCGTCTTGCCCGCCGATGTGACCGTCAGCGGCTGGGATTCTGCGCTCGAAACAGTGGCGGGCAGCGCGCGTCCCGCCGTTCGCCTCGGGCTGTCGCTGTTGCGCGGGATGAAGGACGGCGCGGCGGAGCGCATCGAAAATGCGCGCGCGGTGCGCCCGTTCAGGAGCGTCCACGATCTTGCGCGTCGGGCGCAACTCAACCGGCACGACCTGCATGTGCTCGCCGACGCGAATGCGTTGTCGTCGCTGGCGGGCAACCGGCGCGAGGCGTTGTGGCATTCGGTCGCCGCCGTGCCCGACAAGGACATGCTGTTTGTCGCCGCCGTCCAGGATGACACGCCCGAACTGGGTGCGCCGTCGGAGGCGCAGGACATCGTCGCGGATTACCGGTCAGTGGGGCTGACGCTCGGCCGCCATCCGCTGGAACTGCTGCGGCCCGTGCTGCTGGAGCAGCGCCTGATGCCCGCGTCGACGTTGCGCAACTATCGCAATGGACGCCTCGCGCGCGGATGCGGGATCGTCACCGTGCGGCAGCGGCCCGGCACGGCGAAAGGCGTGCTGTTCGTGACGCTCGAGGACGAGACGGGCAACGTCAACGTGATCGTGTGGCCGAGCCTGCTGGAGAAGCAGAGGCGGGAAGCGCTGGGCGCATCGCTGCTCGCCGTCTACGGCACGTGGCAATGCGAGGGCGAAGTGCGGCACCTCGTGGCGCAACGGCTCGTCGACATGTCGCATCTGCTGGGCGGGCTGCAATCGACGAGCCGCGACTTCCACTGATCGTCCGCGCCGCTTTATGCCCCGCTAACCGCGCCACGGAAACTGGGCGAGCACCTGCCGGATCGCCGTATCGAATGGCGTGCGCCGGCCGATGCCGAGCGCTTCGAGCCGCGACGAGTCCAGATGGCAGTTGTGCGGGCGCGGCGTCGAGTCGGCTGGTGTGTGCAGCGGCGTGAGTTGCGCGTCGATTTGCAGCGCGTCGGCGAGGCGTTGCGCGATTTTGTACTTCGTCATCGGTTCGTCGCCGGACCACTGCGCCGTGCCGCACACCGCCTCGCCGTGTGCGAGCCGCTCCAGCAACTGCCGCACGACGACGGCCACGTCCGGCGTATACGTCGGATAGCGGATCGCCCACGCGTCCATCACGGCGGCTTTCGCGTCGGGCGCCACGCTTGCCGACGCGGCAATAGCGGGCACGAGACTCGTCACCGCCGACTCGTGCCAACCCACGATCGGCCCGAACAGCAGCGGCAAGCGCAGCACGCAGCCCAGGTCGGTCGATTCTGCGAGCGCCCGCTCGCCATCCAGCTTGCTGCGGCCATATGCGTTGATCGGCGATGGCGCCGCGTCCTCGCGATAGGACGGCTGTGTACCGTCGAAGACGTAGTCGGTGGAAATGGACAGCACCCATGCGCCGTGCCGCCGCGCCGACGACGCAATCGTTCGCACGGCGTCGACGTTCAACGCGCGCGCGAGCGCCGGATCGTGCTCGCACACGTCCGGCCGGCGCTCGGCCGCTGCGATCACGATGGCATTGGGTTGCTCGTCGTCGACGAACTGCGTGATGGCATCCGCGTCACGAATGTCGAGCCTGACGCTTTGCGGGCCCAGGTGGCTGAATGCCGTCTGCACGAGCTGCCAGTCGCTCTGCCGGGCGAGCTCGCCGACGACGGCCCGCCCCAACAGACCCGATGCGCCGATAACGGCGACCTTGAACATCCGCGTTCCCCGGCTCAATGGCCGTCGACGGCGACGACCGTGTAGCCGGCGTCGTCGATGGCGGCCTTGAGCGTGTCGACGGATGCCCCCGACTGGACGGCGACTTTGCCCGCGGGCAGATCGACGTGAACCTGCGCGTGCGCGTCGTGTTCCTGGATGGCGCGCGTAACGGCCGCGACGCAATGCTGGCAGCTCATGCCTTCTACCTTGAATTCGATGCTCATGCTTTTTCCTTTAGCTTGTCAGTCCTGCAACCATTGAATTATGCCTGTTGACCGGCAGCTAGATGATTGACCTTCCCATCGTGGGAAGGTCAAGAATCATGCGACATATCGTGAAAGCAAAATGGGGAACGGGCGATGAATATCGGTCAAGCGGCCCGCGCGTCGGGCGTGACGGCGAAAATGATCCGCTACTACGAGAGCGTCGGATTGCTCGCGGCGAAACAGCGGACCTCGGCGGGATATCGGGTTTACGGCGCGCAGGAAGTGCATTCGCTGCGCTTCATCCGCCAGGCGCGGCGGCTGGGCTTTGCAGTCGGGGACATCCGCAGGCTGCTGGCGTTGTGGCAGGACCGGACGCGCACGAGTGCGGAAGTGAAATCGATCGCGTTGGAGCACGTCGCGGAACTCAATCACCGCATCGCCGAACTGACCGAGATGCGCGACACCTTGGCCCATCTCGCGGAGCATTGCCACGGCGATGACCGGCCGGATTGCCCGATCATCGAAGGCCTCGCCGCTGTCGATCCGATAGATGACGCGCCCGATTGTCACGGCCATTGAAAAACAGCGACGCTACGTTGTGCTCAATCGCCCACGGCTGCACCGAATTGGTGCGATTGTGACGCGTCTTCAGGCTGATTTCGCGATGAATCTCAAAAAAATCGGCCGCAAATCAAAGGCTTGCCTAGGAAATTAAGACGCACCATTCCAAAACGGAATGCACATCATTCGGGCAATTCACTGGCAAGGTTGCACCGGAACGCTATAATTCGGGTTAACCCTTCTACGGGAAATCCCTGATGTCCAACCCACCGGGGATTCTTAACTGATCCTTGGAGTTCATCATGATTGCGTTTCTGGTCGAAAAGCTGAGCAACTGGTTTGAAACTGCTGAACGTAGCCGCCGTGAGGCTTACCTCGCAGCGTCGTCGGATATCGTTCAGCTCGAGCAGCGTATCCGCGCGCTCGAAAGCAACGGCTACTCGCTGTAAGTCGATCGCCCCAGCCTACGCGGCATGTTGTTCGCCGCGAGCCCCAAGCGATACGCAAGCCCCGCCACGCGGGGCTTTGTCGCATCTGGCGCCGGCGGATCGCGCGCGGCGGCTTCGACGACTAGCCGGAACGTCGTCGTCGCGGTAATGTAGGATGTTTTCGCGATAACCGGCATTCCTACAATCAACCGGGGCGCTCATGTTTTCAGACCATTCGATGCTTGTGCTGCGGTCCGCAGCGACCGTCGTGCTGCTGGGGGCGGCATCGGCGGTGTTTGCCGCTTCGCCGGCGGGCCGTCAGCCGCTGATTCTCGATACCCAGAGCGGCATCAGCGACGGCCAGAGCGGCACCATACTGCAAACGGGACCGCTTTCGACGAGACGCATCGTCGAAGCCCAGCCAATCGCGGCACCCGAAGAATTGCCGTACAACAACGGTTCGACGCCGTATATCGTCGCGCCGTATATCCAGGTGCCGGGCGGTGCGCCGGCGCCGTATCCGCCGCCCCAGCCTCAGCCGCATCCACGGCCCACGCCTCGCTCGCAATAGATCGGCCGGTTCGCTCCACACAACCCATTCGCGCTTTGCGCGCGCGGAATGATCACCCTTGATTCGGGTTTCGGCGCATGGCGCGCGCCAGATCATCCGACGACAATCGTTGCGCAATCATCGCTCGCGGCACACGCGTTTAACGCGTTCAACGCAGCGCGACGAACAACTCGAAAAAGACAGGAGACGACGAATGCCTAACCTCTGGTTCCGGCGTGCCATGGGCGCATGTGCAGCGCTGCTCGCGCTCGCGACGTATCCCGCCATCGCGAAGGAGACGCCCGAGAAGCCGAAGCTCACGATGGCGGTCGGAGGCTTGCCGGGCCTCTACTACCTTCCCGTGCTGACCGCGCAGCAACTGGGCTTTTTCAAGGACGAAGGCCTCGACGTGACGCTCGAGGACTTCGCGGGCGGATCGAAGGCGCTGGAAGCCGTGGTCGGCGGCAGCGCGGATGTCGGCGCGGGCGCCTACGAACACACAATCTTCATGCAGGCGAAAGGCCAGCACTATCGCGCGTTCGTGCTGATGGGCCGCGCGCCGCAGATCGCCGTGGCGGTGACGAAAGAGAAGGCCGGAACGCTGAAGACTCTGGCGGATTTCAAAGGCGCGAAGGTCGGCGTGAGCGCGCCGGGTTCGTCGACTGACCTCGTGCTGACCGTCGCGCTGCGCAAGGCAGGGGTACAACGCAGCGATATCTCGGTGATCGGCGTCGGCAGCGGCGCGACGGTGATTTCCGCCGTGAGCAACGGACAGGTCGACGCGCTATCGAATGTCGATCCGATGATGACCAAACTGCAGCGTTCGGGCGACATCAAAGTGCTGGTCGATACCCGCACCGTGAAGGGCACGCAGGAAGTATTCGGCGGGACGATGCCCGCGGCGACGCTCTACGCACCGGATAGCTTCATCCAGAAATATCCGAAGACGACTCAGGCACTGGCCAACGCGATCGTGCGCGCGGACCGCTGGCTTCAGACTGCCGGCGACGCCGACATCGTGAAGATGGTGCCTCCCGCTTATCTGCTCAACGACAAGGCGCTGTATATCGATGCCTTTCACAACGTTCGCGAAGCCTATTCGCCGGATGGCCTGATGCCGGCGGACGGGCCGCCGACGGCCTTGCGTGCGCTTTCGTCGTTCGATACGCGGCTCGACGCGTCGAAGATCGACCTGAAGGCGACCTATACGAACGACTTTGCGCGCAAGGCGGACGAGCAAACCAAGTAGTTCGGGCGTTGCGAGGAAGCAGCGTCTTACGTGCTGGCTTCTTCGCTGACGCGCGCGCTTGCTTTGCTGTATCGCTGAGGCCGAGTCCGCGTTCGGCCCAATGTGGCTCAGTCGCCGCGATGTTCGATCTTGAACTGCGCGGCCTTGTCTTGACCGAGCGTCTCGACGAGCCACGGCAGCGTTTCCTTCATCATCTTCGGCAACGTGTAGGGCGGATTCAGAATGAACATGCCGCTGCCGAAGAGTCCAAAGCCATCGCTGGGCGGGTTGCTGACCGTCAGCGATACATGCAGCCAGTTCTTGTCCTGCAGCCGTTTCAGCTGTTCGGGAAACCGCTGCGACTCCGGACGCGTGACTTGCGGATACCAGATCGCATACGTTCCCGTCGCAAAGCGCTTCAGACTTTCCTCGATGCACGTCAGCGTGCGCGCGTAATCGCGCTTATCTTCATAGGACGGATCGACGAGCACGAGCGCGCGGCGCGGCGCGGGCGGCAGCAGCGTCTTGATGCCATCGAAGCCGTCGCCATCGAACAGCATCGCGCGCCGGCCGGCATCGCGGAAGTTGTGGCGCAGCACGTCGATTTCGGTGCTATGCAATTCGAACAGACGCATGCGGTCCTGCTCGCGCATCAGCCGCCACGCGAGATAAGGCGAGCCCGGGTAGAAACGCAACTCGCCGTCGGCATTCAGCGCGGATACCTCATTGACATACTCCGCAATCATGGGCGGCAAGTCCTTGCGATTCCACAGCTTCGCGATACCCGTTTCGAACTCAGCGGTCCTGGTCGCGTACCCTTCTTTCAGCGAATACACACCTGCGCCAGCGTGCGTGTCGATATACCAGTACGCCTTGTCCTTCTGTCCGAGATAGCGCAGCAGTTGCACGACGACTGCGTGTTTCAGGACGTCGGCGTGATTGCCTGCGTGAAAAGCGTGGCGATAACTGAGCATGGCGATGAAAGCGCTAGAGGAGGCGGATTATGCGGCCCGGTATTGTACGTGAATGAGGTAAGCGAACGAGGTAAGCGAGCAGCGTGGTCAAAGCCGGCGGTACGCCGTTCCGGCCGAACGCATGATCGGATCGACCTGTGCCCGATCCGCGCTCGATCCATGTCCGACACGCGGCTCTTCGAAAACCTAGTCGTATGCGTCGCCGACAATCGCTTCAATGTTGAACTTGATCTCCGACGTGATCTGCTCGGCGACATCTTGCGCCTTCATGTTTTCCAGGATCTGCTCGACGCGCGATGCGCCCGTGATGACCGTGCTGACGTTCGGATTCGTCAGGACCCATGCAAGCGCAAGCTGCCCCACCGTGCAGCCCAGTTCGTCCGCGACTTCGCCTAGCTGGCCGACGATGCTGTTCCTGCCCGCGTCGGTGACTTCCTTGCGGAGCCAGTCGTAGCCTTGCAGTTCCGCGCGGCTTCCGGATGGCACGCCGTTACGGTACTTGCCCGTGAGCAGTCCGGAAGCAAGCGGGCTCCACGTCGTGAGACCGAGGCCGATGTCCTCGTAGAGCCGTCGATATTCGTATTCGACGCGCTTGCGGTGAAACAGGTTGTATTGCGGCTGCTCCATCACGGGCTTGTGCAGATGATGCCGCTCGGCGATTTCATAGGCCGCGCGGATCTCGTCGGCGCTCCATTCGGACGTGCCCCAGTACAGTGCCTTGCCGCGCGCGATCATGTCGCTCATCGCCCATACCGTCTCTTCGATGGGCGTGTTCGGGTCGGGGCGATGACAGAACACGAGATCGACATAATCGAGTTGCAGACGCTTCAGCGAGCCGTCTATCGCGTTGAGCAGGTACTTGCGATTGAGCGTGTGATATTGATTGGGCGCTTCGTTGAGCCCCCAGAAAAACTTCGTGGAGACGACATAGCTCACGCGCGGCCAGTTCAGTTCCTTCAGCGCCTCACCCATGATCTCTTCCGATCTGCCGCCCGCATAGACTTCGGCGTTGTCGAAGAAGTTGACGCCCGCGTCGCGCGCAGCCGCCAGCGATTCCCGCGCGGCGCGCCGGTCCACCTGATTGCCGTAAGTCACCCATGAGCCGATCGACAGCTCGCTGACCTGCAGGCCGGAACGGCCGAGACGTCGGTAGTTCATCCAGATCTCCTTGTAAGTATCGTCGCCGGAACCTCAAACATTAATCCGATTCCGCAAGACGTGCCTTTGGTGTTTCATTCGCGTCGGTTCATGCACAATAGCGAAGTCGGCCGCAGTGCAGCAATCGACCGAACGGCATATGCCGTTCAGCCAGCTTCACGCTATCTGCGCGCCATGTTCTCATTGCTCAATCAACCCGCATGGAGGTTCTGGATGTCGTCATCGAATGAGAGTCTGAAAGGCAAGGTCGCCGTCGTCACGGGCGCGGCGAGCGGCATCGGCAAGCAGATCGCATTGACGCTGTCGGCGGCGGGCGCGGCCGTCGCGATCGCGGACCTGAACCAGGACGGCGCGAATGCCGTCGCCGAAGAGATCAGGAAGGCGGGCGGCAAGGCGCTCGGCGTCGCGATGGACGTGACGAGCGAAGACGCGGTTAATCAGGGCATCGACAAGGTCGCGGCCGAACTCGGCTCGGTGGATATCCTGGTCTCGAACGCAGGCATTCAGATCGTCAACCCGATCGAGAACTACTCGTTCTCCGACTGGAAGAAGATGCAGGCGATCCACGTCGACGGCGCGTTCCTCACGACGAAGGCCGCGCTCAAGCACATGTACAAGGACGATCGCGGCGGCATCGTGATCTACATGGGCTCGGTGCACTCGCACGAAGCGTCGCCGCTGAAGTCGGCATACGTGACGGCCAAGCATGCGCTGCTCGGTCTTGCGCGCGTGCTCGCCAAGGAAGGCGCGAAACACAACGTGCGTTCGCATGTCGTATGTCCGGGCTTCGTGCGCACGCCGCTCGTCGACAAGCAGATTCCGGAGCAGGCCAAGGAACTGGGCATCAGCGAGGAAGAAGTGGTCAAGCGCGTGATGCTGGGCGGCACGGTGGACGGCGTATTCACGACCGTTGAAGATGTCGCGCAGACGGTCCTGTTTCTGTCGGCATTCCCGACGGCTGCGCTCACAGGTCAGTCATTCATCGTGAGCCACGGCTGGTACATGCAATAAGAACGGAGGGTGATGATGGCGCAACGCGAGTCACAACGCAGCGTGAAGCGGGCGCGCGCCGGCGGCGCCGGTGCGGAGGAGGGCGAACGGGTGGGCGTGTCGTCCGGCGTGCGCGCCAGTCATCACATCGAGCTGCCTCAGTACGAAACGGTCGCGCTGGTGCTGCAGGGCGGCGGCGCGCTCGGCGCGTATCAGGCGGGCGTCTACCAGGGGCTCGACGAGGCCGGTATTCTGCCGAACTGGCTTGCGGGCATCTCGATCGGCGCGTTGAACACGGCGATCATCGCGGGCAATGCACCCCGGCATCGCGTCGAAAAGCTGCACGAGTTCTGGGAGACGATCTGCCAGCCGGCCTACGGTCCGCCCGTGCCGCCGTCCATCGAGCACGCGCTTTTCAACTCGAACGACGCGGTACGCAAGATGTTCACGGCGATGCAGGCAGTAGGCGCGCTCGTCGACGGGCAGAAGGGTTTCTTCACGCCGCGCTTTCCGCCGCCGTTGCCTGCCGTGTCGGTTCCACCGCAAAACGCGAGCTACTACGACACGACGCCGCTCAAGGCGACGCTCGAGCGGCTATGCGACTTCGACCGGATCAACTCGAAAGAGATGCGCGTGTCGGTCGGCGCGGTGAACGTGCACACGGGCAACTTCGCCTACTTCGACAACTCGCATACGACGTTGAAGCCCGAGCATTTCATGGCGTCAGGCGCGTTGCCGCCGGGCTTCGGCGCCGTCGAGATCGACGGCGAGTACTACTGGGACGGCGGACTGATGTCGAATACGCCGCTCGCCGAGGTGGCGCAGGCAAGTCCGCGCCGCGATACGCTCGCCTTTCAGGTCGATCTGTGGAGCGCGATCGGCCCTGTGCCCGACAACATCACCGACGTGCAGGGGCGGGTCAAAGACATTCAGTATTCGAGCCGGACGCGCTTCGTCACGGACACGATGCAACATTCCCAGCGCTTTCGGCATGTACTGCGCGAAGTGCTCGACCGCGTGTCGCCCGAGCATCGCAACGATCCGTGGTGCAAGCTCGCGGAGCAACTCGCCTGCTCGAAACGCTACAACATCATTCACCTGATCTACCGGGACAAGGAATACGAAGGGCACTACAAGGACTACCAGTTCGGCCTGTCGACGATGCATCAGCACTGGGAAAGCGGTCTGGACGATATCCGCAACTCGCTTGCGCAACCGGGCTGGCTCGACATGCCGGACAACGAAGCGAGCTTCGTCACGCACGATATTCATCGCGATTCACGTTGAGCGTGGTGTTCGACGCCTGTCGGTGACGTGCGGCATTGAACTCTCGGTTGCCGTCGCGTCGACATGCGATCGAGTCGGCATGAGTGTGAGTCGGCACGACATGAAAAAGGCGCTCACGAGGAGCGCCTTTTGACTGGCATTAACTGCATGCGAGAAGAGACGGCGCTTCGCCCCGTCTCTCTGCGACTTATTTCAGGACGGCAGCAACCGCGTTGGCCACGACGTCCAGATTGCGCGTGTTCAGCGCGGCCACGCAGATACGGCCCGTGCCGACGGCGTAGATGCCGAACTCCTCGCGCAGACGGTCAACTTGCGGCGCCGTCAGACCCGAGTACGAGAACATGCCGCGTTGCGCGTTGACGAAGCTGAAGTCGCGGTCGATGCCCGCCGCCTTCAGACGCTCGACGAGGCCATTGCGCATCGCGCGGATGCGATCGCGCATTTCGCCCAGTTCCGCTTCCCACGTTGCGCGCAGTTCCGGCGAGGCAAGCACCGCAGCGACGACGGCACCGCCATGCGTCGGCGGGTTCGAATAGTTCGTGCGGATCACGCGCTTGAGTTGCGACAGCACGCGCGCAGCTTCTTCCTTGCCGCCCGTGATGATCGACAGTGCGCCGACGCGCTCGCCGTACAGCGAGAACGACTTCGAGAACGACGACGACACGAACACGTTCAGCTCCGATTGCGCGAAGAGGCGCACGGCGGCCGCGTCGGCGTCGATGCCGTCGCCGAAGCCCTGATAGGCGATGTCGAGGAACGGCACCAGTTCGCGTGCCTTCACGACATCGACCACCTGGCGCCACTGGTCGACGGAGAGATCGACGCCAGTCGGGTTGTGGCAGCACGCGTGCAGCACGACGATCGTGCCCGGCGCGTAGCTGTTGAGCGCCGACAGCATGCCTTCGAAGTTCACGCCATGCGTCTTCGCGTCGTAGTACGGGTACGACACGACTTCGAAGCCAGCACTTTCGAACAGTGCGCGGTGGTTTTCCCAGCTCGGATCGCTGATCGCGACCTTCGCCGCCGGATTGAGGCGCTTCAGGAAGTCCGCGCCGATCTTCAGCGCACCCGTGCCGCCCAGCGCCTGCGCCGTCACGACGCGGCCGGCGGCGATCAGCGGCGAATCGTTGCCGAGCAGCAGCTTCTGCACCGCTGCGTCATAGACGGCGATGCCTTCGATCGGCAGATAACCGCGCGGCAGCGCAGCTTCGACGCGTGCCTTTTCTGCTTCGCGGACGGCGCGCAGCAGAGGAATCTTGCCTTCTTCGTTGGTGTACACGCCAACACCCAGATTGACCTTGGTGGTGCGCGTGTCGGCATTGAAGGCTTCGTTCAGGCCCAGAATCGGGTCGCGGGGAGCAAGTTCGACGGCGGAGAACAGAGACATGATGATTCGGCAGTAGTGAAAAGAGGGTCGACTTCGGATGCTGCTAGGAACCGCATGCGGCTTGAGGCGGCCAGGTTCGGAACTTGCGGCGGGAGCCATGCTCGGGTCCCGATCACGCGTTCGACGACAGCCGCCCGGGCGCGAACGTGCCATTGTAACGAATCTCGCCGGGGTTTTTCGCGCCGGGCGCGTTGGCATGCGGATTAATTAGCAATGAAAACAGCGATCTGGCGAGGTTTTTTCGCTGCAAAACACGTGATTTCAGGCGCAACGGCGCGGGTGGTCCGGCACGGTTTCAGACGCGAAGTGAGCCGTCGGCCCGACAGTTCGCAAAACGCTAGAATAGTCGTTTGCTCCGGGGCCGAGGTGCCGCTTCCATGTCCGAACATCATCTGAGTGAAGTCAACGAGGCTCTCGACGAATCCAAATTCGTGACGTTCGAGGACTCGCCGTTCAGGCTCTATCAGCCGTATCCGCCCGCTGGTGACCAGCCGACGGCGATCGACACGCTCGTCGAAGGCGTCGAGGACGGTCTGTCGTTCCAGACACTGCTCGGCGTGACGGGCTCCGGCAAGACGTACACGATGGCGAACACGATCGCGCGTCTCGGCCGGCCGGCCATCGTCTTCGCGCCCAACAAGACGCTCGCTGCGCAGCTGTACGCGGAGTTTCGCGAGTTTTTTCCGCGCAATGCCGTCGAGTACTTCGTCTCGTACTACGACTACTACCAGCCGGAAGCGTATGTGCCGCAACGCGACCTCTTCATCGAAAAAGACTCGTCGGTCAACGAGCACATCGAGCAGATGCGTCTGTCGGCGACGAAGAGCCTGATGGAGCGGCGCGACGTCGTGATCGTCGCGACGGTGTCGGCGATCTACGGTATTGGTAATCCGTCGGAATATCACCAGATGATTCTGACGCTGCGCACCGGCGACAAGATCGGTCAGCGCGACATCATCGCGCGTCTAATTGCGATGCAGTACAACCGCAACGAGGCCGATTTCCAGCGCGGTTCGTTCCGAGTGCGCGGCGACACGATCGATATTTTTCCTGCCGAGCATGCGGAAATGGCGGTGCGCGTCGAACTGTTCGACGACGAAATCGACATGCTTCAGTTGTTCGATCCGCTCACGGGCCGCGTGCGTCAGAAGATTCTGCGCTTCACCGTTTATCCGTCGTCGCACTACGTGACGCCGCGCGAGACTGTGATGAGTGCCGTTGAGACGATCAAGTCCGAACTGCGCGACCGGCTCGAGTTCTTCTACAACGACGGCAAGCTCGTCGAAGCGCAACGGCTCGAACAACGCACGCGCTTCGATCTGGAAATGCTGCAGGAACTGGGCTTCTGCAAAGGCATCGAGAACTACTCGCGGCATTTCTCGGGCGCCGCGCCCGGCGAGCCGCCGCCGACGCTCGTCGACTATCTGCCGACCGACGCGATCATGTTCCTCGACGAATCGCACGTGCTGATCGGCCAGTTGAACGGCATGTACAACGGCGACCGCGCGCGCAAGGAAAATCTCGTCGACTACGGCTTTCGGCTGCCGTCCGCGCTCGACAACCGGCCGCTCAAGTTCAACGAGTTCGAGCGCAAGATGCGCCAGGTCGTGTACGTATCGGCAACGCCCGCCGACTACGAGAAAAAGACGTCGGGGCAGGTGGCCGAGCAGGTCGTGCGTCCGACGGGCCTCGTCGATCCGGAAATCAATGTGCGGCCGGCGCGCACGCAGGTCGACGACGTGCTCGCCGAGATCAACGAGCGCGTGGCCGCGGGCGACCGCGTGCTCGTCACCGTGCTGACCAAGCGCATGGCCGAGCAGTTGACGGAGTTTCTCGCCGATCACGGCGTGAAGGTGCGCTATCTGCACAGCGACATCGATACCGTCGAGCGTGTCGAAATCATCCGCGACTTGCGGCTGGGCACGTTCGATGTGCTGGTTGGGATCAATCTGCTGCGCGAAGGACTGGACATTCCGGAAGTCTCGCTGGTCGCGATTCTCGACGCGGACAAGGAAGGCTTTTTGCGCGCCGAGCGCTCGCTGATCCAGACGATCGGCCGCGCCGCCCGCAACGTGAACGGCAAGGCCATTCTCTACGCGGACAGGATTACGGATTCGATGAAGCGCGCGATCGACGAGACCGAGCGGCGGCGCGCCAAGCAGATCGCGTTCAACGAGCAGATGGGCATCGTGCCGCGCGGCGTCGTGAAGCGGATCAAGGACATCATCGACGGCGTCTACAACGTCGACGAGGCGCGCGCCGAACTGAAGGAGCAGCAAGTCCGTGCGAAGTTCGAAGACATGTCCGAGAAGCAGGTCGCGAAGGAGCTGAAGCGGCTCGAGAAACAGATGATGGAGCACGCGAAGAATCTCGAATTCGAAAAGGCGGCTCGGGTGCGCGATGAGATCGCCCTGTTGCGCGAGCGAGTGTTCGGCGCAAACGTCGGCGATCATCTGACGGGCACGGATTAGGTTTCGGTGCTGCCCTATAAGGCAGACGACTTGGGTGCGGCGCTTCGCCGCCGCGCACGTCCGTTCGCCGGATTGCAACGGCGCCATCCTTCTGAAAATGGCGCTTAAGCTTTCCGTAAGACCCTGTTGCAGCAAGGCTTTCAACGCATTCGCATTTGTTCTTCCCCCTGAACAGTGATAAACTGAATCGTGTATTGAGAATGGTTCGCATTACCGTTCGTTACTGCTTTCGCACTTGCGCAGGCAGCATCGAACAATTGGCGAAAGAGACGTAAAGAAATGCGCATGCGAAACCTCTTCGACGCGCGTTTTCCGTTTTCAGCTTTTCCTTGCTTCAGTCTAAAAAAACAAAGGAGTTTCAATGCGCGTTTCGTCAATTCTGAGCAGCGGGGTTGCTGTCCTCGCTGCCGTTGCCGCGATGTCGGCGTCGGCCGCCGAGTATCCGATCGGCAAGCAGCAAATCCAGGGCGGCATGGAAATCGGCGCCGTGTATCTGCAGCCGATCACGATGGATCCGGAAGGCATGATGCGTAAGGCATCGGATTCCGACATCCACCTCGAGGCCGACATCCACGCGGTCAAGAAGAATCCGAGTGGTTTCGCCGAGGGCGACTGGATGCCATATCTGCAAGTGCGCTACGAGCTGACCAAGCCGGGTTCGAGCTATGACCAGAAGGGCGATCTGATGCCGATGGTCGCCGACGACGGTCCGCACTACGGCGACAACGTCAAGCTCGCCGGCCCAGGCAAGTATCACCTGAAGCTGATCGTCGAACCGCCGATGCAGACGGGTCATATGGCGTTCGGCCGTCACGTCGACAAGGAAACGGGCGTCGGTCCGTGGTTCAAGTCGTTCACGCTCGAGTACGATTTCGCGTTTGCGGGCATCGGCAAGAAGGGTGGGTACTGATCGCTGTCGATCGCATCGCGATCTCCAATGAAGTGAGCGGCGCGAGAGCGCGCCGCATTTCCAGGAAGGGTGCATGAGAGTCAACAAGAAGATCGCCGTTCTCGCCTTGGCGGCATCGTTCATCGGGCTGGCGCACGCGGACGAAGCCGTGACGTTCAAGCTGGAAATGACGGACGGCAAGCTGAATCCGGCGCGTATCGAAGTGCCCGCCGGCAAGCGCGTCAGAATCGAAGTGAAGAACACGGGTAAAGGCGCTGCGGAATTCGAGAGCGTCGAGCTGCGCAAAGAGAAGGTTCTGGCGCCGGGCGCCGAATCGGTCGTCGTGATCGCCCCGCTCGATCCCGGTACGTACAAGTTTTTTGACGATTTCCATCAACAGGCGCAGGGCGTGATCGTCGCCAAGTGACGTCGTCGCGGCAGCACGAGCCGTAACACGGACGCGCGGCGTCCACTGAAGCAGTTGGAGGTTTCGATGGGTCAGGTAGTGTTCATCGTTTGGCGGGAGAGCGTCGAGGCGCTGCTCGTCGTCGGGATTCTGTACGCGTGGCTGAAGAATGGCGACGAACAGGCGCGCCATGGTCTGCCGTACCTGTGGGCGGGCGTGGCGGTGGGCGTGCTGGCCGCGATCGGCCTGGGCGCGGCGCTGGTCGGATTCACCGAGGTGCTGTCGGGCGATGCGCAGGACTATTTCCAGACTGCGATGGTGCTGATCGCGTGCGTGCTGATCGTGCAGATGGTGCTGTGGATGAAGTCGCACGGCCGCACGCTCAAACGGGACATGGAACAGTCGCTCAAGAAGAGCACGCAGGACGCGAACTGGTGGGGCATCGCCGTGCTCGTCGCGCTCGCGATCGCGCGTGAGGGCAGCGAGACGGTGATCTTCCTGTACGGTCTCGGCTTCGGCCAGTCGGGCCATGTGGACGCGAGCCAGGTGATTGCCGTGATCGTCGGCCTTGGGCTTGCGCTCATCACGTTCTACGTGCTGCAACTGGGCGGCAAGATCTTTTCGTGGCGGCTCTTTTTCCGCATCACGGAAATCATGCTGCTGTTCCTCGGCGCGGGCCTGTTCCAGACGGGCGTCGACAAGCTGATCGACAAGGAAATCCTGCCGACCATCGTCGACCGGCTGTGGAACACGTCGATGATCCTCGACGACTCCGCCACGTTCGGCTCGCTCGTCGCGACGCTCACCGGCTATCGCGCTCACCCGGCGTTGATGAACCTGATCACGTACGCGCTGTACTGGGCCGTCGTCTGGCTGCTGCTGCGCCGCGCGAAGCGTGGCCCGGCGCGGCAACCCGCGGGGCGCGCGGCATGAGCAGTGTCGTTGCGAATCGCCGCAGCCGGCTTGCGGAAGTCGGCCACTGGATGCAGCGCCACGGCGCTGTCATCCGCGGCATTCAGTGGGTGGTCGTTGGCGTCTACGCGTTTCTGATTCTTGTGCCCGCGTTCACCGAACTGCCGGGCGACTCCGCGCATCTGTGGAGCAACCTGACGCTAGCCGCGCAGTTCGTTTTCTGGGGCATCTGGTGGCCGTTCGTGCTGCTGTCGATGGTGATGCTCGGCCGCGTGTGGTGCGGCGTGCTGTGCCCCGAAGGCGCGCTTTCGGAGTTCGCAAGCAAATACGGACGAGGCCGCGCGATTCCGCACTGGATGCGCTGGGGCGGCTGGCCATTCGTCGCATTTGGCCTGACGACGATCTACGGCCAGATGGTCAGCGTCTACCAGTATCCGAAAGCGGTCCTGCTGGTGCTCGGCGGCTCCACGTTGGGCGCGATGGTCATCGGATTGCTCTACGGCCGGGAGAAGCGCGTCTGGTGCAAGTACCTGTGCCCCGTGAACGGGGTCTTTTCGCTTCTGGCGCGCCTCGCGCCGTTTCACTACAAGGTCGATGAAGACGCGTGGCGCCGCTCGTACAAGCAGGGCGAGCACGGTCATCGCGTGATTCCCATCAATTGCGCGCCGCTCGTGCCGTTGCGCAACATGAAGGGCGCGTCGTCGTGCCATATGTGCGGCCGTTGCAGCGGGCACCGCGACGCGATTGCGCTGACGTGGCGCAAGCCGTCGTCGGAAGTGGTCGATCTCGGCGACAAGCAGGCGAACGCCTGGGACACGGCGCTGATCCTGTACGGCCTGCTCGGCATCGCGATCGGCGCGTTCCACTGGACGGGCTCGCCGTGGTTCATCGACGTCAAGCAGACGCTCGCGACGTGGTTCATCGATCACGACATCATGTGGCCGCTCGACACGAATGCACCGTGGTTCGTGTTCACGCACTATCCGGAGCAGAACGACGTTTTCTCGTGGCTCGACGGCGGGATGATCATCGGCTACATCCTCGCGACGGGCGCGTTCTACGGCACGGCGCTGCTGGCGCTACTGGCGGGCGCGGCGCGCACGCTGGGCCGCTTCGATACGACGCGCCTGCATCATCTCGCGCAGGCGCTGATTCCGATTGCGGGCACGGGCGTGTTCCTCGGGCTCTCGGCAACAACGCTGTCGCTGCTGAAGGCCGAGCATGTGCCGATCGACTGGGCTTCGGATCTGCGCATCGCGATTCTTGTGATCGCGAACGCGTGGAGCGCGTGGCTCGCGTGGCTCGTGACGCGCCGCTACACCGCGCGCATTTTGCAGCGCGGGCTCGCGATGGTATGGTTCATGGCGGCATTGGCGGTCGTCGATAGTGCGTGGTGGCTGATGTTCTGGGGCTGGACGCACTGAAGGCGCACCGCGTTTTCCACCGCGTTTTCCAGCGAGGCAGCCTGTGAGAACCAAACCCGTACTGACCGACGAAGACGTCAAGAAAATGGCGGCCGCCGCCGAAGCGCACGCGGTGGCCAATCACTGGATCGTGACGATCGCCATCCTCGACGATGGCGGTCATCTGCTCCATCTGCACCGGATGGACGGCGCTGCGCCGGGCACGGTCGAAATGGCGATCGCGAAGGGGCGCACAGCCGTACTCGGACGCCGCGAAACCAAGGTCTACGAAGACGTGATCAAGCAGGGCCGCACGGCGTTTCTGAGCGCGCCGATCACGGCGATGGTCGAGGGCGGCGTGCCCATCGTCGTGGACGGCGAGACGGTCGGCTCGATCGGCGTATCGGGCGTGAAATCGGAGCAGGATGCGGCGGTCGCGCGCGCGGGCATCGCCGCGCTGGAGATCGGCTGACGCGTTTTTCTGTCGTCGGCTCAGGCTTGCGATTCCTCGGACACGCCTTCAAAGACAAAAAAGCCGTGTGGATGTCTTCATCCACACGGCTTCATATCGTTTGAACGTCGCGCGATTCGTTGCGCGCGCTTTGCGGTGCGATCCGCGGTGAGAACCCAAAAAAGCGGCCTGGCTGGCTGAGACGGCTGGCTTGGTGTCTGCACGAAGGGGTCTAGATCTCGCGTGCAAGCCGTCGTGGCTGGCTAGTGCCTAACACCTCTCGGAGAGGTGGTCCCCACAATACCCGGTTTTGCTGCAATCGTTACTTGGTCAGGATCAGCTTGCCCAGACGCGTCGCGCGCAGCTGATACGTCTCGCCGTTATGCACGATGCTCACGTGGCTGCGGCCCTGAAGCAGCGCGTCGCTGGTCAATACGCGCTCAGTCCGTTCGGCGGCCTGCGCGGCGTTATTGCCGCTCCCGTTGTCGTTGCCGGTGCGGCGTTCGGCGGACGCCGTCGTGACGGATTTCGTCGGGCGGCCGGCCGTCAGTGCCGCGGCCGCCGGGCGGCGCAGGCTGAGCGTGGAAGAGCGCGTCGTGTTTGTCATGCTTGCCATCGGTTCGTCGATTTGTTGGATTGATTCTAAATGATAACCATTTCTATTTACAAGACCGCGAAATCAATCGGCAAGACGTTTCGATAGGCAGGAGATTGCGCCGCGCGGAGCGTCCGGCGGCGCGCAGGATTTAATGCAGCTGATCAGGCGTGTTGCGCGCGCTGACGTACTGGCGGATCAGGCGGACAGTGTCGATGTCCGACTCGCGATACGCCGATTTCACGATCTCTTCCGTCTGACGCGCGTCGGGATCGCCGTTGTCGTCGGCGGACGGCAGGCTCGTTTTGTACTCGAAGCGCAAAAAGAGCTGCAACTCGTCAGGCTGCTCGATCGTCATCGTCAGCGAACCGCCGACGTATTCGGCCGTCGCGAGGATGTCGTAACGCACGCTGTCCTTCGGCGTGAGCGTCACGCGATCGCGCACGGTCGCCTGGCCGTAGTGCAGTTCGCGCTCCATTGTGCTGTCGGTGCGCGAAAGGATCGAGCAGCTGTCGAGGCCGATGACGAACAGCTGCGGCTGCTCGGCGCGCAGCACGAGCCCTTCCCACAGCTGCTCGCGCGTCAGCGCTTCGACGAGCGGATTCAGCGGATCGTTAATCTGGATCAGATGTTCGAAGTTCAAGACGGCAGCTTCCTTCTAAAGCCCAAGGTTTATAGCGTCAAGCAACAGCCAGGCCCGTACGGATCGAAATCGGATTGCTCAGGATCTTGTGCACCGGACACGAATTGGCGATTTGCAGAAGCCGTTCCTGCTGCTCGTCTGACAGATCGCCCGTCAGCACGATCTGCCGGTCGATGGCCGTGCCGTCGCCTTCTTTCTGGATCGACAGCGTCACGCGCACTTCTTCGAGCGCCCAGCCTTTGCGCTGCGCATACATCTTCAGCGTAATCGACGTGCACGCGCCGAGGCTCGACAGCAGTAGCGAGTTCGGCGTGGGGCCGCGATCTGCGCCGCCGAGCGACTCGGGTTCGTCGGCGATCCACGTATGCGCGCCGTCGTCGAACATCACCTGATAATTCGTCGAGCCGATGTGTGCCGTGACCTTCGTGTCTGCCATGCGCGCTCCTTGCGGGAAAGGTGATGCCGCGCGGCGCATCACGCGGCGCGCGGCTCAGGTTGCTTTTCTCAGGTTGCTATTGTGAACGAATTTGCTGCGATTCGCGGATAGGGCGGCGGACAGGGCGCGCCGCGCGAAAAACCGATACCTCGGGGAAGTAGGGCGTTTCAATGCGTGATCTGCCCCATGCGTCCCGCCTGATAATCGATGACGGCCTGACGGATTTCGTCCTCCGTATTCATCACGAACGGGCCATAGCGCACGACGGGCTCGTTGAGCGGCACGCCGCCGAACAGCAGCACGTCGAGCGGCTCGTCGCCGGCGGCCATCGTCACCGTGTCGCCGTCGTTGTCGAACACGATCATCTGCTGCGCTCCGATTTCGAGCTGCTCGTCGCTATAGAAGCCTTTGCCCGAGAGCCCGTAAGCGAACACGCGATAGTCGCGCGGCACGGGATGCACGATGCGCGCGCCCGGTTGCAGCGTGAAATGCTGGTACAGAATGGGCGTGCGCGTTTCGATCGCGGCCTTCATGCCGAGCGCCTCGCCCGCGATCACCTTCACTCGCACCTTGCCGTCGTCGGACGTCGCGACGGGAATGCCGGCCGACGGCATCTCCTGATAACGCGGCGAGATCATCTTGTCGCGCTTAGGCAGGTTCACCCACAGTTGCAGACCGTGCACGCGGCCACCCGTCGCGACGAACGACGGGTCCGGCATTTCGCTGTGCACGACGCCGGAACCGGCCGTCATCCATTGAACATCGCCTGCGCGCAGCGTGCCCGAGTGGCCCGCCGAGTCCTTGTGGCCAAACTGGCCTTCGAGCACGTAAGTCACCGTTTCGAAGCCGCGATGCGGGTGATCGGGCGCGCCTTTCGCCTCGCCGGGCGCGTAGTCGACGGGGCCCATTTCGTCGAGCAGCAGAAACGGATCGAAGTCCATCAGCATGCGTGTCGGAAACGGGCGGTGGACGACGAAGCCACCGCCTTCAACCGTGCGAACGGAAGGATATGTGCGTTCGATCGTGCGGGTCGCGCTCATCAAAGTCACCTCGAAAAATGGGGAATAGCGTTATTTCTGAAACATGCGACTATTATATGGACCGATTTTGGCCAAAACAGGCCGCCTGTCGCAATGGATTGTTCTGCTAGTGAAACGATGACATGAAGATCGATTCGCATAACCTCAACGACCTGATGTACTTTTCGCAGGTCGTCGAACATGGCGGGTTTTCCGCCGCAGAGCGTGTGCTCGGCATTTCGAAGTCGCGTCTGTCGCGGCGCCTGACGGAACTGGAGGCGTCGCTGGGCGTGCGTCTGCTGCAACGCTCGACACGCAAGCTCGCGCTGACGGAAGCGGGGCAACTGTTCTACCAGCACTGTCAGGCGATGCTTTCCGAGGCGCAGGCGGCCGTCAATGTCGTGCAGCAGCTGCGCTCGTCGCCGCGTGGCACGGTGCGCGTCAGCGTGCCCGTGACGATCTCGCAGACCATCCTGTCGCAGATCCTGCCGGAATTCATGCATCGCTATCCCGAGGTGCGCGTCGTGATGCGCGTGACGAACCGCGTCGTCGATCTGTTCGAAGATTCGATCGACGTTGCGCTGCGCGTGCGCTCCGAGCCGCCGGAGAGCGCGAATATCGTCGTGCGGCCGCTGTGGCGCACGCAGCAGATGCTGGTCGGCGCGCCGAGCCTGCTGAGCCAGAATGCGCCGCCGCTCGCGCCCGCCGATCTGAACCGTTTCGAGACGCTCGACACGCCGACGGGCGACGGACGCCACGTGTTCAATCTGATCGCGCCCGACGGCATGCGCCACGCGCACGAGCACGAACCACGCCTCGTGACGGCCGATCTGATGATGATCACGGAAGCGGCGCTCGCGGGCGTCGGCATCGCGGCGCTGCCGGAGATGATGTATGGCGCCGCGCTGCGCAGCGGACGCCTGTCGCCCGTGATGCCGGGCTGGACGCTGCCGTCGCCGCAGTTATACGCGGTGTTCCTGTCGCGGCAGGGCATGGTGCCAGCCGTGCGGACTTTCGTCGATTATCTGGTCGAGATGCTCGACCCCGACACGGGCAAGCATATCCAGCAGGAATGCCCGGAGCGCGAAGCGAAGCCGCTGCGTCTGAAGGCGGATGCAATCTGACGCATCACATCGCATCGCGCCGTATCCACGCGAGCGAACGTGAACGTAGCGCACGCCGCACGGCAAATATCGTTTTTGCCATTTAAGCGCGAACGGCGATGGATACTTTCAATGGCCGCAGGCTTGTACGCACGCGCTCGCGGGCTTATATTGAAATCCCTTCGCTAAGGAGTGTCCTATGCGAAAACTGACGGCCGCTTTGATAGTGAGCCTGATAGGGCTGACCGCGCTGTCCGTGTCAACCACGGCTGCTGCATGCGGTGATCAGATCCAGAGCAGAAGCGATGGTAAATAATCCCGCCGCCCGAAGGCGCCGAGTGCGCACGAAAAAAGGCCTTCATCCGACGATGAAGGCCTTTTACATTTAGCCCTGAAAAGCAGGGCTTTTCTTCGAAGAACGACGAACGCGGTGGCGCGCTCAGTGCGCTTTCGGCTGCGTGACGAAGCCGATTTTCGTCAGGCCACCCGCCTGCGCCGCCGACATCACGTCCGCTACCTTCTCGTACGCAACCTTGCGGTCCGCGCTCAGATGCAGTTCCGGCTGCGGATTCTGCTGCGCAGCCGCGGCGATCTTCGCCTGCAGCGCGTCGTCGGAGATTTTCTGGTCGCCCCACAGCACGTTGCCGTCGGCGTCGATCGACACCGTCACCTGCGCGGGCTTTGTGTCTTCCTTCTGGCTGCTCGCGTGCGGCAGGTCGATCTTCACCGCGTGGCGGATCACCGGGATCGTCACCATGAAGACGATCAGGAGAACCAACATGACGTCGACGAGCGGCGTCATGTTGATTTCGTTCATGAGGCCGTCGTCATCGTCGCCGGCAAAAGGGCTCATTGCCATCGCCATGCCTCCTGGTTAGTTGGCACGGGACGCGAGCCGGAGACCGTCTCCGCGCTTCGTCGACGACAGGCGCGCGCCCGTCACGAAGAACGCATGGAGGCCGTGGGCGAAGCGGCTCAGCTTGCTGACGATCGCGTTGTTG
>NZ_CYGY02000066.1 GCF_900007165.1 Paraburkholderia piptadeniae
GTGAACCTCTCGCCTTTCATCAGTTCGGCCACGCGCGCCATGTTCGATTCGAGTGCGATGGCGATATTCTCTGCGCCTACCGCGTCGACCAGAAACTGAAACGATCGCGTTTTGAAGATGGAGGCAGTCTGGGCGGAGTCTCGGGGAGGCGTCTTCACATACGGAGGTCCCGGCCGTTGGGGCGGAGGTTTTTTCTCGTGGTGAGGTTGACGCTGGCCGTTGCGCCGGGATCCCGCATATCGCCCGCGGGCTTGACTCATATAGTAGGACTCCATGCGACGTTGATTCTGGCCGTGATTATAGATGAGACGATGTCGGCATTTAACGCCGTCCTCATGCTGTCACATTTCCGGATTACTCATAAGTCAGGAATTTTGCGGACAGATGGCCTATGCTTGAGCGATAGCTATTGAGAGCGTCGCCCATGAAACGAGATGGCCGGAGCCTGGCTCACAACACGCTCGAAGAGATGCGTATTCTTGCAGTTCAGCGTATGGCTGAAGGCGAGCATCCAAATGATGTCGCCGCGTCGTTTGGAATGCATCGCTCGTGGGCGTACAAGATCAGGGCGCAGGCGCGAGGCCGTGGTCGTGGTGTGCGAGCGCTGCGATCGACCAAGGGCACAGGTCGACCACGTACGCTTACTCCGACGCAGGAGCAGCGGGTAATGCGCTGGGTTAATGGCAAGAATCCAATGCAATACGGGTTTGATTTTGGCTTGTGGACTCGCAACCTGGTTCGTGAACTGGTACGACAGAAATTCGACGTCACGCTGAGCCTGGCTTCGATCGGTGCGATGCTCGCGCGTCTGAACCTGACGCCGCAAAAGCCGTTGCAGCGTGCTTATCAGCGTGACCCGGAAGCTATGGAGCGTTGGCTGCGAGACACCTATCCGAGCATTGCCAGGCAGGCTCGTGAGCAGAAGGCGGATATCTTTTTCTGGGACGAATCGGGTTTCCGTGCCGATTCGGTACATGGCAGGGCGTGGGCGCCGCGCGGTGAGACGCCGGTGGTCGAGCGGCCCGGCGAACGGCAAAGCATGAGCGCCGCGTCCGCTGTCAATTCGAAGGGGGCTTTCTGGTTTGCGACGTATGATGGGGCGCTTATCGGCGAGTTGTTCGTGGGACTGCTCAAGAAGTTGATGTTTAATCGGAAAAAAGCGGTTCATTTGATCGTCGACGGATTGCCAGCCCATAAGAAAGCCGTTGTTAAGGACTATGTCGCTAGTACGCAGGGCAAGTTGACTTTGCATTTCCTGCCCGGTTATGCACCGGACCTCAATCCAGATGAACTGGTGTGGAGTCACGTCAAGCGGACCGGCGTCGCGCGACGCCCGCTTCAAAAAGGTGAAAAGTTGGGCTCAAAAATTCACGAGCAACTTTCACAAATCAGGCGCGATCCGAGCCTTGTTCGATCCTTTTTTAGGCATCAATCTGTCCGCTATATTTCTGACGTATGAGTAAGCTCTCCGCCTTCGGTAGTCAGCCCACGGTTGTGGGCGTCATGCAGCGCCCGTCACCGTACAACCTGATGACCGGCGTCTCGCTCTTTGCATCAGGAGCATCCCGTGTTGAGTGCCCACGAATTCGCAACATTGATGCTGGTCAAGGACTCCGCCGATCACATCGCTGATCGGGAAGAACCTGGTGCGTTGCTTGAACGCCAGCTTGTCGCATTGGAGCGACAAGCTGGCGGAGCAGTACGCCCTCGCATCACGGAGGACGGGGAGTCTCTTCTCCGTAGCCTTGCGTTTATCAATTGATGGAAATATTCGTCGTGTGCCGCCTGAAATCTGCCAACTGCACGACTTGCGGTCGGTGGGAACTCAACGCAGCGCTTCCAGGCGGCGTTGGCAAATTTTGTCATCTCCACCGCGTCGATAGCTCTGCATGGCCTTCGTGCGGTCCGGGATGAATCCGTTGTCGTCCGCACCCCACAGGCCTTCCCAGAAAAGCCCGAGATTGTGTGCCGCGGCCTTGTGTCCCAGTTCAATGGCCTGCTCGTAGAGTGATCGCGCACGGCTCACATCAACCAGCATTCCCCGCCCGAGCCGTGCGCTATCAGCCAGTGCGGCAGCAGCCATGCCGCGCAGACGACTGTCCGCGGTTTCATCTTTCATCACGTCGTCAAGAATCGCGTTCCCGGTCTCAAAGTCCGCCTCACCTCCTGTGGGCGTGACCAAAGAAATGGCGAGGGCCACTCGCCATGCTGGATGGCGGTTGGCACCAATGCGCCCGAGCAACCAGCGGCCCAGATAAGCCGCGCCTTCCAGCGTACTGGTGAGAAGCGCGTTTACGATTACGGCGACCGACTCGGGTGACACGAATCCGGTCTTGTTTGCGGCGAGCACATGCCTGCAAAATTTTTCAACATCGAGGGCAGGGTCGGCCCGACGCAACTGATGCCATTCACGCTCAATTGTCCCAACCCAGCTTTCCATTTGCATGGTGAGCAATCCGTTGGTGAAGAATGCACCTGATTCTAGCTCACCTTTTGCGGCTCCCCAAACGTAATTTGTGTGTTGTCAGCGCGTTCAACTCCGGGGTCGCCGGAAACACCACGGTCGCCGCAGCGTGATGCAGCGAAGCAGGACACGGTGCGGGGCAGGCGAGGGGAGCGGCCAGCCCGTCGCCCTGGACGCCGCTCGGCTGCGCGGCGCGCGGGCGCCGCTGGTCCGTGACCTGCTGACCGCGTGGCGGCAAGCGGCCCACTTTCTACCGCTCGCCTGAGCCATGCAGTGACCATTCGAACGGCTGGTCCACTCCGAAACCCGCCGGATGCTCAAGGCGCACTTGTCTTTAGGTTTGTTCTGTCTTTAGGTTTGTTCGACGCCTGCCCATGTCCGCAGGCTCGCAAGCGCGCGTCAGCGCATGCGGGCAGGCGTTGGACAAACCAGAAGGGAGGAAACCGCGGAGTGCTCCGATGTGGTCGAAGTGGCGAAGGCTATGGTGATTGATGGCCCGCAATGTTCAGGGACGTTGCCCGATGAGTGGTCGAACTGTCTGGCAGATGGTCCGTGATGCGGTGACGAAGCGGTGCAGTCGCGTAAATGGACGGGCGAAGCAGATGTGTGGGAGTCTGTACGAAGTGACAGGCGCAAACGTGCACTCGCGGGCGGCGTTGCCGTCGGGTCGCACGTTCAGGAGCAGTTGTCGTCATGTCACGCCCCGGGGCGTGGGTGGCGCGCGAATCGGCGCGGTCCGCGCAAGGATATCGGTGATGATCATCGGGGCGCCGCAGTGCCGGCAGATGAAG
>NZ_CYGY02000097.1:0-803 GCF_900007165.1 Paraburkholderia piptadeniae
TACTGCAGCTTGCGCGTGCGGCCCCTGCGAAGGCGCTCGTAGGCTTCCTGAGCCTCGCGCCAATTGCCAGGACCTGCACTGCCCAATTGCGCGGCCAGCACCACGGCATCCTCGATCGACTGATTGGCGCCCTGGCCGTGATGTGGCACAAGTGCATGCGCGGCATCACCGATCAGCGTCACGCGGCCCTTGCTCCAGCGGCCAAGCGGGGGACGATGGAACAGGCCCCAGCGCTGACTGATCGGCACGGCCGTGATCATCTGAACGATCGCGGGATGCCAGTCCCTGAACAGGCGCAGTTGCTCGCCCTCGCTGGCTGGCATGACCCAATCGCGTGACGGCCACGGCGATGGATGACGCTCGACCAGAAGGAAATTCTGGTCGCCTTTGTCGCCAATCGGATAATGCAGCAGATGGCCGCCAGCTCCGACCCAGAACTGGATGGTCTCGGGATCGGGCAGCATATCCATGCGCTCGGCCGGCACCACGCCGCGAAAGCCCGAGCAACCCGAATACAGGGCGTCGTCATAGCCAAGCATCCAGCGCCGCGTGATCGAGCGCGCCCCGTCGGCGCCAATCACAAGGCCGGCGTCGATCCGCTGACCGTTATCGAAGGTCAGACTCACGCGATCGGGGTGCTGCGCGAGATCGACGAGCCGATGGCTGAGCTTGATGCGCTCGAGGCCGACAGCCCTGGACAGTACCGCCTGCAGATCGGCACGATGAATGCCCCAGTATGAACCGCCGAACTGCTCGCGATAGTTGGGTGCGCCGCGATGATGGCCGATGACTGCACCGCTGCG
>NZ_CYGY02000097.1:813-1035 GCF_900007165.1 Paraburkholderia piptadeniae
AGAGACATGGAACTGAGTGACATCGACCTCAATCTGTTGGTGCTCTTCCAGCGGCTGATGCAGGAACGGCGCGTGGCGACTGTCGCCGAGCAGATGAACATGAGCCAGCCCGGCGTCAGCAATGCGCTCGCCAAGCTCCGCCGCCGGATCGGCGATCCGCTGTTCGTGCGCGGGCCGGGGGGTGTGGTTCCCACACCGTTTGCGCTGCGTCTGGCGGAACCG
>NZ_CYGY02000097.1:1045-27934 GCF_900007165.1 Paraburkholderia piptadeniae
TCGGCATGACCGATATCGGCGAAGTGGTGTTCCTGCCTGCGCTGCTTGAACGGCTGTCGCGAGAAGCGCCGGGCGTCGCACTCAATACAGTCCGCAACTCAAGCGTCAATCTGAGCAACGAGATGGCCGACGGCCGCGTGGATCTGGCCATCGGCTTGCTGCCGCAACTCAAAGGTGGCTTCTATCAGCGTCGCCTGTTCGATCAGCGCTATGTCTGTCTGTTCAGGCACGGCCATCCGCTCGAGGATGCGCTGCTCACGCTTGCTGCCTGGCGCGAGGCCGAGCACCTGGTAGTCGTGTCGACCGGCACCGGCCACGGTCAGGTGGACGAATGGCTGAAGCGGCGCGGTGTACGGCGTCAGGTGCGACTGACGGTGCCGCACTTCATGAGCGTGGGCTTCATCCTGCAACGCACTGATCTGATTGCTACGGTACCGGAGCGACTTGCCCTGCAACTGGCCATCCCGTTCTCGCTCACCCTGCGCGGTTTGCCATTGACGCTGCCCGCCGCGCCGATCCATCTGCTCTGGCACGCGCGAGCCCACCAGGACGAAGCCAATCGGTGGCTGCGCGGTGTGGTGGTCGATCTGTTCACGGACACGGGAACGCACGCGCGCAAAGCAAGGTCCGCACAAAAGAAATAATAGTCTTGGTCGAATGGCCCAATCTGCTTCGATCACGGGCAATCGCGCGAACTCAACGCACGTTTGACCGGATTCGGGCCACTTTCGGTCATTCGGGCGCATGCGCGAATGGACAGCCACCTGGCCCGTCCACGCACAAGACCCGCCATTCGAGTTTTCACCGCCAAATACAGAAATATCCCTTTATCGGCTCCGGCATGCAGTTTTACACCTGGACGATTTCCGAGGCCGCCGCTCGCAGCGCGAGGACATAACTCTGAACGCCGAACCCGCAAATCTGCCCTTTGACGATCTCGGCGAACACCGAATCATGCCGGAACGGCTCCCGCGCATGAATGTTCGACATGTGCACTTCGACGACAGGACATGTGAGGATGGCCAGCGCATCGCGGATCCCGTAGCTATAGTGCGTCCACGCACCGGCGTTGATCAGCACCGCGTCCTGATGCTCCTCGAACGCATGATGGATGCGCTCGCACATCGCCGCTTCGCTATTTGTCTGGAACGATTCCACCAGCACGCCGAGTTCTTGGCCTAGCGACTGCAATTGCCCATCGATCTCGTCCAGCGTGATCGTCCCGTATTGCACGGGGTCGCGCTTACCGAACATGTTGTGATTGATGCCATGAAGCATCAGGACCTTCTTCATATGCGTGTCCGTAGTAGGTTCAATCCAGCGGCACGGTAAGCCTGTCAATCACGGCGCGCGTCTGGGGACGCACGCCGCGCCACCATGCGAACGCTTCCGCTGCCTGCTCGACCAGCATGCCCACGCCGTCCGCGATGCCGCGCACACCGGCATTGCGTGCGAGCCGCAGGAATGGGGTGAGACGCTTGCCGTAGGCGAGTTCATAGGCCGTGCCTTCGGGACTGAAGACAGTCGGCGGCACGGGAGGCAGGTCGCCGGTGAGACTTGCGGAGGTCGCGTTGACCACCAACTCAAAGCGTCCCATCGTATCGAGGTCGCCATAAGCGCAGGCGCGCACTGAGCCACGCGCTCTCGCGTCTGCGATCAGCGCGTCGGCTTTGGCGATGTCCCGGTTGGCGATGACGAATTCGGCGGGACGCGCCGCGAGAAACGGCAGCAGCGCGCCACGGGCCGCGCCGCCCGCGCCGAGCATCAGCACGCGTTGGCCTTCGAGCGGCACGCCCAGGTTCACCTCGATATCGCGTACGAGTCCGATCCCGTCGAAGTTCTCGGCGACGATACGACCGTCTTCGAATTTCAATGCGTTGGCCGCGCCCGCCAGCGATGCCCGTTCGCTGCGCTCATCGGCCATCGCGAAGGCTTCGAGCTTGAAGGGTGCGGTGACATTCATCCCTTTGCCGCCCGACACGCCGAACGCGCGTACGACTTCGGCAAACGCCCCTACTGGTTCGAGCGGGCCGACGATTGCGGTATAGGTCATGTCCTGTTTCGTCGCTTCGGCGAAAAGGCCATGAATCAGCGGAGACTTCGTGTGTCCGATCGGGTTGCCGACCACTGCATACTGATCAGTCATGTAGGTCTCGCTTTGACTTACTTGGAACTCGTCTGGAATAGAGAACGCCTTCTGTTTGCATCGCGTCGATCTCTGCGGCAGAGAAGCCGAGCGATTGCGCGACGTCTGCATTGTGCTGACCGAGATCGGGCGCGACTTCGCGAATCGTCGTGTCGCATCCGGAGAAGCGGAACGGCAGATTGGGCAGGCGCAGCGTCCCATAGCGCGGATGCTGCTGCTCGACCACCATCCCGCGTGCCTGGATCTGCGGATCGGCCAGCACTTCGTCGATGCGCTGAACTTTTGCGCACGGCACGTCGCTGCCATCCAGCAGGTTCAGAATCTGCGTGACGGGGCGCGCCGCAACCCACGGCTGAACGACGGACAGAATCTCCGTGCGATGCATGTTGCGGCCCACGCTGTCGTGGAATCGCGTATCCGAACCAAATCCTGCCGGTCCGCCATGTGATTCGATCAGAGCGGCGAAGCGCTTCCAGGCCTCGTCGACCTGAGCGGCGATCACCAGGTCGCCGTCGGCGGCGCGGAAGACACCATAGAGCGTCGACGTGGGCATGTCGTGTCCCGTCTGCTCCGGCAGAACGCCGCGCAGCGTGTAGCACTGCACCCCATATTCATGCATCGAGACGAGCGTGTCGTACAGCGCCATGTCGATATGCTGGCCGCGGCCGCTCTTCATGCGCCCGAGCAGCGCAGCGTTGATCGCCGCCACCGCGTGAATGCCCGTGTACATGTCACCCAGTGAGATACGCAACAGCGGCGGCGGCTCGCCGGGCGTGCCGACCATCTGCATGATGCCGCTCTTCGCCTCGGCGATCAGCCCAAAGCCGGCGCGATGCGCGTCCGGTCCCGTATGCCCGTAAGCGGAGATCGAACAGTAGACAAGTCCCGGATTACGCCCCGACAACTCCGCGTAGCCGAGGCCCAGCTTCTTCAGCGCGCCCGGCCGGTAGTTTTCGACAAACACATCCGCCGAATCGCACAGGCGGCGCATGAACTCCTTGCCGCGCGGCTCTTTCATGTCGACGCTGACGCCGCGCTTGCCCATGTTGAGTTGCAGGAAGTATCCGCTTTGCTGGTCATCCAGCACGGTGGCATGCTGGCGTCCGGCGTCGCCGCTGCCGGGACGTTCGACCTTGATGACTTCGGCGCCCAGTGCCGCGAGGCATCGGCCGACATAAGGACCGGCAAGAAAGTGGCTGTAATCGACGACGCGAATGCCTTCAAGAGGACGGGCTTGCATCAGAACGCTCCCGGCCGGCGCGGCACCATCAGGCGATGCTCGCCGCGTTGAACCACCTGCCCATCCTGATTGACGAGTTCCGAAGGCAACACGACGATGCCCCAGCCAGGACGGCTCTTGCTCGCCCGCATCGCGCCGACGCGGAATTTCACGTGCAGCACGTCGTTGACCTTGATCGGCAGCAGAAAGTCCCACGTCCAGCCGAGCGACATACCCGGCAGAAAGCGATAGTCGCTTTGCGTCTTCAGGCCATCGGCGATCGACAGACCGAACAGTCCGTGCGCGACGATGCTGCCGAAGTGGCTCGCGTTGGCGTACGCTTCGTCGACGTGCACGGGCGTATGGTCGCCGGTGAGATCGGCGTACGCGAGGATGCGGTCCTTCGTCACGGTGTAATGCGGGCTGATGCACTCGTCGCCTTCCGCCGCATCGTCCCAGTATTTTTCGACAATCATCATGCTCATGCCTCCGCGCGTGGGTTAATCTTCAGCGCCTGTGCGACACACGACGCGGGTTTTGCCTGAATCAGTTCGACGGCAAGGCCATCCGGCAGGCGCAGCCAGTTGTGTCCCTGCGGCATTTCGCTGACTCCGTACGCTTTTGCCGCGTTGAGCGCGGCTTCCAGGTCTTCGCACATCACGCCAAGATGGGCGAGCCGGCCTTCGGGGCCGTCATGGTGCGGGGCATGGATGAACTGCAGACCGCCGAGCGTCCAGCACTGCCGCGGCGTTTCGGGCGTGTCGTCGACCTCGCGCATCGTCATGCCGAGGACGTCTTCGAAAAAGCGGATGTGCCACTGGATGTCCTTCACCCAGATGGCCACGTGCTCCAGATAGGCTTTGGTCCCGTTCATGCCCTGGCCTCCATGCGTTGACGGTCGCTCATCGCGCGTTCGATGCCCTTGATACAGGCGACGAGTGTCGCGTTGACGGGAGTCGGCACGCCGAGCCGCTGTCCCCAGCGCACGACCGAGCCGTTGATGAAATCGATCTCCGTGACCGAGCCTTTTTCGAGGCTTTGCAGCATCGACGTCTTGAACGCGGAGGGCAATCCTTCGGCGGCGAGCGTCCAGGCCTGCTCGGGGTCCGTCATCGACAGCGTGACACCCGCGGCCTTCGCTGCCGCCATCGCCTCGGATACGGCGGCCAGTGCAGTTGCCTTCAAAAGCGGCTCGTCGTAGAGCTGTCCGTAAGTGAGGCTCGTGATCCCCGTCAGCCCGCCCGTGGCGACGTTGATGAGCAGCTTGTCCCACATCGTGCCGACGATGTTGTCGCTGACCGTGGTGAGCAGCCCCGCTGTGTTGAATGCATCGGCGATGGCCTGCACGCGCGACGTAATACGGCCGTCGAGTTCGCCGATGTAGGTGGCTTTGCCCTCTACGCCGGACTCGATATGGCCGGGCCCGCGCAGCACGCCGCCGACATAGGTCTTGCCTGCCAGCACGCGCTCGCGGCTGACGACATCGGCGAGCACGTCTTCGTGCCCGAGGCCATTCTGCAGCGACAGCACCAGCGTTTCGGGCCCGACCAGAGCGAGCGCGCCGCGCATGGCCGCGTCGGTGTGGAACGACTTGACCAGCACGACGACGAGCTCCGCCGCGCCGACTTCGGTGGCCCGGGTTGCGGCGCGCACCTTGACGCGCCGGGAACCGGCGGCATCGTCGACTTGCAGGCCGTCGCGGCGCATCGCTTCGACGTGTGTCGGCGAGCGGTCCAGCAGCCAGGTCTCATGGCCGCCTTCCGTGAGCGCGGCGCCAATCGCGCAGCCCAGCGCACCGGCACCCAGAATAGCAATCTTCATCGGCATCTCCTGTCGGCCAGCGTTATCGCTTCAGCGATTACGCCGGCCCCATACAACGTTGACGTGTGGATGCACGATAGAAGTTGCCGCTCATGCTGACAATGCAATGACTACAATGACATCATTGCTAAAGACAATAATGCGTGACCCACCACCATGCTGCCGACCGAACTGCCCGACCTGAAGCTGCTCCAGCTCTTCGATCTTCTCTATGACACTCGCAGCGTGACTCGCGTCGCGGAGCAGCTCGGGCAGAGTCAGCCGACGATCAGCATCTGGCTTGGGCGTTTGCGCGAGTATTTGCAGGACCCGCTGTTCGTCCGTACCCCCGGCGGCATGGCGCCGACGCCTCAGGCCGACACGCTGATCGGGCCTTGCCGGGAAATTCTCGAATCCCTACGTCGTTTCGTCGCGTGGGAGATTGCGTTCGATCCCGCGACTGCGCAGCGGCGCTTTCGCATCTGCATGACCGACGCGAGCCACATCACATTGCTGCCGAGGCTGCTCGCACATGTCCGTGCGCGGGCGCCGGGCGTCCGGCTGAAGGCGGCGGGAATCGACGGCAATACCGAGCGCGCTTTGGAGTCCGGTGAGGCTGATCTCGCGATCGGCTATGTGCCCTGGCTAGGCGGCGGCATCTACCAGCAGCAGCTTTATCAGCAGGATTGGGTGTGCCTGACCAATCGCCATCATCCAAGGGTGTGCGCGCGCCTTGGGGCAAAGCAATATCGCTCGGAAGGACATGTTGTTGTCGAATCGGGTACGGGCGCGCGGCTTCTCGAACAGGCGCTTGCGCGCGAGCGCATCGAACGTGATGTCGTGCTGGAATTGCCTGGTTTCCTGGGACTGGGGACGATCATCCAGACGACGGACCTGATTGCCACGTTGCCGCGTCACATCGGCGAAACGCTGGCGCACGCGAATGATCTCGCTGTCCATGCGTGCCCCGTTCCGGTGGAAGGTTTTGCCGTGCGGCAGCACTGGCATGCGCGGTATCACCACGAAGCGGGAAACCGGTGGCTGCGTGGTGTGGTGATGCAGTTGTTCGGCAGTTCTCGCTGAGCGTGGCGGGTTCAGTCGACCTCATGAAAAGCCACGGCAGTTCGACGCCATTACCCCCTGGCACACGAAGACAGGTGAGCGGGCGCGGGTCACTTCCCAGCGCACAGTCGGGAAATCGCGAGACACACTCGGCGGACATTGCGGAAAGGTAATGCCACGACCCCGTGGGTAAGCATCTCGTGACAGCCGTAGATGACTTTCGCGCGCTTTGACTCGCGTCGTGCCATTTCGCCGTCGCGAGTGAATTCGAATCGGCGGCAGGTCGTTTGTCCGATTAATCGAAAGCATCGACAAAAAGGCGCGCATAACGGCCACAGCCCGCACTGGAGACCTGTGCGCGGGCCCGACTCGTCTCATCTCTGACCACGAGACGTCCCCACCGCGACGCCGACGTTGCTGGCGCCCGGAGAAACCCCTGGAACGTTCGATAATCGCGCGCGCATGCGCAATGATCGAACGCGCGCTCGCCCGCCGCCCTTGTGTCGCGTCGTTGGACGGGACTACTCTGCGATCCATCAGGCGACATCGGTCAGTCGCCCTCACACATGATCCGGAGACATCCATGAAGGCAGGCACGGACCACGAGCCTCAAGGCAGGCATCAGTCGAAGAAAGCCGCAGCGAGCGGCTGGATCGGCTCGGCGCTCGAATACTACGACTTCTTCATCTACGCCACCGCGTCCGCGCTGATCTTTCCGCAGATCTTTTTCCCGAAGGGCAACGCGACGACCGCCATCGTCGCGTCGCTGGCGACCTACGGTGTGGGTTATGTCGCGCGGCCGATTGGCGCCTTCGTACTGGGGCACCTCGGCGATACGCATGGACGCAAGAACGTGTTGCTGTGGTGCATGTTCCTCATGGGATTTTCGACGATCGGGGTGGGCCTGCTGCCGACCTACGATCAGGTCGGCCTGCTCGCGCCCGTGCTGCTGGTGCTCCTGCGCCTGCTTCAGGGCTTTGCCGTGGCCGGCGAGATTTCCGGCGCCAGCTCCATGATCCTGGAGCATGCGCCGTTCGGCCGGCGCGGCTTCTTCTCCAGCTTCACGCTGCAAGGCGTGCAGGCGGGGCAGATCCTGGCGGCGGCCGTGTTCCTGCCGCTCGCGCACTACATGCCCGCCGAGCAGTTCAACGTGTGGGGCTGGCGCATTCCGTTCCTGCTGAGCTTCGTGGTCATCATCGCGGGCTGGATCATCCGCCGCAAGGTCGACGAGACGCCTGCTTTCACCGAAGAAGGGCAACGTCAGGCGCGCCCTCGCTCGCCGGTGATCGATGCGTTCAAATCCAGCACGCCGAACATGCTGCGGGTCGTGTGCATGGCGCTGATGAACGTGATTCCGGTGGTGGCGACCATCTTCGGCGCAGCTTACGCCGTGCAGCCCGCATACGGTATCGGCTTCGCCAAGGACGTCTATCTCTGGATCCCAGTCGTGGGCAACATCGTTGCGGTGGTGGTGATTCCGTATGTCGGCAACCTCTCCGACAGGATCGGCCGTAAGCCGCCGATCATCATCGGCTCGCTGCTGTCGGGCCTGCTCGCCTTCGCTTACCTGTACGCGATCAGCATCCGTAACGTGCCGTTCGCCTTCGTGATGTCGCTGCTGATGTGGGGCGTGGTCTACCAGGGTTACAACGCCGTGTTCCCGAGCTTCTATCCCGAACTGTTCCCGACCCGCACGCGTGTTTCGGCGATGTCGATCGCGCAGAACATTGGCACGGCGATCACTGCAATGCTGCCGGCGCTCTTCACGGCCGTCGCGCCGCCGGGAGCGACCAACGTCTGGTTCACGGTGGGCGCGCTCGCGTTCGGCATCACGGTCATTGCCGCGCTGGCCGCGTTCAGCGCCCGCGAGACGTATCGAGTGCATATGAACGAACTGGGCCAGCCCGACGCGCATGCCGTGGACAAGGACGAGTACGACCGCCTGCGGGCAATGGCCTTCACTGCGCGTGCCTGACCGTCCTCTCAGAGAGCAGATACCAGCCATGATTTCCGGAAAGACGACCCTCATTGCGCACGTCGGGTACCCGACTGAGAGCTTCAAGTCGCCGATGATCTACAACCCCTGGTTCGAGCAGAAAGGCATCGACGCCGTGGTCGTGCCGATGGGCGTCAAAGCCGGGGACTACGAGCAGAGCTTCGCGTCGATCTTCCGCTTCACGAATCTGCGCGGCGCGCTCATCACCATGCCGCACAAGGTGACAACGGTTGGACTCGTCGATGAAGTGACAGCCGCCGTGCACATCGCCGGCGCATGCAACGCGGTGCTCAAACGTCCCGACGGAACGCTGCTGGGCGACCAGTTCGACGGCGCGGGCTTCGTGCGCGGTGTGTTGCGCAAGGGCCGGCGGCTGGAGGGCGCGCGCGTGCTGGTGTCGGGGTCGGGCGGTGTCGGTTCGGCGATTGCCGCGTCACTGGCGGCGGCGGGCGTCGGCGAACTGGCGCTGTACGATACGCGCCCCGAATCCGCCGATGGACTCGCGCGGCGGTTGCGCGAGCACTATCCGGCACTGAAGGTCGGCACCGGCTCGCACGATCCCGATGGCTTCGAGGTCGTGGTGAATGCGACACCGCTCGGTATGAAGGCCGATGATCCGTTGCCCTTCGATGTCGCGCGCATTGCGCCAGGCTGCTTTGTCGGCGAGGTCGTGATGAAGTCGGAGTACACGCCATTCCTGCGTGCAGCGCGCGAGAAGGGCTGCGAAGTGCAGGTGGGCACCGACATGCTGTTCGAAATGATTCCGGCCTATCTGGAGTTCTTCGGTTTCGGCAGCGCGACGGCTGAAGAACTGCGCCGCACCGCGACCATCGCGTACTGAGTCACCTTGATACCGGGTTTTCGATGAATGCTTCGTATGGCGGCCGCGGCTTTGGCGAAATCGTCGCGATGGTTGGCCGCGTGAAGGATCTGCTTCAGGACATGTCTGCATGAGCCGCCGCGGCCCGCTGAGTTTTGCATTGCTTCTCCCGTTCCTGCTGGCTGCGCAGCCAGTCGCGACCGACAGTTATCTGCCCGCGCTGCCCGCGATCGCGACGGCACTCGGTTCAGCCAGCACCAGCCTCACGGTGTTCGCGCTCGCGTTCGGCATGGGGCAGTTGCCGATGGGCAGCCTGGCCGACCGCTATGGGCGTCGGCCGACGCTGCTCGCGGGCCTCGCGGGATACGCCCTCGCTGCGCTGGCAGGTGCGCTCGCCCCGAGTGCGTCGATGCTGACGGCGGCGCGCGCGTTCCAGGGGCTGGCGATGGCGGCCATTCTCGTGTGCGCGCGTGCTGCCGTGCGAGACCTGTATCCCGCCAGCGAAGGGCCGCACGTGATGGCGCGCGGACTCACGGGGCTGGGCGCGACGGCACTGACCGCGCCGATCGTCGGCGCCTATATTGCGCAGCACGTCGGCTGGCGCTGGGTGCTCGCGGTCATGTGCCTGTACGCGCTCGTGCTGTGCGTGGCGTGCTGGCGCGGCTTCGAGGAAACCGTTCAGCGCACGGACGCGGTGCGGACGCCAGCCGGCGGCGTTCGCGAGGTCTTCGATAGTCCCGAATTCCGCGCGTGGGCGCTGCTGGCTGCCGTCACCTACAGCGGCATGTTCTGCTTTCTGTTGCTTTCGCCGATGGTCTATATCGGGTACATCGGCCTGTCGCCCGAGCTATATGGCTGGATACCCGCTGGCGGCTCGCTCGTTTACATGCTGAGCACGATGGGTTGCCGGCGTCTGCTGTATCGTCACGGCGTGTTGCGGACGGTGCGCCAGGGGGCCGTGCTAAGCCTTTCGGGGGCGGTCATCCAGGGGCTTGGCTCCTGGCTGCTGCCCGGTAGCGCGTGGCCGCTGCTGCTGGGTCACGGGGTGTATTGCCTGGGACATGGCATCCACCAGCCCTGCGGGCAGGCGGGCGCAGTGGGCGGCCTGCCGCACCTCGCGGGTCGTGCGGTGTCGTGGTCCGGCTTCATCATGATGTGCGCCGCTTTCTGCACGGGACAGACCGCGTCGGCCTTTGTCGATCCGCATTACAGGCTTGGCGCATGGCCTATGGTCGTGCCGATGCTTGTCGCCGGATCGGCGCTGATGGCCATCGCGTTCGCCTGGTTGCCGAGGCTCGAGCATCCTGGCAGGTTGAGTTCGCGGTCTGCGGCTGTTCCAGTCAGGTCGGAGTAGGCGCAGGCCGACATGTATTTTTTGCTTCGTGATGCTAACTGTGTCGAACCGAGGATCGGTCGCGAGCAACGACAAATCAAGATGCCGCCCGCAAACCATCGCTCATGCGCACATACTGACGAGCGCATCAAATAGTGCGTAGCTGATCACGCGGCGTACCGAAGGCGTTTTTCCTTGAAAAGGCCGTGGATCACGTGGGGCTCCTTTTGCCGGCGTTGCAGGTGACGGCGAACACCCCCGATCATCTCCAGCTTTGCTGGCGGGTCAATTCTTGCCGAGCGCATTGCTCTTCACATCCGCCTGATTTGCTAATCTTCAGTGTGGATCCGGGCGCCCTCGAGCGGTCGTCTCTTTTGAAGGCGACAGCTGCCGTACAGGTGATGACGGGATCTATTCGGAAGCGGGTCGCGTGCCGCCGGTCCAGGCAGTGATCGGCCCTCGATGGCCTCACACTGCCGGCGGCGATCGGCGCCCGGCTCAGACCGTGTCACGACGATCCTACGGTCGGCCAGTCACGCGCTGCACCATCGCGTAGAGCACCGACATCTGCAAGCCGTCCTTGAGGGCGTAGTTCGGGTCGTATTTATTGGAGTAACCCCACCAGTCGAAGCATGCATTCGGGTTGGTCGGCCCCGGCGCAGACGACGCGATCGTGTCGGGATACACGACCACCAGTTTGTTCGTGTCGGCCCATTCGTTGATGCCGGCCTCGGTAACCCAGCGGTTTCCGATAAGTGATGCCTCCTGCAGACAGCCGTGGAGCGCGAGCAGGAATCCGCACCTGTCCCCTTGCGTGCAGGCTTTGGGAACAAAAACGTCCTGTCGAGCTCATCGAAAGGTGGTTGGGGGACGCCCCAAACTCCGTCTGATCGAATGAGGATAACGTGCCCGACAGCTTTCCATTGTTGCGCGGTTTCAATGGGCCGAGGAACATTGTCAGCCACGTTTCTACTGAATCGTAGACTGCGCCATTTGTCGAGCAGCGCACCATGTAGGGGCTCCCAAGCGTGCCGCATGCAAGTTCGCCGTCAGGCGATTCCCAGCCGTGCTCGGCGGGATACGCATTATCGAAATGAACATTGGCCCCAAAATGCCGGTATTCCGAGTTGAGGCCGACCATTTCAAGCGGGTTGACGACCTCGTCTTGCGTGCCGGACCAGAGGTAGACCGGCTGTCCACGAAGATTCGTCGCCGGGTCGATGGTGCCGAGTGACGATTGCGCGTCCAGGGACGCCTCGGAGGCCGTCAGCGTGCTGTTGTACGACGCCTGATTCGACGGAAGCGTCAAGCCGCCGCAGTTTGCCAAAGCTGTCGCGGCTCCTCCGGCGCCGGCACACCAATACACCCCGCCAGCTTAAACAGCGGCCCCCTTGAAGGTCGAAGAGTGGGCAACATGCATCTGCACTGCCGCGAAACCGCCTGACGAGATACCGGCGATGAAAACCTTCGTCGGGTCGATCTGGTAGCGCTGAAGTTTTATGATTCTGGAAGAGTTCGCGGCGGCGCTCGCGGGGGCGGCTAACGCCTTTGCCGATGTTCCCAAAGCACCGGGATCCGTACCGGCCGAATCGCCACCACCTCCGCATCCGGCGAGGACGATCGCTAACACAACTGCCGGCGCAACCGCAGGCCCAAAACCTTCGCCATCATTGCCGTCTCCTCGTCGGAGCAGAACAAATCAGCAACATCGCTCCGTCAGTCGAACTGCCCGGCGTTTCGCTTTCCGCCGGAACCTCGAAGTCATCGACAAAGCGCGAACAGATATTTACGGCGTAAGTTGCGCCCGACGATATTCCGGCATTGCAAAAATCGCTCCCGCGGCAAGAGCAATCCTAAGCCTTATGCGCGGCGTAAAAAGCGGTCCTTCGGAGATTTACGAATGACCGATTTGCTCCCGATTGCACGCGCTAAGCCATGACCTCACAAGAAGATTGGCCGCTAATGCTGTTTCGCACCGGCAGCTTTCTGGTGTCACAGCTGAGCGGGTACAACCGGCCATGAACCGTCAATCTCCCCTACCGTCGCACGGACGTTCAGACATCGGCTTCGCCCCAGAGAACGGCCATTCGATTCATCAAAAATGACCATTGCCTCGTCGGCTATGACGGTCCATCAGCGCAAACACAAACGAAAGCTATCGTTCGAGACGATCATTGACAAATGAGTCGGCGCTTCAGTTATCTTGCACCGTAGAAATGACGGTATTGCCACGCGGCCTGCCTGATCAACTCGTCGTCCGGCCATGGGCCAGTTCCAAATCTGTCAATCGATAGAGGCGTTAGATCGATGGAGGGTGCACCGTCGACGATCCACGCCGCGAGCATCTGCCCCAGTGCCGGGGCGATGGAGATTCCCGCGACATTGCAGCCGCTCGCGAAGTAAAACCCTCGAATGGCGGGCGCGGGGCCGACGATGTGCTGGCCATCTGCCGTCATCGTTGGCAGCCCGCCACGATGCTCCCGGATCCCTGCCTTCAAAAGGATCGGAAGCTGGGCCTCGACGTCCCGAGCGTAGTGCCAGAGAATCTCGGCATCGAGCGACAGGTCCTTGACGTCGAAGTTGGCGTCAAAGCCATGCATGTCGAAGAACCCAGGATGTTCCTCGTAGACTCCCCAGAGAAATGCTCCGTCACAAGGTCTCATATACACCGCAGCATCCATGATTCGGACCATCGGCAATTCGGCTCGGGCGTCCGGCACTGGTTCAGTGAGGAACAATTGCTGCGCTGTAGTAACAAGAGGAACTCGAATTCCGCTGGCCTCGGCCACTTGCCGCGTCCAGGCGCCGGCTGCATCGACGACGACTGGGGCTCGTATGCGGCCGCGCGTGGTGTCGACCCCGGCCACGGCGCCGTCCTCGATCAGGACGCGCGTCACCGCAGTGTGCGGCAGTAGCACTGCCCCGTTTGCCTGCGCTGCACGAGCGAAGCCCACGGCCAGTTGTGCGGGATTGAAATACATGTCGTCGCTGATGCGCATCACCGCGGCGACTCCCGTTGTTTGAAGAAACGGGTTGAGCCGGCGGGCCGCGTCGACCGAGAGTTCCTCCACGTCCAGGCCGTGGCGCCGGCCGCGCAGGATGTCTTCCTGAATGACCTCCGCATCCACCGGCCGCCGCGCTACTTTGAGGCTGCCCGAGTGCACCCAATCCAGCGGCTGACCGGTCTCCTCAGAGAATTGCCTGATGCTGTCAGCAGCCAGCTTGATCAGGTCGATCATCAAGTCGCTTTTGCGCAAACAACTCACCATGCCAGCCGCTCGCGGCGATGTCTGGGAGCCGATTTCGAGCCGCTCGACCAGCGCGACCCGGAGAGCGCCTCTCTTTGCCACGTGGAAGGCTGTCGCAGCTCCTAGCCCGCCGGAGCCAATGACGATCACATCTGCCGATTCGATCATCGATGCTTCTCCTGTCTATCATGTCGGCCGAGCTGCCAAACAAAGAGGGCTTGATACATGATAGACGTCGGAACAAAGGAGGCGACCGCGAACGAACGGATGGCTGGATCTATCATGGGAACTGTGAGGTTGCCATGCGTTGTCAGGACCGGAGCATCGAATGAAGCCACCACGCAATACCGACTCCGTGCCAGGGGAGTGGTACATCGACACAGCGTGCATCAATTGCGGTGCATCGCGTCACGTCGCGCCTGGGCTGATTGCCGAGCGAAACGACAGAAGTGTCTTCGTTCGGCAGCCCGTCACGTCAGAAGAACAGCTTGCTGTTTGGCGTGCGGTGTTGGTATGTCCTACGGCATCGGTACGTAGCGAAACGAAGCAGCCTCGCCCGAACGTCGCGATCTTTCCGCAGCAGATCACATCGGGCGTGTGGCGCTGCGGATTCAACGCCCGGTCGTCGTTTGGCGCACATTCTTATTTTGCCGCGCGGCCAGACGGCAATCTGCTAATCGACTCACCGCGGTATGCGGCAGAACTGGTGAATTGGTTTGACGCTTCGGGTGGAATTGCGCACATCCTTCTGTCGCATCGTGACGACGTCGCAGACGCAGACAAATACGCGCGCCGGTTCGGAGCGCGTGTCTGGATCCACCGCGAGGACAAGCCGGCTGCCCCATATGCTACGGATCTGCTCGACGGCGGATCAGCACCGAGCATCGCGGCCGGCGTGCGCGCAATCTCGACGCCCGGGCACACTCGGGGTAGCGTCGTCTACCTGCTCGACGATCGTGTGCTCTTTTCGGGTGATTCAATTGCCTGGAGCCCACGCGAGCAGGACCTCGTCGCGTTCAGGGACGCGTGCTGGTACTCTTGGACCGAGCTTACCGAATCGCTCGGCAGGCTGGCCGCGTATCGTTTCGAATGGCTGCTTCCTGGTCACGGTTGGCTCGCGCACTTGCCGGCCAAGGAAATGAATGCTCGCTTGCTCGCGTTGGTTACACGCATGGGAAACGGCTGAAGTCGCAGGAATCTGCTTCCGGCATGGGGCACTTTGAATCCGTCAACTTCTAGCCCTGCAATGAGGTGGCAAGACTCGCCGCCAAAACCGGACGGTCGCGGGGACCGCCGGACCTGCTTCTTGCCAACCTAGGGGATCTGGTTCGACGTCGCACAGTCGACCGTCGTTCGATCGGGGTACCATGAGGGACGAGGTAGAGGAGCATTGGTATGTCGTTGCAGTCATCGCATCGATCGGCGGACAAGTCGTTATATCCCATCACCATGAGCAGCGAGTTTCGAGTCCTCTTTGTTGGCAATAGCTATACAACGAGAAACGATATGCCAACGATGCTTGCCAGCCTCCTTGAGGCAAGCTTTCCCGGTATGCAGGTGAAGGCAGATGTAATCGCATTTGGCGGAGCATCGCTTGCGGCGCATTGGAACCGAGGCGAAGTCCAAAAGCGTCTAACTGCCCAGAAATGGAATGCGGTCGTGTTGCAGGACCAAAGCACTCGACCGCTCCGTGCATTGAAAAGCATGCAAGAACATGTGCGAAGATTCGTCGATACGATTCAAGTCGCCGGTGCGAAGCCATATTTGTACATGACTTGGGCTCGGAAGAATAATCCGGCGTCGCAGGCAAATATCGTTACCGCGTTTCGGGGTTTGGCTGAAGCGACCGGGGCCAGAATTATTCCAGTCGGCCTGGCGTGGGATCAGTTTCGCAGACTCCGGCCTGAAATCGACCTATATGAACCCGATGGAAGTCATCCATCAGTGATAGGGTCATATTTAGCGGCGTGCACCCACCTTTTTTCGTTTGCCGACATTGAGGCAGTCCCCGATACGTCAGCCGAAAATACATCGAGTGCTATCGACCTGAATTTGCTCCATGAGGTATGTAGGACGCCGCAAGCCATGCCGGCCGCTGATTAGCTCAACGAGACGGTGTTCCCGCAGCGCCAATCGGTAAGAGCGGAAAGCGTGCAACTGCGCGTTTTCAGGCTTGCGAAAAGGCAGCTAAGGGGCCAGCTAAGGGGCGGCTCTGCTGACCGCATGAGGCAGTGGTCGGCCCAGACTGTGTCAAAACATAACTTCGGAGTGCTAAAATTGCTCACGTGAATGGGGAGAGGCGAGATGAAGCGATTCGTTCAAGGCGAAGACCGTACGCAAAGCTTCCTCCTTCCCGAAGCGCTTGATGACTACGTGACAGACACCAATCCGGTACGCGTGGTGGATGTTTTTGTGGATGAGCTGGATCTTCACAAGCTCGGGTTTGAAGGCGTTGAGCCAGCGCTAACGGGTCGGCCTTCGTATCATCCGGGGGTGATGCTCAAAATCTACATCTACGGTTATCTGAACCGTATTCAATCCAGCCGTCGCCTTGAACGCGAGGCTCAGCGCAACGTCGAACTGATGTGGCTCACGAGTCGCCTGGCGCCGGACTTCAAGACCATTGCGCGGTTCCGTAAAGACAACGGCAAAGCGATCCGCAGCGTCTGTCGCCAGTTCGTCGTGCTATGCCAACGTCTGGACCTCTTCACCGAAGCGTTCGTGGCAATCGACGGGAGCAAGTTCAAGGCGGTGAACCATCGCGACCGCAACTTCACGAGCGCCAAACTCGAACGACGCATGCGCGACATCGAGTCAAGTATCGCCCGCTATCTCGAGGCGATGGACACGGCAGATCGTCAGGAGCCTGCCATCGCGAGGGCCAGAACAGAGCGATTGCAAGACAAGATTGCGGCCTTGAAGGAACAGATGCGAAGCCTCAAGGAGATCGAGGTCAAGCTGAAGGAAGCACCGGACGGACAGATATCGCTCACCGATCCGGATGCCCGTTCGATGAAGACCCGAGGAACCGGAGTCGTTGGCTACAACGTCCAGACGGCGGTTGACACGAAGCACCATCTGATCGTCGCGCACGTCGTTACAAATAACGGCATTGATCGTGATCAGTTGACGTCGATGGCGAAACTCCCCTGTACAGAGATGGGCATCGACAAGCTCACCGCGGTTGCGGATCGCGGCTACTTCAAGAGCGAGGAGATACTCGCATGTCATGAGGCTGGAATAACCGTGTTCGTTCCGAAGACAGTGACGTCGAGCGCAACGGCCGATGGTCGCTTCGGCAAGGACGATTTCATCTACAACGCAAAGATGAACGAATATCGGTGCCCGGCAGGCGAGCGGCTCATCTGGCGATTCTCGACCGTTGAGCGCGGCCTGAAGATCAGTAAGTATTGGAGTTCGAATTGCCAGCAATGCCCGCTAAAGGCGCACTGCACGCCGGGCCCTCAACGCCGGGTGGCACGCTGGGAGCACGAAGGCGTGCTCGAAGAGATGCAGACTCGACTTGACCATAGCCCAGACATGATGCGGATCCGAAGAGAGACTGTCGAACATCCCGTCGGCACGCTCAAGGCGTGGATAGGTGCAACCCACTTCCTGACAAGTACGATTGAGCGGGTAAGTACCGAAATGAGCTTGCACGTGCTCGCGTACAACATGAAGCGGGTGATCAAGCTGCTCGGCGCAGAAATGGTGGTAAAGGTAATGCAGGCGTGAACCTGGCGGGGGTGGTCGAATCGCGGCAGTAGTTTCACGTATCTGTTTCATGTAGCTTGATGTTTGTTTTCCCGCAGTTCACCATCGAAACCCGTTCCGGGAGAAGGTCTCGTCGTTCCAGCAGCCACGCGTTTTGACACAGTCTGGGCCAGGTTCAGACGTTCAATTCGACACCGTCAACGACAGCTTTAGTGTCGCCTGCAGACGTCCCGTTCCCGTCGGAGAGGGCCATGACAGGTGCAATATCCCGCAGTTGTCACCGTATGCCAAATGCCGCTATGGCGGTGTATCGATGGACCTGGAATTGGAATAGCCGAAAGTTACGGACGAAGGGTCTAGGTTTTTCGGGCCGATGTGAGCACCGAGCATCGGTACTTTGATCTGACCTCTTGACTCCGCGATATCTCAAAGGTTGCTTGCCCGAACCTCCCAAACACGTTGCCAGCGGCCCACTCGTTCAGCATAGATGCCTCCAGCACGGGGTTCTTCGTGCAGTTGCATTCTTGAGTAATCGACGCGAACACCGTTGGCGAGAGCATACATTCCGCCAGTAAGCCATCGTCTACAGCACCTCGACGCCAGACCTCAGTTTTTTATAGTGAAGCTGACGCAGGTCCGCAATGTTCGGCCCCGAAGCAGTGACAACGAGGATTGCGTCCGCCAGCGACGCAAAGTCCGCCCGAAATTGCACGGTACTCTTCAGCACGAGAATGCGATATTCCGCCGGATCTGCACCGACATGCCGAAACATCGCCCGGTCGCCGGCCTGCTGCTTGCGGGTGGACACCACGATTTCGATGCCGTCGGGGCCCCCGCATCGCACTCGGGTCATCGGCCCGAGGTCCATTCGACAGCCGCGATAAAACGGACCCGTACCTGCGAAGGAGCCGCTGCCCAACGCGAGGACCTCGAATGGCGCCTGCAAAGGCTGGGCACCGGTAGTGCTGTCCGCCGCACCCAGGGGTGCATCGAGAAACGCGCCGACGCCAGCCTCCATGGCCAACCTTGCAAATTCGGCGTCGCACAGCACACCGGCGCAAACCCGTCTGGCGCCACGTCGTATCAACTCACGCAGGATGTCGGTCGTATCTCCGTTGCCACCTCCGCCCGGATTATCCTGCGTGTCAGCAAGTATCACTGCGCCTGCCGCGGGCAGGGCAGCGTGCCGCATTGCAAATTCGACTGCCTCATCCGGCGTGTACAGGTGTCCACAAAAGCTGCTGCGCTCCTTCAGGACGGCGTCTGACAGGCGGTTGACGACGGCTTCGACCGCTCTTCGATCGGTTCCGTAAGCAATGACGCTCGGACCGCAGTCGTAGGTGTCCGTGAGCGGAAGGCCCGGCAAGAAATCGGCGGAGACCAGTTCAACCGACTCCATCGTCGCTCCTAGGGTGGACAGTTTGCACATCGGTTCGGTCAAGGTGCTTTGCCACGGTACAGGGATCAGGAAAGGGAGTTGCCGATAGCCCTTGGCGAGTTCAAGTCCTGCAAGCAGTAAGTTCATCAGCCTCAGCGCGCGACGTCCCGTTTGCGCCATGTCGACGTGAGGGAAGGTGCGACAGGAGACGAGGCCGCTCGCATGTTCGACCATGGCCGGGGAAACATTCGCATGAAAATCCAGTGCTGCGACAATCGGAAGCTTTAAGCCGACGAGTTCACGCAAACGCCGGAGCAACTCGCCCTCGCCGTCGTCCACGTGCTCGGCTACCATCGAACCGTGGAGATCGAGGAAGAGGCCATCAATCGGCCCTGCGTCACGAATCATCCGGCCGAGCATGAACGAAATGGCTTCGAATGCGTCTTCGGTTACCATGCCGGACGGATTCGCCGACGCCCACAATAGCGGGACCAGTTCGTGAGCCGATCGTGCGGCGTCGATGAATCCTTCGATTGCAAGATTGACGTCTGCTACCGCTTCGAGCATTTCGCGTCCGACGAGTAGGCCAGGCCATGCATCAGGCTCAACGAACGTTCTGAACCTGGCCCGCGTGGACGCAAATGTATTCGTCTCATGCAAGAAGCCGGCGATCGCTATTCTTGCCATTCGATTACCTTTAGTGGGTGAATGTCGAACGTTAAATTGATTAAACTAAAAAGCGAGGACGCCAATGGTCACGACAAGTGTGATATCTCGCAATCTCCGCAGCATGGCGAACGCCGTAGTGCCAACCTATCAACGAAGCCTTCGACAGCCGAAAGTTTCGGCGAAGATCCCCCTAGTTCTTGCGTGCAGAAGCGAGCACGGCGGGCATCGGTACCCGAACCTCTCCGTCATCCAGATATTGAGCTGCGCTTTCAGACACTGCCTTCTCAATCAAAGCCAACGCTTCCGGCGTTTGCGCCCTGAGGATTGCTGCTACGCGCACGCCGCCGCGCATCAGGGCGTGAAAGGGTGTTTCCGGCGCACGGATATGCCAGGTCTGATCGACGTCACGGACCCTTGGTTCAGCAAAGCCTGCTTCTAGCAAAACCCGCTCGCATTCACGCCAGTCGCTGAAGCGAAAGAACGGGGGTGCCTCAGGAAGTTCAACGTCAGCGTTGCCGTGCGCCGCAATCGCTTTGAGGACCATGTCGATTCCAGCACACTTGCCCTGGCTGGCCCAGACCGTGAAAGCTATTCTTCCGCCCGGACGCAGTACGCGATACGCCTCCGAAAGCGCTTGCTCGGGATCCGGGAAATGGTGCCATCCGAAATTGCTGCCAACCGCGTCGAAGCTCTCGTCGGCGAACGGCAGGGCTTCTGCGTTTCCGACGCGAAACGCGAGCGCGGGATACAGTTTCCTAGCCTGCTCGACCATCGCGGTTGCGAAGTCGACACCGACAACATTCGCCCCTCGCGCGGCTGCCGCCGCAGCGAGATAGCCGGGACCGGTCGCGACATCAAGCAGGTCGACACCAGGCTGGAGATTGAGCGCGACAAGCAGCGCATCAATCGATTGATCCGTTAAAGCGGCGTAGTACGAATGATACGCTTCGGGAAGCCTTTCCCAACCTTGTCTCTCGAAAGCGCTGAACGCATCTTCCTTCATCTCACTATCTCCAGTTTTGCTTTCCCAGCAGTGCCGCTGTGAGGTGCGGGTCGCGTAAAGACGCGACAACAGGGTCCAGTTGGACTGCGGCAACTTCAAACCGATCCGCGTCGTATTCCTGCCGCTTGCGCACCTCATCACTGTTGCACGCGTCGACCGCTGTATCGGCCTCAACGATGATGTACTCGCCGGACCTGAATCGGACCTCCCAACAGGGCGTGTTATCCAGCTTCATGATGTCCCTTCGTCGAAGGCATCGGGGAATCGTGAATCTCATGATCATTTGCTCGAGAAGTAACGAAGACCATTGAGCGGCACGCGAGCTCGTTGGCAAGACCAGCGTAGGCCGGGAGGGATGGTGTCGCACGATCATGTGCCGAAGAAACGCCGAAAATGCTCCGAAACGAAGGTCCGCGACGGCATTGGGACTGGCTGCAATACCATTGATCGATGGCGAATTGGTATAGATGCAGCGAGCGCGGATGACGGAAATGCCTGGACGAGTGATATTCGCGCTCACCTGTTGACTTGCACGCGATAGATTCGCGGCTGTCACCTGGATGCCGGTGTTGAATGGCCAACCGACCACGCTGCGGGCGGGACCATGTCGAAGCGCTGAACGGGGGTGAAATGTCATTCCCGCAGATCCCACGTCCGTGCCCACGCATACCGGAGTCGAGAGCAGCCAGGTAAGGGCGAAAAATATTATGAATAGCGCCGCCGTCATCAGGGTGATCAGTCCGGTTCGGTCGATCGTCGCCTGCTGTGTCACTCTCAGAAATCGAAAGATGAAATTCGACAATGCAAGCAGCTCGCCTGGATAAACCTTCGGCGCTGGCGGCAAGTTCGTGGACATCATATCCTCCATCAGGAGATGGCACGGACCAGCGTAGGCAGGGAGGCGTCGGCTCGCACGACGGTAGGCTGAATGAATCCCGAAAATTCCCCGAAACCTGCAGCGACGCTGGCCATCGGCAGCGGCGGCGCCGGTGGCGTGTTGCGCTATCCGGGATTCGAGGTCGACATCGATCGCGGCGAATTGCGTGTCGACGGGCGGGCGGTGGCGCTCCGCCCCAAGACGTTCGCGCTGCTGATCTACCTGGCGCAGCATCCGGGACGGCTGCTCGCCAGAGACGAACTCATCGAGGCGGTGTGGCGTGACGTCATCGTGACCGACGACTCCTTGGTCCAGTGCATCAGCGAACTCCGCTCGGCCTTGGGTGATCAACGCCAGAAGGTGATCCGGACCTTGCCCCGCCGGGGGTACATGCTCGAACTCCAGCCCGTCACACCGGCTGCGCCTCGCGAAGCCGTGGCAACCGATCCAATCTCTTCACCGGCGCCATCGTCAGAAAGCCGCGCTCCGCGGCAATCCGAAGTTGCGCGCCGTATGCGCTGCGCAAAATGCGGGGTTGAGAATGCCGTTGGTGCCAGTTTCTGCGAGCAGTGCGGGGCCAGGCTGACACGCCTTTGCCCGAATTGTGGTCACGAACTGAGCCCGACTGCACTGTTCTGCCGCGCATGCGGCGCGCCCCTGGGCCCCTCGCCACCCCCCATTGATTACACCCCGCCCCACCTGGCCGAACGCATCGTGGTCGCGCAGGCGGCCCTCGAAGCGCGCGGCGCGACCGACGGTGAACGCAAAACGATTACCGTGCTGTTCGCCGACGTGGTCGACTCGACGGCGTTGGTCCGCGACCTGGACCCGGAAGAAGTGCACCGCCTGGTCACCCCCGTCATCGAGCTGATGATGGAAGCCGTGCATCACTACGAGGGCTACGTCGCGAAGTCGTTGGGCGACGGAATCATGGCTCTCTTCGGTGCCCCCATCGCCCATGAAGACCATCCCCGGCGAGCGCTGTATGCGGCGCTGCGCATGCAAGAGTCTATGCGGCGCCACCGTGACCGGATCTGTCAGGAGCAAGGCGTCCCGCTGCAGATCCGGGTGGGTGTTCATACGGGTGAAGTGGTAGTGCGCTCGATCCGCAAGGAGGACCTGCGTGCGGACTACGACCCGGTTGGATACACCATTCATATCGCATCGCAGATCGCCGCGTCCTCGTCCATCGAGGTGAGCGAATCCACGCACAAACTCACCGAGGGATATTTCGAATTCAAGGCCCTGAAGGGTACGCAGGTCAAAGGCATTCCCGAGCCGCTCGCGGTCTATGAGGTGCTCGGCTTGGGGCCGTCGCGCACGCGCCTGCAAGTGGCGGCGCGGCGCGGCCTCGCCCGGTTCGTGGGTCGCGAGCCGGAATTAGGACAATTGCAGCGGGTGCTGGATCAGGCCAAGGCGGGGCACGGCCAGATCGCCGCGGTGGTGGGCGAGGCGGGCGTCGGAAAGTCGCGGCTGCTTCATGAGTTCGAGCAGCGCTCGCAGCGCGCCTGCCTGGTGCTGAAAGCGTTCTCGGTCTCGCATGGCAAAGCCTTTGCCTATTTGCCGCTCATCGAGCTGTTGAAGAACTATTTTCATATCACCACCCGGGACGATGAGCGCGAGTGTCGCGAGAAGATTACGGGCAAGGTGCTCTCGCTCGAACGCAGTCTGACGGACCTGTTGCCCTACCTGCTCTATCTGCTGGACATCAGCGAGCCCGCTTCGGCGCTTGCGGACATGGATGCCCAGATCCGGCGCAGCCGCACGTTCGAAGCAATCACGCGCCTCTTGGTGCGCGAGAGTTTCAACCAGCCACTTGAGCTCATCTTCGAGGACCTGCAATGGCTGGACGGCGAAACCGAAGCGTTCCTCGCCTTTCTCGTCGACCGTTTGGCGAGCGCCCGGATGCTCCTCCTCGTGAACTACCGACCCGAGTATCAGCATGGGTGGGGTCAGAAAAGCTACTACACGCAGCTGCGGCTCGATCCGCTGGACGAACGGGAAGCCCAAGGACTTCTCACCTCTCTGTTGGGAGACGATCCCGGACTGACTCCCCTCAAGCAGCTCATCCTGGACAAGACGGAGGGCAATCCGTTTTTCATGGAGGAGGTGGTCCAGAACTTGGCCGAGGAGAAGGTACTGCTGGGCGAGCGTGGACATTATGTCGTCGACACGACACCGACCGCGCTGCACATTCCGACCACTGTGCAGAGCGTGCTCGCGTCCCGGATGGATCGGCTGCCCGGCGCGGAGAAGACGTTGCTGCAAACCCTGGCCGTAGTCGGTAAGGAGTTTTCGTGGAGTCTTATCGAGGCGGTATGCAGTGGTCAGGTCGCGCAGCCTGAAATCGAGTTGCGTCGCCTTTTGGCTTGCCTGCAGGCCGCGGAGTTCATTTACGAGCGGCCGACTTTCCCAGAGGTGGAGTATGCGTTCAAACATGCCCTCACGCAGGAGGTCGCGGGCAATTCCCTGCTCACTGAACAGCGCAGCGCGCTGCATGAGCGGACGGCGCAGGCCATCGAGGCGATGTATTCCAGTCGGATCAAGGACTATTACAGCGTGCTCGCGCACCACTACAGTTCAAGTGGCAACATTCGGAAGGCCATGCAATACCTGTACTGTGCGGGCCAACAGGCCCTCCAGCGGTACGCCAATCCCGAAGCGGTTCGTCACCTCGGCGCAGCGCTGGAATTGTTGAAAAGCTTGCCCGATACTCCCGAACGGGACCGGCAGGAACTTGCACTGCAGCTAACGCTTGGACCGGCCTTGATGGCTACCAAAGGCTACGGCGCGTCGGAGGTGGAAGCGATTTATGCGCGCGCTCTCAACTTATGCGAACAGGCTGGCGGAACAGCTCAGCGCTTCTCAGGGCAGGTGGGACTTCGGGTCTTTTACCAATTACGCGCCCAGTATGAGACGGCAAAAGAGCTAGGCGAGCGCCTGCTCAAACAGGCCGAGAGCGCGCAAGATCCGAGGCTCCTGGTGGAGGCGCATCGCGCATTGGGAACAACCTTGTTCCGTCAGGGTGAATTCGGCATCGCGCGTGCCCACCTGGAGCAGGGGCTCGCTCTCTACTACCGTGACCAGGATTGTGTTCAAGCCGTTTTTCACGGGCATCCGGGGACCCGTCTGCTGATTGTATTGTCCATGATCCTGTGGTATCTGGGCTATCCGGATCAGGCTCTCGCACGAAGCGCGCAGGCGCGAACCCTGGCCCGAGACGTGTCCCACCCGCTTAGCCTGGCTCAGTGCCTGGTCTTTGGGGCTGAGCTCCACCATTTGCGGCGTGAACCGCAGTTGACTCAGGAATGCGCCTCGGCTGTCATCGCGCTCTCAACTGAACAGGGGTTCTCATTCTATTCGGCGTGGGGCACTATCCTTCGGGGCTGGGCGCTGGCCGAGTTGGGGAGCAGCGACGAAGGGATCGAGTTGATTCGCCAGGGCCTTGCCGCCTATCGATCTACGGGCGCTGAGTTGGGACAGTCATTCTTTTTGGCCCTCCTGGCCTCAGCCTATGGGAACGCTGGACAAATCCAGACCGGCTTGAGCCGATTGGCCGAGGCGTTCGCCATGGTCGACAAGACAGACGAACGTTTTTACAAAGCGGAGTTACATCGGCTCCAGGGCGAGCTGTTGCTGATGCTTCAGGGGGCGAGCATCCAAACCGGTGGGTCCCGGAACTTCGAAGAAGAAGCAGAAGCGTGTTTTCACAAGGCCGTCGCAGTAGCGCACCACCAAGGTGCCAAGTCACTGGAGCTGAAATCGGTGCTCAGCGTATGTCGGCTGTGGCAACGTCAAGGCAAGACCGCCCAAGCCAGGCAGAGGTTGGCGGAGATCCATGACGCTTTCACGGAGGGCTTCGAGACCGCTGACCTGCGACAGGCCAAAGCGCTACTCGCTGAACTGTCGTGAAAAGTGGAAGTGGGTTTCAGCCGTGAGAACACCGGCAGGTGTCATCGCCGCCAATCAGGCCGGCCAAAAACCGCCGGCAATCATCGGAGCACCCGAGTATGCCAATACCAAGTGGTGACCCTTGCGGCCTATGAACAGAGTCTTCTTAGTGTCACGGCGCATCTCGCGTGATGGAGGTTGTGCGACTTGATATTATGCGATGCTTGAAGGCACCTGCGCCGCCCAACGTCGCAGCATCGGCGGCGGCCGCACGCGATGGACACGCGGGCGGATTGCTGAGAAGCGATCCTCACTTCTTGAAGTCCGCCCAGTCCTCGGCAACAGCCGGTCCCTTGATCTGCGCGAGGGGGAAGGACTCGTTTGATGCGATGCTGACGGTCGTCGTCGTGTCGACGAAGTGAAGTGCGCCACGCTCTCCGAGCACAGTGCCGGTCACGCCATCGGAGAGCAACGCAGACCCTTCGGGCAGTGCGAAAACCTGCTCGGGCATGTTGATCTCGAGGAATTCAGCGAGGCGCTCTTCCCGGCTCTCGCCGTTGTGTCCCGCTGGCTTGCCGCTGATGAAGTGCGGATTGATCTGGAAAGGCACAAGTCCGAGCGCGCGCAGCGTAGGTGGCTGGACGATGGGCATGTCATTCGTGGTACGGATAGTCGGGCAAGCTACGTTGCTTCCCGCGCTCCATCCGATATACGGCGTGCCCGATTTCACTTTCTCACGGATGACGTCGACGATGCCGGCGTCGTACATACGTTTAAGCAGCGCAAACGTATTTCCGCCACCGACGGCAATCGCGTCGGCCTGCTCGACAGCTTTGCGTGAATCCGGATTGCGGTGGATCGCTTCGAGTTCGTAGCCGAGGTTGTCGAAAACAGGCTTGACGGTCCCTTCATAGGTATCGAAGCTGAATGTTACGCCCGCGTAGGGGACGAAGGCGACTTTGCGTTTCTCGCGGCGTAGGACCGCGTGAATCTGTTCGGAAGCGTGTTCAAGGTAGCCAAGATTGTCCTTACGCGAGCTGCTCATCAGCAAGATGCGTTGTGTCATGATTGCCTCGTCGGGTATAGCCGGTCAGTGGGTGATGGCTGCGTGCGGCCGTTTTCGTCGATTTCGTTTTTCGTGTTGAACTAGTGAAGAGAAACGCGAGCCATCGTCGAGACGCCATAGCGCGCGAGAATGGCGTCTGTATCATGCTGGAACTCAACTTTCGGCTATCAGTGTAAACACGCCCGGGCAGGGCCCGGGGACAGACTCGCTGACCGAGACCTATTTGTCTATTCCTGGTCTGTTCTTATGCAATCTCGCAAAAGCTCGTAAGATCTCGACGAATGCGGACTGCTGCGCACGGTCGGCATCAATCGCGAATTATCAAGAGCGGAGCTATCGACTTCGAGTTACGCGCACGGCGTCCTGCAGACCGATATTGATTACTTGCGGATCGTTGGTCATTGTCGCAGTTGTAGTTGTTCCGTGTAGGCAAAGGCTGGTTTTCGTCCATCATGGGACGCTTGGGGCGTTTTCCTGAGAGACCGCTCAGGGTCGGTTTGGTTCGTTCGCTGTGCGCCCGGATTCGCGCCAGAAGCGGTTTGTTATCGGTCCGTGTGGAGGGCAGTTGAATGGGTTCTGTTGCAATAAGGCGATCCGCTATGATGTGCGGAACAACATGAACGGCTGAAAGCTTGATGACGACGTTCAATCCGGGCGTCGCCCCAGC
>NZ_CYGY02000169.1 GCF_900007165.1 Paraburkholderia piptadeniae
AGATCATGCTGGCCGCGAAGGCGCCGCAGCGCGAGCAGATGGCGGGCATCGTGCGCTGGTTCGATATGGAAACGAAGCGCCTCGGCGTCGACCGGCGTCTGGGCGTCGAAGCCGACGAGAAGATGATTCTTGCCGAGAAGCCCGACATCATCGTGCTCGCAACAGGTGGTTCCAGCTTCACGCATCAGGTGCCCGCATGGGGCGTCGACGAAGGGCTCGCGGTGAGTTCGTGGGACATCCTGTCGGGCAAGGTCGAGCCGAAGCAGAACGTGCTCGTGTACGACGGCGTGAGCACGCATGCGGGCGCGGGTGTCGCCGACTTCATCGCGAGCCGCGGCTCGAAGGTCGAGATCGTCACGCCCGACGTGAAAGTGGCCGACGACGTCGGCGGCACCACGTTCCCCATTTTCTACCGGCGCCTGTACGCGCAGGGCGTGATCCATACGCCGAACTACTGGCTCGACCGCGTGTATGAAGAGGACGGCAAGAAGATCGCCGTGATCCGCAACGAGTACACGGAAGAACAGGAAGAGCGCGCCGTCGATCAGGTAGTGATCGAAAACGGCAGCACGCCGAACGACGCGCTGTACTGGAAGCTCAAGCCCGAGTCGGTGAATCGCGGCCAGGTCGACGTGCAAAAGCTGTTCGCCGCCGAGCCGCAGCCGTCGCTTTCCGAAGAACTCGGCAACGGACGCTT
>NZ_CYGY02000086.1 GCF_900007165.1 Paraburkholderia piptadeniae
CCGTGTTGATCGTGATGCCACGCGCCTTTTCTTCCGGCGCCGCGTCGATCTGGTCGTAGGCCTTTGCTTCGCCGCCGAACTTGGCGGTCAGCACCGTCGTAATTGCTGCCGTCAACGTGGTCTTGCCGTGGTCAACGTGACCGATCGTGCCGACGTTCACGTGCGGCTTGGTCCGTTCGAATTTACCTTTAGCCATGTTTCTCTTCTTTCAAAAAGTTGTTCGATGAATGACTTGCGAGGTCTTACTTCGACTTCGCGTTGATGATCGCTTCCGACACGTTACGCGGAGCTTCTGCGTAGTGCTTGAACTCCATCGTGTACGTTGCGCGGCCTTGCGTCAGCGAGCGCAGCGACGTCGAGTAGCCAAACATCTCCGACAGCGGCACTTCGGCGCGGACGATCTTGCCACCGCCCACCATGTCTTCCATGCCCTGGACGATACCGCGACGGCCCGACAGGTCGCCCATCACGTTGCCCATGTAGTCTTCAGGCGTTTCGACTTCCACGGCCATCATCGGCTCGAGGATAACCGGGCTCGCCTTGCGCATTGCCTCCTTGAACGCCATCGAACCGGCCATGCGGAACGCGTTTTCGTTCGAGTCAACGTCGTGGTACGAACCGAACGTCAGGTGAACCTTCACGTCGACGACCGGGAAGCCGGCGAGTACGCCGCTCTTCAGCGTTTCCTGGATACCCTTGTCGACCGCCGGGATGTATTCACGCGGAATCACACCACCCTTGATCTCGTCCAGGAACTCGTAGCCCTTGCCCTGCTCGTTCGGCTCGAGCGTGATCACAGCGTGACCGTACTGGCCGCGGCCGCCCGACTGCTTGACGAACTTGCCTTCCACGTCCGTTGCCGTCGCGCGGATCGTTTCGCGGTAAGCAACCTGCGGCTTGCCGACGGTCGCTTCGACGTTGAATTCACGCTTCATACGGTCGACCAGAATTTCGAGGTGCAGTTCGCCCATGCCCGAAATGATGGTCTGGCCCGATTCTTCGTCCGTTTGCACGCGGAACGACGGGTCTTCCTGAGCGAGACGGTTAAGCGCCAGGCCCATCTTTTCCTGGTCAGCCTTCGTCTTCGGCTCGACTGCCTGCGAAATCACCGGCTCCGGGAACACCATGCGCTCGAGAACGATCGGATGCGCCGGATCGCACAGCGTGTCGCCCGTGGTCGCTTCCTTCAGACCGACGGCTGCAGCGATGTCGCCTGCGCGCACTTCCTTGATTTCTTCGCGCTGGTTTGCGTGCATCTGCAGAATACGGCCAAGGCGTTCCTTCTTGTCCTTGGTCGAGTTCAGCACGGTGTCGCCCGAATTCACGATACCCGAGTACACGCGGAAGAAGATCAGCTGGCCGACGAACGGGTCGGTCATGATCTTGAATGCCAGTGCCGAGAACTTCTCGTCGTCCGACGCCTTGCGCTCAGCAGCCTCACCGCTTTCGAGTTCGCCCTTGACGGGGGGAATGTCGACCGGCGACGGCAGGAAGTCGATCACGGCGTCAAGCATGCGCTGCACGCCCTTGTTCTTGAACGCGGTGCCGCACAGCATCGGCTGGATTTCGCACGCGATCGTACGGTCGCGCAGAGCCTTGACGATTTCCGCTTCGGTCAGCGTATCGCCGCCGAGGTACTTTTCCATCAGCTCTTCGCTGGCTTCAGCCGCCGATTCGATCATCTTTTCGCGCCACTCGTTGCACGTGTCAACGAGCTCAGCCGGGATGTCGACGTAGTCGAACTTCGTGCCTTGCGACGCTTCGTCCCAAATGATCGCCTTCATCTTCAGCAGATCGACGACGCCCTTGAAGTTCTCTTCCGAGCCGATCGGCACCACGACGGGCACGGGATTGGCCTTCAGACGGGTCTTCAGCTGGTCGTAGACCTTGAAGAAGTTCGCGCCGGTACGGTCCATCTTGTTGACGAACGCGAGACGGGGCACCTTGTACTTGTTAGCCTGGCGCCACACCGTTTCCGACTGCGGCTGCACGCCGCCCACTGCGCAGTACACCATGCATGCGCCGTCGAGCACGCGCATCGAGCGCTCGACTTCGATCGTGAAGTCGACGTGACCCGGGGTGTCGATGATGTTGATGCGGTGTTCCGGGTAGTTGTTACCCATGCCCTTCCAGAACGCCGTGGTAGCAGCGGACGTGATGGTAATGCCACGTTCCTGTTCCTGCTCCATCCAATCCATGGTGGCGGCGCCGTCGTGCACTTCACCGATCTTGTGGTTCACGCCGGTATAGAACAGGATGCGCTCGGTCGTCGTCGTCTTGCCGGCGTCGATGTGAGCGCTAATACCGATGTTGCGGTAGCGCTCGATAGGAGTCTTGCGAGCCACTTTGATCCTCTATTGGGATGACGCGATGAAACAGACAGTCCATCGCGCCCTAACACAAACGGGCGAGGCGCCTGCAAGCGCACCCGCCCGGAATTTCTTTCCGCTTTACTGCTAACCCTGGGACGGGACGCTTAGAAACGGAAATGCGAGAACGCCTTGTTGGCTTCTGCCATCCGGTGAACTTCGTCGCGCTTCTTCATTGCGCCACCACGACCTTCTGCTGCTTCGGTCAGCTCACCAGCCAGGCGAAGAGCCATCGACTTTTCGCTGCGCTTCTTCGCGGCTTCACGCAACCAACGCATCGCCAATGCCATACGACGCGACGGACGCACTTCGACCGGAACCTGATAGTTCGCACCACCAACGCGGCGGCTCTTCACTTCGACCACCGGCTTGACGTTGTTGAGCGCTACCGTGAACACTTCCAGCGGGTCCTTGCCACCCTTGGTCTGGATCTGTTCGAAAGCGCCGTACACGATGCGCTCGGCAACCGACTTCTTGCCGGAGAGCATCAGCACGTTCATGAATTTTGCTACATCAACGTTACCGAACTTCGGATCCGGCAACACTTCCCGCTTGGGGACTTCGCGACGACGCGGCATGTTTCTTCCTTTGACTTTTCAGTTGGAGCAGTGCCTCTGTACCACCCCGCGGCCACCAACTAACCCGATTCATCCATTACGACTTACCAGCCTGGTCGGGTGACCACTTACTCGACAGCACCGGCTATCCGGCACCACCGCTATAACCGCCTTTGCAGGCGACCTCTACTGCTGCATTGACCGGCTGATTACTTGCCGGCCTTGGCGCGCTTTGCACCGTACTTCGAGCGAGCCTGCTTACGATCCTTGACGCCCTGGGTATCCAGCGAGCCGCGAACCATGTGGTAACGCACACCCGGCAAGTCCTTCACACGGCCGCCGCGAATCAGCACGACCGAGTGTTCCTGCAGGTTGTGGCCTTCACCACCGATGTACGAAATGACTTCGAAGCCGTTCGTCAAACGAACCTTGGCGACCTTACGGAGTGCCGAGTTCGGCTTCTTCGGCGTCGTGGTGTACACACGGGTGCACACGCCGCGACGCTGGGGGCAGTCCTGCAGGGCCGGGCTCTTGCTCTTCGTCGTTTCCGACGTGCGGCCTTTGCGAACCAGTTGATTGATGGTTGGCATTGTTTATTCCTGAAATTGAACAAAATCAACGCATCCATTTCTGGGCAAAGCAAAAACGAATGCGCTTCTGACTTCCTGCCTTGGCGGGCTCGCAGGGCTCACGCCGCACGCAATCCTGCCAAGAACCGGAACCTAGCATCATATTCCGAAAATCCTAAACGAGTCAACAGGTTGCGTCGATTCGAACGGGTTTGCCGGTGATTCGAGGTCAGTCCGCAGCAACGACTTCGAGAAGTTCGTCGCCGAAACGGTCGAGCTTGCGCACGCCCATGCCCGGAATGTGGCGCAAATCGTCGAGCGATTCGGGGCAATTGCGCGCGATTTCCGCGAGCGTGGCATCGTGGAAAATGACGTAGGCGGGCACGCCGTCGCTCTTCGCCGTTTCGGTGCGCCACGCGCGCAACCTGTCCCAGCGCGCTCGCTCGCGCGCGCTCATGCCGGCCGTCGGATCGGCGCGCTCGCTTGTCCGTCCGGACGATTGACGCGTACGCAAGGGCTTCACATACCGGCGCATCGTCACCTTCTGTTCGCCCTTCAGGACGGGCTTGCTCGCCTCCGTCAACACGAGCGCACCAAAGCCGTCGTGATCGACGGTGAGAAATCCGAATGCGACCAGTTGGCGAAAGACCGCACGCCATTCATGCTCGGACAAAGCCGCGCCGATTCCGAACGTAGTGAGCCGATCGTGCCCGCGCTGCAGAATCTTCTCGTTGCGATTGCCACGCAGAATGTCGATCAGATGCCCGGCGCCGAAATTGAACCCGCTTGCGCGCTGCGCCCGAAATACGCACGACAGCGCCATCTGCGATTCACGCGACGCATCCCACGACGCCGGCGGCTCGAGACACGTATCGCAGTTGCCGCAAGGCGTGCCGTCCTCGCCAAAGTAGGCGAGCAGCCGCACGCGGCGACACGACGCGGTTTCGCACAGTCCAAGCAGCGCATCGAGCTTGCCTGTCTGCACGCGCTTATGCGCTTCGTCGGCTTCCGATTCGTCGATCATCTTGCGCTGCTGCACGACGTCGCCGAGACCGTAAGCCATCCACGCGTTTGCCGGCAGACCGTCGCGCCCCGCGCGTCCCGTTTCCTGGTAGTAGCCTTCGACGCTCTTCGGCAAATCCAGGTGCGCAACGAAGCGCACGTCCGGCTTGTCGATGCCCATGCCGAACGCAATCGTCGCGCACATCACGATGCCTTCATCGCGCTGGAAGATCTCCTGATGCTGCTGACGCACTTCGAACTCCATGCCGGCGTGATAAGGCAGCGCGCGGACACCCTGCCCCTTTAGCCACTCGGCCGTTTCCTCGACCTTGCGACGCGACAGGCAATACACGACGCCCGCATCGGTGGCGCCGTCCGGGCGAGTGTGTTCCGCGCGGATAAAGTCGAGTAGTTGCGCGCGCGCGTTGTCTTTTTCGACGATCCGGTAGCGGATATTCGGCCGGTCGAAGCTCGACACGAAAACACGCGCATCGTCGAGCGCGAGCCGATGGATGATTTCATCGCGCGTGATCGCGTCGGCGGTCGCGGTGAGCGCGATGCGCGGCACGGAAGGAAACCGCTCGTGCAGCACCGAGAGCTGAATGTACTCGGGCCGGAAATCATGCCCCCATTGCGACACGCAATGCGCTTCGTCGATAGCGAACAGGCCGATGCGCGTGCGCTCGAGCAGATCGAGAAAGCGCGGCGTCATCAGGCGTTCCGGCGCGACGTAGAGCAGATCGATTTCGCCATTGCGCAACGCACGCTCGGTCGCGGCGGCATCGGCGCCCGACAGCGTCGAGTTCAGATAGGCCGCGCGCACGCCGACTTCCGTCAGTGCCGCCACCTGATCCTGCATCAGCGCGATCAACGGCGACACGACGATGCCCGCCCCCAATCCCGCTTCGCGCCGCACCAGCGACGGAATCTGATAGCACAGCGATTTGCCGCCGCCCGTCGGCATCAGCACGAGACAGTCGCCGCCTGCTGCGACATGCTCGACGATTTCGCTCTGTTGCCCTCGAAACGCGGGATAACCGAAGACTTCGTTGAGGATCTGGAGCGAACGGGACATGAAGAAAAGAAAGGAGAGCGGGAGACGGTGACACGAATTTTACCAACGCAATCGCGTTTCGCCTGGGCTTTGTCGACGCATTCGCTATCCGGCCGAACTCAAACGGCATAGGAAAAATGCGCGATCGGCAGACGAAAAAAAACCGCCCGATCGAAACCGGGCGGTTTTGCCAACTTCGCCGGACATGGCGGCTTGCGCCGCCAGCCAGCTTACTCGTTGGTGTGCGGCGTTTGCTCGGCAGCCGGGTTTTCCGGCGTACCGAACTCGAAGGCCTCTTCGGCAGCGATCTGGTCGAAACGCTCGCGATCCGCCAGTTCCTTGGTCTTGCGCGCCTTGTGGAACGCGAGACCCGTACCGGCCGGAATCAGACGGCCGACGATCACGTTTTCCTTCAGGCCACGCAGATCGTCGCGCTTGCCCATGATGGCCGCTTCCGTCAGCACGCGGGTCGTTTCCTGGAACGATGCCGCGGAGATGAACGAGTCGGTCGACAGCGACGCCTTCGTGATACCCAGCAGGATGTTTTCGTACGTTGCCGGACGCTTGTCTTCCGCGATCATGCGGTCGTTTTCGTCCAGCATGTCCGAACGCTCGACCTGCTCGCCCGGGATGAAGCGCGTATCGCCGTTATCGACGATCTGCACACGACGCAGCATCTGACGCACGATCACTTCGATGTGCTTGTCGTTGATCTTCACGCCCTGCAGACGGTACACGTCCTGCACTTCGTCCACGATATAGCGCGACAGCGCTTCGATACCCTGCAGACGCAGGATATCGTGCGGGTCCGCCGGTCCGTCGACGATCATTTCGCCCTTGTTGACGACCTGACCATCGTGCACCAGAACCTGCTTTTCCTTCGCGATCAGGAACTCGTGCTGGTTGCCTTCGAGGTCCGTGATAACGAGACGCTGCTTGCCCTTCGTGTCCTTACCGAACGACGTCGTACCCGTGACTTCCGCCAGGATACCTGCGTCCTTCGGCGAACGTGCTTCGAACAGTTCCGCCACACGCGGCAGACCACCCGTAATGTCACGCGTCTTCTGCGCTTCAGTCGGGATACGCGCAAGCACTTCACCGACCTGAACCTGCTGACCGTCCTTCACGGTGATCAGAGCGCCGACCTGGAAGCCGATCTGAACCGAGTGCTCCGAGTTCGGGATCTTCACTTCCTCGCCGTTCGCATCGAGCAGCTTGACCTGCGGACGCACGCTCTTCGACGCCTGCGAACCGCGGCGCTTCACGTCGATCACGACGAGCGTGGAAAGACCCGTTACGTCGTCGATCTGCTTCGCGACCGTCACGCCTTCCTCGACGTTTTCGAACTTCACCGTACCGCCCCACTCGGTGATGATCGGACGCGTCAGCGGGTCCCACGTGGCCAGCTGCGTGCCAGCCTTGATCTGCGCGCCATCGAGCTGCAGCAGCGTTGCGCCGTACGGCACCTTGTGACGCTCGCGCTCACGGCCGTGATCGTCGGTGATCAGCGCTTCGCCCGAACGCGAGATGACGATCTGCTCGCCCTTCGCATTCGTGACGTAACGCATCGTCGCCGTGAAACGCACCGTACCGTTCGACTTCGCCTCAACCGACGACGCCACTGCCGCACGCGATGCCGCACCACCGATGTGGAAGGTACGCATCGTCAGCTGCGTGCCCGGCTCACCGATCGACTGCGCAGCGATCACGCCGACTGCCTCGCCAACGTTCACGAGCGAGCCACGGCCAAGGTCGCGGCCATAGCACGACGCGCACAGACCGTAGCGCGTTTCGCAGGTGAGCGGCGTACGCACGCGCACTTCGTCGATGCCCAGGCGTTCGATATCTTCGACAGCCGCTTCGTCGAGCAGCGTGCCCGATTCGTACAGCGTTTCCTGCGTTTCCGGATTGACCACGTCAGCCACCGCAACGCGGCCGAGGATACGGTCGCGCAGCGCTTCGACGACTTCACCGCCTTCGACCAGCGCCTTCATCGCCACGCCGTTCGACGTGCCGCAATCGTCTTCGACCACGACGAGATCCTGCGTGACGTCGACCAGACGACGCGTCAGGTAACCCGAGTTTGCCGTCTTCAGTGCCGTATCAGCCAGACCCTTACGTGCGCCGTGGGTCGAGATGAAGTACTGCAACACGTTCAGGCCTTCGCGGAAGTTCGCCGTAATCGGCGTCTCGATGATCGAGCCGTCCGGCTTCGCCATCAGGCCGCGCATACCGGCCAGCTGACGAATCTGCACTGCCGAACCACGCGCACCCGAGTCGGCCATCATGTAGATGGAGTTGAACGACTCCTGACGCGTTTCGTTGCCGTCGCGATCCACGACGGGTTCCGTCGACAGCTGCTCCATCATCGCCTTGCCGACCGCTTCCGACGTCGCCGACCAGATGTCGACCACGTTGTTGTAGCGTTCCTGCGCGGTGACGAGACCCGACATGTACTGACGGTCGTATTCCTTCACCTTCTTCGCGGCGTCGCCGACGATCGTTTCCTTCTGCGGCGGCACGAGCATGTCGTCGACGCAGATCGAAATACCGGCGCGCGTTGCGAGGCGGAAACCGGACTGCATCAGCTGATCGGCGAAAATCACCGTTTCGCGCAGACCGCAGCGGCGGAACGCCGTGTTGATCAGACGCGAGATTTCCTTCTTCTTCAGCGGCTTGTTCAGCACCGAGAACGGCAGGCCCGGCGGCAGGATTTCCGACAGGATCGCGCGCCCGACGGTCGTCGCGTACAACGAGATCTTCGGCACAAATGCAGGCGCGCCTTCCGACTTGTCTTCGTTGTGGACCATTTCAGTGATCCGCACGTTGACGCGCGAGGCCAGCTCGACTTCCTTGTTTTCATAGGCGCGCAGCACTTCCGACACGCCCGTGAACGACATGCCTTCGCCCTTGCCGTTGATCGCTTCGCGCGTCGCGTAGTACAGGCCGAGCACGATGTCCTGCGACGGCACGATCGACGGATCGCCGTTGGCCGGGAACAGCACGTTGTTCGACGCCAGCATCAGCGTGCGCGCTTCCATCTGCGCTTCGAGCGACAGCGGAACGTGAACAGCCATCTGGTCACCGTCGAAGTCGGCGTTGAACGCCGCGCAAACGAGCGGGTGCAGCTGGATTGCCTTGCCTTCGATCAGCACCGGCTCGAAAGCCTGAATGCCGAGACGGTGCAGCGTCGGCGCACGGTTCAGCATCACCGGATGCTCGCGGATCACCTCTTCGAGGATGTCCCACACCACCGGCGTCTGGTTCTCGACTTCCTTCTTCGCCGCCTTGATGGTCGTCGCGACGCCCATCACTTCCAGCTTGTTGAAGATGAACGGCTTGAAGAGCTCGAGCGCCATCAGCTTCGGCAGACCGCACTGGTGCAGCTTCAGCGTCGGGCCGACCACGATGACCGAACGGCCCGAGTAGTCGACGCGCTTGCCCAGCAGGTTCTGACGGAAGCGACCGCCCTTGCCCTTGATCATGTCGGCGAGCGACTTCAGCGGACGCTTGTTCGCGCCCGTCATCGCCTTGCCGCGACGGCCGTTGTCGAGCAGCGAATCGACAGCTTCCTGCAGCATCCGCTTTTCGTTGCGGACGATGATTTCAGGCGCCTTCAGTTCGAGCAGACGCTTCAACCGGTTGTTACGGTTGATCACGCGGCGATACAGGTCGTTCAGGTCCGAAGTCGCGAAACGGCCGCCGTCCAGCGGAACCAGCGGACGCAGTTCCGGCGGCAGCACGGGCAGCACTTCGAGAATCATCCACTCGGGCTTGATGCCCGAACGCTGGAAGGCCTCGAGCACCTTCAGACGCTTCGCGTACTTCTTGATCTTCGCTTCCGAACCCGTGTTCTTCAGCTCCGAGCGCAGCGTTTCGACCTGCTCGTCGATGTTGATCGCGCGCAGCAGTTCGCGCACGCCTTCCGCGCCCATTTCAGCGCGGAATTCGTCGCCGTACTCTTCGACCTTGTTGTAGTAATCCTCTTCCGTCATGATCTGACGCGCCTTCAGCGGCGTCATGCCCGGATCGATCACCACATACGCTTCGAAGTACAGCACCCGCTCGATGTCGCGCAGCGTCATGTCGAGCACCATGCCCAGACGCGACGGCAGCGACTTCAGGAACCAGATGTGCGCGACAGGCGAGGCCAGTTCGATGTGGCCCATGCGTTCGCGACGCACCTTCGCGAGCGTCACTTCGACGCCGCACTTCTCGCAGATCACGCCACGGTGCTTCAGGCGCTTGTACTTGCCGCAAAGGCATTCGTAGTCCTTGATCGGACCGAAAATCTTCGCGCAGAACAGACCATCCCGCTCCGGCTTGAACGTGCGGTAGTTGATGGTTTCCGGCTTCTTCACTTCGCCGAACGACCACGAGCGGATCTTGTCAGGCGAGGCCAGACCGATCTTGATCGCGTCAAAAACTTCTTCCTGTTGGACTTGCTTGAATAGATCGAGCAGAGCTTTCATTGCTTTCTCTCCGTAGTCCGATTAGTTGCGATCGAGATCGATGTCGATACCGAGCGAGCGGATTTCCTTCACCAGCACGTTGAAGGATTCCGGCATACCCGCGTCGATCACGTGATCGCCCTTGACCAGGTTCTCGTAAACCTTGGTCCGGCCCGTCACATCGTCCGACTTGACCGTCAACATTTCCTGCAGCACATACGACGCGCCATAGGCCTCGAGCGCCCACACTTCCATCTCACCGAAGCGCTGACCACCGAACTGCGCCTTACCGCCCAGCGGCTGCTGGGTCACGAGCGAGTACGGACCCGTCGAACGCGCGTGCATCTTGTCGTCGACCAGGTGGTGCAGCTTCAGGTAGTGCATGTAGCCGACCGTCACCGTACGTTCGAAGGCTTCACCCGTGCGGCCGTCGTACAGACGCACCTGGTTCTTCGACTTCGTCATGCCGAGGTTCTGCGCGATGTCGTCCGGGAACGCCAGGTCCAGCATGTTGGACATTTCGTCTTCCGTCGCACCGTCGAACACCGGCGTTGCGAACGGCACGCCTTCGCGCAGGTTCTTCGCCAGTTCGAGGATCTCGTCGTCGGAGAAGCTTTCCAGCTCTTCCGCGCGGCCCGACTCGTTGTAGATCTTGGTCAGGAACTTGCGCACTTCCTCGATCTTCGACTGACGCTGCAGCATTTCGCCAATACGCCAGCCCAGACCCTTCGCGGCCCAACCCAGATGCACTTCGAGAACCTGACCCACGTTCATCCGTGACGGAACGCCGAGCGGGTTCAGCACGACGTCTGCGGGACGGCCATCGGCCATGTACGGCATGTCTTCGATCGGCACGATCTTCGACACGACACCCTTGTTGCCGTGACGGCCTGCCATCTTGTCGCCAGGCTGCAGACGACGCTTCACGGCGAGGTAGACCTTGACCATCTTCAACACGCCCGGCGGCAGTTCGTCGCCTTGCGTGAGCTTCTTGCGCTTCTCTTCGAACGCGAGGTCGAACTGGTGACGCTTCTGTTCGATCGAGTCCTTGATCGCTTCGAGCTGAGCCGCTGCTTCTTCGTCCGCGAGGCGGATGTCGAACCAGTGGTAGTGATCGAGATCTTCCAGGTAGGCCTGTTCGATCTTCGTGCCCTTCGCGAGCTTCTTCGGACCGCCGTTCGCAACCTTGCCGACGAGCATACGTGCGAGACGCTGAAACGCGTCGCCTTCCACGATACGCAACTGGTCGTTCAGGTCGAGGCGATAGCGCTTCAGTTCATCGTCGATGATCTGTTGCGCGCGCTTGTCGCGCTGGATGCCTTCACGCGTGAACACCTGCACGTCGATCACGGTGCCGCTCATGCCCGACGGCACGCGCAGCGACGTGTCCTTCACGTCCGATGCCTTCTCGCCGAAGATCGCGCGCAGCAGCTTTTCTTCCGGCGTCAGCTGGGTTTCGCCCTTCGGCGTGACCTTGCCGACCAGCACGTCGCCTGCTTCGACTTCAGCGCCGATGTACACGATGCCCGACTCGTCGAGACGGCCAAGCTGCACTTCAGCGAGGTTCGAAATGTCGCGCGTGATTTCTTCCGGTCCGAGCTTCGTGTCGCGAGCCACGACGTTCAGTTCTTCGATGTGGATCGACGTGTAGCGATCGTCCGCAACGACCTTCTCCGAGATCAGGATCGAGTCTTCGAAGTTGTAGCCGTTCCACGGCATGAACGCGACCAGCATGTTCTGGCCGAGCGCCAGTTCGCCGAGGTCCGTCGAAGCGCCGTCAGCCAGCACGTCGCCGCGCGCAACCTTGTCGCCGACCTTCACGATCGGACGCTGGTTGATGTTCGTGTTCTGGTTCGAACGCGTGTACTTGATCAGGTTGTAGATGTCGACACCGACGTCGCCCGCAACCGCTTCATCGTCGTTCACACGAATCACGATACGGCCTGCGTCGACGTAATCGACCACACCGCCGCGCAGCGCCTGCACGGTCGTGCCCGAGTCGACAGCCACCGTGCGCTCGATGCCCGTACCGACGACCGGCTTCTCCGGACGCAGACACGGCACAGCCTGACGCTGCATGTTCGAGCCCATCAGTGCACGGTTCGCGTCGTCGTGCTCGAGGAACGGAATCAGCGATGCAGCCACCGACACGATCTGCGACGGCGCCACGTCCATGTACTGGATGCGGTCCGGCGTGACCATCAGCGTCTCGCCCGCTTCACGCGACGAGACGAGTTCGTCGGTCAGCGTGCCGTCTTCGGCCACCGCCGCATTCGCCTGAGCGATCACGTAACGGCCTTCTTCGATTGCCGACAGATAGTCGATCTGATCCGTGACCTTGCCGTCCGTGACCTTGCGATACGGCGTTTCGAGGAAGCCGTATTCGTTCAGGTGCGCGTACAGAGCCAGCGAGTTGATCAGACCGATGTTCGGACCTTCCGGCGTTTCGATCGGGCAGACGCGGCCGTAGTGGGTCGGGTGCACGTCGCGGACTTCGAAGCCAGCGCGCTCGCGCGTCAGACCGCCCGGACCAAGAGCCGACACGCGGCGCTTGTGGGTGATCTCCGAAAGCGGGTTGGTCTGGTCCATGAACTGCGACAGCTGCGACGAACCGAAGAACTCGCGAATCGCCGACGAAATCGGCTTCGAGTTGATCAGGTCGTGCGGCATCAGGTTTTCGCTTTCGGCCTGGCCGAGGCGTTCCTTCACTGCACGTTCGACACGCACGAGACCCGCGCGGAACTGGTTCTCCGCCAGTTCGCCGACGCACCGCACGCGACGGTTGCCGAGGTGGTCGATGTCGTCCACTTCGCCCTTGCCGTTACGCAGTTCGACGAGAATCTTGATCGTCGCGAGGATGTCGTCGTCCTGCAGCGTCATCGGACCCGTGATTTCGTCACGGCCGACGCGGCGATTGAACTTCATACGACCCACCTTCGATAGGTCGTACGCTTCTTCGCTGTAGAACAGACGGTTGAACAGCGCCTCGACGGCTTCTTCCGTCGGCGGTTCGCCCGGACGCATCATGCGGTAGATCGCGATACGCGCGGCCATCTTGTCGGCCGTTTCGTCGATACGCAGCGTCGACGAGATGTACGGACCCTGGTCCAGATCGTTCGTATAGAGCGTCTGGATGTCCTTGATCTTCGCTTCGCGCAGCTTGTCGAGCACGCCTTCCGTGATCTCGTCATTCGCGTTCGCGATCACTTCGCCCGTGTCGCCGTCGACGACGTTCTTCGCGAGCACGCGGCCGAGCAGATAGTCTTCGGGAACCGAGATGAACTTGGTCTTCGCGTTATCGAGATCGCGAATGTGCTTCGCGTTGATACGCTTGTCCTTCTGGACGATGACGTTGCCGTCGCGATCCGTAATGTCGAAGCGCGCGACTTCGCCACGCAGGCGCTCGGGTACGAACTCCATCTGCGCGCCTTCCGGCATCAGCGTGAAGTTGTCGAACACGAAGAAGTTCGCGAGGATCTGTTCCGGCGTCAGACCGATTGCCTTCAGCAGGATCGTGACGGGCATCTTGCGGCGACGGTCGACGCGGAAGTACAGCACGTCCTTCGGATCGAATTCGAAGTCGAGCCACGAGCCGCGGTAAGGGATGATACGTGCCGAGAACAGCAGCTTGCCGGAGCTGTGCGTCTTGCCCTTGTCGTGTTCGAAGAACACGCCAGGCGAGCGGTGCAGCTGCGACACGATCACACGTTCCGTGCCGTTGATGACGAACGAGCCGGTCGGCGTCATGAGCGGAATTTCGCCCATGTACACTTCCTGCTCCTTCACTTCCTTGACGACGGGCTTGCTCGGCGATTCCTTGTCGAGCAGAACCAGACGCACCTTGGCACGCAGCGCCGAGCAGTAAGTCAGACCGCGTTGCTGACATTCCTTGATGTTGAATGCCGGCGACGACAGCATGTAGCTGACGAACTCTAGACGAGCGAAGCCGTTATGCGAAACAATGGGGAAAACTGAGGTGAACGCAGCCTGCAGACCTTCCGGTTTGCGCTGCGCGGTAGGCACTTCTGCTTGCAGAAACGTGCTGAATGATTCAAGCTGGGTAGCCAGCAGGAAAGGTACTTGGTGAACGATGGGGCGCTTCGCGAAACTCTTGCGAATGCGCTTCTTCTCGGTGAAGGAATATTGCATACGATCTCCGAATCACGGCGGGCATTGTTGTCGAGGCGGGATACCTTGATGTGACAACCCGAGTGTTCACCGACTGAGACCCGTTGGCCGTCCGATGGCTTGAACGAGCCTAGAAGCTTGGTGGTTGGCCGCTACCAACCGCTGGCTGACGGCAGCGGATGCCTGTGTTGCCCGCTACCCGACCAAACTTGCCTTCTGCAGTCGCTTCAGAAGACAAAGAGAAGCGCCAGTCGACCTTGCCGAACGACGATTCTCTTTGGCTTCTGGGAGGACATTTTTGCCGATGCAAGCACGCAAAAACGTCGTTCCCACAAAGCACAAAAAGGCCGGCGGTGGGAAAACCGCCAGCCTTCGCACAGCGCGCTGAAAATTACTTGATTTCAGCCTTCGCGCCTGCGTCTTCCAGCTTCTTCTTGGCTTCGTCAGCAGCAGCCTTGGGCACCGCTTCCTTCACGGGCTTCGGTGCGCCGTCGACCAGGTCCTTCGCTTCCTTCAGGCCCAGGCCCGTCAGTTCGCGAACAGCCTTAATCACTGCAACCTTGTTGCCGCCTGTTTCGGTCAGCACAACCGTGAATTCGGTCTGCTCTTCAGCAGCAGCAGCGCCGCCGCCTGCACCTGCGGGGCCAGCAACTGCAACAGCAGCAGCCGACACGCCAAACTTCTCTTCGAACGCCTTAACCAGTTCGTTCAGTTCCAGAACCGACATCGCGCCTACGGCTTCGAGGATGTCTTCTTTTGCGATTGCCATTTGAAATACTCCTAAATTGAATTCGGATACAGCCAGCGATCAATTACGCCCGACTGAAGTGCGTCGATGCACTGCTTACGCAGCCTCGCCTTGCTTCTTTTCTGCCAGCGCGGCCATAGCGCGCGCAAAGCCAGAAACAGGCGCTTGCATGACGAACAACAGCTTGGAGAGCAGTTCTTCGCGGCTCGGGATGTTGGCCAGCGCTTGCACGCCTGCCTTGTCCATCACCTTGCCTTCGTACGAACCAGCCTTGATGATCAACTTGTCATTGCCCTTGCCGAAGTCGTTGACGACCTTGGCAGCAGCAATTGCATCTTCCGAGATGCCGTAGATCAGAGGACCGGTCATCTGCTCAGCCAGCGGAGCAAACGGGGTACCTTCAACAGCGCGACGCGCCAGCGTGTTCTTCAACACGCGCAGATACACCTGTTGCTCGCGCGCTTTCGCGCGCAGCTTGGTCAGATCGCCAACCGTGATCCCACGATACTCGGCCAGAACAATGGTCTGAGCTTTCGCGACTTGCGCGGAAACCTCAGCCACTACGGCCTGCTTACCTTCTTTGTTCAGTGGCACGGTTAACCTCCAGATTCGACGCACTTGGCATATGCCTCGTACGTCGCGTTCAACAACGGCGTCCGACCAGTCAGGAGTACTTCAACCACTCGAGATCCGCAAGGCTGCGGGAATCAAACGGCTTCATCACTTCAAAACTTTTTCGGGTTCGCCATCTGCGTTGGCTTGAATTAAGGAAACGCCCGACTACTGCACTTCCACCAACGGTCTTTGACAACCGGCCGCTTGACTCCTACTGCAATCTTGCGACCGCCCAAAGCCCTTAAATTCGCCCCGACCTTTCGAACGGGACGGTTAAATCTTTACTGTGCTGCCAGCGTAGCCTGGTCGACACGCACGCCAACACCCATGGTGCTCGACAGTGCGATCTTGCGCAGGTACACGCCCTTGCTCGTAGCCGGCTTCGCCTTTTGCAGCGCCTCGACCAGCGCGTTCAGGTTCGAGCGCAGAGCCGTCGGTTCGAACGATGCACGGCCAATGGTTGCATGGATAATACCGGCCTTGTCGACGCGGAATTGAACCTGACCGGCCTTCGCGTTCTTCACCGCCGTCGCGACGTCCGGCGTGACCGTGCCGACCTTGGGGTTCGGCATCAGCCCGCGCGGGCCGAGGATCTGACCCAGCGTACCGACGACACGCATCGTGTCCGGCGAAGCGATCACGACGTCGAAGTTCAGGTTACCGGCCTTGACTTGCTCAGCCAGATCTTCCATGCCAACGATATCCGCGCCAGCTGCACGAGCCTGTTCGGCCTTTTCGCCTTGGGCGAACACAGCAACGCGAACCGACTTACCGGTACCAGCCGGCAGAACGACCGAACCGCGAACAACCTGATCCGACTTCTTCGCATCGATGCCCAGTTGCACCGCGACGTCGATCGACTCGTCGAACTTCGCACTTGCGCATTCCTTCACGAGCGACAGGGCTTCATCGATCGCGTACAGCTTCTGACGATCGACCTTGTTTGCAAATGCTTGCAGACGCTTCGAAAGCTTAGCCATTTACACGCCCTCCACGGTGATGCCCATCGAGCGGGCGCTACCAGCGATCGTACGGACCGCTGCGTCCAGATCAGCTGCCGTGAGGTCCGGCATCTTGGTCTTGGCGATTTCTTCAGCCTGAGCGCGCGTGATCTTGCCGACCTTGTCCGTGTGCGGCTTGCTCGAGCCCTTGTCGATCTTCGCTGCCTTCTTGATCAGAACCGTAGCCGGCGGCGTCTTCAGGACAAACGTGAAGCTTTTGTCTGCGAATGCGGTAATCACGACCGGGATCGGTAGACCCGGCTCGATCGCTTGAGTCTGCGCGTTGAACGCCTTGCAGAACTCCATGATGTTCAAGCCGCGTTGACCCAGTGCCGGACCAACCGGCGGCGACGGATTGGCTTTACCTGCAGGAATCTGCAGCTTGATAAAGCCGACAATTTTCTTTGCCATGTTAATAAACCTCTTTAGAACGCGATTGCGTTCGGTGAGTAGTAGCGCGCCTTCGTCGTGTTTCTGACTACCGACGCTCCTCAACGGCCGTTACGCGGACCGTAAGCGCGAAAGACGAATCGCGCCATCAGGCGCGATCCGCAAAAAACCGATTTACAGCTTTTCGACCTGGCCGAATTCCAGTTCGACCGGCGTCGCGCGACCGAAAATCGTTACAGATACGCGGACGCGCGACTTTTCGTAATTTACTTCCTCGACGCTGCCGTTGAAGTCTGTAAAAGGACCGTCCTTCACGCGAACCATCTCGCCGACTTCGAACAGGGTCTTCGGACGCGGCTTTTCCACGCCTTCCTGCATCTGCGACATGATCTTCTCGACTTCCCGCGGGGAAATCGGACTCGGACGATTTCGCGCACCGCCCACGAAACCCGTCACCTTTGCCGTGTTTTTCACGAGATGCCAAGTTTCGTCCGTCATTTCCATTTCGACGAGCACATAGCCCGGAAAGAAACGACGTTCTGTCACCGATTTGTGACCACCCTTCACCTCGACAACTTCTTCAGTCGGAACGAGAATCTGGCCAAATTTGTCTTGCATGCCAGCACGCTCAATGCGCTCCTGAAGCGCACGTTGCACGCTCTTCTCCATACCGGAGTAGGCGTGCACCACGTACCAGCGTTTTCCACTCGGAGATGCCGGAATATCACTCATATCATTTCCAACCCAGAATCGCCGAGAAAATCGCCCACTCGATGGATTTGTCACAAATCCAGAGGAACACTGCCATGATCAGCACAAAGCCGAACACCACCAAGGTCGTTTGGCTGGCTTCTTTGCGAGTCGGCCAGACAACCTTGCGCACTTCCATGTACGAATCTTTGGCGAATGCGATAAAACCCTTGCCGGGCGCTGAGAGAAGACCGACTGCGACACCTGCGATCAGCCCGACAGCCAGAGCCGCTCCGCGGACGTACCACTCTTGGCCATTCAGCCAGAAGAACCCCACGAACCCGGCCAAGACCAACAATACGCCGGCGACGAGCATCAGTTTGTCGCTGGAAGTATTAACAGTTTCGACGGAAGGATTCGCCATAACACCTTAACGAGCGTCGCATGCGACGCGAGAGTTGGCAGGGGCAGAGGGAATCGAACCCCCAACCTTCGGTTTTGGAGACCGACGCTCTGCCAGTTGAGCTATACCCCTAAACCATTAGGGTCGGCAACATTGCCAACCCCGAAACAACTGATCAACGAGAACTAGCTGGCTTACTCGATGATCTTGGCA
>NZ_CYGY02000123.1 GCF_900007165.1 Paraburkholderia piptadeniae
TGACCACCAGCACCGCCGAAAGCAGCAACCCCGGTGTCGTCAGTTCGCCGTTGACGAACAGGTTGTGCGCCCACTCGTACGGCCACGTGCTCATGTACTGGATGGAGGCCTCAGCCTCGATCGGAATCACCGACACGATCGCGATCCAGTTGGCCCATGCGCTGATGAAGCCCACCAGCGCGCCGTGCGAATAGCGCGCGTAGCGCACCATGCCGCCCGACTCGGGGAACATCGACCCTAACTCGGCATACGTCAGCGCGATCGCGAGAATCACCACTGCGCCGATCACCCACGCGCAGATCGCGGCCGGACCTGCAATCTTGGCCGCCTTCCAGGCGCCGAACAGCCAGCCCGATCCGATGATCGAGCCGAGCCCCGTCAGCATCAGCGCGAATGGGCCAATGTGCCGTTGAATCGAGCTATTCAATTGTCTTCCTCATATCTCAGATGCACGGAACCGCCAGGCCATTTCATCCCGACGCTGAATATTCCGGCTTTCCTTGTAATTCGATAGCGAAGCGCAACAGCTGTCGCAATGTGCACTGCGAGACGTGTTGTCGATAGAGCGCATGCCATCGAGCGAGTGCCGGATAGTCCCCGGAATGACACTGCGCCGTCCAATGCAAATTGCGCATGAGGGTCATGTCTAATAAACATAACGCCGCGCGAATGCCTGTGTGATGGGGCGCAGCGGCCAGCGTCCGTGAACCGCAACAGGAGAACAGGCACGGCATCGACACACGATTGCATGCGTGCTGAGTCGTGCTGCGGTTGCCGAATGATTGGCGCGTATTCGCGCTATCGCTGACGATGTGCATTCACGTTCTATCAACGAGCTTTCAACGAACGATGCATCGCGCCCATCATTCGAATGCACTCGCGTCAGGTACGCCGTGCCGGGTAAAAGCGCCCATCGACGTGCGAGAGCAGCTTGCGCGACAGTTGCGTCGCGCGGCCCTGGATCAGCCGGTCCGAGAGGCGCGAAAACCCATATGAGGCAGCGAGCGCGATCAGCACGGTCGCGATGAAGAGCGCAATCGACATATCCTGATCGGTCTGCCTGAATATGTGCGCGAAGAAATGAAATGTCGCGTACACACAGATGAAGTGCCACAGATAGATGCCATAGCTTTCGCGGCCCAACGCCGCTGCACATCGGCGAAATACGAACGCACCGCGCGATCTCATCAGATCGCGTATCGCATCGCACTGCGAGCCCACGAACAACAGGAACGCAACCGCGCTGCATGCAGCAAACACGGGCGCGAATTGATGCCCTTTTGCAAGCCATACGCCGAGCGCGGCAGTCGCAAGCGCAAATGCCAGTGCGAGCGTGAAATAAAGCCACGCCGCGCGCCGGGTGACGTTCGACGTCCCCATCAAATGCGAACGGAAGCCATACCACGCCCACATCCCGACGATAAAGCACGGCCCTTGCACGGGCGGCCAGAAATAGCTGAACGAGTTGTTTCTGACGTGACAGTCGAGTGTGCCGTGGCAATCTCCGATCGACATCGACGCAATGGAAAGCGCCAGCAGCACCAACGTCGCCAGCACGAGCCGCACGCGATTCATTGCCGCGAAGAACAGGAGTGGCGCGATCAGATAGAACAGCATCTCCACGCCGATTGACCATCCACCAGGCACGACGTTGTTGATCGCCGTCGGCGACAGCGCGTGCAAAAACAGTATGTTGAGCAGAACATCGATGGGACCGTGCGAGCCGAGCACCCATGCCCGCTCGTACCCCGACTCCATTGCGCCATAGCTGATCAGCCCATAGACGGCAATTGCGACGTAATACAGTGGAGCGATGCGAAAGAAGCGTTTGATATAGAAACGCAATGTGACGTGACGCGCATCCACGCAACGTGCGTGATCGGTTTCAAGCGTCATGAAGATCGTGATCGCGCTGATCACGAAGAATAGCTGCACGCCATATTGGCCCATGCGGGCCAGCAACTTCACGGCATGCGGCAGATTGGGAAACTGAAACGACAGGTGTACGGCGACAACCCCGACGATCGCGAGCGCTCGACCGGCGTCGAGCGCGGCAACGCGGCTTTTGTCCATCTGCAAGCCCTCCTCGCGCTTTGACTGTGAGTTCGCCCAATAAAGGGCCGCGAGGTTCGTGGACAAAATGTATTCCGTAGAAGTTCCTGTTTTTTGTTTCGCTGTTCTTTTGTTTCGCAAGTGCGGGCGCCGCAGTCGTGCACGAATTGATCAGGCCGCCGCCGGCTGCTCCGCAAGATGCAACCCCTCCCGGCTCGCCTTGTGTTCGTGGATCAGGCGATAAACCGTTTCACCCGGCACTGTCTCCGATTCCAGCAATTGGTCTGCAATCGCGCGCAGCACCGGCGCGTTGTCGCTCAACAGCGCATAGCAGGCTTCGTTCAGATCCTTGAGCAGAATGTTCGCGTGTGCGATCGCGTTCTTCATCTGCAAACCCGCGTATTGGGTAGGCAGCGCGGCAAGACTGAACAGATTGCCATCTGCGTTGAAGCCGAATTTCGACACCATGTCCAGACTGATGCGCGATGCCTCCTGCAAGTCCTGCGCCGCGCCACTCGATGCTTCCGAGAACGTCAGCAATTCGGCATTTCGGCCGCCCAATAGCACCTGAATTTCGTTGCGCATCTCGGTCTCGCGATACAGGTGCTTGTCCTGCGTCTTCGTGATGAGCGCGACGCCCAGTGCGCCGCCTCGCGGCAAAATCGTGACCTCTTCGAGTACACCCGTGCCGAGCAGCGCGGCGACGAGCCCATGGCCGGCCTCGTGAACGGCGATACGGGTACGCTCGTCTTCGGTGAGCGCGCGCTCCGCGCCATTCACATCGCCGATACGCGCGATCTTGATCGCTTCGACAAAATGCTTCGATGCGATCACGTCATCACCCGCCTTGCGCGCGACGAGTCCCGCCTGATTGACGACCATCGCAAGCGTCGCGGGCGAAAGCCCCGTTGTCAATCGCGCAAGCTGGTTGAAGTCGATGTCGTCGGATTTCGATTTCAGCTTCTCGGCATAGAAACGGATGATGTCCGCGCGATCTTCGAGATCGGGCAAACGCACCTGCACCGTCCGATCGAAACGGCCTGGACGGCGCAACGCTTCGTCGAGATTGTCCGGGTGATTCGTCGCCGCGACGATAACCACGCCTTCATTCGATTCGAAGCCGTCCATCTCCGCGAGCAACTGGTTGATGATGCGATTGCTCTCGGCTTCGACGGGACCGCCGCCCGTGTCCGTGCGTTTGGCAAGGCCGTCGGCTTCGTCGATGAAGATGACGGTCGGCGCATTTTTGCGCGCGAGTTCGAACAGGTGCCTGACCTTCTGAATGCCGACGCCGTAGTACTTCGCGCTGAAATAGCTGCCCGTGATCGAAATGAAATTCGCGCCGCACTCGCCCGCGAGCGCCTGCGCGAGACGCGTCTTGCCCACGCCGGGGCCGCCCGTCATCAGAATGCCGCACGGCGCGCGCACGCCCATGCCGGAGAACTGCTTCGGGTTCGTCAGATAGGCCTGAATGTCGGCCAATGCCGCTTTTGCTTCGCCCGCGCCAATCACGTCGTCGAAGGACAGTGACGGTGTCTTTTCGAGCAGCCGCGCGCCGCCCGTCATTTCACGTCGCATGAACCACGCGAGTCCGCCGATCAGCAACAGGGGCAACAGCAGGCTGATCACGTCGCGCGTCTTGTCGAATGCCTCCACCCAACGCGCGGAGCCCGTGCGGACATTCGCATCGGGCAGCCATACGAGTTGATACGGAGAACGCGCGTCCGCCTTCATTTCGCCGAGCAGCAGTGCATTCGAAAAGGCCGCGTTGTGATCGGTGACGTAGTACTTTGCTCCGTCACCCGTCGACACGAGGATCGCATTCGGGCTCACGCCGATGGCCGTTACGTTGTGTTCACGAATGTCGCGCAGCATTTCGGACGCGTCTCTTTCCTGATGGGTCCACGGCGACGCGTCTTTACGCATTTCGCTCGCGACGCCTCCGAGTACCGGCGACGCCATCGCATTGCGCTGCTCGTGGCGTAGATGCAAAAACGTGACAAGCGCCACGAAGGCCGTTGCGATCACGCCAAGCATCACATAGCGGCCATAACGGGACCAGAACGTATTCTTTGCCGCTTTCATCAGTTGATTCCTAAAACGGGCCAAATCGTGGCCTTCACGGATGAACGTGAAAAAATAATAGGGAGAGCACCGCGCGCGATGCGCGCAACGAGGCTGGGTGGAATTGGGCTGGGCTGCGGCAGGGCCGCGAGCGAGGTGGGGACCAGCTCTTTGGTGCAATGACAGTCGGTAAAAAAGAAACGTCCCTTTTTCAACCGTAGTGTACAGCTAGCATTATGCCCAATGCCTGCGCCATTTCCAAAACGATAGAAAAGGGCTTATTTCAGGGTTGATTCAGTTATTTGCCGTGTTTTCGATTGGCGCTGCCAATAAAGGCAGATCGAAAGTCTGGCGAGGTGGTGAATATCGGCAAAGCCGAATGGGTCATCATACGCATGCGATTGCACTGGCGCGCGATGACCCATCAAGAAGGACGGGAGTACCCCGCCACGATTACGCTGATGGAATGTGGCAACCGTCAGCGCCGTACGACACCCATGAGCAGCGTCATGATGAAAATGACGAGGAACAGGAAGAACAGGATCTTCGCGATGCTCGCCGCTCCTGCTGCAATTCCACCGAAGCCGAATACAGCAGCTATGAGCGCAATGATGAAAAAAACCAGAGCGTAGTAAAGCATGATCTGCCCTCCGTTGCCGGATGATGCTCCCATGCGGCTTATGCGCGGCGACGTTCCTGAGCGGCAGCAAGCAATGTTCCCATCAGGGTCCGTTACCCGCTGCGCGAACACGCGCCCATACGAACGTATGAAGGGTTGAATCCATCGATTAACCGGGCACCCCAATGTAGGCAAGGTCCATTTCATCGCCTCGTTCTATCGCTCATTCAGGGAGCCAAAGCATTCATCAGCCCACGCGCCAGGTGAATCAGAAAGCACGAAGTGAACGGTTCAATGGGCAAGATCACGAGGATGCGCATCTTCTCGCGCGTCATCGAGCTCATCATCGACGATACCTAGGCGGCCGCCTCGCGACGCTTGCGGGACGCGAGCGTCGCGGCGTTGCCCGTTCATTGCGTCGCTGACGATATTCGCAATAGAAGGCTTGTTTGGTTATTCGCTGATTCGCACCTTCAAAACACCAGCGTATTTGCCGTCTATTCATGTAGACATCGTGTCGACGCGAAGATCAAAACCTTTATCGATTTTTTGACGCCGCACTTTAGACAAATGCCCGACAGCATTCTTCAGGACGAGCATAAGGATGAGACGCCTGGCCGTCTCACGCGCGCAGTGGAGAACGTATGATGCACACGATCAGCTTCCCTCACTTTCGGGTACGTTATGCCATTGCGGCTTGCAGTATCGCGCTTGCCGCGACATGCGCGTATCAGGCGCCTGGCCTGATGCAGGCGATTCTCGTCGTCGGAGCGAATGCACAATTGCCGCTTGAACGTCTTGCCGCCGAAGCGGCATCACCTAGCCCTGTCTCGTCGGAACGCGAGCGCGCGCAGGCGCAGAAAGCCGATGGAGACGGCCGGGCTGCTGCGCGCAAGCGTCGCGAACATTACGACGTTCACGGCTATGAGCGCAGTATGAGCGACTATAAGTACTGGACGTAAGCGCGCTGCGCATTCCGTATTCGTCACGTCGCCCATACATAAACAGAAACGCGGCGAATAGCATCGCCTATCCGCCGCATGACGTGCCATCTCAGAGCGGATTCGCATTCCTCAGTACAGACGCCAATTTCATCGCGTCCGCATTGGCGGGCATCGGTCGTTCATCCCAGCACGGCTCATCGCACGTTCCTTTTTCGAGCCGAATAACGAACCGCACGATCTCGCCCTGCCCTTCCTGCGACTCGGCCCAGATATTTCTGCCGTGCGCTTCGCACTGTACGGTCCTTAAGCGTCCCTTCATCTGCACGTCGATATCATGAATACCGGTTTCCGTGCACCCCTCGCAACCACGGGAATCAATTCGGCCGACGGCGACGTCGGCCTTTTTTCGGTCCTGTGGCAGCTTATGCGAACCGCCCTTCGCCCGCCACGGGATGTTCGCGCGCAACGGCCCCCGTCAGTACATCCAGCACAAAGTCGCTCACGAGCGCGCGCACTTCTCCCGACGTATTGCCGAACTCCGCGCCGATCAGGGTTTCCCCGCCCTTCGTGCGCCGGTTGCGCGCAATGCAGTTAAGCGGCGCCGTGCGTACGCGGCCCGCGCGCGCGAGCGGCAGCGAGAGCTTGAAGTGCTCGCCGGGCGCAGGCGAATTCGCGTTCACGAGCAGGCCCACGCCTGTCGAGCTGAGATCGACGGCGCGCACCTCAGTGCCCGCCATCGGCCGGTCGTTTCTCGACAGACGCGCAGTGACGTCGATGCCCACGCGAACATTCCGCCGCAGCGTGCGCGAGCGGACCTCCGCGGGATAGCGCAAATAGAGCACTTCGAATGGCGTCGCGTGGCGGCCGATGACTTCCGACTGGAACGAATAGCGGTAACGCCCCGCGATGAACTGACCGTCGACGGCCGCGCCTCGCATGAAAGCGGGATCGATGTCATTGCCAGCCAGGAGAACACTGACCTTCTCCAGCAGGCCAACGAACTGCGTGCGCGCCGAAATTTCGCTGTCGTCCGCGAGCGTGACCACGAAATCCTCGGGCACGCATCCTGTCGTCGGAAAGCTTCCGACAAAGTCCTGCTCGTCGTGATTGCGGTGCGTGCGCGCCGCGGGTATGGGCGCGTCGTCTTGTGCCGGCTTCGCATCGTCGCGGTGCTCGCCGGGAAATGTGTGCCGGTACGCGCCTAAAGCGAACAGCTTCCGGCACTGCGCTTCGCTGTGAACGACATGTCCCCGGCCTATCAGCAGCTTGCCATCCACCGTATAGACGGAGAATGGCAGCGGAACCCCGATCGTGACTTCCCGTTGCGACAGCGGCACCAACGGCATGGCTGGTCTTCTCCTCTCGTGGTCTTGTTCGAAATGCATGCACCACACCGAGATGCCCATTCTCGAATGCGTACAGCGTGCAAGTATGCACGACGTCGAAGTTCACACCAACAGCGCAAACGTTTGTATAGGGCAAGTTTTTGCAGGCGCAAGCAGTTGCCTTAAACGGTCGGGTCCGCTATTTCGCCGTCACGCGTGCCGTCGCTCATTGCGGCGCAGCGGGCACCAGTCCGTAGGCGGACATGACGGCAAAGAGCTTCGCGCGATCAGGCGGACCACCGGCATCGACCACCGCGCCGACATCGCGGAAGTACTGCGCCCCGATGTCAGGTGTAAGAACGATAAGCGCGCGCGCCGTTGCGCCGTGGGGATTGCTGAACGCATGCACCGATCCGCGCGGCGTGTGCATCCAGTCGCCAGGCGCGAGATCGCGCACGACACCATCGACGGCATAGCGGAGCGTGCCCTCCAGCACATAGACACACTCTTCATTGTTCGTGTGACTATGCGGCGGCGGCACGCGCGAGCCGGGCGGCACCGTCAACTCGAATACGCCCATTCCGCCCGTCGCGGTTCCGTCGATCAGATACCGGATCGTCAATCCGCCGATCGTGATCGGCTCGCTTGCCGCCGTGGTCGTGTTGTTTGTCATTACCGGCTCCTTCTGTCGCGTATCCGCGAGCGCATGAGTATCAAGTGTAGATGAGGGCCGCGTGGCCGCAATAGACACGTATTCCAGCATGACCGCGAGGCATTTGCATTATGGGCCATGACGCGATAATCGCCATGCGATGCTCCAGCACAATGCCTCACTCGCAAATGTCCGTTTCCTGCCGCTCAAGAATCCTCGCGAGTTCGCGTTCCTATAATTGCATCGATCGCGCCGAACGCCGTGATCGCCCCGACTGCACAGGAAGACCCGAAAATGACGACCCAACCGATCACCGCCGGTATCGATCACGTCGGACTGACCGTTCGCGATCTTAACGTGACGAGTGACGTCTTTATCAATTGCCTAGGCTGGACGCAGGTCGGAGAAAAACCCGACTACCCTGCCGCTTTCGTATCGGACGGCAAGATCATGGTGACGCTTTGGCAAGTCGCCGATTCTGCCAACCGCATCGAATTCGACCGCAAGACAAATGTCGGGCTGCATCATCTGGCCTTTCGTGTTCGCAGTGAAGAGGAACTCGGCGCAGTGTTCGAGCGAGTTTCCCGGTGGCCGGGTGTCAAGGTCGACTTTGCGCCGGAGAACCTCGGCGCGGGACCCAAGCGGCACACAATGATCTACGAACCCGGCGGCATCCGGCTCGAATTCGATTTCGATCCGCGCATTCACATGAATACCTGAGCGGAAATTGCGGCCGCATTCGCATTCCATTCTTCAGCGGGACCGCTCGATCCACTAGCTATCTCTCGCGGTGATACCCCTATCAAAACAAACCGCGCGTTCTCTCCGGAATCCGTTGCTAAAGTAATGGCAGTGCTGTGAAGCGGCAATGGAACCGGGATTGAACATGGACCAGCTTTACATGTTGAGAGCATTCGTCGCGGCGGCGCAGCATCAGAGCTTCAGCAAGGCGGCCGCGTCGCTCGGCGTCACGACAGGGTCCATTTCAAAGGCCATTGCAAAGCTCGAAGCGTCGATCCAGACCCGTGTGCTTCATCGCACGACACGGTCCGTCACGCTGACCGAAGAGGCACAATCGTATTACGTGAGCTGCTGCCGCCTGCTCGAAGAACTCGACGAAGCCAACCGCCGCATGACTCGCGAGCGTGAAGTCGACAGCGGCAAGCTGCGTCTCGCCGTTCATCCGATGCTGATCGGCGACACGTTCTCGCAGTTTCTGGCCGGGTATCGCGCGATTGCGCCCAATGTCAATCTCGTCGTGTCGATACACGAAGGCGCCGTCAATCTCTATGACGGACAGTTCGACATGGCGATACTTCCGCCGCATCAGGTCGAGCAGTCGGCCGTGATCCGGCGGACATTGTTCAATTCGCCGCGGATGCTCGCGGCATCGCCCGACTACCTCGCCCGATCCGGCATGCCCCGGTGCGCGGCCGATCTCACCGGGCACTTCCTGCTATTGCCTTCACAGTCGCGGAAACAAAACTCGAACTACGTGCAGATGATCGAAGACGGCGAGCCGGTGCAGGTGGTTCCCGCATCGTCGATGGATGGCAATGATGTGCTGCTGCGCGCCGCGGCACTCGCGGGCGCCGGCATCGCGGAGCTACCCGAAGCAATGGCGCGCGAAGACCTTGCGAAGGGCAAGCTCATTCCCGTTCTGCCGGGCTGTGCGCTGCCGGACAGCGAAGTTGAAATCTGCTTGTTCTACTCGCATCGAGAACTGCTTCCCGCGCGATTCAGAACATTCGTCGACTTTTGCACCGAGTTCTTTCGCCGCAATAGCGTCAGCCGACGGACGCGGCTCGTCGATACTCACGCGCAAGCGGCCTAGGCAGCGGCCATTACAACGGGGCCGAGCCCCGAACGCGCCACTTCGACGAATGCCTGCATGGCGCTCGATACATAAGCGTCGTGTCGGCGGATAAAGAGCGTCGAGACGCAAGCCGTGCTTGTGGCGACGGGATGGATCGCGACGATGTCCTGCTCGGCTGCGCGCGTGACGACACCGCGCGGCAGCAGGGTAATGCCGATACCCGCCGCGACACACGCGATGATCGCATCCAGCGAACCGAATTCGAGCGGTGTCGCGGTAAGGATGCCCATTTCAGCAAGCAGCGCTTCGAGCCGCTGACGATATGAGCAACCCAACCGGAACACGATGGTCTTGAGATCCTTGACTGCCGGCAAAGCCTCGACCGAACGCACCGTGCGTGGCGTCACCAGCACGAGTTTTTCTTCGAATATCGTCTCGGCATGCAGATCCGGATGATCGACAGGCCCCGCGACGAACGCGCCGTCGAGCCGGCATTCCGCGACATCTTCCGTGAGGCTGCTACTCGTTCCCGTTGTCAGCGACAGGCGGACTTGCGGATAAACGCGCGCAAAATGGCTCAGTATGGGTGACAGCCTGAGCGCCGCCGTGGTCTCCAGCGTGCCTAACGCAAGCGTGCCTGAAGGCGGTCCGTCGTCGAGCGCGGCGAGCTTCGCGTCTGCAAGCAGCTTTGTCATGCGCGCGGCGTACGGCAGCATCCGTTGCCCTGCTGGCGTGAGGCTGACACCGCGCACATGACGATGAAAAAGCGCAACGCCGATTTCCCGTTCGAGCGAGCGGATTCGCGCCGTTACATTGGACTGGACCGTATGAAGCTCGGCGGCCGCCCTGTTCATGCTGCCGTGACGGGCAACCGCCTCGAATACCTTGAGGTCGGCAACATCCATGCTGTGTACCTCGATGAGATCGACAGGACCGTTCGCTGCGAACGGCAATGCAAGGTGGACCTCATCGTACACCAAAGCCTGAATGCGCACTGGCTGAATCAACGTGTTACCGCGCATGACGCCCATGCGATCAGCCGGCATTCACTTTCCTGAAGCTACGTGCGCGATTTCCGGCGCTTTTCCAAAGGCCGGCTCGCGCTGATCAGCGAACACTGAATGGGGTGCGCGATCTCGACAGCGAGTCCACCCGCAAGCAAGAAGAAGATAGCCAACAGACGTTTCATGTTTTGCTCCATCGTTTGTCAACGCCTGTTTTATAGCTCAATCGGCACGGTCATTTGTGTCCCAATGTATCGGGTAGCGCCTTCGATACATGACGATTCAAATGCCCGACAGTCCGACACAGCCCCGATACGCGCAGCCGCTTCAATACGGTCATTCCTTCTCGAATGTCTTTCACTAAAAGGACGCCGACATGTTCACCCGACTCAAGACCGTCATTACCCTTGCCGCATTGGCCGCTATCGCCGCGTTGGGCGCAACGGTCGCCAACAGCGGCGCAGCGACGACCATGCCCGTCGAACAGAACAAGCCGGCACCGGAATTCACGGGCATCGACAAATGGCTCAATAGCGAGCCGCTCACCTTGCAGCAGTTGCGCGGCAAAGTGGTGCTGGTCGATTTCTGGACTTATACGTGCATCAACTGCATCCATACGCTGCCCCAGGTCGAGAGCTGGCATCAGAAGTACAAGAACCAGGGTCTCGTGGTAGTCGGCGTCCACACGCCCGAGTACCCGTTCGAGCGCGACACGAAAAAGGTCAGCGCGGCCATCGCTCAATATGGCTTGCACTACCCTGTCGCGCAGGACAACCAGTATGCGACCTGGAACGCGTACGGCAATCAATATTGGCCGGCGTTCTATCTGATCGACAAGAAGGGACGTGTGGTCTATAGCCACTTCGGCGAAGGCGACTACGAGAAGACGGAAGCCGCCATTCGGGAACAACTGGCTAAAGCGAGCTGACGAAAACCAGGCGTTATCCGTGGCGTGCAGAACGGATAACGCCTGACCCCGGCCTTCCTTGCTTCGTTTGAGACGCGCGGTTAAAACGCGCTCCGATACGCGTACAGGCCAGGCAGACCGCCTGTCATCAGGAACAGGACTTTCGAGCGCGGTGCGAATACTTTGCTTCTGACGCTCTGCAAGAGGCCGGCGAACGCCTTCCCGCTGTACACGGGATCGAGCAGCAAACCTTCGACGCTCGCCAGCAGCCGCACGGCTTCGCGCATCGCATCGGTGGGTATGCCATAGCCTTCGCCGCGCTGGCCGTCCTCGACCACAACGCTTCCTTCGGGCAGCATCATGCCGGGCCGCAGCAGCGCAAAGGCTTCCGCCGCCTTTATCCGCGTATTGGACACGGTGTTCTCGTGCGTCGCCAACACGTTGTACGCGACGACGCGCGTCGGGTCTTCGCTCATCGCCGCCATACCCGCGACCAGACCAGCCTGCGTGCCGCCGCTGCCATTGGGCAACACGATGCGGTCGAAGGTGAGACGGGCGTCGTGCGCCTGCGCGAGGATCTCCGAGGCACACGCCGCATAGCCGAGGCATCCCGTCGCCGATGAACCACCGAGCGGGGCGAGATACACGTTGTGCCCGGCCTGGCGCAGCTCGTCGGCGCGTGTCATCGCGAATGCCATCGCGTCGGCATTGCCCGGCAGATCGTGGATGCGAGCGCCCAGCAGCGTATCGAGCAGGATGTTGCCGTTGTCGAGGTAGTCGGTGTCATAGCGCGGCACCGTTCGCGTCAGCACCAGCTCGCAAGCAAGACCGGCTTTCGCCGCCGCAGCCGCCGTGAGCCGCGCGTGATTCGATTGCCGCGCTCCAACCGTGACGATCGTATCCGCGCCCTGCGCAGTCGCTTCACCGATGAGGAACTCGAGTTTCCTGAGCTTGTTGCCTCCGCCGCCGAGCCCCATCAGATCGTCGCGCTTCACGTAGATATCGACGTCGCCGAGCGCGTTGCTCAATCGGCTCAAATGCTGAATGGGCGTTGACCCTTCGATCAACGGGTAGCGCGGAAATGCGGTGAGATCGAGTGAACGCGATGCCGACATGCTGATATCTCCGGGCGTGGTGATTATGATGTGTCGAACGCATGTTAGCCCAAAGTACGCTGCTTTCGCCGTAGGCGTTCAACTCGCAACCCACAACGAATGAGTTCGCAATGTCGCTCGAAAACTCTACACCGCACATGCAAAGGCAACGGGGGGCCGCGACGGCCGCGCGGTCGTGCCGGAGGTAAGACTGGATTTCAAGCTGACCACGCCGAAGGAACTCGGCGGCCAGGGTGGAGAAGGCACCAATCCGGAACAGCTTTTCGGTGCCGGTTTTAGTGCATGTTTTATCGGAGCAATGAAATTCGTCGCGGCACGCGACAAGATCGCGATGCCCGCCGATGCATCGATCGACGGCAGTGCCGGCATTGGCCCCATTCCCAACGGCTTCGGCATCGAAGTCGAACTGAAGCGCACATCGTGTGCCCCTACTCGAACGCTACGCGCAACAATATCGACGTGGCGCTAACACTCGTTTGACGCGCAGTGGCGCTACCGTGTGTGATGCTGGCCGCTGTTTCGCCATGCGGCCAGCAATCGTCATGTACTAATGCATTCACTCCGACAGTTCCGCTGCCGGAGCGGGACGGTGAGAGTCCATCCAGTCGTACGAGTCGCTCAATTAAGCTCGGATCGCGCGTTACTTCGCGGTCGGCATTGCAAACTCAGCGCCCTTTTCGATGCTCTCGGGCCAACGCTGCATGATCGACTTCTGCTTCGTATAGAAGCGCACGCCTTCTTCGCCATATGCGTGCGTGTCGCCGAAGAGGCTGCGCTTCCAGCCGCCGAAGCCGTGCCATGCCATCGGCACGGGAATCGGCACATTGATGCCAACCATGCCGACCTCGATCCGGCGGCCGAACTCGCGCGCAATGTGGCCATCGCGCGTGAAGCACGCGACCCCATTGCCGAACTCGTGCGCGTTGATCAGCTCGACGGCTTCCGTGAAATCCTTCACGCGCACGCAAGCGAGCACCGGGCCAAAGATTTCTTCCTTGTAGATGCGCATCTCGGGCGTGACGTTATCGAAGAGTGTGCCGCCCGTAAAGAATCCGTCTTCATGGCCGGGCACCTTCAGGCCGCGCCCATCGACGACGAGCGTCGCGCCTTCCTTCACGCCCTCGGCGATATAGCCTTCGATCCGCTCCAGCGCCTGCCGCGTGACGATAGGGCCCATTTCCGCATCCGCTTCCATGCCGTTCTTGACGATCAGATTGCGCGCACGTTCCGCGAGCTTCGGGATGATCCTGTCGGCCACATCGCCGACGAGAAGCGCCACCGAAATCGCCATGCAGCGCTCGCCAGCGGAGCCGTACGCCGCCCCGACGAGTGCGTCGATGGTCTTGTCGAGATCGGCGTCCGGCATCACGACCATGTGATTCTTCGCGCCGCCGAGCGCCTGCACGCGCTTGCCGTGCTTCGCGCCCGTCTCGTAGATATAGTTCGCGATGGGCGTCGAGCCGACGAAGCTCACGGCCCTCACGTCCCGATGCGTGAGCAACGCATCGACGACCACCTTGTCGCCCTGCACGACGTTGAATACACCATCAGGCAAGCCCGCCTGCTTCAGCAAAGCGGCCATGAAAAGCGATGCCGACGGATCGCGCTCGCTGGGCTTCAGCACGAACGAATTTCCCGCCGCGATCGCAACGGGGAACATCCAGCACGGCACCATGCACGGAAAGTTGAACGGCGTGATCCCCGCAACGACGCCGAGCGGCTGCCGCGTCGTCCAGTTGTCGATGCCCGTCGAGACCTGCTCCGTGTAATCGCCTTTGAGCAGTTGCGGAATGCCGCACGCGAACTCGATTACGTCGATGCCGCGCGACACTTCGCCTTGCGCGTCGGAGAACACCTTGCCGTGCTCGGCCGTGATGATGGCCGCCAGTTCGTCGCGATGCCGGTTCATCAGTTCGAGGAAGCGCAGCATGACGCGCGCGCGACGGATGGGCGGCGTATCGCGCCACTTCGGAAACGCAGCCTTCGCGCTTGCGACGGCGGCTTCGACATCGGCTGCCTCGCCCAGCAGCAGCTTGCGGGCCCGCGCGCCCGTCGCCGGGTTGAAGACGGGTTGGCTGCGTGTTCCCGTTCCGTTGACTCGTTCGCCGTGGATGAAATGTCCCACGTCTGCGCTGTCGATATAGGCTTGCATGTCGGCTCCTTGGTGATTGGCTTCAGAAGCAGTGTATGAAGCTGCGCACGCGCTGGAAAGACGCTACCATTGAAATCAATGTTTTCTATGGTGAACAATCGGTGTATGGATACGCAAAATATCGAGGAGCTCTGGGCGCATCTGCATTGGCTCACGATGCTCGCAGAACAAGGCACCTACACGGCGGCCGCCGCGCGTCTCGGCGTCAGCAAGGCGGCGATGAGCCAGCGCATCGCCGAACTGGAGCGCGCAGCGGGCATCTCGCTCGTGCAGCGCACGACGCGCAGCGTCCGCCTGACTGAAGCGGGCCAGCAACTCGTCGACAGCACGCGCGGCCAGTATGCGCAGATCGCCGCCAGCTTCGCGCAGGTCCGCGAACTGTCGGGCGTGCCACGCGGACTGGTGCGTGTCACGGCACCCGTCGCATTCGCGCGGCAGCAGCTCGTGCCGAAACTCCATGAGTTCCTGCTGGCCAACCCCGAGGTGCGTGTTCAGCTTGAAGTGTCCGACAGGCTCGTTTCGCTCGCGACAGAGGGCTTCGATCTTGCGATACGCCACAGCGCGGAGCCGCCCGATACGCACGTGGCCTGGAAGCTCTGCGACACGCACTCGGTGATCGTCGCGACGCGTGCCTATCTGCGCAAGCGCGGCACGCCGAAGACACCCGAAGATCTGGCCGCTCACGATTGCCTGTTCTATCCGCGCCCGACGGGGGAGCCGATGTGGTCCTTCGAGCGCAAAACCGCGCGGAAGAAGGCCGCGCAGCTTGTCACGCTGCCCGTCAATGGACAGTTTTCGGCCAACAACAGTGAAACGCTGCGGGACGCCGCAATCGAAGGCCTCGGCATTGCGCTGGTGCCCGACTTCACGGCTCAGGCGGCCGTGCAGGCGGGCAAGCTGGTCGTCGTGCTTCCCGACTGGCGCGTGACGGGGGCGTTCGCGGAACAGCTCTATATCTTGCGGCCGTATGCATCGCATGTCCCGCGCGCGGTTGGGCTTTTTGTCGGCTATCTCCGCGAGCGTTTCGCCGACGGGTTTCCCGTCTAGCCTGAGAGTTACTACTAAACCCTGAGCGCTAAAAGAAGAAAGCGATATGGGCATCGGCGGCTCATATCGAGCTGCGTGGCTCGCGGCGCGAACAACGTTCGTTTTTTATAATCGTCAGAGTCGAATGCGGGCGCGCGCAATCAATCGACGTGCCGGACGACGTGCCAGACGAAGTGTTAGACGCAGGAAAGCACCAGCGTGTATAACCATCGAAAGAGCGCCTCGCTTGTCCATGCACACTGCATAGTCAGACTGCATGCACGCGGTGCCGTTAGCTGCATCGCGGCAGTCGGACGATTCAGGAACGGCGTCTGCGATGCTCTTTCAAGCGACCGCCCGCTGGCGTCGAACGGAGCCGCCTACGATGAATGGCAGTCAAGATCGACAGATCGACATCACCGATATCGCCGCGCAACTCAACCGCGAGCGTTCGGCCAATACGCGCCTGCGCAAGCTGATCGACGCGCACTCGCGTATCGCCGCCGCGAAGCTCGATCTCGACCGCTTCCTGTCCCTCGTCACCGATGCGCTGCTCGAACTCGTGCCCGCCGCGCATGCGTCAGTGGTCGAATGGGTGGAAGGCGACGAGATGGTGTATCGCGCGTGCAGCGGCACGATTGCGCATCACGTCGGGCTGCGCCTGAGGCGCGACGGCAGCCTGTCGGGCTTGTGCTCACGCGAAAAGCATCTGCTGTACAGCAGTGATACGTCGAGCGATCCGCGCGTCGATGCGCAGGCGTGCGAGCGTGTCGGCGCAATGTCGATGGTAGTTGCGCCGCTGCTCTATCAGGCCGAAGTGGCGGGCGTCGTCAAACTGATGTCGAGCACTCGCGACGGGTTTTGCGCCGAGGACGTCGAAACGCTTGAGCGCATCACGTCGCTGGTCGCATCGGGCATGGCGCATCAGCGCGTGTTCGCGGAGAACCGCGCGCTCATCGAACAGAACGCGATCACGATCGCGCGGCTGCGCACCGAAATCAGTCTGCGCGAAGCCGCGGACAGCAAGCTCGAAGCATCGCTGCTGCGCCGCCGGCTCGTGCTCGATACCACGCACGACGCATTCGTGTGCACCGACACGGACGGCATCATCATCGACTGGAACGACGCGGCGACGCGCACGTTCGGCTATGCGCGCGATGCGGTGATGGGGCGCGCGATACTCGACACGCTTTTCCCTGCGCGCTGCAAAACGCATTACGCCGCGCTCGACGTGTTCAGGCTCGCGTCGGAACACGGCGTGGAAGACGGCACGATGAGCGGCTCGAAAAGCACAGTGACTAAAGAGTCAAGCGGCCACGCGAGCCGCAGCCACACCGAGCTTGTCGCGCGCCGCATCGACGGCACCGAGTTTCCCGCCGAAGTGTCCATGTGCCCGGTGCAGTTCGACGGCCGCGCCGAACTCGCGTATTTCGTGCGCGACGTCACCGAGCGCTTCAACGCGCGCGAACTCGACAAGCGCTTTCGCGTGCTCGTCGACGCGATCAAGGACTACGCGATCACGATGCTCGACCCGCAAGGCCATATCACGACGTGGAGCGCGGGTTCGACGCAGGTGATGGGCTATCAGTCGCATGAGGTGGTGGGCGAACCGGCGGCCATGCTCTACACGCCCGAAGACGTAACGGCAGGCAGGCCGCAGCGCGACCTGGAGCTTGCCGCGCGCGAAGGCCGCATCGAAGTGGAAGAGTGGCGCATGCGCAAGAACGGCACGATCTTCTGGGCGAACATCATCACGACGGCGCTGCGCGATCCGAACGGCACGCTGCAAGGGTTCGCGAAGATCACGCGCGACATGTCGCGCCGCCGCCGGCTCGAAGAACTCGAAGCATCGAGCCAGCGGATGAGCCAGTTCCTCGCGCTGCTCGGACACGAGTTGCGCAACCCGCTCGCGCCGCTGCGCAACGCGGTCAGCATGTTGCAATTGAAGTCGGCGGATCATTGCGCGTTCGTGCCCGAGCACGAACTGATCGACCGGCAGTTGTCGCATCTCACGCGGCTCGTCGACGATCTGCTCGACGCAGGCCGTGTCACGCTGGGACGCGTGCAGATCGAGCCGAAGCCGGTGTCGATGCAGGCCATCGCGCAACTGAGCATCGAAGGCAGCGCGCCGCTTCTCGCCGCGCGCGGGCAGACACTGAACATATCGCTGCCCGATGCGCCGATGCACATCGAAGGCGATCTCACGCGCATGGTCCAGGTGGTGCAGAACCTGTTGAACAATGCGTCGAAGTTCAGTCCGGAAGGCGCGTCGATCGGCATGCAGGTGTTCCGCTCGGGCCGCCTCGTTGCGATCCGTATCGCGGACTCGGGGCGCGGCATCGATCCCGGCGCCATCGATGCGATCTTCAATCTCTTCGTGCAGGAAACGCCGACGGAAGAACAGGCGAACAAGAGCGGGCTCGGCATCGGCCTGACGCTTGCGCGCGCGATCGTCGATTTGCATGGCGGTCATATCGAAGCGCACAGTGAAGGACGCGGCAAGGGCAGCGAGTTCACTGTATGGCTGCCCGAATACACGCAGACCGTCACCGACGAAGGCACACACGATGACAAGCCGACGCCCGCGCAACCCGCCGATCTGAAGGTGATGGTGGTCGACGACAACATCGATTCCGCCGACAGCATGGCGATGCTCGTCGGAGTGCTCGGTCACGAAGCGCATGCCGTCTACGACGGCGAGGCCGCCATCGAATGCGCGCAGACGCTGCAACCCAATCTCGTGCTGCTCGATCTGTCGATGCCGAAGATGACGGGCTTCGAAGCGCTGCCGCATATCCGCAAGGCGCTTGCAACGCCGGGCACGATCATCGCGGCGATGACGGGGCTCGGCACCAGCGAGGACCGCGCGAAAACCGAGGCCGCAGGCTTCGATCTGCATCTGACCAAACCCGTCGGCTTGCCCGAACTCGAAAACGTGTTGCAACTGGCCGTGACGCACGCTCGCGATTGAAGCGTGCCGTGTGCGCCCTATGCAGCCGTTGATTGGTCGCGCCGCCCTAAGAAAACGATTACCTTTCATGGGGCAGAATCGGCGAGCCCATCGCGCCCTCATACGCACGGCATAGCTGAAAATACGTACTAGCCAAGCGACGACAAACCCTCTATTCTTAGAAAAACGTTTTCCAAACAAGACGGAAACACGCCCGAGCGGAAAGCCCCCGCCGCGCGATGCGTTCCGTCCCGGTGCTCGTCGCCGGCCATGAAAAAAGACGCGGCGCGACGAGCGGCGGCGCGAACGGAGACATACATGCAATCTGCCGTCGTCGGCGTCGTGCGCGTCGCCAGCCGCTTCCGCTGGACCGTCTGTGCGCTCCTCTTCTTCGCGACCGTCATCAACTACATGGACCGGCAGATCCTCGGTCTGCTCGCGCCCCTGCTCCAGCATGAAATCGGCTGGACCCAGGTGCAGTACGGCCGCATCGTGATCGCCTTTTCCGCGTTCTATGCGATCGGCCTGCTGTGCTTCGGACGCGTCGTGGACTGGCTCGGCACGCGCCTGTCGTATGCGGGCGCGATGCTCGTGTGGAGCGTGGCCGCGATGCTGCACGCGGCCGTCGGTTCGGTGATGGGCTTCGCGGCCGTGCGCGCGCTGCTCGGCATCGGCGAAGGCGGCAACTTTCCGGCCGCGATCAAGACCACGGCCGAATGGTTTCCGCGCCGCGAACGCGCGCTCGCGACGGGCATCTTCAACTCGGGCGCGAACATCGGCGCGGTGTTCGCGCCCGCGATCATTCCGCCCATTGCGGTGATCTACGGCTGGCGCGCGGCGTTCATCATCATCGGCGCGGTCGGCATCGTGTGGCTGGCCGCGTGGCTCGCAATCTATCGCCCCGCCGACCGAAGCGCGCAAGACGAAGCCTTCGACGAACCGCGCGACGAAGTCGAAGCGCTCGACGCCCGCAACGCTAGCGCCCGCGCGCCCGGCTGGGGCGAGCTGATCAAGAAGCGCGAGACGTGGGCGTTCCTGATCGGCAAGTTTCTGACCGATCCCGTCTGGTGGTTCTATCTGTTCTGGCTGCCGAAGTGGCTCAACGAGTCGCGCGGCATGGACATGCAGCACATCGGCCTGCCCCTCGTCGTCATCTATGCGATCACGACGGTCGGCAGCATCGGCGGCGGCTGGATCTCGTCGACGCTGCTGCACAAGGGCTGGACCGTGAACGCCGCGCGCAAGACGGCCATGCTGATCTGTGCATGCTGCGTGCTGCCCATCGCCTTCGTGTCGCAAGCGGACAACCTGTGGGTCGCCGTCGGCATCGTCGGCCTCGCTGCGGCCGCGCATCAGGGCTGGTCGGCGAATCTGTTCACGACGGCATCCGATCTCTTTCCGCGCCGCGCGCTCGGCGCCGTGGTCGGTATCGGCGGGATGGCGGGGTCGGTCGGCGGCGTGCTGTTCTCGGAAGTGATCGGCCAGGTGCTGCAACGCACGGGCCATTACTGGGTGCTGTTCGCGATCGGCGCGCTGGCTTATCTGCTTGCGCTCGCAATCATGCACGCGCTGACGCCGCGCATGGCGCCCGCGAAGCTCGATGCCTGAGCGTGCATGGCGTGCATCGCATGCAAGCCGCGCTGCATCGCGCGGCGCGCATGCCGGCGCGAAGCGCGCGAGTCCGACGTCAGCCGCAAGCTGCCGTCGACTCGCGCACGATGAGGCGAGGCTCGAACATCGAATGCTCCGCATCGGATCGGCCAGCGAGCCCGTCGATCAGTTTCTGCATCGCGAGTTCACCCATCTTCTCGCTTTGAATGTCGATGGTGGTCAGCGCGGGCGCCGCGTATTCGCCGTAAGGCACATTGTCGATGCCCGTCACCGATACGTCGCGCGGCAGCTTGAAGCCGAGCGACGCAGCCTCTTTCATGAAGCCGAGCGCGATCAGGTCGTTGTAGCAGATCACCGCCTGCGGCCGCTGCGGCCCGAGCATCACGCGCGAGCATGCCTGCTCGCCCGCCTTCGCGGTCGGCGCATGGGCGTCGTGCACGTCGAGCGTGAGCCCCGCTTCGTCGAGACATTCGCGCGCGCCGCGTATGCGCTCGTCGTTGATGCGTGCCTGGCCAAAGCCGAGATAGGCGATGCGCCGGTGTCCGAGATTCAGCAGATGCCGCGCGAGCATGTATGTCGAGAGCCGGTTGTCGATGCCGACGCTCGGGATCGGCAGGCCCGGACTGCGCCGCAGGAGCACGAGTGGCTTGTTGAGATCGAGCATCCACTGCGACTCTTCGTCGGGCATCCGCGAACTGACGATGAGCCCGTCGACGCGCTGCGCAAGCGCCTCGATCAACGACCGCTCGCGCGCCTGGTTCTCTTCGGTGTCGACGAGCAGCAGCGTGTAGTCGTGCTGGAGCGCGATGCGGTTCGCGCCCTTCACAACGTTAGTGAAGTGCGGATTGCTGATGTCGAGGATCGCGAGGCCGATGGTGCGCGTGCGCCCCGTGATCATCGAGCGCGCAAGCGGATTCGAACGATAGCCGAGCCGCTCGATCGCTTCCTTGAGCCTCGCTTCGACAGCAGGCGAAAACCGCTGCGTGCCGTTCATGTACTTCGACACGGTGGCAACGGATACGCCGGCCTCGACAGCGACATCGCGAATCGTCGGGGAAACTTTTTTCATGCGAAGGGTAACGTTTTCTTTTCTCGTGAGGCGATTGTCGCAGAAAACGCATACGCGGAACATGCCGCGCCTCCCTTTTCCGCTTTCAAAGCCGGCGATTGACGCGCCATCGCGGTCGACCTTATAGTTGGAAAACGTTTTCCTCATTTAACCCCAAGGAACATCAATGAACGAATCATCTGCTGCGCGGCGCAAGCCGTTCCGTCGACTGCTGCTGACGGGCGCGGCCGGCAACCTTGGCCGCCAGTTGCGCGGCGCGCTGGCCGATTGGGCCGATATCGTGCACGCGACCGACATCGTCCCGCCCGGCGCTGCGGCCGCGCACGAAGAAACGAGCGTCGTCGATCTCGCGGACCGCGAGGCTGTGATGCATATGGTCGAAGGCGTCGATGCGATCGTGCATCTCGGCGGCATTTCGATCGATGCGCCGTTCGACGATCTGCTCGAAGCCAACTTCCGCGGCACGTACAACCTGTACGAAGCAGCGCGCAAGCATGGCGTGAAGCGTATCGTGTTCGCGAGTTCCAATCACGCGATCGGCTTTCATCCCGTCACCGAAGTGCTCGACGCGGATTCACCGCACCGTCCCGACAGCCTGTACGGCGTGTCAAAGTGCTTCGGCGAATCGCTGTCGCGCTACTACTACGACCGCTTCGGCATCGAGACGGTGTGCGTGCGGATCGGCTCTTCGTTCGAAGAGCCAAAGAATCCGCGCATGCTCGTCACGTATCTGAGCTATCGCGACTTCATCGAACTGGTGCGCTGCTCGCTGTTCACGAATCGCGTCGGGCATGTGGTCGTCTACGGCGCTTCCGACAATCCCGTCAAGTGGTGGGACAACACGAAGGCCGGCTTCCTCGGCTTCCGTCCGCGCGATAGCTCGGTGCAATTCGCGGAGCGTTTCCCCGTGACCGCGCCGACGGCCGAACGCGACGACCCGGCACAGCGCTTCCAGGGCGGCGCATTCGTGCTCGGCGAGCCGCTCGCCCGCGACCGCTGAGCGACTACTGAACGGCTGCGCTTGTCGCAGCGCATCAAGCCATAAAGCACAAAAAAAGGGCGTGCGGCAAGCGCCGCGCGCCCCCGTCGACGTGCCTTCAAAATCAGGCAATCTCCGCCAACCGTTCATTGCGTAGCCGCAATCGAATTGCCGCCACAGTTTCGCTGCGTGTACCATGTGACCAGGGCAAAACCCAGTGGAGCATGATCATGGACAGGCACGCCGTGCATTACCGTCGCCATCTCATCATTCCACTAGCGTCCGTCGGCGTCCGCGGCTACGCGGCCAGCGTATTCGTCACGGGTCCAAGCGGACGGCGCAAAGCCTTTGGAATCCTCGGCTACTTTTCTTCCGAGGAAGAGGCGATCGAGTACGCGACGTCATGCGCGAAAGCGCGCATCGAAGGAAACCGGATGCCGGGCTTGCCGCGCAAGCTCAGTGCCGTACGGCACTGGTTCATGCGTCACGGCATGCGTCGGCCGGGACTGTTCGACCCCACCGCGTGGGATTGATCGGACAAATGCGCGTCGAGCGGCGCGCGTCGTCGACATGTAAACTAAACCGAAGCGTTCGATAATCGGGAGGCTTCGACTGGCTCGCGGTATCGCGTGCGTGCCGTCAACGCCCTTTTGAGAAGGTTTCGTACTTCCGATATCGCTCGTCCCGTTCCACCTCATCAGGTCCGCCAATGGCTGGCTTTCGTCTGATGATAGGCGCGGGCGGTCGTCTATGATGGCTGCTCTCGTCGCTGAACGACTCGCACGTATGATGAATACCAGTAAAGTTTTGATGATCCTCGGAGGGCTTCTCGTCGGCGCAGCAGGCACGTCGTACATGATGCTTCTCCAGGCAGATCACCGCGCAGCGGATGAAGCGCGAGCCGGCATGGATAACTCCTCCTTGCAGGCTCCGAGCGCCAATCCCCGCGTCGGCGACAATCAGGTGACGGAAGGCAGTATCAATTCGTCGCAAACGTCCGGTGCGATCACGAAGGGACCTTCGGCCCCGCCTTCGGTTGCACAGCAGCCGGCCGCGCCTGCTCCGGCGCCCGCGCCCAAGAAGGCCGCACCGGAACCGGCCCCGCCTGCCGCACAAGCAATGGCTCAACCGCAGACCGCCGCGCCTGCCACGCAAGCGATGCCTGAGCCGCAGCATGCTGCGCCGGCAGCGCAGATGACGGCTCCGCAGCACCCTGCCGAGCCAACCGTGCAAGCGCTGACCCAGCCGCAACCTGCTGCACCGGCTCCGCAAGCGGCTGCACCCGCGCCGCAGCCCGCCGCGCCCGCCGCGCCTGCCGCGCAAGCAATGGTTGCGCCGCCACCGCCAGCCCCCGCTGCGCAAGTCGCCCCTGCGCCACGACCCGCTGCCCCTACCGCGCAAGCCGCGCCTGCGCCGCGACCCGCTACGCAGCCGAAGCAGGCTCCGTCTACGGCTGTCGCCTCGGTCAATGCCCGGGAATCGTCGCGTGTGAAGGTCACGCCCGCACCGCGCGCGCAGCGTGAACGCGACGATCTGGAACGACGCGCGATGATGCTCCAGGGCGCGACGCCGGAAACAGACCAACTGGTCCGGGAATCGGCCAAGCTCGATCCTTCGCTGCCGACGCCAGACGTGGCCGCACTTCGTTCGAACACGGAGGCGCGCGCGCCATATCAATCGAATCCGCCCACCATCGGGACGACGGGTCAGTTGGTGCGTGACTCGTCGAAGGCCGATCCCGCGTTGCCGCCGCCCGACACGACCGCCACTCGCGCCGCAATGACCCGCGCCGCGACGACGGACCAACCAGTCACATCAAGGCATTCGAACCCGGTCGCCGCCGCGATGACGGATCAACTGGTCAAGGGTTCGGCCATGCTCGATCCTTCGCTGCCGCCACCCAAGTAAGCCGGCCAGCGCCGATCGCGTAATCGGCGCAACGCAAGCGCAACGGCGCCCCTGCTTTCGCAGCGGGCGCCGTTTGATTTATTTACGGCCCGGCAGTCTGCCGGTCGATCACCGGTCCCGCCGGTCCATCAACGACCGAGCGCGCCTCAGACCGCGAAGTCGGTCGATTGCGACAACGCGCTCCACGTCTGCGTTTCCGCTGTCACATACGCGTTCTTGTCCGCGATGGCCTTCAGCGTGTCCGTGCCGAGCGGCAGGCGCAGCGGCGGCGTTTGCGCATCGACGAGCGTGATGAGCGCGGTGGCCAGTTTCTCCGGGTCGCCGGGCTGGTTGTGGTTCATCCCGACAGCAAAGCGGCGCACCTTGCCCGACGTGTCGTCGTAGTCGTCGATGATGTCCTTGCCGACCACGAGCGACGACGCATCGAGGAAATCCGTGCGGAAGTAGCCCGGCTCGACGACGGTCGCGTGAATGCCCAGCGGCTTCAGCTCGGCGTGCAGCGATTCCGTGATGCCTTCGACGGCGAATTTCGTCGAGCTGTACACGCCGAATCCCGCTGCCGCGCGATAACCGCCGATCGACGACATGTTGATCACGTGCCCCGAGCGCTGCTTGCGCATCACGGGCAGCACGGCGCGCGTCACATTCAGCAGACCAAAGACGTTGGTGTCGTACATGCGGCGCACGTCGGCGTCGCTCGATTCCTCGACGGCCGCGAGCAGGCCGAACCCGGCATTGTTGATCAGCACGTCGATGCGGCCGAACTTCTCGATGGCCGCGGCGACGGCCGCTTTCGCTTGCGCCTCGTCGGTCACGTCGAGCGCGACGGGCAACAGCGCGGGCGATTCGCCGAGACGCTCGACGATCGCGTCGACCTTGCGCCCCGCCGCGACGACGGCATTGCCATCGGCCAGCGCAGCCTGCGCGATCAGTGCGCCAAGACCGCGCGATGCGCCCGTGATGAACCAGACGCGCTTGAACTGCTGTTTCGTGACGTTGTTCATGATCAGCTCCTACGTTTGTGGTGAAAGTGAAACGAAGGATAGGACGTCCGATTCGCACAAACTAGCCGCATATTGCTAGACTGATAATCAACTTTTATTTGCGAATCGGCGCTGCCAATGAACGAGGTCCGCGCGATTTCGATTTTCGTCCGCACTGCGACGCTGGGGAATTTGCGCAAGGCGGCCGTCGATCAGGGCATCTCGCCGCAAGCGGCCAGTCACGCGGTGATGCAACTGGAAAAGGCGCTGGGCGTCCGGCTGTTTCATCGGACGACGCGCAAGCTGAGCCTGACGGAAGAAGGACAGCGGCTGCTGCAAAACGTCGAGCCCGCGCTCGCGATGCTGTCGTCGGCCATCGACGACGCCCGCCGCTCGAAAGAGGAAGTCGCGGGACCGTTGCGCGTGAGCGCGCCGAAGGCGTTGGGACACGCAGTGCTGTGGCCGTCGATTCTCGAATTCGCGGCGCTCTATCCGGACGTGCAACTGGATGTCCGCTTCGACGATCACTTCACCGATCTCGTCGCCGATCGCGCGGATGTCGGGTTTCGCGGCGGGTCGCCGCCCTCGGGCGGAGCGATCGCGCGACGCCTGCTTCCCATTCAGTTGATCGTCTGCGCGTCGCCCGCCTATCTCGAACGGCACGGCACGCCGAAGTCCGTCGACGAGCTCCACGCGCATCGCTGCACGGGTTATCGCCGCGCGAACACGGGCAAGCAGGCGCCGTGGGAGTTCCTGATCGGCAACGAGATCGTCTACCGCGAAATTGCGGCGACGCTGTGCGCGAACGATATCGACGCGGAAACGGAAGCCGTTCTCGCAGGTCTCGCGATAGGCCAACTAGGCAGTTTCTCGGCTGCCTCGCATGTTCGCGGCGGACGGCTCGTGCCATTGCTCACGCAACATGTGACGCAGCGCGAATCCATCTACATCTACTACCGTCATCGCACGGAGCAGCCGTTGCGCGTGAGAACGTTCATCGACTTCATGATCGGCCGGCTCGCAAACAACAGGGACTTTTTTCTCGAGGCGTCCGAACTGCGCGCTTGATTGCGTTCCGATCGCGCGAATAAAAGCGCGAAAAAAATTGTCCGGCACGTGCGGAAGGCGAATGAGAAAGCACGCAATAAACCGGCGACGAACCGGGTCGCCACCGCGTCACGCTGCCCGCTCGTGTTACGTGTCGATCTCTTCGCCTTGCGCATCGCGCGCCGCAATCTTCAGTTGACGCAGCTTGTGATAAAGCGTCTTCTTCGGCATGCCGAGCGCGTCGCTCGCATCGGCGACGTTGCCCTGATGACGGCGCAGCATGTCCTCGATCAGCATGCGCTCGAAGTACGCCATCTGTTCCGCGAGCGTGCCGCCCTTCGCGGCACCTTTGTCCGGATCGCCGCCTTCCGTCAGCAGACTGTCGCCCGTCAACCCGAGCACGAAGCGGTCCGCGACGTTCTGTAATTCGCGCACGTTGCCCGGCCATTGATGCGTCATCAGCTCCGACACCTGCGCCGCCGACACGACAGGCGCAGGCTGTCCGAACCGCCGCGCGGCCGCGAGCACGAAATGCTCGAACAGCAGCGGCACGTCTTCGCGACGCTCGCGCAACGGCGGCAGTTCGATCTGCGCGACGTTCAATCGATACAGCAGGTCCGCGCGAAAACGTCCGTCGGCGGATAGCGCCGCGAGGTCGGCCTTCGATGCCGCGATCACCCTGCAATCGACGGATATCGATTCGTTCGCGCCCAGCCGTTCGAGCGTGCGCTCCTGCAACACGCGCAGCATCTTGATCTGCAGCGCGACGGGCATCGTTTCGATCTCGTCGAGAAAGAGCGTGCCGCCGTTTGCCCACTCGATTTTGCCGACACGCTTCTTGATCGCGCCCGTGAACGCGCCAGCCTCGTGACCGAACAGCTCGCTTTCGAAAATCTGCTCCGGCAGGCCGCCGCAATTGAGCGCGACGAAATGGTTATCGCGCCGCCCGCCGAAATCGTGCAGGCTGCGCGCGATCAGTTCCTTGCCCGTGCCCGTCTCGCCCGTGATCAGCACCGACACCGACGTGTCGGCGAGACGCAATATCTTCTTGCGCACGTCGGCCATCGCGGGCGACTTGCCGAGCACCATGGCCTCTATGCCCTGCCAGTTGTGCAGCGCGGCCCGAAGGCCTTGCACTTCGAGCGTGAGCCGCCGCTTCTCGACGGCGCGCGCCACGCGGCCCGCGATATGGTCGGAAGAGAAAGGCTTCTCGATGAAGTCGTACGCGCCGACCTGCATCGCGCCCACGGCCGTCGATATGTCCGCGTGTCCGCTGATCAGCACGACGGGAATCTGCGAATCGATCGCCATTACCTTGTCGAGCAGTTGCAGTCCGTCGATGCCCGGCATCCGCACATCCGATACGATCACGAGCGGCGCGCCCGGCGCGACTTCAGCGAGCGCCTCTTTCGCCGACGCATACGCGCTGACGGGAAAGCCCGCCAGCGCAACCGCCTGCTCGACGCCGAAGCGAACGTTCTCGTCGTCCTCGACGACGAGAACGCGAATCTCATCTCCCATGGGCCATCCTCTGCGACGTCGCCGCCGCGAATTCGATAGTGAATTGTGCACCGCCCTCCGCGCCGCTGGGTGCACCGCTGTTCGCGCGATTCGAAGCGGTAATCTTCGCGCCAAAGCCTTCGACGATGCGCGACGTGATTGCGAGCCCCAGGCCGAGTCCATGCCCGCGCGGCTTGGTCGTGACGAACGGCTCGAACAGATGCGCGAGCACTTCGGGCGCGATGCCCGCGCCGCTATCGGCGATCGTGAACAGCACGCGATCGCGTTCGTCAGGCTCGCCGGCGGCGATGGTGATGACGCGCTTCTCCTGGTTGCGCACGGCATCGAGCGCGTTGCCGAGCAGATTCACGATCACCTGCTGCAACTGGCTCGACTCGGCCCACACCATCGCCCCCGATGGAATCTTCACGTCGAGTCGTACACCTTCGTCGCGAATGCGCGCGTCGTAGATGAGCCGCGCGTGCGCGACCGCTTCGTTGAGCGACACCGCGACGCGCTCGACCTTCGGCTTGCGCGCGAAGGCCTTAAGCTCCGCCGTCAACACGGCCATGCTGTCGACGAGTTTTGCGACGCGTTCGAGATTCGCAACGGCCTGTGCCGGCTGGTTGCGCTCGAAGAACGTGCGAGCGTTATCGCACAGCGTCCGGATCGCGACGAGCGGCTGATTCAGTTCGTGCGTGAGTCCCGCTGCCATCTGCCCGAGCACGGCCAGCTTGCCCGCGTGCACCACTTCCTGCTGCGTATCGCGCAGACGCTGCTCGGTCCGCTTGCGCTCGACGATTTCCTGCTGCATGCGTTCGTTCGTCGCCGTCAGTGCCGCCGTGCGCTGCGCGACAGTGATCTCGAGCTGATCGTTCGCGAGCCGTAACGCGTCTTGCGCATTGAGCTTTTCGGCGATCGTCCGGCGGCGCTGGATCGCGTACAGCGCATAGAGGCCGGCGATCAGGAAGGCGCCCGTCACGAACGCGAGCGCAAGCTGCTGCTGATGGCGCGCGCCCGCGACGTCGAGCAGCACCATCACCGAATCGCCCGCTTGCGGCGCGGACCTCGACATCACGAGAAAGCGCGTCGCGTTGCCAGGACGCCGCCAGTCGGGAAAGCGGCCGAGCCACGCATTGCCATTCCAGTCGCCGACGCGTTGGTACGGCAGCGCATCGACATTGCGGCCCGCGTATTGACGCGAAGCCTGAATCTCACGCTGCTGTTGCGCGGTGATGGGCCGCAGCGCGGTGAACTTCCACGCGGGCACCGTCGATATGACGACCACGCCGTTGCTGTCGATGACCATCGCCGCTTCGCCGGGCGTGCGCCATGCGGATTCGAGCGCATCGACGCTCACCTTCACGGCCGCCGCGCCGATCGGCTTGCCCGCATCGCGCACCGCGCTCGCGAAGTACAGCCCGGGCATGCCCGTGTTCGTGCCGATGCCGAAGAAGCGCCCCGAGCCGCGCGCGAGCGCGTCCTTGAAGTACGGACGATAGGAAACGTTGGTGCCGACGAAGCTGAGCGACTGGTTCCAGTTGCTCGCGGCAATGACGGAGCCTTGCAGGTCGATCACGTCGACGGCGAGGCTGCCCGCATCGTTGTTCACCGCTTCGAGGTAGGTGTCGACTTCGTGCAGCAGCTCGGGCGTTGCGCCGGGTCCTGCGCCCAGCAACGCGCGCACGCTGTCCTGCCGCGCGACGATGGCGGGCATCATCTCGAAGCGGCCTAGCTCGCTCTTCAGGCTTGCCGTGTACAGGTCCAGCCGATGCGCGCCAACTTCAGCGAGCGCGTCGATCGCGCGGTCCCATGCAAACTCGACGGCCGCCGCGGCCACGCCAAAATACAGCGCGGCCGCGGCGGCCCATCCCCACAACGGTATCCCTCTTATTCTCACGCGCACGTTCAACCTCATCGGTACGCAATGCCTGTTGGCGAAAGGCGCGTGAGCCGCGCTCGACATCGGGCAACGCTGCGCCGCGCGTTGCCGCGCGGTCGGGCCGCGTCAGGCAGCGGCGCATCAACCGAAATGCGCAAGCAGGATCAGCGTCAGCGTGACGACGATCGCGCCGCCAATACGCGTGGCGATCTGCGCGAACGGCATCAGCGTCATGCGGTTCGCGGCCGTCAGGATCGCGACGTCGCCCGTGCCGCCCTGGCCGCTGTGGCAGGCGTTCACGATCGCCGTGTCGATAGGGTACATCTTCAACAGACGCGCAACCACAAAGCCCGTGCCCATCAGCGTCGAGACCGTCGCGACGATCGTCACGATGTTGGCGAACGTGAACGCGGCGATCAGCTTGTCCCACGGTGTCATCGCGACGCCGATCGCGAACAGCAGTGGGTACGTGACGGCCGTCGAAAAGAACTTGTAGACGACGAACGCGCCCTCCTGCAACTGCGGCGACACGGCGCGCGCGAGCTTTACCAGCACGGCGAGGAACAGCATCGCGACGGGCGCGGGCAAGCCGAACAGATCGCGGCATGCCAGGCCGAGCAGATACAGCGTGATCGCCGTGATACCCGCCGCCGCGATATGCGTCACGTCGATATGGCCGGTGATTTCTTCTTTCACGGGGTCCATTTCATCCGTCTCGCCGACCTGCAGACGCCCTTTGCCCGTCAGATGCGGAAAGCGCTTGCCGAGCATGTCGAGCGCGCCGGAGAGCACGATCGCCGTGAGGCTGCCGAGCATCACGGGCGGCAGCACCTGCGCGAACAGCTCGCCTTGCGGCAGATGCATGATCTCCGAGTAGCCGACCGACAGCGGAATCGCGCCCTCGCCCACGCCGCCCGCCATGATGGGCACGACGATGTACAGCAGCGTGTGACGCACGCCGAGCCCGAACGCCGCGCCGACGGCCGTGCCGACGAGCGCAGCCGCGATCGAACCGGCAGCGAGCGGCACGAAGATCTTCAGGAAGCCCTGAATCAGCACGCGACGGTCCATGCTCAGAATGCTGCCGACGATGATCGATGCGATGAACAGGTACAGAAAGTTCGTCTGCTTGGTGAACTCGGTGGTGAGGTGAAGGATGGGCTTAGGCAGCAGGTGATAGAAGGTCAACGCGGAAGGCACGAAGGTCGCGCAGATCGCGGCGGCGCCGATGTTGCGAAGAATCGGCAGACGTTTGCCCAGCTCGGCGCACGTGAAGCCGAAAAACGCGAGCACGGCGATCGCCATCGATATCTCGCCGGGCACCTTGCCCGTGACGGCGAAGCCCGCGATCAGCGCCAGCAGGACGAAATAGACGGGCAGCGGAATGATGCCGATCCGGTATTCCATCAGCTTCCACCAGCCTTCCGGCCAGAAGCGGGTCTTGCTTTCGGATTGCTGCGCAGGCATTGGCTGCGAGTGGCTCGGGACGTGGGAACTCGTTTGCAAAGCATGTCTCCTTGATTTGAGTGCGCGGACTGCGTCGCGGCGTCGCTGTGTCACGCATCGTGATGGCCTGGTGGCCAGTGGGCGGGTATAGCGCAAGGGCCATGCCAGAATCCGGCTTGCGCGCACCGCTCCATCTCATTGATTTGATTGGATTTTTATCGACTGGAAAAGTGCAGGCGGACGCGTCGTTCTGAGGATTCAGAATCGGTCCGATGGGGAGGCTGAGATTTCAGCCATTCGCTAGAATCGTAGAATCGCCGCGATGGGCTCAACGCGGAGGAACGCCCGACGCTCGCCTATCGGTAACACAAACGGGTAGCGTCAGCGAGGCACTTTTGATACTCCTCCTGGCAATTCTGAGCACACCGCCTCTGTTGTTCCGCTACGCTGTCCCGCTCGTTCGTCCGCCCGGAAGCAGTGCACTGACATCGCGCCAACGTCGAATTACACGTGCTAGTCTGGACGGACACACAGAGTTGGTCGACTTTCGCATGCGCGTCGAAAGAGCGCGCCCCGAAGACCAACACGATCGCGCTGACGATCAGAATGCGTATGTTCGTCTGCCACCACATCGTCAAGGTTCTCTCCCGAATCTGTCACCCGCGCCGCGCAGCGGTTCCCGCCACCCGACGTTCGCGTTCGTTGCCCGGATTTCGATCCTCGGAGGGGACGGCGCAACGACTTCACTTGGCGACTTAGGCCATTTTGCCAACCGAGAGTCTGCCTTCGCGTCTGCCGCGCGTTGTGGCACCGCCTTTGTGGACGAGGAGCTGTTGCCGAAACCATATCGGACCTAAGCCACACCGACCCCGCCCGTCACCCCACACCCACCATCCGCCTGTCCACCATCGCCGGCAGCTTGAGAATCATCTCCGCCGAGTGCCACAGATGCCGCTTCATCGCGTCGTACGCCGCGTCCGGATCGCCCGCCAGAATCGCGGCGGCAATGTCCTCGTGTTCAGCGAGTGAATTGCCAATGATCTGTTCGACGCCAATGGTCTGGCGCAACTGGATCATGAACGCCGGCAACTGGTACTTATCGATCAGTTCGCCCAATTGCGGATTGCCGCAGGCGCGCACGATCTCCTGATGGAACGCGCGGTTATCCTTGATGAAGCCCTGGAACATCGGTCGCACGGCATGCACCCGTCCTTGATCCAGAACGGCCAGGAAGCGCTCGCGGTTCTCGCCGATATGAATTCGCGTGGCGGCCAGCCTGGCTGCGAACCCTTCGAGCGCCTCGCGAATTTCGAAAACCTTCATGACTTCGTCACGCGACAACCGGCGCACGATAGCGCCTCGATTGGGAACGAGTTCGACCAGACCGTCAGCTTCAAGACGGCGGAATGCCTCGCGCAACGAACTCCGGCTCACGCCGGTCAGCTCGACGATGTCCCGCGAAATGAGCCGTTGACCGGGCGCAAACCGGCCTTCCAGAATCTGGTTTCGCAAGTCGGCCGCGACGCGCTCCACGGTTTCGCCCGAGCGCCCGCCCGCTTCCACTACCGCAGTCATGTTCGCGCTTTTATAAGGGAAGTCCATCGTGCATTCTCCTACAAAGCACATCGATGCGGCTAATCCTGGCGAGGGCGAACGGCTCGCGTTATCGACGGCACGCGCCAGATGTCAATCGGCGTGCGCCTTGTCGAAGTCCCATACGGCCTGAAAGCCCATCAATTCGCACATCGCCTTGAATGGCATCATTTCGGCTTCGAGACCAGTGGTGCCCTGCAATGCCTTGATTCTTCCATAGGCTTTTTCCAGAGCACGCGCGATGCTGAGAAAACCCGCCGACGGATAGATGGCCAGCGAAAAGCCGAGCCGCTGGAGTTCGGCCGGCGTGAGTTGCGGGGTCCTGCCGCCCTCCACGATGTTCACCAGCAATGGCAGGTCAAACGACTTGCCGATCTTCTCCAGCTCCGCTTCGCTTTCCGGCGACTCGATGAAGATCACGTCCGCGCCCGCCTTCGCGTATGCCTCGCCGCGGCGCAGCGCTTCATCGAGCCCGAGCGTCGTGCGTGCATCGGTTCTCGCGATGATCTGAAAATCCTCATCCTCGCGGGCTTCGCTTGCGACCTTGATTTTCTTGACCATGTCCTCGAGCGGAATGACGCGGCGCCCCGGCGTGTGCCCGCATTTCTTCGGGAACTCCTGGTCTTCCAGCTGGATGCCGGCCGCACCCGCGCGTTCGTAGCCGCGAATCGTATGCGCGACGTTCAGCAAACCGCCATAGCCGGTGTCCGCATCGCAAACGAGCGGCGTTTCGGCGGTAGCGCAAAACGCGCTGACACGGTTGAGCATGTCCGTGTAGGTCGCGAGGCCGGCATCCGGCTCGCCGAGATAGGAGGCCACCGTGCCGAAGCCGGTCATGTACAGGCAGTCGAACTTCATGGTGTCGGCAAGACGCACGGAAATCATGTCGAATACGCCGGGCGCGACGACGATCTCGCCGGAAGCGAGTCTGGATTTAAGCGCTTTTCTGCGGGAGTTAGCGGTCATGAGCAGTTACCTTCGAGTGTCGATGAAGTCAGTTGCCAGGAACATCGGCGACGGATTGGGGAACAGAGGGATCGTCGGGAACGACGGCGATTTCTTCCAGCGAACGGCGGTTCGTCTCCACGCCGAACACCGCGAGGACCAGCGCCATCAAGATCAATGCGCCGAGGATCATCGACAGCACGTTCTTGATGCCGCCCGTTGCATACATCAGCACGACGATCTGCGGCGCAACGATGCCCGATAACCGCCCTGCGCATCCGGCAATGCCGTTTGCCCGCATGCGGTTTTCCGTGGCGAAGAGTTCGGGGATATACGTGGCGATGCCAAGCGCAACCATCAGATATGTCAGCGTGAACAGCACGAAGCCGAGCAATGTGGCCATCTCGACGGTCGTCGAATTGCCGTACAGCCAGCCGACGACGACCGCAAGCACGCCAATGCCGATCAACCCGTTCTTGCGTCCGACGCGATCGGCGATCAGCACGCCGACGAGCGCGCCGGCCGGCCCTCCTAGCGCCATCAACGTCGAATACCCGAGCGACGACGCCATCCCATGTCCCTGCTTGATCAGGAAAGTCGGCACCCACACGATAAATCCGTAGATCACCACATTGATCGCGATCTGGATCACCACCGCGAGCAACGTGCGGCGCAACAGCGGCGGCCGGAACAGACTGCCGAGCCTCGTGGTCGTCGTCTTCGCGCGCGGCGCCTCGATGATTGGCGGCAATGTGTGTGTTTGAGCCGTTTCCGCTTCGGCGCCGGCGAGAATCATTTCGGCCTCCTCGAAGCGTCCTTTCGATTCCAGCCAGCGTGGCGATTCGGGCATCTTCTTGCGCAACACCCAAACGCCGAGTGCGCCGACGCCGACGATCGCAAACATCGCGCGCCAACCGACGGATGGAATGATCAGATAGCCGAGAAAGGTCGAAAAGAACAGCGCGGAATTCGTAATCAACGACAGATACGCGGACCATTTTCCGCGCACGGCCGGTGGAATGAATTCGCCGATCGACCCATAGCCGACCACGATCTCCGCGCCCAATCCGAGGCCCATGAAAAAGCGGCACACGATGAGCCAGTTCATGTTCGGCGCAAGCGATCCCGCGATCGACGCCAGCCCGAAGATCATCAGATTGAACTGATAGGTAAACTTCCGGCCTTTCGCGTCGCCAAGAATACCGGCGGTAAATGCGCCGATCAACATGCCAACAAAGGTCGACGACAGAAACGCCGCATTCAGCTGCATCGTCGACCAGCCGCTGCGCGTGAGCGCCCCGAGCACGCCGCCCGCAAGATAGATATCGAAGGAATCGAGAAACATGCCCGCGCCGATCAGCCACAGAATGCGCCGGTGAAACCGCGAAGTGGGTAATCGATCCAGTCTTGCGCCTGCATGTACCGTAGTCGGCATGGTCGAACTCCGAGTTTGATCGCTGGTTTGAACGCTATTTGCGCACGTAGACCCAGGGACGCTTCGACGCGTCGTCCCTTTGAAACGCGAGAATCCGCGCGTTGTGCCTGAGCGTCTGATCGATTTCGTCGATGCCTTCAAGCAGCGCCTCGCGTCGCTCATCCGGGAAATCGAAGGGAATGGGTGGCTCGCCGACGACGCCGACCGTGCGGGCCCGCAAGTCAACTCGCAAGGGTTCGCCGCGACTGGCTGCGGGCACCAGCGAGTCGATCTGCGCCGCGCTCAGGCGAATCGGCAGCAGACCGTTTTGCAGGCAATTGGCGTAGAAAATATCGCCGAAACTCTGCGCGATCACGCAGCGTATGCCGAATTCCTCCAGCGCCCACACGGCCATTTCACGTGAGCTGCCGCAGCCGAAATTGCTGCCCGACAGCACGATCCGCGCGTGACGGAACGGCGGCCTGTTCAGCACGAACGACGCGTTCTCGTCGCCATTGGCGCCGTAGCGCATCATTTCGAATGCCCATGGTTTGAACTGGCCGCGCTGAAGTTGGGCGATGCGTTCGACACGCACGATCATGTCGGTGTCGATGTTGTCCCGCACGAGCGGTGCGGCAATGCCCTCGCACACGGTGAAAGCTTTCATGCGGCGCGCCCCGTCGAGGGCATCGCGATTTTTCCGGCGATCGCACTTGCTGCCGCCACGCCCGGGCTCGCGAGATGCGTGAGCGCACCCGGCCCCTGACGGCCGACGAAGTTACGGTTCGACGTCGAGACACAACGCTCGCCGGTGCCCACAAGATCGCCGTTCGCACCGACGCACATCGAACATCCCGGCTCGCGCCATTCGAAACCGGCCTCGATAAAGATATGATCCAGCCCTTCCCGCTCGGCACGACGCTTGACATCGATGGAGCCAGGCACCACCCACGCCTGCACGTGCGGCGCAACGTGGCGGCCTTTTACAATCGACGCGACATTGCGCAGATCACTCAGGCGGCTGTTCGTGCAGGAGCCGATGAAAACGCGATCGATCGGTATTTCATCGAGCCGGCGACCCGGCTGCAATTGCATATACGACAACGCTTTTTCGAGCGTTTCCCGTCGCATCGCATCGGGCTCCTCAGCAGGATCGGGAATGCGCCCATCGATCGCGATCACATGTTCGGGGCTCGTGCCCCATGTCACTTGCGGACGAATGAGCGACGCGTCGATCGCGATCTCCCGATCGAACACGGCATCCGCGTCGCTCGTTAACCGACGCCATTGAACGATCGCCTGTTCCAGCGCGGCGCCCGCGGGCGCATAATCGCGTCCCGCCACGTACGCGAACGTCACCTCGTCCGGCGCGATCATGCCTACCTTCGCGCCGAGTTCGATCGACAGATTGCACAGCGTCAACCGCGCTTCCATCTCCAGTGCTTCGATCGCGGAACCCGCGTATTCCACCGCATACCCGGTCGCGGCCGAAGTGCCCAGAAGGCCGATCAGATAAAGGATCATGTCTTTTGCTTCGACGCCCGGCCGGGTGCGTCCATCGAAACGCACCCGCATCGTTTTGGGCCGCTTCTGCCGAATGGTTTGCGTCGCAAGGACATGCACCTGCTCGGACGACCCGATGCCGAACGCAATCGCTCCGAGCGCGCCATGCGTGCAAGTATGACTATCCGCGCAAACCAGAAGCAGGCCCGGTAACGTCAAGCCGAGTTCCGGGCCGATCACGTGAACAATGCCCTGCCGGCCGTCGTCGACATCGAAGCGATCGATGCCGAGGCGCGAAGTCTGTTCGCGCAACGTATCGATCGCAATCGTGCTCCACTGCGCGTCGCCTGCCGTGCGGCCCGGGCGCGTCGAGATCACATGATCGACGGTGGCGAACGTCAGAGAGGGATCGTGAACAGTCGCGCCTCGTGACTCCAGAGCACGAATGGCGGCCACACTCGTAAGCTCGTGCATCAGATGCCGATCGACATGTAAAAGACTCTCCCCGCCCGGCAGTTCGGCGATCACATGCTGATTCCAGATCTTGTCGAAAAGGGTGTGCCCCATGGTGGTCTCTTCGTCGATATGCGCGACACGCCGGCTTTATCTAGCGTGGAAACCTCATCAATTCGTCCGCCGAGTGCCGCAGATGATTGCGCATGGCCTGCGCCGCCCGTTCGGGGTCGCCAGCCAGAATGCCGCTCGCAATCAGTTCATGTTCCGCAAGCGAGTTGCGCACGATCTGATCCACGCCGATACGCTCGCGCAACTGATGCATGAAGATCGGAAGCTGATACTTGTCGATGAGTTCGCTGAGTTGCGGGTTCTCGCATATGTCGACGATGATCCGATGGAATTGCCGGTTGTCGACGATGAACGCCGCGAAATCCGGCGCAGTGAAATGACGCCGGCCCCGCTCCACGATTTCGGTGAAACGCGCCCGGTTGTCGCCCTGATCGATCAACTGTGCGGCTCGCCGCGCAGCGTAGCCTTCGAGCGCCTCGCGAATCTGGTAGACCTGCGCGATCTCATCATTCGACAAACGACGCACCGTCGCGCCGCGATTAGGGATGAGATCGACGAGGCCGTCGGCGGCCAGCCGTCGAAACGCTTCGCGCAGCGGACCACGGCTGATGCCGAACTGTTCGACCAGATCGCGAGCGATCAGACGCTGGCCGGGCACAAGCCGCCCTTCCACGATTTGCTGCCTGATAAGCGCTGCGGTTCGGTCGACGGTCTCCCCCGTGCGAAGCGCCCGGTCGAGCACCGATCGCAGCGCGCGGTCGGTTTCCTCGACGGTTTCGTCATTTGTAGTGGACATGGTTTGGAAAGCACAGCGGATAACTGTTGCATCTAGTATTGGTCAAAACTGTAGGACAAAACCAGAATCTTTTCGCATTGCGTGCGTCAGGAAAACCCTTAGCTCGTGTTTGAAGAAGTCCATAAATCAAGGGAGATTCGCGTAAACATCCATAGCGGGCGATGGCTGGTTCGCCTAAAAACTATCCTACACTTTGTACATACAATCAAAAATGGTGTTCAGGAGACAACTGATGAAGGGTATCTACCGGTTCGCGCGGCTTGCGGTGCTCTCCCCATTTTTAGCTGCGAGTGTTGCGACCGCTCAGGCCGCAACCTTGACTGTCACGCACTGGATCGACGGCATGTATGGCGCGCCCTTTGCCGTCGCGCTGGATAAAGGCTATTTCAAGCAGAACGGGGTGGACGTCACCGGCTTCATCACATCGGAAGGCGGTGGAACCTCGGTACGCAATGCGATGGCATCCGAGATACCTTACGGCGAGGTCGCATTGCCGGCTGCCATTGCAGCGATCAAACAAGGTGTGCCGATCACGATCGTTCATAGTGGTGTGCAGAGCGTCGCCGATCTGCTCTGGGTTCAGCTCAAGGACTCCGACGTCCACGGCATCGCGCAGATGAAGGGCAAGACCATCGGCTATAGCAGTCCGAAGTCGATGACCGAGATGATCACGATCGTCGGTCTCGAGCGTGCGGGGCTGAGCGGGCAGGTGCAGCGCAAACCGGTGGGCGCATCGGGCACGATGATGATCGCGTTGCAACAGCACGCCGTCGACGTCGCGTACATGACCGAGCCCGCCTACAGCCAGCACAAGGATCAGTTGAAGATCGCCTTCCGTTCCACAGATATCGTGCCCGCTGAAACGCAGACTGTCGGCGTGGTGCGCACCGATTATCTGAAGGCCCATCCGGAAGTCGTGAAGGGCATCATCGAGGCCCGCAAAAGAGGCGTCGAATATATTGCCGCGCATCGTGACGAGTCCGCGCAGATTCTAGCGAAGGCCTACAAGATCGATCCCGCGGTCGCGAAGTCGGCCATCGACAATTGCCTCGATACCGATCCCCACTACTGGAGTACCGGGCGCTTCAACTATGCGAGCATGGACGAGGTCGCGAAGGGTCTCGTGCTGATCAAGGCCGTCGAGCCGGGTCCGTTCGACTGGCATACGGTCGTCAACGAATCCTTTCTGCCGCCAGGCGAACGCTCGCGGTGAGGTGGACCCATGAAAGCCGTGCCTTTATCCGTGGTGTCCGCCAGCGCGCCTGAACGGGCATTCTCCGGAATTCATGCCACCCTCACCGATGTCACACGGATCTATGCCGGAGAGCGAGGCAAACCGCCTTACCATGCGCTCGGCCCAGTGAGCCTGAGCTTGCAGACGGGCGAATTCTTTTCGATCGTAGGCCCGTCGGGTTGCGGCAAGTCCACGCTGCTCGACGTGCTTGCCGGGCTCAACGCAGCGAGTGCGGGCAGCGTGATGTTCGAAGGCGCGGCCGTGCGCGACAAGGTGCCCGAGGGTATTTCCGTCGTGTTTCAGGAGGACGCCACCTTCCCTTGGCTCAACGTCTACGACAATGCCGCATTCGGCGCGCGGCGTGCCGGCGTCGCCGAGAGCGAGATTCGCGAACGGGTCGAGCACGCGCTGGCTTTCATGGGCCTCAAAGCGTTTACGCATTCGTATCCGGTGCAATTGTCGGGCGGCATGCGGCAGCGCGTATGCATTGCGCGCGCCATGGTGATGCGCCCTCGCCTCATGCTGCTCGACGAGCCCTTCGGTGCGCTCGATCAGCAAACGCGTCTGCTGATGGGCGAGGAAATGCTCAAGCTCTGGAGGGAAACCGGCGCGACCGTGATGCTCATCACGCACTCCATCGATGAAGCCGTGTTGCTGTCGGACCGCATCGGAGTGATGTCGGCGTGTCCGGGACGATTCATTGCAACGATCGAAACCGGATGGTCGCGGCAGCGCGACAGCAATACGGCGCTGGACCCGCGCTTCGGCGAATTGACCGCGCGCGTCTGGGGGCTGCTGCGGGGTGAAGCGCTAAAGGCACTCGGGAGCCGGTCATGAATCGCGCCACGCGCTGGCGCCTCGCTCTCGTCGTGCTCTTCGTCGGTGCGCTGGAAGTCGCGAGTCGCCGCGCGTGGATCGATCCAGTCTCGTTCATTCCACCGTCGAAGATGGCCGAGGGCGCGTGGGCTTTGCTCGCCTCTGGCGACTACAGCCGCGACATCCTGCAGACGCTCGCCAATGCGACGCTGGCGGTCGTCCTTGCTGTGACGGGCGGTTTCGCCTTTGGTGTGGGACTCTTCAAATTGCCGCGTGTGCGGCGCGTGATCGATCCATTGCTGCTCTCCTATTACGCCGTGCCGATCTTCGTCGTGTATCCGGTGTTGATCGTGATCTTCGGATTGAATCGCTGGCCGCTGGTGGCTATCGGCTTTCTGTTCGGCGTCGTGGCGATGGCCGCGAACACGCTCAACGGACTCGAACGCGTGCCGCGCGTCCTGCTTCGTTCGGCTCGCGCCATGCGCATGAGCCCGTTCGACGAAATCCGGCTGATCACCCTGCCCTCGAGTTTGCCGTTCGTGTTCACGGGAATCAAGCTCACCGTCGTATATGCGTTTATCGCGGTGATTGCCGGCGAATTCGTACTGGCCGGCTCGGGCTTCGGATTTCGCATTGCCTACGCGTACAACAACTTCGATAACCCGACCATGTATGGCTTGATGCTGTTGCTGCTGATTTTCGTCGGCACGCTGAACATGTTGTTGCATATGGCCGAGATGCGCCTATACAGCCGCACGCGGAGGACGGCCCCATGAGCACGATTGCCACGGCGGCGCTCAAACCGAACCGCTCGCACTCGCGTTGGCGCGATAGCGTGCTGCTAGTCGTGGTTCTGCTGGGACTCTGGCAGATCGCGAGCTCATTGTTGAGCGCGGACGTACTGCCCGGCCCATGGCTAACGTTCGTCAGGCTCAAGTCGATCATGCGCGACGACGACTTTCCCGAGAACTTGCGGATCACGTCGGTTGCATTCGCCTTGGGTTTCGCCATTTCATGCGTGGGCGGCGTTTGCCTGGGACTGGTGCTGGGCGCGCGACGTCTCGCGGGCGATGTCATGGAGCCGATTCTGATGGCCCTCTATGCTATCCCGAAGATCACACTGTATCCGGTGGTGCTGCTGATGTTCGGTCTCGGTCTGTACGCCAAGGTCACGTTCGGCGTGATCCACGGCATCATTCCGATTACGGTCTTCACGATGGGTGCCGTGCGCAACATGCGCCCCGTGTTCGGACGGACGGCTCGCGCGTGCCGCCTCTCGCCGATGGCCTACGCGCGCTATGTGCTGCTGCCCGCGGCGGTGCCCGAAGTGCTCGCGGGTTTGCGCATCGGTTTCTCGCTGACGCTGCTGGGCACGCTCATTGGCGAGATGTTCGCTTCGCAAAGCGGGATCGGCCACATGCTGATGATTGCGATGGGCCGCAACGATACCCAGACCATCATGGCCCTCGCCATCCTGTTGTTCGTGTTTGCCACCGTCGTCAACCTGCTGCTGTTGAAGTGGCATCAAACGCTGTCGAAGTCGGGCTGACGGGTCGGGTTTTTGGCGCCGTTTCGTGGAGAAGATCATGATCGGAACACTGAGTGCAGCACGTATCAAGTTATTCTGGCAGCCGGGATGTTCCTCGTGCCTGCGCACCAAGGAATTCCTGATCGAACAGGGAATCGAGTTCGAGTCGCTCGACGTGCACAACGATCCCGACGCACGCGCGCAACTGGCCGAACTCGGCGCGCGCAGCGTGCCTGTCGTGTCCATTGGCAAGCGCTACACCTTCTGTCAATCGATCCACGACGTCATCAAATTCCTCGACCTGAAAACCAGCGTGCAGGAACCGTTGCCGCCGGCGCAACTGTTCGCGAAGCTAGACGTACTGATGCGCGCAAATGCCCGCTATGTTCGCCAGTTCCAACCCGATCAGTTGAAGACGCCGTTTCGCAATCGCAATCGCACGCCTGCGGGACTCGCCTTTCACATGTTCCGCGTGGTCGAAATGGGGATGCAAGCGTCGCAGGGCATTGCACTGCGTTTCGAGTCCTTCGACGATCTTCCGCCTGATGGCTGGAGCGGCGAAGACATCGCCGCGTGGGGCGAGAGCGTGCGTGCCAGATTACTGGCGTGGTGGGCGGAGCAAAAGGACCCCAGTGTCAATTACACGGTACAGACCTATTACGGCACGCGACCTTTTCACGAAGTCCTTGAACGTACCGCCTGGCACGCCGCGCAACATACGCGGCAAGTGATGCTGATGCTCGAGAGTCAAGGCATCGAACCGGACGGTCCGTTGACCGCCGCCGACCTCGAAGGCTTGCCGGTGCCGAAAGAGGTTTGGGACAAGTAGTGATTTGGGACATCAAGGCAATCAGCGCCGACATTCATGGCACAACCTCGTTGCGCACATCGATGGCCCGCTGACCGGACTGAGGCATTTTAGAGGGTGGTGAAATCTTCACGGGCTCGCGGACGCCATTATCAGCCGACACGCGAACGCGAGCGACGCATGCGTGGCTTTCGCGATCCAGAGCGCCGGAATGGCCACGTATGACGGGGGACTCGGACCCGCCGCCATCGGCACCCCCTCGCTGATGCGCGCCCGCTTCAAGGATGCGGACTGGACGCGCAACGAGATGTAATGGTTCAGTCTCGCGGTGTCCGCCACCCTGGGGTGCTTTTTCCTGTCAATGTGGCTGATGCGACGCCGGGAAACCGTCTACGGATGGTTCGCCGTGATGTCGGTTGCCTGGTGGATCTGCGGCTATAACCAGGTGGCCACCAGCCCGTGGCCGTTCCGCAGTACCGATGGCTGGGAAATCGCCAACACGGTCTCGCTGCTGGTCTATAGTGCGTCGTTCACCGTCTTTATCCTGCGCTTTTGTGACGGGCGCTAGCCGCGCTACGAGCGCGCGCGCTCTGGAGCGTCGTTGCTCTGGCCAGCGTAGCGCTGCTAATCACACCGCACTCGCGTGTCGAGGACATGCGCTCAGTGCTGACCACCGTACAGGCCGCCACCGCACTCACCTCGCAGGTCCTGATGATCGGCATGGCGCTTGTGCTTGGCTGGCGCTTTATCGCGAACCTGCGCCAAATCGAGCATCAACACCGGACAAATCCTCGCGAAGCGTGCCTGATAGAACGCCTTTGCGTGACCGCGGGAGACCGTGTCCCGGTAGGTGTAAGTGAGGATGAACCCTGACAGCACGAAGAACAGCGAGACAGCTGAGCGTCCACCGTCGACGAAATTGAGGAAACCGGCGGGCACCTCGATCAGGCCAAACTCGGTGTAATGACAGAGCAGCACGGAAAACGCTGCAGAAATCTATTCATCAGGAAAACAGGTAGCGACGCCCTCAACTTGACAGAGCCCGCCGATGCGCGGCCCGACAGCCGCGCATCGCACTGTTGCCTCAGAAGCGGTGAATGATGCCCGCGCCGACCGCAAACTGATTGCCCGTCGACGACGGCGCGGTGTTCAGACCGTCACCCAGCGTCGCGGTCGCATCGACGATGCTGCCCGCCCCGCTCGTCCCGAGCGTCTTGCCCTTCGCGTGCTGATACGCTTCGAGCAGATAGAGTCCCGTGCGCTTCGACAGCGAGTAGTACTGCGAGAGATTGAACTGGTGGTATCGCGCGTTGTCGGTGATGCCGTTCGCCTGCGTCGCGCTCGTGTACGCATAGCCGGCGCCGAAATCCCACACCGGCGACGGCTTCCAGTGCAGCACGGCGCCCGCCGCATTGAAGATCGCCGTGTTCAGAAACTTCGAGCCCGAGCCGGGGATGTACTGCGTGTTCGTGTACGTCGCCGTCGCGTCCCACGCATCGCTGAAGCGGTAGCTCAAGCCGAGCGCGAAGCGCTGTTGAGCCCGCGCCGTCTGATAGCCGTTCGTCACCGCCGATACGCCGATCTGCGCGCCGCCGTTCGACGTCGTCGAATTCGCGCCCCACGCGCCGCCTGCTGTGTTCGAGTTGTTCACGCGTTCGAACGCGACGCCAAGACCAAACGGGCCAGCTGCACACTGGACGCCCGTCGCCCACGTCGAGCCGGCGTTCGTGCTGCCCGCGACACCACCGAGCGAATACGAGCCGCTCACCGTGAAGCCGTACAGCTTCGGCGACGTGTATTCGATCGTGTTGTTCGCGCGGTAGATCGTGTCGAGGCCGTCGACGTCGCCCGGGTGTGCGCCGTAGTAGCCGGTGATCCACGTAATCGGGCTGAACGGCGACATCGTCTGGTAGTAGGACGCGTACTGGCGGCCGGCCGTCAGCGTGCCGTACGTCGCGTTCGTCAAACCGACCCATGCCTGACGGCCGAAGATCGCGTCCGTGAACTGGGCAGCGCCCGTCGCCGAGTTGAAGCCGGACTCGAGCACGAAGATCGCCTTCGTACCGCCGCCAAGATCCTCGGTGCCGCGCAGCCCGAAGCGGCTGCCAGCCCAGACGCCCTGGTTCATCTTCACGACCGACTTGCCGCCCGTCGTCGAGCCGACGGTCGTCGAATTGTTCTGGTAGCCGATGCCGTTGTCGACGATTCCGTAGAGCGTGACGCTGCTTTGCGCGAAGGCCGGCGCCGCGAATGCGAGTACGGCGGCCGAGGCCAGAACCAGGTGAACCGGATGCTGCTGCTTCATCGATGAAGTCTCCTTGCTGCTTGTTGAAATTATGTGATCGGCCGCGCGTACAGAGCGGTCGCGAGCAGTCGCCGCACTGCGCACCGTGTGCTATTCAATTAGGTTAACTAACCTGTCGATACGCACGCGTTGCGAATAATGCGTAACGCCATCTGTTGTGTTTATCGAACTGCACGGAGAGAACCTCTGTTGCTGCGCGGCTATTACGCAGGCTCCATTCCGTACTCACGCTTGACGTCATCCGCGCGCGGCGACGCAAGAAACGCGAGGAACCGTGCCGTCGCCTGATGCTCGCGCATTGCGCGACACGTCGCAGCCGAAAACACCGTGACGATCTGGATTGCAGGCGGCAAGGGCCCGACGATGTCGATGCCCGGCACGTGCAGCAGCTCGCTCAGCTGTTGAAATCCGAGCTCGACGTCGCCGTTCGCAATCAACGTTCCGACGGGCACGCCGGGCGGCGCCTGTACGATGCGCGAGGCGATCGCGTCGGCAATGCCCCAGCGCGCGAACAGGCGCTTCAAGTGCGTGCCGCTGGGCCCCGTCGAATAGCCGATCCGGCCGACCCGCAGGATCGCATCGCGCACCGCATCTTCCGACCTCACGTCCGGAAGCGGCGCGCCTGCCGCAACCGCGATTGCCACGTGGGAGCGCGCGATATCGACGCGGCTCAGCGCGTCGACGCAACCCTCGGCGGCAAGCCGATCGATCGCGTCCGACGCGAGCACCACGAAGTCGAACGCTTCGCCCGCCTGCACCCGGCGCGCGGCTTCGACCCCGCCGACCGACGTGATCGCCGCGCGGCAACCCGTGTCGCGCTCGAACTGCGTCGCGAGCCGCGCGAGGATCTGACGCGTCGCCATCGACGCAATGCCGGCCACCTCGACCGATGTTCGTGCTGCGTAATCCATCTGCCGCACCCGTCTCAGTCGATGTAGCGCAGACCGGCCTGGCGCAGGGGTTCGCGCATGTCGTACATGTCGAGCCCGAGCACGCCGGATGCGAGCTTCGCGCGCTTCGCCGCCTCGTTCGCTTCGCGCGCGGCTGCCTTCTCGAGCACTTGCACGGCGCTTGCGGCGGATACAGCGACGACGCCGTCATCGTCGGCGACGATCACGTCGCCCGGCTGGACGAGCGCGCCCGCGCAGACGACGGGAATGTTCACGGAGCCGAGCGTCGCCTTGATCGTGCCTTTCGCGGAGATCGCCTTGCTCCACACAGGAAACCGCATCTCGTCGAGCACCGCGACATCGCGCACGCCCGCGTCGATGATGAGCGCCTTCGCGCCGCGCGCCTTGAAGCTCGTTGCGAGCAGATCGCTGAAGTAGCCGTCCGTGCAGTCGGCCGTGATCGCCGCGACGACGACATCGCCTGGCTGGATCTGCTCGGCGACGACATGCAGCATCCAGTTGTCGCCGGGATGCAGCAGCACGGTAACGGCCGTGCCCGCTGCTCGCGCGCGCGGATAGATCGGCCTCATATGCGGCTTGAGAAGACCCGTGCGGCCCATCGCTTCGTGCACCGTTGCCGATCCCAGTTCGCCGAGCCGTTGCGCGACGTTTTGATCCGCGCGGCGAATGTTGCGATAAACGACTCCGAGTTCGTACATGATCACAGCCCTTTCGATTTCAGTTGTGCGTCGAGGCGCGGATACACGCGTCGCGCGTTGCCCTCGTAGATCCGGTAGCGGTCTTGCGGCGCGATGTCGGCCGCTTCGACATAGCGCTTCGTGTCGTCGAAGTAATGACCCGTCTGCGGGTCGATGCCGCGCACGGCGCCGATCATCTCGCTCGCGAACAGGATGTTGTCGACGGGAATCACGCGCGTCAGCAGATCGATGCCCGGCTGGTGGTAGACACACGTGTCGAAGAACACGTTGTTCAGCAGATGCTCGTCGAGGGGCGGCTTCTTCAGTTCCTGTGCGAGCCCGCGAAAGCGCCCCCAGTGGTACGGCACTGCGCCGCCGCCGTGCGGAATCACGAAGCGCAGCGTCGGGAAATCCTTGAACAGATCGGACGTCAGGCATTGCATGAACGCAGTCGTGTCGGCGTTCAGGTAGTGCGCGCCCGTCGTATGGAAGCACGCATTGCAGCTCGTGCTCACGTGGATCATCGCCGGGATGTCGTACTCGACCATCTTCTCGTAGACGGGATACCACTGACGGTCGGACAGCGGCGGGCTCGTCCAGTGACCGCCGGACGGATCGGGATTCAGGTTGATCGCGACGTTGCCGTATTCCTCGACGCAGCGGACCAGCTCGGGAATGCAGGTCGCGGGATCGACGCCCGGGCTCTGCGGCAGCATCGCGGCCGGCACGAAGCGATCGGGAAAGAGCCGGCTCACGCGATGGCACAGCTCGTTGCAGATGGCCGCCCACGTGCTCGACACCTGGAAATCGCCGATGTGATGCGCCATGAAGCTCGCACGCGGACTGAAAATCGTCAGGTCGAGGCCGCGCTCGCGCATCAGCCGCAACTGGTTGCTCTCGATCGACTCACGCAATTCGTCGTCGCTGATGTTCAGCTCGGATACTTTCGGCATCGCGGACGGGTCGCCGATGCCGGCAATCTGCCGATTGCGCCATGTTTCCAGCGCTTTTGGCGCGGTGGTGTAATGGCCGTGAATATCGATAATCATTGACACTCCTGCAATTGATAAACCGTCCGGCGCCGCCGATGGACGTGACGAACCCTGCGGCCGTCCGCATCGCGAAGGCCTCGCGAATTCGCAAATCCCGTGTGGTCAGTGCGCCGGTGTTTCGATTTCGACGGGCTCGCGCCGTTGTGCGCGCTGCGTCGACACGATCGAGATCGCCGCCAGCGTTGCGGGCACCGCGAGCATCGACAGAATGGCTTCGAACTTCCAGCCGAGCCCAAGCAGCGCGCCGCCGATCGCCGAGCCGAAGATGCTGCCGAAGCGGCCCATGCCGAGCATCCAGCTCACGCCCGTTGCGCGGGCCACGGTCGGATAGCGGCCCGGTGCATAGGCGTTGAGCCCCGTCTGCGCGCCGCTCATGCAAAAGCCCGCGGCAAACACCAGCAGCGTGAGCGACGACGACAGCGCGCCGGCCCACGCTAGCAGCGCAACGCATGCGCCGCCGCCGAGGTACGCGATGCCGATCACGGGCGCCGGCCGCACCTTGTCCATCAGCCAGCCGACGATGATCGCGCCGATCGTGCCGCCGATCTGGAACATCACGGTCACATTGGCCGCGGTGCTGACGGAAAGCCCCGCATCCTTGATCAGCGTCGGCAGCCAGCCCGTCAGCAGATAGATCACGAGCAGCCCCATGAAGTACGTGATCCACAGCGACACGGTCACGCGTCCGTAGCCCTGCGAGAACAGCACGCCGATCGGCTTGCGCGTCGGCAGTGGCGGTTCGTTCGACACGAACGTTTCGTCGCCGGCGAACCGCGCGCCGCAGACGCGGCCCAGAATCGCGCCGATACGCTGCGCCGGCGCGCCACGCACCGCAAGCAGGCGCGCGGATTCGGGCAGCAGCCACAGTTGCAGCGGAATCAGCAACAGCGGCAGCGCGCCGCCGAACAGCAGCACCGCGCGCCAGCCGTGCTCGGGAATCAGCCAGCCCGCGACGAAGCCGATCAGCGCGGAGCCAAGGTTAAAGCCCGTGAACATCACGGTGATCATCAGCGAGCGCATCCGCTGCGGCGCGTACTCGGACAGCAGCGTGGTCGTATTCGGCATCGCGGCGCCGAGACCGATGCCCGTCAGCAGACGCAGCACCGCCATTTCGACGGGCGACCCGGCGTATGACGTGACGATCGTGAAGATGCCGAACAGGAATACCGATGCGATCAACACCTTCTTGCGGCCGAAGCGATCCGCGCTCGGTCCCGCGACCAGCGCGCCGATCACGAGCCCGATCGGCGCGGCGCTCATCACGAGGCCGAACTCCGGACGCGAAATCGCCCAGTCACGAATCACCGACGGCGCAACGAAGCCCATGATCGCGACATCCATGCCGTCGGCGATCACGACCAGACAGCACAGCACGACGAGCAGCCACTGGTATCGCGACACCGGCCGTTCGTCGATGAAGGCCTTGATGTCGATTGTCTTACCGCCTATGTTCCCGCCTGTCATTGCACCCCTCCGTCTCCGCTGGACAACAGCGCTTAGTTAGTCATCCTGTTCATATATTTCGGTTTCGTGGCCTGCGCGCACGATGCGCGCCGCCACGTTCACCGCCGCGTCATTCGTCGTCGCGCGCGCCCTTCTTGTCCCAGCCGAGATCGCCCGCGCCCTTGCCCGCGACCGAGTACAGCGCGCCTGGCGCGTTGCGGGTCCGCTGGAAATCTTCGAGCGACTCGCCGCGCATCGCCGCATAGATGTGCAGGTTCGACACGCCCGTCACCGCACCGAGCTTCTCGAGCAGAAAGAAGATGACGCCGTAGCGCAGCAGCCCCGGCCAGTCGCGCCGGCGAATCAGCTCGCGTTCCTCTGCCGACAGGCCGGCGGCCTCGAAGCTGCCTTCGGGATCGCTGAGGAAACGCGCGCGATGATCCGGCTCGATCATCCGGTGCAGGTAGTCGTTGATCCGATACGCTTTCACCGCAGTGCCGATCGAGAACGGGTACGTGCCCGGCAGCTGCTCGATGCCGTCGAGCTGCGCCGCCATTCGCTTCCGATGACGCTCGACGGCAGACGAATCCGGCTCCGTATCGATGCCTTCGTAGATCGCCGTTGCGATGCCCGTCATCGACGGCAGGTAGTAGCCGCGATGCCTGCAGACGACGCCTGCGGGCAGCGCGCCGCGCATCGCGAGCCACATCACGACTTCGGCGCCTTCGTAGCCGCCGAGCGTCGCGTATTCGGCGATCGTCATTTCGGCGAGCCGCTCGGGGTCCCGCTCGAACAGATCGAGGAAGCGCTGGTCCCATTCGGTGTTGTTGAAGCCCGAGCGCTCGCCGTGCACCTGATGCGACAGGCCGCCCGTCGCGACAATCGCGACCCGCAGGTCTTCCGGATAGCTCTCGATCGCGCGCCGAAGCGCCTGGCCGAGCCGATAGAATCGGCGCGCCGACGGAACCGGCCATTGCAGTACGCCCATTTGCAGCGGCACGAGCTTGACGGGCCACTCGGGACGATGCGCGCACAGCATCGACAGCGGCGAGAAACAGCCGTGATCGAGCGGCCGGTTCTGGAAGAACGACATGTCGAACTCATCGGCCATCAGCGACTGGCCGACGTGCGCCGCGAATGCGGGGTGCCCCTCGATCGGCGGCAGATCGCGCGCGCCGCCGCCCTCGTCCGCCGGCTGCCATTGCGGCCCGACACCGAGCGCGAACGCCGAGTAGTGATCGAAGAAGAACGACGTCACGTGATCGTTGTAGATGAACAGCAGCACGTCCGGGCGCTTCTCGTCGATCCACGCGAACAACGGCGCGAAGTTTTCGAAGATAGGCGCCCATACCGGGTCGTCGCGCTTGTTCTTGTCGAACGCGAACCCGATCGTGGGCGTGTGCGAGGCCGCGATGCCTCCAATGATGCGTGCCATGCGTATGCTCCTTCGTGTTTCCTTGTGTGCCGGGCGGCGCTCGTAGAACGCCCCGTCACCGCTTGAATCCGTCGCTCGAATCCGTGAATCGCCGCTTTGGTTCCGGCGCGGTCGTGCGCCCGCGTGCCGAGCAGTCGATCAGATGGCAGACCGTGTCGCCGGACGCCAATGCCAGCCGTCACGGGTCCAGACAGTACCGATCCAGTGCTACGCGCCGATAGTCAGGGTTAACGCCTACAAACGGTCCGCAACATCCGCCGATACAAGGGCGCACCGCTCGCGCGGCGGCCCCGTAAGCACCCGAAGCGCCCACCGGAAGCGGGCGCCGCGCCGCATCGTTCAGCGCACATTGCCGGACCGTTCCCGGTCTGGTGTGCGTCACGATCGATAAATAAAATAGATACTGCGATAAGCACGACGCAAACGCGCTTGCGCCTGTTGCGCGGACAATCGCGTCGAACTGGTCCATCCGGTGGTCCACGCGCGGCCCGCACTCGCGAGCGAACAACTCGATACCACCACGTCGCTTTGCCGACTGCTACTGTCTCGACAACTCAATGGAACGCACTGACCTTCTCAATCTCGCCGGCCTGCACGCCGTGCAACGCGTCGCCGAAACGGGCAGCGTGAGCCGCGCGGCAGCCGCGCTGTTTCGCGCGCAATCGGCCGTCACGCGCGCCGTGCAGGAGATCGAGGCCGCGCTCGGCGCGTCGCTGTTCGACCGCAAGCCGTCCGGAATGCTGCCGACGCCCGCCGGACGCGCCGTGCTCAAGCGCAGCGAGCGCGTGTTTGCGGAACTCGACGAGCTCGCGCGCTGGTGCGGAATCCGCCAGTCGCGCCGGCGCACCGTGCCCGACGCGGGCCGCCCCGCGTACCTGCTCAACACGCGCAGACTGCAACTGTTCTCGACGCTCGCGCGGCATCGGCACATGCCGAGCGCGGCCCGCACGCTCGGCGTCACGCAGCCAGCCGTCAGCAGCGCGATTCGCATTCTTGAGAACGGCGCCGGCTTTCCGCTGTTCCATCGCCATCCGCGCGGGCTGCTGCTGACAACCGACGGCGAGACATTCCTGCTGCACGTGAGGCGCGCTCTGAACGAGCTGAGCCATGTGTTGGACGACATCGCGGCACTGCGCGGCAGCATCCAGGGCGTCGTGACCGTCGGCGCGCTGCCGCTCGGCCGCACGCTGATCTTGCCCGAAGCGGTCGCGCGCGTCGTCACGCAGTATCCGAAGGTCCGCGTGCTCACGGATGAAAGCGCGTACGAAGGACTCGTTGCGGGGCTGCGCGCCGGCGACATCGACTTCATCCTGGGCGCACTGCGTGCGAACGACGCGGCGAGCGGTCTGGAGAACGAGCGGTTGATGTCGGAGAACCTTGTCGTGCTCGCGCGGCGCGGTCATCCGCTCGCTGCCGCTCGGAACCTGTCGCTGCGCGAGCTGACGAGCGCTCAATGGATTCTGCCGCGCACGCATTCGCCGGCGCGCGGCCTGTTCGAAACCATGTTCCGGCGGATGAAGCTGAAGCCGCCGATGCCGACCGTCGAAACCGCCGATCTCGCGATCATTCGCGGCCTGCTGCTGCACACGGACATGATCGCGACGCTGTCCGCGCAGCAACTGCATTACGAATGCGAGTCCGGCCAGCTGGTCGCTCTCGACGTGCCGATGCACGACACCCGGCGCGATATCGGGCTAACGCTGCGCGCCGGCAGTCCGCCGTCACCGGCCGCGCGTGCGCTGATCGACGCGATACGTCTCGTTGCGACCGAGGTCGCGCGCGCGCCGCACGCGGCCGAACGCGCACAATAAACGTAACGCTGACCGATCCGCGCGCAAGAACACCGAAAACGACACGGGACCAGTCAATCCGATCGGCCTCGCGAGCAGGACTTCGTTCAGCCGGTCCCAGACGCCCGCGGCCTGCCAGGCCGTAGACGGCGCGACCAGCTCAGGGAATATGCACACGTTCTAGCCGGATTCCCGACTGACCGATCCGCGACGTCTTCCGGCTTCGATGCGTTGCGCGTTGGCGCGATTTCATGGCAACCCACCTCCGCGAATGGCTTTGTAGGGGACTGCGCTGCTTAAATGAGCGCCCCCTGTCGCCACTGCTTGGCAGGTTGCGATATCAGGAATCACGCGATGGAATCCACTGCTTGCGCAGGCGCGACCATTTCCCCATCGACAAGACGCCAAACGCCCAACGGATTGCGTGCCTTCACGGCATCCGGAAGCAACGCATCAGGCAGATCCTGATAGCAGACTGGGCGCAGGAAACGGTCGATCGCCGCCGCACCGACCGAGGTGAACATCGGGTTCGAAGTCGACGGGAATGGGCCGCCATGAACCATCGCGTGGCAAACTTCGACACCCGTCGGAAATCCATTTGCCAGAATGCGGCCAGCCTTCCGTTCGAGCAGCGGCAACAGCCGCTGCGCGTCGGCGTAGTCGGCTGAATCGATCTGGAGCGTGACCGTAAGTTGTCCTCGATGTGCTCCGCTACTCAGGAAGACCGCAAGCGAAATGACGACGGATTGATGATTGGATGGGCGGACAGTGTTGCAGGCACCGCTTGTCGGGTCCAGATACCCTTATTTGCTCAATTTGCGGTATAGCTCGTTGGCGCGGGAAAGATGAGCATGCATGGCGGCGGCGGCGGCATCACCATCGCGCTTCGCGATTGCATCGACGATCCGCTGATGTTCGGACAACGTGAGTTTCTCGGCACCCGGAGCACGAACCATTGGACGATAGTATTCGCCCGCCCAACGAAACAGCGATTCGACGATCGACGGAAAAATCGGATTGCCGCTGATCCTGGCGATCTCGCGGTGAAACGCCATATCGCGCTCGATGAACTCTTCGAGATTCACCATCGACGCGCGATGCTGCGCCACGCTCAATTGCAGCCGCGCGACGTCTTCTTCCGTCGCACGCTCGGCGGCCATGCGCGCGGTGCCCGTTTCGAGGAACAGGCGCGCGTGCTTCAGATGTTCGAGCATCTCAGGGTCCGTGCGCAGCAGATGCATCGCGCCGCTCGCGATCTGGCCGATCAGGCGATCGGCCGTCGGCACGACGACGCGCGCGCGCTCGCCATGCACGATCTCGACGATGCCGGATCGCTCGAGCGTCTGCAGCGCCTCGCGCACGGCAGGCCGCCCGACGCCATACATTTCCATCAGTTCGCGCTCGGACGGCAACTGCGCGCCGGGCGCGATTTCGCCCGAGCGTATACGCTCCATCAGCCGGTCCACGACTTCCTGGTACAGTTTCCGACGCGGGATGATCTCGCCCATTACATTTTTGCTTCAAGCTTCTGGTGTAATGACAATACCATACACTGGTCGATCGTTGCGAGGAACCGCAAGCTGAGTCGGATGCGATCCGCGCCACCGGATACCCCCACATTCGCATCGCTTTTCAGCCCATTTCGCGGCCCTGCCTCACCGCGCCGAAAAACGACGCACCGCCGATCTGCCCGCCCTTCAGGACGATTTCCAGTCCATCGCGCTGCACCGACTTCGACCACGCGCGGCACAGCGGGGCGCCCGGCGACAAACCTGCGGCAACGCTCAACGCATCGATACCCAGCGTGCTCGCCACTTCGCCCGAACTGTCGCCGCCCGCGACAACCACGCGTGACATCGGCATCCGCTCCAGCAAGCGGCGCATCACTTCCGCCAGCGCGCCGCCGACATTGCGCGCGGCCTCGTGGCGCGTGAGGCCCACGTCCCGCGCGATTGCGTCGAAGCCGATCACGGCCTGATCGTCCGGACCTTCCGCGCTGTGCACGATTGCGCTGATGCCACGGCGCAGCGCATCGGCGGCAACTCCGACCGCGCGTTCGAGCTCCGCGCCGCCCGCTTGCGAATCGAGCGCGCGCCGCAAATCGAGCCGCTCGACGTGAAAGCCGTTCGCGCGCGCCCACGCGATCTGTGCAGCCGTAACGGGCGAGCAACTGCCGCTCACGGCGGCAATCGCATCGACGGGTTTCGCGACGGGCAGCGAAGGCTTCGCGGGCAGCCAGCCGCGCGAGCGCCAGTATGCCGCGAGCGCGTACTGCAGCCCCGACGACGACGCGCTGAATACGCCCTCGCCGCGCCGCTCCCACACGAGCCGTCCCGCTTCGGCGAGCGTCTCTTCGTCGAGCACGTCGATCACCACGACAGGCGGGTCGTCGGCGCTGAGCGCATCGACGCGCGAGATACCGTTGCCCGCGCGCAATTGCAGCATGTCGATCAGTTCGACGCGGCGTGGCGTCTGCCGGCCGAGATGCACGCGCAGATCCGCTTCATCCATTGGCGTGACGGGATGGCGCGACATCGTCGGATGACGGTCGAGGCGATAGCCCGTGCCGTTCACGGCCGCGAACAGATTGCCGAACATCTGATAGCGTTTCAGACGCGGCGCGCCGATCACCATCGGCGACCAGCGTGCGCGCATGACGTTCACGCCGATGTCGATGGCCGCGCCGATCGAGCCGACTTCCGGTGACGAGTCGAACGTCGAGCAAACCTTGTATTGCAGGATCGGCGCGCCGAACGCCGCGAGACTCGCGAACGCGGACGGCAGCACGTCGCGCATCCATGCGGGATTGCGTCCGCGCGACGAACCGGCCAGTCCGATGCAGCGCGCTTGCGGAAAGCGCGCGAGCAGATGAGGCGTCGGCGTGTCGAGACACAGGACCGTCGGCACGCCGGCCGCCGTCATCGCTTCCATCGCGTCCGTCGATCCCGTGAAGTCGTCGCCGTAGTAGGCGAGCAGCGGACCTGCGGGAAAATCCGCTTGCGCTGAATCCGTCATACGCGAGCTCACTTCCAGAAACCGAGCGCCGCGCGCAGCGCTGGATTGCGCTCAGCGCGCTTGTCGAGCGGCACGCCTTCGATGGCTGCGACCCATGCCTCACGCAGCGCTTCCACACCTGCAGCCACGCCCTGCGGATGGCCGAAGATGCCGCCGCCCGCTGTATGGATCAGATCGGCACGGCCGAGCGCGGCATAGGTATCGGCCGCCTGCAAACCAGTTTGACCCGAACTGAACACGGGCATCGCCGTCATCGGCGCCTCCGGCATCACGGGCGCAAGCACTGCGCGTGCGGCAGCGATCACGCTCTCGTCGGATTCGCTGAACTTGTTGCGCAAGCCGTTCACGTGCAAATGATCCGCGCCCGCAAGCCGCCAGATCATCTGCCACGGCGCGTAATCCCAGCCGAGTTCCGGACTGCGCGACAGATAACCCCAGCCCGCGCGATGCGCATGAATCGGCAGTTGCGCGTGCCTGCGCAATTCGTGCAGACCGACGAGCCCCACCGAATTGAGCACCGCCATCACGCAAGTACCGCCGTGCGCGAGCACGAGATCGTGACGCCGGCGCATCTGGTCGAGATCGCCCGTCAGGTTGAACGCGACCATCGCCTTTTTGCCCGTGCGGTCGGCGTGCTCGTTGACGACGCGCATCACGGCCTTCACGCGTTCGTCGAATGGACAATGCGGCCCGTCGGCCTGCAACTCGTCGTCCTTGATGAAGTCGATGCCGCCCTCCACCAGTTCGCGCACCTGCTGCGCGGTCGCTTGCGGCGACAGCCCGACGCTCGGCTTGATGATCGTGCCGATCAGCGGACCATGCATGACGCCGGCGAGCTTGCGCGTACCGTCGATGCCAAACGCGGGACCAGGATACGCCGCCGCGAACGACGGCGGCAGCGTCAGGCCGGTAAGCCGCAAGCCCGACACCTGACGCAGCTCGAACAGATTGCCCGCGATCGTCGACATCAGGTTCGGCAGCGAAGCGCCGAAGTTTTCGATCGGCCACGACAGTTCGAGCGTGCAGCGCGTGTACACCGCCGATTGCATGCCACCCGGCAGGCTCGGCGTATCGACGGTGTCGAGAATCTCGAGCCGCTCGACGCGCGCGCCCGAACGCGCCTTCAGTTCGGGCGTCTCGCCGGGCAGCGCGACGAAGGTGCCGCTCGACTGTTCGCCGGCGATGACTTCGGCGGCCCGGCGCGGATCGTCGCCCGTTTCGAGCCAGTAAGTAGCGTGAATGCGTTCGCTCACGATGCAGTCCTGTTCAAGGTCAAGAGAAGAAAGCCGCGCATCACGTAATGCGGCGAATGCTTTCCGCGATCTCTTCGCGCTCGAACACGCCTTTCCAGTCGTCGCGCATCAGGCGCGGCTTGCCGAACTCGATCGCCTTGTTGCACGCATCGGAGAACGCACCCGGAATTTCCTTGAAGATCACCGCGCTCAGGATGTTCATGTGGCCGAGCAGAAAATCGCGCGCGGCCTGTTCGGGCACGCCGCGCTTGACGGTCTCGTCCATTGCTTCGCGCATCACGTAGAGCAGCGTCGCGCAGATCGTCTCGGACAGGCCCGGCTCCAGTAGCGCCATCTGTTCGACGGTCAAACGGTACGAACGCAGGATCGGCTGATAGATCGTCTTCGCGACATCCTCGCCGAGATCGAATGCCGACTCGGGGCCTTGCATCAGCGCGCTCGTGATCGACTGCTTCGCGTACGCGCCACCGAAGAAATCGCGGCGTGCTTTCGGATCGTCGTCGTTGTTGAAGATGATCGGATGGCACGGATGCGCGACGAAGTACGTCAGGTCCGGCCTGTCGGGCAGATGGCCGGCGAACGGCGCGGCGGCGTCGAGCGTCATCACCATCGTGCCCGCCGGCAGCTTTGGTGCGATTTCGTGGCTGAGCTTGCCGATCAGCGTGTCGGGCACGGCGAGGATCACGACCTGCGCGCCGTCGATCGCGGCATCGACGGATACGCAATCGATGTTCAATTCGTCCTTCAGGCGCTTGCGGCCCGCGTCGCTCACCTCGACATGCGCGACGCGATAGTCCGACTTCAGCAGGTTGCTCGAAAGACGGAAGCCCATCTTTCCGCCGGCGCCGATCAGTGCGATTTTCTCTTTCATCGTCCTCTCTCCTTGCAGGGGTACGTCATGTTCATGGATATCGGTTGAGGGGTCAGCTCGCGCGCGGGTCGAGCGCGACGGCTGCGTGTTCGTCCTGCGCCCGCGTGCGGCGCTCGCTGCAGAACGCGAACGCGAGCACGGCGCTCAGCAGCATGAAGGCGCCGACGACGAACATCGGTGCGTGATACGAGCCCGTCGCATCCTTCAGCGCGCCCGTCACGTACGGCGCGACGAAGCCCGCCAGGTTGCCGACAGTGTTGATGAGCGCGATGCCCGCGGCGGCGGCCGCGCCCGACAGGAAGCGCGCGGGCAGCGCCCAGAAGTTCGGCAGCGCGGAGAAGATCGCGCAGGCGGTGATCGTGATGACGGCAACGCTCGTCGAAGGCGACTTCATGTAGAGCGCGAGCGGAATGCTGAGCGCGCCGACCAGCGCCGGAATGCCGATGTGCCACGCGCGCACGCCGTGCTTCGTCGCATTGCGGCTCCACAGGAAGAGCACGATTGCGGCAGGCAGATAAGGAATCGCCGTAATCAGGCCTTTCTGGAACACGTTGAAGTGCGAGCCGAACTGCGTCTCGAAGCCGCCGATGATGGTCGGCAGAAAGAACGCGAGCGCATACAGGCCGTAGACCAGGCCGAAGTACATCAGCGAGAACATCCACACGCGACCGCTCGTCAGCGCGGCGCCCGCGTGATGGCGATGCCGCGTGCCGTTCGTTTCGCGCTGACGCTGCTCGGCTTCGAGTTCCGCCGTGAGCCACGCCTGCTCGGCGGACGTGAGCCAGCGTGCCTGCGAGGGCCGGTCGCTCAGATAGAACCACGCGACGATGCCGACGAGAATCGCGGGCACGGCAACGCCGAGAAACATCACGCGCCAGCCGGCAAGACCGAACAAGCCATGTGCTTCGATCAGCAGCGCGGCGAACGGCGCACCGATCACGATCGTCAGCGGCTGCGCGAGATAAAACAGCGCGAGGATATGGTTGCGATGGCGCTGCGGCACCCACATGCTCAGAAAGAGGATCGCGCCGGGAAAGAAGCCCGCCTCGGCGACGCCCAGCGCAAAGCGCAGCCCATAAAGCCCCGGCACGCTGCTGACCCACGTAAAGAGCAGCGCGACGATGCCCCACGTCACCATGATCCGCGCAAGCCAGCGGCGCGCGCCGAACTTGTGCAGCGCCAGGTTGCTCGGCACTTCGAGAAAGATGTAGCCGATGAAAAACACGCCCGCCGCGAAACCGAACTGCGCGGCGTCGAGCCCGAGATCCTTCGTCATGCCGTTCGGGCCGGCGAACGAAATCGCCGTGCGGTCCAGGAAGTTGATGAAGAACATCAGCGCGACGAACGGCACGAGGCGCAGCGAAACCTTGCGGATGGTCGAGCGCTCCAGTGCGCCCGGGCTTGCCTTTTCGGCGTGCGTGGCAGTTTGCATTGCGTCTCCTTCGATAGGCTCGCGACTTCGCGCGTTCTCACACATCACTCATGTGCCGTGATGGTATGATGAGTAGACCATTCTGAGCAAAAAACAGGCACTGGGTTTACTACCGAGATGTTCTTGGCCTTTCGTTGATGCGATGTTCGGTTACGGAGGCCCGGACGTCGCGATCAGGCACGCGAACGGGCGAACCTCGATGCGCTCGCCGGATGCAAGGCGCTTTTCCCGACCTTGCGGCGATACTTCGTCGATCACGACGGCATCCAGGGAACCGCGAATCATGTCGCGCAAATCCAGTCGCACCGCATGCGACGCGTCGGTCAGATTCGCGATCACCAGGTGAATGTGCCCGTACGCGTCGCGCGCCGCCACGCACGCGATCTCGCGCGGATTCACGCCCACGCACATGAGTCGCGTCGCGCCGGCCATGCGCGCCAGCGCCTTCGCCACCTTAAACATCGGATAGCGCCGCACGCCGTCGCTCACATCGGCGAGACCGCGCGCGCCTGTGAGCGCGCCGAGCGTCAGCGTGTCGATGCGCGCGCCCGCCAGCGCCGCCGCGTAGCCCGCCAGCCACGCGCCGCCGAACAGCGCGCGCTGGCGCGGATCGCAAGCGGCCATTGCGATGCGCTCGCCATGCGGATTCGGCATCACGCGTGAGCCATATGGGTTCTGCCGCATGCCGATCGACACCGGGCCGATCGAATACGGCTGCGCGCCGATCAGCGCGCGGCATGATCGCGTGATGTGCGCAATGGCCTCGAGCGTCTGCATCACGCTGCGATCGTCGGCGGCGTGGACGATCGGACACGTTGCGTGCGTCGTCCAGTCGACGAGTTCGAGCGGCGGGCGCTTGCGATTGAGTTCGGTGAAGTAGCTGAGCATGCCGCCGCCGATCCGCAAGCGCGGAAACGCGCGGCGCGCTTCACGGTACACCTCGTCGAGCGCGGGACACGGCGGACTGACACTGCCTGGCGGATTCGACTGCCGATGCACAGACGGACTGACGACAATGCCCGTCAGTGTCAGTCGCGACGCTTCGATCAGCGACGCAAGCGCATCGAATTCCGCACGCGGCACGTCGACGCCCGGCAGCGCGCATTCGAGCACACAGGGTATGCCGCTGTGCCGCTGCAATGCGGCGAAGCGTTCGAGTTCGCGCAAGCCATCGCCCGCCGTCGGATCGAAGCTGAGCGTTAGTTGATGCGGCGCGAATTCGGCCAGCAACGGCAAGTGATCGAGCGCAATGTCGATCTCGTCTGTCGCGATGGCAATGCCGAGCGCGGGCATCGGTTCATCCGCGCTTTCGTTCGGATCGACTGTGACGACGCGGTCCTCGGATTCGTGCGAGGCAGGCGGCGCAAGCGTTGCATGTGTCGTCTCTTCGACGCCGAGCGTTACAGTCTGTGTGAACGTCGCCCCCGCATCGAGCGTGAACGGCCACGGCAACGCCAGCGGCCGCGAATACGTCTTGAACGATGCATCTGACCAGTTGCGCTGATCTTCCAGCTCGAACACGTCGCCGGTGAACGCGCAGCGCACGGTGAGTCCGCACGGCATGTCGTGCGCGATCGAGCGGATATTCTTGAACGGTTGCCACGGAACGATCAGCGCGGGAAACGCCGCGCTTTCGCGCGTGCCGTCGCCGTGTTCGACGCGCGCGGGCGCGCCCGCCACGCCGTCCAGCGGATGCAGCACGCAGAAGCCGCAGCGCGCCGTCAGAAAAGCGTCGTGTGCGGTCACGGTCGCGCTGAAAGACAGCGCGCGATCCCCCGCGCAATCCATCGACAACGCGTAGCTCAACGCATGTCCATCCGGATTCGCGCAGTGCGCGCGATATGCGACGCGAAACCCGCTCTCCGTCTGATCGATCTCGACGCCGCTCAACACCGGGCGGCACGTTCCCCAATCCTTGTCGCGCACCAGAAACGCCACCGCGCGAATCACCTCGACATCGCGATAGCGAATGTCGTGCAGCGAGCCATCGATCAGCAGCGCGGACCACGGCCCCGCTTGCAAACGCCGCGCTTCAGCAACAGGCTGGCTCGTGCCGTAATAAAGCTTTGCGAGATCCTCATTCATCGCGCAATCTGCCGATGCTCGATGTCGCGCATTCCACGCTGCGCCCTTCGCGCGCGGAAAGATACGTCGCTTCGACGAGCGCGAGCGTGCGCAGATTGTCGCGACCGCTCGTCGCCGGTTCGCGCCCGCTGCGCAAACACTCGATCCAGTGCGACTGGATATTGAGCACACTGCCCTGAATCGCTTCCCAAGGCGCGCTCGCCCACGACAATGCAGGCGGCGTCGCATCGCGCACCTCGGTGCCCATAGTCGTGTGAATCTGCAACTGGTAATCCGCCATCAGCCGCAACGTGCCCGCCGAGCCGTCCACTTCGATGAGCGTCTGCGGAAACAGATCATGCGGCAAACGCGTCGCATAGCTGCAATCGACGATGCTGTTCACGCCGCTTTCGTGACGCAGCATGATCGTCGCGACGTCTTCGCCCTTGATCGTGGGATTCACACGCGAGGTGCTGGCCGTCACGCGCGTCGCATCGCCGAACAGAAAGCGCGCGATATCGAGAATATGAATGCCCAGGTCTTCGACGATGAACCGCTCGCCTTCGGCCAGATACGGCTGCCCGCTGAATACATCGAAGGCCGAGCGAAACGACACGCGGCCCCAGAACGGCTTGCCGATTTCGCCCGCGCGCAGCGCAGCGCCGACGGCCTGAATCGCGCTCTGCCAGCGAAAGTTTTCGTGCACCATCAGCGGCACGTTTGCTTCGTCGCAGGCAGCGACCATCGCGTAGGCATCGTCGAGCGTGCGTGCGAACGGCTTCTGGCAAATCGTCGCGACGCCCGCTGCCGCAGCCATTTCCACCAGCGCGCGATGGCTCGCCACCGTCGTCGCGATATCGACGAAATCGAGCCGCTCTTCGCGCAGCATCGTAGCGGCATCGGTGTAAAGACGCTCGATGCCGAATTCGCGGCCCGCGGCATGCAGGCGCGACTCGTCGGCATCGCACAGCGCGACGATGTTCGCGCCATCAATGTCCCGCCACGCATGCAGATGATTGCGCGCGAAGAAGCCGCAACCGATCAGCGCGCCATTCAGTGCCCCGCGATCACGAAGCGTGGATGCGCTCATCGTCACGCTCCCGTCGCGGCCTGCTTCTGCAGCGCGAAGCGCTGCTGCACGCGGCGCTGGATCTGATCGACGACCACGGCTGCAACGATTACCACGCCTTTGATGACCGTCTGCCAGAACGCGCTGACGCCCATCATCACGAGTCCATCGGAGAGAATGCCGATCACGAACGCGCCGATTATCGTGCCGCCGATCTTGCCGCGCCCGCCCGACATCGACGTGCCGCCGAGCACGGCGGCCGCAATCGCGTTGAGTTCGAAGGTTTCGCCGCTCATCGGATGCGACGCGACCAGTTCCGAAGAAATGATCAGCCCGACGATCGCCGCGCACAGCCCCGAGAACATATAGACGAACATCTTCACGCGGTTCACGCGCACGCCGGACAGTTGCGCCGCTCGCTCGTTGCTGCCGATCGCGTAGATCTGCCGCCCGAGCGGCGTGCGTCCCGCGATATACGCGGCAATCACGCCGACCACGACAAGCAGCCAGATCGTCAACGGAATGCCGAGTATCGTCGCGCTGCCGAGAATCGGGAAACCCGTGGTGCCGTAGTCGGGGTTGCCCGTGAGGTTCGGAAACGTCTCGCCGCCCGACGACAGCAACGCCGCGCCGCGCGCGATATACAGAGTGCCAAGCGTCGCGATGAAGGGCGCGACATTCAGGCGCGTGATCAGCAGCCCGTTGATCGCGCCGACGGCCACGCCCGTCAGCAGCGCAACGACGATCGTTTCGGGCACGCTCAGATAGAGCGTGTATTCGTCGCCGAGCGGAATGCCGTGCAGGATCAGCCCGCCCGCCACCATGCCCGACAGACCGACGATCGAGCCGACGGAAAGGTCGATGCCGCCCGCGACGATCACGAACGTCATGCCGATCGCGAGAAACGCATTCAGCGCGACGTGCCGCGACATGATCAGCAGATTTTCGATGCTGAGAAAGTTGTGCGCCGCGAACGAAAAAAAGATCGCGACGGCAAACAGCGCGATGAACGTGCGCAGTTTGAGCAGCAGCAGAAGCGGTGCTTCGCCGATGCTCGCGCCCGGTGCCTCGCCCTTGATAGCCATCGTCATGAATAGTCTCCAGTGTGTTGCTGGATCAGCTTTGATTCGTGCCGCGTCAGGCCGCGGCGCGATGTTCGGGTGCAGCCGTGCGATGTCCGACGGCAGAGGCCGCGACGAGCGCATCCTGCGTCGCTTCGGAGGCGTCGAACTCGGCTGTCACGCGCCCGTTCGACATCACCAGAATGCGGTCGGACAGCGCCATCACTTCTTCGAGGTCGGACGTCACGAACAGAATGCCGAGTCCCTTCACGGCGAGATCGCGCATCACCTTGAAGATGTCGGCCTTCGCACCGACGTCGATGCCGCGGCTCGGCTCGTCCATCAACAGCACCTTCGGCGTCGTCATCAGTGCGCGCGCGATGATCACCTTCTGCTGATTGCCGCCTGATAGCGAACTGACGGGCAGCCGCCAGTCCGCGACCTTGATCGCGAGATCGCGGATGTATTGCGTGATCGAACGTTGCTCGCGCTGCGTGCTGATATGGAATGCGCGCGCGAAATCGGTGAGGCTCGAGATCGTCATGTTGTCGCCGATGGAAAGAATCGGCAGTAGCGCATCGGCCTTGCGGTCCTCGGGAATCAGTGCGAGACCTTGCGCGACGCGGCGCGCAATCGGCTTGCCGGCAAGCGGCTTGCCGTCGAGTTCAATATCGCCCGTCGCATGCGGATGGCAGCCGAGAATGCACTCGAACAGCTCGGAGCGCCCCGCGCCCATCAGCCCGTAGATGCCGACGATTTCGCCCGCATGCAGCGACAGCGACACGTGATCGACGAGCAGCCCGCTGCCTTTGCGCGGCAACGATACGTCGCGCACCGTCAGCACTTCTGCGCCGCGCTCGTGACCGATGGGGCGCGAGAAATCCTTCGTATCGCGGCCGACCATCTGACGCACGATCCACGGCACGTCCACTTGCGCCATCGGCTGGTTGCCGGTGATGCGCCCGTCGCGCAGCACGGTAATGTAATCGCCGATACGGATCAGTTCTTCGAGCCGGTGCGAGATATAGACGATCGCGACGCCATGCGCCTTCAGGTCCGCGATCACCTGGAACAGCACTTCCACTTCGGCCGCGCTCAAGGCCGACGTGGGTTCGTCGAGAATCAGCACGCGCGCATCGTGAGCGAGCGCTTTCGCAATTTCGACAAGTTGCTGCTGGCCGATGCGCAGGTCTTCGACGAGCGTATCGGGGCTCACGTCCAGTTCGAGACGCTTGAGCAGTTCGCGCACCTTGCGCCGCTGCGCGTCCGCATCGATGTCGATGCCCGCGCGCGTGATCTCGTGCGCGATGAACACGTTCTCGGCAATCGTCAGGTTGGGGAAAAGATTCAGCTCCTGAAACACGATGCCGATGCCATGCCGCAACGCCTCCGCGCTGCTCGTCAGTTGGATCGGCTTGCCGTCGAGCAGCAGGCGCCCCGTGCTCGGCTGTTCGGCGCCGGCGATGATCTTCATCAGAGTCGACTTGCCCGCGCCGTTCTCGCCGACCAGCACATTGACGGCCGCGCGTCGCACCGCGAAGTTGACCTCTTTCAGCGCAACCGTGCCCGGATAAACCTTCGTCACGCCTTCGACGTGCAGGATCACGTCGTCCACTTCCATCGCGCTCGCCTCGCTCATGACTTGCCTCCCAGCGCGACGGCGAGCGGCACGATTTCGGGCTGATCGGCCGACGAATCGTACGAGAACGCGCCCGTCACCGTGACGGGCTTGCCCTTGAGCGCATCGCGCGGCAGCGGCTTCATCACATGCGTGGCCGCATAGCTGTTCAGCGCGGTGCCGAACTGCGCGTATTCGATCTGATTGCGAAAGCTCGTGAACGAGATGAAATCGAGCGTGTCGCGCAACGTGGTGCCCAGTACGGTCGGACCGATATCGACGATCACATCGGCTTTGCCGTCGCCATCGATATCGACCCCCACGGTGCCCTGGCTCGATTGCGTGTCCACGTCGACGATCGTGCCGTGCAGCTTCGTCGGGAAATTCCACGGCGCGCCGTCGTCCTTGCCGCGATAGCCGTATTTCTTGCCCGCCGCGTCCGGGTCCGCCTTGATCGCGTCGCGCAACGTCGCGTAGTCGGTCGCGCGCTTTTCGACGTCGGGCACGATCTTCGTGCTCCACATCGACGCGACCATCGCGTTCGGATCGTAGCCCGCCGACGCATACGCGTCGCGCGAATTCTTCGATGTCTGTGCGTCGTGTTTGATCAGCTTGCAACCTTGCAACCCCACGCTCGCGGCAATGACGGCGATCGCCGCGTACATGCAACTTCTCATGGATGACCTCACGGTACGCCGGATGAGAAAACTGATGTCTGTTGATGACGCAACCCGGATGAAGCAGCCCGGTGATGCGAACCGGGATAAGGCACGGGGATGCGCGCGGCATCCCCGACAGGCAAAGCGATGAATCAGCGCAGCGCGAACATGTCGAGCTTGCCGGCGTTCGCCTTCGTGATCAACGAGCAGTTGATCAGCTGCTTTTCGGGTTTGCCCGTCGAACCCGTCTTCATGTACTTGTCCGCCTGGTCGACGGCTTCCGTCGCGGCCTGCGCGGCGGGTTGCAGCACGGTCGCGCGAATGTCGTTGCGCATGATCGCGTCGCGCACGTCGTTGCTGCCGTCGAAGCCGACGACAATCACGTCGGAGCGCTTCGCCGCTTTCAGCGCGGCGGATGCGCCCATCGCCATCGTGTCGTTGCCCGCAATCACACCTTTGATGTCAGGATGGCTCTGCAGGATCGTTTCCATCACGCGATACGCTTCCGTCTGACTCCAGTTCGCCGATTGCCGCTCGACCATCTTCATGCCCGAAAACTGGTCGATCACGTCGTGATAGCCCTTCGAACGAATACCGGCATTGATGTCCGCCTCGCGTCCGACGAGCTCCACATAGTTGCCCTTCTCGCCCAGCGCCTTGACGAACGCACGCCCGCCGAGCTGCGCGCCCTGATAGTTGTTCGACACGATCTGCGACACGGCGATGCCCGTCGCGTTGATTTCGCGGTCGATCAGGAACGACGGAATGCCGGCGGCCTTCGCTTTCTTGACGGCGGCAATCGACGCCTCCGAACCGGCGTTGTCGAGAATGATCGCCTTCGCGCCACGCGCGATCGCGGTATCGACGAGATTGGACTGCTTGTTCGCGTCGTCGTCGTGGACGAGCACGATCGTGTCGTAACCGAGCGCCTTCGCGCGCGCGTTCGCGGTATCGGCTTCGGCCTTGAAGAACGGATTGTCATGCGAGGGGGTAATGATGGCGATCAGGTTCGCCGCCTGCGCGGCGCTGCTTGCGCCGACGACCGCCAAGGTGGTCAACGCGAGCGCGAGCCACCGCTTCGATGCTTTCATCGTCTTGTCTCCAGTCTGGTTAAACGCCTGTGCACTGCCTAAAACCAGTCGACGGTCTTTTCTATCGCTAACTTCTACTCATCACATGTGCCGTCATGATGTCATCATACCAGCTACCGTTCAATCGACAAGGGAGAATCGCGTCAGGGTTTTCGCCTACTTACTATGCGGGAGGCCTGCGATGGGAGGCACGGGATTCACCGGCCGGTACCTCGATATGCGTTGAATTGCAGTTGGTGAACAGGTACACGTGACGAGGTCGCGCTGCGGGCACCTGACCAACCGCGTCAGAATCGTATCGGTGCCGGCTCGCGTGTCTGCCGTTCGGTCGCCAGCCAAAGCTGGTCGATCCGGATCACGGCAACTATTCCCGCAGCCATGTCGCACACTCACCTTGGGGCCGAACCCGGTCAGCAACGCGTGGTGGGACCACGCATGAAGTCGGTCACGATATCCTGCATCGTGCCTCTCGCCGCCATCGTGCTGCACGGGATGCTACGACTTCTTCTTCGTCTCCGGGCAATTCTGTAACGACAAGCATGCACAGATCCGCGTAAACCGCTCCTATCGATATGTTATCCTAAGTGTTTATTAACTTAATTTATATAGAGTTAGTCGTTAGTCGCACGTTAAACCTGTGAAAGGTAACTAAACCGGCTGCGGTTATGCAGGTTCGGGCTTTCCATGTCGCACCCGGTCAGGAAGACCAGCGCACATGGCACGAACGCGCAGGCGCAGCCTGCGCAAACACGTTGCACATCTATGGCCCAACCGTAATCAGGAGCGTGATGTCGACGACGTAATCCGGCGGCGGCGCGCCTGGCCCGAAGTCTCCCGGCAGATAGTGGAACCTGCCGCCGTAGTGAATCGTGTGCGAGCCTGTTGGCAGCGGTTTCAGAATCAGGTAGTAGCCGTCAGCTGCGGCCGTGCCGGTTCCGTAAATGTGTTCCGGCAATCCAAAAACCCAGCGCAACGCTGCGCTGAAATTGAACTGGCCGGTCGCGACGCGATACGCGCTAATCTCGGTGACGGGTACATTGTCGATAATGACGAACAAGTCCTGAATCCGGTCAGCGAAGCGGCCGGCAATGGCCCGTTCCCCCGCCGCCGTAGATGGGGTGTACGTGCCGGGCGGCAGCAGTGTCGAAGAAAAAGTGTCGAGCGTCGCCAGCAAGATGGACGTGCCCGCAGGAATAACTTTCGCGGACTGGTCGCAAACCTGCGGTGTATTGGGCACGTCGAGCGCGTGAAAGTAGGAGCTCGGTGTGGCCCAGTACCAGACGTTACCGCTTTGGCCGACCGAGATAGGACGTGTACAGTTGATTAGCGGGTTCGGAAAAAAGGGGCCGTTGTCGATCAGGTTCACCCACTGCCAAAACGAGACCACCCACTGACGGTAGGTTTTCCCCTCGAAGCGCGCATAGCGTGGGACGACGTTATGATTTCCAGCCCCCAACCGCACTGCGAGGTTGTTGACGGCGGTATCGGCGGAGTCGATGACGGCTCTGTCGACGACTGCCGTGCTGGCTGCACCATCGGTGCCGCTGCCTCCGCATCCGGCAAGCGCTGCTGCGATCGTTGCGACGATGGCCGCTGATCTCCATGCCCTGGTGACTCGCGGGACAAGGGCAGCGAGGTCCTGATCTGTGTCCGTCATCACGCTCTCCTACCGGCTCTAGTTGCTCTGCTCCAGCCGTTCGCGTTGTGTGTTTTTTATAGACTTCTGTTACGAACATCGTCGGACAAAAGGTGGCGGCTTTTGACGGGTTTTCCGGTTCACACGACTGGCGAGGACGTAGCGTTTGACGCCTGGTTTGGACCAGGTACGCCAGACCTGAGAGTTCCTCGTCGCACCGCCCCTTTCTCGTGGTAGCGAAACATCGGGCTATCAGCTTAGAGTGACTAACATTCAGCGTCGCGAGGTCGCCATGATTCTTGAAGACGAAATGCGGGACCTCCGGCTTGCTGACAACGCCATTGCGGCAGCGCGGTCTCGAATCGGCCGTCAGCTCGAGTTGCTACAGGTACTCGAGAGAGATGGGCACGATACTGAGCTCGCCGAAAAACTTCTCGCCGAAATGCGGCGCACACTCCAGACGATGATTGAACATCGCGCGATCATCGCAACGGCTATCGGCAGCATAAAGTCAAAGAAGCCGTAGCTGCCTCAGCGACGAAGGAGCGATCGCCGTGCCCGGTTGAGCGCTGCCGGAAAGGCCTTGCCGTATCCCGTGCTGTTGGAGCGACGACGGGTGGCGCAGCCGTCCAGACAAATCCGCGTCCTGTCGCGCTGCAAGGTCGCGCGGATGTAATCGCGACGCGCGACACACAGCCCGTCACGTCATGCAGCTGAAAGTTCAAATGCTGTCGGTGCGGTTCACTCTTTTCGTGCATTGATCTTTCGACTGTCTTCGTGCAAATCGTCAGAATTTGCACGATTCGAGCGATTCCGCCTAACGCGGCCGCCCGAGTACTGCGGCAACTGCCGCAGCTGCCGCTCTCCTCGCATCAAGGGCGCGAGTATCGGATTCGCGGATTTGCGCCGCCGCCAGATGCGGTCCGCACCCTGACCACAGACCGGCCGGCGAGCCGTCGTCGGTGTTCTGGTTCAGCCAGGAGCCGCAAGACCTGCAGCGGTACTGGATATACCGCGCTATCGGCTTTTGAGGCGTACCAAAAACGCCACTTCCGACCCGTTGGAGATCTTCGTGAGGAGGGACTTTTGACGGGTTCCCGACCAGCATTTGGCAAGCAAGACACGCTTTCATGGTCGCCCCCTTATCGGCGCCGTTCGGTCTACACATTAAGCATACGTCGTACCGGCGAAAAATGAAGGCCATACATTGCGCCGCGTCTGACACGGCCATTTGCCCGTGCTGATTCAACCGTTCAGCTGCTGTGCATTTTCGGCGCGGCAATCGGCGCCTTCGTTGTCAGCGATCCCATTTTGGCGCTGAAGAAAACCATCAAGGCTTTGGCTGCCTGGTTCAGGGACGCGGTTATTCGCAGGAAATCTATCTCGAACTGCGCCGATCTATGAGCTGCTTCAAAAAGCACGCAAGGAAGGAATGATGTCGCTGGAAGCCGGCTGAATGCGCCGGAAGAAGGCGTGCTCTTCCAGAAATATTTGCATGTTCTGAAAGACGTGGTGACGAAAACAAAATCGCTTTATCACGGCCACCGGTTCCCCGCGATGGTCATCAGCCATGCGGTGCGTAGGTACTTCCGGTTCCAACTCGGCCTGTGCGACATCGAAGAGTTGCTGTTTGAGCGGGAGTGACGGTCGGCTACGAGACGATTCGCCGCTAGCCCCGGCGCGGAGCCCCACTTTCGCGCAGACCCCATATAGAAAGAAGCTGCCGCCAGACTTCAACGGCAGCTTCATCGTCTATATCGCTTCAGATTATTGGCCCGT
>NZ_CYGY02000128.1 GCF_900007165.1 Paraburkholderia piptadeniae
CGGATTTATGAGCAGTTACCGGGAATGCCTGTAAGGGTTTGATTGCATGCCGATTTGCTGCAATGCGCGATGAAATGCCACGGCATGCGGTTTCGACTTGGGTGGCTCAAAAAAGGAACGGCCGTTCGTCCCCTGTTGATAACTTATTTATGTCAATTTCAATCACGGCTTCCGGGTATTTCGGATATTTCGATTTGGGTTGCCGTTTCGATTATTTCGATTTAGAATAGCACAAGCTGTTTTAGCCCAGGACGCGAGGAACCCATGAACAGATCCGCAACCCCCGCATCGTTGCCTTCGGCGGCAGAGATCGAGATCGCCCGCGAGTCGAGCCGTGATCTCGCTGTTGCGCTGACCAGTAGCGCCGAATCGCAGCAGTTCGACTTCAGGGATGAAAAGGGAGAAATGCACAGTGTCAGGCTTCCGACGACGGTCCTGAAGCTGTTGGTCGAGGTACTGTCGGAAATTGGACAGGGCAATGCCGTATCAATCATTCCAATTCACGCTGAAGTGACCACGCAGGAAGCAGCTGACCTGCTGAACGTGTCGCGACCTTACTTTGTGCAGCTGCTCGAGAAGGGTGACATTCCTTTTCGACGGGTCAATACGCACCGGCGGGTCCGCTACCAGGATGTGATCGACTACAAGAAGCGCATTGACGAGGCGCGTCTCGCCGCGCTGGACGAGCTCACCGCCCAGGCGCAGGAACTGGGCATGGGCTATTGAACGATGGCGTCAAACTTCACTGTAGTTTACGACGCCTGCGTTCTGTATCCGGCTCCGTTGCGCGATCTGCTGATGCATCTTGCACTGACTGACATGTACCGCGCTCGATGGACCAACATGATCCACGATGAGTGGACACGGAACGTGCTCGAACACCGAAAAGACCTGAAACCGGAGGCTATCGCGCGCACGCGTCAGCTCATGGATGCGAACGTACGCGAAGCGTTGGTCGAAAACTTCGAGCACCTTATTCCTGCGATCGAACTGCCAGACCCGGATGATCGGCATGTTGTGGCTGCGGCTATGCACGCGGGCGCCGAACTCATTATTACGTTCAACCGGAAGGATTTTCCTGCCGCGGAATTGCAAAAATACAATGTCTCGGCGCAGCATCCGGACGACTTCATCTTCGACCTGTTCGACCTCAACGCTGCCAAAGTGCTACAGGCTGCCTCTCGACACCGTAAATCGATGAAGAATCCACCAAAATCTGTCGACGACTATCTGGATACGCTTGCCGCTCAGGGCCTGACGCAAACTGTGAATGTGCTGCGTCCGTTGGCTTGGGCACTTTAAACCTTCCGAAGGCCCTGCGGAACTTGTAAACGTGATCGACTTGTCGGGCTGCGATGACCGTTTCTGCGCCGGGTCACCATGCCTGACGATGGCGCCGGAGAGCAGTGTTCCAGTTACCAACATGGATCGGGCCAGTCCACGCCGCTCCATTGTTCCAGCTCGCGGGACGACACTGATTCCGGGGCGCGCCGACCATCCGGGCAGACTGGATAGTGCTCGTACAGAGGGTCAAAGCTCAACAATAGGGAGGCGAAACGGCGTTCGCGCTCAGCCTTGGACCATGAGCAAAACATTGCGCCCCGGCTGTCGAGCTTTTCGAAGATGTCTGGCGTAGGATCGAGCCGTAACCACTGATCTACCATGGTTTGCCCCTGCGCGCCAAAATCCTCCCGCAATCCCGCCTCGATAACGGCTTCCAGTGCGTAGGTGATCGCCTGATGCCGCCGGGAATGATCAAGGTACCCTAGCGAAACCCGCAGCATCCGCTGCTGCACGAGGAGTACTGGCCAGAGAATCTCAACTCCGTAGCGTACACCGATCTCCTCTTCGCCTTCAGGTGGCTGCAGGATTTCGCGCTGCCGTTCGTACGCCTTGCGTGCGTCATAGGCCAGTCCCAAAAATGGTCCGTCCTCCTCAGAAATCAGAGGTGACCGTTCATTGACGTCGTGGACAATTTCGTGCAACTCGCGCAAAGAGGCGTAGTCACCGATCAGCAGAAGGCCCGCATGATTTTTCAGCAATCGATAGGCAAGCACAATCGGTTCCTTTCAATGTCAGAACGGCATGGCGTCGAAGGTTGATGCAGTGGGCATCAATTGGATGCGTTTCAGCCAGCGCTTCAGGTTCCCGACGTCTTCGAATGCAGCAAGTCCTGTTCAAGGGTCCGGATATTGAGCCGGATCTCCTTGAGATCGACGGCAAGATTTCGCAGAACGGTATCTGGAAAGACGGGTTCGAAAGGATCGATTCCGTAGGCATACCGAAAGGCGGACTCGACGTGGACGATTTCCTGATCGAGTTCGCGTACCTGTTCCTTCAAGATCGTGTTGTAGTGTTTCAGCCGCTCTTCGCTCATGCTGTTGAGAGCATGCTGGTCGATATGCTCGAGCTCCAGTTGCAGCTCTAACAGTTGCAGCAGGTTATTTTTCTGGTAGGCCTCATTGACGCGTTGCATCAGCCTGGTTTTCCGGTCACGCTCCTGCGGATCGGTTTCGCGATCAGGGTGCAATGTGCTGGCGAGTTTGCGGTAGACCTCACGAATGGAAAGGCTGATCTGCGCCTGCTGTTCCTGTGCGCGGGTCTCGGCGGCCTGTTGCTTCGGCGATTTTTTCCGTTTTGCGCGCTGAGCCTCCCGTTCCGCGTTTTTTGCCGCCCATTCCGCCTGACTCTGCTGGATATGCGCCTGTGCGCGTTGCAGCAGATCTTCCGGAGAGCCCAGGTCGAGATCGTCGCCCAGATCGACGCCGAGTACCGCCTCCAGCATGGATTTCATCCCGTCGACTTCCGCAGCCATTTGGCTGTCGTAGTTGGTGGGGCTGTACTTGTCGTAGATCGCTTTCAGTTCCTCGCCTTCGTCCACGTCTTCGTTGATTAGATCGCCCGCCAGATTGGCAATCACAATCGCCATCTTCCGTCGTTCGGCCCTGGTCAGTTCGTTTTTCGCATAGGCCTGGTCAAGGCAACGCACCATCCGGACCTGCAGCGTGGCTGAAACCCGTTCGAGGGGCACAAGTTCGTCGACGTACCGCTGCCGGAATGCGGGCGTGACCGTTTCCCAGGCGTGAAGCTGCTTGCGGCGCTTTTCGATCTGCCTGATCAGCGAATTGAACGCCTTTTGCCCCTTCGACAAGGCGGGCTTGTCTTGGTGGCGTGCAATGCTGACGGACCGCAAGTTTGTCCTGGCCATGGGTCGGATTTCTGCTGAAGGTGGGGAAGGCAACGGCTGCCCGCATTTTACCCCACGGGGCTGTATGAATCGGGTTGACGGTCGCATACCGGCGAATTTCAGCGCATCCCTATCGCTGCCCCTGTTATCACTAGGGATGTATTTTCTGGCGAAACTCGAGTTTCCCGAAACCCGCCTCGACCGTTCTGGCACCCAGATTCGAATGTCCAATCACTCGCTTCCGCCCTTCTTCCGCGTCGCCGCGTGGTATTAGCGACTATTGGCGTGCGACAGATCAACGGTTGCGGCATCGTTCACCGAAACTCCGAAAAACTACTGAAGTAATCCTATTGAACATCGACAAACTGTCGCTTTTCAATTTGATAGGTAATCCTATGTTGTGGCTTTGCTAATTCGGTTTATGTCAAATGAAACTGGCCAGGCATGCGATGCCTGCCGCGCTCGTTCCGAACTGCCCAGTCCGATTCGGACGTTGACGGAGCTTACCGCGAGCCTTTGAGCGTCTCAAGGAAGGGAAACCTGAGCGTCTGCCATTGGGCACGCCAGTCAGTCAGAATAACGTGGCGAGAGAGGCCGGGTGCGATCCCAGTGCGCTGAAGAAGTCTCGATTTCCCACGTTGATTGTCGAAATCCAGCAATACCTCGACGAACACACCGGCAAAATTCCTCCGTCCGCGCGCCAAGCAAAGCTGGCTCAACGGAAGAAAACTCGTGGCCTGCGAGAGCGTATTGATGCAGTTTTACGGCAACGAGATCAAGCCGTGTCCATGTTGAACGAGGCAAATCTGAAAATCCTGGAGCTTACCGATCGCGTGGCGGAACTGGAGGCGAAACTGCCCGTCGGCAACGTACTTCCGCTGCGTCAGCGATAGCGGAAGATACCGCGCACGTTGCGGTGGAATCACGTAGCAGGCACCTGCCGCGTCTTTTCGCGGTAGGCGCCCAGCCCCCAACCGGTCATCTGTTGAGCGTGGAACCGCTTCAGCATCTCGCGCGCTTCGTCAGGAGCCTCATGAGTTGCGTCTGGCTCATGTCCAAACGCAATGCCATTTTGAGCACCTGCCCAGCGTCAACACCCTGTTTGATCCATTTGATTCGGTCCATTGGCTCAGCAACGTACACCGCCTCGAAGTCAAGCAACCCGAGGACCTCAGCGCTGCGCGCAGATTTCTTGCGAATCTCTTGTTCTCGCGAGGACTTCAGCGACGCACGTTTCGCCCGATCAGTTCCGCCACGTTTCACGGGATTCGCCATCCCCTGCTCCTTTCATCTCTGCACGTCTCTCGTTTAAGAGGACGCGGGCACGCGAGTCATTTCATTTCGGATCAACGTGAGCGTCTGGAAACTCTACACGACCTCGGCTTCGCGACGTGATTGAAAATCGGCGGCATCCCCGCCAAGAGTCCAAGATCGACTGGTGTCGACGTTTCCGAACCCGACGCAAAACAGGTCACACGAGCGATAGCTACGCGATCTGAAGGTTCAAGGTTGACTAAGCACCCCACCCGGAAAGCCCTGTCACGGCGCGAAAGGCCATTCAGGACTATGCGAATCTCTAGATTGTGCACGGATTTGCGTGGTGGCAGTCCGTAGAAACCTTCCGCGCCCCACTGCGAGACCACCACCGACATTGATTAGTTAGAAGCCTACACTCAGCCCTTTTTAGCCTGCGCAAGCCACTGGTCGAGACTGGTGCGGCCGATCCGTGCGTCACCGAGCGGCACGAGCGACTGTTCATCGACAAGGCCGCCGAAGTAACGAGCCTCGGGGTCGCGCACAACCTCGCGAGAATCACCGGCCGCCTTCAGATAACGAGCGACAATTTCGTTGAACGGCGCGCGTTCCGGGCCCGCGATCTCGACAATGCCGTTTCGCGGCGCCGAGAGCGCCACACCGGCAACGGCGGCGGCGACATCGTCCGACGCGATGGGCTGGAACATGCCAGGCGAAAGCCGCACAACGTTTCCTTGGGTCCCCGCATCGGCGATGCCGCCCAGGAATTCCATGAACTGCGTCGAGCGAATGATGGTGAAGGAAATGCCTGAAGCCACGATCAGTTTCTCTTGCGCGACCTTGGCGCGGAAATAGCCGTTCTCGGGCGTCCGGTCGGTTCCGACGATCGACAGCGCGACATGGTGGCGGACGCCAGCTGAAGCCTCCACTGCAAGAACGTTGCGGCCGGCGGTCTCGAAGAATTCCAGCACCGCCTTGTCTTCGAACGAGGGCGAGTTGGCGAGGTCGATCACCACCTGCGTGCCGGCCATGGCCTCCTCTAGCCCCTCTCCGGTGATGCTGTTGATGCCGTTATTGGGCGACGCGGCGACAACCTCGTTGCCGCCCTGGCGCAGAATCGCGACGGTCTTCGAGCCGATCAGGCCCGTGCCGCCGATGACGACGATCTTCATGATTCACCCTCCATCTATCGTTGGCGGCAATGCGCCGCTTGAAGTCATCGTAGGGAGGTGTGGCGTGTTGCGGAAGACACGCAAACAGGCTCATGGTGTTGCCGCAATGGCACCAATCGAGATCGATCAGCGGCGGGCGAAAGATCGACCGGTTTGCCGTTGATATGCACCTGTCCTCATGCTGTTGATTGTTGTCGCCGAGACAACACAATGAGCTCCTTTCCAGGGCTTCTGCCGCAAGACGACCGCGCCTACGCTTTGTCCCGACGGTGGCCGCATACGCCGCCTGAGGCGATCCACGAAACACGACACCGTAAAAGAAACGTGCGAACGCTCGCAGCAAGTCTTCCCTGCCTTGCGCGAGTGCAAGCGATTGGCGCGGCAGCAAAAGCTGTTGCGATGCGCGTTACGCAGCCCCCTCACCAACCGAGGAACGAACCGTGACAGAAGAAGATATCCGTAATAACGCCTTTGCGATGCCCGTGCACAATCCGGCGTATCCGCGTCCGCCCTTCCGCTTCGTCAATCGGGAGTACTTCATCATCTCGTATGAGACGGACATCGAAGCGCTTAACGCCGTCGTTCCCGAACCCCTGACGGTCGACAACGCGATCGTGCACTACGAGTTCATCCGCATGCCCGATTCGTCGGGATTCGGCGACTACACGGAAAGCGGCCAAGTGATCTCAGTGCTGGATGAGGATGGCAATCGAGCCAACTTCACGCACGCGATGTATCTGGATGACGAAGGCCCGATCGCAGGCGGACGCGAAATCTGGGGATTCCCCAAGAAGCTGGCTTCACCGAAGCTCTGCGTCGATGGCAAGGACACACTGCTCGGCACGCTCGACTACGGAACACAGCGCATCGCCACCGGAACGATGGGCTACAAGTATCGAGCACTCGATACGGCGGCCGAGCGCCGCAAGCTCGCCGACACACCCAACTATCTGCTCAAGGTTATTCCGCACGTCGATGGGTCTGCGCGCATTTGCGAGCTGGTGCGCTTCTTCCTGCGCGACGTCGATGTGATCGGCGCATGGGAGGGGCCCGCAGCGCTCGAGCTGCATCCGCACGCGCTCGCATCGGTTGCCGATCTGCCGGTTCGCAAGGTGATCGGCGCGCGTCACATCATCGCAAATCTCACGCTCGATATCGGCGAAGTGGCTTATGACTATCTCGCCCCTGCCGAGTCGTTGAAACTCGCAGTCAACCAGTAAGCTGTCGGAGGACATATGGCACTGAAAGATAAAGTCGCGCTCGTTACGGGTGCAGCAAGCGGTATCGGCGAAGCGTGCGCGCGCAAGCTCGCGTCAAATGGCGCGACGGTCGTGATTGCGGATCTGAATATCGCGAACGCTCAAACGGTCGCGGACGATATCGTCGCCAACGGTGGGAAAGCGATTGCCGTTGCAATGGACGTCACCAGCGAAGAAGCAGTCAATGCGGGGGTGGACGAAACGGTGAGCCGGCTGGGTGGCCTCGACGTGCTCGTGTCGAATGCCGGTATCCAGATCGTCAACCGGATCGAAGACTATTCCTTTGCCGACTGGAAAAAGATGCTGGCCATTCATCTCGATGGTGCGTTCCTCACGACCAAGGCCGCTCTCAAACACATGTACGCGTCCGGCAAATGTGGCGCGGTGATCTACATGGGTTCGGTCCATTCGCACGAGGCGTCGCAACTCAAATCGGCTTACGTGACCGCCAAACATGGGCTTCTCGGGCTCGCCCGTGTTGTTGCAAAGGAAGGCGGGCCACGAGGCGTGCGTGCGAATGTCGTGTGTCCAGGCTTCGTGAGGACGCCATTGGTCGACAAGCAAATCCCCGAGCAGGCAAAGGCATTGGGAATCTCCCCGCAGCAGGTTGTGAAGGATGTGATGCTGAAGGATACGGTGGACGGCGGATTTACATCGCTTGCCGACGTTGCCAACACGGTTGCTTTCCTCGCCGGCTTCGAGTCGGACGCGCTCACCGGCCAATCGATTGTGGTCAGCCACGGCTGGTTCATGCAGTAAGGAGACGACCATGCATTCGAGCCAGCGCAACAAGCTGCAGCAGCCCCATCGCATCAAGCTTCCCGCCTATGACGAAATTGGACTCGTGCTGCAGGGCGGCGGCGCACTTGGCTCATATCAGGCCGGCGTCTACGAAGGTCTGGCCGAAGTCGGCGTGGAGCCAACCCGGATATCAGGAATATCCATCGGCGCATTAAACACGGCGATCATCGCTGGCAATGCCCCCGCGGCTCGGGCGGAAGCGTTGCGCGGGTTCTGGGACACGATCAGTCAAAAAGCCGATTTCTTCTCGCAATTCGGTGCGCGCATTCCAGCGTGGCCGGCGCTCAAAGATGCAAAGCTCAGGTGGTCGAGTGCATGGTCCGCCACGCGCACGCTGATGGAGGGTCAGCAGGGGTTCTTCTCGCCACGCATGGATGCATCTTTTCCGAGCTTCGGCAAGAAACGGCCCGATCAGGTGAGCTATTACGATACCTCGGCATTGCGTGAAACGCTTTTGAAATACGCAAACTTCGATCGCATCAACGATGGGAACATCCGTGTGTCCGTTGGGGCGGTCAACGTGCGAACTGGCAATCTCGTCTACTTCGACAATTCGAAAATGCGTCTGGCACCGGAGCATTTCATCGCCTCCGGCGCGCTGCCGCCGGGTTTCCCGGCCGTCGAGATCGATGGGGAGTTTTACTGGGACGGGGGACTGGTCTCCAACACGCCACTCACCGAGATCATCAGGGAAAGCCAGCATAAGGACACACTCGTTTTCCAAATCGATCTGTGGAGTTCGCGAGGCAAGCTGCCGGGTGACTTTCTCGACGTCAGCGAGCGCACCAAGGATATTCAATATTCAAGCCGTACGCGAGCGATCACCGCGTTCATGTCGCAGAACCAGAGGCACGCGCAGATGATCAAGGCGCTGCTCGAGCACATCCCCGAAAACGTGCGGCGTGCGCACCCGTTGTTGCAGGAGGCGCAGAAAACGGCGGATGGCAGTGCGGTGAATGTCGTGCACCTGATCTACAAGAACAAGTCGTTCGAGGGGCACTACAAGGATTACGAATTCAGCAAGGATACGATGCGCGAGCATTGGGCGAGCGGGCTCGAGGATATTCGCCGTTCGTTCGGACACCCCGAGTGGTTCGATATTCCGAGCCGCGAAATCGGCTTCGTCACGCGGGACGTGCACCGCTATCGGCCGGAGGACAACGAAATAGCCGGCGCGGACAAGAAAGCTTCGCCGCCATCGAAGCGCTCGCCGGAAAGAGAAGTGTCTGGTGCGAAGTAGCCGAGAAAGCGACGCTTTCCTAGGCCGAACATCTCGCGATGTTTGGTCCGGCCGTCTGTTCCTGTCTCAGTGTGGCCGAGCTTGCCAGGCTGTCCAAGCCACTAGGAGAACACCATGTTGTCGCATGAATTGGTCGCGCGATACGGTACGCTAGCCGTATTCCTGAATGTACTGGGTTCTTCGCTTGGCCTGCCTTTGCCTGTCATACCGACATTGATTACCGTTGGCGCAGGCATTGCACTCGTCACACACGTTGCGTCGTCAACGTTGTTGCATTTCGCGGCGATACTGGGTGCCGCTGTGATCGGCGGTGTGCTCGGCGACCTGATCTGGTTCCACGGCGGCAAGCGGTACGGCGAACGCACGCTTCATACCGTTTGCAAGCTGTCGATGTCGCGCGAAACGTGTGTCAGGAAGACCGAGCGCTTTTTTGGGCGCTGGGTAGTCCGCGTGCTGGTTGTTGCGCGGTTCGTGCCTGGCCTGTCGCTCGTTGCCGTGCCGCTCTGCGGCGCGATGGCCGTCAGGTTGCGTTCCTTCGTCTCGCACGATTGCGCCGGCGTTGCGCTGGGCATCGGTTGGACTGGCTATCGGCGCGATATTCGCATCACAGTTCGACGCGGTTTTCGCGCTTATCGCCCACCTTGGCTGGCGTGCGTTGATCGTGATCGGCATGGCACCGGTGCTTTACGTGTTGTATTGCTACTGCCAGAGACTCATGCTGGCACAGGCGCTCGAGAAGGCGCGGATCAGCGCGGGCGAATTGCACGCATTGCTCGCGAACAATCCGCGGCCAGTCGTGTTCGATATCCGCTCCGCCGAACGGAGAATGCTCGATCCGTTTGTCATTCCAGGCGCCGTGATTGCCGACGAACGAAAACTGCAACAGATCATTGAGCGCTATGGGGCGAACCGGACGCTCGTTATCTATTGTTCCTGTCCAAATGAGGTCTCAGCGGCGTGGATGGCCAAGCGTTTGCGACTGTCCGGCGTCAGGCTTGCATTGCCGCTTACCGGCGGTATCGATGCCTGGCGCGCGGCGGGCTTCGACGTCGAGCCGGCGATAGCGATGACCGACGCTGCAATTAGCGCAGATGAGAAGCAACTTTTCACGCATTGATTGTGCTGCTTGACTTCCTCGATCTGTGCCGGAGAAGCAAGGCCGCCAGCACCCCAACACATCCGCCGCATAAAAAACGGCGCACTTTGTCACAAACGGCAGTCCTGATACGTCTAGTCCCGTATCGACTCCCCGACTTGCGCTCCCATGTCAACTTCCCCATCACGCTGCCCCATCGCGGGCGCCGACGATCAGTTCGCAAGCAGAACTGCGACTAGTTTCGCGTGCGTCGTTTCTTTTTTGGCCGTTGCCAGTGAAGGCAGCTTTTCCCGAGCGGGCGATCGCCTCGGTATCGGTCGTTCCTCGGTTAGCCGAAATGTGCAGAAACTCGAGGCTCAACTCGACACGCGTCTCTTTCTGCGCACGACACGCAGTACGTCGCTGACGCGCGAGGGCGAACTCTTTTACGAGAACTGTCAGCCGGGTATGGAGCGCATCGCCCAGGCGCTGGAAGACATGCGGGAGCTGCGTAATGGGTCGCCGCGCGGCCATCTGCGCATCGGCTCGACGCCCGGCTTCGGCCGGAAAGTCGTCGCGCCGCTGCTGCGAGGCTTTCACGCTCAATATCCCGAGATCGCGCTGGAATTGCTGCTGGACGATCATCCCGCCGACTTCACCGCCGATCGCATCGACGTGTCCTTTCGCGAGGGTCGCATGGAAGACAGCGGGATCGTGGCGCGGCAGCTAATTCCGATGCAGATGATCGTCTGCGCGTCGCCCGCCTATGCACGGATTCACGGTTTGCCGCGCCACGTCGACGAGCTCACGAATCATCGCTGCATCAACTTTCGGATGGCGTCGGGCCGCATCAGGGAATGGGAGTTCAAGATCGACGGCGTTGCGCAGCGGCGCCAACCTGTAGCGCAGCACACGTTCAACGACGCGGATCTGATGCTGCAGGCGGTACTTCACGGGTTGGGCATCGCGCAGTTGCCTGCCTACCAGGTGTGCGATTTGCTTAGCGACGGACAGTTGGTCAACTGTATTGCACAGCACGCGCCCGACGATCGCGGCCACTACCTCTGCTATCTCAGCCGCAAGCATCTTCCAGCCCGAATCCGGGTGTTCATCGACTACATGACCGAACATACGAGAGCCCTCGATCTGCGGTGTCTGCCGACAATGACGACGCTATCGATAGTTGAATGACGGCGCCCCGAACGACGCTGCATTGAGTGATGTTTCCGATGCAACATGGTGGAGCTCTCCGCGGCCCTACCGCATGACGGAGCGCACGCCTACGATGCTACAAACACGCTCGTCACGGGCGCCAACGCACGTACCGGCACCGTGAACTTCGACGCGTGGTTCAAAGAGACACACGCCACGAAATGAGTGGCAACCACCTACGAGGCGTACCATGACCACATTGCGTCCACCGCCGCTGACACTGCTCGACAAGCACTATGGACAAGACGCGCAGACGCTGTATTCGACCACCGTCACTGTAACGGGCGGCGACGCGGGCCACGGGCGCGCGTCGGGCATCGCCCGCTCCGATGACGGCCAGCTCGCACTCGACTTGCGAATGCCTAAGGCGCTGGGCGGGCCCGGCGGCGGCACCAATCCAGAGCAGCTATTCGCGGCGGGTTACGCGGCCTGCTTTCATGGCGCGCTGAGCCTGCTTGCGGC
>NZ_CYGY02000035.1 GCF_900007165.1 Paraburkholderia piptadeniae
TCGCCCGGGTGCGCGCCATAGAAGCCCGTGAGCCAGGTGGTCGGGCTGTACGGCGACAGCAGCTGGTAGTACGACGCATACTGACGGCCCGCCGTGAGCGTGCCGTACGTGCCGTTCGTCACGCCGACGAATGCCTGGCGGCTGAACATCAGGTTGGTCGTCGACATCGTGCCGTTGTTCGCGTTGACGCCCTCTTCCAGTGTGAAGATCGCCTTCGTGCCGCCGCCCAGGTCTTCCGCGCCTTTCAGGCCGAAGCGGCTGCCTGCCCACACGCCCGTGATCATCTTGAAGGCCGAATGGCCGCCCGACGTCGAACCGAGCGTCGTCGAGCTCGACTGATAACCGATGCCGTTGTCGACGATGCCGTACAGCGTCACGCTGCTTTGCGCGAACGCGGGTATCGAGGCCAGCATCGCTGCGCCGGCCAATGCCGCTTTGACTTCGGGGTAACGTCTTTTCATCTCCAAGTCCTCTTATGTTTGACTGTTATGACGATGCTTTGCATTGCGTGTCGGCGGCGAACAAACGAACCGACATACGAAGGCCGTCGCCGCCAGTGCTGCGTGGTAGTGCCGGGAAAGCTGGATTAATGCGGGAAAACCGGGGTATCGCGAGGACCGCTAAGGGTTACTGCCAATGCGCATCGCTTTCATGTCGTCGAGCCGTTCTTGCGTTGAGCTTGTGCAGCGAGCCGCACGGGTGCATTGACCGCGCCGTAGCCGTCGTATCCGCCCGTGCGTTGGACGACTTCGAGAAAGAAGCGGCCGTCCATCTGCTCGGTGTAGACATGGAAGAACTCGCCGCCTTGCGCATCCCTGTCATAGAGGACATGGGCATTGCGCATCTTGGTCACCATGCCATCGAGGAAATCGTAACGCGCTTCAAGGTCGTCGTAATAGTTTGGCGGGATCTTCAATAGCCGAACGTCGCGTGCGCGCAACTGTTCGACGGCGGCGAAGATGTCGTCGGTGACGAAGGCCACGTGACTCAGTCCCGAGCCGCGATACGTGTTCAACGACTCCGCAACGGACGTATGCGCGTCTTGCGATGCGTTCAGCACGATGCGCACGGAGCCGTCGGCGCTGCGCACCGCGCGGCTGCGCACGAGTCCATACGGATCGGGAAGCAGCCACGCGGGTTCGGCCTCGAAGCCGAAGACGGCCTTGAAGTACAGGATCCAGGTGTCGAGCGCATCGGCGGGCAGGTTCAGGCACACGTGATCGATGCGATCGAGCCTGCCCTGCTCCGCCTTCGAAAGCGCGGTATCCGGCGCGGGCGGGTTCAGAACGAAGTCGGCTTCGTAGAGCGTCGGCTCGTCGGGCCGCGCATCGACGAAGTAATGCAGACTGCCATCGGGTGCACGCACGCTGGGCACGACGCGCTCGTTCGGTCCGACGCGGCCCGAAAACGGTGCATAGCCGAACGACGTCGCGCGCTCGAACACACGCGCCGCATCGTCGACCTGAAACGCCGAGGCGCACAGCGACAGTCCATGCGTATGAAAGAACCCGCTGGCGAACGAATCGGTTTCGGCGTTGAGCACGATCGACGCGACGCCTTGCTGATAGAGCGTCACGTCTTTCGAACGATGCCGGCCCGCCGCATGAAAGCCCGCTTCGGCAAAGCGTTGCGCAAGACGCGGCGCGCTCGTCGAATCGACGGCGAACTCGATGAACTGAAAGCCCGAATGCGACGGCGGCGCAGGCGGCGTGAACAAGGGCTGCTGTGCCGCCGGCGCGACGCGTCGCTGCGCGGCCTGCTCTTCGAGATACAGCAGCGAGCGATACCCGTCAGCGGCCGTCGCGGCTGTCGGCGCCGCACGAAAGCCGTCGTTGAAAATCTCGAGCGAAAACGGACCTCGATAACCCGTTGCAAGCACGCGATCCGCGAAGCCCGCCACGTCGAAGTCGCCCTGCCCCGGAAAGCATCGATAGTGGCGGCTCCATTCGAGCACGTCCATCTTCTGCAACGGCGCATCCGCGATCTGCACGAACGCGATGCGGTCGCCCGGAATGTCGGCGATGGGATCGATCGGGTCGCCGATCGACAGCGTATGGAAGCTGTCGAGTATCAGGCCGAGGCTCGGATGATCGACAGCATCGACGAGCCGCCATGCGTGACGATACGAATTGACATGCTTGCCCCACGCGAGCGCCTCGAAGCCGACGCGCACGCCTTCGCGTTCGGCGAGCAGTGCAAGCTGGCCGAGCTGATCGACGATCAGTGCATCGTCCGCGATCACGTTTGCGCTGACGTTGCTGCACACGAGCACGAGATCGGTGCCGAGCTCGTGCATCAGCTCGAACTTGCGCTGCGCGCGGTTCAGGTTCTGCGCGAGCCGTTCGTTCGATACGCCTTCGAAATCGCGAAACGGCTGGAACAGCATGATTTGCAGGCCGAGATCGGCGCAACGCTTGCGGATGTCGGCGGGCGAGCCGTCGAAATACAACAGGTCGTTCTCGAAGATCTCGACGCCGTCGAAGCCCGCTGCGCGAATCGCGGCGAGCTTCTCGACGAGCGTGCCGCTGACCGACACGGTGGCAATGGAGCGAAGCATGGGTATGACGTAAATGAAGATTCGTTTCTATGCAGCGGGTTTGAGCGACAGCATCTCGCGAGCCTGTTTCGCTGTCGCGACGGGACGGCCGAATTCGCCGCACAGCTTCGCGACGCGCTCGACCAGTTGCGCATTGCTCTTCGCAAGCGTGTCCTTGTCCCAGCGCACGTTGTCCTCGAGACCCGTGCGGCAATGACCGCCCATTTCGAGCGTCCAGTAGTTCACTTCGAGCTGGTGACGGCCGATGCCTGCTGCCGTCCACGTCGCCGTCGGCAGCAGCTTTTGCAATTGCGCGACTTCGAATTCGAGAATCTCGCGCCGCGCGGGCAACGCGTTCTTCACGCCCATCACGAACTGCACGTGCACGGGCTCGTTCAACAGCCCTTGCTGAACCAGATCGACGGTGCTGTACAGCATCGCCAGATCGAAGATTTCGATTTCGGGCTTCACGTCGTAGTCGAGCATCGTTTGCGCGAGCGCGCGAACGAAGTCGGGCGGGTTCTCGTAGACGGTCGTCGGAAAGTTCACCGAGCCCGTCGCAAGCGAGGCCATGTCGGGGCGCAGGTCGAGCATCGCGCCGCGCTGCTCGAACGAACGGCCGCGGCCGCCCGTCGAGAACTGGATGATGATGTCCGGGCAGTGCTTGCGGATGCCTTCCTGAAGCGCCGCGAAACGGTTGCGGTCGGAACTCGAGCGCTCGTCTTCGTCGCGCACGTGAAGATGGACGAGCGTCGCGCCCGCTTCATACGCTTCGTGCGTGCTTTCGATCTGCTCGGGCACCGAGATCGGCACGGCCGGGTTGTCTTTCTTGCGCGGCACGGAGCCCGTGATCGCGACGGAGATGATGCAAGGCTGATTCGGATCGTGATTCATGGCAAAACCTTCTTCGATGAAACGCGTGATGCTGCGCGCCGCGTTCGACGTATCGTTCGCAAGCCACGGCGCCAGGCTTGCGTGCGATATCTGCGTGCGATGCTCGCGTGCGTTGAAAAGGATGTGGCTTAGCGCGTCTTCATCTTCCACGCAACGAGCACCGACAGCAGACAGCCGATCGCCAGATACGCTGCAACGGGATGCCACGAACCGCCCGCCATGCTGACCAGCGCGACCGCGATGAACGGTGTGAAGCCGCCGCCGACCACGCTCGCCACCTGATAGCCGACACCCGCGCCGCTGTAGCGGAACTCAGTGCCGAAGAGTTCGGTGAACATCGGTTGCTGGACGCTCACTACCATGTCGTGCGCGACGTTCGCGAGCATCACGGCGAAGACCACGATCCACAGCGTCGAGCGCGCATCGAGCGCGAGAAAGAACGGCACGGCCGACAGCATGCCGATCACGGCGCCCGTGATATAGACGCGGCGGCGTCCGAAGCGGTCGGCGGCGAGCGCGAAGAGCGGGATCGTCACGATGCTGACGGCGCCGACGAGCAAGCCGATGTTCAGGAAGAACTGACGCGGCATGCCGAGGTTGCTCGTCGAATAGCTCAGCGCGAAGGCCGTCACGATGTACATTGTGAACAGCTCGGCGAGACGCAGCGCGATGATCAGCAGGAACGCCTTCGGGTTTTCGCGCAACGCGTCGAAGATGGGCAGGCGCGCGCGGTGATGCGTCTTCTCGACCTTCTCGACGAACTCCTTCGACTCCTCCATGCTCGATCGCACCCAAAGGCCGATCAGCACGAGCACGACGCTGAACACGAATGGAATGCGCCAGCCCCACGCCTTGAACGCATCGTTGTCGAGCGTCGACGTGAGGATCGACACGATGCCCGTCGCGAGAATCAGCCCCACGCCATAGCCGACCTGCACGCCGCTGCTATAGAACGCCTTCTTCTTTTCGGGCGCGCTTTCGACGGCCATCAGCGCCGCCCCGCCCCACTCTCCGCCAACCGCGAAGCCCTGGATCGCACGCAGCAGGACAAGCAGCACGGGCGCCCACCAGCCGATCGAAGCGAAGGTCGGCAGCAGGCCGATCAACGCGGTCGAGAGGCCCATCATCATCACGGTCAGCACGAGCATGCGCTTGCGGCCCAGGCGGTCGCCATAGTGGCCGAACACGAAGCCGCCGAGCGGACGGAACAGGAAGCCGACGCCGAACGTGCCGAACGCCGCGAGCGTGCCCATCGCGGGACTGATGTTGGGAAAAAATTCGGCGTTGAAGATCAGGGCGGCGACGATGCCGTACAGCAGAAAGTCGTACCAGTCGACGACGGCGCCGACGAAGCTGCCAAGGGCGGCCTTGCGCGCGCGGCTCTTTTCGGGGCTCACGTACGCCGGGGATTCGGTGGAACGAATGGCGGAAGTCATGACGGATGTCTCGGATATCGTGTTTGCAGCGCGGGTTGCGGAGCCGGGCGCCGAAAGTGGCTCAAGAATAGGCAGGCGTCAGTGGGCGGGCAATGCCCCCGATGGCGAAAGCGTTCGATAATCGCACGCTCCTGTGCGCTCAGCGCGCGCTTTTCGGGTTAGCACCAGGCGGGGCATCGGGGCGGTCATCGCGTGTCTCCATGATTTCGTCGGGTGTTCGAGGCGCTGGCCGCGTCTCGGAACGTGATTGGATGCTATGAGGGAAACGCGCGCCGACCCAAGAACAAAACGGATCGTTCGCGCGATAATCGCGCGTACAGATGCGCTAAACGCGCAGAACCAGGGTAATTGCTATGAACCGACCGCCACTGGACAAACGGGACTGGATCGCGGGGCTCGAAAAAGGGCTAGCCATTCTCGAGTCGTTCGACAGCGAGCACGCGCGCCTCACGCCGAGCCAGGCCGCGCAACTGACGGGCATGACGCGCACGGCCGCGCGCCGCTATCTGCTGACGCTCGAACACCTCGGCTATGTGCAGGGCGACGGCAAGCTGTACGGGCTGACGCCGCGCGTGCTGCGCGTCGGCTGGTCGTATTTCGACTCCGCGCGTCTGCCGAAGATGGTGCAGCCTTATCTGCAGCAACTGAGCGCGACGATCAACGAGTCGGTCTATGTGAGCGTGCTCGACGGCTGGGAGCTGGTGTTCATCGCGCGCAACGGCACGTCGCGTGTGATGACGACGGGCTTCGTGCTCGGCGCGCGCGTGCCCGCCCCGCTCACGTCGCCGGGCGTCGTGCTGCTCGCGTATCACCGCGATCAGGAGGCGATGCAGACGTGGCTCAACGACACCGAGCTCGCGCCCTTCACGCCGCACACGGTGACGAACCGGACGGGGCTGCTCGAAAAGATCCGCCGCGCGCAGGCCGATGGTTTTGCCGTGATCGAGCAGCAACTGGATATCGGCGTGCGCGGCGTGGCCGTGCCGATGAAGAACCGCCACGGCGAAGTCGTCGCGGCGCTCAGCACGAACATGCCGATGGGTAAGGAATCGACGGAAGCCGCGTTGAATCGCGTATTGCGTCCGTTGCAGGAGTCGGCACTCTCCATGCTCAACGTCCTATAGTGGATGAACGGATTTGTAGCGGACGTGGGAGCGAATCATGTATTGCCGATTTGCCGATCGTGCCGATGCGGGCCGCGCGCTCGCCGATCAACTGAAGCATTACGCGCAGCGCGACGACGTGGTCGTGCTCGGGCTGCCGCGCGGCGGCGTGCCCGTTGCGTATGAAGTGGCGTGCGCGCTCGGCGCGCCGCTCGACGTGCTCGTCGTCAGAAAACTGGGTATGCCGTGGCAACCGGAACTGGCAATGGGGGCGATCGCGTCGGGCGACGCGCTCTACCTCGATGAAGAACTGATGCGCGAGTCCGGCGTTTCGCAGGCGGAGTTCGACCGCGTGCTGGCGGACGAGAAAACGCAGCTCGCGCGGCGCGAGGCGCTGTTTCGAGATCCTCAGCGCGCGAGCGTCGAGGTTGCCGGCCGTGTCGCCATCATCGTCGATGATGGACTCGCCACGGGCGCATCGATGAAGGCTGCCGCGCGCGCATTGCGCGCGCGCGGGCCGGCGAAAATCGTTGCCGCGTTGCCCGTTGCGCCGTACGACGCGGCTGAACGCATCGTCAGCGACGTCGACGAATTCGTCTGCGTCGCGGCGCCCGAACTCTTCTTTAGCGTGAGCCAGTTCTATTCGGATTTCGGCGAAACCACCGACGACGATGTGCGCGAAATACTCGCACGCACATCGCCGGCGAGCGGGCACGCGTGAACGGGATCACGCGTGCGCTCACTCGCGCCGATGCACAAGGCAACGGCTGGTAGAGATGACGGCGTTGCCGTAGACGCGGCTTTCAGGCGGCGGCTGCCGTCAGATGCATGGGCAGATAGCTTTGCAGATAGTCCTCGAACTCCGCGCGCACTTCCGGGTGACGCAGCGCGAATTCGACGGTGGCCTTCAGATAGCCGAGCTTGCTGCCGCAATCGAAACGCGTGCCGAAGTAACGGTAGGCCAGCACCTGCTCTTCCGTCAGCAGCGATTCCAATGCATCCGTCAGTTGCAGCTCGCCGCCCGCGCCGGGCTTCAGCGCGCGAATGTGCCGGAAGATCGTCGGCATCAGCACGTAGCGGCCGACCACGCCCAGATTCGACGGCGCCTTCTCGGGTGCAGGCTTCTCGACGATGCCCGACAGCTTGATCACATCTTCTTCCCATTCCTTGCCGTCGACGACGCCATACGAACGGCTCGCCTCGCGCGCAATGGTTTCGACGCCGACCACCGAGCTGTGATAGTGGTTGAACACGTCGACGAGCTGCTTCATCACGGGCTGTTCGCTGTGCAGCAGGTCGTCCGCGAGAATGACGGCGAACGGACTTTCGCCGACCAGTTTTTCCGCGCACAGCACGGCATGACCGAGGCCGAGCGCTTCCGCCTGACGCACGTAGAAGCAGTCGACGTTCGAAGGCTTGATGCTGCGCACGAGCTCGAGCAGTTGCTCCTTGCCGCGTGCTTCGAGTTCCGCTTCGATCTCATAGGACTTGTCGAAGTGGTCTTCGATTGCGCGCTTGCTGCGGCCCGTGACGAAGATCATCTCGGTGATGCCCGCGGCAATCGCTTCTTCGACTGCGTACTGGATCAGCGGCTTGTCGACGATGGGCAGCATCTCCTTCGGGCTCGCCTTCGTGGCGGGCAGAAAACGCGTTCCCAGGCCCGCGACAGGGAAGACGGCTTTGGTGACTTTCAGCATGGTGTGCATTTCCACTCGGTTGATTGAATGTATGCAATCGCCAGGACAGGCGGCGCGATATCGTGCCCAGAAAAGACCAGCGCAAAATTAGTCGAAACGAGCCATAAATACGACTCCACAATTAATTATTGATTCATTTCGCGGGTCAAACCATTATATGAAATGCATTCGGAAATAATGACACGATCTGATTCAATGCATTCACTTGTGTGACGTAAATCTTGCTTATTGCACAGGCACGTCCGGGCACGCGACGCTCACTCGTTGTCCTCGAATTGCGGCATATTTTCCGGAGTTATCCGGATACGGCTGATCGGCTCTTGCGCAGCGCTTCGCGATATGCGGAAACGCCTATTAGCAGCAACAGCACGGCAACGCCGGTGAGCAAATGCAGGTTCATGACCTACCCTGTCAAAAGTTTGCCTGCAATAACCTAACACGAAAAAAGCGTCAAATAATCTCATCGACTAACCGAATTGCGCCATTCTCTCCACATCGAAAAACAATCGCTCAATTATTGAATCAATTCTTATCGATTTTTTGCACGTCCGTTCCACTACGACAGGCAATCGGCGTGCTGTGTCGTGAATGGCCGCGCATCATCTTTTCATCAACGACCGCGGATCGCGCATGAGCGATACGGCACTGGCCGCCACTCGCTCGTCCGTTTCATCGGCGACATCGGCGCGCGTACCGAGACGCAAGCCGTCGACAACGAACACGAGATCGACGCGATGCGCGGATTCGCCTGCCATTCGCTTGCTGTCGCGCTTCGGTGACTTCAGCTTTTCGCTGTATTCGATCCGCCTGCCTGTATTCGTACTGCTTTCGTCGCGGATGTATCGTTCGCGCCGACGCGATGACACATGTGCGTGAACGTGGAACGCGCGCAACAAAACAGGCGGAGTTGGATTCAACTTGATGAGCCAGGCATGAAACACCATCGCGCAGACGGATTTTCTGTTTTGAGCCGCATATTTTCCGCTGCGCGAGGCGCTCGTAGCCGCTTCGACGAGCCGTCGTTTTTGTCTTCTGCGACGCACTCGCAATGTACGGGCGAAGGATGCGCGTTCAACGAACGGGCGTTGACGCGTGCTCGCCGACGACGGTCGTCCAGGGCCTCACGCGCCATTGCGTGACGAGCCCATTGAGCACGTACGGGTCCGCTTTGGCGAACGCTTCAGGCACTTCGGACGAATCGGCTTCGAACAGCAGCACGGCGGTATCGACGGGATCGGCCAGCGCGCCCGCCAGCAGCAACTGGCCGCGCTCGGCGGCCGCCCACGCGAGCTTCAGATGCGCGCCACGAAATTCGGCACGGCGATCGAGATAATCGGATGACACATCGTAGATCAACAGATAGTGCATAGTGAAAACTCCTGGATGGTTACGACTAAAGCATAGCGATACCGACTGTTCGAACGAGCGACCCTGGGGAAACACCTGTGCATTCCGAACGGCGTCCCGGTCAACCGTTTGCCCTGTCCGTTCGTTCTGACAGGCACCATGCGAAGCAATGGTGACGGCCAATCACAGCGAAGGCGACCTGCCCGGCTCGAAGCCCGTCTCACGACAATCAACAACATCCACAACCCGTGATGGAGTGTCCCATGAAGATGCAAGCCATTATCACCGCCCTCGCCCTGACGGGCCTGCTCGCGTCGCCCGCATTCGCCGCGAACAGCCAGCAAACGAAGATGGCCGATTGCAACAAGCAGGCCGGCGACAAGAAAGGCGACGAGCGCAAGGCGTTCATGAAGAGCTGCCTGGCGGCCACGCCGGCGGCTGCTTCCACGCCGATGTCGCAACAGGACAAGATGAAGATGTGCAACACGCAAGCCGGCGACAAGAAAGGCGACGATCGCAAGGCATTCATGAAGACCTGCCTGAGCAACAAGGGCTAAACGAGGTTCGGTTCGAACCGCTGTCTCGTGGCTGCTTTCGTCCATTGCGCGGGGAAAGCAGAATCGAACAGCAGAAGGCGAAAACGGCGTCCGTTGTGTGGGCGCCGTTTTTTTTTTGCACCTGGGCCGTACCCGTTGCCGGTGTCGCGCGTCACGTCACATCACGTGCTGGCGATCCCCTCGCCTTGCGATGCCGCGCGCATATCGGCGCTGCCCAGTGCATCGCGCCCTGCACTTTGCGGGCCATTTTCTTCTATGATGGCTGCACAGACGGCCCACCCCCACCTAAAACAAGTCCCACGGGCCGCCAGCTTGTCGTTGATGCCCCTCGCGCATCGCACGGAGGCAAGGATGGTTGGGAGACACAAGAATCGCTGGCTGCGTCGCTGGCTGGTGGTGATCGTATTCTGGGCGGTGCCCGTGGCGATCGTCGCCGTGCGAGAGATTCAGGAGGAGATGGCCTATAACCGGGTCGACCTGAACAACGCGCTCACGACGTGGCAGCTCACCGACGCGCAACGCGCCGCCGGCGCCGCTGCGCGCTGTCGCGGCATGCCCGACGATGCGCGCGCGGCCGGCTGTCCCGCCGACGTGCTCGCGGCCAATGCGCCGCGTCAGCAGGATGCGCTCAACGAATACGAGGTCCGCAAGAGCACGCTCGCCAGCTATCTGTGGCATGCGTTCGTCGGCTATTGGGTCGTGCCGGCCGCAACGATCTTCGCGATCGGCGTCGTCATCGGGATGGTGCGGCGCGCGCTGCGGAGGCCGCCCGTGAACAAGAGCCCGGCGAATCATTAGCGCACTGACTTTCGCGTGCTTCACGCGCTCGCCCGCCATTGATGACAAAACCGGCGTGATGGCGATGCGGCGCGCTTGTGGATCGCGGCGCGACAGACGCGGATGCGGCATTCCCGCAACACTTTCCATTAGCTTTCGAGCGATTTTTTCGCGGTGCAAAAACCGGTAAATACGACCTGCTCTCCATGGCACGGCGAGCGCGGAAAAGCGAGCCAATCGTATGACGTCGCGCGATCGTTCGACGCTGCCGGGACACGGTTGCGACACATGTCCACCGACCGGCCAGAATTACCCAACGATTCGCCGGTCATCCCGGGGGCGCCCGTCGCACAAGGGTTTGCGCGGTGTTCGCAAGACCCTTGCTTTCTTGTGCGTGTGATATAACTAAACAGGCAACCCGCGTGAACTGAGGCTGCACCCCGGAACCACGATGGAGAAAAACGATGCAAAGACGAAACTTCATTCTGAAGAGTACCGCCGCGCTCGCTTTCGGAAGTCTTGCACTGGCCGGCTGCACCACCACCAAGAGCAGCGGGGAATCTGCCGCTACCGACATGTCCAAACGCCAGTCGATCGACGCCAGCGTCGACGGCACGATGTCGCGCCTGTACACCTCGGTTAGCGGATCGCGCGAGCTGGTCTCGAAGGCACGTGGCGTCCTCGTGTTCCCGTCCGTGCTGCAGGTCGGCTTCGTGGTCGGCGGACAGTACGGTGAAGGCGCGCTGCGCGTCGGTGGCCACTCCGTCGGGTACTACAGCACGATCTCCGGCTCGTTCGGCCTGACGGCGGGCGCGCAGTCGAAGGCGATCATCTTCCTCTTCATGACGCAGGACGCACTCGACAAATTCCGCAATTCGGATGGCTGGTCGGCGGGCGCGGATGCATCGGTCGCGCTCGTCAAGGTCGGCGCGAACGGCGCTGTCGACACGACGACGGCCACCGCACCCGTCCAGGCGTTCGTGCTGACGAATGCCGGCCTGATGGCCGACGTGTCGCTGAACGGCACGAAGGTATCGCGGCTGAAGATCTGACCGTCTGACGCCGGCGCGGCCCGCTTTCCTCCGTGCATCGGGGCCGGGCCGCTCTTGCGCATGACGACGGGACGCGGACGCAAGTCCGCAAGGCAGTCGGTGTTCCGGCAGGCTGTCGATCAACCGTGCGGCGTCGCCGACCGTCTACGGCGAATATGACAAAGGGCGATGCAGCTACTCACTGCATCGCCCTTTCTTTATGCGCGCCTCTTAACCGCGATCCTTTGCGTCCGCCGGCGTGGACTGTGCGGGCACGCGTCAGGTGCTCGACGACGCGTCGATCACCTTGAAGCGCGAGCGCTTCTGCGCGCGGATCACGGATTGATACGCCTCGATGTACTGCCGCGCCATCCGGTGCGACGTGAAGCGTTCTTCGAAGTGCTCGCGCACCAGCGAGCGTGGCAGCTTGTGCAGACGATTGATCGCGGCCACCGCGCCGATTTCATCTTCGACGATGAAGCCCGATATGCCGTCGTCTACGACTTCGGGCACCGCGCCGCGATTGAACGCGATGACGGGCGTGCCGCACGCCATCGCCTCGATCATGACGAGCCCGAACGGCTCGGGCCAGTCGATCGGAAACAGCAGCGCATGCGCGCCCGACAGGAATTCGGCCTTCTGATCATCGGCGATCTCGCCGATGTATTCGACATACGGCAGATCGAGCAGCGGCTTGATGTCGCGTTCGAAGTACTCGCGGTCGGCGGCGTCCACCTTCGCGGCGATGCGGATCGGCAGCCCACAGCGGCCCGCAATGCGGATGGCCGTATCGACGCGCTTTTCAGGCGAAATGCGCCCGAGGAACGCGAGGTACTTCTGCTCGACGGGCTGCGGCACGTACAGCTTCTCGGGCAGCCCGTGATAGACGGTGGAAAGCCATTTGGCCTGCGGCAGCGGATGACGCTGCGCGTTCGAGATCGAGATGACGGGTGCCGTGTTGAACGTATCGAACACCGGCTGCTGCTCGGGCAGATCGAGACGTCCGTGCAGCGTCGTGACGAACGGCGTGTCCTGGCGCTTGAATACCGAAAAAGAGTAGTAGTCCATGTGGAAATGGAGCACGTCGAAATCTTCGGCCTGACGGCGCACGAGTTCCATCAACAGCATGTGCGGCGCGATGCGGTCGCGAATGCCGGGATCGAGCCGCAGCGCACGCGGCCACACCGCTTCGAGCTTCGCGCTCGTGACGGAGTCGCCGCTTGCAAAAAGCGTCACGTCGTGCCCGAGGTCGACGAGCGCCTCGGTGATATACGACACGACCCGTTCGGTGCCGCCATACAGTTTCGGCGGCACTGATTCGGTCAAAGGGGCGATCTGCGCAATTCTCATGTGTGTCTCCAGGCGGGCTACGATGCGGCCCGACGCGGCGAGTCGGTGGCGAACGAGTATGCCAGCAGGCAGACGGCCGATCAAACGCGATGCGACGGTTCGATGCACTCTCGCGTGTCGATGCGCCGCCCGGCTCGGGTCAAACGCCGGTCAACCCGGACAACCCCTAAGCGCCACGATTGCTTCGCGCAGCAAAGGGTGCGCTTCGCCGCTTCACCTGGCACGTCTCGTTTCCATGTACGGATTATTGCCTACCGATTCGCGAAAGGCCCTGGGGTATTTCAATTGCATGTCGCTGTTACAGTCGGGAAACACTCGATTACGGTGCCCGATTACGACGCCCGATTCTTCGCGCATCGCGCACGTTGCCTGGCCCTTCGCGGTACATAGCGTTATCGCGCAGGCCACTTCCACGCGGGCAGATCGCGCGAATCCGCATCGACGATGCGCGTCGCGCCCAACTGCTTGTCGAGCACGACCGACTCGCTGCCCTCCTCGCGCTCCAACGCCGAAATCAGCCGCGCCGCATGCGACACGACGATCACCTGCGAGCGCAGCGAAGCTCGCGCGATGAGACGGCCCAGCGCGGGCAGCAGATCGGGATGCAGGCTCGTCTCCGGTTCGTTCAGCACGAGCAGCGCGGGCGGACGCGGCGTCAGCAGCGCGGCGACCAGCAGCAGATAGCGCAGCGTGCCGTCCGACAGCTCGGCGCCCTTCAACGCGCGCAGCAGGCCTTGCTGCTGCATCGTCACTTCGAAGCGCCCTTCGACGTTCGTGATCGCCACGCGCGAGCCGGGAAACGCATCGTCGATCGCGGTGTCGAGTGCATTCGCATCGCCGATCTCGCGTATCGTCTCAGCGGCGAGATCCGCGCCGTCGTCGCCGAGCACGGGCGTATGCGTGCCGATTTGCGGCAGGCGAACGGGCGACTCGGCATCCGTTCTGAAGTGATCGTAGAAGCGCCAGGAGCGGATCTGTTCACGTACCGCGATCATCTCCGGCGCGCTTCGCGGGTCGGAGAACTCCGTCATCATGCTGTCGAAACTCGCGACAGGATGCGGAATAGTTTGCCATTCGCCGTCGTCGCCGCGTGCGCGGATCGCTGCGCCGTGCCGGTCCACCAGCAGCGCCGACGGACGCAGCACCGGCCCGCTCCAGATGCACTCGCGCTTGATGACGGGATCGAGTCCAAATTGCGTCTCGCCTGGAACAGGCAGACCGAGGTCGATCGCATAACCGAATTCGTCGCCGGCAAAGCCCAGTCTGAGATTCACGGGCTCCGCGCGGCGCGTGCCCTGCACGGGCGTCTCGCCGGCGAGCATCGCACGGGAAAAACGCTCGGGACCGGCCCAGAGCGTCGACTGCAAACCGCCTTCCCGCGCGAGCGACGGAATGACGCCGCCGCGCGCGGTCGCGGCCAGCAGGCGCAGCGCGCGGTACACGCTCGACTTGCCGCTGCCATTGGGTCCCGTGACGATGTTCAGCCGCCCGAGCGGCACGATCAGATCGCGAAGCGACCGGTAGTTGGCGATCGCAAGCGTGCTCAGCATCCGCGCTCCGAACGGCGGGCGTTTCGTTCAAAACGATCGAGATTGATCCGGATAGCGAATGAATGCCGGCGATGCATCACTTATCCTTCGCCTCCCGCGCCGACGACCAGCTCTCGGGAAACGCAGCGGGCGCCGGCACGTTGCGCAGATCGCGTAGGAACGAGTCGCGCCACACGCCGAGATCGTTCTTGCGCAATGCTTCCATGTCCATTTCGTGGCGCTGCTGGCGCTCCGCGAGCGGCATCGCGAGCGCCTGCTGCAACGCCTCGCACATGCCGATCGAATCGTGCGGATTCACGATCAGCGCGCCCTTCAGTTCCGCCGCTGCGCCCGCGAACATCGAGAGCACCAGCACGCCCGGATCGTCCGGATTCTGCGCGGCCACGTACTCTTTCGCGACGAGGTTCATCCCGTCATGCAGCGGCGTGACGAAGCCGACCTGCGATTCGCGGAACAGCGACATCAGTTTCCAGCGGTCGTATTGCTGGTTCAGATAACGAATGGGCGTGTAGTCGAGGCCTGAGTATTTTCCGTTGATACGCCCTGCTTCATATTCGAGTTGCTGACGAATGTCCTGGTATGTCGTCACGTCGGAGCGCGTCGGCGGCGCGATCTGGACGAGCGAGACATTGCCGCGCCACTCGGGCGAGCGCTCCAGTAACGCTTCGAATGCGCGGAATCGCTCGACGAGCCCTTTCGAATAATCGAGCCGATCCACGCTCATGATCAGCTTGCGCCCTTCGAGGCTCTGCTTCAGGTCGAGCACATGCTGACGGCTCTCGTACCGCTTCGCCTGCTCGGCGATCTCATCGGGGAACACGCCGATCCGGTACACACCCGTGCGCAGCTTGCGGCCGAACGCTTCCACCTGCCCATCGTCCGATACGGTGCCGCGCGCATGCCGGCACAGATAGTCGTGAAATGCAAGCTCGTCGTTTTGGGTCTGAAAGCCCAACAGGTCGTAGCAGCACAGCGACTTGACCAGTTCTTCGTGCGGCGGGATGTTGAGCAGAATCTGCGGCGACGGAAACGGAATATGCAGGAAGAATCCGATGCGGTTCGACACGCCTTCGGATCGCAGCGCTTCGGCGAATGGAATCAGGTGATAGTCGTGGACCCAGATGATGTCGTCGGGCTGGAGCAGCTTGATCAGCTTGTGCGCGAGCCACGCGTTGACGCGCCGGTAGCCCGCGTACTCGTCGCGCTCGTAGCGCGCGAGGTCGTTGCGGTAGTGGAAGACGGGCCACAGCGTCGCATTCGAAAAGCCGCGATAGTACTGGTCGTAGTCCTTGCGCGTGAGCCCTGTGGTGGCGAACGTCACGCTGCCGTCCACTTCAAGTGTCGGCCCGGCTTCGGCGACCGTTTCGCTGACGACGTCGCCGCTCCATCCGAACCACACGCCGCCCGTGTCCTTCAGGGCGCCGAATACGCCGACGGCCAGCCCGCCCGCGGAGCCCTTGGTTTCCGTCGGCGTTGCCACGCGATTCGACACGACGATCAGTCGGCCCATGTCGTTGTCCCTCCACTTTCGTTGAGGCGGCCGGTCGTCGTGGCCGGCGCGCGTTGTTCAGTGTTGGTTCGACCGTGGTCGCACTGGATCAGTTGCACATTTGTGCACATCCGGAAGGCATAGGCAAAAAGACCGGCCGCATAGGCGCCGTCCCCAGATGCGCGAGAAATCGACGAAGAAAGAAGCATGAGGCGCGCGCCAGCAACGAAAGCGCGGCGGCAAAGCACTCGCAAATGACGCGGGGACGAAGAACGACACGCGAACGAAGCACACGCGCGCCGCAAGCGCAAAAACGCGCGCCGTGCATGCAACACGGCGCGCGTCGGAATGCGGCGCGGACGGACGCAGCGGGCACGACGCCCGCCGCCTGTCAGCTACCCGACTTGCAGGGGAACGCCTTGCCGAGCCCGAGCGAGACGGCCGTGCTCGCGTTGTAGCCCGCGACGTTCGGATTGTCGGCGATGTACTTGCGCACGGCGTCCGTCAGTTGCTGCGAGCGCGCGTCCGGCGGCAGGCAGAAGTACTGGCCGACGCGCGGGCCCGTGGTCCCGCCGATCGCATCGATCGTGTTGAAGACGCCGTCCGCGGCCCCTTCGATGTACGCCGCGCACGCGCTACGGGATGCAACGTCCGTCTTCGTGCACAGCTTGTTGAGGTCGCCCCCCGTGAACGCGGCAGCCGTCAACGGCACGGCGAGCGCGCTGGCGCAAATCAAAACCCGCAGCATGTTTTTTCCTTCCTCGTATGAGCCCGGCAACGTGGACGGTGCCCGGCTGTCTTTGCCGCCCAACCGACGCGTGGCTGCAATTCGGGCGCCTGGTGACTCGCGCCGAAGCCGCTATTTTGCACTGTTTTGCGGTGTTGCAGGCGCGCCGGCGGGCGCCTGCTTCTGCGACTGCTGCATGCGCGCCGTCAGCCCCTCGACGACGTCCGGCTCCTTGTACTGCTTCGCGAAGTCGAGCGCCGTGAGGCCGATCTGGTTCTTCACGTTCAGGTCCGCGCCGCTGTCGAGCAGCAGCTTGACGGTCGACACGTGACCGCCGCGCGCGGCCATCATCAGCGGCGTCGTGCCGTTCGGCGAACCCGTGTCGATGTATGCGTCGTGATCGAGCAGCAGCTTGACGATATCGTCGTGACCGTTCGCGGCCGCGTAATGCAGCGGCGCCCAGCCCTTCTTGTTGACCTCGGCGTCCTTCGCGATCAGCAGCTTCACGATATCGATGTCGCCGTTCAGCGCGGCCATCATCATCGCGTTTTCGCCGGCCTTGTCGAGAATCTCGACGTCCGTTTTCGGATTGTCGATCAGCGCGGCGACCACCTTGTCCGACTTCTCGCGCGCGGCGATCACCAGGAGCGGCATGCCCTGGTTGTCGGCCATGTTCGGGTCCATGCCGTTCGCCAGTTGCTTCTTCACTTCCTTCACATCGTCGAACTTGACGGCCTTGATCATCGTGTCGGTGGACGCCGCGTGCGCTGGCAGCGCGCCGAGCGTCGCGAACGCGACACCCGCCGCCAACGACACCGCCGCGAAACGTCGGCGCAGGCCCACGGCGCGGGCGATGGTCGGACGGAATGACATGCCGTTATGGCCCTCGATCATGTATTTTTTCATGCTTTACTTTAGGAAAATTTCCTATCCCATTGATATTGCTGACTTCGCAACTCAAGCACCTGCCGGCGCCGGAATCTTGAACAGGCGGAAGAAGTTCTCGGTCGTCGCAGCGGCGAGCGCTTCGTCCGGCATCTCGCGTTGCTGCGCGATGAAGCGTCCGACATAGCTCACGTACGCAGGTTCATTCGGCTTGCCGCGATACGGCACGGGAGCGAGGTACGGCGAGTCGGTTTCGATCAGCAAACGATCGAGCGGCACGCGGCGCGCGACGTCCTGTACGTCGGTCGCATTCTTGAACGTCACGATGCCCGAGAGCGAGATGTAGAAATTCTGCGCGAGCGCCTGCTCGGCGACGGCCCACGGCTCGGTGAAGCAGTGCATCACGCCGCCCGGCTCGCTCGCGCGCTCCTCGGCCATGATCCGCAGCGTGTCAGCCGACGATGCGCGCGTGTGGATGATCAGCGGCTTGCCCGTCCGATGCGCGGCGCGGATGTGCACGCGAAAACGCTCGCGCTGCCACTCCATGTCGTCGATCGAGCGGCCTTCGAGCCGGTAGTAGTCGAGCCCCGTCTCGCCGATCGCGACCACCTTCGGATGCTGCGCCAGCTCGACCAGCTCGGCGACGGACGGCTCGCGCGCGTCCTCGTGATCGGGATGGACGCCGACCGACGCGTACACGTTGTCATACGCGCTCGCAATGTCCAGCACGGACGGTAGCGTTTCAAAGTCGACGGATACGCACAGCGCATGCGTCACGGCATGCGAGCGCATGTTCTCCAGCACTTGCGGCAGACGGTCGCCGAGTCCCTCGAAGTTGATGTGGCAATGCGAATCGACAAACATGGTGAAGTCCTGCGAAAAATCCGATGGCGAGTCAGAACGCCCTTAGTGTGAACCGTCCAGACGCTTGCCGAGGATGACCAGATCGCGTTCGACGCCATCCAGCACCGCAACGCGCGGCAGCGTGCCCCAAGCGGTAAAGCCGAACGATTGGAAAAGCCGCACGCTCGGCTCATTGTGGCCGAACACGAAACCGAGCACCGTATCGATGCCGAGTTTCGGCGCCGCCTCCAGCGAGGCCGCAAGCAGTTTCTTGCCCAAGCCCTTGCCGCGTGCCGCTTCGTGCAGATAGATGCTGACTTCGGACGTACGTTGATAGGCCGGACGGCCGTAGAAATCAGAAAAGCTCAGCCATCCGATGATGCGCCCCTCGTCTTCGACCACCCACAGCGGACGCTTTTCGGGGCCATGCGCATCGAACCACGCGCGGCGGCTATCCATGCTGACGGGCTCCAGATCGGCCGTGACCTGCCGCGACGGCACGGTCGAGTTGTAAATGGCGACGATTTCGGGCAGATCGTCGAGCGTGGCGTCGCGGTACTGAAAGGTCATGTCGATATCGTTCAATGAAATGGGACAGGAAGCGGAACGAAGCGGCCGCGCCGCTCCGCGCGGGCTACGCGAACAGGTCGCGATAGCCGAGAAACAGTTCCTCGAACACGAGCCGCGCGTTGAGCGGATGGTTTTCGACGGCGCGCTGCCGCGTGACCGTCCGCATGAAGCGCGCGAATGCATGCGCATCGGCTAGCGATGCGCAGCGCGCGAGCGCCGACGCCGCCGCCGGGAAATAGCGCGGCGTGCCCGCCGTGGACTGCGCGAGAAGGTCGTACATCCAGCGTTGCAGCCAGCCGAGCACGAGCGGCACGGGCAGTTTCTGCAGCGTCTCGCCGCAGGCGAAAGCATCGCAGTCCGGACCGGCCGCCAGTTGGTTCAGCGTCCAGTCGCGCAGCGGCCGGTTCTCGTCGCTCGCCAGCGCGAGCGCCGTGAGCGGCGCGCCGCCCACTTCCGCGAGCAGGCCCGGCGCATCGTCGATACCCTGCGTCGCGAGCCAGTCCGTGGCGGCTTCGGGCGAAGGCGTCGTCATCGGCCATTGACGGCAGCGGCTGATGATGGTCGGCAGCAGGCGGTCGATGCGCGCCGACACCATCAGGAACACGACGCCCGCAGGCGGCTCTTCGAGCGTCTTGAGCAACGCATTGGCCGCGGCGATATTCAGCGCCTCCGCGGGATACAGCACGACGACGCGCGCGCCGCCGCGATGCGAGCCGACGCCGCAAAAGTCCAGCAGCGCCCGCACCTGCTCGATCTTGATTTCCTTGCTGGGCGCGCGCGTTTTCTTGCCGCCGTCGTCGGCGTCGGCCTTGTCGGCCTTCTCCGCTTTTTCATCGCTTGCGGCGTTGACGAAGCCCGCCTCGGCGGCGAGGGCCTCGGGCAGCACGATCCGGTAGTCCGGATGATTGCCCTTGCTGAACCAGTTGCATGCCGCGCATTTGCCGCACGGCTCGCCGTCCGGCAACGCCGATTCGCACAACAGCCCCTGCGCAAGATGCTGGGCGAAGCGCAGCTTGCCGATCCCGGCCTGCCCATGGAGCAGCAATGCGTGCGGCCAGTGGGCGCGCAGCTGCTGCAGGCGGTTCCAGTCGTCGGTTTGCCACGGATAAATCATTGTTTGTCTTTTGATTCAATAGGTTGAAGAGACTTTTTCATGTATCGGCCGAATATTTCAGTCGGCCATACGAAATTCCTATAACGCTTTAAAATCAAAGCGATACAATCAATTTTTCAAGTTGCTTCTGAATTTCAGCGATGCTGCGCGTCGAGTCGATGATAGCGAATCGATAAGGCGCTTCCTCGGCGCGGCGCAGATATTCGGCGCGCGTGCGGGTGAAGAACGCGTCGGATTCGCTCTCGAAGCGGTCCGGGGCGCGCGCCGCGCTGCGGCGTTCGCTGGCCGTATCGGGCGGCACGTCGAACAGCACTGTCAGGTCCGGCTGGAAACCGCCCTGTACCCAGCGTTCGAGCGTCTCCAGCTTGTCGCGCGGCAGGCCACGTCCGCCGCCCTGATACGCGAATGTCGCATCGGTGAAGCGGTCGGACAGCACCCAGTCGCCACGCGCGAGCGCCGGCTCGATCACCTGGGCGAGATGCTCGCGGCGCGCCGCGAACATCAGCAGCGCCTCGGTTTCGAGATCCATCGTCTGATGCAGCAGGATGTCGCGCAGTGTTTCGCCGAGCTGCGTGCCACCCGGCTCGCGCGTCATGACGACGGAACGGCCCGTCGCCGCGACCTTCTGCTCGAGCCTGTCGCGGAACCAGCCTAAATGCGTGGTCTTGCCCGCGCCGTCGATGCCCTCGAACGTGATGAATTTGCCCCGCGCCATCATTGCCCTCGAATGTATTTGTCGACGGCCTTGTTGTGATCGCCGAGCGTGTCAGAAAAAATGCTGCTGCCGTCGCCGCGCGAGACGAAATACAGCGCGCTGGTCGGCGCGGGGTTGAGCGCGGCCTGCAGCGACGCGACGCCCGGCAGCGCGATCGGCGAAGGCGGCAGACCCATCCGCGTGTAGGTATTGTAGGGAGTGTCCGTCTGCAGGTCCTTTTTGCGCAGATGGCCCGTGTAGCTGTCGCCCATTCCGTAGATGACGGTCGGGTCGGTCTGCAGCGGCATGCCCGCGCGCAGGCGGTTCGCGAACACGCCCGCGACCATCGCCCGGTCGGAGGCCTTGCCCGTTTCCTTTTCGACGATCGACGCCATCGTCAGCGCCTCATACGGCGTCTTGTACGGCAGGCCCGGCGCGCGCCCGGCCCACGCTTCGTCGATGCGCAGCTTCATCAGCCGGTATGCGCGGCGATAGACGTCGAGATCGCTCGTGTCCTTGTCGAACAGGTAGGTATCGGGGAAGAACAGCCCTTCGCCCTTGCCCGTCGGCGTTTCCGGTGCGCCGATTGCTTTCAGGATGTCGGCATCGGACATGGTCGCCGTGTCGTGCTTCAGCGCCGGATTCGAATCGAGTTCGGTGCGCATGTGCCTGAACGTCCACCCTTCGATGATCGTCGCGACATACTCGTTGACGTCGCCGCGCGCGATTTTTTGCAGTACCTCGTACGGCGTGATGCCCTGCTTGAATTCGTAGTTGCCCGATTTGAGCGCCGTCTGCAGGCCGAGCACGCGCGTCATGATGACGAAAAGCTCAGGCTCGACGGGCACGCCGCCCCGGTTGAGCTGCGCCGTGACGCTGCGCAGGCTGCTGTGCGGCTTGATCGTGACGTCGAGTTGCGGGGTGGCGAGTTGGACGGGTGTGGTGGCCCAGTGGTACGCGCCGAAGGCCGCGGCGACGGTCAGCATCGCGAGCACGACGCAGGCGATGAGACATTTCTTCAAAAAGGTCATGCGAAACATGGCTGGAGTGAAGCCAATATAATACTTGCTTGCCTCCGCCAAAGTCAGATTTGACTGTTCTCCGAATCCATGAACGCACCGCTCGCAGCCACCGGCACCGCTGTCCCCGCCCCCGTTTCGCTTCCCGTGTTCCCGCGACCCGCGCGCGACGAGTTCGACGCCGTGCTCTCGCGCGGCGCTTTCATGCCGCTGCCGCAGTTCGGCGTGATCGATACGAAGGGCGACGACGCCGCCTCATTCCTGCATTCGCAGCTGACCAACGACACACAGCATCTCGATGCGGCCAGCGCGCGCCTTGCCGGCTATTGCTCGGCGAAAGGCCGCCTGCTCGCGTCGTTCCTCATGTGGTGCAGCGGCGAGACGATCCGGATGCTGGTATCGAAGGACGTGCAGGCCGCCGTGCACAAGCGTCTGTCGATGTTCGTGCTGCGCGCGAAAGCGAAGCTGTCCGACGCGACGGACGACACGCTCGCGATCGGCCTCGCCGGTGACGTGCGCGCTGCGCTCTCCGGCGTGTTCGACGCGATTCCCGATGGCGTGCACGTGAAGGTCGACGGCCCGGCGGGCTCGCTCGTGCGCGTGCCGGATGCGGCGGGACGCCTGCGCTACGTGTGGGTCGGCCCGATTGCCGAAGTCGAAGCGCGCCTGCCTGCGCTCGAAGCGAAGCTCGCGCGCGTGTCGCCTGCCGTGTGGGACTGGCTCGACATCCGCGCGGGCGAGCCGCGCATCACGCAGCGCGTGACCGAGCAGTTCGTCCCGCAGATGGTCAACTTCGACGTGCTCGGCGGCGTCAATTTCCGCAAGGGCTGCTATCCGGGCCAGGAAGTGGTCGCGCGCAGCCAGTATCGCGGCACGATCAAACGGCGCATGGCGCTCGCGAACGTCGCGGGCGAAACGGAAAGCGTCGTGCCGGGCGCGGAACTGTTCCATTCGGACGATCCGGGCCAGCCGTGCGGAATGCTCGTCAACACGGCGGCGGCGCCCGACGGCGGTGTCGATGCGCTCGTCGAGATCAAGCTGACCGCACTCGAAAACGGCACCGTGCATCTGGGCTCGGCGGACGGTCCGGCGCTCGCTTTCCTGCCGTTGCCTTACGCGCTGCCGGCGGAAATCTGAGCGACAGCAACGCCTGCATGCCCGTGCGCCGCGCCTTTTTGTTCGGGCGCGGCGCGTCCCCGCCGTATTCACGCACTCTCGTTACGTAGACCTTTTCCGATGTGTCTGATCGTGTTCGACTGGCGCCCCGATGCGTCCGACGGTCCGCTGTTCACGCTCGCCGCGAATCGCGACGAATTCCTGAAGCGCACAGCCGAGCCGATGCACTGGTGGGACGATGCGCCCAATCTGCTGGCGGGACGCGATCTCGTCGGCGGCGGCACGTGGCTCGGGATGACGCGCGACGGACGCTTCGCCGCGCTCACCAACTATCGCGCGCCGAGCGAGATGCGCGCCGACGCGCCGACGCGCGGCACGCTGGTCAGCAACTGGCTCTCGAACGGCCACGGCATCGAAAGCGGCACGCCGCCGCTCGACTATCTGCTGCAAGTCGCGCAAGACGGCGACATGTATAACGGCTTCAATCTGCTGGTGGGCGACTGGACGCGGCGCGAACTGGCGTGGTACTGCAACCGCTCGCCCGCCGCGCCGACGCTGCTCGCGCCGGGCACGCACGGCATCTCGAACGCGGTGCTCGACACGCCGTGGCCGAAGCTCGTGCACAAGCGCGCCGAACTCGCGCAGGTGCTCGCCGGCGATGCACGCGCGCCGCTCGCGACGCTGGTCGGCCTGATGCGCGATCCGCGCGTCGCGCGCGACGACGAACTGCCGGCGACGGGCATTTCGCTCGAGCGCGAACGCGCGCTGTCGGCGGCCTTCATCGATACGCCAGACTACGGCACGCGGGGCACTACGGCGTTGCGGGTGCTCGCTCAGGACGGGAGCCTCAGCGTGTCGGCGCTCGAGCGCAGCGACGACAACGGTTCGCACCGCGTGGCACGCCCCGGCGATTACGAGCGCTGCTTCACGTTCGACATCGCGTAACGCAAAGCCGCGCCACAGAGCACGCTCCCTATTCGACGCCGAATGCGGCGCGCAATGCCGCCGCCGCGTCCGCATGCGCGCGGGCGACGTCGGGCACGTAGCCGCCCATCTTGAAGAACTCGTGGATCATGCCGGCGTAGCACTTGAACGCGACGGCATTGCCCGCCTCGCGCAGCTTGTGCGCGTACGCCTCGCCTTCGTCGCTCAACGGATCGTATTCGGCCGTCGCGATCCACGCAGGCGCCACGCGATGAAAATCCGGCGCGCCTCGCGTGCCGTCGAGCGGCGCGAAACGCCAGTCGTGACGGTCGTCGTCGTTGCGCACGTATTGCTCGAAGAACCATTGAATCGTGTCGCCGGACAGCAGATAGCCGTCCGAGAGGCGTTCGTGCGAATCGGTCTGCTGATGCCCCGTCGTGCCCGGATAGATCAGCAGTTGCAGCGCGAGTTCGATATCCGCGTCCCGCGCGAGCACCGCGCAGACGGTGGCGAGCGTGCCACCCGCGCTATCGCCGCCGACGGCGATGCGGCGTGCGTCGATGCCGTAGAGCGCCGCGTTCTCCTGCAGCCAATTGAGCGCGTCGAACGCATCGTCGACGGCCGTTGGAAACTTGTGCTCGGGCGCAAGCCGGTAATCGACCGACATCACGACGCACTGCGCGTCGCGCGCGAACATCCGGCAGATCGCATCGTGCGTGTTCACGCTGCCGACCGTGAAGCCGCCGCCGTGATAGTAGACGAGCGCGGGCGCGGGGTTCGCCCATTGCGGCTCGGCGGGATGATAGAGACGCACGCGGATCGGCACGCCGTCGCGCATCGGCACGTCGATGTCCTCGACGGAAAACATCGGCGCGGCAGGCACTTCGAGTATCGGCGCGCTCTTTTCGTATGACGCGCGCGCTTCCTGCGCGGTCAGATCGTGATACGCGGGGCGCTTCGCGCGCGCGATCATGTCGAGCACCTGCTCGATCTTCGGGTTCAACGGCATGTTCGGTCGGCAGCGCATGAGCGCCCGTCGGTTGAGTGAGCGCCGTATGATGCCACGCGATGCCAGGCAGCGCTCGTGTCACCCGTATCGGTCACGCGCGCTAACGTGCTTCCTTGACCTCGGGCTTCAGCGACAGCGGATCGGTCGGATTGCGCTGCTGCTCGATATCCTCGTGGCGCAGCCGCACGGTCGCGAGAATCGCGGGATGCGTGAGGATATAGAAACGCCGCCCGGCGATCGCGTCGAACGTCAGGCTCGCGACATCCGCCGCGCTCAGCTTGCCGGAACGCACGGCGCGCTGTAGCTGCTTGTCGGCGGCCTGTTGCGAGCGCGTCGGTTGCGCGCCGTTGCGCAACGAGTCGGGACGTGTGCGCTCGGCGTCCGCGATGCCCGTCGGCACGAACGCGGGACACAGCAGCGAGCAACTTACCTGGCCGCCCGCATTCTGCAGATCGTGATACAGCGTCTCCGTCAGCGACACCACCGCGTGCTTCGACGCGTTGTAGATGCCCATCGACGGCGGCGACAGCAAGCCCGCCACCGACGCCGTATTGACGATATGCGCGGGCTCGTTCTGCGCGAGCATGATCGGCGTGAACACGCGCACGCCATGCGCGACGCCCATCACGTTGACGCCGAACACCCAGTCCCAGTCGTTCGCCGAGCTTTCCCACAAGAAGCCGCCCGCGCCGACGCCCGCGTTGTTGAAGAGCAGATGGACCTTGCCGAAGGCTGCGAGCGAGGCATCCGCCAGCGCCTGAACCTGCGCGCCATCGGAGACGTCCGTGGTCACGCCGACGACCTCGGCACCCGACGCGCGCAGCGCGTCGACCGCTTGCGCGAGCGCGCCCGCATCGACATCCGCGAGCACGAGCTTCATGCCGAGCGACGCGCCCTTTTCCGCGAACGCGCGGCCAAAGCCGCTCGCAGCGCCCGTGATAACGGCGACCTTGCCGTCGAACTGGAACATGCAGACTCCCTTAGTGGACCATTGTGCGTACTGAGTATCCGACGACGCCCGCGCGCTCAGATCAGCTTGACGAGCTGCTTGCCGAAGTTGCGCCCCTTGAGCATGCCGAGAAACGCTTCGGGCGCATTCTCCAGTCCGTGCGCAATCGACTCGCGATAGTGCAGCTTTTTTTGCGCGACGAGCGTGCCCAGCTCCTTCAGCGCAACGGGCCACACGTCCAGGTGTTCGGTGATGATGAAGCCCTGCACGAGCAGACGCTGCGTGAGGATCAACGACGGGTGCTTGAGCGGCACGGGCACGCCGTCGTAACCGGCGATATAGCCACACACCGCGATGCGGCCGAACGCGTTCATCCGCGCGAGCGTCGCGTCGAGTCCGTCGCCGCCGACGTTCTCGAAGCAGCCGTCCACGCCGGTTGGCGTCGCCGCCTTCAGGTCCTGATAGAGGTTGCCCGCCTTGTAGTCGACGCACGCATCGAAGCCGAGCGTCTCGACCACATAGCGGCATTTCTCCGCGCCGCCCGCAATGCCGACGGCGCGCGCGCCCGCGAGCTTCGCCAGTTGCCCGACGACGCTGCCGACAGCCCCGCTCGCCGCGCTGACGACGACCGTCTCGCCCGCCTTTGGTGCGATGATCCTGTTGAGGCCGTACCAGCCCGTCGCGCCCGGCATGCCGACGGGCCCGAGATACGCGGAGAGCGGCACGTGGGTGTCGTCGACCTTCTGCAAGCCTTTGCCATCCGATGTGCCGAACTCCTGCCAGCCGAACATCCCGACCACCTTGTCGCCGGCCTTGAACGCCGCGTTCTTCGACTCGACCACTTCACCCGCCGTGCCGCCGATCATCACTTCGTTCAACGGCTGGGGCGCTGCGTACGATTTCGTGTCGTTCATGCGGCCGCGCATGTACGGATCGAGCGACAGATAGTGATTGCGCACGCGCACCTCGCCGTCGGCGAGCGGCGCAAGCGGCGTTTCGACGAGCTTGAAATTGTCCGTGGATGCCGCGCCTTGCGGACGCGACACAAGGAGGATCTGACGATTGACTTCGGCCATGACGGGTGTCTCCGTAGATTGTTCGACCATCGATGCAAGCGGCGGGCCGAGCATTCAGCCGTCGCTGGGCCCGGGTCTCGCGGATGGATCGCTGCGCAGCCGCTGCTGCCTGACCTCGCGGCCGACGGCGAGCCGCCGCATGTACTTGAACGTGCCGAGCGCCTTCGCGACGAAGTGGCCTTCGCTGTCGCGAATCTCGCCTTCGCAATAGGCCATCGTGGTCGAGCGGTGCAGCACGCGGGCTGTCGCGCGCAACTCGCCGCTGCCGGGCTGCATGAAGTTCACTTTCATTTCGACGGTCACGACGCCGATGCCGTCCGCGGCGAGACTGCGCGCGGCCATTGCCAGCGCGCAATCGGCGAGCGTCATCGTGATGCCGCCGTGCGCGACGGCCCATGTGTTCAGATGCTCGGGACGCAGCGTCAGCACGACTTCGCATGCGCCATCCGTTGCCGACACGAGTTGCGCGCCGAGATGATCGATGAACGGACTCTCGATCATCAGGTGATTGGGTTGATGGGTCATCGGTATTCAGATTTCGTAGTCGACGGCCTCGCGCGATTCGCGGATGGGCGCAAGAAAGGTCTTCACGAGCTGGTGCGCGGGATGAACCTGATACGCGTCGAGGGCCGCCTTGTCGGTGAAGTCGCAGACGAGCACGACGTCACAGGTCGAAGCGAGCCCAGGCGTCGCGATGCCCACTTCGAGTCGCACGATGCCCGGCACGGCATCGCGGCATGCCTCGAGTTTTTCCTTCAGCAGCAGCGCGTTCTGTTCGCGCGTCGCGCCTTCTGCCGCTTTGAGCTTCCACATCACGATATGACGAATCAAGGGTTCACCTTTGGTGTTGACTGCATTGCATGAAAGCCGCGTCGTCAGATGATACCCGCACTGTGCGGATGCATCGATCGGGCCGCACGGCATAGGACAAAAGCACATCGGCGCTTGCAATTGGCTCTTTCGGAAGCGCCGCGTCGCCTATACTTTTCAGGCAGTCAGCCCGGCCGTGCGCGGCATCCGCAAGGCAGTCGCAACGCAATCTCACAGCAGTCGAAAACAGCGCGCAACGCGAAATCGGGCATCAACGACCCGCGGCCTTCGCCCATCCTCTCGCGCTGCGGCCGCCTTGTATTCCTTCCTCTTTGCGTCCTTATGCACGCATAGAAAACGGCCCGCGCGCCGTGCCGCGTTCGTCCATTCGTTTCGAACGCCATAGCGGCCCGCGCGCGGCTGCTCCCCTTTCCCGTCACGAGGACAACATGGCCACTTACATCATGCTCGCCAACTGGACCGATCAGGGCGTGCGCACCGCGAAAGACACAGTCAACCGCTCGCGCGCATTCCGCGAAACCAGCAAGGCAATGGGCGTAACGATCGGCACCGTGAACTGGACGCTGGGCGCGTACGACCTGGTGATCTCGTTCGACTCGCCCGACGACGAAACCACGACCCGCCTCGGCCTCGCGCTCGCGGCGCTCGGCAACGTCCGCACGGCGACCATGCGCGCGTTCGGCGAAGAGGAGATGGAACGAATCGTCGGCGGATTGAAGTAGGCGCGCGTCGAGATAGCCCGAAGGCGCAGCGCGTAAGGGCATCGACCAATGCGCTCGCTGCGCCACCGATGACGCCGGTGCGAGACGCCTGCGATTGACGCCTGCGATGCGCGTCGGTCGTGCAGAGTGCGCTCATATCCTCGCGCGCGGGAGATGCCATCCATGCGTGGCCGCGACCACGCGCAGCACGAAGCATGCACCGCCGCCCATCACGCCCGCCATCGCGGGAGACAGCCCCAGGCGACGCCCGATCAGCACGACAACCGCGCCGAAGAACGCCGCCGTCGCATAGATATCGGCGACGAGCACGGACGGGATGCGCGCGAGCAGCACATCCCGGATGACGCCGCCGCCGACGCCCGTCACCGCGCCCATCAGCGCCGCGACGAACGGCCGGATTCCGAACAGCATCGCCTTCTCGACGCCCGCGACCGCGAACAGCGCCAGCCCCGCTGCGTCGAGCACCATGAGCCAGAACGCGGGAAAGCCTTCGGCTTCGAAATGAAAGACGAAAGTGAGCAGGCCGGCGACGAAGGTCAGCGCCGGATAGCGCCAGTCGCGAATCGCATTCGGCGGGCTCGCGCCGATCAGCAGATCGCGCGTCACGCCGCCGCCGAGCGACGCGACGAATGCAATCACCATCACGCCGAGCAGATCGAGGCCGCTGTGCATCGCCGCCACCGCGCCCTCGATCGCGAAGATGAACGTGCCGGCGAGATCGGCGGCGAGGACGATGGTTTCCATTTTTGGTTTCATGCGGATCGTTGCACTCGAGATGAGCCGGGCGGTATGGCAAAACGTGTGGTGACGGCGTCGTTCGTGGGCACCGCCTTCGGCGAGAGACCGGTCGCGCGAGACAGGGCGCGCGACGGGCGGCGCGATTGTCTCATCGCCGCGGCGATTGGAAAAGTGGGCGCGCTGGGGGCGTTGTCTCGCTCGCCGCTTCACTCGGCGTTGCGCTCGCACGAGCGCGCCGCCCGCCCTGCGCCCCGCTAGAATTCATCTGATGCACGCCGTTTCGCGTGCTTACTTCATGAGGTGCATGACATGGCCATTCAGCGCGTCTTGCGCTCCCTTCGCGTGGTGTTCTTCGTCGTCGCGATGCTGTCGGTAGCCGGCTGCGCGGGCATGTTCGGCCACGATCCGTTGCGCGTGAACGTCGCCGGCATCGAACCGCTCGCGGGCCAGGGCATGGAATTGCGCTTCAATCTGAAACTGCGCGTGCAGAACCCGAACGACACACCCATCGGTTACAACGGCGTTTCCGTCGAACTCGATCTCAACGGCAAGCCCTTCGCGAGCGGCGTCAGCGATGAGGCGGGCACCGTGCCGCGTTTCGGCGAAACAGTGATCAGCGTGCCGTTGACGGTGCCCGCGTTCGCCGCCGTGCGTCAGGCGTTCGCCTTCGCCGACAGCGCGCAGACAGGCAACCTGCCCTACGTTCTGCGTGGACGCCTGGCAGGCGGCATCGCGGGCGGCACGCGCTTCATCGATCAGGGCACGTTGTCGCTGCCGATGGGCAACATGAGCGGGCTGTAGCGGTTATAGCGGGTTCGCGCTCGCCCGCTGATCGGGGGTGACATGATCTGCGGCGCGTTCGCCGCTGGTAAGACGGCGTGAACGTGCCGCGACTTGCGGCCGATGAGTGCGCCTCGTCGCCGCGAGACACTCAGTGGTTCGTCGTGGATGGGCCTCCCGGTATCGTGCCTCTCGGCTGCGGCAGATTGTGTTCCCCTTGCCCCGGTGGCGGCCCGGTCGGGCGCGCCACCGCCTGGCCGGGCGGCGGGCCCTGTGGATGCCCACCACCCTGAACGGGCGGCGGCCCCGCCGGACCTCCACCCTGCATCGGAGGCTGCTGGGGCCGTGGCCCACCGCCCTGCATCGGAGGCTGCGCCGGCCGTGGTGCACCGCCTTGGCCCTGCATCGGAGGCTGCGCCGGTTGCGGCCCAACGCCCTGCATTGGCGGCGGGGCGCCACCTTGCGGCGGTCCCGCTCGATGCCCATGTTCGGCACCGAGTGGCCGCGGACCTTGCTCGGACGGTGGCGGCTGATTCGTCGATGGCGGCGGCCGGTTCGCGCCTTGCGGCGGGGGCGGCGGCTGGTGTGGCGGCGGCCGATGATGTTCCCAGCGCGAGCGATCCGGATACCATGGGCGCTCGCGATAGTAATGGTCCCAGTACGTCCCCAGCGAGAACGTGACGAGGGGCAGACCAATGACTGCGCCGTAATTCATGATCGGGACGCTGTCACCCTGATACGGATACGTCAGATAACCGCCGTAGACCCAGCCGCGCGCGCCCGCGATCTCGACATCGCACCACGTATAGCCGCTCACGCAGCCGTAGACGATCACGGGTTGCCCCGGTGGCAATTGCGCGACGACGGGATAGTCCTGCGCCGGTCCGGCGTACAGATAGACGGCCTCGTTCGTGTAAGCCTGCGATTGCGCCGACGCAGCACCCGATGCGACCGACAGCGCCGCCGCCCCCGCAACGGCGACGCAAGCAACACGCATCCGCATGATTCCCTCCTGTGTCGACCAGAGTTGGCGCTTCAGCGCGTTACTCCGGTCCAATGCAAACCTGTAGACCATACATAGTTGGAGCGTTAGCGCCTTACTCTGTTCCCATACACCCTTGTTTGTGGGTGAACTTCGCAGCCCTCCGACGACGGCCGACGCCATCGCCACGCGCATCATGGACCACTTCAAGCCGCAAGCACGTCGACGATGGCGAGCGATTCCCGTGCCTGCCCCGCGTCGTCGTTGTCATCGTCGCGCGCCGGACGAACCTTGGTCGAATCGCAGCACCATCGACACACAGAAATGGCGCAACAAAAAAGCCCGCGTGCTTTCGCACGCAGGCTTTCCATCAGCCGATTCGAACGCGATCAGGCGATTTCGAACAATCCAGCCGCGCCCTGACCGCCGCCGATGCACATCGTCACCACGACGAACTTCGCGCCGCGCCGCTTGCCTTCGATCAGCGCATGGCCCGTCAGGCGCGCGCCCGACACGCCATACGGATGCCCGACGGCAATCGCGCCGCCGTTGACGTTCAGGCGTTCGTTCGGAATACCGAGCTTGTCGCGGCAATACAGCACCTGCACGGCGAACGCTTCGTTCAGCTCCCACAGACCGATATCGTCGACCTTGAGTCCCGCCTGCTTCAGCAGTTTCGGCACAGCGAATACAGGGCCGATGCCCATTTCGTCCGGCTCGCAGCCCGCGACCGCGAAGCCGCGGAAGATGCCCAGCGGCTGCAGGCCTTCGCGCTCCGCGACCTTCGCGTTCATCACCACGCACGCCGACGCGCCGTCCGAAAACTGGCTCGCGTTGCCCGCCGTGATCACGCCGCCCGGCACCGCCGTGCGGATCTTCGACACGCCTTCGAGCGTCGTATCCGCGCGGATGCCTTCGTCGGCGGCGATCGTCACCTCCTTCGTGAGCATGCGCCCGCTCGCCTTGTCGGCGACGCCCGCGAGCACCGTCATCGGCACGATCTCGTCGTTGAAGCGCCCTGCTTCCTGCGCCGCCGCCGCGCGCTGCTGCGACTGCACGCCGTATTCGTCCTGACGCTCCTTCGAAATCGAGTAGCGCTTCGCGACGTTTTCGGCCGTCTGCAACATCGGCCAGTAGATCTCCGGCTTGTGCTCCATCAGCCAGCCTTCACGCAGCATGTGCAGATTCATTTCGTTCTGCACGCACGAGATCGACTCGACGCCGCCCGCGACGAACACATCGCCCTCGCCGACCATCACGCGTTGCGCGGCCGATGCGATTGTCTGCAGCCCCGACGAGCAGAAGCGGTTCACCGTCATGCCGGGCACCGTCACGGGCAGGCCGGCGCGCAACGCGATCTGCCGCGCGATGTTCGAGCCCGTCGCGCCTTCGGGATTCGCACAGCCCATGATCACGTCCTCGACGCGCGCCGGGTCGATCTTCGCGCGTTCGACGGCGGCCTTCGTCACGTGTCCGCCGAGCGTCGCGCCATGCGTCATGTTGAACGCGCCGCGCCACGATTTGGCAAGACCCGTGCGGGCAGTCGATACGATTACGGCATCAGTCATCTACGTCTCCAACTTTCCAAAGAGTGTGTGAGGTTCGCTTTTCGCGCCGGACAACTCAGGCGAGCACGTCGGCCGATTGCACGCGCTCGACACCGGCGGCGCGCATGTCGCGCCACGCGTTGTCCAGCGAGCCGTTCAGATCGATCGCGCGGGTCGCGTCTTCGATGACGGCGGCCTCGAAGCCCGCCGCGCGCGCGTCGAGTGCGGACCACGCGACGCAATAGTCGGTCGCGAGCCCGCAGCACCACACGCGCGTCACGCCCGTGTCGCGCAAATAGCCGGCAAGGCCCGTCGGCGTCTTGCCGTCTGCTTCGAGAAACGCCGAGTAGCTGTCGACGTCCGCGTGATGGCCCTTGCGGATCACCGCTCGCGCATGCGGGATGTCGAGGTCCGCGTGCAGCGCGGCGCCCGGCGTGTCCTGCACGCAATGCGTCGGCCACAGCACCTGTTCGCCGTACGGCAGCGTGATCGTCTCGAACGGCTGGCGTCCCGCGTGATTCGCCGCGAACGAAACATGCGACGGCGGATGCCAGTCCTGCGTCAGCACGACGTGGCTGAAACGGCGCGCGAGCCGGTTCACGAGCGGCACGATTTCGTCGCCGCGCGCGACCGCGAGCGCGCCACCCGGCATGAAGTCGTTCTGCACGTCGACGACGAGCAGAACTTCGTTGGCACTTTTCATCGCTGTTCCTTCCGCGCTATTGCTTCGACGCCATGGCTTCGATCGAGCCAGCGGCCCGTTCGCGTTCAGCCGTTGAACCCGCGCCCTTGCGCCGCGCGCCCGGCGATGCCCGAAGCAAGCTGCCAGGCATCGCCGTTCGCTTGCGCCGCATAACGGCGGATCGCGCGCTCGACGTTATAGAGTCCGACGGTATCCGCGTAGAGCATCGGACCGCCGCGCCACAGCGGGAAGCCGTAGCCCGTCAGATAGACCATGTCGATGTCCGACGCCTTCGACGCGATGCCTTCCTCGAGAATCTTCGCGCCTTCGTTGACGAGCGCGAACACTAGACGCTCGACGATCTCATCGTCGGAAATCTTGCGGCGCTCGACACCGAGCTCCTTCGAATACGCGACGATCATCTCGTCGATCTGCTTCGACGGATACGCGTTGCGGTCGCCCGCCTTGTAGTCGTACCAGCCGCCGCCCGTCTTCTGCCCGAAGCGGCCCGTCTCGCACAGACGGTCGGCGACCTTCGAATAATGCATCTCCGGGTGTTCCTGATAACGCCGCTTGCGAATCGCCCAGCCGATATCGTTGCCCGCGAGATCGCTCATGCGGAACGGTCCCATCGCGAAGCCGAACTTCTCGATCGCCTTGTCGACCTGTGCGGGCAGCGCGCCTTCTTCGAGCATGAAAAGCGCCTGACGGATGTACTGCTCGATCATCCGGTTGCCGATGAAGCCATCGCACACGCCCGACACCACCGCCGTCTTTTTGATTTTCTTCGCGACCTTCATCACGGTGGCGAGCACGTCCTTCGCGGTCTCCTTGCCGCGCACGACTTCGAGCAGCTTCATCACGTTCGCGGGGCTGAAGAAATGCATGCCGACCACGTCCTGTGGACGCTTCGTGAACGCAGCGATCTTGTTCAGATCGAGCGTCGACGTATTCGACGCGAGGATCGCACCCGGTTTCGCGACTTCATCGAGGCGCCCGAACACCTGCTCTTTCACGCCGAGCTCTTCGAACACGGCTTCGATGATCAGATCGGCGTCCTTGAGATCGTCATACGAGAGCGTCGGCGTGATCAGCGCCATGCGCGCTTCGAGCGCCTCCGTCGTCAGCTTGCCCTTCTTGACGGTCGTCTCGTAGTTCTTGCGGATCGTCGCGACGCCACGATCGAGCGCTTCCTGTTTCGTTTCGAGCAGCATCACGGGCAGGCCCGCGTTGACGAAGTTCATCGCAATGCCGCCGCCCATCGTGCCCGCGCCGATCACGGCCACTTTCCTGATGTCGCGCACGGGCGTATCGGACGGCACGTCGGGAATCTTGCTCGCCGCGCGCTCGCCGAAGAACGCGTGACGCAGCGCCTTGCTCTCGGGCGTTTGCACGAGCGCGAGAAAGCATTCGCGCTCCACTTTCATGCCTTGCTCGAAGCCCTTCAGCACGCCCGCTTCGATCGCGTCGATGCACTTGTGCGGTGCCGGGAACTGCTTCGCGACGGCCGCGACGCTGTTGCGCGCGAACTGGATGAAGCCCGCCGCATTCGGATGCTCGATCTTGCGCTCGCGGATCTTCGGATGCGGACCGCTTTGCGCGCCGACCTTGCGCGCGAACGCGAGCGCGTTTTCAAGCAGTTCGCCTTCGACCAGTTCGTCGAACAGCCCCGTGCCCGCGAGCTTCTCCGACATGACAGGCGTCCCCGATACGATCATGTTGAGCGCCGCTTCCAGTCCCAGTGCGCGCGGCAGACGCTGCGTGCCGCCCGCACCCGGCAGAATGCCAAGCTTCACTTCGGGCAATGCGATCTGCGCGCCGGGCGCCGCAACGCGATAATGCGCGCCGAGCGCGAGTTCGAGCCCGCCGCCCATCGCGACGCTGTGAATCGCGGCGACAACCGGCTTCGCGCTGCCTTCGACGGCCTTGATGACCGTCATCAGCGTCGGCTCCTGCAGGGCTTTAGGCGTGTTGAATTCGGTGATATCGGCGCCGCCCGAGAATGCCTTGCCAGCGCCCGTCAGCACGATCGCCTTGATGGCGGGATCGCTCTGTGCGCGGTCGATGCCCTCGATGATGCCCGTGCGCGTCGACAGGCCGAGGCCGTTGACGGGGGGATTGTTCAGCGTGATGACGGCGACGCCGTCGTATGTCGTGTAGTCCACTGCCATCTGCCTGCCTCCATGCCATGCGGCCGCGATTCGGGTACGCGGCCATGATCGGAACATGCGGACCATTGTCCGCTGTTTTAACGTTCCTTAACGATAGCAGGCAGAATACACAAAAAAGCACGCTCGTTCAATTCAAGCGAGGTGCGTTTGCAGTGGGGTTAACCCGCGATCTACGACGGATCGCTTTTCGCGTGCGCTTCGTCGTCGAGCGGGCAGTTTTCGGTTGCGAGCGCGGACGGCAGCACGTGATCGCGAAACCGTTCGCGCAGCTTGAGCTTTTGCAGCTTGCCCGTCGCCGTGTGCGGCAGTTCGTCGACGAACACGACGTCATCGGGAATCCACCACTTCGCGATCTTGCCTTTGTAGAACGCGAGCAGTTCGTCGCGCGTCACGTCGGCATCGGGGCGCTTCACGACGACGAGCAGCGGCCGCTCCGTCCACTTCGGATGCGCGCACGCGATACACGCCGCTTCCGCGACGGCGGGATGCGCGATCGCGATGTTCTCGACGTCGATCGAGCTGATCCACTCCCCGCCCGACTTGATCACGTCCTTGCTGCGATCGGTGATGTTCAGGAAGCTGTCCTTGTCGATGGTCGCGACATCGCCTGTCGGGAACCAGCCGTCGACGAGCGGCGACGCGTCGCTGCGAAAATACCGGTCGATCACCCACGGCCCGCGCACGTGCAGATCGCCGAACGCGACGCCGTCCCACGGCAGTTCGCGCCCGTCGTCGCCGACGATCCTCATGTCGACGCCGTACATCGCGTGCCCCTGCTTTTCGCGCAGCTTGCGCTGCTCGTCCGGCGAGCGCTGCGTCTGCTCCCACGTGAGCTTCGACAACGTGCCGAGCGGCGACATCTCCGTCATGCCCCACGCGTGGATCACCTCGACGCCATACGTGTCCTGGAACATCCTGATCATCGCGGGCGGGCACGCGGAACCGCCGATCACCGTGCGCTCCAGCGACGAGAACCGCACGCCCGCTTCGCGCACGTGATTCAGCAGCCCGAGCCAAACGGTCGGCACGCCTGCCGAATACGTGACGCGCTCGGCTTCCATCAGCTCATACAGCGACTTGCCGTCGAGATCCTTGCCCGGAAACACGAGCTTCGCGCCCGTCAGCGGCGCGGCGTGCGGAATGCCCCACGCGTTCACATGGAACATCGGCACGACGGGCAGCACGGAATCGCGCGCGGACAAGCCCATCGCATCCGGCAGCGACGCGCCGAACGCGTGCAGCACCGACGAGCGATGCGAGTACAGCGCGCCCTTCGGATTGCCCGTCGTGCCCGACGTATAGCAAAGGTTGGATGCGCAACGTTCGTCGATGAGCGGCCAGTCGAAGTCGCCGTCGTGCTGCGCGAGCAGCGCTTCGTAGCTCGATGCGGCCGTCGACATGCGCGGCATGTGCGCCTCGTCCGTCATCGCGATCCAGCAGAGCACGTTCGGACATTGCGGCGCGAGCACGTCGACGAGCGGCGCAAACGTGATGTCGAACAGCACGTAGCGGTCGTCAGCGTGATTGATGATCCATGCGACCTGATCGGGAAAGAGGCGCGGATTGATCGTGTGGCACACGGCGCCGAAGCCTGTCGTGCCAAAGTACGTTTCAAGATGCCGGTAGCCGTTCCATGCGAGCGTGCCGATCCGGTCGCCCATTTCGACGCCCAGCGCGATCAGCGCCTGCGCAAGCTGTTTCGCGCGCTTCTCGCAGTCGCGGTACGTGTAGCGATGCACGTCGCCCTCGATGCGCTTCGACACGATCTCCGTCGTGCCGAAGTGGCGTGACGCATGCGCGAGCAACGAAGAGACCGTCAGCGGCACGTCCATCATCTGTCCATAGAGCGGCGTCGTCATACGCGGGTGTCTCCCTGTTTGTGTATTCGTTCAAATGCGTGACCGCGGCTGCGCCGTCGATTGAGCGGGCATTCGATATGCGCCGCAGAGTCGCGCCCTGCAGCGCGGCAGGCGCGCAATTACAATATCGGTTAATAAAGAGGCGCTCAACATGTCGTTTTCCCCATGCAATGAAGGGCTATCGGCCGGCTTGTCCGGTCCCATGTCGACGGCGGCAGGCACGATCGACAACCAGCGTAAAGGCAGCTTCGCGGCACTCGGCACGGTCTTTCTGACACGGCTGCCCGCGGCGCCGTTGCCTGCGCCGTATGTCGTCGGCTTCGCGCCCGATGTCGCGGCCATGCTCGGCTTCGATCCCGCTCTCGCCGGCACGCTGGGCTTCGCGGAGTTCTTCTCGGGCAACACCACGCGCGACTGGCCGTCCGACTCGCTGCCGTATGCATCGGTGTATTCGGGCCATCAGTTCGGCGTGTGGGCTGGCCAGCTCGGCGATGGCCGCGCGCTCACGCTCGGTGAAGTCGAGCACGCGGGCGAACGGTTCGAGCTGCAGCTGAAAGGCGGCGGACGTACGCCCTATTCGCGCATGGGCGACGGCCGCGCGGTGCTGCGCTCGTCGATCCGCGAATATCTGTGCTCCGAGGCGATGCATCACCTCGGCATTCCGACCACGCGCGCGCTCTGCGTGACGGGCTCCGATCAGCCCGTGCGCCGCGAAGAAATCGAAACGGCGGCCGTGGTCACGCGCGTGTCGCCGAGCTTCGTGCGCTTCGGGCATTTCGAGCACTTCTATGCGAACGATCGCGTCGATGCGTTGCGCTCGCTGGCCGATCACGTGATCGACCGCTTTTATCCGGCGTGCAGGCAAGCCGAAGACCCATATCTCGCGCTGCTGAACGAAGCCGTGCTGTCGACGGCCGATCTGATTCCGCAATGGCAGGCGGTCGGTTTTTGCCATGGGGTGATGAACACGGACAACATGTCGATCCTCGGTCTCACGATCGACTATGGTCCGTTCGGCTTCATGGACGGCTTCGACGCAAATCACATCTGCAATCACTCGGATTCGCAGGGCCGTTACGCGTACCGGATGCAGCCGCAGATCGCGTACTGGAACCTCTTCTGTTTGGCGCAGGGCCTGCTGCCGCTCTTCGGCGAGCGTTACGACGAAGCGCAGCGCGGCGAGCGCGCGGTGCAGGACGCGCAGCGCGTGCTCGAAGGCTTCAAGACGCGTTTCGCGCCCGCGCTCGAAGCCCGGATGCGCGCGAAGCTCGGACTCGAAACGGAACGCGAAGGCGATGATGCGCTCGTCAACAAGCTGTTCGAAATCATGCACGCGAACCGCGCCGACTTCACGCTGACGTTCCGCAATCTGTCGAAGCTGTCGAAGCTCGATGCAAGCGGCGATGCACCCGTGCGCGACCTGTTTCTCGATCGCGCCTCCTTCGATGCGTGGGCGAACGACTATCGCGCGCGCCTGTCACACGAAACGCGCGACGACGCCGCGCGCGCCGAAGCGATGAACCGCGTGAACCCGAAATACGTGCTGCGCAATCATTTGGCTGAAACGGCGATCCGGAAGGCCAAGGAAAAGGACTTCTCCGAAGTCGAGCGCCTTGCGCGCGTGCTGCGCCATCCGTTCGACGAGCAGCCCGAACATGAAGCGTATGCGGGGCTGCCGCCCGACTGGGCTTCGTCGCTGGAAGTCAGCTGCTCGTCGTGACGACCCGCTTGCGCCACTGCATCAACCAGGCTGCGTTACAATTCGAGGCCAGATAGCGTCGCTCGCGCTCCGCTTTTTTTTCCGCGGGCGTGCGAGCGTGGGCCAATGCGCGCAGTCGCGGACAAGATCGACGGCAAGCGTTTTTCGGACTGCCCGGACTGACCTTTGCCGCCATTCACGTCACCCGAATCGATCACAGACTGCGCGCAGGATGCGCCCAACTTCCCCGGACTCCCGACCCCGATAATGAAATTCCTGTTCGATCTGTTCCCGATCATCCTGTTCTTCGTTGCATACAAGGTGTGGGGCATTTTCACGGCGACGGCCGTCGCGATCGCCGCCACGCTCGTGCAGATCGCCTGGGTCGCGTTCCGTCACCGCAAGGTCGACCCGATGCTGTGGGTGAGTCTCGGCATCGTCACCGTTTTCGGCGGCGCGACGCTCGTGCTGCACAACGACACCTTCATCAAGTGGAAGCCGACCGTGCTCTACTGGGCGTTCTCGGTCGTGCTGGTCGTATCGGCGATCGCGTTCAACAAGAATCTGATCGAAGCGATGATGGGCAAGCAGATCCAGTTGCCGCATCGCGTGTGGGGTCAGCTGAATATCGTGTGGGCTGTGTTTTTCGTGCTGCTCGGCATCCTCAACCTGTTCGTCGCGTACAACTTTTCCACCGATGCGTGGGTCAACTTCAAGCTGTTCGGCGCAACTGGCTGCCTTGTCGTGTTCATTGTCGGGCAGAGTCTGTGGTTGTCGAAGTATATGAAGGAAGAGTGACATGAGCGACGACGTTTCCCCTGATGTTTTCCTTCGAGCAAGCCCCGCCGAGCGCATCGCGCTGATCGAGTCGCGCATCGCGGCCGCGCTCGCGCCCGTCGATTCGATCACCGTGCGCGACGACAGCGCGCAGCATGCGGGCCACGCCGGCGCGTCGGCGGGTGGCCACTACGCGGTGACGATCGTGGCGGCCGCCTTCGCCGGCAAGGCGCGCGTGGCGCGGCATCGCATGGTGTATGATGCGCTGGCCGATGCCATGCAACGCGGCATTCACGCTCTCGCCATCACGGCTTACACGCCAGAAGAATTCAATTTGCTGTCCCGTTAGGAAACTTCCGATGACCTTGAAAAAAACCCGTTATTGGGTCTTGCTGGCTGCTTGCGCGGCCGCGCCTGCATTCGCACAGAACATCGCCGTCGTCAACGGCACGCCGATTCCCAAGTCGCGTGCCGATGCGCTGATCCAGCAACTCGTGCAGCAGGGTCAACAGGATTCGCCGAAGCTGCAACAGGCCGTGCGCGAAGAACTGGTGAACCGCGAAATCCTGATGCAGGAAGCAGTCCGCGAAGGCATTCCGTCGAAGCCCGAAGTGAAGGCGCAGGTCGCCGTCGCACAACAGACGGTCGTGCTGCGCGCGCTGATCGAAAACCACCTGAAGCAGAACCAGCCGTCTGACGCCGAAGTCAAGGCGAAATACGACGAACTGGTCAAACAGATCGGCGGCAAGGAATATCACCTGCACCACATCCTCGTCGACAACGAGCAGCAGGCGAAGGATCTGATCGCAAAGATCAAGGGTGGCGCGAGCTTCGAAGACCTCGCGAAGCAGTACTCGAAGGACCCGGGCTCGGGCAAGAACGGCGGCGACCTCGACTGGTCGGACCCGAAGGCCTACGTGCCGGAATTCGCCGATGCCGCGCAAAAGCTGCAAAAAGGCCAAATGACGGATACGCCGGTGCATACGCAGTTCGGCTGGCACATCATCCGCGTCGACGACGTGCGTGAGACGCCGCCGCCGCCGTACGAGCAGGTGAAGAAGCAGATCATGCAGCAGATGCAGCAGGAAAAGCTGCAAGCGTTCGAAGAGGACCTGCGCTCGAAGGCGAAGATTCAGTAAGCGTCGCCGTTAGCTTGCTGGCAGTGTCGACTGTCAGCCAGATGTGGAAAAGCCGCCCTCGGGCGGCTTTTCTTTTTTCGTAGTCGACGCGCAGTCAGCATGCTTGCATCGTCGCGAACATCGCGGCAAAACAAGGACTCGCGGTTCGACCGTTTGACCCGTCGAACCGCGCCCCCGCTATATCAGCCCAGCCACTTGCGCGCGTTCTGGAACACGCGCATCCACGGGCTGCCGTCCGTCGCGCTGTCCTTCCACGCCTGCGGATGCCAGCTCATCTGCACATTGCGATGCACGCGCTCCGTGTGCGGCATCAGCACGGTGAAGCGGCCGTCCGGCGTCGTGACCGACGTGATGCCGGCAGGCGAGCCGTTCGGGTTGAACGGATACTGCTCGGTCGGCTGGCCGCGATGATCGACGTAGCGCATCGCGACGGCGACACGCGCCGCGTCGCCCTGCTGCGAGAAGTCCGCGAAGCCTTCGCCGTGCGCGACGGCAACGGGAATGCGCGAGCCTTCCATGCCAGCGAAGAAGATCGACGGCGACGACTGCACTTCGACCAGCGAGAAGCGCGCTTCGAACTTCTCAGACTTGTTGCGCGTGAACTTCGGCCATGCATCCGCGCCAGGGATCATCGACGCCAGGCTGCTCATCATCTGGCAGCCATTGCAGATGCCGAGCGCGAACGTGTCGCTGCGGCCGAAGAACGCCGCGAACATATCGGCCAGTTGCGCGTTGAAGCGGATCGTCTTCGCCCAGCCTTCGCCCGCGCCGAGCACGTCGCCATACGAGAAGCCACCGCACGCGACAGCGCCCGCGAAGTCGGCGAGCGTCGCGCGGCCCGACAGCAGATCGCTCATGTGCACGTCGTGCGCATCGAAGCCCGCGCGGTCGAATGCATACGCGGTCTCGAGGTGCGAGTTCACGCCCTGCTCGCGCAGGATCGCGACGCGCGGACGCGCGCCCTTGCCGATGAACGGCGCGGCGACATCCTCGACCGGATCGAACGACAGATGCGGCTGGATGCCGGGGTCCGAAGCGTCGAGCAGCGCGTCGAACTCGGCATCGGCGCACGCGGGGTTGTCGCGCAGACGCGCGATGCGCCAGCTCACTTCGCTCCACGTGCGATGCAGTTCGGTGCGCGGCGCTTCGTAGATTTTCTTCGCGTCGCGCCAGATTTCGATCGTGTCGCGCTCGTTCGGCTTGCCGATCACATGCGAGCACGCCGACAAACCATGCTCGCGCAGCGCGCCGAGCACAGCGTCGCGATCGGCGGCGCGCACCTGGATCACCGCACCGAGTTCCTCGTTGAAGAGCGCGCGGATCGTGCGGTCTTCGCGGCGGCCGCTCGTCTGCTTCGCCCAGTCCTTCGCATCGCCGTAGTCGAATTCGTGATCGGGGTCGAGCGTCAGCATGTCGACGTTCACCGACACCCCCACGTGGCCCGCGAACGCCATTTCGCAGACGGTCGCCCACAGGCCGCCGTCCGAGCGGTCGTGGTATGCAAGCAGCTTGCCGTCCGCGTTGAGCGTCTGGATCGCCGCGAAGAAGCGCTTCAGGTCCTCGGGATCGTCGACATCGGGCACCGTGTCGCCGACCTGCTGCGTGACCTGCGCGAGAATGCTGCCTCCCAGGCGCTGCTTGCCACGGCCGAGGTCGATCGCGATCAGCACGGTGTCGCCCGCTTCCTTCTGGCTCAGCAACTGCGGCGTCAGATGGCGGCGCACGTCTTCGACGGGCGCGAACGCCGAGATAATCAGCGACACGGGCGCGATCACTTCCTTCTCGACGCTGCCGTCGGCCCACTTCGTGCGCATCGACAGCGAATCCTTGCCGACGGGAATGCCGATGCCGAGCGCCGGGCACAGCTCCATGCCGATCGCCTTCACCGTGTCGTACAGCGCGGCGTCTTCGCCGGGGCTGCCGCACGCGGCCATCCAGTTCGCCGACAGCTTCAGCTTGTCCAGCGAAGCGATCGGGGCCGACGCGATGTTCGTCACCACTTCGCCGACGGCCATGCGGCCCGATGCGGGCGCGTCGATCACGGCGAGCGGCGTACGCTCGGCCATTGTCATCGCCTCGCCGCGGAAGCCCGCGTAATCGACCGTAGTGATCGCGCAATCGGCGACGGGCACCTGCCACGGGCCGACCATCTGGTCGCGCGCCGTCGTGCCGCCCACCGAGCGGTCGCCGATCGTGATCAGGAACGACTTGCTCGCCACGGTCGGATGACGCAGCACGTTGATCGCTGCCTCATGCAGTGCGAGATGCGTAACATCGACGGGCTGCAGCGGCGTCGACACGCGCTCCACGTCACGGTGCATGCGCGGCGGCTTGCCGAGCAGCACTTCCATCGGCATGTCGACGGGCTGGTGCGCATTGTCGTCGGCGTTGTCCGTGTCGATCAGCTTCAGCTGGCGCTCGGCCGTGGCCGTGCCGACCACCGCGAACGGGCAGCGCTCACGATCGCAGATCGCGGCGAATTCTTCGAGGCGCGAAGGCGGAATCGCGAGCACGTAGCGCTCTTGCGCTTCGTTAGACCAGATTTCGCGCGGCGACAGCCCGCTTTCTTCGAGCTGGACCTTGCGCAGTTCGAAGAGGGCCCCCTTGTCCGCGCCGTCGACCAGTTCAGGAAACGCATTCGACAGACCGCCCGCGCCGACGTCGTGGATGCTCAGGATGGGATTGCCCTCGCCCATCTGCCAGCACGCGTTGATCACTTCCTGCGCGCGCCGCTCGATTTCCGGGTTGCCGCGCTGGACCGAATCGAAGTCGAGCTCGGCCGTGTTGGTGCCCGTCGCCATCGAGCTGGCCGCGCCGCCGCCCATGCCGATGCGCATGCCGGGACCGCCGATCTGGATCAGCAGCGAGCCCGCGGGCAGATCGTGCTTGTGCGTGTGCTGATCGGAGATGTTGCCGAGGCCGCCCGCGATCATGATCGGCTTGTGATAGCCGCGCACGCGACCCGCGACGTTCTGCTCGTACGTGCGGAAATAGCCGCCGAGGTTCGGGCGGCCGAATTCGTTGTTGAACGCGGCGCCGCCGAGCGGCCCGTCGATCATGATCTGCAGCGGCGACGCGATGCGGTCCGGGCGGCCGTATGTGTCGAACTGGTCGGCGCTGTTGCGATGGCCGACGGGCTGCGTGGCGTCGCGCGCGTTTTCCCACGGCTCGCGCGCATCGGGCAGATCGAGGTTCGACACCGTGAAGCCCGTGAGGCCCGCTTTCGGACGCGCGCCGCGGCCCGTCGCGCCTTCGTCGCGGATTTCGCCGCCCGCGCCCGTCGCGGCGCCCGGGAACGGCGAGATGGCCGTCGGGTGGTTGTGCGTCTCGACCTTCATCAGCGTGTGCGTCATTTCCACGTGACGGCCATAGCGCTCGCCGGGCTCGCCGTTGCTATTCGTCTTGCGCGGGAACCAGCGCTCGGCCAAGCCCCCCTTCATGATCGACGAGTTGTCCGAGTACGCGACGATCGTGCCTTGCGGATTGAGCTTTTCCGTGTTGCGGATCATGTTGAACAGCGACATGTCCTGCGCTTCGCCGTCGATCGTCCAGCTCGCGTTGAAGATCTTGTGGCGGCAGTGCTCGCTGTTGGCCTGCGCGAACATCATCAGCTCGACGTCGGTCGGATTGCGGCCGAGCTTCGTGAACGCATCGACGAGATAGTCGATTTCGTCGTCGGCGAGCGCGAGGCCGAGTTCCGCGTTCGCCTTCTCTAGCGCCTTGCGGCCGTCCGTCAGCACGGCGACCGTCTGCAGCGGCTTGGCGGGCAGCTCGTCGAACAGGTGCATCGCGTCATCTCTCGACGGCGCGACGCTTTCCGTCATCCGGTCATGCAGCGCGGCGGCGACAGCGGCGCGCGCCTCGTCCGACAACGCCTTCTTGCCGCCGAGCAGGCCGCCCTTCAGCACGACTGTGTACTCGACGCCGCGCTCGATGCGGCGCACGTGCGTGAGGCCGCAGTGATGGGCGATATCCGTGGCCTTGCTCGCCCACGGCGATACCGTGCCGAAGCGCGGCACCACGAGAAAGCTTTCGACGGCGCCTTTATCCTTGCCCGCGTCGAACGGGTCGCCGTAGTGCATCAGCGCTTCGATCTTCGCGCTGTCTTCCGAGGAAAGCGGCGTCTGCGAGTTCACGAAGTGCAGGTACTGGCCGCGCACGCCGACGATGTTGGCGTCGATGCGCGACAACGTATCGAGCAGGCGGGTTTGACGGAAATCGGAAAGGGCCGAAGCGCCGGGGAAACACGAGAAGTGGGCCATGGACTTGACGTTGCGTCGATCGGTTGTGTCGCCGGATGCCGCGTGCGATTGCCTGTGCAATTGCTCGGACAGTCGCGCGTGGAGGCGACGTGAGGCGTAAGGAAGTCCGAGATTATAACCCGGGAAGGCCCGGCAGACCTGGCCTGGGTGGCGTGCCTGACTTCGCTCCGACATGTTTTCGCTGCCGGCGTGCGATGGTCGCGGCACGCGCGGCCACTTTGTGTTTCGTTCAAGTGACATCGGCGCAGGCTCGGCGCGGTTGCGCAAGCAAGCACTACCCCGGACGGCCGCCGTTCTTTCCATCCTCAACGGCGCGATGCCCGGCGACTCGTTTGACTGCTATCATTCCGCCTTTCATCAGATCGGCGCAGCATGGGCTGCCATTCACGCTGCGCCGCATGTCACACATACGGAATACGCCTGGCCTCACGCGCGCCCCGGGCAACTCGAATTAACCATGGATGTCATTGTCATCGGCGGCGGGATCGTCGGCGTCGCCACTGCCTACCAGCTTCGCGCGGCGGGTCATCGGGTGTGCGTCGTCGAGCGGCACGCCACCGTCGCCCAGGGCGCCACGTACGGCCACGGCGGCACGCTGCTGCCCACTTCCCTCGACGTCTGGTTCGGCCCGACCTTCATGCAGCATCGCCAGGCGGCGAAGAGCGGCGTGATCAAGAAAACGGGCTTCAACGGTCCGGTGCGCGAATTCATCCGCAAGCTCGCGACGCTCGCCGAGCCTGACGCGTTCAAGAAGCAGTTTGCGCTGCTGCGTCCGCTGATCGAATCGGCGCGCGAGTCGCTCGCCGACATCGAACATCACTTCAACCTCGAATTCGAGCAGTCGAAGGGTCAGCTGTATCTCGTGCGCAGCGCGCAGGACTGGGAGTTGACAGAGCCGGCGCTCGAACTGCTGCGGCAATTCGAAGTGCCGCACCACGTGCTGAGCCCGCAGGAATGCCAGGACATCGAGCATTCGATTCCGCTCGAGCCGCACTTCGCGGGCGGCGTGCTGATCGAGGGCGAAGGCACGGCGAACTGCCCGCTGTTCGCGAAGCTGATCAAGCAGACGCTCGACGCGCAAGGCGGCGTGCAATTCCAGTGCGGCCGCGAAGTGACGGGCATCCGGCTGGACAACCAGCGCGCGGCCGTCGAACTGGCGCCCGCGAACGGCGAATCGGCGCGTTCGCGCGAAGTCGACGTGATCAGCGCGGATGCCGTCGTCGTGGCGGCGGGCGTCGGCAGCCTCGCGCTGCTGCAGAAGCTCAAGCTCGATCTGCCGCTGCATCCTCTGCGTCTGCACAACCTCGTCGCGCCGATCGCGCGCGAGGAGTTCGCGCCGCACACGACGGTGATCGATGCCGTCAAGCGCATCACGATCACGCGCAGCAATCACCGGCTGCGCATCGCGGGTGGCGCGGTGCTGCAAAGCGCGAGTCAGACGAAGCAACCGCTGCCCGAACCGCTGACGAAAGAAGCGCTCGCCCTGCTCGGCCAGGCGACGCACGACTGGGTGCCCGGTTCCGCGCGCATTTCGGCCGCGCTGCCGTGGGAAGGCGTGAAGCTGTTGTCGCCGGACGGCTTGCCTGTAACGGGCAACGCGCTGCATCCGCGCCTCTTCGTGAACGCCGGACATGGCCCCGTCGGCTGGGGGCTCGCGTTCGGGACGGGCAAGCTGATCGCAAACCTCGTGTCGGGCGCGCCGTCGGAACTGCCGCCCGATACGATCGCGGCGCTTCGCCCGGAACGCTTCGGCGCATAATCGGGGACGGTCACTCGTCCTATGCCATTGCGCGTGCTGGCATCGGCACGCGCAATGCCACTACCATGAACGTACCCCGTCGCTATCGACGCTCCCCTACGTTCCCCTATGCTCCGATAGGTTGCCATGACCGATGCCACTCTGCCCGCCCCGCACTCGCTCCTCGTCAATCCCCATGACCGGCCGCTCGCGCTCCTGAGCGTGGCCGAGCTGCGCGCGCTGGAAAAGAGCGCCGAAGCCGCCTTGCCCACCCATACGCTGATGGGCCGCGCGGGGCACGCGGGCGCCCGTTTCCTGCTCGAACAGTTTGCGCATGACGGTTCCGTTGATGCACGCCATCCCGTGTGGCTCGTCGCGGGCCCCGGCAACAACGGCGGCGACGCGCTCGTCGTCGCGGTGGAACTGCGGCGGGCGGGCGTCGTGGTGGAAGTCTGCATGCCCGTCGACGTCAAGCCCGACGACGCGCGCTGGGCATTGGCCGAAGCGCGCGCGGCGGGCGTGCCGATCTCGGGCGCCGTGCCGGCCTCGCTGGACGGCTACGGCTGGGTCGTCGACGGGATGTTCGGCATCGGGCTCGCGAGGCCGCTGGAAGGCGTTTACGCGGCGATTGCGCAACAACTGTCAGCGCGCGCAAAGACGCATGGCCGTGTCCTCGCACTCGACGTGCCGAGCGGGCTCGATAGCGACACGGGCAATGTCGTCGAAGGCGGCGTCGCCGTGCGCGCGACGCATACCGTCACGTTCATCGGCGCGAAGCCGGGGCTTTTCATGGCGTTTGGGCGCGATCTCGCGGGCGAGGTAACGGTCGCGCCCATCGGGGTCGAAGCGCCTCGTGAGCCCGGCGCCCGGCTGAACGCGCCCGCCCTCTTTGTTCCGCACTTCCCGCCGCGCGATTACTCGACGCACAAAGGCATGTTCGGCAGCATTGCCGTCGTGGGCGGCGACACAGGCATGTGCGGCGCGCCGATCCTCGCCGCGCGCGCGGCGCTGTACGCGGGCGCTGGCAAGGTGCATGTCGCGTTTCTGGGCTCCGGCAGTCCGCCTTACGATCCGCCACACCCTGAACTGATGCTGCATCCCCTCGACGATCTGCCGCTAGACCAGATGGACGCGTTGTCGATCGGCTGCGGAATGGGCAAACGCGAGCGGGCTGTGGAGGTGCTGCGCAACGTGCTGCCGCTCGACGTGCCGAAGCTGTTCGACGCCGATGCGCTGAACCTCATTGCCGGGCACGCCGATCTGGCGGATGCCGTGAAGCAGCGCGGCGCATCCAGGACTGGACCGGCGACGGGATCGGCGGCCGATCCGTGCGTGCTGACCCCCCATCCGCTCGAAGCCGCGCGCCTGCTCGGCACGGACGCGAAAGCCGTGCAGAACGACCGCCTCGGGGCCGCGCGCGCGCTCGCCGCGCGCTACACAAGCGTCGTCGTGCTGAAAGGCACAGGCACGGTGATCGCCGCGCCCGATGGCCGCGTCGCCGTCAACCCGACTGGCAATGCGGCGCTGGCGACGGGCGGCACGGGCGACGTGCTCGGCGGACTGATCGGCGCGCTGCTCAGCCAGCGTCTGCCGCGGTACGAAGCGGCGCTCGCGGGTGTCTATCTGCACGGACTCGCCGCCGACGCGCTCACCGCCCGCGGCGAAGGCCCGGCCGGACTGACAGCGGGCGAACTCGCGCCGATGGTGCGAAAGCTGCTGAACCGGCTCGTGTATCCACGACGGGACTGACCGTTTGCTAGCGTGGGCTCCTGCGTCCCGCGCATGCATCCAGGAAACATCCCGCTCATGCTTCCCTTTATCTGGCGTACCGGCCCCATGCGTGCCGGCTGTCATCCGGGGCCGCTATACTGATTGACTGCGTCGGTCGGCCAGGCTTCAGCCGCGACGCGAACTGCAGACGCCCGCTGACGGGGCATGAGGCGCGCCGCCGCGCATCCGGCGACCGTACCGCTCAGCCGACTGCGCGTCCGCAGATCCCTCCCGGCACGCACGATGCGCGGCCGGCCATTCGTTTTCCTTCGTTAGACGGACGGTTATGACTCTCAACTCGCTCCCCGCCTGGAACTCGCTGCAAACACACTACGGACAGATTCGCGATGCGCGCCTGCGCGACTGGTTTGCACCCGAGAACGATCCCGCGCCGACGCGCGCCGAACGATTCACGCTTGCCGGCGGCGGTCTCGCAGCGGACTTTTCGAAGAACCGCATCACCGACGAAACGTTGCAACTGCTCGTGCAACTCGCGCGCGAGGCCAACGTCGAAAAGCGCCGCGACGCGATGTTCGCCGGCGACATCGTCAATCCGACGGAAGGCCGCGCGGTGCTCCATACGGCGCTGCGCGCAAGCAGCCCGACGGCGCCGTTCTACGGCAAGGTGCAGGCCGAGCGCGCAAAGATGGCCGCTTTCGCCGACAAGGTCCGCAACGGCGACTGGAAGGGCTACACGGGCAAGCGCATTCGCCACGTCGTGAACATCGGCATCGGCGGCTCTGACCTCGGACCGAAGATGGTCGTGCACGCGCTGCATCATCTCGCGACGCCGGACATCTCAACCCATTTCGTCTCGAACGTCGATGGCGCGGATCTATATCGCGTGCTCACGCAGATCGATCCCGAAGAGACGCTCGCCATCATCGTCTCCAAGACCTTCACGACGCTCGAAACGATGACCAACGCCAACTCGCTGCGCGACTGGTTCATCGAGAAGGGCTGTCCGCAAAACGAACTGGCGAAGCACTTCGTCGGCGTGTCGGCGAATCCCGCCGAAGTCGTCAAGTTCGGCATCGCGCAGGACAACGTGTTCGAGATGTGGGACTGGGTGGGTGGGCGCTATTCGCTGTGGTCGGCCGTCGGTCTGTCGATCATGATCGCCATCGGCCCGAAGCAGTTCGACGAACTGCTCGCCGGCGCGAACGATATGGACGAGCATTTCCGCAGCGCGCCGCTCGAGCGCAATCTGCCCGTGCTGATGGGCATGATCGGCATCTGGTATCGCAACTTCTTCGGCTCGCAGAGCTATTTGGTCGCGCCGTATTCGGAAGCGCTGCACTATTTGCCGTCCTACCTGCAGCAGCTCGAAATGGAAAGCAACGGCAAGCAGGCGTGTCTGGACGGCTCGTTTGTCAGCTACGACACCTCGGCAGTCACGTGGGGCGAGCCCGGCACGAATGGACAGCACGCGTTCTTCCAGATGCTGCACCAGGGGCCGACCATCGTCCCGATCGACTTCGTCGCGGTGCTGACGCCCGAGCACCCGCTCGCCTCGCATCATCCGAAGCTGCTCGCGAACTGTTTCGCGCAGAGCGAAGCGTTGATGCTCGGCCGCACGCGCGAAGAAGCCGAGAAGGTGGCGGGCCCGGACAAGCCCGAGCTCGTGCCGCACATCATGTTCCCCGGCAACCGCCCGACCACGACGCTGCTCGTCGACGCCCTCACCGCCCGCTCGCTCGGCGCGCTGATCGCGCTGTACGAGCACAAGGTGCTGGTGCAAGGCACGGTGTGGAACATCAACTCGTTCGACCAGTGGGGCGTCGAGCTGGGCAAGATTCTCGGCAAGGTCGTCGAGGCCGATCTCAATGCGGCGAGCGTCGAGGAGAAGAAGCACGATTCGTCGACATCGGCGTTGATCGCGCGCGCACGTTCGGCGTTGAAGCGCTGATCGGGCATCGCCAGTCACACAAACGCAAACAGGCCTTTGATCTCAAAGGCCTGTTTTGTTTTTGCGCCTCGGTTCACGCACGTTCCGACGCAATTGCGGCTCGCGCTCAGATCAGGCGCCCTGCTTCGATCGTTATCGTCGTATCGCAGCGGCGCGCCAGTTCGACATCGTGCGTCACCAGCACGAGCGTCGCGCCGTTTGCGCGGTTCATCTCGAACATCAAGTCGATGACGGCGTGCCCCGTTGCGGCATCGAGGCTGCCCGTCGGTTCGTCGGCGAAAAGAATGGCCGGATGGGTCGCGAATGCGCGCGCTAGCGCCACGCGCTGCTGTTCGCCGCCCGACAGCAGCTTCGGATAGTGCCGCATCCGCTCGCCCAGCCCGACTTGCGTGAGCAGCGTCCGCGCACGCGCGTTGACATCGCGCGGAGACAGACCGCCTTGCAGTTCGAGCGGAAGCGTGACGTTTTCAAACGCCGTCAGATGCGGCATCAACTGGAACGACTGGAACACGAAGCCGACCGAACCGTTGCGCAGCGCGGCGCGGCCGTCTTCGTCGAGTTCCGTCAGTTCCCGGCCGAGCAGACGAACCGACCCCGATGTCGCGCTGTCCAATCCGGCAAGCAGTCCAAGCAGCGTAGACTTGCCCGAGCCCGATGCGCCGACAATCGCCACGCGGCTGCTGGCTCGAATCGACAGGTCGATGTTGTCGAGGATCGTCAACTCACCTGTCGCATCCTTAACCCTCTTGCACAAACCCCGCACTTCGATGACTGGATCGGTTTTCTTTTGCATGGTGAAGCGTAGGTTGAAAGTGCGCGTCGCTGCGTCGGTCGCGGCGCAGACCGCGGCAGGTGTTTGCCTCGCCTTCGCCGCGACGTTTTGCGCGTACGCCCAGGCCGCCAATAGCGTGAACGTCGGCGCAAACGCCGGCGCCACGGTGGCGACGGCGGCAGGTACCAACGCGCAGCAGTCGAAGCCAACGATCGTCGTGCTCGGCGACAGCATCTCAGCCGAATACGGGCTACCTCGCGACACCGGCTGGGTTTCGCTGATGCGTCAGCGTCTGTCGAGTGAGCGGATCGATTATAACGTCGCGAATGCGAGCATCAGCGGCGACACCACGAGCGGCGGGCGCGCGCGCCTGCCCGCGTTGATGCAGCGTCTCAAGCCCGCCATCGTGATCGTCGAACTCGGCGCCAACGACGCGCTGCGCGGCGTCCCGCTCGGCACGACCGAAGACAATCTTCGCACGATCATCAAGGAAGCCCAGCAGGGTCACGCGAAAGTCCTGCTGATCGGCATGTACGTACCGCCCAATTACGGCCTCGACTACACGCAAAAGTTCCACGGGCTGTACGGCGAGTTGTCGAAGCAGTTGCGTGTGCCGCTCGTCCCATTTCTTCTCGCCGGAATCGAAAACAAGCCGGACATGTTCCAGTCGGATCAGATCCATCCGACGCAACAGGCACAGCCCCTGCTCCTCGACAACGTGTGGCCGGCGCTGAAGCCGCTGCTCCACACCACGTCCCAATGAACGCGCGTCCGCTCATGCCCGTCCGTGACGGCGCGCCGGCAACTCGTCTCGAATAAGGGGAGACGTGATCAGGCACGGTCAGCAGAGGGACGCGCCTGATTTCGATCACCTGCTCGAGTCGAGCGATTTCTGGAAGGAGATAACGTGAAATTCTTACCGCTTGTCGCTATGGCTGTCGCCATTTCCGCTTGCGCCGCGCAGCCCGCCGGCGTGCAATCCGTCGGCACCAGCCAGCAGCCACCGAGGGCTGTCGGCCAATGCATCGCGAAGAAGTGGGCGGACAAGTCGCAGCAGCAAGTCGTGGCACAAGATACCTTGGCCAACGACCAGGCACTGGACGTCTACGTCCCCGGTCAGCAGCCGCCGAACGGCGCCGCCGCGCTCGTGCGTCCGAACTATCGGGGCACTGGCACGTGGGTTGGATTCCGCGCCGCGGGCGGCGCAGGCAGCGACGCAACGGGCGATATCAGCGCCTGCCTGTAACGCCCTCGCGCGCTCGTCACGAAACAAAAAAAGCCCCGCATGTGCGGGGCTTTTTGCTGTCTGCACTAAGCCGCCTGGAAAGGCCTCATGCGTCGATCGAAGCGGCTTACTCGCCCGACTGGCTGCTTTCGAGCGAGCCGTACATCTTCACCTTCGAACGCTCGCGCAGCGCGTCGAGATAGGCTTCCGCTTCGGCCTGCGCGTTCACCGATGCAATCTGCTGCTGCGCAGCCGCGAGACGCTTCGAATCGGTCGGAGCCGGCGCAACCACGGCATTCACGCGATAGATCACGTAACCGTCGGCACCGAGATCGACACCGACGTAAGCCGGCAACTTTTGGGCATCGGCCTTGTAAATTGCACCCAGTGCCGCAGCCGGCACGCCCTGCGCGTCGTTGCGCGACACCTTCAGCGAGGACGAGAAACCGTCCGTCGACTTCGACTTCTGCAGATCGGCCAGCTTCGCTTCGCCTTCCTTGCGCGCCAGGTCGGCGGCCTGTTGTGCGACGAGCTTCTGACGCACGGCATCCTTGACTGCGGCGAGCGCGGGCACGGCGGCCGGCTTGTACTCGGTCACGTGCGCGGCGACCAGCGTGTTGCTGCCAACGTCGATGGCCTGCGTGTTGTTGCGGTCCTTCACCGAATCATTCGCAAAGACGGCAGCGAGGAACTTCGCGCTGTTCAGCGGGCTATCCGGCGGCAGCGCGGTGTTGGCCTTCGGCGTGACCGTCGCGGTCTGGATCTGCAGCTTGTACTTGTCCGCGGCCGGCTGCAGGCTCTTCGCCTGTTCGTAGACTGTCGACGTGAAGCCTTCCGAATCGTCGCTGAATGCCTTGGCCGCAAGCTGCGTCTTCATGTCCTTCGCGATCGAGTCCTTCACTTCGTCGAAGGGCTTCGTCACCGACGGCTTCACGTCCGTCACCTTGACGATGTGATAACCGAAGTCCGACTGGATCAGGTCGCTGATCTCGTCCTTCTTCATCTTGAAGACGGCATCGTCGAACGCCTTGCCGCCCGCGATCATGCCCGGGCCGAAATAGCCCAGATCGCCGCCCTTCGATGCCGAACCCGGGTCTTGCGAATCCTGCTGCGCGAGCTGCGCGAACTGATCCGGATGCGCCTTGACCTGCGCGAGGATCTCCTGCGCTTTCTGCTTCGCCTTGTCCTTGTCGGCGGCGCTCGCGTCCTTCGGCGCCGCGATCAGGATGTGGCTCGCGCGCACTTCGGCCGTCGTGCGGAAGTGCGCGATGTTGTCGTCGTAGTACTTCTTCAGATCGGCGTCGCTCGGATTCGCCGACGCAGTGAGCGTGGCCGGCGACATCACGAGGTACTGGATCGTCGCCGTCGCGGGCGTGGCGAAGTCGTTGCTGTGCGCGTCGTAGTACGCCTGGATTTGCGCGTCGGTCGGCTTCACCTTCGACTCGTACTCCTTCGCATGGAATGCGAGACCCTGCACTTCGCGCTGCTGCTCGGCGAGTTCGGTCAGATGCTGGGCGAGCGTCTTCGGCGTGAACGCCGTCTGCGTGATCACGGCCGGCAACTGCTGCATCGCCATGCCGTAGCGGACCTGCTCCTGATATTGATCGGGCGTGATGCCCTGCATCGCGAGGAGTTCTTTGTATTTGTTCAGGTCGATCGACCCGTCGGGGTTCTTCAGCGAACCGATCACGGGGTCGGCCAACAGAGCGCGGCGCAGCGCATCGTCGGAAACGGTCAGATGCAGGCGTTGCGTTTCGTCGGCGAGCACGCGCTGTTGAATCAGGCCGTCGAGCATGTCCTTGCGGCGCTCCGGCGTGTCGAACACCTTCGAGTCGAACTGGGCGCCTAGCATCTGTCGCGCGCGGTCCATTTGCTGGCGCCACGCGTTGTCGAACTCGGCGCGCGTGATCTTGTGACCGTTGACGCTCGCGACGTTCGAGGTCTCGTCAAAGAAACCGCGGAAGCCCTGGATACCCACAAAGCCCAAGCCCGGCAGAATGACCAGGATGAGCATGAACATCATCAGACGTTGGTGATTGCGGAAGAAATCGAGCATGCTTGAGGAGGCAATAGTCAGGTGCCAAAAACGGAACGCCCGATAGTACAACAGCGGGCAATAAAAAAGGCGAACCGGAGTTCGCCTTTCTAGGATACTGGCGGAGTGGACGGGACTCGAACCCGCGACCCCCGGCGTGACAGGCCGGTATTCTAACCGACTGAACTACCACTCCTTTTGCCGCATATGCTGCAGCGTGTCACTTCAATCTGGAACTGGTGGGTGCTGAGAGGCTCGAACTCCCGACCTACGCCTTGTAAGGGCGCCGCTCTACCAACTGAGCTAAGCACCCGCTCCGAGATTGCCGCCGCCTGATTGCTCATGCCGACTTGCATCGACAATCTCATCAAGCAGCGAGCCCATTAGTTTAACGCATCTTTCAGCGCTTTGCCAGGCCTAAATTTCGGGACCTTGGCAGCCTTGATCTTGATCGCCGCGCCCGTGCGCGGATTGCGGCCCGTGCGAGCCGTGCGCTTGCCCACGGCGAACGTGCCGAAGCCGACCAGCGTGACCGAACCACCCTTTTTCAACGTGCCTTTGACGCCACCGATCACGGCATCCAGCGCACGGCCCGCCGCCGCTTTCGAAATGTCGGCTTGTTGTGCGATGTGATCGATTAATTCCGTTTTATTCATTTAAAGCCCCCGAGTGTGTAGTTGGGCAATCATGAAAGCGCTTAAGCGCCCGGTTATTTGCGGCACGGCATAATTTGCCGGCCACTCATTAGAATGGTCCGAAACCCTTGTGTCAAGCGGGGTTGGGCCTGATTCGAATGGTGCGTCGAAGGCTTGTCGATAACAATATCTTGCAAAGAGACCGATGCAGATGCAACGAATCCTGCCGGTTAAAAACGGTATTCACGAGAGCGGACACGAAAAAACGTTTGCGCAGTTTCTCTTCGGCATACGCAAATAAAAAACCCGCGGACCAAGCCGCGGGTTTTCTCTTGCTGACAGCGCCGGCTGCCACCGGCCGATCAGACGCTTAGTGCTTCACGACATCGCTGGCGCCGGCATCCTTCGATTCGCCGACGGGCGCAGCCGCCTTCGGCTCTTCTTCAGGCAACGGCGACGGCACACGTTCGAGCGCCAGTTCGAGAACCTTATCGATCCAGCGGACAGGGACGATTTCGATTGCATTCTTCACGTTGTCCGGAATCTCCGTCAGATCCTTGACGTTTTCTTCCGGGATCAGCACGAGCTTAATGCCGCCGCGATGCGCTGCAAGCAGCTTTTCCTTCAGCCCGCCGATCGGCAGCACTTCGCCGCGCAGCGTGATTTCCCCCGTCATCGCGACATCCGCGCGCACGGGGATGCCCGTGAGCACCGACACCAGCGCCGTCGTCATCGCGATGCCGGCGGACGGACCGTCCTTCGGCGTCGCACCTTCCGGCACGTGGATGTGGATGTCCTGCTTCTCGAACGCTTCGTCCTTGATGCCCAGACGGCGCGAACGCGAACGCACCACCGAACGCGCGGCTTCGACGGACTCCTTCATCACGTCGCCGAGCGAACCCGTGCGGATCACGTTGCCCTTGCCCGGCATCACGGCTGCTTCGATCGTCAGCAGATCGCCGCCGACTTCCGTCCACGCGAGGCCCGTGACCTGACCGATCTGGTTTTCCTTCGCGGCCAGACCAAAGTCGTACTTGCGCACGCCGAGGAACGTGTCGAGGTTGTTCCCGTCGACCGTGACCACGTTGTCCGCCTTCTTCAGCAGCAGCATCTTCACGACCTTGCGGCAGATCTTCGATATTTCACGCTCGAGCGAACGCACGCCCGCTTCACGCGTGTAGTAGCGAATGATGTCGCGGATGGCGGCTTCCGTGACTTCGATCTCGCCAACCTTGAGGCCGTTGTTCTTCTTCTGCTTCGGCAGCAGATAACGTTGCGCGATGCTGACCTTCTCGTCTTCCGTGTACCCCGACAGACGGATCACTTCCATCCGGTCGAGCAGCGGCGGCGGGATGTTCAGCGAGTTCGACGTCGCGACGAACATCACGTCCGACAGGTCGAAGTCCACTTCGACGTAGTGGTCGGCGAACGTGTGGTTCTGTTCCGGGTCGAGCACTTCGAGCAGCGCCGACGACGGATCGCCGCGGAAATCCATGCCCATCTTGTCGACTTCGTCGAGCAGGAAGAGCGGATTGCGCACGCCGACCTTGGTCAGGCTCTGCAGGATCTTGCCCGGCATCGAACCGATGTACGTACGACGGTGGCCGCGAATTTCGGCTTCGTCACGCACGCCGCCCAGCGCCATGCGCACGAACTTGCGGTTCGTTGCGCGCGCAATCGACTGGCCCAGCGACGTCTTGCCAACGCCCGGAGGTCCTACGAGGCACAGGATCGGCGCCTTCACCTTGTCCACGCGCTGTTGGACCGCGAGGTACTCGAGGATGCGTTCCTTGACCTTTTCGAGTCCGAAGTGGTCTTCGTCCAGCACGCGTTCCGCATTCGTGAGGTCGTTGTTGACCTTGCTCTTCTTGCGCCACGGCAAGCCGATCAGCGTATCGATGTAGTTGCGCACGACCGTCGCTTCCGCCGACATCGGCGACATCAGCTTGAGCTTCTTCAGCTCGGCGTCGGCCTTCTTCTTGGCTTCCTTCGGCATGCGCGCGGCCGTGATGCGCTTCTCGAGTTCTTCGAGATCAGCACCCTCTTCGCCTTCGCCCAGCTCCTTCTGGATCGCCTTGACCTGTTCGTTCAGGTAGTACTCGCGCTGGCTCTTCTCCATCTGACGCTTGACGCGCCCACGGATGCGCTTTTCGACCTGCAGGATGTCGATCTCGGCTTCGAGTTGCGCGAGCAGATGCTCGAGGCGCTCGATGACCGGGAACATTTCGAGAATCTGTTGCTTCTGGTCGAGCTTGAGCGGCAGATGCGCGGCAATGGTATCCGCGAGACGCCCGGCTTCGTCGATGCCCGACAGCGACGTGAGAATTTCCGGCGGGATCTTCTTGTTCAGCTTCACGTACTGGTCGAACTGCGACACGATCGCGCGGCGCAGCGCTTCCGTTTCGGCGCTGTCGGCGTGGTCGGGCTCGAGCGGCATGACTTCGCACGAGAATTGCGTTTCCTGCTCTTCGACCGTCAGCGTTTTCGCGCGCTGCAGGCCCTCGACCAGCACCTTCACGGTGCCGTCGGGCAGCTTGAGCATTTGCAGGATGTTGGCGACACACCCTACTTCATACATGTCCTTTTCGGTCGGCTCGTCTTTGGCCGCCGTTTTCTGGGCGACAAGCATGATGTGCTTGCCGCCTTCCATCGCGGCTTCCAACGCCTTGATCGACTTCGGGCGACCCACGAAGAGCGGAATCACCATGTGCGGGAAGACGACTACATCGCGCAGCGGGAGCAGCGGAAGTGTGACGCGTTCCGGCGGGAGGAGTTGGGTTCCTGACATTTCATTTCCCCATGAGTGGAATCAGTTTGTTCGGTAGTTGAGGCCGCATAAAACGATTGCAAGCCTCCGCGTGTGGGAAAAGTTCAGTGACTCCAGAAAAACGTTCCGTCCTGACGACACGATAAACGAAAAAAGCCGTTCACGCGCCATGAACGGCTTTTTTTCAACAATCGGGAAGCCGATCAATTCGAGCCCGCCACCTTCGGAGCGTCTTCGTAGATCAACAGCGGTTTTCCGTCACCATCAATGACATTGTCGTCAATAATGACTTTGCTGACGCCCTTCATTGCCGGCAGTTCGTACATCACGTCGAGCAACGCCTGTTCCAGGATCGACCGCAAGCCACGTGCCCCCGTCTTACGGCGGATCGCCTTGCGCGCAACGGCCTGCAACGCCGCCGGACGGATCTCCAGCTCGACACGCTCCATGTTGAACAGCTTGTGATACTGCTTCACGAGCGCATTCTTCGGTTCGACCAGAATCTTCATCAGCGCGGCTTCGTCGAGCTTGCCGAGCGTTGCCACGACAGGCAGACGGCCGATCAGTTCTGGAATCAGGCCGAATTTGATGAGATCTTCCGGCTCGACTTCGCGCAGCACCTCGCCCGCGTCGCGATCCTGCTTGCTCTTGACGCTCGCGCCGAAACCGATCCCCGTTTTTTCCGTACGATCGACGATGACTTTCTCGAGGCCGTCGAACGCCCCACCGCAGATGAACAGGATGTTGGTCGTGTCGACCTGGATGAAATCCTGGTTCGGGTGCTTACGGCCACCTTGCGGCGGCACCGACGCCATCGTGCCCTCGACCAGCTTCAGCAGCGCCTGCTGCACGCCTTCGCCCGACACGTCGCGGGTAATCGACGGGTTGTCCGACTTGCGGCTGATCTTGTCGATTTCGTCGATGTAGACAATGCCGCGCTGCGCCTTGTCGACTTCGTAGTTGCAGTTTTGCAGCAGCTTCTGAATGATGTTTTCGACGTCTTCGCCGACGTAGCCGGCTTCCGTCAGCGTGGTCGCGTCGGCGATCACGAACGGCACGTTCAGAAGGCGCGCAAGCGTCTGCGCGAGCAGCGTCTTGCCGGAGCCCGTCGGGCCGATCAGCAGAATGTTGCTCTTCGACAACTCGACGTCGTCCTTCTTGTCGAGATGCTTGAGACGCTTGTAGTGGTTGTACACCGCGACCGCGAGAATTTTCTTCGCGCGTTCCTGCCCGATCACGTATTGATCGAGGATATCGCGGATTTCCTGAGGACTCGGCAGATCGGACTTGGACAGACCTGTTTCCAGACCCGCGCCCGCTGCTTCGTCGCGAATGATCTCGTTGCAAAGGTCGATACATTCATCGCAAATGAATACCGACGGGCCAGCAATCAGCTTTTTGACTTCGTGCTGGCTCTTACCGCAGAACGAGCAATACAACAGCTTTTCGCTGTTAGAACCTTTTTTGTCCGCCATAAATGTGTGAGCCTCCGGACACTCGAATGACATGATACGCCGTTTGCCCACCCCATTCAGTCAGGGGTAGGACGGATGCGCAAAAGCTGTGACGGCGTTTGCCGCAGGCGTTCAGACGGGTCTTATTATTTCACAAGGTTTTGCGCCGGCGCTCTTCCCCCAATTTGAAGGAAAAGCGCTCCGGATCAGTCATGTTTCAGCGAATCTTTACGGACGCTTATGCAGAACCTGATCGACGAGACCATACGCCTGCGCGTCGTCACCAGACATGAAGTTGTCGCGGTCCGTGTCACGCTGAATCCGCTCGACAGGTTGACCGGTGTGATGTGACAGCAACTGGTTCAGACGCTCCTTCAGGTACAGAATCTCGCGTGCCTGAATTTCGATATCCGATGCCTGGCCGCGTGCGCCGCCCAGCGGCTGGTGGATCATCACGCGCGCGTTCGGCAGCGCGAAACGCTTGCCCTTCGCGCCCGCAGCGAGCAGGAACGCGCCCATGCTGGCCGCGAGACCCATGCACAGCGTTGACACGTCCGGCTTGATGAACTGCATCGTGTCGTAGATCGCCATGCCTGCCGATACCGAGCCACCCGGGCTGTTGATGTAGAAGCTGATGTCCTTGTCCGGATTTTCGCTTTCGAGGAACAGCAACTGCGCGATCACGAGGTTCGCCGTCTGATCGTTCACTTCGCCAACCAGGAAAACCACGCGCTCCTTCAGCAGGCGCGAGTAGATGTCATAAGAACGTTCGCCGCGACCGCTCGTTTCGACGACGATCGGCACGAGGCCGAGCGCTTGCGCTTCGAGATCCCGATCCCGTGACGACTGGGAGGTCAACGTGTCCAGCATTTGAGCGCGAAAGGTCATGCAATGGATCCTTGTCAGGAAATGTTCTGATAGCCGATTCTGAACAATTGGGTGCGCCCGCGCACTTCTTCAAGTGCAAAAACCGCCGACAAGCGTTCTTTTAGCATGAATCGGCCATCGGTACGGTTTCTCAGCATGTAAAAACGGCGTGCGGGCCGTCGCTCGGACAGCCGGCACGCCGTTGCAGCGATGCTTAAGCTTGCGCAGTAGCGCTTGCCAGCTCTTCGAAGCTCACTTCCTTGTCCGTCACCTTCGCCTTGCTCAGCACGAAATCGACGACGTTGGACTCAACGACATACGCTTCCATTTCGGCAAGGCGTTGCTGGTTCGAATAATACCAGCGGACGACTTCCTTCGGGTCTTCGTAGCTCTTCGCGAATTCGTCGACTTCCGCGCGGATCTGTTCGGGCTTCGCCTGCAGGTCGTTGGCCTTCACCAGCTCCGCCAGCACGAGGCCCAGCTTCACGCGGCGCTCGGCCTGCTCGGCGAACATTTCGGCGGGAATCGGTGCGTCCTTCGCGTTCGGCACGCCGCGCTGCGCCAGATCCTGGCGCGCCATTTCGACGAGGCGCTGCTGGTCCTGCTCGATCAGCGCCTTCGGCACGTCGAGCTCGGAGATCTTCAGCAGTGCGTCCATCACCTGGTTCTTCACGACAGCCTGCGTGCGGCGCTTCGCTTCGCGCTCGAGGTTGTCCTTGATTTCGCTGCGCATCTTCGTCAGATCGCCGTCTTCGATACCGAGCGACTTGGCGAACTCGCCGTCGATTTCCGGCAGGTGCGGCCACTCGATCTTCTTCATCGTGATCGTGAATTGCGCGGTCTTGCCGGCGACTTCCTTGCCGTGATAGTCCTCGGGGAAGTTCAAGTCGAATTCCTTCGACTCGCCGACCTTCAGACCGAGCGCCGCCTTTTCGAATTCCGGCAGCATGCGGCCTTCACCCAGGACAAACGCGAAGTCGTCCGCGCTGCCACCCTGGAATGCTTCGCCGTCGATCTTGCCGACGAAGTCGACCGTCACGCGGTCGCCGTCCTTCGCAGCCGTGTCCGCGCCGCCGTCGCCGTGCTCGCCAGCTTCGCCGCGAGCGTGGAAGTGCACGCGCTGCTTACGAAGAATGTCCAGCGTGCGGTCGATTTCCGCGTCGCTGATCGTGGTCTTCGTGCGTTCGATTTCAGCCGTCGCCACGTCGCCCAGCTTCACTTCCGGGTAAACCTCGAACGTGGCGTCGAATGCGTAGGCGCCTTCGGCCGCATCCGTCTTCGGGCTGAAGCTCGGCTGGCCAGCGACGCGCAGGTTTTCCGCGCGGCTGATGTCGAAGAATTCCTTGCCAACCTTGTCGCTCAGCACTTCGGCTTCCACCTGACCCGCATACTGCTGCGTCACCATCTTGAGCGGCACCTTGCCCGGGCGGAAACCCGGCATGCGCACATTCTTCGCGAGTTGACGGATACGCGCGTCCACTTCCTTCTGCACGGTGTCCTTCGGCAGGGAAATCGTCACGCGGCGTTCGAGCTTGCCGAGGTTTTCAACAACGTTAGCCATGGCTTCAATCGTCCTAAAATTATTCGAGCGAATCAGTTATCTTGTCTGCGCCGCCTGTCGATGTCCGCTTTGCGTCTTGCGCCCGACACTGCGTTTTGCATTCGCTATAGCGCAGGGTCGCCGCGTCGCTTCGCTCACTCACGTGTGACATCGATCGCGTGCCTCTCGCCGCGGGCTGCGAGGCCGCCGGCAGCACAGTTTGGGTCAGAGAGCCAAATATTCTAGCAAACTATTCGCGCGCCTAGCCGCGATTCGCTGTTTCGAGGATTTCGAGCAGCCCCCCCACGCCGATCTGCCCCATCGCGCAGTCACCCGACGTGCTTTTGCCTTGTCCTGACGCACGCAGCATCTGTGAGGCAAAGTCAATTCTGCCTATACCTTCCGGTATATTCAGTCGCGCACCGCATGCTGATAAGCTTCACCACAACCTGATACGCTGCTGCGCGCGCAGATGCGCTCGGGCCGCTCCACATCGCATCGCGTGATCGCGTCGATGGCTTCCATTCCAACTCAACAGAGACACCATGCCGAATACGCCGTCCGCGCCCATCGTCGTCATTGCACCCGACTCATTCAAAGGCTCGCTCTCGGCCGAGCAGGTCGCGCAGTCCATCGCGACGGGCATCCTGCGCGCGCGAGCCGATGCGACCATCCGCGTCTGCGCGATGGCGGACGGCGGCGAAGGCACGCTCGACGCCATGCTCACGCGCGGCGGCGAGCGCCGCATGCTCACGCTGCGCGGCGCGGCGGGCCCGTCGCGTGAAGCCGCAACGGGACTCCTCGCCGATGGCAGCGCGATCATCGAAACGGCGGAGATCGTCGGCATTACAGATCCTGTCGGCATGGGCGTCCCCGTCGAAAAGCGCGGCACGCGCGGCATGGGCGAAGCAATCCGTTCGCTGCTCGACGCGGGCGTGCGGCGGTTCTTCGTCGCGCTAGGCGGCAGCAGCACGAACGACGGCGGCGCGGGTCTGCTCGTCGGTCTCGGGCTCAAGCTGTTCGATGCGCAAGGACATGAGCTCGACCCGACGCCCGAGCAGCTCGCGCAACTGGCGCGTGTCGATGCATCGGGACTCGATGCGCGTCTGCGCGAGACGACGTTCATTGGCATGTCGGACGTCGACAATCCGCTGACGGGCGACCATGGCGCTACGGCAATCTTTGGTCCGCAGAAAGGCGTGACGCCGGAGCAGGTTGCGATCATCGACGCAGCCCTCGCCCGCTTTGCCGACCTCGTCGAACCGGCGATGAATCGTGTGGCGCGCAACGAGCCTGGCGCGGGCGCGGCGGGCGGCCTCGGCTTCGCGCTGCATATGCTGGGCGCCGAATTCGAGCCGGGCGCGGAAGTCGTTGCGCGCGAGATCGGTCTCGATGCCGCGCTCGAAGGCGCCAACTGGCTCATCACGGGCGAAGGCCGCTCAGACGTGCAGACGCTGCATGGCAAGGCGCCTTTCATCGCCTGCCGCCATGCGCGTGCGGCGGGCGTGCCGGCCACGCTGCTATCGGGTGCCGTCGACCCCACAGCGTTGCCGAAACTTGCCGAGCACTTCAGCGGATGCTTCTCGCCGGCCCCCGGTCCCATCACGCTCGAAGTGGCGATCCGCGACGCGGCCACCCTTCTTGCGAACGAAGCCGAGCAGATGACGCGACTAAGGTATGGCCCGCGTTGACCGCGCGAGCGGATGCAGCAACAATCACATCGCGGGACTGCATCCACTCACAACAGGAAGACCATGAAGGCCTCCGATAAAGCCGGACTCGAACAGTTTCTGACGTATCGTCTGCACGTGCTGAATAAACTTTCCGAGCGGGGCATCAGCGAACGGTATATGGCCAGGCTGGACGTGACGCTGCCCGAAGCGCGCGTGATTGCCTCGGTCGGATCGTTCGGGCCGTTCTCGATCATGGACCTCGCGCGCCACGCGAACCTCGACAAAAGTCAGGCGAGCCGCGCAGCCGAAGCGTTGATCAGACAAGGACTCGTACAACGCGAAGCGAGCGCGCAGGATGGCCGTGTCGTGCTCGTCTCGCTGACGACGGAAGGCCGCGCCCTGTATCGCAAGATAATGCCCATCGCGCGCAAGTGGAACACCGATCTGTTCGACTGCCTCGACGATCGCGAAAAGATCGCGCTTAGCGAAGCGCTCGACAAGGTAATCGAAAGCGCGATCGCGAGAAACGCCGAATAGCAGTCTGACGAAGCACCTCAGGTCAGGCTGCGAGTTCGAGCCTGTCGATCGACGGCGCATTGGTTGCGCCGTTGACTTCGCCGCTTCGTAATTCCTTAAACACTCATTCACAAGCCATCGGGCCGGCATAGGTGTCCGACGGCAGTGCCTTCGTGCGCCTGCAAAGCTTGCGTCGATTCTGTAACGCCGCGATGGACTAATCATGCCGATCCCGCGCAGCCGAGATCCGCAACGATGTGCATCGCTTCTTCGGCGCGTACCGAAGTGTCGTCGGAGTCGTGATACGCGACTCTCGTGCAACCGAGCGCGAACAGACGTTGTTGTTTTCGATGTCCGCTTGCAAACAGCCAACGGCGAGGCCCGCGGTCGTATGCGTGTGCATTCACGCAATGTGTATTGGGCAGTGCGCGATGGGTGATGGATTGCGAAGTGCATGAAGAAGCGGCAAAGATTCAAAGGATGCACAGTGTGCTATCCGGCTTGTTTGCCATCTACGCCCATCGCCTTTTTCCCGTGCGCCAGACATATCACGGATCATGCGCATCGCGTCCGCGCAGCCTGGAAGAGATCTCGTTGCACCCGCAACGCAATCATAAGACCTGCGACGAATCACCCTATAAACGAAGCGCGAAACGCGTTGCACAGCATCGAGGTTGAAGGAAATCGTAATGCTGACTTGCTACGATGACAGTCGCTTTTTCTCTGACTTCGAGGATCGAAAAATGAAGAAGGTTGTTCTGGCGCTGATCGCCGCAGCCGCTGGTTTCGCCGGGATGTCGTCGGCGTTCGCGTATGACCATCATCCCGTGTGCCACAAGGGTACACGTGCATCATCACTGGGAGAAGCGCTGCCACTAAGCAGCGACGAACCGTCAGTGTGATGGCCGATGCCCCGCCCTCGTGCGGGGTTTTTTGTGCCCGTCGTTTTCCGGTTCGAGGCGTCGTCGCGCGCCATGTTCATCGCGCGCAGTATTGCGGCGGAATGCGCATGGCAGAGCGCGCGGTGCAAAAACAAAAAACCCCGCCGGTCAGCGACGAGCGGGGCTTTCTACATGGTGCTGCGTAAAAACAAGTGGTGCGAGGAAGGGGACTCGAACCCCTACACCCTTGCGGGCGTCAGGACCTAAACCTGGTGCGTCTACCAATTTCGCCATCCTCGCAGCCGGGCGTTGCCGCAAACCTGCAGCGCCCGATATTTCGCCGGCGGCCGGACGCTGCGTTTTTTCACTGCAATGTCATTCGCGCGGAGGACTCTGAACGTGTCGTAAAAGACCCGCTGGAGCCGCGAACGTCCGCATTGAAAAGCGCGTCCGAAAGCGTAAGCGCGAGATTCTAACCGATTGGTCTGCGCTTGTCTGCATCTGTCGAATACCGTCAATGCTACAATTTTCGGTCTTTTGCGCACAGCTGTGTGCGCCCGCATTCCCCAAGCGAATCCAGTGAATTTCGACGAATATTGCCTGCAAAAAGCGGCGCCTCCCGGTTCGAGCACTTACTACGCGCTGCGCCAGGCGCCCATCGCGCGGCAACCGCTGCTCACGGCGCTGTTTGCGCTGCGCCGCGAGTTCGAAGAAACCGTGAAGGAAACCACCGACCCCACCGTGGGCCGCACGAAACTCGCCTGGTGGCAGAAGGAGGCGGCCGCGCTCGTCGCCGGTGAGCCGACGCACCCCGTATCGCAAGCGCTCGCCGCGCATTTGCCCGACGTGCAGGCCGAGTACCCGGCGCTGCAAGCCATGATCGCGGGCTTCGAGATGGATCTCGACCAGGCCCGCTACCTCGATTACCCGAATCTGCGTCGCTATATGGCTGGCGTCGGCGGCACGTTTGCGTCGGTGGTTGCGCGCGCGACGGCGCGCGATCCGTCGCAGGCATCATCGTGGGCCGCGCCACTCGGCGAGGCGCTGATGCTCGAGCAGATCGTCGTGGAACTCGGCAACGACGCGCGCCACGGACGCATCTACATCCCCATCGACGAAATGCAGCGCTACAACGTGACGGCTGCCGACCTGATCAACCGCAAATACACGGATGCGTTCACGGAACTGATGCGCTTTCAGACGACGCGCGCCCGCGATGCGATTCGCAAGGCGCTCGATGGTTTGCCCGCGGGCGAGCGTCATTCGCAGAGCACGCTGCGCGCGTTGGCGGCGCTGGCGCTGGCGCTGCTCGACGAAATCGAGCGCGACGGTTATCACGTCCTGCATCAACGCATTGCGCTCACGCCGATCCGCAAGCTGTGGGTCGCGTGGCGAGCGGCGCGCAAGCATTGACGTCGACGCGTGTCAGGCACGCAGCAACGGCAGCGGCTTCACGTCGTCGTGCAAGATGCCTCGTGTCTCCAGCCCCCAGAACGGGCCGAGCACGGTCGCATACAGCCGTCTGAAGTCGATCTCGACAGGCAGTTGGCCTGTGCCGTCGAGTCGCGCGAGATCGGGAGACTGTCCGTACAGGCCTCCCCTCACCCGCCCGCCCATCATGAAGTGCGAGGCGGCGCCGCCGTGTTCGGTGCCGCGCGCCGGGTTCTCGCGGGCGGACCGGCCGAACTCCGAGTACGTGATGATCAGCGTATCGTTCCAGCGGCCGCGCCGTACGAGTTCCGCGTGAAGCGTCGCGCAACCCTGTGCCAACTGTTCGAGCAGCACGGCATGGCGCTCGGACTGGTTGGCGTGCGTATCGAAACCATCGAGCGTCACGCGGATCGCGCCGTATGAACCCTGCTGCGCGCCGACGACCGCAGTGCGCGACGCGGCCTCGATCGAGTCGAGAAACGTCGCCGGGCGCGATGGCGGTGCGAACGAGGCATTGAAGAGGTCGCCCGTCACGCGATCGTCTTCGGCCAGGTTCACGTTGGTTCGATTGAAACAAGGTGCGTCGTCGGGATCTGGGACATGCGTCCATGCGTCGTGCGATGCATGAGCAAACGATAAACCCGCAAACGGCCCTGCCTCGACGCTGCCGAATATGGCAGCCGCCGCGCGGGCGTGCGACACCCGCCACTGCGCGAATGCGCGAGCCAGCCAGCCGTCGCGCCGATAAACATTGGCGCGCGAGCCCGTGTCCCAGATTTCCATCGACCGGAAATGCGACGGGTTCGCTTGCGCACAGCCGACGCCTTGCACGACGGCAAGCTGCCCGCTGCGCCACAACGGCAACAGAAGACGCAACGACGGATGCAACGCGATGCGCTCGTCGAGCGCGATCACCTGATCGCGCGCAACGGCGATGCGCCTGCGAAGCGCGTAGTAAGCGGGATCGGCAAACGGCACGACGGTATTCAATCCGTCGTTTCCGCCTTTCAGTTCGATCAGGATGAGCAGTTTGCCGCGACGGCTCGCGGCCGTTGCACACGCATCCGGTTGCGACGGTACACCGCTCGTCGGGACAGACGCACTGAACGCGCGGGGCATCGACAGCGCAGCGCCCGTTGCAGCCGCCATCGAAAGAAACTCGCGTCGTTTCATCCACGCCTCACGAGAGGTATCGCGTGTGCTTCGCCAAGGACGCAGCCGCCGCGCAAGAGTGCGCACGGACGCGCAGCACGCGCAAGGCAAAAACCTGTCAGCGCTTGTACAGTTCGCGTACGGCGTCTTCGATGTGCTGCCGCAGCAGACGCCTTTCTTCCGGCGTCATATGCCCGTCGCGCCGGCGTTGATCGAGATCGGGCGGCACGGCGGCGGCGCGGACGATGGCGTCGGATGCGGGATGGTCGGCGTTGGGATTGCGCGGTTGACGCACGGTGCGCATGTGCGGACGCTGGATTGGGCGCGACTCGGCTATACGTTCTGTCGAAGATTCGGCATGCGCGGAGATGGGACCCGCAGCGCTCACGAACATGATCGCAACTGCCACTGCGATCACGCTCAGGCGCATGTTCGGCCAGACCCCTCCCTTCATCTTGTTCCCTTCGTGGCGCGGCAACCGGCAACCTCAGATACGTGTAATGACTCCGGCTTGAAACCGGGCGCAAGAGCCTTATTCGAGTGAAGTATCTACCGAACTGGCGCAAACAGTAAAGGAGTGTAAGCGCCAAGGCTTTACGTCGTGCCACAGGCCCGGTAAATTTTGTAACTGACTGTTACGCGATAATTGCTACAAACTCGCACCCTATTCTAATCGCGCTAAGATGCCGACCATGGAAACCAAAAACCCTTCGAAAATCCTCGTCGTCGACGACGACCCGCGTCTGCGTGACCTGCTGCGCCGTTATCTCGGCGAGCAGGGCTTTAACGTTTATGTTGCCGAAAACGCACCCTCGATGAACAAGCTGTGGGTGCGCGAACGTTTCGATCTGCTGGTGCTCGACCTGATGCTGCCGGGCGAGGACGGTCTCTCGATCTGCCGCCGCCTGCGCGGCAGCAACGATCGTACGCCGATCATCATGCTCACCGCCAAGGGTGAAGATGTCGATCGCATCGTCGGCCTGGAAATGGGCGCCGACGATTATCTGCCGAAGCCATTCAATCCGCGCGAACTCGTCGCACGCATTCACGCGGTGTTGCGCCGCCAGTCGCCGTCCGAGTTGCCGGGCGCGCCGTCCGAGACGTCGGAAGTGTTCGAGTTCGGCGAGTTCGCGCTGAACCTCGCGACACGCACGCTCACCAAGGCCGGTCAGGAAATTCCGCTGACCACGGGCGAATTCTCGGTGCTCAAGGTGTTCGCGCGCCATCCGCGTCAGCCGCTGTCGCGTGAAAAGCTGATGGAGCTTGCGCGCGGCCGCGAGTATGAAGTGTTCGACCGCAGCCTCGACGTGCAGATTTCGCGTCTGCGCAAGCTGATCGAGCCCGATCCGGGCAGCCCGCGTTTCATCCAGACAGTCTGGGGTCTGGGCTATGTCTTCATCCCCGACGGCGCAGCCTAAGCCTGCCGTTGCAGTTCCTCCTCCTCGTCGACAAGAAGGTCGCATGCGGATCGACCGGCGCCTCCTGACGCTCGCGTTCGGCGGCCTTTTCTGGCGCACGTTCCTGCTGATCGCGCTGCTGATCGCGGTCAGTCTCGCCGCATGGTTCCAGAGCTTCCGCGTGATCGAGCGCGAGCCGCGCGCGCAGCGCGTGGCGCTGCAGCTCGTCGCGATCGTGAAGCTCACGCGCACCGCGCTCCTCTATTCCGATCCCGATCTGCGGCGCGCGCTGCTGCAAGACCTGGAAAGCAATGAGGGCGTGCGCGTGTATCCGCGCGAAACCACGGACAAGTACAAGCTGCAGCCTGACGAGTCGCTCAACCGGCTGATCGAACATGACATACGCGGGCGGCTCGGCGACGACACGATCATCGCGCAGTCCGTCAACGACATTCCCGGCGTATGGATCAGCTTCAAGATCGACGACGACGATTACTGGGTCGCGCTCGACCGCGATCAACTGGATAACGTGACGGGCCTGCAATGGGCCGGCTGGGGTATCTTCGCGCTCGCGCTATCGCTATTCGGCGCGGCGTTCATCACGAGTCTGGTGAACAGGCCGTTCGCGCGGCTGGCGCTAGCTGCGCGCAAGGTCGGCTCGGGCCAGGCGCCCGAGAAGCTGCCTGAGCGCGGCATGGGCGTCGCTGCGGAAACGAATCGAAGCTTCAACCAGATGGTCCAGGACCTGGAGCAGCTCGAAGCCGACCGCGCGCTGATGCTCGCCGGCATTTCGCATGACCTGCGCACGCCGCTTGCCCGTCTGCGTCTGGAAACCGAAATGAGTCCTTCGGACCAGGCGACCAAGGACGCGATGATCGACGACATCGAGCAGATGGACATGATCATCGGGCGCTTCCTCGATTACGCGCGCCCTGTTCAGAGAAATCCGGAGCCGGTCGATCTTTCCGTGATCGCGGGAGAGCTGGCCGCGCGCATGTCGAGCGAAGACGGCATGCGGCTGGTCACGCGGCTTGCTCCCTCTGCTGTGATCGAGGCGGACGAGACGGACATCCGTCGAGTCGTCGGCAATCTGATCGAGAACGCGCGCAAATACGGCCTTTCCGAGGACGACGGCATTCCGCGCGTGATCCTCGAAACGCGGGTGTCGCATTCGCGGGTCGAACTGTCGGTCGTCGACGAAGGTCCAGGCATTCCCGAGGACCAGCTCGCGCTCGTCACGCGGCCGTTCTACCGCGTCAACTCGGCGCGGACGCAGGCCAACGGCACGGGTCTCGGCATGGCGATCGTGCAGCGCCTGGTGGGCCGGTATCGCGGCGCATTGCGGCTGCGCAACCGCACGCCGCTGCCCGGCCTCGAAGTGACGATCGAGTTTCCGCTCGCGAAGAGCGTCTGACCGGTTCGGGCACGACGCCGCCAGAAGGCAGAAGTCAGGCGGCGCCCCAGCGCCGTTTCCCACTGCCGCTTTTTTGGGCAAAACCTGTTCCCGAAACCAGTGCAAAACGCTCGTTCCAATATGGGCTATCGGCGTCTTCGAGAAAATCTATCCGAATCAGTAGATAAAAACTATTGATCCGATCGCTCAATAGAGTTATAGTTTGGACTGTGTAACGCGTTCGTTACAGCCAGCAGGTAGTTTGAGCAGGTTGTTTTCGAATCTCATTTGCCAATTCACAAGGAGCAAGCGCATGAAAACTGTCGGCGATAAACTCGAAGCTTTCACCGTCACCGCTGCAAAGCCGGGTTTCAATAACCACGAAGAAAACGGCGTGTCGGCGTTCGAAGAAATCACCGAATCGTCGTTCCCGGGCAAGTGGAAGATCATCTATTTCTATCCGAAGGACTTCACGTTCGTTTGCCCGACGGAAATCGTCGAGTTCGGCAAGCTGCAGAAGGACTTCGCAGAGCGCGACGCCGTTCTGCTGGGCGGCAGCGTCGACAACGAATTCGTCAAGCTCGCATGGCGCCGTGAGCACAAGGACCTGAACAAGCTGAACCACTATGCGTTCGGCGACGTGAAGGGCGAACTGATCGACCAGCTCGGCGTGCGCGACAAGGAAGCAGGCGTTGCACTGCGCGCGACGTTCATCGTCGATCCGGACAACACGATCCAGCACGTTTCGGTGAACAACCTGAACGTCGGCCGTAATCCGGAAGAAGTCCTGCGCATTCTGGACGGCCTGCAGACGGACGAACTGTGCCCGTGCAACCGCGCAGTCGGCGGCGCAACGCTGTAAGTACGTGCAGTCGAAAGCCCGCTAAGCTTGAAAAGGCCAGCGGGCTTTTTTATCGGCAAAATGATAGGAGATATCAATGGAATTCATCGCAGCGATTAAGGAATGTATTCCCGACTACGCTAAAGACATTCGCCTGAATCTCGATGGCACGATTGCGCGCTCGTCGCTGGAAGGCAACGATGCTGTCGGCGTCGCGCTGGCCGCCGCGTTCGCTGCGAAGAGCCCGAAGATCATCGCCGCGATCCGCGAAGCGGGCGTGCTGTCGCCGGAAGAAGTCAACGGCGCGCTGACGGCCGCCGCGCTGATGGGCATGAACAACGTCTGGTATCCGTACGTCGAGATGACGGGCAACGCCGATCTGAAATCGCAGCCGGCCGGCTTGCGGATGAACGCTTACGCGTCGCATGGCGGCGTCGACAAGCGCCGCTTCGAGATGTACGCGCTCGCGGCGTCGATCATCGGCAAGTGCCATTTTTGCGTGAAGTCGCACTTCGATACGCTGATCAACGAAGGCATGAGCTCGACGCAGCTGCGCGACGTCGGCCGGATCGCGTCGGTGATCAACGCGGCTGCGCAAGTGATCGTCGCTGAAGGCAAGTAAGGGCGCGCGAGCCATAAGCGCTTGCCCACGAAAAAACGCCACGCGATGCGTGGCGTTTTGCGTTTCGACATACGGCTTCGACGTACGGCTGCGTACGGCCGTTGGACGTACGCGCGATGAGCCCAGACTCAGCCGCGCAGCAACAGGACAGCGGCTTGCGCTTCGATCCCCTCGCCTCGCCCGAGATAGCCGAGCTTCTCGTTGGTCTTCGCCTTCACGTTGACGCGCTCGATAGGCAGGTTCAGGTCTTCCGCGATATTCGCGCGCATCCCGTCGATATGCGGCGCGAGCTTGGGCGCCTGTGCGATCACCGTGCTGTCGACGTTCTGAATCGCGAAGCCTGCCTTCGCAATGCGCGCCGCGCACTCGCGCAGCAGCACGCGGCTGTTCGCGCCTTTGAATTCGGTCGCCGTATCGGGAAAGTGACGGCCGATATCGCCGAGCCCGGCTGCGCCGAAGAGCGCATCGGTGATCGCGTGCAGCAGCACGTCCGCATCCGAGTGGCCAAGCAGCCCGCGCTCGTACGGAATCGTCACACCGCCGATGATGAGCGGCCGTCCCGGCACCAGTGCGTGTACGTCGTAGCCTTGTCCGATTCTCAAATCCATATGCGTGGGGTTCCGTGATGTCGTGAAAGCGTTACTGCGAAGGAGCTCCGATCGGGCGACGGCGCACGCCGCTCAGCCCGCGGCGCCGCGGCCGAGAATCGCCTCGGCCAGATCGAAGTCTTCGGGATATGTGACCTTGAAATTGCGCAAGCTGCCCTGCACGAGCTTCGGCGCGTGGCCGGACCATTCGATCGCGCTCGCCTCGTCGGTGAGATCGTGGCCGTCGCTCTGCGCGCTCAGGATCGCCTCGCGCAACATGCCGATGCGGAACATCTGCGGCGTCTGAGCCTGCCACAGGCCGTCGCGCGGCTCGGTGTGATCGATGCGATTGTCGGTGCCGCGCGCGACGCGCTTGAGCGTATCCGCGACGGGCAGCGCCATGATGCCGCCCACGCCGTCGTCCTTCAGCGCGCTCACGAGCGCACGGATCAGCGCGGGCGTGATGCCCGGACGCGCGGCGTCGTGCACGAGCACCCAGTCGTCGTCGTGCGCGCCGAACTGCGCGAGCGCATGCAGCCCGTTGAGCACGGACGCCTGCCTCGATGCCCCGCCGCAGCGCTGCACGGCAAAGCGCAGCCTGCCGAAGCGGCGCGCATCGAAGTGCTGGTCGTCGGGCGCGAGGACCACGAGCGTCTGCGCGAACTCGCTGCACGCGTCGAACGCGGCGAGGGAGTAATACAGCATGTCGCGGCCCGCGACGGTTCGATATTGCTTGGGCATCGGCGCGCCGGAACGGCTGCCGGTGCCGGCGCACGGAATCAGGGCAAACAGGCGGGAAGTCACGGAAAGGACGCGGCGCAGTTCAAAGTGAAGGACGGATTTTATAATAGGTCCTCGGCACGCATGCCCCGACACGCGTAAACTTGCCGCTCGTGTTCCGCCAGCGACACGCCTTCGAGGCGTCCGCCGGCGCAGTCCATTGGCCGGGCGCGTCACGTGCCGATGGTCTCACGCTGGTAATCGACTGGTCGCTCATCCGCGTCACCCTTCGCGTCACCCCAAAGGCCGTTTCACTTTTATGCCCGACATCGCCGCATCCACGCAGTCCTTCACTGAACCGCCCGTCGCGCTGGTCAAGGCCGGCCAGCGTTTCGTTTTCGACGGCACGCACGGCTCGTCCGATGCGCTGCTGATCGCCCGCTATCACCTCGCCTACCGGCAGCAGATGCCGCTGCTTGCCGTCGTCTGCGCGAGCGCCGTCGATGCGCAGCGGCTGTCGCAGGAACTCGCGTTCTTTGCGCCGAATGCGCGCGTCCGTCTGCTGCCCGACTGGGAAACGCTGCCTTACGACTCGTTCTCGCCGCACCAGGATCTGGTGTCCGAGCGCCTCGCGACGCTGCACGATCTCGGAGAAGGCCGTTGCGACATCCTGCTCGTCCCCGCGACGACCGCGCTCTACCGGATGCCGCCCGCGTCGTTCATGGCCGCGTACACGTTTTCGTTCTCGCAGGGCGAGCGGCTCGACGAGGCGAAGCTCAAGGCGCAACTGACGCTCGCCGGCTACGAGCACGTGAGCCAGGTCGTGCGGCCGGGCGAATACTGCGTGCGCGGCTCGCTGATCGACCTGTTCCCGATGGGCTCGCCGCTGCCGTACCGGATCGACCTGTTCGACGATCAGGTCGACTCGATCCGTGCGTTCGATCCCGACTCGCAGCGCAGCCTTTATCCCGTGAAGGACGTGCGGCTCTTGCCCGGCCGCGAGTTCCCGTTCGACGAAGCCGCGCGTACCGCATTTCGCAGCCGCTGGCGTGAAGTGTTCGAAGGCGATCCGAGCCGCGCGTCGATCTACAAGGACATCGGCAACGGCGTGCCGTCGGCGGGCATCGAATACTATCTGCCGCTCTTCTTCGAAGAGACGGCGACGCTCTTTCACTATTTGCCCGAAGGCGCGCAGCTCGTGTTCGTCGGCGACCTCGACGGCTCGATACGGCGCTTCACCGCCGATACGAAGCAGCGCTACAGCTTCCTGTCGCATGACCGCGACCGGCCAATTCTCGAACCGCAGCGGCTCTTTCTGTCGGACGAAGATTTCTTTACGTTCGCGAAGCCTTTCGCGCGCCTCGCGCTGCCCGGCAACGCGGGCGGCGGCTGGGCCGTGCCGGTGCCCAATCTGGCAATCGACCGTCACGCCGACGACCCCGTGTCGGCGCTGCGCGCGTATCTCGACACGACGCCGAACCGCGTGCTGTTCGCGGCCGAATCGGCGGGCCGCCGCGAGACGATCGCGCAACTGCTCGCGGAAAACGAACTGCGCCCCGCTTCCGTCGACAGCTACGAAGACTGGCTGACGGCCGACGCGCGCTTCACGCTCGGCGTCGCGCCGCTCGCGAACGGCTTCGCGATTCCCGGCGAAGGTGCGGCGATCATCACCGAAACGGAGCTGTACGGGCCGCTCGCGCGCCGCGCGGGACGCCGCCGCCAGGAACAGGCGAGCAACGTCGATTCGATGGTGCGCGACCTGTCGGAGCTGAAGGTCGGCGACCCGGTCGTGCACTCGCAGCATGGCATCGGCCGGTATATGGGCCTCGTGACGATGGACCTCGGCGAAGGCGAGACCGAGTTCCTGCACCTCGAATACCAGGGCGACAGCAAGCTCTACGTGCCCGTCGCGCAGCTGCACGTGATCTCGCGCTACAGCGGCGCCGATCCGGAAAGCGCGCCGCTGCACGCGCTCGGCTCCGGCCAGTGGGAAAAGGCCAAGCGCAAGGCCGCGCAGCAGATCCGCGACACGGCCGCCGAGCTGCTGAACCTGTACGCGCGCCGCGCCGCGCGCGAAGGCCACGCGTTCAAGCTCGATCCGCGCGACTACGTGAAGTTCGCGGAGAGCTTCGGCTTCGAGGAAACGCCCGACCAGGCGGCCGCGATCGCCGCCGTGATCGGCGACATGACGAGCGGCAAGCCGATGGACCGCCTCGTGTGCGGCGACGTCGGCTTCGGCAAGACGGAAGTCGCGTTGCGCGCGGCCTTCATCGCGGTCATGGGCGGCAAGCAGGTCGCGCTGCTCTCGCCGACCACGCTGCTCGCCGAGCAGCACACGCAGACCTTCAGCGACCGCTTCTCCGACTGGCCCGTGCGCATCGCCGAGCTGTCGCGCTTCAAGACCGGCAAGGAAGTCAGCACCGCGATCCAGCAGATCAACGAAGGCAGCGTCGACATCGTGATCGGCACGCACAAGCTGCTGTCGTCGGATGTGCAGTTCAAGCGGCTCGGGCTCGTGATCATCGACGAAGAGCACCGCTTCGGCGTGCGCCAGAAGGAAGCGCTGAAAGCGCTGCGCGCCGAAGTCGACGTGCTGACGCTCACCGCGACGCCGATTCCGCGCACGCTCGGCATGGCGCTCGAAGGACTGCGCGACTTCTCGGTGATCGCGACGGCGCCGCAAAAGCGGCTCGCGATCAAGACCTTCGTGCGCCGCGAAGAAGACGGCGTGATCCGCGAAGCGATGCTGCGCGAACTGAAGCGCGGCGGCCAGGTGTACTTCCTGCACAACGAAGTCGAAACGATCGAGAACCGCCGGCAGATGCTCGAAGCGCTCGTCCCCGAAGCGCGCATTGCCGTCGCGCACGGCCAGATGCACGAGCGAGAGCTCGAACGCGTGATGCGCGATTTCGTTGCACAGCGCGCGAACGTGCTGCTCTGCACGACGATCATCGAAACGGGCATCGACGTGCCGAGCGCGAACACGATCCTGATCCACCGCTCGGACAAGTTCGGCCTCGCGCAGCTGCACCAGTTGCGCGGACGCGTCGGCCGTTCGCATCACCAGGCGTATTCGTATCTGCTCGTGCACGATCCGCAGGGCTTGACCAAGCAGGCGCAACGGCGGCTCGAAGCGATCCAGCAGATGGAAGAACTGGGCGCGGGCTTCTACCTCGCGATGCACGACCTCGAGATTCGCGGCACGGGCGAAGTGCTCGGCGACAAGCAGTCGGGCGAGATTCACGAGATCGGTTTCCAGCTTTACACCGACATGCTGAACGACGCCGTCAAGGCGCTGAAAAACGGCAAGGAGCCGGACCTCACATCGCCTTTGGCGGCCACGACGGAGATCAATCTGCACACGCCCGCCATTCTGCCCGCCGACTATTGCGGCGACGTGCAGGAGCGTCTCTCGCTGTACAAGCGCCTCGCGAATTGCGAGCACAGCGATTCGATCGACGGCATTCAGGAAGAGCTGATCGACCGCTTCGGCAAGATGCCGCCGCAAGCGCATGCGCTCGTCGAAACGCACCGTCTGCGTCTCGCCGCGAAGCCGCTCGGCATCTCGAAGATCGATGCGGGCGAAGCCGTCATTGGCTTGCAGTTCGTTCCGAATCCGCCCATCGACGCGATGCGGATCATCGAGATGGTCCAGAAGCACAAGCACATCAAGCTCGCGGGCCAGGACAAGTTGCGCATCGAGACGCGCAGCCCCGATTTCTCGGTGCGCGTCGCGACGGTCAAGGAAACGCTGCGCGCGCTCGGCACGCCGGCGAAGGGCGCGGCGGACCAGCGCGTCGCGTCCTGAGCGCACTCAACGCATGACGGGCACGAGCGACACGGCATCGATCGCCGATCTGCTGACGGCGCTCGTGCGCATCCCGAGCCGAGGCGGAATCGATGCGTGCGCGCCCGTGCTCGGCTGTATCGAAGCATGGTGCCGCGCGCATCAGGTCGCGACGCGCCGGCTCTCCGGCGATGACGGCGAACCGCTCGGCCTTTACGCGGAAATACGAGGCACAGCCACCGCGCAGCGACGTCCGTACTATCTGCTCAACGCGACGCTCGACACAGCGAGCTTCGGTGACGAATCCGCGTGGACGTACCCGCCCCTCGGTGCGCAGATCGTGGACGGCTGGCTGCACGGCCGTGGCAGCGCGGATAGCAAGGCCGCCGTCGCGATCTTCGCGCATCTGGCCGCCGCGCTCGCACGGCGCACCGACGAATTCGCCGGCACGCTCGGCGTGCTGTTCGATCTCGACGAGCACACGGGCCGTTTCGGCGGCGCCCGCGCCTTCTTCGATGCCGCCGACGCGCCCCGGCCCGACGGCGTGTTCATCGGCTATCCGGGCATCGATCGCATCGTCGTGGGCGCGCGCGGCTTCATCCGGGCACGGCTCGTCGTGCGCGGCATCGCTGCGCATTCGGGCGGCAGTAGCGCGCGCGGCCTCAATGCGGCGATACGCGGCGCCCATCTCGCCGTCGCGTTGAACAACGCGAAGCTGCCCATCGATCACGCATTCGAACGCCCCGCGCAACTCACCGTGACGGGCATCCGCGCGGGCGACGGCACATTCACGAGCGTGCCGGATCGTTGCGAGCTGAGCGTCGATTGCCGGCTCACGCCGCGCTTCGATCAACGCGAAGCGCAACGCTGCATTGCTGAGATCGTCCGCGTTCACGATGCGGGCTACGACGCATCGCTCGCGACGTCGATCGAGTGGATCGCGGGCTGGCCCGCGTATCGCGTGGATGCCTCGCATCCGATCGTCATGGCGCTATATCGCGCGGCACGAGACGAACTCGGTGTGGAACCGCCGTGCGCCGTCGCGGGGCCATCGAACATCGGCAACTATCTCGCGTCGCTGGGCGTGCCCGCGCTGTGCGGGTTCGGCGTGCGCTGCGAGGGCATTCACGCGACGAACGAACGAATCGAACTTTCGAGCATCGCGCCCGTCTATCGCGTCTACGAACGCGCGTTGCTTGCGCTGCTGGACTGACGGTCGACGCGTCAAACAAGGTCAAAGCAGGTCAAGGCCAGTCGAAGTCCCAGGCGCTGACGGAAGCGCTTCCATTGCCCGCCAAATGAATGCTGCACCGCGCAAAGCCACGCCCCGCAAGCACCTGGCGCATCGAGCTTTGGATTATTAAGTGCTTTTTGGGTATCATCGAATGACACACAAGCTGGAGCCAAGGTCATGTCACAGGTCGCTGAACAAGCGCTGTCCGCACAAACGTCTTCCTCTTCCGCTGTTGCCTCCAACGCTTCGTCTCCTGCTTCGCTTCCCTGGGTTGAACGCCTCGTGTCGATGGACACGGTCAGCCGCAATCCGAATCTCGGCCTGATTGAAACCGTGCGCGACGCGCTGCGCGAGCGCGGCATCGAAGCGACGCTCACGCACGACGACAGCGGCAAATGGGCGAACCTGTTCGCGACGATTCCGGCGCACGACGGCGAGACGAATGGCGGGATCGTGCTGTCGGGTCACACGGATGTTGTGCCCGTCGACGGCCAGCAATGGGACAGCGATCCGTTCCGGCCGGAAGTGCGCGGCGACAAGCTCTACGGGCGCGGCACCTGCGATATGAAGGGCTTCATTGGCGCGGCGCTGACGCTCGTCCCGCAGATGCAGCAGACGAAGCTCGCGAAGCCGATCCACCTCGCCTTCTCTTTCGACGAAGAAGTGGGCTGCGTGGGCGCGCCGTTGATGATCGCGGACCTGATGAAGCGCGGCGTCAAGCCGGACGGCTGCATCGTCGGCGAGCCGACCAGCATGCGGCCCATCATCGCGCACAAGGGCATCAACGCGTACCAGTGTTGCGTGCGCGGCCAGGCGGCGCACTCGTCGCTCACGCCGAAGGGCTTGAACGCGATCGAGTACGCGGCGCGGCTCATCTGTTTCATCCGAGACATGGCCGATCAGTTCCGCGAGCGAGGTCCGTTCGACGAACTTTATGACGTGCCGTTCACGACGGCGCAGACCAGCACGATCAAGGGCGGCAATGCGATCAACACAGTACCCGCCGAATGCAGCTTCGAATTCGAGTTCCGCAATCTGCCGACGCTCGATCCCGAGCCGATCTTCGCGCACATCGACCAATACGCGCGCGAGACGCTGCTGCCGAAAATGAAGCGCGAGCACGAAGCGGCCGCGATCGAGATCACGAAGATCGCCGCGGCGCCCGGACTCGACGCATCGGAACAGGCGGCCATCACGCAACTCGTGCGCGCGCTCACCGCCGATCAGGACAAGCGCAAGGTCGCCTACGGCACGGAAGCAGGTCTGTTTTCGCGCGCGGGCATTCCGAGCATCGTGTGCGGACCGGGCGACATCCAGCAGGCGCACAAGGCCAACGAGTTCGTCACGCTCGAGCAGCTCGCGCAGTGCGAACGTTTTCTGAGCAAGTTCATCCATAGCATGTCGGTCGACGCGCACGCGCATTGACGCAAGCCACGCATCACAACAAGCGACGACAACCGACGACAAGACATCGAACGCGGACCTCCCCCACAACGAGTACGCACGCCATGTCCACTGCCACGCAGCACTCCGACCGCACGATCGACGGCGAGCCGATACCGACGCTCGACGACATCGCCTCGCAGCATTTCGCGTTGACACCGTGGGTCGTGCGAACGCCCGTGTTCGACCGGATGGATTTCCCGACGCTCGAAGGCACGCTGCTGAACTTCAAGTTCGAGCTGCTGCAGGCGGGCGGCAGCTTCAAGGCGCGCGGCGCGTTCACGAATCTGCTCGCGCTCGACCCGGGGCAGCGCAGCGCGGGCGTCACCTGCGTGTCGGGCGGCAATCATGCCGTGGCCGTCGCGTATGCGGCGATGCGCATGGGCATCAGCGCGAAGGTCGTCGTGATGCATGCGGCGAATCCCGCACGCATCGCGTTGTGCCGCAAATATCGCGCGGAAGTCGTCATCGCCGAGAACGTGACGGATGCGTTTGAAATCGTGCGGCGCATCGAAGCCGAGGAAGGCCGCTACTTCGTGCATCCGTTCAACGGCTATCGCACGGTGCTCGGCACCGCGACGCTCGGCTACGAATGGGCGACGCAAACGCCGGACCTCGATGCGGTGATCGTGCCCGTCGGCGGCGGCGGACTCGCGGCGGGCATCTCGACGGCGCTGCGGCTCGCCAATCCGCGCGTGCACGTATACGGCGTCGAACCGGAAGGCGCCGACGTGATGAACCGCAGCTTCGCTGCGAATCACACGGTGAAGATGAGCCACATGCATTCGATCGCCGATTCGCTGATGGCGCCGCATACGGAGCAATACAGCTACGAGCTGTGCCGCCGCCATGTCGACCGTCTCGTCACCGTCACCGACGACGCGCTGCGAGGCGCAATGCTCACCCTCTTCACGCAACTGAAGCTCGCCGTCGAGCCCGCATGCGCCGCGGCCACGGCCGCCCTGCTCGGCCCGTTGCGCGAGCAACTGCAAGGCAAGCGCGTCGGCGTGCTGCTATGTGGGACGAATACCGATCCCGTGTCGTTCGCCGCGCATATCGAACAGGCGCGAGCCGTGGAAGTTTGATGGGCTTTCCTTGATGTGGCCGTATCGATGAGCGCGCTGTCATCGCGCGTTCACGCTGCGCGCTTTCTTTCGCTAGCGCTTCAATGCGCATTCCTTGCGCCTGATTCTTGAGCCTGATTTTTGCGTTCGGTTGCCGGCGCGTTTGTCGAATCGACGTGTCATACGACGTGCCATCGGCCATGGCATGCGCAGGCTTCGACAATCGGCGTCATCGTGCTGCACGGGCAGGACAATCGCTTCCTGCGTTCTGCCGCGGCGCATTGCGATTAATCCCCAAATGATTTCCCGCTGCGCCGAACGTTGGCTATCATGTCGCCATCGACTTCAAGGAGAACTGCCGATGAGCCTCGTCACGGAATTCAAGGAATTTGCTCTCAAGGGCAACGTAATGGACCTCGCTGTTGGCGTGATCATCGGTGGAGCGTTCTCGACGATCGTCAATTCCGTCGTGAAAGACCTGATCATGCCGGTCGTCGGCGTTGCGACGGGCGGCCTCGACTTCTCGAACAAGTTCGTCCTGCTCGGGCACATACCGCCCAACTTCAAGGGCAATCCCGATTCGTACAAGGATCTGCAAACGGCGGGCGTCGCTGCATTCGGCTATGGCTCGTTCATCACGGTCGCGATCAACTTTGTGATTCTCGCCTTCATCATCTTCATGATGGTCAAGTTCATCAACAAGCTGCGCGCCCCGGCGCCCGCCGCGCCCGAAGCGCCGCCGCCCACGCCGGAAGACGTGCTGCTGCTGCGCGAGATCCGCGACTCGCTGAAGAATTCGCCGCGTAGCTGACCGCGTGCGAGCGACGCGGCGCCGCTTCGGTGCCGCGTGCAAACGACACATGACGCGAAGGGCCTGTTGCGTACATCGATGCGCAACAGGCCCTTCGCTTTTTATCGAATGCTCTTTATCGAATGCGTGTTCGACGCACGCGCCTAGCCCGTTCTGGTCTCGCCTGCATTCTTCTGCGCTTTCGCCGCCGCCGCGCCCTCGATCACCTGTTCGAGCTGCGAGAAGTTGACGGGCTTCGTCAGATGCGACGTGAAGCCCGCTTCGAGGCATCGGCGAATATCTTCGTCACTGCCGAAGCCCGTTAGCGCGACGGCGGGCGCATCGTCGCGCTCGCGGAACGCCTTGATGAAATCGAGGCCCGTGCCGTCCGGCAAGCCGACGTCGCTGACGATCAGATCGAACGGCGCGCTCTGCGTCGCGGCGAGCGCATCGGCGATGCGCCCGACGACGGTCACTTCATGGCCCAGCGTGCGCATCAGTTGCGCCATCACTTCCGCCGTGTCCGCGTGATCTTCGATCAGCAGGATCGTGAGGCCGCCTGCCGGCTGCACGCTGGCAGCGACAGGCGCAGCGGGTTCGGCGAGCCGCTCTTCGGCCGTCGGCAGCGTGATCGTGAACGTCGCGCCGCAGTGCGCGCCCGGACTCTGCGCGGTGACGGTGCCGCCATGCGCATCGGTGAGCGCCTTCGTGATCGCGAGCCCGAGTCCCAGCCCGCCGAACTGCCGCGACATGTTCTGGCTGCCCTGCTCGAACGCGTTGAAGAGCTTGCCGATCTGCTCGGGCTCGATGCCGACACCCGTATCCTCGACCGATATTTGCACATGCATTCTTTCGTCGCGCGTGCGCACGAAAATATGTCCGCCGTCCGGCGTGAACTTCGCTGCGTTGCGGATCAGGTTCCACAGCATCTGCTGCAAGCGCGCGCGATCGGCCAGCACGTAGTGATGTTGCGCCGTCTTGCTGACATGCACGTCCTGCTGGTTGGTCTGGATCTCGCTGCGAAACAGATCGAGCACGCTGTCGATCACTTCGTGCACATCGACCGTTTCCAGCGACAGCCGCAGCTTGCCGTTCGCCACGCGCGTGAGATCGAGCAGATCGTCGATCAGGCGCGCTTCCAGCTCGACGTTGCGGCGAATCATCACGACGCCCGAGCGTACCGCTTCGGGGAGGTCCGGCATCATTTCGAGCATGCGCGCGCCCGCGAGAACAGGCGTCAACGGCGTGCGCAATTCATGCGACAGCATCGCAAGAAAACGGTCCTTCGAACGGTTCGCTTCTTCCGCAGCCTGTCGCGCGGCCTGTTCGGAAGCGAGCAGCCGTTCGCGATCCTCGATGGCTCCGCGCTGCGAATGGATGTCCGTGCAACTGCCGAACCATTTGCTGACCGTGCCGCTCGCGTCGCGCACAGCGGCAATGCGCGCGTCGAACCATCGATACGCGCCGTCGTGGCGGCGAATGCGCAATTCGTGGCGATAAAAGGTGGCGTCGCTGCGCACCGTCTTGAGCCAGGTGCGGCGCACATCTTCGCGGTCGTCGGGGTGCACGGCGTCGAGCCACGCCAGCCCGAGCGCATTCGCACCGTCGAGGCCCGTGTAGTCGACCCACTGCTTCGACAGAAAATCGCAGTCGCCATTCGCGTTGCAAGTCAGCACGAGATGCGGCAGCGCTTCGGACAACGTGCGGTAATGCGCCTCGCGCTCGCGCAACAGCAGCGCTTCCGCGGACGCCCGTTGCAGCCGCACTTGCGACAACACGCGTTCGACGGCTTCGGGCAAATAGTCGAGATAATCGCCCGCCTTCGGCACGACATCGGACACGCCGGAACGCAGCGCTTCGATCACACGCGATTCGTCGGTGAAGCCGGTGACGAGTATCGCGGGAATGCGTACGCCCTCGTGGCGCAAACGCCTGAAAAAATCGAGCCCCGTCTCCGCGCCGTCGAGTTGATAGTCGAGCACGATCAGGTCGGGCGCGTTCGCGGCGATCGCGCGATGCGCGCTTTCGACGCTGTTGCAGAGCTCGACGCGGCAGCCGGCGCGCTCCAGCGATTTGCGCGCAAGCCGCAAGATGCCCTCGTCGTCGTCGACGACGAGCACGTGCGCGGCGAGCGGCGTGGATCCGTCTTCAGTCATGCCAGATGATCAATCGTCAATTGGACTGCTTGCGGCACGGACTGCCCATGATGAGCGAGCACTGCGTGCCCCTTCGTGCATTCACGCAGACGCGTAGCGTTGCCCCGACGGCAGCTTCACGACCTGCAGAAAGAAGCCGAGCCGCCGCACGGCTTCGATGAACGCATCGTATTCGACCGGCTTCGTGATGTAGACGTTGCAACCCGATTCATAGCAACGTTCGATTTCGCGCGGATCGTCGGTGGTCGTGAGCACGATGACGGGCATCGACGCCGTCGACGGCGTTTCCTTCAGACGGCGCAGCACTTCAAAGCCATCCACGCGAGGCATCTTAAGGTCCAGCAGCACGACGTAATTCGCGAGATCGTCGCGTGATGGACGGCCGCTCGCATGATCGCCAGGCGTTTGCTCGCCGAAGAAATAGTCGAGCGCCTCCTGACCGTCCGCAAAGCGTATGAATCCGTTTGATATGCCGGCACGCCGCAGATTGCGTTCGACGAGCGTCGCGTGTCCGTCATCGTCTTCGATCAGCACGATGCCAATCGACTTACCGACCGCTTCCCCGTGTGACATTGTTCCCTCCGGCGCGCTTGCATTGCGCATCGCGCGTTTGTCACGACCTTCTCCGATTCCGCGTCAACCAGTACGACTCAATGCACGCCATTATGCGTTGCTCAGCTTACGACTTCTTGCACTGCACTTCTTGCACTGCGCCATGCAGCGATCGAGCGATGCCGCATCGCACGCATTTGCGTATCCGTCAGCCCCGCAACGGCTGATCGGGCAGCGTGACAAAGAACGTCGAGCCCGCGCCCTCCGCCGATTCGACCCACACGCGTCCGCCGTGCCGTTCGACCATGCGGCGCACCAACGCGAGTCCGATGCCCTCGCCCGGCGCGACATTGCCGTGCAAACGCTGGAACGCGCGAAACACTTTCGGCATATACGCGGCTGGAATGCCCATGCCATTGTCGCGCACAAAGTAGGTGCGTGTTCTTTGCGGCGACGCCATCGCGCTGTTTTCATGCATGGCATCGGCCGCATCGAGTGCGCCTACTTCGATATGCCCCGGCCGCGCCGGATCGAGAAAGTTGATCGCATTGGCGATCAACTGGCTGAACATCTGCTCGATCGCGGCAGGGTCGCCCCATACCGCCGGCAATTCGCGCACGACGACCACGGCTTCGCGCTCGTCGATCCTCTTTTGCAGTGCATCGACGGCCCGCGCGACAGCACGGTCCACGCTCACGCGCTGCCAGTGATATTCGAGCCGCCCGGCGCGCGCGATGCGCAGCAGCGCATCGATGATAGCGGCCGCGCGCGTCACCGACGAGCGCACGAAACGCAGCGACTCCTGCACATCGCCGTCGAGCACATCGGCAAGCCGCTTGCGTTCGTCGGCGGGCAGGCGCGCGTCGACAATCGTCGCGCGCAGTTCATCGCACGAAACCTGCAGTTCCTTCGAGAATCCCTGCATGTTCACGAGCGGCGAACGCAGATCGTGCGACACGCTGTAGATGAACAGCTCGTTGTCCTGTGTCTCCTGGTGCAATGTTTCGTTGACGCTCGCCAGTTCCGCCGCGCGCGTCTGCAGCGACGCCTGGAGCGCCGCCTGATTCAGATCGGCTGCTCGCAGCAGCGCGCTCGTGCGGTGCAGCGCGGCATCGAGCGCGGCGATTTCGTCGTTGCCCGCGAGCGGCGCCGGCAACGGCTTGCCGCTGCCGAGCCGTCGCGCGTTCGACGCGAGCACATTCAGCCGCCTGCCAATGCCGCGCGCGAACGCGAACGCCGTCGCGGCCCAGATCAGCATCGAGCCGAGCACGGCGCCCACCCGCGCGATTTGCTGGCGCGTGCGAGTCTGCGCGAGCGTCGCATTATGTTCGGCTTCGAGCCGCGTCGCTTCGTCGATGAATGCATGCAGCTCGTCGCGAAAGCGCACCGCTTGCGCGGGCAATGCACCCCCTTCGAGGGTGGCGAAGGGCTTCATCGTCGCGCCCGTGCGCAGCGATTGCGCAACCGACATCGCCTGTTGGCGATAGCTGTCGACGGCTTCGCGCATCTGCTGCACGCGCTCGGCCTGCTCGGGTGTGTCCGCAACGGCCTCTTCGAGCCGCGTCAGCCGCTCGGAGAGATCGACCCACGCCGCATGACGATCCATGAACGACGGATCGCCTGCGACGATGCCCGCGCGCACACGAGCCACTTGCCGCAACATCGGGTTTTCGAGGGATGCAGCCTGATACAGGATCTGCCTGCTGTTCGACGAACGTTCGACGGCCTGCGCGGTTTGTTCCTGCATGTCGAACACGACGCCTAGCAGCGCCAGTTCGACGGCACTCGGTAACGCGATCAGCAGCAGGCCCTTTGTGAACAGTTTCATCTACGCATCGCGCGATGGCGGCGGAAACAGCGAGAACGGCGGAAAGCAGCGGGCGTGGCGCACGAGCAGCAGCGATACGTTTCGCGCATCGAACTGTCAGCACGCCTCTTGCATCACGGGCGACCCGCACGTGCGAGCAGGCACGACGACGGGCATGCGGAACCCGCACGAATCATGAAACGCGCGCATTCATCATGCGCAGCATGTGAAGCGTGGAACGTCGACACGCACCATGCGCCATTGATGATTTCACTCATGCGCTCCGCTGATCGACTCGACACAGTGCCGTGCGCCGCGGCCGAAGCCGCGCCGCGACTGGGACCGGGCCATTATCGACGGGCACAAAAGATATTTCAACGTGCGCACAGAAGGGGCTGGCGCACACAAAAATGTCTTTTTTTACGGTGCCGGAAACACGTCGCGCGTGGGTGAGTCTATTATTGAGACCAGATGCACAGGGGATGCGAAAGCGCACGGCGACGCGATTCGGCCTGGTTCGCACGGGACGATGGAGTGAGACAGACGAATCACCGTGTATCCGGCATTTTCGTATGCTATAAAAGATCGACGTGCGGCGCGCGAAGCCGGGAGTGGTCGCATGAGGACGCTGCGTTTCTTGCAATTCTTTTTCAGGCGAGTTTTTATGTCCTTCCCGAAAAAGCGCAGGCGCGCGAAGGTGGACGGCGACGAGTCGTTCCTCGCTGTGCTGCGGCACTTCAAGCCCTTCGGTCAACTCGATACCAAGATTGCGCGCGCTCGCGCGCAAGACGAGCCGGTGCTCTACGCACATGTGCTGCCAGGGCTCGATGTCCTGTTGTGCAGCGTGCGCGGCGCGCAGCCGCCCTATCCCGCTGTCGCCGAGTTACGCCGCCGCTGCATCGAATCCATTGCGAATGCGCTCGAACAGCCGCTAGACGGACTGGAGAACGGCGGCTACTGGTACGAGGCCGACGGTTTCGGTTTTCTCGTATTCGCGAGCCGCGCGCGAGCGCGCATCCTGCCGGAATTCGGCGCGACGCGCGCCACGGCCGCGGGAACGCGGCGCGGTGTGCGGCGTCAGGATGCCGCCGGCGACGCGACGCCTCGCTCGCTGCGCTAGATCCGCAGAACTCACGAAACACGGCCGCGAAATTCGCGGCCGTGGTGTTTTCGCGCGCTGCTGCTCTGCTCCTTTATTGCACAGCGCTCGATGGCTTTCGCTGCGTCGAACATGCGGGTCGTTTTTCACCGCGACGTCCCACGCTGAATCGGGCGTTCAACTTCCCTTGTAGTCGGCCGCATGCGCGGGCCCCGGCAGCGACGCGCCGCTAGCGGGCACAGCGGGCTTCTTCGACGGCGCGGACGACTTCTTCGATGCAGATGTCGCGGGCGCGGATGGCTCGACGGCCGATGCACCCGGCGTGCCCGGCGGCAATACAGAGCCCTTCGCCTTTTCGCGCTGTCCCGGCGGCGGCGCGGTCGGAGGCTGCGCCTGCATCGCCGTCAGCAGTTGCTGACACGGCAGCGGCTTGTTGTTGCTCGGCGCGATCAGCGGAATCAGCGCGGCAAACGGATTGATCAGGCCGAGGCCGACCATTGCGCCGCCGCGCAATGCGAGCGCAGCCGCGTTCACGCCCACGCTCGGGTCCTTGAACGTCCCCTTCACGTACAACGGCGAGCGCAGCGTGAACACGCGAAAGCCCTTCGTGTGCGGATGCACGCCGAGGTCCATCGACTCGTCCTTCATGTCCACCGTGCCGTCGATATTGATCACCGCGTCCTGCGTATCGAGCGCGAACACGCGCGAATCGAGCACGCCGTTCGTCACGACGAAATCGCCGGCTGCGCAATTGATCTTCACATCGCGCGTGCCGAACAGCTTTTCGTAGACCACGTTCGCAACGTTGAGCCCCGCTGCTTCCATCAGCAGGCGGCTGATCGTGCCGTCCGTGACGAGCAGCTTCACTTCGCCGTTCGACGTGCCCGCGAGCGCCGCCGGCGAATTGCCCGTCGCCGACAGTGCGGCGTCGCCGTTGATTTCGCCGAGCGCGCTCTGCATCGACTTCACGGTCGGCAGCAGCTGCTTGAGCTTCAGGTGGCGCGCTTCCGTCGAGAAGCGGCCCTTGAGCGGCGTCGCGCTGCCGTCGAGATGAATGTTCGACGCAAGCGAGCCGCCCGCCACGCCGAACTTCAGCGGCTCGAGCGACAGCACGCCGTCCGTCATCACGACGTGCGTGTCGAGATCGGTGATGGGCAGCGCCGGGTCCTTGACGATGCGGCGGCCCGTGAACCTGACGTCGGCATCGATGGCCTTCCAGCGGTCGGTCTTGAACTCCTCGGTCGGCAGCGCCTTGTTCGAAGGCTGGCGTGCCGTCTCGCCGCGCTTCTTCTTGCTCGCGTTGGTGTCCGCGCCGATGGCGGGCGCGAGATCCTTGAACTGCAACAGGTTCGATACGAGCGTGCCCTGGAGCAGCGGCCGCGTCTCGCGCTGCGTATAGACGACCGTGCCGTTCACATCGCTGCCGCCGACCCGGCCTGTAAAATTTTCATACCTGAACACGCTGGCGCCCCGCTTGAAGTTACCGATCAGATGCCCTTCCGTCGCATACGGCGGCGTCTGGGGCAGCGTGATGCCCGTCAGCTGATACAGCTGGTCGGCGCTCGTGCCTTGCAGCCATAGACGCAGATCGACAGCGGCGAGATGCGCGGGATCGGTGACGGTGCCGACCATTGCGATGCGCAAATCGCCGGCCTTCACATCGGCCTGCACCGGGAACGGGCGCGACGCGTCCTGCAATGCGAGCACGCCGCCGAACTTGCCGCTGCCCGACACGGGCGAGCGGTTATACGTGCCCTTTACAGTCCAGCCGATCCCATATTGCGGCGCGCTCGGGTGTTGCGCGACGGCCGTCCCCGTTGCGCTGGCGGGCGCGCTGCCCGATGCGGCGACGGCCGTTGACCCACCCGCGCTGGCGCCCGCGCTCGCGAGACTCGATGCGCCCACGCCCGCCGGCGCGGCAGACGCCGAAGCACCCGGTGCAGCGGATGCGCCCGACGCGCCCGATGCCCCTGGCAGAGCAGGCGCGCCAGGCGTGGCCGATGCAGCGGACGCAGCCGCCGCCTCGGAAGCGGCCTCCTGCTGCACCTGCGCATTCAGCCGTTTTGCGCCCTGCTTGCCGACCACGTCGGCGGACGCGTTGCGCGACGTCTGTTCCTGCTGCTTCAGCGCTTCGCCGATCGGAATCGGCTGGCCGAGCGTATCGACGACGGCCTGCATGTCGATCTTCTTCTGCTGGTCGCTGAACGCGATATTGCCTTTGTTCAACTGGATGTCGTGCAGATCGAGCTTCCATTCCGACGGACCCGCCGACGACTTCAGCTTGAAGGTCCAGTTGTTGCGTCCATCGAGAAGCCGTTCGAGATCGACGGATGGATTCACGAGATTGATCGCCGGGATCACGATGTCATGCGTGAGCAGCGGCAGCACCTTCACCTGGAAGTCGATTTCGTCGAGCGTCGCGAAGTGCTGTTGCTTCGTCCAGTCGGGATTGGCGACCGTGATGTTCTGCGCGGAAAAACGCGGCCAGGGCACCCACGCGCGCCAGCCGGTTTCGCCGACGGGATGCCGCCACCCGACCTTCAGATCGCCCTCGATCGCAAACGGCCGGCCGATGGCTTCGCTCACCTTGTCGTTGACGTACGGACGCGCGCGATTCCAGTCGAATGTGAGGATGAACACCGCGAGTGCGGCGATCAGAACGATCAGCACGGCGATGAGCCACGCGACGATCTTGCCTATCGTTTTGCCGACGGATAATCCAGTCGGGTGCAGCACAGCCATGAGGGCTCCGTAGGGAATACGACCATCGATAATCAACGCAGCACAAGGTGTGCCCGCCCCATGCGCCCGCTATGATGATGCGCTGCGACAGATTCCATTTGACCATGCCTCACGACACCCACACCTCGGACACACCGCTCGTCCACGCGAAAGACATCGTGCGGCGCGATGCGGCGCGCGGCGAGACGCTGCTGCATGCGACGAGCGTCGCCATCGATGCCGGTGCGCGCATCTCGATCACGGGCCCATCGGGCTCCGGCAAGAGCGTGTTCATGCGCGCGCTCGCGCTGCTCGATCCGCTCGACGGCGGCGAGGTGCTGTGGCAAGGCAAGCGCATCGCGCGCGCGGCGATTCCGCGCTACCGGCGGCACATCGCGTATATGCGTCAGCGGCCCGCGCTGCTCGACGGCACTGTCGAAGACAATCTGCGCTACCCGTACACGCTGCACGCGTATCGCGACGTGCGCTTCGATCGCGAGCAGGCCGCGAAGCTCGCGTCGCAAGCCGGGCGCGCGAACGATTTTCTCGACCGCCGCGCAAGCGAGCTGTCGGGCGGCGAAGCGCAGATCGCCGCGCTGATCCGTGTGTTGCAGCTCGCGCCCGACGTGCTGCTGCTCGACGAGCCGACGGCATCGCTCGATCCCGAATCCGCACGTGCGATCGAAGCGCTGCTGCGCGCATGGTTCGATGCCGCGCCGGATGCGCGCGCGTGGCTGTGGGTATCGCACGATCTCGCGCAGGCCGCGCGCGTGAGCACCCGCCACCTGACGATGCGCGAAGGCGTGCTCGGCGAAGCGCAATCGGGCACTCAGGCAGCCACACGCGCGAACGCGTCCGCCGACACCACAACCAGGATCAAGCGATGACCTTGCAAAACCTCAGTCTGTGGGATGTCGGGCTCGCGGCACTTTTGATCGTCGTGAACGGCGCGGTGTCGGTGGCGCTGAAGCTCGATCTCGAACGCAAGCTCGCGTGGGCAGCCGTGCGCACCGTCGTCCAGCTGCTCGCGATCGGCTATGTGCTCGCATGGGTGTTCGCATACGGGCGCTGGTACGTCGTGCTGCCGCTGATGATCGTGATGACGCTGATCGCGGGCTTCGCGGGCGCGGGACGCGGCTCGCGCACCTACGCGGGACAGCGCGCAGACAGCATCATGTCGATCTGGGCAAGCGCGTGGCTCGTCGCGGCAATCGCTCTTTTCGCGGTGATCCGCATTCGCCCGTGGTACGAGCCGCAATACGCAATACCGATTCTCGGGATGATTCTCGGCAACACGCTGACGGGCGTGTCGCTCGGCATCGAACGGATGACGGAGGAACTGACGGCGCGCAGAGACCGCGTCGACATGGCGCTCGCGCTCGGCGCGACGCGCTGGGAGGCGGCGCAGGGACCGGCACGCCAGGCCGTGCGCGCGGGCATGATCCCGACGCTCAACCAGATGGCCGTGGTCGGCGTCGTGAGCCTGCCGGGGATGATGACAGGCCAGGTGCTCGCCGGACAATCGCCGTTGCAGGCCGTGCGCTATCAAATCGTGATCATGTTCCTGATCGCGGCATCGTCGGCGCTCGGCACGGTGGGCGCCGTGCTGCTCACTTACCGGCGGCTCTTTTCGCACGAGCACCGGTTTCTCGCGTCGCGGCTCGTCGAGCGCGCATCGGGGCGAAGCTAGACGTCAGCCGGGCGCGCGCGTGGTCGTGCGCGCAGCCCGTCACGAGCGACGATCGTCGATACATGCACGCCGCATGCAATCATTCAACGCATGCGACTCATGTGGCATGCGGGCGCGACGATGGTGCCGCTGGAGCCACTGCTCCGCTAGCGCTTCGCCGTGATCGACACCTGCGAGCCGTCGCTCAGCGTCAGCGTCTTCGTGCTGCCGTTGGTCGGCATCGTGAAGCGCAGCACCTGGCTCACGCTCGTGTAGTTCGGACACTTGAGCGACTTGCCGTTGTTCGTCACCGTCTTCGTGCCTTTCGGCGTCTGCGCCTGGAAGTTCATCTGCACGGTCGCGGTGCCGTCCTTCGCGACGACGGGCGCGAAACGGATCTGCGTCTGGCGGATCATCGCGCCGTTCGTATCGACGGGCAATGACGACATGTTGGGGCAATCGCCATCGGCCGCGACGGGGCCGCCCGGCGGCACCGTCTTCCACGTGAAGTCGTCGGATTCCCCGGAGCGGATCGTGCGCGTTTCCTGCGAGTTGCCGAACTGCTTCGACGTCACCTTGACGGTATAGCGGATGGGACCGTCCGTGGGCGCCTGCGACGTCACGGTGATCGGCGTCGCCGCGCGCGCGGGCGCCGGCGTCGCGGCGAGCACGAAAGCGGCGCATGCGAGAGAAGTCACAACAGAAACGGCGGGAAGTTTGACGCTGATGCCCATACTGTCACCTCGTTGTTGTGCTGCTGGCGCGGCCATGCGTTGCGGAGGCGCCGAAGGCGCGCAGCAGGTTTGCATGATGCAGAAGCAGTCTAACGCCAAGCGGACGGGCGCGGGCTTCGCGGGAATCGGGTATTACCCCGCTTGCGCAACCGCGCGTTTGTGCGTGCGCGATCCGTCCGTGATCTTGTCCATTTGACCGTCGCCGCGTGCACGAATTCGATGCGGCATCGGGATGAAGGATGAATGGCGCGGCGTGTCCAGTGCATGTCCAGAGCATGAAGGGCGCATGACGGTTCATGCGCCCTTCACTTGCAGCAGCGGCAACGTGATAACAGCGTCAAACGCGCGGCATCAGAACCCGCTCAGCACCAGCTTGCCGATAGCGCGCCCTTGCTCGAGCAGCTTGTGTGCGCGGCGCAGATTCTCCGCGTTGATCGTTCCGAGGTTTTCGCCGACCGTCGTGCGCAGCGTGCCCGCGTCGATCAGGCGCGCGACTTCCGTCAGCAGCTTGTGCTGCTCGATCATGTCCGGCGTGCCGAACATCGAGCGCGTGAACATGAACTCCCAGTGAAACGCGGCGCTCTTCGCCTTCAGCAGCTCGATGGGAACCGGCTTCGCGTTCTCGACGATCGTCGCAATGCCGCCCTGCGGCTTGATGACGGCGGCGGCCGCTGGAAAGTGGCGGTCGGTGTCGTTGAACATCAGCACGTAATCGACCTGTTCGAAGCCGAGCTGCTTCAGCTGCGCGGGCATGTCGCCGAAGTGATCGACAATGTGATCCGCGCCGAGCCCGCTCGCCCATTTCGCCGACTCGGGGCGCGACGCCGTCGCGATCACGGTGAGCTTCGCCAGCTGCTTCGCGAGCTGAATGCCGATCGAGCCGACGCCGCCCGCGCCGCCGATGATCAGCACCGACTTGCCCACGTCCGCGCCCTGCGGCGACACGCCGAGGCGATCGAACAGTGCTTCCCACGCGGTGATCGCCGTGAGTGGCAGCGCGGCCGCCTGTGTGAAATCCAGCGACGCCGGCTTGCGGCCGACGATGCGCTCGTCGACGAGATGGAACTCGCTGTTCGCGCCCGGCCGCGTGATGCTGCCCGCGTAGAACACGGGGTCGCCGGCCTTGAACAGCGTCACATCAGGGCCGACGGCCTCGACGATCCCCGCCGCGTCCCAGCCGAGCACGCGCGGCGTCTTCTCGACGGTGTCCTTCGGCGCGCGCACCTTGTAGTCGACCGGGTTCACGGAAATCGCCTCGACCTTCACGAGGATATCGTGGCTCGTCGGCTGCGGCTTGTCGATTTCGATATCGACGAGCGACTCGGGATTGTCGATGGGCAGGTAACGGGTGAGACCTACGGCTTTCATGACGGCTCCTTGATTCGTGTGAAGTCTTTGACGGGATTCGAGCTTCGGCGGCACGCGCGGCGCCGTTCGCATTGACTGAATCGTAGAAAATTCTTTACCCTCTGAAAACCAGCATAATGACTGAAACATTTTCTGGATTTTCCAAATAATCGATGAAACCCGACGCCGCCGCGTTCCCTATTGCGTCTTCCGCCGACGAGCGAGACCGGCTCGATCTGCTGGACGTCGCGCTCTTCGTGCGCGCCGCGCTGCTCGCGAACGTGTCGGCGGCGGGACGCGAGTTCGGGCTGTCGCCCGCCGTCGCGAGCGCGCGCATCGCCAGTCTCGAGCGGCTGCTGGGCGCCCGCCTGCTGCACCGGACGACGCGCCGCGTCAGCCTCACGCAGGACGGCGAAGTCTTCATGGCGCGCGCCGAGGCGCTGCTCGACGCGGCGTCGGCCGCGCGCGCATCGGTGGGCCGTGGGCAGGCGGAGCCGCAGGGACGGTTGCGCGTGTCGATGCCGTCGTCGTTCGGGCGGCAGCACGTTTCGCCCGTGATCGCGCAGTTCTTGCGCCGCTATCCCGGCGTGAGCGTCGACTTGCGGCTCACGGACACCGTCGTCGATCTCGTCGATGCCGGCGTCGACGTCGGCATCCGTCTTGGTGCGCTGAAGGATTCGTCGCTGGTCGCGCGGCGCCTCGCGGTGAACCGGCGCGTGATCTGCTGCGCGCCGTCGTACCTTGCCGAACGCGGTACGCCGCACCATCCGGCCGATCTCGCGCAGCACGAATGTGTGATCCTCTCCGATCAGCGCGACTGGTCGTTCGTCACGCCGACGGGCCCGCTGAACGTGCGCGTCGGCGGCCGGCTCGCGACCGACAACGGCGAGGTGATCCGCGATGCGCTGCTGGCGGGCTTCGGCATCGCGCTGAAATCGACGTGGGACGTCGCGCCGTATCTGCGCAGCGGCGCGCTGGTGACGGTGCTCGACACGTATCCGCTGGCGGAGACGGTCGCGATCTGGGCGGTGTATCCGTCGCGCGCGTTCGTGCCGCCGAAGACAATCGCGTTCATCGATTTTCTCGCCGCGCATTTCGGCGACCCGCCGTACTGGGACGCCGATCCTCTATGAAGCGACGCGGCACGCGCTTTCAGGTGACGGCACGGCAGGCGCATCGCATGCCGTTCGGTCAACGGCGTTTGCCTTGAGTCGTGGACGTGTCCTGCTTGCCTCGCGTTGCGGAATTCCTGTTCACGTTCGCATCGTTCTGCGTACGCGCCTGATAGTCGCTGCCGCCCCGCAGGTCGGTGTCTTCGAGCCCGTGTTCGAGATCGCGATGCGCCTGCTTGCCGACGCCGCGCGGCTCGTGCTCTTCCTGCGATCCGGCGCTCTGATCGTTTTCATGCGGCAATGGTGCGGCCTTGTCCTCGAAAGGACGATCCGGCGAGCTCGAATTGTCGTTGCCTTCCGGACGCTGCGTCTGCCGTTGATGATCGTCGCCTGTCGCGTGCTGCTGCGATGTCTTCATGATCCTCTCCCACGTTCAGGTGCGGTGCTTCTTTCATGCATGAGCACATTGCGCGCCTCGCTGTCGAGTGGCCTCCCATGAAGTCGTTCGAAGACGCAGCGCTCATTCATGCTCCGCCGTATCGAGCCTGCCCCGCATCTGCGCGGTGATGCGCTGCTTCGTCTTTGCGTAGGCGGCCCACGGATCGCTCTTCAACGCATCGAGCCGTTCATGCACGTTCGCGATGCTCCACTGATCGCCTGCCGTCGTATCGGGCACCTCGTCCCAAGCAAGCGGCACCGAAACGCCCAGCCCCGGACGCGCGCGCAACGAATACGCGCACACAGTGCTCGATCCGCGGTTGTTGCGCAGATAGTCGACGAAGATCTTGCCCTTGCGGTTCTGCGCGCCCATCTTCGCGGCGAAGTGCTTCGGCAGCGCGTTCGCCATGTGCTGCGCGACGGCTTGCGAGAACGCCTTCACGTCGTCCCAGCCGAGCTGCTTCGCGATCGGCACGACGACATGCAGGCCCTTGCCGCCGCTCGTCTTGCAGAACGATGCGAGGCCGAGTTCTTTGAGCAGCTCGCGCGTGAGCTGCGCCGCCTCGATCATCCGCTTCCAGCCGAGCGCCGGGTCCGGGTCGAGATCGAACACCATGCGGTCGGGCTTTTCGATGTTCGCGGCGACCGCATTCCACGTATGCAGCTCGATCGTGCCCATCTGCGCCGCGCCGACGAGCGCCGCGTCGCTCTCGACCGTCAGCAGCGGCGGATGATCCGGGTCCAGCCCGGGATGCTGCGTGATGTTTGGAATCGACAGCTTCTGGCTGTGCTTCTGAAAGAACAGCTCGCCGCCGATATCGTCGGGCGCGCGCACGAGCGCGACGGGCCGGTCCTTCAGATGCGGCAGCATCCACGACGCAACGGACTCGTAGTATTCGACGAGTTCGATCTTGCGTACGCCGGTGCTCTTGTCGATCACGCGATCGGGGTGCGAGATGCGCACGCCCGCCACGGTTGTCGTTGAGCCCGAACGCTTCGTAGTCGTTGCGCTTGCCGCCTGCGCGTCCGGCTTCTTCGCCGTCGATGCTTTTGCCGTCGATCTCTTTGCGATCGACGTCTTCGCGTTGTCCGCGTCCGGCTCTTCGTTCATCTGGTCCACGTCGGCTCCCTTGTGCGGCGTTTCGTGAACGATCTGCTTCGCGGGCTTGTCGCTGCGCAAGCTGACGAACGACGCCTGCCGCACGACGCCGTCACTTGTCCATTCCGCGAAATTGCATTCGGCGACGAGTTCGGGCTTCACCCAATGCACAGGCGTGCGGCTGCGTTCGCGCGGCTCGCTCGCGAACGGCATCTTCGCCGTTTCGCGCGCATCGAGTTGTTGCTTCATCGAGCGCAGCAAGGCCGCATTGAAGCCCGTGCCGACGCGCCCCGCGTATTGCAGTTTGCCCTTCGTGTCGTACACGCCGAGCAGCAGCGCGCCGAACGCTTCGCGGCTGCCCGCGGGCTCCGTATAGCCGCCGATCACGAACTCCTGGCGCCGCCGGCACTTGAGCTTGATCCACGATGGCGCGCGGCCCGACGCGTAGTGACTGTCGCGCCTCTTGCCGATAATCCCTTCGAGGTTCATCGCGCATGCGCTCTCCAGCAGTTCGCCGGCGTCATGGCCGAAGTCGTCGGAGAAACGCAGCGTGTCGTCGTCGACGGTTTCCATCAGCGCGCGCAGAATCGCGCGCCGCTGCACGAGCGGCACGCCCCGCAGATCGTAGCCGTTCAGATACGGCAGATCGAACAGATAGAGCGTGATGTCCTGCGGCCGGTTCGCATCGAAGGCGTTTTGCAGCAGCTGGAAGCTCGGCACGCCGTCGCTGTCGAGCACCACGGCTTCCCCATCGAGCCACGCGCAGTCGAGCCCGATGCGCTCGAACGCCTGCGCCTGCTTGCGAAACTTCGCGGTCCAGTCGTTGCCCGCGCGCGTGAAGACTTTGACGGGCTCTTTCGCCTGATGATCGATACGGGCGAGCACCCGATAGCCGTCGAACTTGATTTCGTAGAGCCAGTCGCCGCCGGCGGGCGCGGTATCGACGAGCGTCGCGAGTTGCGGCTTGAGCGTCGCGGACATCTTCGCCTCGACGGCGCCTTCGATCGACGGATGAACGGCCAGCTCGCGCAACGACTCGGGACTGCGCGTCGCGACGATGTCGGGATGCCCGTCGGGCGAGCCTTTGGCTCTGCGCGATGCGGTTGCCTTTGTTGGCCTGATCGATACGTTTGCGCGTTGTGCGTTGGTCTTCCACTTCCCCGCGCCGTCCCCGCCGCCGCGCGCGCCCGGCGCGTCGGATATCACGCTGCCCTGCATCGCTTCGAGCACGTCGAATTCGGCTTCGCTGCGCGCTTCGTCGTCGCGTTCCTTGATGAGCAGCCACTGCTCCTTGTCGCCGCTGCCTTGCATGTGGCTGCGCACGAGCGTCCAGCCGCCGCGCAGCTTCTCGCCGTCCAGATGAAACTTGAGCTTGCCCGCCGCATACGCTTCGCGCGCGCCCGCTTCGCCGCCGACGGGCTCCCATGTGCCGCGATCCCAGACGATCACCGAGCCCGCGCCGTAGTTGCCCTCGGGAATGTCGCCTTCGAACGATCCGTACTCCAACGGATGATCCTCGACGTGCACAGCGAGACGCTTCACCGACGGATCGAGACTCGGCCCTTTCGGCACGGCCCACGACTTCAGCGTGCCGTCGAGTTCGAGACGGAAGTCGTAATGCAGACGACGCGCGTCATGCTCCTGGATCACGAACGACAGCGCGTGCTTTGAGGCCGCTGTTGCTGGCGTATTCGTGGCGCGCTTCGTCTTCGGCGTGCTCTTCGCGCTTTTTGCGCTTGTGGCGCGCGCAGCGATCCCCGACGGTTCAGGTGTCCTGTCGAAACGGCGCTTGCGATGATAGGTCTCGAGTTTGTCCGTCATGGTGACTGTTTGCGCTTTACATTGTTTGCGTTGCGTTCGCCCCGCATTGACGGATCACGCCGCGCGACGCTTGCGCGCCGTGGATGACGTGCTCTTGCGCGCGGCCGTGCCCGTCGCGCGGCGCGCCGATTTCTTCGCGGGCGCACGCGATTTCGTGGACGCCTGTTCGGCTTCTTCCGACTCTTCGTCCCGGTCCGCCGCTTCCGCCCGTTCGGCATCCTCTGTATTGCGCGCGGCGCGTGCCGCCGGTTTGCCCTTGCCGCGTCCAAGGCTGCGCTTCAACAAATCCGAAAAGTCGAGAATATCCGCCGATGGGCGCGATTCGCGCGGCGTCTCGAAGTCCATGACTTCCTCGATCTTGCCCGCGCGCACCTTCTTGTCGACGAGCGCGAGAATGTCGTCGCGAAACGTGTCCTTGTACCCGGACGGGTTCCATGTATCGCTCATATCGTCGATCAGCTTTTTCGCCATGTCGAGTTCGCGCGCCGTGACGCCCGACTTCTTCGCGCTTTCGTCGGGCAATTTGAATTCGTCGAGGGAACGCACTTCTTCGGCCCAGCGCAGCGTATTGAGCGCGAGCACGGGCCCGGCGGGAATCAGCGCGGCGAGATGCTGCCTGTTGTGCAACACGACGCTCGCCACGCCGACCTTGCCCGACTCTTTCATCGCGTCGCGCAGCAGTGCGTAGACCTTTTCGCCCTTGCGGTCGGGCGCGAGGTAATACGGCGTGTCGAGATAGAGAAACGAGATATCGGGCGCCTCGACGAACGCGAGTATGTCGACCGTCTGCGTCGATTCGGGGTTCGCCGCGCGAATCTCCTCGTCAGTCAGCACGACGTATCGGTCCTTCTTGTACTCGTAGCCGCGCACGATGTTGTCTCGCGTCACTTCCTTCCCCGTGCGCTTGTTGATCTGCCGATAGCCGATGGGATCGATCGTGCGCTTGTCGAGCAGATTGAAGCCGACCTTCCCGGACCTCGTGGCGGGATAAAGTTGCACGGGCACATGCACGAGGCCGAAGCTGATCGCGCCTTTCCAGATCATATGAGGCATAGCGCGCTCCCCGAAGTTGAACTCCTTGCGAAGCAGCAAGCGTGCCCAGACTTTCAGCGACCCGGCTTGCGTCTGCTTCCACGCATCGCCGCGACGGCGGCCAGCGGCGCCGTAAGTCTTGCGTGTGCGCGGAAAAAGCTACGGGCGTGCGCTTCGAGTCAGTTTCCCGTCCGTTGGGTCTTGGCTCATCCGGCTCAAGCAACGGCGCACGGCACCGATGCATAGCCGCGAAAACGCACGCGTCCGCCGCGCGTCGGCTCGCCGCTGATTCTGTACGACGGAAAGCGCCGCACGAACCGTCCGATCGCGATGCGTGCTTCGAGGCGCGCAAGCGACAGTCCCGCGCACTGATGAATGCCGAAACCGAACGCGAGATGGCGGTTCGGCGTGCGTCGGATGTCGAAGCAATCGGGCTCGGCAAACTGCCCGGGATCGCGATTCGCCGCGCCGATGCACAACGTGACGGGCGTGCCCGCCGTCACAGGCACGCCGCCGATCTCCGTGTCGAGGATCGTCATCCGGTTGCCGAGCTGGTTCGAACTCTCGAAGCGCAGGCATTCCTCGACGGCGCTTTCGATCAGATCCGGCTCGCGCAGCAACGCATCCCGCTCGGCCGTCCACACGCTCAACGTGACGAGACCGTTGCCGATCAGATTCGTCGTCGTTTCGTGGCCGGCGTTGAGAATGAAGATGCAGTTCTGCAGCAGCTCGACTTCGGACAGCTGCTCGCCGCCCTCCTCGCCCTGGATCAGGCGCGTGAGCACGTCGTGCTGTGGATCGCCGGGCTTCGCGCGGCGTCGCGCGACGAGGTCCTTCAGATACGCGACGAACTCCGTCACCGCGCGGTTGCCGCGTTCGTGCTGCGCCGGCGTGAGCGTCGGCTCGAGCGCGCCGAGAATCGCCAGCGACCAGTCGCGCAACGGCTCGCGTTCGTCGTGCGGCACGTCGAGCAGATTGCCGATCACTTCGACGGGAATTGCGGCCGCGAAGTCGCTGATCAGATCGATCTCGCCGCGCGCGGCTGCGCGATCGAGCAGGCCGTCGACGAGTCGGACCAGGCCGTCTTCCATCGCCGCGATCGCGCGCGCCGTCAATGCGCCTGCGATCAGCTTGCGCACGCGTGTATGCAGCGGCGGATCGTTGAACACGAGGCTCGTCGTGTGATGTTGGAAAAGCGGCGTCGCGCCGTATTTGGGCGCGAACTCGACTTTCTTGTCGGAGCTGAAGGTCTTGGGATCGCGATAGACGGCCTGCACGTCGCGATAGCGCGTGAGAAATAGAGAGCCATCGGGCATGCGCTTGACGGGCTCGTGCGTGCGCAGCGCGCGATAGACGGGATACGGGTCGGCGTGAAACGATGCATCGAGATGCCGCAAGTCGAAATCGCAGGCGATGTCGGCATCGGTTGTCGTCGCATGAGACGGATTCATTTATGTCCCCATGTTGTTCTTCTCCGCGCGTCGCGGCTAATTACTTCGATTCGAAAGTATGAACCATGCCGCCATCACGAGCATCGCCGCTCCACCCGCGCGACCGGCCGTCGCGCGCGGAACCGTTACAATAGCCGGATTTCCCGTGCTCTCCCGCTGCACATTTCACGCGCGCATGCCACACATTGCGCGCCCATTTTCCGCGTCGACATGAATCTCGTCATCCAAAGCCTCGCGCCTCTTGCCGCCGAACACCACAAGCCGCTCGCCGCGTTGTCGCGCGGTTCGAAACTCACCGTGATCGATCCGCACGCGGTGCGCATCGACGACGCCGACGTCGCGCAGCGCGCCGACCTCGACGTGTACTGCTCGACGCATTCGCTCGACTACGCGTTCGTCGAAGCGGGCCGCCGGTTGACCGACTTCGGCCTCGTCGCGATGGACATGGATTCGACGTTGATCACGATCGAGTGCGTCGACGAGATCGCGGATTTCTGCGGATTGAAGGCCGAAGTGGCGGCCATCACGGAAGCGGCGATGCGCGGCGAGATCAAGGATTTCAACGAAAGCCTCACGCGCCGCGTCGCGCTGCTCAAGGGCCTCGACGCGAGCGCGCTCGAAAAGGTCTACGAAGAACGCCTGCGTCTGTCGCCGGGCGCGGAAAAGATGCTGGCGGGCGCGAAGGCGGCGGGTCTGAAGACGCTGCTGGTGTCGGGCGGCTTCACGTTCTTCACCGAAAAGCTACAGGCGCGCCTCATCCTCGATTTCACGCGCGCGAACACGCTGGAGATCGTCGACGGCAAGCTGACGGGCCGCGTGCTCGGCGAAATCGTCAACGCGGACGTGAAGGCGCGCACGCTGCGCGAAGCGTGCGACAAGCTCGGTATCGAACCGTCGCGTGCGATCGCGATGGGCGACGGCTCGAACGATCTGAAGATGATGTCGGTTGCGGGCCTGTCGGTCGCGTTCCGCGCGAAGCCTGTCGTGCGCGAGGCTGCGAGCGTTGCGTTCAATCACGTCGGGCTCGATGGGCTGTTGCGGCTCTTCTGAGCCGGCGCGCTTGCATCGCCGATGATGTGAAAACGCGAAAGGCCCGCTCGGAACCGAGCGGGCCTTTCCGTTTGCGAAGCCGCCTGACTTAAAATCAGGCGGCGAATGCAGCCGTCAGGCAGCCAGCGCCGCGAGGCAACGCTCGATATCCGCGCGCAGATCCGCTTCGTCTTCGAGGCCGACGTAGAAGCGCACCAGCGTGCCGCGATGCGGCCATTGGGACTCGGTGCGCATCGACGCGACGTTGTACGGCATCGCGAGACTCTGCGCGCCGCCCCAGCTCCAGCCTAGCGAGAACAGTTCGAGCGATTCGCAGAACGTGTCGATCTGCACGGGCGTATAGCGCTCGTTGAACACGACTGAGAACAGCCCGCCCGCGCCCGTGAAATCGCGCTTGTAAAACGCGTGGCCCGGGCAGTCGGGCAGCGCCGGATGCAGCACCGCCGCGATTTCGCGCCGCGTCTTCAACCACTTCGCGAGTTCGAGCGCGCTCTTGTCATGCTGCTCGAAGCGCACTTTCATCGACGGCAGGCTGCGCAGGATCAGCGAGCAATCGTCCGACGACACCCCGATGCCCATGCGCATCCGCGCGAGCTTCAGCTTCAGATGCAGGTCACGGTCCACGGTGATCGTCGCGCCCATCAGCACGTCGCTGCCGCCCGACTGGTACTTCGTGAGCGCCTGCATCGAAATATCGACGCCGTGATCGAACGGACGAAACGTGAGGCCCGCCGACCACGTGTTGTCGATCGCGGTGATGACGCCGCGTGCGCGGGCGACGGCCGTGATCGCGGGAATGTCGGACACTTCCATCGTCACCGAGCCCGGCGCTTCGAGCCAGATCAGCTTCGTGTTTGGCTGGATCAGGTCGGCGATGCCCGCGCCGATCAGCGGATCGTAGTAGCGCGCGCTGATGCCGAAGTCCTTCGCGAGCCACTCGGCGTGGTCACGGTTCGGCGAATAGACGTTGTCAGGAATCAACACGTCGTCGCCCGATTTCACGAGGCCGAAGTACACGTTCGAAATCGACGACAGGCCGGACGGCTGCAACAGCGCGTGATTGCCGCCTTCGAGCGCGGCAAGGCGCTGCGCGAGCGTGATCGACGTCGGCGTTGCGTGCAGGCCGTAGCGCCATTGCGCGTCGTTGCGCCAGTCGAGCGTGCGCATCGCCGCGAGATCCGGAAAAACGACCGTCGATGCGCGCGCAACGGGCACCGAGAACGATTCGAAACCGGGCGTCAGCTGATCGGCGGGCTGGACGATGCGTGTTTGCAAGCCGTGCTTCGGAGTCTTTTGAGTCATGGTCAGTTGGTGGTGGATTCGAAGTACGTGAGGTAGTACGTCTGTGATGCGCGAGGCGCGCCTATTCGCCCGTCGTCAGATTGCTCACGCCGTTGACGGGCTGGCCGCCCTTGTGCGCCTGTGCGGGCGGTTGCGTGGGCTGTTGCGCCGGTTTCTGTGCTTGTGCTGGCAACTGAGCGGGTGTCTGAGCGGGCAACTGAGCGGCCGCGCTCTTGCCGGCCGCGCCAGCCGCTGCCTGTCCTGCCGCGAGCGGCCGCAACGAGAACGCTTGCGGATCGGAATCGTCGACGTTCATCCGCTCGCCTTCGAGCGAGCCGTCGGCGGCAAACTTGCCGACCCAGTTGCCCGTGATGTGCGTACCGTCGTTCGACTCTTCGACTTCGAGCGTGTCGCCGTCGCGATCGCCCGCGATCAGGATCACCTCGCCCGAATCGGCGAACTGATACTCGCCGTGCACGCCGGATGGGTCGTCTGTCTTCGCGCCCAGGCGCAGCACAATCTGCCGCTTGCCGAGCGTGCCCGCATATTGCGGAAACTTCGCGAACTCGGGGCTCGGCTTCAACGGCAACTGGATCGGCGGCGGCGCCTTCACGGCATCGCTTTGCGCGCGCGTCACGGCGGGCAGCGCCACCGTGACGGCCAATGCCGCGACCGCGATCATCACGGGCCACGACGCCCTCTGTTTCGACCTCATCTTCTGCATCCGTTGTTTCCTTTCAACCGGCCTGTGATGGCCCGCTTTCGACGTCCCGCTCGCGGCGTCCAGCGCGGCGGGAACGGCTTCGACCGGTTATACCGCAAGTTCGTTCAGCGAAGGGACAGCGACATGCTCGCCGTCCCCTGTTCACACGTCATTTCCTCGTCAGATGCGCTCGAAGATCGCGGCAATGCCCTGGCCGCCGCCGATGCACATCGTCACGAGCGCGTAGCGCCCGCCGATGCGCTGCAGCTCGTACAGCGCCTTCACCGTGATCAGCGCGCCCGTCGCGCCGATCGGATGACCGAGCGAAATGCCCGAGCCGTTCGGATTCACCTTGGCGGGGTCGAGGCCCAGTTCCCGCGTGACGGCGCATGCCTGCGCGGCGAATGCCTCGTTCGCCTCGATCACGTCGAGATCGCCGACCTTCAGGCCGGCGCGCTCCAGCACCTTCTGCGTCGCGGGCACGGGGCCGATGCCCATGTAGTTCGGATCGACGCCCGCGTGTGCGTACGCGACGAGCCGCGCGAGCGGCTTCGCGCCGCGCTTCTCGGCGACGCTGCGCTCCATCAGCACGACGGCCGCCGCCGCGTCGTTGAGGCCCGACGCGTTGCCCGCCGTGACCGTGCCGTTCTCCTTCGCGAACACCGGCTTGAGCTTCGCGAAATCGTCGGCGGTTGCGTTCATGCGCACGTGCTCGTCCGTGTCGAAGACGGTGTCGCCCTTCTTCGACGCAATCGTGACCGGCAGAATCTGTTCCTTGAAATAGCCGCCTTCGATTGCCTTCGCGGCGCGGCGATGCGACTCGAGCGCGAGCGCGTCCTGCGCTTCGCGCGTGATGTCGTACTTCTTCGCGACGTTTTCGGCCGTCACGCCCATGTGGATCGTCTGAAACGGATCGTGCAGCGCGCCGAGCATCATGTCGACCATGCTCGCGTTGCCCATGCGCTGGCCGAAGCGCGCCGTCGGCATCATGTACGGCGCGCGGCTCATGCTTTCCGCGCCGCCGCCGATCGCGACGTCCGCATCGCCGAGCAGCACGCTCTGCGCCGCCGACACGATCGCTTGCAGCCCGGAACCGCACAGCCGGTTCACGGTCAGCGCGGGCGCATGCTGCGCGACACCGCCGTTCAGCGCCGCAACGCGCGCGAGATACATGTCCTTCGGCTCCGTGTGGATCACGCTGCCGAACACGACGTGACCGACTTCGTCGCCGGCCACGTCCGCGCGCGACAGCGCCTCGCGCACGACACGCGCGCCCAGATCCGTAGGCGCGAAGTCCTTCAGGCTGCCGCCGAAATCGCCGATTGCGGTCCGTACACCGCTTACCACCACCACTTCACGTTGCATCGCTTGCTCCTCTCTCTTGTTTCTCAGATGAATGCCGCGCGCTTCGTGGAGACAGCACGCGACGATGTCCCGCTGAACCTTCCCGAGTTGCCGGATTGGCGCGTTGCCCCCTGACGCTATTGTGCAGCGGCCGCCGTGCGATGCGCTCAAGCGCCGAGGAGTTTTTCGACAGTCGCGCGATCGGGAATCGGCGCGACGGCGCCGAAGCCTTGCGTCGACAGCGCCGCCGCGACGTTTGCATAGCGCGCGGCCCTGAACGGGTCGTCGCCCGCGACGATGCGCGCGATGAACGCACCGCCGAAACAGTCGCCCGCGCCCGTCGCATCGACGGCGTTGACCGCGTGACCCGGTACGACGCGGCGCTCATCGGGCGTCGCGACATACGAGCCTTCCTTGCCGAGCTTCAGCGCGACGATACGCGGTCCTTGCGCAAGCAGGAAATCGACGATGTCGTCGCGCTTCGTGAGCCCTGTCAGTTCCGTGACGTCATCCCAGCTCGGCAGGCAGATGTCCGTCTGGCGGATCGTATCGAGCATCACCGCGCGCGCCCGCGCGAGCGGCCAGAGCTTCAGGCGCAGATTCGTGTCGAAGCTGACGAGCACCTGGTTCGCGCGCGCGTGTTCGATGGCGGCGAGAGCTGCATCGCACGCGCTCACGCTGATCGCGAGGCTGATGCCCGACAGATGGATGACCTTCGCTGCGGCAATCGCGTCGAGCGGCAGATCGCGCGGCACGTAGCGGCTCGCGGCGGAACCGGCGCGCAAGTAGTCGAACTGATGCCCGGACAAGCCGTGCGACACGAAATACACGCCCGTCGACGCCTGATCGTCGATGCGCACGAACGACGTATCGACGTGCTCGCGCTGCCACAGATCGAGCAGCAGACGCCCGAACTGATCGCCGCCAACGGCCGATACGAAGCCCGTCGATGCGCCCTGCCGCGCGGCCGCGATGCAGAAGTTCGACGTGTCGCCGCCAAAGCCCTGCAGATACGTCGGCAGGTCTTTCTCCGACTGGTTGAACTCCACCATCGCCTCGCCGAGCGCGAAGACGGACGGCGTGCTGGCGAGCGCGCCCGGCGCCATCGTTTAGACCTCGCCCCACAGGTCGTGGCCGTCGGCGCCCGTGATCTTCACCGACACAAAATCGCCGACCTTGTAGCGCTTCGATGCCTTCGTCGCGGGCGCGATATACACGACGCCGTCGATCTCCGGCGCGTCCGCCGCCGTGCGGCCGATGCCGCCGTCGGCGTTGATCTCGTCGACGAGCACCTTCAGCGTCTTGCCGACCTTGCGCGCGATGCGTTTCGCGGACACTTCTTCCGCGACTTCCATGAAGCGCGCGCGGCGCTCCTCGCGAACTTCGTCGGGCAGCGCGCCGTCGAGCTCGTTGGCCGTGGCGCCTTCGACGGGCGAGTACGCGAAGCAGCCGACGCGATCGAGTTCCGCCTCGCGGATGAAGTCCAGCAGCGTTTCGAACTGCTCTTCCGTTTCGCCGGGGAAGCCCGCGATGAACGTGCTGCGGATCGTCAGGTCCGGGCAGATCTCGCGCCATGCGCGCACGCGCTCGAGCACCTTCTCGGCATTCGCCGGGCGCTTCATGCGCTTCAGCACTTCCGGGTGCGCGTGCTGGAACGGCACGTCGAGATACGGCAGCACGTGCCCCTTCAGCGGACCGTCGGCCATCATCGGAATGACTTCGTCGACGCTCGGATACGGATACACGTAGTGCAGACGCACCCATGCGCCGTATTGCGCGGCCAGTTCGCCGAGCGCGCCGACGAGATCCGTCATGCGCGTCTTGATCGGCTTGCCGTTCCAGAAGCCCGTGCGGTATTTGACGTCGACGCCATATGCGCTCGTGTCCTGCGAAATGACGAGCAGCTCTTTCACGCCCGACTTGAACAGGTTCTCCGCTTCGAGCATGACTTCGGCGACGGGCCGCGAGACGAGATCGCCGCGCATCGAAGGAATGATGCAGAACGTGCAGCGGTGATTGCAGCCTTCGGAAATCTTCAGATACGCGTAATGACGCGGCGTGAGCTTGATGCCCGCGGCGGGCACGAGATCGACGAACGGATCATGCGGCTTCGGCAGATGGCTATGCACGGCCTGCATCACTTCGCCGACGGCATGCGGGCCCGTCACGGCGAGCACCTTCGGATGCACTTCTTCGATCAGGTTCGAGCCGCTTGCGCTCTGCTTCGCGCCCAGACAGCCGGTGACGATCACCTTGCCGTTCTCGTTCAGCGCTTCGCCGATCGCGTCGAGACTTTCCTGGACGGCTTCGTCGATGAAGCCGCACGTGTTCACGACGACGAGGTCCGCGCCGTCATACGTGCCGGAGATCTCATAACCCTCCGCGCGCAGTTGCGTGATGATCTGTTCGGAGTCGACGAGGGCTTTCGGGCACCCGAGGGAAACGAATCCGACCTTCGGAGTCGAAGCGGTCGGCGCGGCGGGGGTTGAGGTCTGCGACATAGAGAATGGTCCGGCGAGAAGCGATGAGTGGCGCGATAGATGAAGGCCTGGGCGTGCAACCCGGGCGCCAAACCGCGGCAAACGTGGGTGCACCGTGCGGCGGCGAAAAGTACAACTGCGGAACGACTGCGGGCCGCCGCGAATTGGGGCCATGTGGATCGTATTTGTAGCGCGATGCGTGGTCGACGCCTGATCGGAATGGCCCCGCGCAAGCAACCGCACATTATACCGTGGGCGTGGGATGGGGGACCGGGTGGATCTGCTTACCGACGCCCTTTCGTCAAGACACCTGCGTCCCTGCACAGGGCCCCCGTCAACAAGATGCACCCCTCTGTTATCGATCATGGAAAATTGACAAATGATTACACCGCCCTGATTCATTTACGAACGCGCATTCATTATTTTCTTATCTGCATTCTTTCCGGAACAGGTTTTCGACACGACAGGCTGAATCGTGGCATCTCAGCAGACAAGGATAAAAATGAACGCACGGCATATCCACAATCACAGGCCAATCAAACATTCAAAGCGATCCTGGCAAGAAAAGTCGACGAGTGTCGTACCGCCTTACGTTCAGTCGGCGCTCAGAACGGCGATTGAACTCGAAGGCGTTTCATCCGCCGATTTCAACGATCTCCTTTGGATCATGGCGCAAGAATCTGTCGGAATTGTCGACACGCGCAACGGCGCATCAACAGCACGGGGCCTCTATCAGTTGCTCCGCGCTCAATACGGTTTAAACCCTCATGGCGACCAGTCCTTCGGCAATGCCGTTGAAGAATGCCAGGGCGGCATCCGTTACATTTACGGCCGTTATCATTCAGCAAAATCAGCGAAAGATTTCTGGACGAAACATCAATGGTACTGAACGTCATGCGCCGATCATTGTGTTTTCTTTCGATCTTATGCGCCGTGTCGATTCGGTGTATCGCGTCGGACGATTTGCCGAAATTCGAAAATTGTGCGGCCACACCTGAAACGGTGCAAAAGCAAGCCCGCCTGAGACTGACGATAGCCGAGACCCGTCGATATGCGACACAGTTGAGGGAAGCACAGAAACATCCCGTCGATTTCGCCGGTCATTTCGTCATGGCCAGTTGGGGATGCGGCGCGGGCTGCGTCATGGCAGCGGCGATAGACGCGAGAACGGGCGCTGTCACGATGGTCCCGTTCACGCTGTCGGATTGGCCACTCGAAGTAACCGAGCCTCTTTCATTCCGGAAGGACAGTTGCCTGCTAATCGTCCGCGGCAGCCGAAATGAAAAGGGACGCGGCACGTACTACTACCACTTCGACGGCAAGTCCTTCCACCTGTTGAAAGCAGACGAAGAATAAACGCGCACCCGACGCCACACCGCCCGGCGCGCCGCCGGGCGGACTCATCGAGGCGTCTTGGCCGGAAAAACTCAGGAAGAACTTTCCCGCTCGAAGAACCGCTTGCGCCGGCTACTTCTTCTCCGGCTCCGGATTCCCTTGTGGCGCAGGCTGCGTGAACGGGAACGAGCTGAACATCGTCTTCGCCTGGTTCTGCATCTGCTCCTGCATCTGCACGAACATGTTCTTCGACTGCTCGATATAGCTCGTCATCATCCCCTGCATCATCGGGGCCTGCATGTTCATGAACTGCGACCAGACCTCCGGATTCATCGTCTTGCCTTCGTACAGGCCCTTCGACTGATCCGCGAGCTTGTTCTGAATATCGATGAACGCCTGGATGTTCTTTTCCAGGTACGTTCCCATCATGCCCTGCATCGCATGCCCGTAAAAACGGATGATCTGCGACAGCATCAGCGAAGAGAACATCGGCAGACCGCCGCTCTCCTCTTCGAGAATGATCTGCAGCAGAATGCTGCGCGTCAGGTCTTCGTTGCTCTTGGCATCGATGACCTTGAAATCCTCCTGATCCAGCACGAGCTGCTTCACATCAGTCAACGTGATGTAAGTGCTGGTCTCTGTATCGTACAGTCGACGGTTCGGATATTTCTTAATGAGTCGTTCGGCTGTTTTCTTTGTAGTAGTGGTCATGTAAAGCCTTTGAGCGCGAATGAAGCGCAGAAACGGCGTCCTGTCACACGCGCAGCATGACACTGCGCGTACAAGACGCCGCCAGAAACATCTGAACCATGCAACGCCCTGCTTCGTCCTTGCTGCGACAAAGCGGAACGCCCACGGATCAGCCCATATGCAGGCCGCCGTTCAGCGAGAAATCGGCCCCCGTCGAGAAGCCCGATTCCTCCGACGCCAGCCATGCAACGATCGACCCGATTTCATCCGGCGTGCCGAGACGGCGCACCGGAATCGTCGCGACGATCTTTTCCAGCACATCGGGGCGGATCGATTTCACCATGTCCGTGCCGATGTAGCCCGGCGAAACGGTGTTGACCGTCACGCCCTTGGTGGCCACTTCTTGCGCGAGGGCCATCGTGAAGCCGTGAATGCCCGCCTTCGCGGTCGAGTAGTTCGTCTGCCCGAACTGCCCCTTCTGGCCGTTCACCGACGAGATGTTGATCACACGGCCAAAGCCGCGCTCGACCATGCCGTCGATCACCTGCTTCGTCACATTGAAGAGGCTGGTCAGGTTCGTGTCGATCACGGCCGTCCAGTCTTCGTGCGTCATCTTGCGGAACACGACGTCGCGCGTGATACCCGCATTGTTGACCAGCACGTCGACTTCACCGATTTCAGCTTTCACCTTGTCGAACGCGGCCTTGGTGGATTCCCAGTCACCGACGTTGCCTTCCGAAGCAACGAAGTCGAAGCCCAGAGCTTTCTGATCTTCGAGCCACTTCACGCGGCGCGGCGAGTTCGGGCCGCAGCCCGCGATCACCCTGAAGCCATCCTTGTGCAGACGCTGGCAAATGCTCGTGCCGATGCCACCCATGCCGCCCGTTACGTACGCAATTCGTTGTGACATAAAACACACTCCATTATCGTTTTACGAGACGCCAGCCGCCTCGTGCTTCGCCCTTCGCGATATCCACGGCCGTGCGGCGGATTACGCCGCCCGCACGGCCATCGGACCGCGCCACGCACCGGCCGCCTCGGCGAACACCGGCCTGCGTGGCGGCCTCCTTGTGAAACGGTCCTGCTTACGGACGCTCGACTGCCAGCGCCACGCCCATGCCGCCGCCGATACACAGCGAGGCCAGACCCCTCTTCGCATCGCGCTTCTGCATTTCGTGCAGCAGCGTGACGAGAATACGGCAGCCCGACGCGCCGATCGGATGGCCGATCGCGATCGCACCGCCGTTCACGTTGATCTTCGACGTGTCCCAGCCCATCTGCTTGTGCACGGCCAGCGCCTGCGCGGCGAACGCCTCGTTGATTTCCATCAGGTCGAGATCGTTCACGCTCCAGCCCGCGCGCTCCAGACAGCGGCGCGACGCCGGCACGGGACCCATGCCCATCACCTTCGGATCGACAGCCGCGTTCGCGTATGCCTTGATGCGCGCGATCGGCGTGAGACCCAGCGCCTCGGCCTTCTTCGCCGACATCACGACGACAGCGGCTGCGCCGTCGTTGAGGCCCGACGCGTTCGCGGCCGTCACCGTGCCTTCCTTCGAGAACGCCGGCTTCAGGCCCGCAAGCGATTCGGCCGTGACACCGTGGCGCACAAATTCGTCGGTCGTGAACGACAGCGGGTCGCCCTTCCTCTGCGGAATCTGGATCGGCACGATTTCATCATCGAAGCGGCCGGACTTCTGTGCGGCTTCCGCCTTATTTTGCGAAAGTGCCGCGAACTTGTCCTGGTCTTCGCGCGTGATGCCGTATTCCTTCGCGACGTTTTCAGCCGTCACACCCATGTGGTACTGGTTGTACACGTCCCACAGGCCGTCGACGATCATGCTGTCGATCAGCTTCGCATCGCCCATGCGGAAGCCGTCGCGCGAGCCCGGCAGCACGTGCGGCGCGGCGCTCATGTTTTCCTGGCCGCCCGCGACGACGATGTCCGCGTCGCCCGCGATGATCGCGTTGGCCGCCAGCATCACGGCCTTCAGGCCCGAGCCGCACACCTTGTTGATGGTCATGCCGGGCACCGCCATCGGCAGGCCGGCCTTGATCAGCGACTGGCGCGCCGGGTTCTGACCCGAACCCGCCGTCAAAACCTGACCCATGATGACTTCGCTCACCTGCTCGGGCTTCACGCCCGCGCGCTCCAGCACGGCGCGGATCACCGTGGCGCCCAGTTCCGGCGCCGCAATCTTCGCCAGCGACCCACCGAATTTGCCGACAGCCGTGCGGGCCGCCGATACGATCACTACGTCAGTCATTTCGATTTCCTCCGGGGCTGCGGCGAGTTGCTCCACAGTAGCCCGTCAAGTTGTTAATCCGGTCAGTCAGCGTTACTGCGATACAGCGTCTGTCTCACTCCGTCGTCACTCGTTATCCGTTTTCGGCGATCGCTCATCGACTTCGACGGCGACCGCTCGTGAGTTGCTTCGACGCCCGAACGATTACTCGCGCACCTGCACGTAGCGTCCGGGCGCAGGCTCGATCACCGGGAATTCGGCGGAGCCCGGCTCCGTGGGCGCCTTCACCTTCTTGCCGCCGTACTGGTCGAGCCAGTTCGTCCATTCGGGCCACCAGCTGCCCGGCGTTTCCGTCGCGCCTTCGAACCAGTCGTCCGGGTTCGCGGGCAGCGTCTTCTCGTCGCCCGCCACCGCCCAGTAGCTGCGCTTCTTCTTCGACGGCGGATTGATCACGCCTGCGATGTGGCCCGATGCGCCGAGCACGAACTTGCGCGGCCCCGTCAGCAGCGGCACCGACGCATACGCCGATTGCCACGGCACGATGTGGTCTTCGCGCGAACCGTAGATGAAGGTCGGCACGTCGATGCGCGACAGGTCCACCTTTTCGCCGCATGTCGTCAACGCGCCGGGCACGCGCAGCCTGTTCTCGAGATACGTGTTGCGCAGATACCAGACATACATCGGACCCGGCAGGCTCGTCGAATCGCTGTTCCAGTACAGCAGGTCGAACGGCATCGGCGTGCGGCCCTTCAGATAATTGTCGACGACGTAGTTCCACACGAGGTCGTTCGGACGCAGGAACGAGAACGTGTTCGCGAGCTCGATGCCGCGCATCAGGCCTGGGGGCATGCCGTTCTTGCCGCCGATCGTCTGCTCGCGCATCTGCACGTGGGCTTCGTCGACGAAGATGTCGAGCACGCCCGTATCGCTGAAGTCGAGCAACGACGTGAGCAGCGTCATCGACGCGGCGGGATGTTCGCCGCGCGCCGCCGCGACCGCCAGCGCCGCTGCCAGCAGTGTGCCGCCGATGCAGAAGCCGAGCGTATTGATCTGCTCGCGGCCGCTGATCTGGCGTGCGGTATCGAGAGCCGTCAGAACGCCTTCGGACACGTAGTCGTCCCACGTCTTCTGCGCGATCGACTGGTCCGCGTTGCGCCACGAAATCAGAAAGACCTGATGCCCCGATTCGAGCGCATGCGCGACGAGCGAGTTGTCGGGCTGCAGATCGAGAATGTAGTACTTGTTGATGCACGGCGGCACGATCAACAGCGGCCGCTCGTGGACCGTTGCCGTGCGCGGCTTGTACTGGATCAGCTGCATCAGTTCGTTTTCGAACACGACGGAGCCTTCCGTCATCGCGAGATTCTTGCCGACGCCGAAACGCGTTTCGTCCGTTTGCGAGATCTTGCCGCGCTGCATGTCGCCAAGCAGGTTCATCACGCCCTGGCGCAGGCTCTCGCCGTTGCTTTCGAGCAGCGTCTTCTGCGCTTCGGGATTGAGCGCGAAGAAGTTGCTCGGCGATGCGGCGGCCGTCCATTGCTGCACCGCGAAGCGGATGCGCTCGCGCGTCTTCTGGTCGGTTTCGATCGCGTCGACGAGTTCCTGCAGATAGCGCGCGTTCAGCAAGTACCACGCGGCCGTGTACGTGTAGACGGGCGTCGTCTTCCAGGCTTCGGAGCTGAAGCGCCGGTCCTTGAGTTCGATGCCCGTCGACGCCGCCTGGGTCGCCTGCTGCAGCAACTGCATCGCGTCACGCGAATAGTCGGACTGCAACTGCTGAAGGCGCGCCGGTGGAATCGAGGCGCTCGGCACCTTCAGCCCCGCGAGCTGCTGCGTGAACTGTTGCGCAAACTGCGGCGCGAACTGTTGAGCAAGTTGCGGATTGAACGCCTGTCCGAAGAATGCGTTGAACGGCTGGCCCGCGGCCTGACCGTCCGGTTGACCCTGCGCCTGAGCAAACTGTTTGGCGATCTGCTCGACGAAGGGATTGGAAAACGGCAGCGAACCGGCCTGCGCCGTCGCCGCTTTCGCGAAGTCCGGCATGGGAGGAACGCTGAACGGATTGCCATTTGCTGCGGCCGGTGCGCCTAGCGAACGCCATGCGTTCATCCATGCGTCGAACCATTGCTGAACCCCTGCCGCATTCGCTTCTTGCTGAGCGCGGTCTGACGAGGTGTCCTTGCGAGAAGAATTCGAGGAAGTTTGAGATGCAACCATGCCTGCTTTTGACCGAAGAGTCCTCGCGGACGGGTTGAGAGGCAGGTACTGGCGCGGAGACCGCGATCGGATCGCGACCACGTGGCGCCCTTGCCCTGTGAAGAACATTCTTGCGCCCCATCGCAAGGCATGTCAATGCTTGCTCCCGATTTTGCCGCAGTGCGGGATTTTTTTCATTATCGTTTTCCCGATGTGCAGCAATGCGTTTCGCGATCGGCCGCACGGTCGTGCTGTGCAATGCAATAAGAGCCCGCAATGACGGGCTCTCGTCCTGATCCACACGGGCACGGAACGCTTACGCGCTGCGCAACCGCATAGGTCTTCTTACGTTCGCGCAGTGCAGCATAAGAATGCTCGCGAAGCGCCTTCGCGACGTGTCGGGCGCAGCAAAAAGACCTTTGCGCAGCGGGACTTAGAGCGCCCCAATATCGTCAGCGAGCCAGATCATCGCGGCCATTCGGCCCGTCTCGCGATCACGTCGATATGAGTAAAAGCGCTCGCGTTGAGTGACCGTGCAATGGTCGCCACCCGTCACCTGCGTCACGCCGAGTTGCGCAAGCCGCAGACGTGCGAGACTGGGCAGATCCGCGAGGTATTTACCCGCGTTCACAGGGTGATCGTCGAACGCGCTTGCGACCTCATCGCGTTGTGCGCCGCCGACACCTTTCATGAAGGCGTCACGCACGTCTGGTCCGACCTCGAAAGCATCCCGTCCGATGCACGGACCGAGGTAAGCGTGCAGCGCTGACATGTCAGTGCCCGCGAGCGAGGCGACACGCTGCGCGGTATTTTCGACGACAGCTGCCGCGAGCCCTCGCCAGCCAGCATGCGCGGCGCCGACCGCGCGGCCTTGCGGATCGCACAGCAGGACGGGCATGCAGTCCGCGATCATCACGACGCACAGCGTGCCCGCGCGGTCGGTCACGCTCGCGTCGGCCTGAACGGGCAGCTCGCCGCGCTTTGCGGCGGCGAGCGCATCGTCGGCGCTCACGACGGTCGCGCCGTGGACCTGCGACAGCCACGCCGCTTCGTCGAGTCCCGTGAGCCGCAGCACGCGCGCGCGGTTCTCTTCGACAAGCGCGAGATCGTCGCCCGACTTCTTGCCGAGATTCAGCCCGCCCGGCCCGTCGACGCCATCGCGCCACGTGCCGAACGGCGGCAGACTCACCCCGCCGTTGCGCGTCGTGACGAACGCATGCACGCGCGGCGATACGCGCCACTCGGGCCGCAGCACATCGTTCATCGTCAGGTCAGGCAGCGTCATGCGCGATCGTCCTCGTCGTGTGATCCGTGTGATCCATCTGCTTCGTCTTCGTCGACGTAGTCCTCCGCATCGGGCGATGCGTCGGTTTCGTCGTCGTAGAACGCTTCGTATTCTTCGTAATCTTCGGCGTACTCGTCGTCGTGCTCGCGGCCCAGCCCCAGCGCTTCGGACAGGGCAGCGATATCGTCGGGCACGTCGGCGCGCCATTGCATCGTGCGGCCCGTCCGCGGATGAACCAGCGCGAGCCGCCATGCATGCAGCGCCTGACGCCCGAAGCCGCCCGGCAGCGGCGTCACCGAGCGCTTGCCGCGCGCGCGGCCATACACCGGGTCGCCGAGCAGCGGGTGGCCGACATGCGCGCAATGCACGCGGATCTGATGTGTGCGCCCCGTCTCCAGATCGCAATGGATCGCCGACACGGGCTGACGCTCCCACAGTGTCGAATCGATGCGCCTGAAGTGCGTGCGCGCGGGCTTGCCCGACGCGCCCGTCACGACGGCCATGCGCGTGCGCTCGCGCGGATCGCGGCCAATGGGCGCGTCGATCGTGCCTTCTTCCGGCATGTTGCCCCACACCAGCGCGAGATAGCGGCGCTTCACCGTGCGCGCCTGCAACTGGCGCACGAGATCCGTTTGCGCTTCGAGCGTGCGCGCGACCACCATCAGCCCCGACGTTTCCTTGTCCAGCCGATGCACGATGCCCGCGCGCGGCAAGCCCGCGGCGGCGTCGCCATAGCGGTGCAGCAGGCCGTTCAGCACGGTGCCGCTCCAGTTGCCGGCGGCGGGATGCACGACGAGCCCGGCTGGCTTGTTGATCACGACGAGCGTCTCGTCTTCATAGACGATATCGAGCGGCACGGGTTCCGGCGTGAACGCGAGCTGCTCGGGCAGCAGATCGGGCACGAGCTCGATCGTCGCGCCGAGCGGCACCGGCTGACGGATCTTCGCGGGCTGTCCGTCGACGCGCACGCGCTGCGCCTCGATCCAGCTTTGCAGACGGCTGCGCGAAAACTCGGGAAAGACCTTAGCGAGCACCTTGTCGAACCGGTCGCCCGCAAGCTCGGGCGGCACCGTGACGACGCGCGGCGCTTCGTCGGCATGCGGCACGGCGCTTTCGGCATCGGCGTTCGAGGCTTCGGAAGCGGGTGCGTCGCCGCCGAAATCGTCGTCGAGCGCATCGCTCGCGCCATCGTCCGGCAATGCGTCGGCGGGGTTGGCGCTTGGGCTATAATCCTTGCTGCTCTTCCGCGCGCCCTGAACGGGGCGCGGAGTATTGGAACGGGTCATCGAGACTGGGTCACCTGGACGTAAAGCTAGACTGGAAAATGCGAGCCTTGAACATCATTACTCAAACTGTTCGAAAGACGGTGGCCCAACAGATGGCCAGGAAGGTGGCCATCTATGTCGCTTGCGCGGCAGCCGTGACGCTGGTGGCGGCCTGTCATGGCCTGCCTCAGAAGACGGACGAAACGGCGACGTGGACCAACAATAAATTATATACGGAGGCGCAAGACGCCCTGAGCGGCGGCGACTTCGGCAAGTGCGCGAAATACTTCGAAGCGCTCGAAGGCCGCGACCCGTTCGGTCACTTCGCGCAGCAGGCGCAGATCAACGTCGCGTACTGCAACTGGAAGGACAGCGAAACGGATGCCGCCGACCAGGCCGTCAACCGCTTCATCCAGCTGCACCCGGACCATCCGGACATCGCGTACGCGTATTACCTGAAGGGCATGATCCACTTCAACGACGACCTGGGTCTGTTCGGCCGCTTCTCGGGCCAGGACATGAGCGAGCGCGATCCGAAGTCGCTGCGCGAGTCGTATGACGCGTTCAAGGTGGTCGTCGACAAGTATCCGCAAAGCAAGTACGCGCCCGATGCGGCTCAGCGCATGCGCTACATCGTGAACGCGCTGGCTTCGCACGAAGTGCACGCGGCCGACTACTACTATCGCCGCGGCGCCTACGTGGCCGCGATCAACCGCGCGCAGCTCGCGATCAGGGAATACAAGAACGCGCCCGCGATCGAAGACGCGCTGCACATCATGATGCTGTCGTATCAGAAGCTGGACCAGCCCCAGCTCGCCGACGATACGAAGCGCGTGCTGGCAGGCACGTTCCCGGACAGCCCGTATATCACCGGCCATGCGCGTCCCGGCAAGGAAAAGTCGTGGTGGCAGTTCTGACCCGCTGATCGTCAGCTGATATGAAAAACGCCACGGTTCGATACCGTGGCGTTTTTGTTTGTGGAGGCCCGCATTGGTGCCCGCTCTGCCCATTTTGGCGCCCGCAATACGCGGACGCGCTTCATGACGGGCGCGCTCCGTTCGCGTCGGTCAAGCCCGGTCAGTCACGCTCGAACAGCGCAATCGACTCGACATGCGACGTGTGCGGGAACATGTTCACGACGCCCGCGCCCTTCAGCCGATAGCCGGCTTCATGCACGAGCAGGCCGGCGTCGCGGGCGAGCGTCGCCGGGTTGCACGACACGTAGACGATGCGCTTCGGCAGCGACCCTTCGCCGCTTTGCGCGATATCCGCGAGCGCCTTCGATACGGCAAGCGCCCCTTCGCGCGGCGGATCGATCAGGTATTTGTCGAAGTGGCCGAGCGCGCGGATGTCATCGGCGCTGACTTCGAACAGGTTGCGGCACGCAAACGACGTATGGCCGTCGACGCCGTTTTCCTTCGCGTTTTCGAGCGCGCGCGTGGTCAGCACGTCGCTGCCTTCGATGCCCACCACTTCTCGCGAAACCCGCGCCAGCGGCAGCGTGAAGTTGCCGATGCCGCAGAACAGGTCGAGCACGCGGTCGGTCTTTGCGGGCGCGAGCAGGCGCAGCGCGCGGCCGATCAGCACGCGGTTGATCTGGTGATTGACCTGCGTGAAATCGGTGGGGCGGAACGGCATGCGGATGCCGAACTCGGGCAGCGTGTAGTCGAGCTGCCGGTCGAGCGGATAGAACGGATAGACGGTATCCGGCCCCTTCGGCTGCAGCCAGAACTGGACGTTGTGCTGGTCGGCGAAATCGCGCAGCAGCTGTTCGTCGGCGGCGTTGATCGGTTCCAGGATGCGCAGCACGAGCGCCGTCACCGACGAGCCGACGGCCAGTTCGATTTGTGGCATACGCTCGCGAATCGACAGCCCTTCGACCAGGTGGCGCAGCGGCACCAGCATGTCCGACACATGCGGCGGCAGCACTTCGCAGCTCGTCATGTCGGCGACGTAGCTGCTCTTCTTCTCGTGGAAGCCCACCAGCACGCCACCCTTCTTCACGACGTTGCGCACCGTCAGCCGGGCGCGATAGCGGTAGCCCCACGACGGGCCGTGGATCGGCCGGAAGACGGTTTCGGCGCGCAGCTTAGCCAGATGCATCAGATTGTCTTCGAGCACGCGCTGCTTGACGGCGATCTGCGCGCGCACGTCGAGATGCTGCATCGAACAACCGCCGCACGTGCCAAAAAACTTGCACTGTGGGCGGGTACGGATCACGCTCTCTTTAAGAATATCGACGACCTGCGCCTGTTCGAAACTCGGCTTCTTCCGGTAGCTCGAATAGGTGACGCGTTCGCCGGGCAGCGCGCCCTCGACGAAGATGACCTTGCCGGGCGAGCCGTCTTCCGTGACGGTGCGGCCGACGCCGCGCGCTTCCATGTCGAGCGAGTCGATATCGAGTTCGGGGGCCTTGAACGGGCCGGCGGCAGCCTCGTCGCGCGCCTGCTTGCTCTTGCGGGGCGAGCGCGTCTTACCAATGGGGGTAACAGTTTCAGACACCTGCGACTTCCTGACAGACTGTGTAAAAGTGGGACCCGAAATGAAAAATCGGCGGGACCAAACATGAGATTGTAGACGAACGACAAACACCGACGGAGATTTGACGATGCGACTGATCAGCTGGAACGTCCAGTGGGGACGCAGTGCGCACGGGGACGTGAACCTGTCGCGCACGATCGACGAAGCACGGCGGCTCGCCGATTTCGACGTGCTGTGCCTGCAGGAAATCACGCGCGGCTTTTCGGTGCTTGCGGGCCATCCGGGCGACGACCAGTTCGCCGAGCTGGCCGATCTGCTGCCCGGCTACACGGTATTGGGCGCGATCGGCGCGGATCTGGCGCCGCTCAAGCTCGATGCGCCCGCCGCGCCGCGCCGGCAGTTCGGCAACGTGCTCGCGACGCGTCTGCCCATCGAGCGCGTGATCCGCCATTCGCTGCCGTGGCCCGCCGACCCGGAAGCGCCGTCGATGCAGCGTGTCGCGCTCGAAGCCGTGCTGCGCGCCCCCAGCGGCCCGCTGCGCGTGATCGTCACGCATCTGGAGTTCTATTCGCTCAAGCAACGGCTCGCGCAGGTGAACCATCTGCGCGCGATGCAGCAGGAGGCGGCCGCGCATGCCAGGCACCCCGCGCCCGCTGAAAACGCGATCGGGCCTTTCACCGATACGGGGCGGCCTGTCAGCGCGATCGTCTGCGGCGATTTCAACAGCGCGTACGACAGCGAAGCATACCGGCGCATGCTGGAGCCGCTCGACGGCAGCCCATCCTTCGTCGACGCATGGACGGCGCTGCACCCCAACCAGACGCCGCCGATGACGGCAGGCGTCTACGACAAGGCGCAGTGGTCGGACGGGCCGCTCACGTGCGACTTCCTGTTCGTCACGGAAGACCTGCGCACGCGGCTACGAAGCTGCGAGATCGACGGTGCGACGCGCGCATCCGATCATCAGCCGATCGTGCTGGAGATGGATTGACCGAGCCGGCGTGCACGCGGCGCGCACGCATCATCGGCGGCGCGTGCACGAGACTCCGCGCAGCGATCAGTTCTCGAACGCAGCCAGGTATTCGGCCCAATGCGGCGCCGACTCCTGCGCGAGCGAGTTCTTCACGAACGCGATTTCGTCCGCGTACTCTTCGGGCGAGAAGCCGCCGCGCATCAGCTGGAAACGGCAGTACAGCAGATACGTGTTGACGACGTCCGTCTCGCAGTAGTTGCGAATCTCATCGATACGGCCCGCCAGGAACGCGTGCCACACCTGGCCGCCGTCCATCCCCAGCTTGCCGGGAAAGCCGCACAGCTTCGCGAGCGCATCGAGCGGCGCGTTCGCGCGCGCCTGATACATCGCGAGCAGGTCCATCAGGTCGGTGTGACGCGAGTGATAGCGGCTGATGTAGTTGTTCCACTTGAAGTCGCGGTCTTCTTCGCCGAGATCCCAGTAGCGGTTCGCGCGAATGCCGTTGACGAGCGCGCGGTAGTGCAGCACGGGCAGATCGAAGCCGCCGCCGTTCCACGACACGAGCTGCGGCGTGTATTTCTCGATGGTCCGGAAGAACGACTGCACGAGCGCCGCTTCGCCGTCTTCAGGCGTGCCGAGCGAGCGCACGCGAAAGCCGTTGTTGTCGCGGAACACGCATGAAATCGCCGCAACGCGCTGCAGGTGATGCGGCAGGAAATCGCTGCCCGTCTTTTCGCGCCGCGCCGCGAAAGCATGCTCGGCGACTTCTTCGTCGGACATCGTGGCGGGAAGACTTTCAAGCCGGCGAATGCCGGCGACATCGGGAATCGTCTCGATGTCGAAAACCAGAATTGGAGTCATTGTTTCTAAAGAACGGCGTCCTTACGCACGCCATTGGAGGCAAAGAAGCGTTTCAGCCGCACGAGCGCCTCTTGCTGGATCTGGCGCACACGCTCCCGCGTAAGGCCCATTTCATCGGCGAGTTCTTCGAGTGTCGCCGGTTCGATGTGATTGAGTCCGAAGCGGCGCTCGATCACATGCCGATGCTTGTCCGACAGCCGCGCGAGCCATGCCCGCGTCAGCGTTTCGAGTTCGCGATGCTGCACCTCCGCGTCCGGCGACTGGCTCTGGTCGTCCGACAGCAGATCGAGCAGGCTGCTCGCCGGATCGAGATCGAGCGGCGCGTCGAGCGACGCCGTGTGCTCGTTCAGCGCGAGGATGTCGGTCACTTCGTCCGTTGTCTTGCCCGTCAGGTACGCGATATCGTCGATGCTCGCGTCGCGGCGGTCGGCCGCCTCGCCTGAGTTCATCGAATTCTTTTCGAGGTGGCGCTTCGCGCGCAGCACCTGGTTCAGTTCGCGGATCACATGCACGGGCAGCCGCACCGTGCGCGCCTGATTCATGATCGCGCGCTCGATGCTCTGGCGGATCCACCACGTCGCGTAAGTCGAGAAGCGGAAGCCGCGCGTCGGATCGAACTTTTCGATCGCGTGCATCAGGCCGAGGTTGCCCTCTTCGATCAGATCGAGCAGCGGCACGCCGCGATTCAGATAACCCTTCGCGATGCTGACCACCAGCCGCAGATTGCGCTCGATCATCACCTGGCGCGCTTCGAACTCGCCCGCTTTCGCGAGACGCGAATAGCGCTGCTCTTCCTCGACGGTGAGCAGCGGCTTCACGCTGATCCGGTTCAGGTAGTGCTGGATCGTATCGGCCGTGAGCTCGGCCTGCAGGAGCGCACGGAAATCGTCGGCGTCGGGTGCGGAATCGTTTGCGCCTTCCCGCGACTCGGATTCTTCTTCGGAACCCGATGCGCGTTCGTCGAGATCATTGGCGCTTTCGAGATCGTCGACCGATTCGTCCTCGACGTCGGAAGCGCCAGCGTCGTCCACCGAAACATGCGTGGCACGGCTGAGTGACTCAGTCTCTGCTTGCGGTGTGCGGCGCTTCGATTTCGGCATGGTCGTATCGCTTCGCTTATTGCGGCGGCAAATACTTCAATGGGTCGACAGGCTTGCCCTGGCGGCGAACTTCGAAATGCAACATCACGCGGTCCGAATCACTATTGCCCATTTCGGCGATCTTCTGACCTTTGGTTACCGCGTCACCCTCTTTTACCATCAAAGCACGATTATGTGCATACGCTGTGAGATACGTCGCGTCATGTTTGATGATAATGAGATTGCCGTAACCGCGCAGCCCATTTCCTGCATAAACCACCCGGCCATCAGCGGAAGCCTTTACCGGTTCGCCCACTGAGCCCCCGATGTTCACGCCTTTGTTCTTCGAATCGTCAAAGCCGTTGAGCAGCGGCCCGCGAACGGGCCATGCGAACGACACGTTTCCGTTCGACGCCGTCGTATCGCTGGCGCCCTGCGGCGGAATCGTCGTCGCCTGCGTGCCCGACGCGCCCGGCGCCGCACCGAAGAGCGGCGGCTGGTTCGCCTGCGGCGCGCCGTTCAGCGGCGCGCTCTGCACTGCACCACCGCCGATCGGCGCCGTCGCGACACCCGGTACGACAGGCGCACCGTTCGCGCCCGGCGGCGCAACGCGCAGCAACTGGTCGACCTCGATCTGGTTCGGGTTCGTCAGGTTGTTCCACGTGGCGATGTCGCGATAGTTTTGACCGTTTTCGAGCGCGATCCTATACAACGTGTCGCCCGGCTTCACTCGGTAGTAGCCCGGAGGTGGCGGACCGAGCGGCGCGGCAGGCTGCGCGCCGGGCGCACCGCCCCCTTGCGTGACGGTGCCGAGGGTGCCGGAGCGATCGACGACGGGCGCCTGATCGAGGCGCGTGGCACATGCCGCCAACACGGAAAGCATGGCCACGCAAACGCTGCGCTGAACGATGGTCAACGGGACATTCTGGCTGGTTCTTTGCATCGCGCGAAACATACTCATCAGGTTCAAATCACTCCGGATTTTAAGGGGACAAAGAAAACGCGATCAAGCCGCGATTCGCGCCATTGCGCGGGTCCCGTGCGCTCGACGAGCGTGAGCACCTGCGACTGTCCGTCCTGCGATCCGACGGGCGCCACGAGCCGCGCACCGATGGCGAGCTGCTCGAGCAGCGCCTGCGGCACATCGAGTCCCGCCGCCGCGATCACGATTGCATCGAACGGCGCCGCCGACGGCAAACCGACGCGTCCGTCGCCGTAATGCAGACGGATGTTCGGGATGCGCAGCGGACGCAGGTTCGTCTTCGCGCGCTCGTAAAGCGGTTTGATGCGTTCAATCGAATACACGTCGCGCGCGACCTGGCTCAGCACGGCAGCCTGGTAGCCGCAGCCGGTGCCGATTTCGAGCACGTTCGCGAGCGTGCGGCCCTGCGCGGCCAGCTCGATCATCCGCGCGACCACGGATGGCTTCGAGATTGTCTGGTGATGGCCGATGGGCAGCGCCGCATCTTCATACGCCTGCGTAGCGAGACCGGGGTCCACGAACATGTGGCGCGGCACCATCGCCATCGCGTTGAGCACGCGCGAGTCCGACACGCCGTTCGCTCGCAGCCGTTCGACCATCCGCTCGCGCACGCGTTCGGAAGTCAGCGTCAACGCGCTGCTGAGCGCAACGTTCGGCGCGCCCGTGCGATCCGACGATGTCGTCACGGGACGCGGCAACTGGTTGCGCGCGCCGTCGTTGCGGATCGCGGTCGCGCCGGTTGTGCCGGTTGTGCTCTTCGCGCTCTTTGTATTGACGATTCCCGCCGCGTTTTTTGCAATCGAAGGCGCGCGCGTGGATGCGCCGGGGTTCGCGTTCTTCGCGCCCGGATTGAGCACGCCGGCAGCGCCCTTCGCGCCCGCCGACGACTTGACGCCCGCCGTGCCGCTCACGCCACTGCGCGTGCGGCCCGCTTGCGAGTTCGCGTTCGATGCCGCCGGCTTGACGGGCGTCTTCGCGCCGCGCGCATCGCCCGCGCGTACGTCGGCCCGGCGCGGCTCGCGCACCAGGTCTTCGAGTCCAAGCGGGAAGCGCTTTGCGCGCTCGCCAGTCATGAAGTGCCGCTCCCGGCGCGCACCCAGTCGCTCGCCGCGGGCAGCATGGCCGTGTCGGTCAGATCGAGTTGCAGCGGCGTGATCGACACGAAGCCGTTCGCGACTGCATGGAAGTCGGTGCCTTCGCTGGCATCGCGCGCACCGCCTGACGGACCGATCCAGTAGATCGGCTCGCCGCGCGGATTGGTCTGCCTGATCACCGGCTGCGACGGATGCCGCTTGCCGAGACGCGTGATGCGCCAGTCGCGCAACTGCTCGTAAGGCAGGTTCGGGATGTTGACGTTCAGCAGTGGATGGCCCGGCAGCGGACGTTCGAGATAATGCGCGACGATTTCGGCGGCGACGCGCGTGGCATCTTCGAGGTGCACCCAGTCTTTGTCGACGAGCGAAAACGCGATTGCGGGCACGCCGAACATGATGCCCTCCGTCGCTGCGGCGACCGTGCCCGAGTACAGCGTGTCCTCGCCCATGTTCTGGCCGTTGTTGATGCCCGACACGACGAGGTCCGGCGTATGGTCGAGCATGCCCGTCAGCGCGATGTGAACGGAATCCGTCGGCGTGCCGTTCACGTAGTAGAAGCCGTTGGCCGAGCGCAGCACCGACAGCGGCCGCGAGAGCGTCAGCGAGTTCGACGCGCCGCTGCAATTCTGTTCGGGTGCCATCACGGTGACATCGGCGAGCGGCTTCAGCGCTTCGTAAAGCGCGGCAAGGCCGGGCGCCAGATAACCGTCGTCATTGCTGAGTAGGATTCGCATGCGGCGATTGTAACCGAGGAAACAAGGCACGCGAACGACACGCTGGCCCGCCGCATGCCTATGTCCGAACGTATGGCTTCACGGGCTTCGCGCGGCACTGGAAGCGCACGGTCGTTCGCGCTTGCTTTACACTGCTTCGTTGCGAGGGTTCGTTTGGTTGCCGCGCTACGTTGCCTGAACAGTGCGCGAAGATCGCCGCAAACAGGCTGACCAGACCAAAAGCACGCTTATGAACCCGTCAAGCTTGCAATGACACTTATCGATTGGAGACACGATGCGCGCAATCCGCTGTAACCAGTATGGTCCGCCCGAGACACTCAGCATCGAGGAACTACCCGATCTTCAGCCGCAAGCCGGCCAGATCGTGATCGACGTGAAAGCCGCGAGCGTCAATTTTCCTGACGTGCTGATCATCCAGAACAGGTATCAGTTCAAGCCACCCCTGCCCTTCACGCCCGGCGCGGAAGTCGCGGGCATCGTGCGCGCCGTCGGCGAAGGCGTCACGCAGTTCAAGCCGGGCATGCGCGTGGTCGCTTATACGCAGCAAGGCGGCTTCGCCGAGCAGGCGCTCGCCGATGCCCGCGCATGCGTGCCGCTGCCCGATGACGCCGACATGGAGACGGCCGCGATCTTCACACTTGCCTACGGCACGTCGCATCATGCCGTGGTCGATCGCGCGGCGTTGAAAGCGGGCGAGACGATGCTCGTGCTGGGCGCGGCGGGCGGCGTCGGGCTCGCGGCCGTCGAAATCGGCAAGGCGCTCGGCGCGCGCGTGATCGCCGCGGCGTCGAGCGACGAGAAGCTCGCGACGTGCGTCGCGCATGGCGCCGATGCAACCATCAACTACGCGACGGAAGACCTGCGCGAACGCATCAAGGCGCTGACGGACGGCAAAGGTCCCGACGTGATCTATGACCCTGTCGGCGGCAGTTATGCGGAGCCCGCATTTCGCAGCATCGGCTGGCGTGGGCGCTATCTCGTCGTCGGCTTCGCGAACGGCGAAATTCCGAAGCTGCCGCTCAATCTCGCGTTGCTGAAAGGCGCGAGCATCGTCGGCGTGTTCTGGGGCGATTTCGCGCGCCGCGAACCGCAGCGCAACGCGGCGGCATTCCAGGAAATGCTCGGCTGGATTCGCGAGGGAAAGCTCAAGCCGCTGGTGTCGGCGCGCTATCCGCTCGAAGACACGCCGCGCGCGCTCAACGACATGGCGCAGCGGCGCGTGCTCGGCAAGATCGTGATCACGCCGTAAGCGCGAGCGGGCCGCTCAACGATAAACGACAAACGGCGCGTGCCCCTTCCAGGTCACGCGCCGTTCTTCTTTCGATGCACCGGCGATCAGATCTTTTCTGTCTCGCCGGACTTCGGCTGCCATTTCATCAGGCGCCGCTCCAGCATGCCGACGATCGCATCGAGTATCAGCGCGAAGGCCGTCAGCACAAGAATGCCGGCAAACACGGTGTTGATATCGAAGGTGCCTTCCGCCTGCAGGATCAGATAGCCGACGCCGCGCGCCGAGCCCAGGTACTCGCCGACTACCGAGCCGACGAACGCGAGCCCCACCGACGTATGCAGGCTCGAAAACACCCAGCTCATCGCGCTCGGCAGATAGACGGCCCGCAGCTGCTGCTTGCGGTTCGCGCCGAGCATGCGCGCGTTCGCGAGCACGACGGGGCTCACTTCCTTCACGCCCTGATAGACGTTGAAGAACACGATGAAGAACACCAGCGTCACGCCGAGCGCAACCTTCGACCAGATGCCCAAGCCGAACCACACGCCGAAGATCGGCGCGAGAATCACGCGCGGCATCGAGTTTGCTGCCTTGATGTACGGATCGAACAGCGCGCTCGCGAGCGGCGACAGCGCGAGCCACAGGCCGACGCCGAGTCCCAGCATCGTGCCGAGCGCGAACGCGAGCACCGTCTCGATCAGCGTGATCCACAGATGCAGATAGATTTCGCCGGACGCGAACCACTCCCAGATCCGCACGAGCACTTTTTGCGGCTCGCCGAAGAAGAACGCGGCTTTGTTCGGATCGTCGAAATAGAACGCGGGCAACAGCGTCGGGCTCGTCAGCACGTACCAGAGCACAAAGCTCAGCACGAGCAGCAGCCACTGCCAGATCACGAGATTCGCGCGGTTCGGACGCAAGACTTTCCACATCTCAGTTGCTCTCCTGCACAGCCGTCAGTTGCTGCTGATAACCCTTCAGCACCTCATCGCGCAGCACGCTCCAGATCTGCGCATGCAGTTCGACGAAGCGCGGATCCGAGCGCACCTCGGCGACGTCGCGCGGACGCGGCAGATCGATCGTGAACTCGCCGATGGGCCGCGTGCCCGGCCCCGCCGACAGCACGACGACGCGATCCGACATTGCGATCGCTTCGTCGAGATCGTGCGTGATGAACAGCACGGCCTTGCGTTTCGCGGCCCACAGATCGAGCAGCTCGTTTTCCATCAGCTGGCGCGTCTGGATATCGAGCGCGGAAAACGGCTCGTCCATCAGGATGATGTCGGGATCGAGAATCAGTGTCTGCGCCATCGCAACCCGCTTTCGCATGCCGCCCGACAGCTGATGCGGATAACGGTCCCCGAAGCCGCCGAGACCGACGCGCTTGAGCCAATCCTCAGCACGCGAGCGGGCTTCGGCGCGCGGCACGTCATGGAACGACAGGCCTGCCGTCACGTTATCGAGCGCCGAACGCCACGGCATCAACGCGTCCGCCTGGAACATGTAGCCCGCGCGCCGGTTGATGCCCGAGAGCTTCTCGCCGAACACCGTCACCGCGCCCGACGACGGTTCCAGCAGCCCCGCGCCGACGTTCAGCAACGTCGACTTGCCGCAACCCGTCGGCCCGACGACCGATACGAATTCGCCCGGCGCGATGCGCAAGGTCGTGTCCTTGACGGCGGTGTATCGCTGGCCGCGATTCTCGCGCGACGCAAACGTGCAGGTGATGTTTTCGAGCGCCAGGGCGGCAACGGTCATCGTTCGGCTCACTTCTTCGATGCTTTGATGGTTCGAGGTTTTGGACAAGGATGTGACGGCGTGACTGCGCGTGTTGCGTGAAAGGCGAGCGCGACGCAAGCGCTCGCCCCTTGTCCTTGCGTCAGTGCGTTACGCCTTGACCGTCGTGATCGCCTTCTTCACGAAGTCGTTCGTCCAGCTCTTCGACAGATCGATCGGCTTGCCCTTCACGGTGTCGTCGAAAGCCTGCAGCGTCTTGAGCGACGTCGCGGGGCCGTCGGCGGGCATCAGGCCATCGGGTGACATCGCTTCCTTCACGTGCTGCCACGAATCCAGATACAGCGCGCGGTCGCCGAGCAGATACGATTCGGGCACGGTGTTGATCAGCTCGGTGCCCGTCGCCGTCTGCAGCCACTTCAGCGCGCGCACCATCGCGTTGGCGAGCGCCTGCGTCGTGTTCGGATTCTTGCTGATGAACGCTTGCGACGCATACAGGCAACCGGCAGGCATGTTGCCGCCGAACACCGTGTGCGTATCGTTGAGCGTGCGCGTGTCGGACACGACGCGAATCTCGCTCGAGCGTTCGAGCTTCGTCATCACCGGATCGAGATTGGCGAGCGCGTCGATCTGCCCCGATTGCAGCGCGGCGATCGCCCCCGCGCCCGCGCCGACGCCAATGAACGACACGTCTTTCGCGGTCAGCCCCGCTTTCGCGAGCACGAAGCTCGCCATGATCGACGTCGACGAACCCGGCGCCGTCACGCCGATCTTCTTGCCCTTCAGGTCCGCGATCGACTGGTAGTTCGCCATCGTCTTCTTCGACACGGCGAGCACGATCTGTGGCGCGCGCCCTTGCAGCACGAATTCGCGGAAGTACTGGTTCTTCGCCTGCAGCAGCAGCGTGTGTTCGAACGCGCCGGAGACGACATCGGCGCTGCCGCCGACGGCCGCCTTCAACGCCTGTGAGCCGCCCGCAAAGTCGGAGATCTCGACTTCGAGCCCTTCGTCCTTGAAGAAATTACGGCGCTCGGCAATCGTCAGGGGCAGATAGTAGAAAAGATTCTTGCCGCCGACGGCAATCGCGACTTTCGACGTCTCCAGCTTGCCTTGCCCGAATGCGAGCGGCGAGCCGACGAGCGATGCGCCCGCGAGCGCCGCGGTGCCTGCGAGAAAGCTTCTTCGTTGCATGGTCCTGTCTCCGTTTCTTCTGTCGTTGTTCTGTCGCCGGTCTGGTCGGCCGGTCTGCGCACACTTCGCGTGCGCCGGCCTCTTCAACGCTCAAACGATCTGTTGCGCGTGCAACCTTGCGATGTGGTCCGCATCATAACCCAGCGATTGCAGAACTTCATCCGTATGTTCACCCAGTTCGGGCCCGAGCCAGCGCGTTTCGCCGGGCGTTTCGGAGAGTTTGGGCGTGACGCCCGGCAGCGCGATGTCGCGGCCGTCCTGCCATTTGAAGCTCTGGATCATCTGGCGCGCGGCGTATTGCGGATCGGTGAACATGTCCGCGACGCTGTAGATGCGGCCCACGGGCACGTCAGCGGCGTTCAGCACATCGAGCGCCTCGTCGATCGTGCGATTCGCGAGCCACGCCGCGATCGCGCCGTCTATCTCCTGTGTGCGCGGCACGCGGCCGTCGTTGTGCGCGAGCGCCGGATCGTTCGCGAGGTCTTCGCGGTCGATCGCGATCATCAGCCGCTTGAAAATCGGATCGCTATTGCCGCCGATCACGATGCTGCCGTCGCGGCACGGATAGGTATTCGACGGCACGATGCCCGGCAGCGAAGCGCCCGTGCGCTCGCGCACCATGCCATAGACGCCGTACTCGGGCACCACGCTTTCCATCATGTTGAAGACGGCTTCGTACAGCGCGACGTCGACGACCTGCCCTTTGCCGCCGTTCACCTGGCGGTGATGCAGCGCCATCAGCGCGCCGATCACGCCATGCAGCGCCGCGATCGAATCGCCGATCGAAATGCCGATGCGCGGCGGCGGCAGATCCGGATACCCGGTGATATGGCGCAGACCGCCCATCGATTCCGCGATCGCGCCGAAGCCCGGACGGTCGCGATACGGCCCCGTCTGCCCATAGCCGGACAGGCGCACCATCACGAGGCCGGGGTTCTCCTTCGACAGCACGTCATAGCCGAGCCCCAGCTTTTCGAGCTGCCCCGGCCGGAAATTTTCGACGACGATATCCGCTTCTTTCGCGAGCTTGCGGACGATTTCCTTGCCTTCCTCAGCCTTGAGGTTGATCGTCACCGATTTCTTGTTGCGCGCCTGCACGGCCCACCACAGCGACGTGCCGCCCACTTCGGGATAGAGCTTGCGCCATTTGCGCAGCGGATCGCCGCCCTTCGGGTCTTCGATCTTGATCACGTCCGCGCCGAACTCGCCGAGAAAGCGCGCGGCGAACGGCCCGGCGATCAGCGTGCCGAGTTCGAGCACCTTGACGCCCGCGAGCGGGCCCTGGGTTGGTCCTTTGCGTTGTTCCTCTGGCGTTGCAGTCGATGTGTTCATGTGTCTCCCGATCTTCTTGTACTTGCCAGACGCGGCCGATGCGTCCGTTCGCAACGCGTTCGATGCGCGTGAGCTGCTACATCGAGCGCCTGTCGAGCATCGCGCGCGCGATGGTGCCCGCATCGACATACTCGAGCTCGCCGCCGACGGGGACGCCGCGCGCGAGACGCGTTACCGACAGGCCGCGCGCCTTCAGCGTTTGCCCGAGGTAGTGCGCCGTCGCCTCGCCTTCGTTCGTGAAGTTGGTTGCGAGCACGACTTCCTTGACGACGCCATCCGACGCGCGCTTGACGAGCCGGTCGAAATGGATTTCCTTCGGGCCGATGCCGTCGAGCGGACTCAGGCGCCCCATCAGCACGAAATACAGCCCGCGATACGTCATCGTCTGTTCGAGCATGATCTGATCGGCGGGTGTTTCGACGACGCACAGCAGCGTCGGGTCGCGTTCGGTATCGCTGCAGACTTCGCAGATCTGCGCTTCCGTGAAGGTGTTGCACTTCTCGCAGTGCTGCAGATGCTCGGTCGCGAACAGCAGCGAGCGGCCGAGCTTTTCGGCGCCGTCGCGATCGTGCTGCATCAGGTGGTACGCCATGCGTTGCGCGGACTTCGGCCCGACGCCGGGCAGAACGCGCAGCGCTTCGACGAGCGCCGACAAGGCGGAAGGTTGTTTCATGCTGGAACGGCGGCGTCGATAGTGGGTTCGGCGAGTCGCGCACGGGCTGCGGGCGGAGCGCCCGATGCCCGCGCGCGAACTCCCCGCGCGATCAGAACGGCAGCTTGAAGCCCGGCGGCAGCGGCAGGCCCGAGGTCATGCCGCCCATCTTCTCCTGCGCGGTGGCTTCCGCCTTGCGCACGGCGTCGTTGAACGCAGCCGCCACGAGATCTTCGAGCATGTCCTTGTCGTCGGCGAGCAGGCTCGGATCGATCGACACGCGGCGCACGTCGTTCTTGCAGGTCATCGTCACCTTGACGAGCCCCGCGCCCGACTGCCCCTCGACTTCGATCTGCGCGAGTTGCTCCTGCATCTTCTTCATGTTCTCTTGCATCTGCTGGGCTTGCTTCATCAGCCCGGCGAGTTGGCCTTTCATCATGGACTTGCTCCTTCGTAATGGTGAATTCCGGTTGACGCGCGTTCATCCGGCGCGCGCGGGAATCAGTGGCTGGCGGCGTCCTGGCCGCCGTCGGCGCCCGGCGTGAGCGGGCGCACCGAGCCCGGCACGATGCTCGCGCCGAACTCGCGGATCAGGGATTGCACGAACGGATCGGCGCCGATTTCGCGCTCGGCTTCCCGTTGACGCTTCGCGCGCTCGATCGCATCGAGCACCGCGGCCGTGCGCTGCACGGGACCGACGTCGACCTGCACGTCGATCTCACTGCCGAGCCGTTCGGCGAGCGCGGCTTTCAGCTTCGCGATCTGCGCGGGCTCGGCGTAGAGCTGGACCGCGACGTTGAGCTTCAGCGTCTTGCCTTCGACGGCCATCAGCTCGCTATTGAATGCGAGCTGATACGAAATGCCCTTGAGCGACAGCGTGACGGCGAGCGCCGGCCAGTCGCCGTCGAAACCGATCGCATTGAGCGGCACGGCGGGCGGCAGCGTGCGGACGTCGACGACGGGCGCGGGTGCGGGCGCCGCGGCGGACGCGCTGCCTCGCGCGACGACCACGTCATCGGGGCCGCTGTCGAAAACTGGAATGAAGTTGTCGTCGGCAGGCGCGAAGAACGCATCGTCCGACGAAGCGGGAATGTAGTCGTCAGGGGGAATGTCTTCCCACGGCGGAACGGACGAGCCGCCCTGCTGCTGCGCACCACGCGAAGATAGGGTGCGAGCGGCCGTCTCCTGTTGCGCGGCGGCTGCGGCGCGGCGGGCCGGATCGGGTGTCGGGACGCGAACGGCGACGCGGGGCGCGGCAGGCTTCGCCGTCGGCGCGGGAGACGCAGCCGCAGCCGGCGCAGCGGAACGGGCTGAAGCGCCGCGATCCGTCGATACTTTCATGCCCGCGTTGCGCAGCACGTCGAGCGCGGCGCTCGCGCCGCCCGCGCGGCGCGGCGCGGCTTCAGACTGCCGTTGCGGCACGGCCGCGGCTTGCGCGGGTGGGTTGTCGTCCGGCGTGGCGGGGTTACTGGGCGAAGCTTCTGAGGCGTTTGAGGCAGTAGATGCTTCGTCGACTTCCTTGGACCCGGCGGCGGACATCATCGGTGTCACACCGGCATCGACCGTTGCGGCTGTTGCGATTTCAGCTGCTTCGCTGACTGCTTTCGGCTGAGCGGCCGCAGATTCGGGCTTGGGTGCGGCAGCAGGCCTCTCGATTGGATGAGCCTGTGCCTCGCGCACAGGAGCCGCCGCGACGGGCGCGCCCGCACGCTTCGATCCAGCCGCAGCCGGAACCGTCGAGCGTCCCGCAGGCGTCACGCCACCACCGCCACCATTCGGCGCCGGCTCGAAGGCGAGCATCCGCAACAGCGTCATCGTGAAGCCGGCGTATTCGTCGGGCGCGAGGCCCAGCTCGCTTCGGCCGATCGTCGCGATCTGATAGAAGAGCTGAACCTGCTCGGGGCTCAGCGCATCGGCGAAACGGCGCAGGTCGGCGGCCTCCGGCCACTCTTCCAGCACCGACGACGGCGCGTATTGCGCCCACGCGATCTTGTGCAAAAGTCCCGCGAGGTCTTGCAGCGCGGTCGAGAACGACAGGCTGCGCAACGCCATCTCGTCGGCGACGGACAACACTGCGGCACCGTCACCCGCGACGAGCGCATCGAGGAGACGAATCAGATAGCTCTGATCGAGCGCGCCGAGCATGCCTCGCACGGCTTCCTCAGTGAGCTGATTCGCCGAATACGCGATGGCCTGGTCGGTCAGCGACAACGCATCGCGCATCGAGCCGTCCGCGGCGCGCGCGAGCAGGCGCAACGCCTGCGCTTCATGCGGAATGTTCTCTTCGCCGAGAATGCGCTCGAGATGCGACACGATATGTCCTGCCGGCATCTGCTTCAGATTGAACTGAAGGCAGCGCGAGAGCACCGTGACGGGAATCTTCTGCGGGTCGGTCGTCGCGAGAAGGAACTTCACATGCGGCGGCGGCTCTTCCAGCGTCTTCAACATCGCGTTGAAGGCGTGGTTCGTGAGCATGTGCACTTCGTCGATCATGTAGACCTTGAAGCGCGCATCGACGGGTGCATACACGGCGCGTTCCAGCAGCGCAGCCATTTCGTCGACACCACGATTGCTCGCCGCGTCCATTTCGACGTAATCGACGAAGCGCCCTTCGTCGATCTCGCGGCAAGCACGACATACGCCACACGGTGTGGCCGTCACGCCCGTTTCACAATTGAGCGCCTTCGCGAAGATACGCGAGAGCGTCGTCTTGCCGACGCCGCGTGTGCCCGTAAACAGATAGGCGTGGTGCAGACGGCCACCGTCGAGCGCGTGCGTGAGCGCGCGCACCACGTGCTCCTGTCCGACGAGCGAAGCAAAATCCTTCGGCCGCCATTTGCGTGCGAGAACTTGATAGGTCATCCGGAAATTGTATCAGCAACGCTGACGCGAAAAGACGAATCGATCGTGCGCTCGCGCAAGGCGTGACAACGCTCTGACGGCTCATTGAATTTCGTGAGACAAGCGCCAGAACATGCCGCGTTTCGACCAACGCAGATGACGAGAAATACTGGGAGGAAAGTGAGGCAGATGGGAAGAAAAGGAAGGTGACGAGCCCGACCCTCGGCACTGGCGGAAAACGGCTGTGGCTGCTTCGTTCCCGACCTGACCAGGTTGACCGCCCCTCCATGCGAGGAGGCCCGTCACGTCGTATTCTAACATCGCTTGTTGCGCCGCGCGAGAGGCATCGGGACAAAAGCCGCCGTAACGGAACGGCAACTTCGGCGCCCCACTCCTCTTGTGTTCGCGCGCACGATCTCCAGATAGTGTTTGTCACGACAGGTTGCGGCGTGCACGACATGCGCGCGCGAGGCATTCGGGATATGGGCCGAAGCCTTGCCAGTGCTGCCACGCGCGGTGTGAGACCCTACCGCCCGAAGGCGTACTATCACGGCGGGCAACGCATAGCAATTTAGGCTAAACTGACGTTCAAGTGACCCGCAAAGCCAAGCCAGGTCGCCTTCCCGAAACTGTCCCCACAGTGCTTCGCGCGTTGGCTTTCATGGTTTGTCCTGTGGTAAAGCGAACGGAAAGTTTTCTGATTTTGTTGTATCGTGGCGGGCAATCAAAGCAGGCCTCGAACCGAAAGAGGTATTCACACAATGAGCGAACACATCAAGCATATCAGCGACGCATCGTTTGAACAGGACGTCGTCAAATCCGATAAACCCGTGCTGCTCGACTTCTGGGCGGAATGGTGCGGCCCGTGCAAGATGATCGCGCCGATCCTCGACGAAGTTGCGAAGGACTACGCTGATCGCCTGCAGATCGCCAAGATCAACGTCGACGAACATCAGTCCACGCCTGTCAAGTTCGGCGTGCGCGGCATCCCCACGCTGATCCTGTTCAAGAACGGCGCAGTTGCTGCACAGAAGGTCGGCGCACTGTCGAAGTCGCAACTCACCGCGTTCCTCGACGGCAATCTTTAATCCGCCACACGCAGACACGGCACGCATGCATCGCATGCGCGCCGCACGGCTCGCAAAACTTGCAGTGAGTTGATGCATCGAGCGAGCCGCATGATTCGTGTTGTCCCGTGACAACACGAATCATGCGTCAGGTCCAACCGGCCGCGCAGGCTGGAATTGGCGTGTGCTATGCTAGAATCTATAAAACGTCTAAAAGACGAGTAGGTCCTTGAGCGGTTCCGCTCACTTCTCCTCCCAGATTTCATTTCAGGTCGCACCTTCTCTGCGGGTTCTCCGTATGCATTTATCCGAGCTTAAGACGCTACACGTGTCCCAATTGATCGAGATGGCCAATGGTCTCGAGATCGAAAGTGCGAACCGCCTGCGCAAGCAGGAACTGATGTTCGCCATTCTAAAAAAACGCGCCAAAACGGGCGAAACGATCTTCGGTGACGGCACGCTCGAAGTGCTGCCTGACGGCTTTGGCTTCCTGCGCTCGCCGGAAACCTCGTATCTCGCAAGCACGGATGACATCTACATCAGCCCGTCGCAGATCCGCCGATTCAACCTGCATACGGGCGACACCATCGAAGGCGAAGTCCGTACGCCGAAGGACGGCGAGCGCTATTTCGCGCTGGTGAAGGTCGACAAGGTCAACGGCCAGCCGCCCGAGGCCTCGAAGCACAAGATCATGTTCGAGAACCTGACGCCGCTGCACCCGAACAAGGTGCTGCTGCTCGAACGTGAGATGCGCGGCGAAGAGAACGTCACGGGCCGCATCATCGACATGATCGCGCCCATCGGCAAGGGCCAGCGCGGCCTGCTCGTCGCGTCGCCGAAGTCGGGCAAGACAGTGATGCTTCAGCACATCGCGCACGCGATCAAGCAGAACCACCCCGACGTCATCCTGTTCGTGCTGCTCATCGACGAGCGTCCGGAAGAAGTGACGGAAATGCAGCGCTCGGTGGCGGGCGAAGTGATCGCATCGACCTTCGACGAACCGGCCGCGCGTCACGTGCAGGTCGCCGAAATGGTGATCGAAAAGGCGAAGCGCCTCGTCGAAATGAAGAACGACGTCGTGATTCTGCTCGACTCGATCACGCGTCTCGCGCGCGCGTACAACACGGTCGTCCCCGCGTCGGGCAAGGTGCTGACGGGCGGTGTCGATGCGAACGCGTTGCAGCGTCCGAAGCGCTTCTTCGGCGCGGCACGCAACATCGAAGAAGGCGGCTCGTTGACCATCATCGGCACGGCGCTGATCGAAACGGGCAGCCGCATGGACGACGTGATCTATGAAGAGTTCAAGGGCACGGGCAACATGGAAGTGCACCTCGAGCGCCGTCTCGCGGAAAAGCGCGTCTATCCGTCTATCAACTTGAACAAGTCCGGCACGCGCCGCGAAGAACTGCTGATCAAGCCTGAGATCCTGCAAAAGATCTGGGTGCTGCGCAAGTTCATTCACGACATGGACGAAGTCGAAGCGATGGAATTCCTGCTCGACAAGATCCGCCAGACAAAGAACAACGCCGAGTTCTTCGACATGATGCGCCGCGGCGGCTGATCACCACCCAGCGCTTCGAACCTTCGAACACAAGAACGCCTGCCATCGCGCAGGCGTTTTTTTCGTCCGTACGTTCTGTGATCAACGCGCAATCATGTACGTGAACGTACACGTTGATCTATAATGCTCGCATCACGCCCGACATGTGGAGCATCGCCATGCCGAACGACGACTCCCCCACTCTGCTGACTGTGCGCGACGCCGCCGAACGTCTGAACGTCACGCCGCGCACCCTCAAGTATTACGAAGAACGCGGCCTCGTCACGCCCAGCCGCAGCGAAGGCCGCTATCGCCTGTATGACGAAGACGACCTCGAGCGCTTTTCGCGCATCCTGCGCCTGCGCGCTCTGGGCTTCTCGCTGGCGGGCATCACGGAAATGCTGAAACGCCCGCTCGAAACGACGGAAGGCGGACGCAACCGCTACTCGATGGACTCGTTGCAGCAGATTCGCGACGGCCTTGCACAACAGATCGAATCAATCGATGCGCGCATCGAATCCGTGCGGCGCGAACTGAAAGAAGTGCAGAAGCTCAAGTCCGAACTCGCCGACGACCTCAATTACGTCGAGCGGCGTCTCGCCGGCGAAAGCGCCGATGAGCTGATCAGTCAGCGCCGCGCCGCGGCCGCCACCAAACGTGCCGGGAGCAAGGGCACGAAAGCATGAATGCAGGCTTACTGCGCGCGCAGATCTTCAGCGCGGAGAAACTGCGCGGCGATTTCTTCCCGTGGGTGCTGGCCGTCGTCACCGGCCTCGATTACTTCGACAACGCAATCTTTTCGTTCTTCGCCAGCTACATCGCGGGCGGCGTCAACGCTTCGCCGGACGAACTGGTGTGGTCGTCGAGCGCATATGCCGTCGCGGCCGTGCTCGGCATCCTCCAGCAGCAATGGTGGGTCGACCGCGTCGGCTACCGGCGCTACGTGGCCGGCTGCATGCTGCTCTATGCGGCGGGCGCCGTCGCGGCGGCGCTGTGCGATACGTCGTTCGGCCTGCTGTTCGCGCGCGGCTTTCAAGGCTATTTCATCGGCCCGATGATGGGCACGTGCCGCATCCTCATTCAACGGAGCTTCACGCCGCAGCGGCGTCCAGCCGCAACGCGCGCCTTCCTGATTCTGATCGTGCTGTGCAGCGCGCTCGCGCCGCTCGTCGGCGGACAGCTGGTCGCGCATTTCACGTGGCGCGCGCTCTTCGCGTGCACCGCGCCGTTCGGCGTGCTGTTCGCCGTGCTCGCGATGCTCGCGCTGCCCGACTCCGGCGGCCGCACGCCGGAGGAACGCGGCGCGACCCACTTCTGGCCATACATCATCTTCGCGTTCGCGCAAGGCGCGCTGCAGATCGTGATGCAGCAGGTGCGCTTTCAGCTCTTCAGCACATCGCCGAATCTGCTGATTCTGACCGCGGCGGGCATCGCGGCGCTTGCGTGGTTCGTCTGGCATCAATGGCATCATCCGTCGCCGCTCGTGCGGCTGCACGCGTTGCGCGAAAAGACCTTCCAGGTCGGGCTCGTGCTGTACATGTTCTACTACTACGAATCGACGGCGTTCAGCTATCTGATCTCGCGCTTTCTCGAAACCGGCCTCGGCTATCCGGTCGAGAACACGGGCCAGCTGGTCGGCGTCACGTCGCTGATTTCGGCGACGGCGCTCTTCGCGTATCTGCGCTACGCGAAACTGCTGCCGCGCAAGAAATGGATCATCGTGCCGGGCTTCGCGGTGGCGGCGTTCGCGGCCGCGTGGATGACGCGCATGTCGCCCGCCGTCGGCGAAGCAGCGTTGATCGTGCCGCTTCTGCTGCGGGGCTTGCTGCTGCTCTTCATCGTGCTGCCCGTCGCGAATCTGACGTTTAGAATCTTCGCCATCGAGGAGTTCTCGCACGGCTACCGGCTGAAGAACATCGTCCGGCAACTGACGATTTCATTCGCGACGGCATCGGTGATCATCGTCGAGCAGCATCGTCAGGCGTTGCATCAGACGCGGCTCGCCGAGTTCGCGAATCCGTACAATCCGGCTTTCGAGAATACGATCGCGGCGCTCGCGCACGGCTTCGCGGCGGCCGGCCGCTCCGCCGCCGACGCGCATGCACTGGCCGTCGTCGAGGTGAGCCGGATGGTCGCGCAACAGGCGAGCTTTCTCGCGTCGCTCGACGGCTTTTACTTTCTGATCGGCGTGGCCGTATGCGGCGGCATTTTCGCCGCATGGCAAAAGCAGATCGATTAGATTCATATCGGTAACGCTAGCGAAAACGGGCAACTGCGAGGCAACTGCGCGATGCTTTCGAAATTCACTCAATGGCTCGACACGCGCCGCCGCGATCGCGCGCTGCGCACCCACGCGATCGACGACGCGCTCTGGCGGGCGACGCTCGATGGCCTGCCGTTCCTCACGCGTCTCGGCGCCGCCGACCTCGCGCGCCTGCGCGACATGACGAGCCTCTTCATCGCGCAAAAGGAGTTCTCGACCGCGCACGATCTCGAGCTGACGGATCAGATCACCGTCGCGATCGCCGTGCAGGCGTGCCTGCCCGTGCTGAATCTCGGGCTCGATCTGTATCGCGGCTGGGTCGGCGTGATCGTCTATCCGGGCGAGTTCGTGATCCGCAAGACCGTCGAAGACGAGGACGGCGTCGTCCATGAAGTCGAGCACGATGCGAGCGGCGAAGCGTGGGAAGGCGGCCCCGTGATCCTGTCATGGGAAGACGCGCAGATGACGGACGGCTCGGATGCGTACAACGTCGTGATTCACGAGTTCGCGCACAAGATCGACATGGTGACTGGCGAAGCCGATGGCCACCCACCCCTCTTTCGCAAGCTGCATGCGCCGCTCGATTCCGCGCAGTGGGCGGACGTGTTCGACCACGCGTACGACCAGTTCTGCGCGAAGGTGGATGCCGTGCCGGAGCGGCGCTGGGCGCGCTTCGAACGCGAATCGCTGATCGATCCGTACGCCGCCGACCATCCATCGGAATTTTTTGCCGTGTGCAGCGAAGCGCTGTTCGTGAAGCCGCACGAGTTCGAGGCGGAATATCCTGAGCTTTACCGGCTGCTCGCCCGCTACTACCGACAGGACCCGGCGCAAACGGGCGCGCTCGGGCAAACGGACGCGTAGCGCATCGCAAGAAGCGGGCAGCCGTCGAAGCCTGCGAAAAAACCTCCACGAACCTCGTCAAACGACTGATTTTCTGGCATAATTGCCGTTTTTCGACCTTAGGCAAGTGGCTCGCGGTTGCGGAGTTCTCCGGCTCCCGGGTTGGCTACCGCCAGATTAAAGGAAAGACCATGAAAGAAGGCATTCACCCGAATTACCGCGAAGTCCTGTTCGTCGATATGTCGAACGACTTCAAGTTCGTGACGCGCTCGACCATCCAGACGCGTGAAACGGCCGAATTCAACGGCAAGACGTACCCGCTGGCGAAGATCGAAGTCTCGTCGGAATCGCACCCGTTCTACACGGGCCAGCAGAAGATCATGGACACGGCAGGCCGCGTCGAGAAGTTCAACAAGAAGTTCGGCGCCCGCGCTTCGGGCAAGGCCGCGAAGTAAGCAGCAGTGCAGTACACGTTGCAGGCCCCGACTCCCGTCCGGGCCGCTACGATGCAAGAGGGGCAGCGCAAGCTGCCCTTTTTTGTCGGCGGAAGGTTTTTGTTGGGCTGAGTCGTGCTCGCTTGCCGCATGCCTCCGCTTCGCCCGATACGGCATTGCGCCGCGTTGCATGCGGGTTGCATGCGGGTTTCATCCATTGCTTTCGATGCCTGCACGCCGCAACGGCACACTCGGCGCCACGGCAGACTTCGAAGCAAAGCCCGCCTGACGCCCTCCGCAACACCCGCCCGGTCCACGCCGAACGCCGCCCTGAAAGCCCGCTTCGCCGCCCTGCTGCCATCCGCCGCGTCGAAGTGCGTTTGTGACGGGCACCGTGCCGCGCGTCTACAATGCCGCATGCTGATTCAGAGACGCCTCCTGCGCTCCATCAATAACTCACGGCTGCCGCCCGGTCAGCCTCACACGAACACCGCATGAGATCTGTCGTTCGCCTCACTGCCTCCGCCACCAGCGCGCTGCCGCGCTGGCTGCTGCTCACCATCTGCGTCGTGTACGCGTCGTTTGGCCTGTTCGGCCGCGACCCGTGGAAGACGGAAGACGCAGCCGGCTTCGGCGTCATGTGGACGATGGCCAACGGCACGCTGCGCGACTGGATGCTGCCCAATCTCGTCGGCAAGTACATCACGTCGGATGCGCCGCTCGGCTACTGGCTCGGCGCGAGCGCGATCCGCGTGCTGGACCCGCTTGTCGACGCAAGCAACGCATCGCGTGTGTTCACGGGCCTGCTGTTCTGCGCGGCTTGCGCGTTCGTCTGGTACGCGGCCTATCTGCTCGGCCGCCGGCCCGAGGTGCAGCCGTTCAAGTACGCATTCGGCGGCGAACCGGAGCCGCGCGACTACGGCCGCACGCTCGGCGACGGCGCGCTGCTGGTCCTGCTCGCGATCTTCGGCCTCGCCGAGCGCGGCCACGAAACGACGCCGCAGATCGCGCAATTCGTCTGCATCGCGATGCTCGTCTACGGCCTCGTGCGGATGATCGACAAGCCCGTCCAGGGCGCGCTGATCTGGGGCTGCGCGATCGGCCTCGTCGCGCTGACGAGCAATCCCGTGCTGGTGGGCGCGCTGCTCGTCGGCACGTTCGCGATGCTGATCATCGTGCACGAAACGCACTGGCGCACGCTGATGCTCGCGGGTCTGCCCGTCGCGCTCGTGCTTTCGGTCGTGTGGCCGCTCACGGCGATCGCGCTCTTCCCCGACGACGCCGTCTGGTTCCTTCACCAGTGGATGCGCACCAGCCTGCACGCGTTCGCCGGCCCGTACGGCTCGACGCTGCTGTATGCCATCAAGAACCTCCCGCTCTACGCGTGGCCCGCGTGGCCGCTCGCGATCTGGGCGTGGTTCAGCTGGGCGGGGCTGCGGCGCGCGCCGCACATCGCGATTCCGCTGGCGGTGATCGCGCCGCTGCTGATTCTCGTCGTGCTGCAAAGCCAGGGGACGAACCGCCTTTTCATGCTGCTGATGCCCGCGCTCGCGGTGATCGCCGCATTCGCGCTGCCGACGCTCAAGCGCGGCGCGATCAACGCAATCGACTGGTTCGCCGTGCTGAGCTTCACGGTGCTCGGCACGTTCGTGTGGCTCGTGTGGCTCGCGGGCATGACGGGCTTTCCGCATCAGCTCGCGCGCAATCTCGCGCGGCTCGCGCCGGGCTTCACGCCTCAGTTCAAGATCCTGTCGTTCCTGTGCGCGGTGGCCGTGACGCTCTGCTGGTTCGCGCTCGTGCAGTGGCGCGTCGCGCGCCATCCGAAGGTGCTGTGGCGCAGCGTCGTGCTGTCGAGCGCGGGCACGACGCTGATGTGGGTGCTGCTGATGACCCTCTGGCTGCCCGTCGTCAACTACAGCCGGACGTACAAGGACGTGGCCGAGCAGATCTCCGCGCACCTGCCGTCCGACTACAACTGCATTGCGCCCGTGCGTCTCGGCGACGCGCAGATCGCGACGTTCGCGTATTTCGGCGACATGCATTTTTCGTTCGATGAAGACTGCGACGTGATCCTGCGCCAGGACACACAGGACTTCGGCGAGCCGAGCTCGATGTCGAACTTCGTGTGGAAGCTCGTGTGGGAAGGCCGCCGCGCCGCCGACCGCGACGAACGCTTCCGGCTGTACGTGCGCATCGACCGCCCGCAGCCGCCCGTCAAACGCCACCCATGGCGCCCGAAGAAACGCGGCTGACGATGTTCGCCGATGTGCGGAAAATCGCCGGGCTCGCATGGCCCGTGCTGATCGGCCAGCTGGCGATCATCGCGTTCGGCGTGATCGACACGGCGATGGTCGGCCGCTACTCGGCGACGGATCTGGCCGCGCTCGGCCTCGGCTCGTCGATCTACATCTCCGTGTATATCGGACTGACGGGCATTCTGACGGCATTGCAGCCGATTGCGGGCCAGTTGTACGGCGCCGCACGCTACGACGAGATCGGCGAGGAAGTGCGCCAGGCGCTGTGGCTTGCGTTCGCGCTCGCTGTCATCGGCTTCCTGATTCTCTACTTCCCTCGCCCGCTGCTGCAGCTTGCGCGCGCGCCCGAGGCGCTGCGCGAGCGCACCGTGTCGTACCTGCAGATAGTCGCGTTCGGCTTGCCGGCGAGCCTTGCGTTTCGCGTCTATAGCTCGCTGACGAATGCCGTCGGCCAGCCCCGGCTCGTGATGATTCTGCAGATTGGCGCGCTGATGCTGAAGCTGCCGCTCAACACATGGCTGATCTTCGGCGGACTCGGCGTGCCGGCGCTCGGCGGCCCAGGCTGCGCGCTCGCCAGCACGCTGATCAACTGGGCGCTCGCCGTCGTCGGCATGCTGGCGATGACGAAGCTCGACGTATTCCGGCCATTCGCGATTTTCGCGCACTTCTGCCGGCCCGTATGGCGCCGTCAGGCCGCGCAACTAAAGCTCGGCATTCCGATGGGCCTTTCCTATCTGATCGAGGTCACGTCGTACACGTTCATGGCGCTCTTCATCGCGCGTTTCGGCACAACCACGCTGGCCGGGCATCAGATCGCGGGCAACATCGGCGCCGTGCTGTACATGACGCCGCTGTCGATCGGCATCGCGACGTCGACGCTCGTCGCCCAGGCGCTCGGCGCGCATCGCTATGAAGCGGCGCGCACGCTCGCGCGGCACGGCATCGCGATGGCCGTCGCGATTGCGTGCGGCTACGGCGTAATCGTGCTCGCGCTGCGTCCGCTGATCATCGCGGGCTATACGCCGGATGCGCGGGTTGTGGCGGCGGCGATGCCGCTGGTGCTGATCGTCGTCTTCTACCATCTCTGCGATGCGCTGCAGATTACGTCGGCCTTCGTGCTGCGCGCGTATCGCGTCGCGGTCGTGCCGACCGTTATCTACGCGGTCGCGTTGTGGGGCGTCGGACTGGGCGGCGGCTATGCGCTCGGCTTCGACGTCGGCGGATGGGTGCCCGCATCGTTCACGGGCGCACGCGGCTTCTGGCTCGCGAACACGGCGAGCCTGGCGATTGCGGGCGTCGGTCTCGCGTTCTATCTGCGCTGGATCAGCAAGCAGTCGGTGCGGATGGGCGCGCAGATGCAGGCCGATAGCGCGGCCTGAACGGCCAGGCGCTTTTCATGCTGGTGGCATGCGCATCGATCGGTGTTCAGATGCGCTGGTGCGGTCCGCTTGCTCGTGCTCGCGGCCGCCTTCGACAAAGCAGTATGCCGCGATCGCCGGAAGCAACGGCATCCCTCTAGAGACAAAGCCTCAGGTGCACGCCGCTCACGCCCTGTGGATGTGAGCAGCAAAAACAGACCGTTAGTTGCACCTTAATCCTTCCATGAACCCGCGATCGTCGCAGTTATCGCGCAGACATCGTCTACGCAGCCGCCTCTTCCTCGTCGCGCTGCGCGAACACTTCACGCGCCGCGAACAACGCATTCAACGCCGCCGGAAAGCCCGCATACACGGCCATCTGCATGAACACCTCGACAATCTCATCGCGCGTGCATCCGACATTGAGCGCCGCCTCGATGTGCACCTTCAGTTGCGGCTGCGCATTGCCGAGCGCGGCCAATGCGGCGATCGTCGCGATCTCGCGCGCGCGCAGGTCCAGTTGCGGACGGCTGTACACATCGCCGAACGGAAACTCGATCAGCAGCCGCGCGAATTCGGGCGCAACCGGTGCGAGCGACGCGATCACCTTCTCCCCCGCCGTTCCGTCGATTTCCTTCAGCTTCTCCCAGCCGCGCGCATAGCGATCGCCGCGTGCTTTGTCCTGTGCTTGTTCTTGTGCCTTTGCATGTGCGTGGTTCATTGCGAGTCCTCAATCAAGTCGTGCGTTTCCGATATGTCCTGCCGATGCCGCCTCACGCTCGACCGCCTCATAGACCGCGATCTTGTCGGTGATCGCGGCGAGATTGGTCTGCAGCTCCGCGATGCGCGCCAGCACGGCCTCGCGATGCTCGATCAGCATCTCGCGCCGCGCGCCGATCGTCGCATCGCCTTCGGCGCGCAGCGCGGCGAACGCCTGCATGCCCGCGATCGGCATCCCCGTCGCTTTCAGGCGCATCACGAAGCGCAGCCAATCGAGATCGGCGGGCGAATAAAGACGATGGCCCGCGTCCGTGCGGCCGACCGGGAGCAACAACCCGGCCTGCTCGTAGTAGCGCAGCGTATGCGCGGAGACGCCGCTCGTCGCGGCGACCTGACCGATGGTGAGAGCTTTCGACATGACGGAACTCAGGTTAGGACTTCGAGTGAACTCTAAGTCAAGCACGATCTGTTGATCGACAAAATTCAACGAAATCCTACAGCGCATCCAGGCTGAAACGACGGGTGCATCGGCTAGAATCGGCGGGCGGCAATCCGAAAGAAAAACGAAACCGGGAGCGCAGTCGATGCATAGCGGCACCATCAAACGTCAATGGATAGGGGCGGTCGCGACGGCTGTGGCGCTCGGCCTTCTGGCCACGCTCGCATGGCGAGCCGATGCAGCCCGCATCACGCAGGTTTCGCCGCAAGGCAAGGTCGCGCAGGTGCGCCAGGTCGTCGTCAAGTTCGACGAATCGATGGTCGCGTTCGGCGCGCCGAATCTGCCCGCGCCCGCGCGCATCAAGTGCGGCGACGCGTCCGCGAGCGCCGGCCAGCCGCGCTGGATCGACGACAAAACCTGGGCCTGGGATTTCGCCGCCGATCTGCCGCCAGGCGTCGCATGTTCCGTCGATCTGAACGACGGCTTGAAATCGTCGGCGGGCCATGCGCTGACGGGCCCGCGCCATTACGCGTTCGAAACGGGCGGCCCGTTCGTGCAGAGCATCGAGCCGTATGGCGGCGAAATCGAAGAAGACCAGGCGTTCGTCGTCCGTTTGAACGGACCGGCGACGGAGGCCTCCGTCAGTCAGAACGTGTGGTGCGAATCGAGCGGACTCGGCAACCGCATTCCCGTCAGGAACGTCGACGCCGCCACGCGCACGGCGCTGCTCAAGCGCTTCAGGCTGCAAAAGGAAGCGGCGCGCGTGCTGACGCTGCAATGCCAGCAGGCGCTGCCGTCGGGCGCGAAGGCGCAGTTCGTCTATGGCAAGGGCGTCGCGAGCCCGAGCGGTATTGTCAACGACGTCGAGCGACGCTTCGACTTCACCGTGCGCGAGCCGTTCGCCGCCAGCTTCAGCTGCGAACGCGAGAACGCGAAGGCGCCCTGCACGCCGTTGCGTCCGCTGCGCGTGCAGTTCAATGCGCCCATCCTGCGCGCCGATGCCGAAAAGATCCGCCTCAAGGGACCGAACGGCGAGATCAAGCCATCGTTCTCCGCCGACGACAAGGACCCGCAGACCACGACCGTCGAATTCGCCGCGCCGCTGCCCGAGCGCGCCGAGCTGGCCATCGACATTCCGTCGAATCTGAAGGACGCAAGCGGCCGCGCGCTGACTAACGCGGACCTGTTTCCGCTCAAGACAAACACCGCCCCGCTGCCGCCGCTCGCGAAGTTTTCGTCGGGTACGTTCGGCATCATCGAGCGCTTCGCGGAACCCGACATGCCCGCGCTCGTGCCCGTCACGCTGCGCAACGTCGAGGCCGACCTGCATATCGCCGGACTCAACGCGGGCAACGCGCAGTTCACGAAGCTGCGCGTCGACGCCGATAGCGACATCCGGCGCTGGATGCGCAACGTCGACCGCTTCGACGGCTTCATGATGGATCGCCAGTCGATCGATCAGCAGATGCCGCAACTGCTCGCGCACAATCCGCATCCCGTGATCGTGCCGCGCAATACCCAAGACGCCGACCCGGCCGAAGACCGCAAGAATCCGCTGATCGACGTGCGCTCGCTGTCGCTGCTCGCCGGCGAGCCGAAGGTCGAGACGCTCGCGCTGCCGAAGGCCGATCCGAAAACGCTGCGTCCGTTCGAAGTGGTCGGCGTGCCGGTGACGAAGCCCGGTTTCTATGTGATTGAACTCGCGTCGCCCGCGCTCGGTGCTTCGCTGCTCGGCAAGCACGCGCCGATGTACGCGCGCACGGCCGTGCTCGTCACGAATCTCGGCGTGCACTTCAAGCAGGGCCGCGAGAACAGCGTCGTGTGGGTGACGACGCTCGACAAGGGCCAGCCCGTGCCGAACGCGGACGTGCACGTGAGCGACTGCAACGGCGACGAAGTCGCGTCGGGCAAGACCGATGCGCACGGCGTGCTGACGATCAGCCGGTCGCTGGCCTCGCGCCGCGAATGCAACGAAGACGGTTTCGAAGGCTTCTTCGTGTCCGCGCGCATCGACGATCCGAAGACGGGTCAAGACATGGCGTTCGTGCGCTCCGACTGGAACCAGGGCATCGAAGCGTGGCGCTTCAACGTGCCGACAGATACGAGCGTCGAACAGACCGTGCGCGCGCATACCGTGTTCGACCGGACGCTGCTGCGCGCGGGCGAAACGGTGTCGATGAAGCATATGATCCGCATCGAGACGATGCACGGCATCACGTTCCCGAAGGCGTATCCGGCGCGCGTGACGTTCCGCCATCTCGGCAGCGGACAGACGTGGCACATGCCGCTCAAATGGGCCGCCGATCACACGGCCGATTCGACCTTCGCGATTCCCGCATCGGCCAAGCTCGGCGAGTACAGTGTGTCGCTCGACGACGGCGATGCCGCCACGGCCTCCGCCGAAAGCACGACTGAAAACAACGACGACAGCGACGCCAACGACACCGCCACGCCGCGCCACAGCTATCCATCCGGCAGCTTTCGCGTCGAGGAGTTCCGCCTGCCCGTGTTCAAAGGCACGATCGCCGTGCGCGATGCGAAGACGCAACCGCTCGTCGCCGCGAAGGAAGCGCCGCTCGCATTGCAGATCGACTATATGTCGGGCGGCGGCGCGTCGGGTTTGCCCGTGCAGGTATCGGCGTTGGTGAAGAACACGACGCCCGCGTTCGCCGGCACTTATCCGGAATTCAGCTTTGCGCCATACAGGAAGCACAACGAGAGCGGCGAATCGACATCTTCGGATGACGAAGAAAGCGAGCCGCAATCCGATGACGACACATCGAAGCTGATCGCCGACAAGGAACCCGTCACGCTCGACCGCAACGGCGCAGGCAGCCTGACGCTGAAGAACCTGCCGCATGTCGATGCGCCGAAGCGCCTTGCGCTCGAAGCGACCTTCGCCGATCCGAACGGCGAAGTGCAGACAATCAGCGGCGATGCGACGTTGTGGCCCGCCGCCGTCGTCGCGGGGGTGAAGTCGGGGCAATGGGTATCGGTGGGTAGCACCGTGCCCGTGAAGGCGCTCGCCGTCGATCTGCAAGGCAAGCCGCGCGCGGGCGTGCCGCTCGACGTGCGCGGCATCGCGCGCATCACGATCACGTCGAGAAAGCGCATGGTCGGCGGCTTCTACGCATACGACAACCACATCGAAACAAAAGACCTCGGCACGCTGTGCAGCGGCAAGAGCGACGACCACGGCCTGATGAACTGCGACGCGAAGCTCAAGGAAGCGGGCAACGTCGATCTCGTCGTGACGGCGAAGGACGGCGACGGCAATCTGTCGACGGCGGCGACCTCCGTCTGGGTCACGCGCGAAGAGGACCTGTGGTTCGGCGGCGAAAACACCGACCGCATCGACGTGCTGCCCGAAAAGACGGCTTACGAGCCGGGCGAGACGGCGCGCTTCCAGGTGCGCATGCCCTTCCGTTTTGCGACCGCGCTCGTCGCCGTCGAACGCGAAGGCATCGTCGAGACGCATGTCGTGAAGCTGGACGGCAAGGACCCGACCGTCGAGCTGAAAGTGAACGAAGCGTGGGGGCCGAACGTGTATGTGTCGGTGCTCGCGCTGCGCGGGCGCATCCGCGAAGTGCCGTGGTACTCGTTCTTCACGTGGGGCTGGAAGGCGCCGCTCGAATGGGCGCGCGCGTTCTGGTACGAAGGCCGCTACTACGAAGCGCCGACGCCGCTCGTCGATCTGTCGAAGCCCGCGTTCCGCTATGGCCTCGCCGAAATCAAGGTCGGCACTGCGGCGCACAGGCTCGCGGTCACGGTGACGCCCGATGCGAAGTTGTACACCGTGCGCGGCAAGGCGCATGTGAAGCTGCGCGTGCAGATGCCGGGCGGCAAGCCCGCGCCGGCCGGCACGCAGATCGCCGTCGCGGCCGTCGATGAAGCGCTGCTCGAACTGATGCCGAACAACAGCTGGGACGTGCTCGATGCGATGTTGCAACGGCGTGCTTACGGCGTCGAAACGGCGACCGCGCAGATGGAGATCGTCGGCCGCCGACACTTCGGGCGCAAGGCGGTGCCCGCGGGCGGCGGCGGTGGACACAGCGCGCAGCGCGAGCTGTTCGACACGCTGCTGCTGTGGAATCCGCGCGTGACGCTTGACGCCAACGGCGACGCCTTCGTCGACGTGCCGCTCAACGATTCGCTGACGAGCTTTCGCATCGTCGCGATTGCGGCTGTCGGCGACGGCCAGTTCGGCACGGGCAGCACGTCGATTCGCAGCACGCAGGATCTGCAGTTGATCTCCGGCCTGCCGCCGCTCGTGCGCGAAGGCGATCAGTTCCGCGCGCAATTCACCGTGCGCAACACGACGACGCGCGCAATGAAAGTCGTCGTCACGCCGAACGTGCCGGGGCTGTCGTTGCAGCCGCAAACGGTCGACGTCGCAGCGGACTCGGCCCGCGAAGTCGCATGGACGGTGACGCCGCCCGATGGCCTGTCCGAAGCTGCCTCCGCTGCGCTCGCGTGGAGCGTCGGCGCGACGGAGCAAGGTGCGCCGCACGCTACGGACGCGCTGAAAGTCACGCAGCGCGTGACGGCCGCCATTCCCGTCACCGTTCAGCAGGCGACACTCACGCAAATCGACGGCTCGTTCTCGCTGCCCGTCGCCGCGCCGCCCGACGCGACAATGACGCAAGCGGGCGCGCTGCGCGGCGGCATCGCGATATCGCTGCAATCGAAGCTCTCCGACGGCATGCCCGGCGTGCGCCGCTGGTTCGAGCGCTATCCGTATGGCTGCCTCGAACAGCAGACGTCCGTAGCACTCGGCTTGCGTGATCCGGCGCGCTGGCAGGCCGTCGTCGCGCGCATGCCCGTCTATCTGGACAAGGACGGCCTCGCGAACTACTTCCCGCCCTCCGACGACAGCGGCAACACGGGCAGCACGGCGCTCACCGCGTATCTGCTGTCCGTCACCGACGAAGCCGCGAAGCTCGATCCGCGATTCGCGTTGCCCGACGACCTTCGGGCGAAGCTCGAAGGCGGGCTCGTGAATTTCGTCGAAGGCCGGCTCGCGCGCGATGTCTGGGCGCCGCGCAAGGATCTCGACCTGCGCAAGCTCGCCGCGCTCGAAGCGTTGTCGCGTCATGGCGCGGCGCGCTCCAGCATGCTCGGCTCGATCGAAATCGCGCCGAACCAGTGGCCGACGTCGGCGGTGCTCGACTACTACGCGGTGCTGTCGCGCGTGAAGGACATTCCCCGACGCGAAGAAAAGCTCGCGCAAGCCGAGCAGATCATCCGCTCGCGGCTCACGTACCAGGGCACGCGCCTCACGTTCTCGACGGCCGATAACGACGACCTCTGGTGGCTGATGACGGGCACCGAAACGAACGCCGCGCGCACCGCGCTCATGTTCGTCGAGACGCCCGCATGGAAAGACGAGATGCCGCGCCTCGTCGCGGGTCTGCTGGCGTTGCAGAGGAACGGCGCATGGCAGACGACGACGGCGAACCTGTGGGGCTCGATTGCCGTGCAGCGTTTCTCGCAGGTCTTCGAGAGCGTGCCCGTGACGGGGCAGACGAAGCTGCAACTCGGCGCGACGGACAAGGCGATCTCATGGAGCCAGCCCCCTTCCGCTGCCACGAACGATGCGTCCGCGACAGCCGTGACCAAGACGGCTGACACGCGCAGTCAGTTGCTGCCATGGCCGACCGGCGCACGCAGCGCGTCCGTCCCGCTGACGCTCACGCACGACGGCACCGGCAAGCCGTGGGCGACGATCGAGAGCCTCGCCGCCGTCGCGCTGAAAGCGCCGTTCGCCGCAGGCTACAGGATCACGAAGACGGTCACGCCGATCGACCCCGCCGTCAAGGGCGTGAATACGCGCGGCGATATCGTGCGCGTGCATCTCGACATTGACGCGCAGACGGACATGACCTGGGTCGTCGTCAACGACCCCGTGCCCGCGGGCGCGACGATCCTCGGCTCGGGTCTGGGCCGCGATTCGGAAGCGGCGACGCAAGGCGAAAAGTCGAAGGGCTATGCGTGGCCGTCGTTCGTCGAGCGCGGTTTCGACGGGTATCGCGCGTACTACGACTATGTGCCGAAGGGCAAATTCTCGGTCGAGTACACGATACGGCTGAACAACGTCGGCACGTTCGGCCTGCCGCCGACGCGCGTCGAAGCGCTCTATGCGCCGTCGTCGTTCGGCGTGCTGCCGAATGCGCCCGTCGTCGTGAAGCCCGCGGCGGCAGCGAAGTAACGAGGAGCGCATGACGATGGACCGCATGAACGCGATGAGCCGCAATCGCCCGTTGAACGGGCCGTGGCGCATCGCGTCCGCGCGCATCGTGCTGTGCTCGCTGCTGATCGCCACGCCGCTCGCCGCCCACGCGCTGCCGACGTTCGACGATGTCCGCATGCAATGGCGCAGCTCCGACTGGCTGCTGCTGTCGCGCGACGGCGTGCCGCTACAGCGCACGCGCATCGACAATACCGGGCGGCGCGGCGACTGGGTCGCGCTCACGGATGTGTCGCCCGCGCTGCGTGAAGCGATCGTCGTGTCGGAGGACAAGCGCTTTTACGAGCACAGCGGCGTCGACTGGCGCGGCGCAGCGGCGGCGGCGTGGGCGAACCTGTGGAACACGCGCACGCGCGGCGCATCGACGGTCACGATGCAGCTCACGGGTCTGCTCAACGACGACCCGCAGCGCTCCGGACAACGCTCGATCACGCAGAAGGCGAGCCAGGCCGTGAGCGCGCTGTGGCTCGAACGCACGTGGCGCAAGGACCAGATTCTCGAGGCGTATCTGAATCTCGTGCCGTTTCGCGGCGAGACGGTCGGCCTGTCAGCACTGTCGGTCACGCTGTTCGGCAAGGCGCCGTCCGGCCTCGACGAACGCGAAGCCGCCGTTGCCGCCGCGCTGGTCCGCTCGCCGAATGCGTCGTACACGAAGGTCAGCGATCGCGCGTGCCGCATTCTGCGCGACATGAAGGCGCCCGAGCGCTGCGCGAATCTCGCGAGCTTCGTGCAGCTCGCGTTTGCGCGCCCTGCTCCCGCGCTGCTATCGGTATCGGCCGATGCGCCCGTGCTCGCACCGCATTTCGCGCGACGCATCGCGAGCGAAACGCATCCGGCGGCGGGCGCGCGCGTGACGAGCACGCTCGACGCGAAGTTGCAGCGCTTCGCCAGCGACACGCTCACGCGCACGCTCGTCGAGCTCAACGCGCCCGCGCATCCGCGCAATGTGCACGACGGCGCCGTCGTCGTGCTCGATAACGCGACGGGCGAGGTGCTCGCGTGGGTCGGATCGTCGGGTGGACTGTCGGGCGCGCGCGATGTCGATGCCGTTGTCGCGCGCCGCCAGGCGGGCTCGACGCTCAAGCCATTTCTCTACGCGCAGGCCATCGACGAACGGCGGCTCACGACGGCCTCGCTGCTCGACGATGCGCCGCTCGATCTCGCAGCGGGCGGCGGTCTCTATATTCCGCAAAACTACGACAAGGACTTCAAGGGCTGGGTGAGCGTGCGCACGGCGCTCGGCTCGTCGCTGAACGTGCCCGCCGTGCGCACGCTCGTGATGGTCACGCCGCATCGCTTCGCGAAAACGCTCACGGCGCTCGGCCTGCCGCTTTCGCAAAGCGGCGACTACTACGGCTATTCGCTCGCGCTCGGCAGCGCGGACGTGACGCTGCTGTCGCTGACCAATGCGTACCGCGCGCTCGCCAACGGCGGAGTCGCCTCGCCGACCTATGACGTGCCGCGCCATGCGCCTGCATCGATCCTGCATGAGCCTGCCGCGAAGCAACGTGTCTTCACCGCCGATGCGAGCTACATCATCACGACCGTGCTGTCGGACAACAACGCGCGCACGCGCACGTTCGGCTTCGACAGTCCGCTTGCGACGCGCTTCTTTTCCGCCGTCAAGACGGGCACCAGCAAGGACATGCGCGACAACTGGACGATCGGCTACACGTCGCGCTATACGGTCGGCGTGTGGGTCGGCAATGCCGACGGACAGCCGATGTGGGACGTGTCCGGCGTGACGGGCGCCGCGCCGATCTGGGCGGCCATCGTCGGCTATCTGCATCGGCGCGTTCCGAGCGTCGCGCCACGCGCGCCAGCAGGCGTCGTGCAGACGCGCGTGACCTTCGACCAGAACATCGAGCCCGCGCGCAACGAATGGTTCGTGAGCGGCACACAAACGCCCGTTATCGGACTCGCGGCGAATGCCAGCAATACGGAGGGCGCGCGAGCCGTCGCGCGGATGCCGCGCTCGGCGACGCTCGTGCGTGCGTCGAACGGTGCTGGCGTATCGTCATCGAACGGCGCGCCGCGCATCGGCTCGCCGACCGACGGCACGCTCTTCGCGTTCGACCCCGACATCCCCGCCACGCGCCAGCGCATCGTGTTCGAGCGCGCAAGCGGTTCGTCCGCGAGCAGCACCTGGCGTCTCGACGGCCGCTCGCTCGGCCACGACGAACGCGTGCTGTGGCTGCCCCGGCCTGGGCGTCACGTGCTGGAACTCGTTGGCGCGGATGGATCGAGCGTCGATTCCGTGCGTTTCGAAGTGCGCGGCGCGACGGCGCGTAGCCCCGCGAAAGCGGACGCGACGAAAGCTAACACGACCAAAGCGAGCGCAATGGCGCCGGGACCAGCGAGCCCCGGACCGGCTCGATCCCCCATCAAACTCCCCTGACATCCGTACTCGATGCCAGCCCCGCGAGCTGGCAAAAGCTTTAAATTTGGTGCGGCCCGATTGTGTTGTCACGGACGCACCGGTATAAATCGCCCGATTCGCGCAACGTCGCGCGCCGTTCGGCGAAAGAGAACCGTAAATGTTCTATGCTTGAACGCAGTGCTTGCTAACGTGAAAGCATCGTCCGTTCCGGCTACCTGTTTGCCCTCAATGGAGTGATTGCCATGTTGAAAAAGCTGTTAATGCTTTGCGTCGTGCTGATGCTGTCGTTGTCGGCGGGATTTGCGTCCGCCGTCGAAGTCAATACCGCCGACGAGGCGGCACTCGAATCGGTCAAGGGCATCGGCCCCGTCCATGCGAAAGCGATCATCGACGAACGCACGAAGAACGGCCCGTTCAAGGATGCCGACGACCTCGCGAATCGCGTCAAGGGCATCGGCCAGAAGTCGGTGAAGAACCTCGAAGCCGCGGGCCTGACGATCAACGGCTCGTCCGCAGCGCCGACGGGCGCAAGCACCAAGCCCGCCGCGACGACGTCGAAGCCGGCGGCTGCGCCCGCAACCACTGCGCAAACGCCGCCTTCCGCGCCTGCCGAAGCGGCATCGGGCACGAAGGCCTCGAAGTCAAAGAAGAAGAGCAAGGCGGACGCCGCTGCGGCATCCGCGCCCGCTGCTGCGGCGGCATCCGCGCCCGCTGCTGCGGCGGCATCCGCGCCTGCAATGGCGTCGGATACGACCGCCTCGAAGTCGAAGAAATCGAAGAAGAGCAAGGCCGCGTCTGCTGCGTCGGGCGTATAAGGACTCGAATCGTGACGCGCTTCGCTGCGCGTCCGATGGCCTCACTGCTTTACGTCTACGTCTGTCAACACTGTCGGTGCCGCGCTCGCGCGGCGTTTCCGGCGTTTCATTACCCGTCGGCGCACGCTTTCACGAGCGTCGCGCCGGCCTCCACAGAGAGAGATCGTCATGAGCCTACTCGACACCCTCGGTTCCATGCTCGGCGGGGGCAATACGCCCGAAGGCGGCGGCCAGCAGGCGCTGATCGCCGCTGCGCTCGAATTCATCAACAACCAGCCGGGCGGCCTGAACGGGCTGATCCAACGCTTCCAGCAGAACGGCGCGGGCGACATCATCAACTCCTGGGTCAGCAACGGCGAGAACCAGCCGATCGCCGCCGACGCACTGCATAACGTGCTCGGCTCGGACGCCGTGACCAACATCGCATCGAAGGCCGGCGTCGATCCGTCGGCGGTGACGGGCCTGTTGTCGCAAGTGCTGCCGCACGTCGTCAACGCCGCGACGCCGAACGGCGAAGTGCCCGCCGACGGCAAGGTCGACGCGGGCGGCCTCGCGGGCGCACTCGGCTCGCTGGGCGCGCTGGCCGGTCTGTTCGGCGGCAACAAGAGCGCCTGAGCGCGTTACTTCATCTTCGCTTCCGCTTTGCTTCGACGTGCGTAGCGCTTGAAGCGCCGCGCACAAAAACAAAAAGGCAACGAATCGCTTCGTTGCCTTTTTGCTTTTTTGCTTCTGATCGCGAGAGGATACACCGGTTGTCGGCGCATCCGTCCCTGTGTGCCTTAGTGCACCACCCGCTCGAACACGAGCTTGCCGTTCTCCACCTCGACGGGGATCACGTCCTTCGGCCCGAACTTGCCGGCCAGAATCAGCTTCGCGACCGGGTTCTCGATCTCCTGCTGGATCGCGCGCTTCAAAGGCCGCGCGCCGAACAGCGGGTCATAGCCGACCTTGCCGATCAACTCCAGCGCCGCATCCGACACCACCAGTTGCATGTCGAGTTTCGCGAGCCGTTCGTGCACGCGCTCCAGCTGGATCTTCGCGATCGACTGGATGTTGTCGCGGCCGAGCGCATGGAACACGACGACGTCATCGATCCGGTTCAGGAACTCCGGCCGGAAGTGCAGCTTCACTTCTTCCCAGACAGCATCCTTCACGGCTTCCTGCGACTCGCCGACCATCGACTGGATCACCTGCGAGCCGAGATTCGACGTCATCACGATCACCGTGTTCTTGAAGTCCACGGTGCGGCCCTGGCCGTCCGTCATGCGGCCGTCGTCGAGCACCTGCAGCAGCACGTTGAACACGTCCGGGTGCGCCTTCTCGATCTCGTCGAGCAGGATCACGCTATACGGCTTGCGGCGCACCGCTTCCGTCAGATAGCCGCCTTCTTCGTAGCCGACATAGCCCGGCGGCGCGCCGATCAGACGCGCGACGCTGTGCTTCTCCATGAACTCGCTCATGTCGATGCGGATCAGATGATCTTCCGCGTCGAACAGGAAGGCCGCGAGCGCCTTGCACAGCTCCGTCTTGCCGACGCCCGTCGGCCCGAGGAACAGGAACGAGCCATACGGACGGTTCGGGTCCGACAGCCCCGCGCGCGAACGGCGGATCGCATCGGCGACGGCGCTGATCGCTTCGTTCTGACCGACCACGCGCTCGTGCAGCTTCGTTTCGATCTGCAGCAGCTTCTCGCGCTCGCCCTGCATCATGCGCGACACGGGAATGCCCGTCGCACGCGACACGACTTCCGCGATTTCCTCCGCGCCGACCTGCGTGCGCAGCAGCCGCGGACGCGTCGGATTGTTCTGCTCCTGCGCCTCGGCCTGCGTGACCTGCTTCAGTTGCGCCTCGAGCTGCGGCAGCTTGCCGTACTGCAATTCGGCGACCTTTTCGAGCTTGCCTTCGCGTTGCAGACGCGTGATTTCCGCGCGCGTCTTCTCGATCTCTTCCTTCAGTTGCGCGCTGCCCTGCACGGCCGCTTTTTCCGCCGTCCAGATTTCTTCGAGATCCGAATATTCACGGTCGAGCCGCTCGATTTCTTCCTCGATCAGTTGCAGGCGCTTCTGCGACGCTTCGTCCTTCTCCTTCTTGACGGCTTCGCGCTCGATCTTCAGCTGGATGCGGCGGCGGTCGAGCCTGTCCATCTCCTCGGGCTTCGAGTCGATTTCCATCTTGATCTTCGACGCCGCTTCATCGATCAGGTCGATCGCCTTGTCCGGCAGGAAGCGGTCCGTGATGTAGCGATGCGACAGTTCCGCCGCCGCGACGATCGCCGGGTCGGTGATGTCGACGCCGTGATGCAACTCGTAGCGCTCCTGCAAGCCGCGCAGGATCGCGATGGTCGCTTCGACCGTCGGTTCGTCGACGAGCACCTTCTGGAAACGGCGCTCCAGCGCGGCATCCTTTTCGATGTACTTGCGATATTCGTCGAGCGTGGTCGCGCCGACGCAATGCAGCTCGCCGCGCGACAACGCCGGCTTCAGCATGTTGCCCGCGTCCATCGCGCCTTCGGCCTTGCCCGCGCCGACCATCGTGTGAATCTCGTCGATGAAGACGATAGTTTGCCCTTCGTCCTTCGCGATGTCGTTCAGCACGGCCTTCAGACGCTCTTCGAATTCGCCGCGGTATTTCGCGCCCGCGAGCAGCGCGGCCATGTCGAGCGACAGCACGCGCTTGCCCTTGAGCGTCTCCGGCACTTCGCCGTTGACGATGCGCTGCGCGAGACCTTCGACGATCGCCGTCTTGCCGACGCCCGGCTCGCCGATCAGCACCGGATTGTTCTTGGTCCGGCGTTGGAGGATCTGAATCGAACGGCGGATTTCGTCGTCACGACCGATGACGGGGTCGAGCTTGCCTGCACGGGCGCGCTCGGTCAGATCGATCGTGTATTTCTTCAACGCTTCGCGCTGGCTTTCGGCGTCCTGGCTGTGCACCTGCGAGCCGCCGCGCACGGCAACGATGGCCGCTTCCAGCGACTTGCGCGACAGGCCATGCTCGCGCGCGAGACGGCCGGCTTCGCCCTTGTCGTCGGCGACGGCGAGCAGGAACATTTCGCTCGCGATGTAGGTGTCATTGAGCTTCTGCGCTTCCTTGTCGGCCTGGTTCAACAGACCCGTGAGGTCGCGGCCGATCTGCACGTTGCCGTCCGTCCCCTGCACTTGCGGCAAACGCGTGATCGCGTCGTTCAACGCGGTTTGCAGCGCCTGCACGTGGACGCCGGCGCGCGACAGCAGCGAACGCGCCGAGCCGTCCTGTTGCGCGACGAGAGCCGCGAGGAGGTGAACGGGCTCGATGTACTGATTGTCATGGCCGACGGCAAGGCTTTGCGCATCGGCCAGCGCTTCCTGGAATTTAGTGGTGAGTTTGTCGATTCTCATCAAGAGACCTCCAATTTCGATTACCACCAAAATGAGGCGTTTTAGGCAGGTTTCAAGCGCTTTTTTGCATCAGGGAGAGAGAATTCGCACGGCGGCCGCGTTGCCGCATCCGGCACGGGACACAGCGCAGTTTAGCCCCGCGACCAGCACGGGAAAAGCAAAGGCGGGAGATGGCAGGCAGCGGCTCGGCGGGCGCCGCGAACGGGCGCGAGCCTGCCCGCAAGCCGTTCAGACGCGCAAATGCCGCTTCGAATAACGGCCGCACCGGCGACCGATCGTGCGGCTGGCTCAGGTGCCCGTCGGGACGACAGGCGTGATGGGCACGATCGGCACGACAGTGGCCGACGGCTTGAGCCCGAGCAGCGACATCAGCGGCGACGCAGGCTCGGCGATATCGCGGATCGTAAAGCCGTCGAGCTCGCGGAAAAACGCTGCGCGCGCCGCTTCGAGCACGCCCTTCAGCCGGCATTGCGACTGAATGACACATTCGCGATGCGCGCCCGGATCGCTGCCGTTGAAACAGCTGACCAGCGTGAAGTCGCTCTCGGCTGCGCGCACCACTTCGCCGATGGTCAACGCGGACGAATGCTCGAACAGCCGCAGACCGCCGTTGCGTCCACGCACGGTCTCGACCCAGCCGAGTTCCGCAAGCCGCTGAACCACCTTCATCAGATGGTTCTTCGATATGCCGTACGCGTCCGAAATGTCCTGGATTGTCGCCAGTCCTTCGGGACGAACTGCGAGGTAGAGCAGCACGCGCAGCGAGTAATCGGTATAGTCTGTCAGTCTCATTGAAAGGCAAGTCGCGACGGGGATGACGTGCGGAATGTTCACGACACACCCATAAACGCCGGTACTGCAGCGCGCAATAACATGCGTATAAGTCACATCTTATTGGCGCGTTTATCTCGTTATTTCGCGTAACTATAAACGCTAACTTTCGTTTGAAGCGCACTTTTTCTGACTTTAGATGAGCGCGCCCAACGTTTGCGACGGGTTTGCGTCCGCGTGATGTCGGAGTGCTTGCCGCATCTCACTTATTTCAGCTATGAAGTCCGAAATTTCTTCCACTATTTCCGCCGCCGAACGTCTCGCCACGCGCTACGCCGAACCGGACGAAGAGAACATCCGCGAGTTGGTCTACGCCTTCTACGACCGCGTGCGTGCCGACGCGCTGCTCGGTCCCGTGTTCGAAGAGAAGCTGGCGGGCCGCTGGGACGAGCATCTGCCGAAGATGTGCGTTTTCTGGGGATCGCTCGTACTGGGCGCGAAGCAATATCGCGGCAACGTGCAGCAGGCGCACATGCCGCTCGCCGGCGTCGAGCCGCGGCACTTCAGCCACTGGCTTTATCTGTTCCTCGATACCGTCGAGTCGCGCTATGAACCGGCCGCCGCCGTGCGCTTCATGGAGCCGGCGCTGCGTATCGCACGGAGCTTGCAGTTGAGCCGCTTCGGCTGGGACTATCAGATTCCCGCCGAACAGCAGGCGCTGCTGGAGCGCATCGCGCCGCGCCGTCGTTCGCGCGAAGAGCATGAGGCAGAACATGCGCGGCCGCGCGGCGAGCCGTTTCCGGCGAAAATCATCGGCAAATCGCGCGACGGCGATTGACTCGAACTTCGCTCAATCCGCCTTCGAGTTCGCCGACTTCAGTCCCCATCGCGCGAGCGCTTCGTCATCGGTCACGCGTGCATCGACCCAGCGCTCGCCGCTTTCCGTCTTTTCCTTCTTCCAGAATGGCGCCTGGGTCTTAAGGTAGTCCATCACGAATTCGCACGACGCGAATGCGTTCGCGCGATGCTTCGACGTCGTCGCGACCAGTACGATCTGATCGAGCGGCATCAGCTTGCCGACGCGGTGCACGATCAGCACATCGGTGCCCGGCCAGCGCTCGCGGGCCGCGTCGACGATCGCTTCAAGCGACTTCTCCGTCATGCCCGGATAGTGCTCGAGCTCCATCGTCTCGACGGCTTCGCCCTCGTTGATGTCGCGCACCGTGCCGACGAAGCACGCCACCGCGCCGACCTTCGGATTCTGCGCGCGCAATGCGGCGACTTCCGTCGTCAGGTCGAAATCATCTGCCTGGACACGGACCGTCATCGTTCGCCCTCCCGCTTCAAATGGCCCGATTCAGCCGCCCGTGACGGGCGGAAAGAACGCGACTTCGCAGCCGTCGGTGATGCGCGTGCCCGCGTCCGTCATCACGTGGTTGCACGCCATGCGCAGCGCGCGGCCTTCCGCGAGCGTCTCGGCCCACGCACCGCCGCGCACGCGTAGCCAGGCGCGCACATCGCCGACCGTCGCGATGCCTTCGGGCACGTCCACGGATTCGTCCGACCGGCCGAGCGCTTCGCGCACGCTCGCAAAATATTTCAGCTGGATCTTCATTCTCGGTAGCGGCCCGGTAACGGCCGCGCTCAGTTCAGCAGTTCGGAAAACGGGATGAAGCGCACGGTCTCGCCGGCGCTGATCGCATGATTCGGCGGATTGTCGATCAGGCCGTCGCCCCAGACCGTCGACGTCAGCACCGCCGAGCTCTGGTTCGGGAACAGATCGAGACCGCCCGCGGCGTTCACGCGCGCGCGCAGGAATTCGTTGCGGCGGTCGCCCTTTTGCTGCGTGAAGTCGGCGCGCAGCGACAGCGCGCGCGGCGTCACCGTCCGCCCCCCCGCGAGGCGCAGCAGAAACGGCCGCACGAACAGCAGGAACGTGACGAATGTCGACACGGGATTGCCCGGCAGGCCGATAAAGAACGTTTCGTTTGCCGCACCCGATGCACCCGCCCCTTCCGCTGCCACGCCTTTGCCCTTCGGCGACGCGCGGCGAATCGCGCCGAACGCAAGCGGCTTGCCCGGCTTCATCGCGATCTGCCACATCGACAGGCGTCCTTCGGCTTCGACGGCGGGCTTCACGTGATCCTCCTCGCCCACCGACACGCCGCCGCACGTCAGGATCAGATCGTGCGCCTGCGCCGCCTCGCGCAGCGTTTGCCGCGTTGCGTCGAGCCTGTCGGGAACGATGCCGAAATCGGTGACTTCACAGCCGAGCTTCTGCAGCAGGCCCGTCAGCGTGAAGCGGTTCGAGTTGTAGATCGCGCCGGGCTTGAGCGGCTCGCCGGGCATCGTCAGTTCATCGCCTGTAAAGAACACGGCGACTTTCACGCGGCGCACGACCTCGAGATTCGCGCATCCGACGGACGCCGCAAGCCCCAGCGCCTGCGGCGTGAGCCGCGTGCCAGCGGGCAGGATCGTCGCGCCCTTGCGGATGTCGGCGCCCTGCTGCGTGATCCATTCGCCCGCTTTCGGCGTGTGCAGGATCGCCACTTCGTCGCCGGCTGGTTCGGTTTGCTCCTGCATCACGATCGCGTCGGCGCCGGGCGGCACCGTCGCGCCCGTGAAGATGCGCGCCGCCGTGCCTTCCGCCAGCGGCTGCGGCGCATGGCCCGCCGGAATGCGCTGCGAGATGGGCAAGCGCCGCTCACCCTGCGATAGCTCGGCGACACGCACCGCATAGCCGTCCATCGCGCTCGTGTTCATCGGCGGCACGTCGAGCGGCGAGATCACGTCCGCGGCAAGCACGCGGTTGATCGCGTCGAGTGTCGGCAGCGTTTCGGTGCCGTCGATCTGCACGGCGGCGCCGAGCAGCGTAGCGAGCGCGTCGGCCGTCGACAGCATCGGCGCGCGCGGCGCGGATTGCGGAGGCGTCGGAGGCGTAGGTGTGGACATCGATCGGAAATGAAGCGATTCGAAAAGAATCATTGTAGCGGGCGCAGCCGCGTCGCGTCGCCGGGCGCTTTTATCCTGGCGTTACCGAGGGTTGCGCGGATCGACGCGCGCTGCAAAACAAAACGGCGCACGTCCAAGAACGTGCGCCGTTTGCGCGACTCTGCTGCGATCGATTGACCGCCTGTTCAAGCCCTCGTATGCGCCGCGACGAAGTCCTTCACGCGCTGCGCGTCGTTCGGCAGCACCTCGAAGCGCTGCGGCAGGTCTTCGAGCCCGCTGAACGCAGCCGGACGCTCCGGCTCGCGCGCCAGCGCCTCGCGGATCGTCTCGCCGAACTTGATGGGCTGCGCCGTCTCCAGCACGATCATCGGAATGCCCGCCTGCAGGTGCTCGCGCGCGACTTTCACGCCGTCGGCCGTGTGCGTGTCGATCATCGTGTCGTAACGCTGGAACACGTCGCGAATCGTCTCGACGCGGTCGTCGTGGCTGCTGCGCCCCGACACGAAGCCGAACTCCTGCACGCGCGCGAAATCGCCGCTCGCCTGCAGATCGAAGCCGCCCTTCTCCTCCACGTCGCGGAAGAGTTGCAGGACGCGCTTCGGATCGCGGCCCAACAGATCGAACACGAAGCGCTCGAAGTTCGACGCCTTCGAGATGTCCATGCTCGGGCTGCTCGTGTGATACGTCTCCGCCGACTTGCGCACGCGGTAAATGCCCGTGCGGAAGAATTCGTCGAGCACGTCGTTCTCGTTCGTCGCGACGACGAGCTTTTCGATGGGCAGCCCCATCATCCGCGCGATGTGCCCCGCGCAGACGTTGCCGAAGTTGCCCGACGGCACCGTGAACGACACGCGCTCGTCGTTGTGCTTCGTGGCCGCGAAGTAGCCCTTGAAGTAGTACACGACCTGCGCGACGACGCGCGCCCAGTTGATCGAGTTGACCGTGCCGATCTTCTGCTGCGACTTGAACGCATGATCGTTCGACACGGCCTTGACGATGTCCTGGCAATCGTCGAACACACCGTCGACCGCGACGTTGAAAATGTTCGGATCTTGCAGGCTGTACATCTGCGCCGTCTGGAACGCGCTCATCTTCTTGTGCGGCGACAGCATGAAGACGCGAATGCCCTTCTTGCCGCGCATCGCGTATTCGGCGGCGCTGCCCGTATCGCCCGATGTTGCGCCGAGAATGTTCAGCGTTTCGCCGTGCCTCGCGAGCGCGTACTCGAACAGATTGCCGAGCAACTGCATCGCCATGTCCTTGAACGCGAGCGTCGGGCCGTTCGACAGTTCGAGCAGCGACAGCGGCGCGCCCTCTTCGACGCCGAGCGTCTTCAGCGGCGTGATCTGCGCGGCGTTCTCTTCGTCGCGCACATTGCAGTACACCTGCGCCGTGTACGTGCGGCGCGTCAGCTCGCGCAAGTCTTCGACGGGAATGTCGTCGCTGAACTTGCGCAGGATCTCGAACGCGAGATCGGCGTACGGCAGCGCGCGCCAGCGCGCGAGTTCATCCGCCGACACCTGCGGATATTCGCCCGGCAGATACAGGCCGCCATCCTTCGCGAGACCGCCGAGCAGGATGTCGGAGAACGTGTGGCGCTCGCCGATGCCGGCGCCGCGCGTGGAAATGTAGTTCATGAGCTTGCCTCGTTACGAGTGTGCGTGTCGTACGTCGTGTGCTTTGCGTGCGTCAGTTCAGCGCTTCCATGCGCAGCTTCGTCACCTTCGACACAACCGTCTTCAGCGCCTCGATATTCGCGATCGCCGCGTTGACGTTCTTCTCGACCGTCTCGTGCGTGATCAGGATGATGTCGGTCTCGCCCTTCTTCGACACGTCGACCTGCTCCGATTCCTTCTGCAGCAGCGCGTCGATCGAAATGCCCGTGTCCGCGAGGATGCGCGTGATGTCGGCCAGCACGCCCGTCACGTCGGCGACGCGCAGACGCAGGTAGTAGCCGCTCGTCACTTCGTCGATGGGCAGGATCGGCGTACTCGACAGACGGTCCGGCTGGAACGCCAGATGCGGCACGCGGTGCTCGGGGTCGGCCGTGTGCAGGCGCGTCACGTCGACGAGATCGGCGACCACGGCGGACGCCGTCGGCTCAGCGCCCGCGCCCTTGCCGTAATACAGCGTCGTGCCGACGGCATCGCCATGCACGACGACGGCATTCATCGCGCCTTCGACGTTCGCGAGCAGGCGTTTCCCGGGGATCAGCGTCGGATGCACGCGCAGCTCGATGCCCTTGTCACTGCGCCGCGTGATGCCGAGCAGCTTGATCCGGTAGCCCAGTTCTTCCGCGTACCGGATGTCGATCGCGGCGAGCTTGCCGATGCCTTCGACGTATGCCTTGTCGAACTGCACGGGCACGCCGAACGCGATCGCGCTCATGATGGTCGCCTTGTGCGCGGCGTCGACGCCTTCGATGTCGAAGGTCGGGTCCGCTTCCGCGTAGCCGAGTTCTTGCGCGGCCTTCAGCGCCGTCGCGAAGTCGAGGCCGCGGTCGCGCATCTCCGACAGGATGTAGTTCGTCGTGCCGTTGATGATGCCCGCGATGTACTGGATGCGATTGGCCGTGAGGCCCTCGCGCAGCGCCTTGATGATCGGGATGCCGCCCGCGACGGCCGCTTCGAACGCGACCATCACGCCGTTGGCGCGCGCCGCCTCGAAAATTTCCGTGCCGTGCACGGCGAGCAGCGCCTTGTTGGCCGTCACGACATGCTTGCCGTTCCTGATCGCGCGCAGCACGAGATCGCGCGCGATGCCCGTGCCGCCGATCATTTCGGCGACGATGGCGATCGACGGATCGTCGACGACCGAACCGAAGTCGTCGGTGATCGCGACCGTGCCCGCCGCGCTGCCGAGCGCCGCCGTGGCCTTCGCGGGATTGCGCACGGCAATGCGCGCGATCTCGATGCCGCGGCCCGCGCGTCGGTTGATTTCTTCCTGGTTGCGGCGCAGTACCGTGAAGGTGCCGCTGCCTACCGTGCCGAAGCCCAGCAGTCCAACTTTGATCGGTTCCATGCAGCGTGTGTGTCTAGTGAGAGAGTGGAAAATCGGTTCGGGCGCCGATGCGCGCCCTCAGGCCGCGTGGCGTTTGCGATAGCCGTCGAGGAAGCGCGCGATCCGGTGGATCGAATCGGCGAGATCGTCGACGTTCGGCAGGAACACGACACGGAAGTGATCCGGCGCCTTCCAGTTGAAGCCGCTGCCCTGCACGAGCAGCACGCGCTCCTCCAGCAGCAGGTCGAGGATGAACTGCTGGTCGTTCTCGATCGGATACAGCTTCGGATCGAGGCGCGGGAACATGTACAGCGCCGCCTCGGGCTTCACGCAGGTCACGCCCGGAATGGCCGTCAGCATGTCGTACGCGAGCTGGCGCTGCTTGTAGAGCCGCCCGCCCGGCGCGATCAGATCGTTGATGCTCTGATAGCCGCCGAGCGCCGTCTGGATCGCGTACTGGCCGGGCACGTTCGGGCACAGGCGCATCGACGCGAGAATGCCGAGGCCCTCGAAGTAGTCTTTCGCGCGGCGGCGGTTTTCGCCCGTCAGGCCCGACACCCACATCCAGCCCGCGCGATAGCCGCACGAACGGTAGCTCTTCGACAGGCTGTTGAACGTCACAGTCAGCACGTCTTCGGACAGCGCCGCCACCGACGTGTGCTTCTTGCCATCGTAGACGATCTTGTCGTAGACCTCGTCCGCGAAGATGACGAGCCCGTGCTGGCGCGCGATCTCGATCAGCGCGAGCAGCAGTTCGTCGGAGTACAGCGCGCCCGTCGGGTTGTTCGGGTTGATCACGACGATCGCCTTCGTGTTCGGCGTGATCTTCGCGCGGATGTCGTCGAGGTCGGGCATCCACGCGTTCGATTCGTCGCACACGTAATGCACGGGCGTGCCGCCCGACAGGCTCACGCCCGCCGTCCACAGCGGATAGTCGGGTGCGGGCAGCAGCACTTCGTCGCCGTCGTTGAGGAGAGCCTGCATCGCCATCACGATCAGCTCGGACGCACCGTTGCCGATGTAGATGTCGTCCAGCTCGACGCCAACGACGCCCTTCTGCTGCGCGTAATGCATGATCGCCTTGCGCGCCGCGAACACGCCCTTCGAGTCCGAATAACCCGACGAGTCGGGCAGATTGCGGATCATGTCCTGGATGATTTCGTCAGGGGCGTCGAAACCGAACGGCGCGAGATTGCCGATGTTCAGCTTGATGATGCGATGGCCTTCTTCTTCGAGGCGCTTCGCGTGTTCGAGAACGGGCCCGCGAATGTCGTAGCAGACGTTCAACAGCTTGTTTGATTTCAGTATCGGTTTCACGACGGGCACTTCATCCTGGGTAAATGAGCGGGACCACTGAGCTGCGCCCCATGCAGCGGGCAAGCCATGAGGACGGAGTTTGCACAGCCGGGCGGCGGACCGGTGCAGGACATCGTGCGGGACGCGGGCGGCGCGGCGCGCACGGCCATCGAGCGGCTGAGCGGGCGCGGGCATGCCGCCTGATGCGCCATCGCGTACGGCATGCGCACGGCGCGTGTTGCTCGCGCGTTGCTCGCATTTTGCTGGCCGCTTTGCTGGCCATTCGCTGGCGATTCGCGCGCACTGCCGACACTTCGGACGCCTCGGTCGACACCCCAGTCGACGCGCGGGCGGGCGTCTCGTTGACGCCTGTGCCGGCGCGTTCCGGGCACCCCACTGTGGACGGCGGGCGCAGTCGCCAGCCTTGCGGGCGCGGCTTGTGGCGGCGCGCGGACCTCGAGGGGAGCCGCCGGGCGGCTAAAAAGTTATAATTTAGCGGATATTGGCCAACTTCCGCAATGCACCACGCAAGGCCATGATGCCCGCGCACATGGCATCGAACCCGCATTGAACCCGTGCATTGAACCCGTTGTCGCGCCTTTCGGTCGAAACGCGACACACGACGCACGCAGTGCGTGCCTTACGACGACCACGGAAAACCAGTTTGAAATTACACCAGGATGCAAGCGGCGCCCTGAACACCGTCACGGGTTACGGCGCCGACTATGTCGAAATCAATCTCGAACGTCATACGGGCAGCATCATCGTGCTGCCGGAAGGCCCCGTCATGAGCTGGCCTGTATCGTCATTCGAGGCCCTCTCGCCCGAGCACTTCGCGCTCTTGATCGAACCGGCGCCGGAAGTCGTCATCTTCGGCAGCGGCGAGCGCCTTCGCTTTCCGCATCCGCGGCTCACGGCCGCCCTCGTGGCCCAGCGGATCGGCGTCGAAACGATGGACTTCAAGGCCGCCTGCCGGACCTACAACATTCTGATGGCGGAAGGCCGCAAGGTCGCCGCCGCGCTGCTGATCGAAGGCTAGCAGCGGCGCTCGCGGCCCATTGGGCCGAGGGCGGAACGGCGTTTTCGCGCGGCACCCCGGCACCTTTTGGCCGGCGCGTCACGCGGATCAAGTACACTGCGCGCCTGCGCGCGTCATGGCAGCCGCGCCGCATCGCGCGCTGCCAAAGGCCTGCCCGCAAGCAGGAGTGGGCGGTTGCCGCAAGCTGCCGGATAAGGGTGTCGTAAGCGTCGCCGATGGAGAATCGGCGGCTGCTCCGCGCAACGGGCCCGATAACATGCCGATAGCGTGCCGATAACGCGCGCCACCTGGCGCCCGACGGCGCACCGGCCGGGCGATGCGCACCGCGTGCTCGCCGGGCGCACCGCAACAACCGGACTCCCGTCCGGTCGAGATAAGAACGAAGCCGCGCAAGCGGCGCCGAGAAGGGTTGAACAACACATGAACGACAAGCCGTTCGGGCTGACGCTCAATCGCACGACGGTCCTGCTGCTCGTGCTCACGCTGGCTGTGATCTGGTTCGTGCCGCTGGGCTGGCGCCATCTGCTGCCGAGCGACGAAGGCCGCTACGCCGAAATGGCGCGCGAGATGTTCGTCACCGGCGACTGGATCACGCCACGCTACAACGGCTACAAGTACTTCGAGAAGCCGCCGCTGCAAACCTGGGCGAATGCGCTGTCGTTCGCGTGGTTCGGCATCGGCGAGTGGCAGGCGCGTCTCTATACCGCGCTCACCGGCTTCGCGGGCGTGCTGCTGATAGGCTACACGGGGGCCCGCGTGTTCAACGTCGCGACGGGCCTGTTCGCCGCCCTCGTGCTCGCGAGCGCGCCGTACTGGAACCTGATGGGCCACTTCAACACGCTCGACATGGGCCTGTCGTTCTGGATGGAGCTGACGCTCTTCGGCTTGCTGCTCGCGCAGCGCCCAGGCCTCGCGTCGCGAGAGCATCGGCTGTGGATGTGGGTGGTGTGGGCGTCGATGGCGCTCGCCGTGCTGTCGAAGGGGCTCATCGGCCTGATCCTGCCGGGCGCGGTGCTCGTGCTGTACGCGCTGATCTCGCGCGACTGGGCGATCTGGAAGCGCCTCTACCTCGTGAGCGGCCTGATCGTCTTCTTCGCGATCGTCACGCCATGGTTCGTGATCGTGCAGGATCGCAACCCCGAATTCTTCAACTTCTTCTTCATCGTCCAGCAGTTCAGGCGCTATCTGACGCCCGAGCAGAACCGTCCCGGCCCGTTCTATTACTTCGTGCCCGTGCTGATCGTCGGCTTCCTGCCGTGGCTGTCGGTGAGCGTGCAGAGCGTGCGCAACGCGCTGCGCATGCCGCGCCAGGCGAACGGCTTCTCGCCCGTGACGATGCTGTTCGTCTGGACGGTCTTCATCTTCCTGTTCTTCAGCGCGTCGCATTCGAAGCTGCTGTCGTACACGCTGCCCGTCGCGCCTCCCATCGCGCTCGTGATCGGCCTGTATCTGCCCCTCGTCACGCGCGAGCAGTTCCACCGGCACCTGACGGGCTACGCGGTGTTTCTCGTCGCAGCCGGATTCGGCGCAGTGTTCCTCGGTCATTTCGGCGACAAGCGCAACCCGAATGCGCTGTACCTCGAGTTCCGCATCTGGGTGTTCGCGGCGCTCGCCGTCGGCTTTGTCCTCACGCTAGCGTCGATCTGGCTCAACTGGCGCACGCGACGCGCCGCGAACGGCTCGTCCGCTGTCTTGCAGGCGGGTGCGCAGAACGGCGCAGCGCGGACTCCGGGTGCGGGCCTCTTCGGCGCCGCCACGGTTTTCGGCTTCGGATGGGTGCTGCTCGCCGTGATCGCGGGCACGGGGCACGACGCGTTCGGCCGGCTGTCGTCGGGCGCGCCGCTCGCCCCGGGCGTGAAGGCCGAACTCGCGAAACTGCCCGCCGACACGCCGTTCTACTCGGTTGGCGTGCTCGATCACACGGTGCCGTTCTACATCGGCCACACGATGATCATGGTCGAGCATGCGGACGAACTGGCGTTCGGCGTGTCGGTCGAACCGCAAAAATGGGTGCCGACGATCCCGCAATGGATCGAGCGCTGGAAAGCCGACCGCTACGCGATGGCGCTGATGTCGCCGGACCGCTACAAGGAACTCAGCGCGCAACACTTGCCGATGACCGTCGTCGCGCGCGACGCCCGGCGCGTGATCGTCGAGAAGCCGGGCTCCGAACAGGCGGGCGCGCAGCAAGGCGCCGCCGCGCCAGCCGTTGCGCAATCCGGTGCCGCGCCGGCGGCCTCCGCGCCGCAGCAAACGCAATGAACGCCGCGAGCGCAGCAGCCCTGACCGCCTCCATCACCCAAACGTCTATTCCATGAATCCGATTTCGCTCTTCTGCATCCTCGCGGGCGTCGCGCTGAACGCGACGGCCCAGCTGCTTTTGAAGGCCGGCACGAACGCCGTCGGCCACTTCGATTTCACCGTCGCCAACATCGTCCCCATCGGGCTCAGGATCGCGACGCAGTTGCCCATCATCGGCGGGCTCGCCTGCTACGTGCTGAGCGTCGTCGTGTGGATCGTCGGACTGTCGCGCGTGGATGTGTCGATTGCCTATCCGATGCTGTCGCTGGGCTATGTTGTAAACGCGATTGCTGCGTGGTATCTGTTCGGCGAAGTGCTGTCGGCGCAGCGTCTCGTCGGCATCGGCGTGATCCTGGTGGGTGTGTTCCTCGTCGCGCGCAGTTGACGGACGTGGGACACAGCGGGCATGAGGTGTGGCGAGGCGGCGCGATCGCGCGTTATGGGCATCGTCGGCGCTATCGACGCTGCCCTGCCGCAGAATAATCCCCTGGCAAGCACGTTCCCGTCTGCTAATGTCTCTTGAATTGTTTCGAGTACTGGACATCGGTGCAGAAGTCGCACATTATCGCCGCCGCATCGAGGTACCGATCAACGTAGGCGCGGCAGTTTAAGCTTGAATTAAGCCGATTGTCAGTATTGTGTCAGACCGTGCCCCTTTTTTTGTCGAGCAAAACCATCCATGACCGAGTCATCCGTTCCGTTCCTGCCGTTCGTTCGTCCCGAGATCGATGAAGAAACGATCCGCGGTGTTGCCGACGTGCTCCGCTCCGGCTGGATTACGACGGGCCCGCAGAACCAGGCGTTCGAAAAGGCGTTGTCGGAATACTGCGGCGGCCGCCCGGTGCGCACGTTCAACTCGGGCACCGCGACGCTGGAGATCGGCCTGCGCATCGCGGGCGTCGGAGCCGGCGACGAAGTCATCACGACGCCGGCGTCGTGGGTCGCGACGAGCAACGTGATCATCGAGGTCGGCGCGACGCCCGTGTTCGTCGATATCGACCCGAAAACGCGCAACATCGATCTGGACCTAATGGAAAAGGCGATCACGCCGCGCACGAAGGCGATCATTCCCGTCTTCCTGTCGGGCCTGCCCGTCGACATGGACCGCCTCTACGCGATCGCCCGCGCGCACAAGCTGCGCGTGATCGAAGACGCGGCGCAGGCGTTCGGCTCGACGTGGAAAGGCGAGCGCATCGGCAAGCTCGGCGACATCGTGTCGTTCAGCTTCCACGCGAACAAGAACCTGACCTCGATCGAAGGTGGCGCGCTCGTGCTGAACAACGAGGAGGAAGCCGTGCTCGCGCAGAAGTACCGCCTGCAAGGCATCGTGCGCACGGGCTTCGACGGCATGGACTGCGAGCTGCTCGGCGGCAAGTACAACCTGACGGACGTCGCGGCGCGCGTCGGCCTCGGCCAGCTGCCGCACATCGAGCGCTTCCGCGCGCAGCGCCACGCGCTCGCGCGCGCCTATTTCGCGGGCTTCGAAGGCGGCGTGGCCGTCAGGCTCGGCATGGGCCTGCCGCTCGCCGACTTCGAGAACAGCAACTGGCACATGTTCCTCGTCACGCTGCCGCTCGCGCGCCTGTCGATCGGCCGCGCCGGCTTCATGGAGCAACTGAAGGAGCGCGGCATCGGCTCCGGCGTGCACTACCCGGCCATCCACCTGTTCTCGCTGTACCGCGCGCGCGGCTTCAGGGAAGGCATGTTCCCGCATGCGGAGCACTATGGCGCGAGCACGGTCACGCTGCCGCTCTTCACGCAGATGACGGAAGGCGATGTCGAGCGCGTGTGCCGCGCGGTGAACGAGATTTGCCAACAATACGGTCAATAAAGCGGAAACCCAGCGGAAATGAATCAAACGGACCCAAGCCCGGTCGCCCCCGAAGTCTCGGTCATCATCCCCGTGTACAACGAGGAGGCGGGACTCGGTGCCCTCTTCTCGCGCCTGTACCCTGCGCTCGACGCGCTCGGCACGAGCTACGAGGTGATCTTCATCAACGACGGCAGCCGCGACCGGTCGGCGGCGCTGCTCGCGGAGCAGTTCCGGGCCCGTCCCGACACGACGCGGGTGATTCTGCTGAATGGCAACTACGGACAGCACATGGCGATTCTCGCGGGCTTCGAGCAGTCGCGCGGCGAGATCGTGGTCACGCTCGATGCCGACCTGCAGAATCCGCCTGAGGAAATCGGCAAGCTGTGCGCAAAGATGCGCGAAGGCTTCGACTATGTCGGCACCATTCGCATGCAGCGCCAGGACAGCCTTTGGAGGCGCAAGGCGTCGCTCGCGATGAACCGCCTGCGCGAGCGCATCACGCGTATCAAGATGACCGACCAGGGCTGCATGCTGCGCGCGTACAGCCGCCACATCATCGACACGATCAACCGCTGCGGCGAAATCAACACGTTCATTCCCGCGCTCGCGTACACGTTCGCGCAGAATCCTGTCGAGATCGAAGTCGCGCACGAAGAGCGCTTTGCGGGCGAATCGAAGTATTCGTTCTACAGCCTGATCCGCTTGAATTTCGACCTCGTCACGGGCTTCTCGGTCGTGCCGCTGCAATGGCTGTCGTTCATCGGCGTGATCCTGTCGATGGGCTCGGCGGGCCTCTTCGTGCTGCTGCTGATTCGCCGCTTCATCATCGGCGCGGAAGTGCAAGGCGTGTTCACGCTCTTCGCGATCACGTTCTTCATGCTCGGCGTGATCATCTTCGCGCTCGGCCTGCTCGGCGAATACATCGGGCGAATCTATCAGCAGGTGCGCGCGCGTCCGCGCTATCTGGTGCAGACCATTCTCGAGCAGCGCGAAGGCGACCCCATGCCGCCGCAGCCTCGCCAGCCGGCCGGACAGGGTGCGCAAGGCATGCACGACGGGCAGTCGACGCACTCGCCGCAAGCCATCAGCGCCGATCAGGGGCCGAGCAAATGAAGCCGCGCGCCGTCGTATTCGCTTACCACAACGTCGGCGTGCGCTGCCTGCAGGTGCTGCTCGCGCGCGGCGTCGACGTCACGCTCGTCGTCACGCACGAAGACAATCCGACCGAGAACATCTGGTTCGGCAGCGTGGCGTCTGTCGCCGCCGGGCACGGCATTCCCGTCGTGACGCCCGCCGATCCGAAGAGTCCGGAGTTGCGCTCGCTCGTCGTCAACGCGCAGCCCGACTTCATCTTCTCGTTCTACTACCGGCACATGCTGCCCGTCGATCTGCTCGCCGTCGCGCCGCGCGGCGCGTACAACGTGCACGGGTCGCTGCTGCCGAAATATCGCGGACGCGTGCCGACCAACTGGGCCGTGCTCAACGGCGAAACCGAAACGGGCGCGACGCTGCACGAAATGGGCGCGAAGCCCGACGCGGGCGCGATCATTGCGCAGACGCCCGTCCCGATCCTGCCCGACGACACGGCCGCGCAGGTGTTCGATAAGGTGACGGTCGCCGCCGAGCAGACGCTGTGGCGCGCGCTACCCGCTCTGCTCGCGGGCGAAGCGCCGCATCTGCCGAACGACCTCGCACACGGCAGCTATTTCGGCGGACGCAAGCCCGAAGACGGGCGCATCGACTTCAGCCAGAGCGGCCAGCAGGTCTACAACCTGATTCGCGCCGTCGCGCCGCCGTATCCGGGCGCGTTCACGGACATCGACGGCGAGCGGTTCGTCATTGCGCGGGCGCGGCTGGCTCAGCCCGGCGCGGCCGGCGCGGATTTGCCGCCCGGCGTCCACGTAGGCGATAATGTCTTTTTTGCGACATGCGGCGACGGCCGCGTCATCGCCATCCACGAATTGCGGCATCAGCGCGACGGCAAAGAGCGCGTCGTCTCCCCCGCCGAATTCACCCAGCTCACTCAATCTTCCCGTAACGCATGAAAAAAGTCCTGATTCTGGGCGTGAACGGCTTCATCGGCCATCACCTGTCCAAGCGCATTCTCGAAACGACCGACTGGGAAGTGTTCGGCATGGACATGCAGACGGAGCGCCTCGGCGATCTCGTCAACCACGAGCGTATGCACTTCTTCGAGGGTGACATCACGATCAACAAGGAGTGGGTCGAGTATCACGTGAAGAAGTGCGACGTGATCCTGCCGCTCGTCGCCATCGCCACGCCCGCAACGTATGTGCAGCAGCCGCTGCGCGTGTTCGAGCTCGACTTCGAGGCGAACCTGCCCATCGTGCGTTCGGCCGTGAAGTACGGCAAGCACCTCGTGTTCCCGTCGACGTCCGAAGTCTATGGCATGTGCGCGGACGAGCAGTTCGATCCGGACGCATCCGCGCTCACCTACGGCCCGATCAACAAGCCGCGCTGGATCTACGCGTGCTCGAAGCAGCTGATGGACCGCGTGATCTGGGGTTACGGCATGGAAGGCCTCAACTTCACGCTGTTCCGTCCGTTCAACTGGATCGGCCCGGGCCTCGACTCGATCTACACGCCGAAGGAAGGCAGCTCGCGCGTGGTCACGCAGTTCCTCGGCCACATCGTGCGCGGCGAGAACATCAGCCTCGTCGACGGCGGCGCGCAGAAGCGCGCGTTCACCGATATCGACGACGGCATCAGCGCGCTGATGAAGATCATCGAGAACAAGAACGGCGTCGCGACGGGCAAGATCTATAACATCGGCAATCCGAAGAACAACTTCTCGGTGCGCGAGCTCGCGCACAAGATGCTCGCGCTCGCGGCCGAATTCTCCGAGTACGCGGAGTCGGCGAAGAAGGTGCAGCTCGTCGAGACGTCGTCGGGTGCGTACTACGGCGCGGGCTATCAGGACGTGCAGAACCGCGTGCCGAAGATCGACAACACGATGCAGGAACTCGGCTGGGCGCCGAAGTCGACGTTCGACGAAGCACTGCGCAAGATTTTCGAAGCGTACCGCGGCCATGTCGCCGAGGCTCGCGCGCTCGTCGAACAACAGTAAGGGCTGCCGCTCTTGGCCTTGATCGTCCTGAAGATCGACGTCGATACGCTGCGCGGCACGCGTGAAGGCGTGCCGAATCTCGCGCGCATCTTCGACCGCTACAAGGCGCGCGCCACATTCCTCTTCAGCCTCGGCCCCGACCACACCGGCTGGGCGATGCGGCGCGTGCTGCGGCCGGGCTTTCTGAAGAAGGTGTCGCGCACGTCCGTCGTCGAGCACTATGGCGTGAAGCAACTGATGTACGGCGTGCTCTTGCCCGGACCGGACATCGGCGCGCGCGCCCGCTCGGAGATGCGCGCGATCCACGAAGCCGGCTTCGAATGCGGCATCCATACGTGGGATCACGTCTACTGGCAGGACAACGTGCGCTCGCGTCCGCGCGACTGGACCGTCGCGCAGATGCAGAAGAGCCACGACCGTTTCGTCGACATCTTCGGCATGCCGCCCGTCACGCACGGCGCGGCCGGCTGGCAGATGAACGGCCACGCGTTCGAGCAGATCGACGCATGGGGCATGCACTACGCGTCCGATGGGCGCGGACATACGCCGTACTTCCCGGTCGTCGGCGGCCGCACGCTCTCGCATGTGCAGATGCCGACCACGCTGCCGACGCTCGACGAAGTGCTGGGCATCGACGGCATCGACACGGACAACGTCGCCGCGTGGCTGCTCAAGCGCACCGAGAACAATCCGCATGATCAGGTGTTCACGCTGCACGCGGAACTCGAAGGCCAGAAGCTCGCGCCCGTGTTCGAGCAACTGCTCGCCGGCTGGCGCGCGCAAGGCCACACGTTCGCGACGATGGGCGATTATCACGCCGCGCTAGACCGTGACACACTGCCGTCGTACCCTGTGACGTGGGGCGAGATCCCGGGCCGCTCCGGCGAGCTGATCGTTCAGCCCGACTAGCGATGCGACGACGCGCGCACGTTTGTCGTCTGCCGATTGCGCACCCGTTTGCGAGCCCGTCTTACAAGCCAGCAGCAGCCGGCACGTCGGGCCGCAGCGCTCCTGTCCGGGAGCCGCCCCGAAGCACCCAAGCAACCCAGAACAAAGCGTTCAGGCAGACCGCCATCGCGGCTGCCGATCACGATAACAACCGGAGGACCACGTGCCCATCGCAGTCGATCAACCCGTACCCGACTTCACCGCCCCCGCAACGGGTGGCGACTTCACGCTGTCCAGCCTGCGCGGAAAGAAGGTTGTCGTGTATTTCTATCCGAAAGACAACACGCCGGGCTGCACGACGGAAGGCCTGCAGTTCCGCGACCTGTATCCGAAGTTCAAGAAGGCGGGCGCGGAGATAGTCGGCGTGTCGCGCGACAGCGTGCGTTCGCACGATAACTTCAAGGCCAAGCTCGAACTGCCGTTTACCTTGGTATCGGACCCTGACGAAACGCTGTGCACGCTCTTCGGCGTCATGAAAATGAAGAAAATGTATGGCAAAGAAGTACGGGGTATTGAGCGCTCCACATTCGTCGTCGACGGTGAAGGCGTGTTGCGCCGAGAATGGCGCGGCGTGAAGGTGCCGGGTCACGTCGACGAGATCCTGGAGGCTGTACAAGCGCTTTGAGGCGCGTTATATTGGGCCGCAATGAGTGCCTGTTCATCTAATTTTTCGCGCAGTTGCGCTGCAGATCGCGTCTTTGTCGTCGCTGACGGCACGGCAAGGAGGCGAGTCATCAGGCGTGATGCGATCACCCAAGTCGAGCCGCTTGCCCCGTTTGCCGGGGCGGCGGCTTTTTTAATTGCGCGCATCAGTTCGCGGCGTTCGCAGCGCACTTTCGTCAAGGAGCCGATCGAAAACCAGGCGAACCGGCATTACTAATCCGACACGCGCCACCGGACGCAAATTGCGAGCACACGACGCACGACAGTTTGCGGCAGGCGGCGAAGAACTGTGACCCGCTTTACTTGAGGGAAACCATGCCTTTGCCTACCCCACCCAGCAAGCTCGGCAATCTGTTGCCGCCTGATGAATACAAGGCCAAGCCTGCCAAACCTGCTCGAAAACAGGCGCATGAAGGGGAGCAAGCCGCATCGGCCGAATTCGGCCGCGCCAATGTCGCCACACCGATGACGCACGCCGCCAACGCCGCGACCACCCTGCGTCCCGTCCCGCCGATCGCCACGTCGTCCGCCTCCGCGTTGCCCGAGGCCGCGCCGTCGCGCAGCCGCAAGGCGAAGCAGACGGCCGCGTTGCTGCAGCCGGTGCCGTCCGTGTCCGCCGAAGACGAGGCGATCGCGCCCGTCGTCGCGCGCCGCGGCAAGGGTTCCGCCGAAGCCGAAGCGGAAACCGCCGCGCCCGCCACGCCGACGCGCGCCGGCACGAAAAAACGCTCGACGCGTGGCGCGGAAGCCGAGGTTCGCAAGCTGTTCGTGCTCGATACCAACGTGCTGATGCACGACCCGACGTGCCTCTTCCGCTTCGAGGAACACGACGTCTATCTGCCCATGATGACGTTGGAGGAACTCGACAATCACAAGAAGGGGATGTCGGAAGTCGCGCGCAACGCGCGCCAGGTGAGCCGCACGCTGGATTCGCTCGTCGCGAACGCGGGCGAGATGGCGGAAGGCATCCCCCTCGCGCGCCTGGGCAGCCTCGAAGCGTTGGGACGGCTGTATTTCCAGACCAAGCTCACGGACATCGAGCCCGTCGAAGGCCTGCCGCAAGGCAAGGCCGACAACCAGATCCTCGGCGTCGTGCGCGCGCTGCAGCGCGACCGGCAAGACCGCCAGGTCGTGCTGGTGTCGAAAGACATCAACATGCGCATCAAGGCGCACGCGCTCGGCCTGCCCGCTGAAGACTACTTCAACGACCAGGTTCTCGAAGACAAGGACCTGCTCTACTCGGGCATCCGTCAGCTGCCGCAGGACTTCTGGACGAAGCACGCGAAGGGCATGGAAAGCTGGCAGGACACGAAGACGGGCACCACGTACTACCGCGTGACGGGTCCGCTGTGCGCGTCCATGCTCGTCAACGAGTTCGTCTATCTGGAGCCGCAGAACGGCGAGCCGGCGTTCCACGCGCTCGTGCGCGAACTGAACGGCAAGACGGCGCTCTTGCAGACGCTGCGCGACTACGGCCACCACAAGAACAACGTGTGGGGCATCACGGCGCGCAACCGCGAGCAGAACTTCGCGCTGAACCTGCTGATGAACCCGGAAATCGACTTCGTCACGCTGCTCGGCCAGGCCGGCACGGGCAAGACGCTGGTCGCGCTGGCGGCGGGTCTCGCGCAAGTGCTCGACGACAAGCGCTACAACGAGATCATCGTGACGCGCGCGACGGTGCCCGTCGGCGAAGACATCGGTTTCCTGCCCGGCACCGAAGAGGAAAAGATGCAGCCGTGGATGGGCGCATTCGACGACAACCTCGAAGTGCTGCAGAAGACCGACGACGCGGCAGGCGAATGGGGCCGCGCGGCCACACAGGAGCTGATCCGCTCGCGCCTGAAGATCAAGAGCATGAACTTCATGCGCGGACGCACGTTCGTCGACAAGTATCTGATCATCGACGAGGCGCAGAACCTGACGCCCAAGCAGATGAAAACGCTCGTCACGCGCGCGGGTCCGGGCACGAAGATCATCTGCCTCGGCAACATCGCTCAGATCGATACGCCGTATCTGACGGAAGGCAGCTCGGGCCTCACGTATGTCGTCGACCGCTTCAAGGGCTGGGCGCACAGCGGCCACGTGACGCTCGCGCGCGGCGAGCGCTCGCGGCTCGCCGACTACGCCTCCGATATTCTCTGACGCGCTTCGCTGGATTTCGAAGCCGCAGGGTTAAAGCCGCTTTCGAAGCCGCTTCCGGTTATCGCCGGAAGCGGCTTTTTCTTTCCTTTTCTGTGCGCGTTGCCTGCGCGGGTTATCGCGTTGCATCCCCGAATGTTGGGCAATATGCGCGCGTGCCGTCCGCGCGACGCAACATTTAGCGCGAAAACTTCAAGTCATTTCTCAACAATTCTTGCGGGAGGCCCGCAGCAAGGGCTACCATCGGGCATCGTCGGCCATTGCCGGGCGTCTTCGCCCGGCTCCGCTTTCATGCTCCGCCTCGCGCTGTCACTGCTCATCGTCGCCCTGCTGGCCGCCTGCTCGGGCGCGCCGCAGAAGACCGCGCGCGGCCCGGGCGGGTCGTATGCGTCGTCCGGCGATGCGTATCGGACCACGCCGCCGGGCCTCCCCCATTTCGTCGATCACAGCATCGGACGCGAGGAAATTTCGATTCAGGCGATGGGCCTCGTGGGCGTGCCGTACCGCTGGGGCGGCAATACGCCCGACAGCGGCTTCGATTGCAGCGGTCTCGTCCACTATGTGGTGCAGCGCGCGGCATCCGTGAATCTGCCGCGCACGACGGCCGACATGAGCTCGCGAGGCGAATCCGTCGAACCGGATGAGATCGCGCCCGGCGACCTGATTTTCTTCAACACGACGGGGCGGCCGCATTCGCACGTCGGGATCTATGTCGGCAAGCTGCGCTTCGTGAACGCGCCGTCGACGGGCGGGACCGTGCGGCTCGACTATCTGACCAATCCGTACTGGGCGAAGCGGTTCGACGGCATACGGCGTGTCGCGCCGGCGTTGAGCAAGCCGACGACGCCGTTCGACAAGCCGAGCTATCAGGCGGCGGCGCCTGCGCCCACTGCGCCCGCCGTTGCGACTGTCGCGCCACCGAAACCGGCGGCGACTTACGACACCGCCGGCACGCAGCGTGAACCAGCGAGCGCCAACGCCTCGACTGCCAATGGATACAAGCAAGGCAACACGTATGCCGCGCAATCGGTCCAGCGGCCCTCGGCGTCCGTGAGCACGACGGCCGCCGCTTCCGCCGATCCATTCGAACCGCCGCCCCCGGGGCTGAGCGCCGCGCGGATGCAGGCGCGCGCTGCGGGCGCGGTATCGCCGGCTGTTGCCGCTTCGCCGTCGCCCGCCGACGCGCAAGCTCCCGACGCGATCGACGCCGCCGCCGATGCCTACGAGCCGCCTCCGCCCGCCACCGTCGCGGCACGCCAGGCCCGTCAGGCCCGCGAGACGCAGCCATCGACGGATTCGGGCGGCGTGCAGATCATGCGCGCGTCGACGGCTTCGCGTCCCATTCCCGCCACGACCCGCACGAACGACGACCCGATCGCGGGCTTCGCCAACGACAGCTACTGATCACTTTTGAATGCGTGTCGGGCCGACGCCCACCAGCCGCCGCACACGCACGATTCATCGCGAATCCCACACTGCGACAAAGCCGCCCCGCCGGCCGATTGGCCACCAGCCCGGCCGCACCTCTGCTATCGTTCCCGATATTCCTCTGATGGCGGGTGGCGACGATGGATCTCGGACTCAAAGACAAAGTGGTCCTGGTAACGGGCGGCAGCAAGGGCATTGGTCTCGCATGCGCGCGCGCGTTCGCGATGGAGGGCGCGAAAGTCGCGATCGTTTCTCGCGATCCGGCCAATCTCGCCCGCGCCCGCGAGCAGCTTGCGAGCGAAGGGCTGCACATCCACCTGACGCGCGCCGACCTGCACGAACCGCACAGTGCCATCGATGTCGTCGACGAAGCGACGAGCGCCGTCGGCCCGATCGACATTCTGGTCAACAGCGCGGGCGCCGCGCGCCGCTACGATCCCGAAACGCTCGACGCCGACGCGTTCAAGGCAACGATGGAAGCCAAATACTTCCCTTACATCTACCCGCAGCAGGAAGTGCTGAAGCGCATGGCCGAACGCGTGAAATCCGGCGCGGCGAAAGAGCCTGGCACGATCGTCAATATCATCGGCATGGGCGGCAAGATCGCGAGCGACATTCACATCGCCGGCGGCGCGGCGAACGCGGCGCTGATGCTCGCTACCGTCGGCCTCGCGCACTATTACGCGCGCTACGGCATACGCATCAACGCGATCAATCCGGGCGCGACGCTGACAGACCGCGTCGAGGAAGCGCTGAAACTGGAAGCGTCGCGCGAAGGCATCCAGCCCGCCGAGGCGCTGTCGCGCGGCGAAGCGCGCGTGCCGCTCGGGCGCTTTGCGAAGCCGGAGGAAATTGCTGACGTTGTGCTCTTTCTGGCGAGCCGCCGCGCGAGCTATGTGACAGGCGCGATCGTCCCGATGGATGGTGGCAGCGCGCCGCTGATCTAAACGCGGCGCGCATTGCCTTGTGTGAAGGCTTACAGGAAACGATGGCCGAGCCACCAGCCGGCCGCCGCGAGCACGGCCGACGCCGGAATCGTCAGCACCCATGCCCAGACGATATTGCCCGCCACGCCCCAGCGCACGGCCGACAGCTTCTGCGTCGCGCCGACGCCGACGATCGCGCCCGTGATCGTATGCGTGGTTGAAACGGGAATGCCGAGGAACGAAGCGAGAAACAGCGTGATCGCACCACCCGCCTCCGCGCAAAAGCCACCGACGGGCTTGAGCTTCGTGATCTTCTGGCCCATCGTCCGGACGATGCGCCAGCCGCCGAACAGCGTGCCGAGACCCATCGACAGATAGCACGCGCCGATCACCCACAGCGGCGGCGCGTCGCCCGTCGCCGATGCGTAGCCCGTTGCGATCAGCAGCATCCAGATGATGCCGATCGTCTTCTGCGCGTCGTTGCCGCCGTGGCCGAGGCTGTAGAGCCCCGCCGACAGTAGCTGCAGACGGCGGAAACGCCGGTCGACCTTGCTGGGCGGCGTGCGGAAATAGAGCCACGACACCATCAGCATGAAGAACGAGCCGAGCACGAAGCCAAGCAGCGGCGACAAGATGATGAACGTGATGGTCTTGAGCAGCCCGTCCCAGTTGAGCGCGCCCCAGCCCGATTTCGCGAGCGCCGAGCCGACCAGCCCGCCGATCAGCGCGTGCGACGAACTCGACGGAATGCCGTAGTACCACGTGACGATGTTCCACCCGATCGCGCCGACCAGCGCGCCGAACACGACGTAGTGATCGACGATCGCGGGATCGATCGTGCCCTTGCCGACCGTCTGCGCGACTTTCAGGTGAAAGATGAAATAGGCGATGACGTTGAACGCGGCCGCGAACGCGACGGCCTGTTGCGGTTTCAGCACGCCCGTCGAGACCACGGTGGCGATCGAGTTCGCCGCGTCGTGAAAGCCGTTCATGAAGTCGAAGACGAGCGCGACGACGACGAGCGTCGCGACCGCCCAGATGGCGAGTTGTATCGAATGCATTACGCGTTTTCCAGCACGATGCCTTCGATGATGTTCGCCACGTCCTCGCACTTGTCGGTGATCGACTCGAGCAACTCGTAGATCGCCTTCAGTTTGATCAGCGTCTTGACGTCGTCTTCTTCACGGAAAAGCTTCGACATCGCCGAGCGCAGCACGCGGTCGGCTTCCGATTCCAGACGGTCGATGTCTTCGCAGGCCTTCAGGATTTCGCGCGCCTGCTTCATGTCCGACAGCATGCCGACGGCCGCCTGCACGCGCTCGCAGGTCGCCGTCGAGATGTGTGCGAGCTGGCTCGCCTCCGACGTGACGGCCTGCACGTCATACAGCGAAATGGCCGTGGCGACGTCCTCCATCAGGTCGAGGATGTCGTCCATCGTGGTGATCAGCTTGTGAATCTCGTCGCGGTCGAGCGGCGTGATAAAAGTCTTATGGAGCAGATCGACGCATTCGTGCGTCAGTTTGTCGGCCGCTTTCTCGGCCGTCTGCACGTTTTGCTTGTGGATCTCGGCGTCGCCGAGGTTATCGATCAGGAGTTCGAGTTCCCGGCTACCCGAGACGATGTGCTTCGCGTGAGCGTTGAAAATTTCAAAAAATTTGCCCTCGGTGGGCATGAATCGACCAAACATTGGGTCCCCGGAAAGTGGTCACGGTGAGGCTGTCATAAAACGGCAATATTGTACCGTTAGGGACCACTTTCGGTGCGGCGCGTCGCCGCGTTTTAGGCGCGCGCGCAACGGGAAGTGCAACCCGGTTTTCCCGCCCGCGCGAAGTTGTGCTACTCGCCGCCGTAGAAGTTCTGCGGACCCGCAAAATTGTCGAACTTCGTATATTGACCGTGGAACGTGAGCCGAACCGGGCCGATCGGACCGTTACGCTGCTTGCCGATGATGATCTCGGCGGTGCCCTTGTCGGGGCTGTCCGGGTTGTACACTTCGTCGCGGTAGATGAAGAGGATCACGTCCGCGTCCTGCTCGATTGCACCCGATTCGCGCAGGTCCGACATCACGGGGCGCTTGTTCGGACGCTGCTCCAGGCCGCGGTTCAACTGCGACAGTGCGACCACGGGCACGTCGAGCTCCTTCGCGAGGCTCTTCAGCGAACGCGAGATTTCCGAGATTTCGGTCGCGCGGTTTTCGCCCGTCGACGATCCGCTCATCAGCTGCAGGTAGTCGATGATGATCAGGCCGAGCTTGCCGCACTGGCGCGACAGACGCCGCGCGCGCGAGCGCAGTTCCATCGGATTCAGGCCGCCCGTTTCGTCGATGAAGATCTGCGCCTCGCTCATTTTCTGCACCGCGTGCGTGAGCTTCGGCCAGTCTTCGTCGGTCAGGCGCCCGGTCCGCATGCGATGCTGATCGAGCCGGCCGACCGAGCCGAGCATACGCATGATCAACTGCGTGCCCGGCATTTCCATCGAGAACACCGCGACGGGCAGCCCGTACTCGACGGCCACGTATTCGCCGATGTTCATCGAAAACGCCGTCTTACCCATCGACGGACGCCCCGCCACGATGATCAGTTCGCCGCCGTGCATGCCGGAGGTCATCCGGTCGAGATCGACGAAACCCGTCGGCGTACCCGTCACGTCGCTCGGATTCGCCGTGTGATACAGCGTGTCGATGCGCTCGACGACCTGCGTGAGCAGCGGCCCGATTTCCAGGAAGCCCTGCGTGCCGCGCGCGCCGTCTTCCGCGATCGAGAACACCTTCGATTCCGCCTCGTCCAGCAACTGGCGGACCTCCTTGCCTTGCGGGTTGAAGGCGTCGGCGGAAATCTCGTCCGCCACCGACACGAGCCGGCGCAGCACCGCGCGGTCGCGCACGATTTCGGCATAGCGACGGATGTTCGCGGCGCTTGGCGTGTTTTGCGCGAGCGCGTTCAGATACGCGAGCCCGCCGACCTCTTCCGCCTTGCCCGACGTGGTCAGCGCTTCATAGACGGTCACGACGTCGGCGGGACGCGTCGCCGCGATCAGCCGGCCGATGTGCTCGAAGATGATGCGGTGGTCGTAGCGGTAAAAGTCGCTTTGCGCGAGGAAGTCGGCGATGCGGTCCCATGCGCCGTTGTCGAGCAGCAGACCGCCCAAAACCGATTGCTCGGCCTCGATGGAATGGGGCGGGACTTTCAGCGACTCGAGTTGAGGATCTTTCGACGGTGCGTTCATGGGGTGGAATTATCAAGCAAATAGAGGACAGCGGCAAAGCGTTAGGCAGCGCAAGTACCCGGGCTCGTAAACAACGATTGCGGACAATAAAAAAGGCAGAGGCCGGTTTCCCGGCCCCTGCCCTTATCGCCGGAAACTTCCCGGCGATCCCACATCCTTGTCTACGCGTGCAGCTTAGACGTGCTCGCCCAGCACCGACACCGTGACGTCGACGGTGACATCCGTGTGCAGCGAAACGTGCACGGGGTGGTCGCCCACCAGCTTCAGCGGGCCTTCCGGCAGACGCACTTGCGCCTTTTCCACGACGAAGCCTTGCTTGGTCAGCGCGTCGGCGATGTCGGCGTTCGTCACCGAGCCGAACAGGCGGCCGTCGACACCAGCCTTCTGTGCGATCTGCAGCGTCAGCCCAGCCAGCTTTTCGCCTTGAGCCTGGGCAGCAGCCAGCTTTTCAGCAGCGCTCTTTTCCAGTTCCGCGCGGCGAACTTCGAATTCGGCGATCGCTTCCTTCGTTGCGCGGCGAGCCTTCTTGTTCGGGATCAGGAAGTTACGTGCATAGCCGTCCTTCACCTTGACGATGTCGCCCAGGTTGCCGACGTTCGCGACTTTTTCGAGAAGAATGATTTGCATTCGGATGCTCCTTATGGCGTCGTCGGGTTAGGCCTTGTGCTGGTCGGTGTACGGCATCAGCGCGAGGAAACGCGCGCGCTTGATAGCCGTGTCCAACTGGCGTTGATAGTGGGCCTTGGTACCCGTGAGACGCGCCGGCGTGATCTTGCCGTTTTCGCCGATGAAGTCCTTCAGCGTATCGATGTCCTTGTAGTCGATCTGTTCGACGCCAGCTGCCGTGAAGCGGCAGAACTTCTTGCGCTTGAAGAGCGGGTTTTGTTGCTGACGACGCTTGTCGAATTTCTTACCAGTGGGGCGGGCCATGTTCAGTCCTTTCCAATGTCCTGCAATTCTGTGATGTGAAACACCAGAGTTCTCGCGTTGCGGCTTTTCTTCGCCAGGAAGCCGGTGAAGAGCGTATCGACGCCCATCTCAACCCGCTCCAGCTTGCCGCTCGCCTCGCCGGCCGCTACCGCCTGCATGGTCAGCTCAACGGTTCGGGCAATGCCCGCTTCGACGACCTGCGTGCGGTGTTGCAACGTACAGCCTGCAATCGGAACGCCGGCGGGGGTGTACCGCACCGGTTCGCGTTCGACGACGCTTGCCGTGAGTTGCAGCCGATTCATCGATTCCTTTTACGGACCTTGTTTGCGAAAACGGCGCGCGACTCTGATGGCTTAACGGTTCTGCTTTAAGCCTGCGCTTCGGTCGACTGCGCTGCAGCCGCCTTCTTGGCTTCTTCGCGCTGCACTTCCTTCATCATCGGCGACGGGCCGGTTTCGGCCTTCTTCATCTTGACGATGAGGTGACGCAGAACGGCGTCGTTGAACTTGAACGCGTGTTCCAGCTCGTCGAGCGTGGTCTGGTCGCATTCGATGTTCATGCAGACGTAGTGAGCCTTCGCGAGTTTCTCGATCATGTAGGCCAGCTGGCGACGGCCCCAGTCTTCGATGCGGTGGATCTGGCCACCGTGCGACGTGATCGTGGACTTGTAGCGCTCGATCATTGCGGGCACTTGCTCGCTCTGATCGGGGTGCACGATAAAGACGATTTCGTAATGACGCATTACACACTCCTTGTGGATTGAAGCCACCCGGGCGTCGGAACCGGTGTGGCAAGTGAGAAGCCGGAAACTATAACCTGAATCGACACTGTTTGCAACACAAAACGTGCGCCGCACGGTCGATTCGGGCGTGTTTTCAAGGGCTTAGGGAATCGGGCAGTTCTCGGCTGCACGCTCAGTCGTCGCTCGACCGGCCCGCTCGGTCGTCGCTCAACTGCCCGGATACGGCGCGCCGGGCGCTTCCCCGCGCAGCCGCGCGCTCAGCGCGGCCTGCAGCGCCGTCAGCGATTCGGGTGCGGCGTCGGTGACGGCCCACCACATCATGCCATCGTCGCGCCAGCGGGCGAGCGCATACCCGTCGCGCACGAGCGCCGGGCCGGGCTTGCCCGCCGCCGGATCGTCCTCGGGAAACACATAGACGTCGATCACGTGCTTCGCGTGACGGTATGTGAGCACCGCCACCCGCCGATGCCCGACGTAGTCGAGCCGTCCGCCCGCCAGCGGAAACCCGCTCGCCGTCAGATCCTCGACGGGCGGCGCATAGTCGAGCTTGCCGTTGAACCACGGCTTCACCGTGTGCTGATCCGACGATACGACGTCGATGTCGTGCCCCGACAGTTGCGCGCGCACATGGCTCGCGACCAGTTGATCGACGAACGGCGCCGGTTCGCCCGCGCGATGCAGCGTCACCGCAATTCCTGCCGCGACGAGCGCGCACAGCGCGAGCGCGAGACCGCCGCGCCAAGCCGTGCCCGCGTGCCACCCGGCTGCGCTTCCGGCACCGTTATCCGCCCCGCTGACACCGCCCTCGCCCGCCAGCGTCCCGAAGCCGCCGCCCTGCGGCAACCGCAGCCAGTCGAGCCAGCCTTTGCGGTGCCTCGCGCGCGGCTCGGTCTGCCCGTCGCTCGCGTGCGCCCGCCATTGCGGCTCGGCGACATCCACGGGAGGCAGCGCCGCCATGATCCTGGCGCGCAACTCGTCGGGCGCGCGGTGATAGGCCGCCGTGCGCACCGCGCCCTTCATCGCCCGCACCATTTCGCTTTCCCTCCGGCAAGCCTCGCAGCTTTCGATATGCCGCTGCACGTCAAGCGATTGTGGCGGCGTGAGTTCATGGTCCGCATTCGCATCGAGAAGCGGCCGCGCTTCGTTACAGTCCATCTGGCGCCTCCTTTGCGATTCCGCCGGGCAACGCGCCGGGGGTGCGCGGCAACCAGCGGCGTTCGGTTTTGCGTGGGCCGTCGGGTACGCCGCCGGAAGCTCCGCCTTGCGCCGGACCCGCCGGCTGAGCCGACGAGCGCACCGCGGGCCGCGCCCCCGGCACATCGCCTGCGCCGTCCGGCGCACGCCGCGCGCCGCCGTCGCGCTTGCCGCTCGCCGTCCGCGCGCTCCCCTGCGCAAGCAATGACGTCAACGCCGTCGCGAGCTTCCGCCGCCCTCGCGCGAGCCGCGACATCACGGTGCCCACAGGCAAGTCCGCAATCGTCGCGATCTCGCGGTAACTCAACTCCTCCAGTTCGCGCAAAATCAGCACCTCGCGATATTCGACGGGCAATTGCTCGAGCGCTTGATGCACGAGCCGAGTGTCCTCGTCGCGGAGCATCAGCGTTTCCGGATCGGGCGAACTCGCGCTCCAGCCTTCGAACGTCTCGTCGTCGAGGTTTTCGTCGAATTCGACCGTCGCGTGCACGCCCGAGCGCCGCCGCCATTCCGTGTACCAGGTGCGCCGCACGATCGCGAGCAGCCAGGGCCGCGCCGTCTCGCCGTGGAACGTGTCGAAGAAGCGAAACGCGCGCATGAACGCTTCCTGGACGACGTCGTCGGCGTCGTTCGGGTTGCCGCATAGCCAGCGCGCCAGGTTGTACGCGGCATCGAGATGCGGCAGCGCCATCTGCTGAAAGCGCAGACTGCGCGCCGCCTCGGCGCGCGCGTCACCGGCATCGCCCGCGGCAGCAGGTTTTCCCGTCTCAGTCACCGATCTCCTCCAGGCTCGCCCAGACTTCACGGCTGCAATACCAGCCTTCAATCCAGTTTATTCCCGGCTTTCGCACGCGCCGAAAAAAATGAAACCGGGAATAGAAAGCGTGGCCTCGCGGTACTGCAGACGAGTCCCTAACTCGCGAGGTTTCCCATGAAGAACAGTCTGAAAGACCCAAACCGGCTGAAAGGCCTCAGCCGACGTGATTTCCTGCGGCTTTCGGCCGTCGGCGGCGCCGCATTCGCGTCGGGGCTGCCCGGCTTCACCTACGGACGCGACGACGATTTCTACTTTGTCCAGCTTTCCGACGCCCACTGGGGTTTCGAAGGCCCTGCCGTCAACCCCGATCCGAAGGGCACGCTGCCCAAGGCGATCGCCGCCGTGAACGCGCTGCCCTCGCCGCCCGATTTTGTGATCTTCACGGGCGACCTCACGCACACCACCGACGACACCGCCGTGCGCCACGAGCGCATGCGCCAGTTCCAGCAGATCGTCGCGCAACTAAAAGTGAAGCCGCTCTATCTGATGCCGGGCGAACACGACGCGAGCCTCGATGCGGGCGCCGCGTACAAGGAGCACTTCGGGCAAACGCACTACACGTTCGATCACAAGGGCGTGCACTTCATCACGCTCGACAACGTGTCGGACCCGGCGGGCCGCGTCGGCGCGGAACAGATCGCGTGGCTCGCCGCCGATATCGACCGCCAGCCGCAGGATGCGCGCATCGTTCTCTTCACGCACCGGCCGCTCTTCGATCTCGCGCCGCAGTGGGACTGGGCGACGCGCGACGGCGCGCAGGTGATCGACGTGCTGAGCCGGCGCAAGTACGTGACCGTGTTCTACGGGCACATCCATCAGGAGCATCACATGATGACGGGCGGCATTGCACATCACGCGGCGCGCTCGCTGATGTTCCCGCTGCCGCCCGCGATGTCGCAAGCGAAGAGGCTGCCCGTGCCGTGGGATGCGTCGGAACCGTATCGCGGGCTGGGCTGGCGGCGCGTGGAAGTGGCGCCGCAATCCGGCGCGCTCGCGCTCAACGAGATGCCCATCAGGACGACATAAAGAGGAGACCACCATGCAATCGCATGCCATCGACGGAAAACGACGACGCCTCTTCACACTGATCGGCATGGGCGTGGTGCTCGCCGTCTCGGGCCGCTTCGACGCCCGCGCCGCCGAGCCGCGCGTGATCAGGATTCACGCGCGCAGGTTCGTCTTCACGCCCAATCAGATCAAGCTCGCGCCGAATGAGAAGGTCGTGTTCGAGCTGACCGCACAGGACACGGTGATGGGATTCTCGATCCCGCAGTACAACGTGCGCGCCGACGTGCCGCCGGGCGCCGTCGTGCGTGTGCCGGCGCAGGCGGGGCCGGCGGGCAACGTCGATTTTCTGTGCGATATCTTCTGCGGATCGGGACACGAGACGATGAACGGGATGATCGTCGTCGGCTAGATCGCTACGCGCTGGCCCGATGCATTGGCCCTACGCGTTGGCCCTACGCGCTGGCCCGATGCATTGGCCCTACGCGTTGGCCCTACGCGTTGGCCCAGTAGTCGGGCCGCGCGTACACCTCTTTCAGATAGTCGATGAAGTAGCGCACTTTCGCGGGCACGTAGCGCTGCTGCGGATACACGGCGAGGATGTCGTAATCGGGCAGCGCGTATTCGTCGAGCACGGTTTCGAGTTCGCCGCGCGCGAGCTGCTGATCGATTTCCCACGTCGAGCGCCAGCCGAGCCCGAGCCCTTCCGACACCCAGCGGTGCAGCAGCTCGCCGTCGTTGCAATCGAGCGTGCCGCCGACGCGCACCGTCGTCAGCTTGCCATTGCGCCGGAAATACCAGCCGCGGTTCTGGCCGCCCTGCAAGTTGAACGCGAGGCAGTTGTGCTTGGGCAGGTCTTCTAGCGTCTTCGGCTTGCCGTGCTTGCGGAAGTATTCGGGCGTGCCGCACACCACGCGCCGGTTCGTCGCGAGCTTCACCGCGACGAAGTTCGGATCGACGGCGCCGCCGATGCGGATCGACAGGTCATAGCCCTCTCGCACCAGATCGACGACGCGGTCGGTGAGATTGAACGATATCTGCAGTTCCGGCTTGTCCTTCAGGAATACGGGCGCGAGCGGCGCGACATGCTTGCGTCCGAACGCTGCGGGCGCCGACACGATCAGATGTCCGTTGACCGAGCGCCGCCCCGCCATCAGCTCGTTTTCCGCCTGATCCCATTCGCTGAGCAGTCCGCGGCAGCGCTCGAGAAACGCGGCGCCCTCTTCGCTGACGACGAGCCGCCGCGTCGAGCGGTACATCAGCTTCACGCCGAGCCGTTTTTCGAGCGCGTCGATGCGCCGCCCGAGAATCACGGGTGACACGCCCTCTTCGAGCGCCGCCGACGCGAGGCTGCCCGCGTCGGCGACGCGCACGAACGTTTCGATCTGTTTGAAGCGGTCCATTGTCGTTTCTCCTGTCGGCGGGAGTTAGCGCTTTAGCGCTTACTCCCGCCCCACGCAACGCGAGTCGGCCGGAGTTAGCGCTTCAGCGCTCACTCCCGCCCCACGCAACGCTCCTCCCATGCAGCCCGGCTGCACGCCCACATGCCACGGCCATTCCCCGGCGCCCCACCCAACCGGCACCCCATCCACATTCCATACTTTTTGTTTTGGAATAAGCGACCGTGAATGATCTTATCAAACCTTGGACGCAGTTTTAAAGTGTGTCCAACACCCTTTGACACATCGGCAAGACAGACTTCAGGAGACACACATGGCCAAGATGAGAGCCGTCGACGCAGCAGTGCTCGTGCTCGAAAAAGAAGGCATCGACACGGCTTTCGGCGTTCCGGGCGCCGCCATCAATCCGTTGTACTCGGCCATGCGCAAGGCGGGCAATATCAGTCACGTGCTGGCGCGCCACGTCGAAGGCGCATCGCACATGGCGGAGGGCTATACGCGCGCCGCGCCGGGCAATATCGGCGTGTGCATCGGCACGTCTGGCCCCGCGGGCACCGACATGATCACGGGCCTCTATTCCGCGTCCGCCGATTCGATTCCCATCCTCGCGATCACGGGCCAGGCACCGCGCGCGCGTCTGTACAAGGAAGACTTCCAGGCCGTCGATATCGAATCGATCGCGAAGCCCGTCACGAAGTGGGCCGTCACCGTGCGCGAGCCGGCGCTCGTGCCGCGCGTGTTCCAGCAGGCCTTTCACCTGATGCGCTCGGGCCGTCCGGGCCCGGTGCTGGTCGATCTCCCGATCGACGTGCAGCTCGCCGAAATCGAGTTCGATATCGACACGTATGAGCCGCTGCCCGTCTACAAGCCTGCGGCGACGCGCAAGCAGATCGAAGCGGCGCTCGCGATGCTCAACGATTCCGCAAAGCCGTTGATCGTCTCGGGCGGCGGCGTGCTGAACGCAGCCGCTGAAGACCTGCTCGTGCAGTTCGCGGAAACGGTTGGGGTGCCCGTGATCCCGACGCTGATGTCGTGGGGCGCGATTCCCGACGATCACCCGCTGATGGCCGGCATGGTCGGCCTGCAGACGTCGCATCGCTACGGCAACGCAACGATGCTCGCATCCGACTTCGTGCTCGGCATCGGCAACCGCTGGGCGAACCGTCACACGGGCAGCATCGACGTCTACACGAAGGGCCGCAAGTTCGTGCACGTCGATATCGAACCGACGCAGATCGGCCGCGTGTTCGGCCCGGATCTCGGCATCGTGTCCGATGCGAAGGCCGCGCTCGAACTGTTCGTCGAAGTCGCGAAGGAATGGAAGGCCGCCGGCAAGCTGAAAGACCGCGGCGCATGGGTCGAGGAGTGCCAGGCGCGCAAGCGCACGCTGCAACGCAAGACGCACTTCGACAACGTGCCGATCAAGCCGCAGCGCGTGTACGAAGAGATGAACCAGGTGTTCGGCCGCGACACCTGCTACGTGAGCACGATCGGCCTGTCGCAGATCGCCGCTGCGCAGTTCCTGCACGTGTTCAAGGCGCGCAACTGGATCAACTGCGGCCAGGCGGGCCCGCTCGGCTGGACGATTCCGGCTGCGCTCGGCGTGCGTGCTGCCGATCCGCAGCGCCCGATCGTCGCGCTGTCGGGTGACTACGACTTCCAGTTCATGATCGAAGAGCTGGCCGTGGGCGCGCAATTCAAGCTGCCGTACGTGCACGTCGTCGTGAACAACTCGTATCTGGGCCTGATCCGCCAGGCACAGCGCGCGTTCGACATGGACTACTGCGTGCAGCTCGCGTTCGACAACATCAACGCGCCGGAAATCGAAGGCTATGGCGTCGATCACGTCGCCGTGGCAGAGGGCCTCGGTTGCAAGGCGATCCGCGTCTTCAAGCCGGAAGACATCAAGCCCGCGCTGGAAAAAGCGCAGTCGATGCTCTCGGAGTTCAACGTGCCCGTGATCGTCGAAGTGATCCTCGAGCGCGTGACGAACATCTCGATGGGCGCCGAGATCGACGCGATCAACGAGTTCGAAGATCTCGCCCTGACGCGCGCCGATGCGCCGAGCGCCGTCAGCCTGCTCGACTGATCGCCGTACCTGCTGCATCGCTTCACCTGGATGGATGCGCTTCGAAAGAAGCGCGTCCATCGTTACCACGCAGTTCACGTTGTTCAATTTGACCGACCAGAGAGAAAAAGCAACATGCCGAAATTTGCCGCCAATCTCACGATGCTGTTCAACGAAGTGCCGTTCCTCGACCGCTTTGCCGCGGCCGCGGATGCGGGCTTCGACGCTGTCGAGTTTCTGTTCCCCTATCCTTATCAGATCAACGAACTGTCGGAGCGTCTCGAGCAGAACAAGCTGAAGCTCGTGCTGCACAACCTGCCCGCGGGCAACTGGGAAGCGGGCGAACGTGGCATCGCTTCGCTGCCGGACCGCGTCGGCGAGTTCCAGGAAGGCGTGAGCCGCGCGCTCGAATACGCGAAGACGCTGAAGGTGCCGCAACTGAACTGCCTCGTCGGCATTCCGAAGGGCGTCGACGCCGACAAGGCGCGCGCGACGATCGTCGACAACCTGCGCTTCGCCGCTGCCGAACTCAAGAAGGAAAGCATCAGGCTGCTCGTCGAGCCGTGCAACTCGTACGACATTCCGGGCTTCGCGCTGAACCGCTCGGCGCAAACGCTCGATGTGATCGACGCCGTCGGCTCCGACAATCTGTTCCTGCAATACGACATCTATCACATGCAACGGATGGAAGGCGAACTCGCCGCGACGATCAAGAAACAGTTCGCGCGCATCGCCCACATCCAGCTCGCCGACAACCCGGGCCGCAACGAGCCGGGCACGGGCGAAATCAACTATCGGTTCCTGTTCGATCTGCTCGATTCGCTCGGCTATCAGGGCTACGTCGGCTGCGAGTACAAGCCGCGCACGACGACCACGGAAGGCCTCGGCTGGCTGCAAAGCATCGCGGGCGTGAAGCGCGCGCATGCGTCTGCCTGAAATCGCAGCCTGACCACGTCAGCACACGGGCACATTTTTCGAACCTCATTTCTGGAGACTTATTCAATGGCAAAGATCGGATTCATCGGCCTCGGCATCATGGGCTCGCACATGGCGCGCAACCTCATCAAGGGCGGCCATTCGCTGTTCGTCAACGGCGCGTACCCGGTGCCCGAAGATCTCGCCAAGACGACCACGGTCGTCGCCGATTCGACGGCTGTTGCTCAGGCTGCCGATATCGTCGTGGTCATGGTGCCGGACACGCCCGATGTCTCGAACGTGCTGTTCGCCGATGACGGCGTCGCGAAGGGTCTGACGAAGGGCAAGCTCGTGATCGACATGAGCTCGATCTCCCCGCTCGACACGCAGGCGTTCGCGAAGAAGATCAACGAACTGGGCTGCGACTATCTGGATGCGCCCGTTTCCGGCGGCGAAATCGGCGCGCGCGATGCGACGCTGACGATCATGGTCGGCGGTCCGCAAAAGGCTTTCGATCTCGCCAAGCCGCTCTTCGACCTGATGGGCAAGAACGTCTCGCTGATCGGCGACAACGGCGCGGGCCAGACCTGCAAGGTCGCGAACCAGATCATCGTCGCGCTGAACATCGAAGCCGTCGCGGAAGCCCTGCTCTTCGCAGCGCGTTCGGGCGCCGATCCTGAGCGCGTGCGCAAGGCGCTGATGGGCGGCTTCGCATCGTCGCGCATTCTCGAAGTGCACGGCGAGCGCATGACGAAGCGCACATTCAATCCAGGCTTCCGTATCGAGCTGCACCAGAAGGACCTGAACCTCGCGCTTGACGGCGCGCGCAAGCTGGGCATCGCGTTGCCGCACACGGCGAGCGCGCAGCAACTCTTCAGCGTATGCGCGGCGAACGGCGGCAAGGCATGGGATCACTCGGCGATGGTCCGCGCGCTCGAAATCATGGCGAACTTCGAAGTCGCGCAGGCGCCCGCTGCCGATCAGAAAGCGGCCTGAGTCAGGGCCTCCTTTACCGGGTAGAAGCAGGCAACGCAAGCTGCCGTGTCGATATTCACGGCAGCGCACAGGTGGGGCGCCCGGTCCGGCGCGCGGCACGCATCGGATTGGGCAAATCATGCCGCTCTGGGCTGAGGGCGGCAAGTGGGGTCCGCAGCGGCACCCGGCGATGCCGGGGAAGCCTTGGTCGGTCAGACGTCATCGTCGGGTGTCCTGCTGTCGGATTGTCGAACCGCTTATCCAGCCGATTGTTGTCGGATTGGCTGTCGCACTACATGATGGTCAAAGGCTAACGCTGTGACAGAACGCGCCCGGCTACGCGATATCGGCGACCATCGACATCATGCCGTTCTGCCACGCGCCCGTTTTGAACTCCCGCAGCGCTTCGATCAGATCGCCCTCGTTCCGCACGGCGAGGCCTTCATTTCGCGTACGAGATCCGATAGATCGCGCCCGCGTAGTCGTCGGAGACGAGCAGCGATCCGTCCTGCAACTGCTGCACGTCGACGGGACGTCCCATGTACTCGCCGTTCGGCGTGAGCCAGCCTTCCGCAAACACCTCCGTCTCGCCGACGGTGCCATCATCCTTGACAGACGTGAACATGATGCGCGCGCCGATCGGCTTCGTCCGGTTCCATGAGCCGTGCTCGGCGTCGAAAATGCCGCCCTGGTACTTCGCCGGGAACATCTTGCCCGTGTAGAACGTCATGCCGAGGTCGGCCGCGTGCGCCGCGTATTCGACCACGGGGAACACGACGCCGGCGGGCGGCGTGTCCTTCCTGTACTCTTCCGTGCGCACCTTGCCGCCGCCGTACCACGGAAAGCCGAAGTTCTCGCCTGCCTTCGTCGCGTGGTTGAGTTCGCCGGGCGGGATGTCGTCGCCCATGCCGTCCACCTGGTTGTCGGTGAACCAGAGCGTCTTGTCTTTAGGGCTGAAATCGAGGCCCACCGAATTGCGCACGCCGTGCGCATAGACCTCGCGGTTCTTGCCGTTCTGGTCCATGCGGATGATGCCTGCGAGACCGTTCCTGTCGAGCTCGGCGAGCTTGTCCTTCGGCGGCACGTTCCAGGGCTGGCCGAGCGCGATATACAGCTTCTTGTCCGGCCCGACCCGGCAGTAGCGCGCGCCGTGGTTGAAGCTTTCGAACTGCGTCGGAATCAGCTTGCCTTGCGGCACGACGACGGCGGCCGCGACGTCGGGCCCGCGTTCGCCGAAGAACTGCGCGGCGGGAAACGCCAGCACGCGGTTCTGCTCGACGATGTACAGCACGCCGTCTGCCGAGAAGCACACGCCGTTGGGCACCTTGAAGTTGATGGAACTCGCGAACTGCACGACATCGTCGGCGACCCGCCGCTTCGTCCGGTCCGTCACCTGCCACACATGATCCTTGTATGTGCCGACAAAGACCACGCCCGTCGACGGCTCGATCGCCATCGCACGCGCCTCGGGCACGACGGCATACAGCTCGATCCTGAAGCCGGGCGGCAGCTTGATCGCCTTCAGGTTCTCGCGCAGCGCATCGGCGCGCGCGCCTGTCTGCGGCACGACTTCGGCCGGCCTGGTATTGCCCGTCGTCTTGAAGTTCGACAACGCCTGGAGGTTGTCCTGAGCCGCATGCGCAGCGGGCAGAACCGCGAGCGCCGCGCTGACGACGAGCGGCAGAAGCCTCGGAATTGCGTTCATCGTGATGTCCCCACTGTTCGTGATGTCGTTTGTTGGAATTGCAACTACTGGAAAGACATGAACGTTTCGGGCGCTTCAGGTGATGAAGGTCTGCGTGCCTCAATCGTCTGGCTATTGACTGTTATAGGCGATGTCGCAGCAAACGACGAACAAATGTCCATCGGCTCGATGCAAGCAAAGGCGGCATGCAAAGACGGGCGCAAACCGGCCTTTGCAAAATGGAAAAAATGAGAAATCGGTGAAGGCAGTGCTTCGACGCGCCGCGAAAACGGGACGTGACAGGCGCCTCGCCCCGCGAGAGAGGGGAAGAGCTAGATGGCCAGCAGCATCGTCGTTGCGCAAAGTCCGATCACGGCGCAACTGACCTTGTCCTTGAAAGCGAAGACGATGGGGTCGTCGTGCATCTGGCCGCGAAACGCGATCATCCAGATCCGGCTTACCCAGAAGAGCGTCAATGCGAACATCACCCACAGCGCCTTCGGATGACGGTACAGCAGCTTGAGTTCCGGCGAGTTCAGATACAGCGCCAGCACGAGCACCGCGAGGTAAGCCGAAGCGGTGCCGAATGAGCGCAGGATCGACATGTCCTGCGTGATGTAACCGCGGCCCGCCGCTTTCATTTTTCCTGTGCGCCGGATACTGTCCAGTTCGACGTAGCGCTTGACCATCGCAAGGCTCAGGAAAATCGGCACGCAAAAGAGGCTCAACCAGTAAGAGAGAAAGATGCCCGTCGCCGCGCCGCCTGCCACCACGCGTACCGTGTAGAGGCACGAAAGCGTGAACACATCGACGAGTGCGATCCGTTTGAGGTTGAACGAATACGCGACCGTCGTGGCGAAGTACGCGACGAGGACGGCGGCGAACTGCAACGGCAAAAACGCCGCGAGCCCCGCGGAGCCCACCAGCAGAACGCTCGCGAGCACAATGCCGAACGACAGCGACAGGTTGCCCGACGCAAAGGGCCGGCTGCGTTTGCGTTCATGTCTGCGGTCCGCGTCGAGATCGAGCATGTCGTTCACGAGATACACGGAAGACGCGCACAGGCTGAACGACGCAAACGCGATCAGCGACGCGACGATCGAATGGACATCGGTGAAGCGATGCGCAGTCAGCAGCGGCACGAAGATCAGCAGGTTCTTGACCCACTGGTGCACGCGCATTTCCTTGAGCACGAGCGGCAAAAACCGGCGCCTGTTTTCGAAGAAGATGATCGCGTCGTTGACCTTTCGCGCCGCCGCCGCAATGTGGCGATCACCGACCACAATCGCCCTGCGCGCCTGACGCCAGACGGGCACGTCGGCCAGCGCGTCGCCACAATAGTCGAAGCCGCCATCGCCGAAGCGGTCGACCAGTTCCTTGGCCTTCGTGCGGCCCAGCAGATTGCGCTCGCCGTTGCTCGCGAATACCCCTTCGAACATGCCGAAGTGACTCGCGACCTGATCGGCGAAACGCTGATTGGATGCCGTGCACAGGTAAAGCGGACGGCCCGACGAACGCTCGTCGCGAAGATAGTCCACCAGTTGGGTGTTGTACGGCAGCAGGCCGACGTCGATGGTCACGCGCTGCGCGATCTGTTCCTTCAGATAGGCCTTGCCGCGCAGCATCCAGGCGATGCACAGAAAAATCGCCCACGGACGTTGCTTGAGCAGAACCAGAAAACCTTCGAGGAGAACATCGGTGCGCGTCAGCGTGCCGTCCAGATCGACGCACAATGGAACCGCCGCGTTCGCCATAGCACTCTCCGCAAAGTCATGGATACCGCCGCGTCGCGCCTGCGCGCGGTACGCGACGATCACAGCGGATGCTAGCGAACGCGGTCTACGCGTTCTGTGCGCCAACGCACCCCGTCATGCGAACACGAATCGCTTGTCGAGCTGATATTTCGTGAAGTAGCCGGCCGTGAGTCCGATCGCGCCGCCCATGAAGCGCGCCGCTTCCGTATGGAAGATTGCGTCCGCACCGAACTCGAAGATCCAGAATACGAATGTCGTGCCGATCCCCATGACGACGTACAGCACGAACGTGCGAATGCCGTGTCCAAGGCTGCGGTCTTCGTGACGAAAGATGTGTGACTTGTCGAGCACGTATTTGACGACGAGCCCGACTGCCGTCCCCACGCACACGGACAGCGCAACCGTGTACGGTCCACGATAGAGACACAGCGCGATCTTCTGGCTGCCCAGGTTGGCGACGATCGAAATTGCGGCAAAGGCGGCATACCACGCGACAAGCCGCGCTCCGCCCGGCGGTGCTTCCAGTGCGCCGTCGCTCACAACGATGCCCGCTTGAAGACGAATTGCGGCAGCGCCCGGATCACCAGCATGATGGCACTCCAGAACCACGGCGTATAAAGCGTGTCCTTGCGACTTTCGATTGCACGCACGATGTCGCCGGCCACCCTGTCGGGCGTGGCGACCAGCGCGCCCGGCAGCGACAGGCCGGCCGTCATCGGCGTATCGACGAAGCCGGGCTTCACGATCAGAAGTCCCACGCCGCGCTTGAAGAGGCGCGCGCGCAAGCCTTCGCAAAACGTCGTCACGGCTGCCTTGGCCGCCCCATACACATAGTTCGAAGGCCGGCCCCTGTCGCCCGCCACCGACGAGATCACGGCAATCATCCCGTGCCGCTGCGTATCGAACATATCGGCGACGCGCGTGAGCAGTGCGATCGTCGACACCGCGTTCGTGTCGATCTCGCGCACGGCCGCGTCGGCATCGCGCTCGCAGAGCGCCTGATCGGGCAGCGAACCATGCGCGAACAACGCGATGTCGATGCGCCCCAACGCCGTGCTGCACGCTTCGAGCATCGCGCGATGCTGACCATGATCGTTCACGTCGAGCACACAGGTTTCGACCTTTCGCGCGCCGCGAGCGAAGAGATCGCGCGCGACCGCTTCGAGCCGGGCTGCGTTGCGGCCCGTGATGAAGAAGCCGACACCGTCCCCCGAGTCCTTCTGCAGCCAGCAACGCGCGCACGCAATCGCGATTGCCGATGATCCGCCTACCACGAGAATGTTCTTCATGATCGTGTCGTCCGCCTCCAGAAACGCGACATCAACGCAGGGTCGCGATACCTTTCGAGTTCTTCCCACCGTGGATAAGCCGCGCGAAAATCAGCGCCGCTCATATGCGCGTCTTTCGCGGGGTACTGGCGCCCGCCCGCTTCGCGCACGACGGCATCGAGCCGCGCAAAAAGCGCGGCGTTCTTCGATTCGCGCTGAGGGAAGTCGAGCGCAAGCGAAACGCCGGGCAGCGGAAACGACAGCAGACCCGGCGATTCGAGCGTGCCGCACCGCTTGAGCACGGCGAGGAACGAACCCGAGCCGCTTTGCGAAATCGTCCGCAGTATCTCCTTCATTGCATCGCGCGCGACGGCATCGGGAATCACGCACTGGTGCTGCTGAAAACCGCGCCGCCCGTAAAGACGATTCCAGTTGTGAACGGCGTCGAGCGGATAGAAGAAAGTCTGCAAGTCGGTTTCGCTGTACCGGATCTCTTGCCTGTGCCTTTTGAAATAAAGCGTGTTGAAGGCCTTGAGCGTGTACTGATTGACGGGCGACCACGGCAGGACGAACGGCACGTTTCGCGTTCGCTTTCTTGTCAGCGACAGATCGCCGTCGTGAGCGTGATCGCCCGACATGTAGATGCCTCGTCCGAGCGACGCGCCCGTGCTCAGGCAATCCACCCAGGCGACGCAATACTCGTGACGGGCATCGAGTTCAGAAGAGAGCCGAAAGAACTCGTCGAGATTCTCGAAGCGCGCGCTGACGACGGACAGACGGCTCGAACGCACGCGCATCAACTGGATCTCGACCCATTCGATCACGCCCGTCAGGCCGAGTCCGCCAATCGTTGCGCGAAAGAGCGCCGTGTTCCTGTCGGGCGCGCACTCGGTCGCCGTGCCGTCGGAGCGCAGTAGCGAAAAGCATCTGACGTGACGGCCGAACGTGCCACGAACGTGATGGTTCTTGCCGTGCACGTCGTTCGCCATCGCGCCCGCAAGCGTGGCAAACTGCGTGCCCGGCGTGACGGGCAGCATCCAGCCGCGCGGCACCGCGACGTCCAGCACTTCCCCAAGTGTGACGCCCGCCTCCGCGCGCAGCACGCCGCGCTCCCAGTCGGCGCTGATGAAACGGTCGAGGCCGCGAAGATGCAGCACATGGTCGGTCGCGCCGAGGCAACTGTCTCCGTAACTGCGCCCATTGCCATACGGCAACGTGGTGACGTTTTCCGCCCGGGCGCGGGCAAGCACCGACTGTACGGCATCTCGCCATAGGGGCGAGCTGCTGCGTTGGGGTGCGTACGGATAACGCCCCCATGACTGAAGCTTCGATGCGCTCATTGCGGACAAGACCGGACGTGTCTCGGATCAATGGCATGAGCGTAGCCGCTCCCGATTCCGGGGACCGTTACTTACCTCACAAAGGCGAGCGACTCCCTGCGATGCCCCTGCGGGAAATGGAGTTCAGTAAGTGTCGAACACCTGCTGCAATGCAACGGGCGTCGCGTGTCCCGCCGCCAGCGCGAGCATCAGCAGCACGCGCGCCTTGTACGGATTGAGCGCGCCCGCCGTCACGAAACCGAGCGTATCGTCGGACGCGGCGCCGTTGCGCATCACGTGCCCCGAGCCGACGCGCGACGAGCGCACGATCGCCACGCCCTTTGCCGCGGCCTCGGCGAGCGCCGTCTGCACGGTCGCGTGGATCGAGCCGTTGCCCGTGCCCGCCACGACGATGCCCTTCACGCCCGCGGCCACGAGCGCATCGACGGCGATGCGCGACGCGCCCGCATAGCTCGTCACCACTTCGACGACGGGCCATTGCGCGCCGGTCGATGCGATCGCGAAGGGCGTCGCCGTCGTATGCGGCCGCACGACGGCACGCTGAAACTCGACGCGTCCGTCCTGCACCCAGCCGAGCGCGCCGATTTCCGGCGAGTGAAAGGCATCGACGGCATAGGTGCTGGTCTTCACGACATCGCGCGCGCTATGGATGCGGTTGTTGAACGCAACGAGCACGCCCTGCCCTTTGGCATGCGCGCTGCCCGCGACCGTCACCGCATTGAGCAGATTCAGCGGACCATCGGCCGACAACGCCGACGACGGCCGCATCGCCGCCGTCACCACGACGGGCTTGTCGCTCTTCACGGTGAGGTGCAGCAGATACGCGGTTTCTTCGAGCGTGTCGGTGCCGTGCGTGATGACGACGCCGTCGATCCCGGAGGAGGCCAGCAGTTCGTCGACGCGCTGCGCGAGCTTCGTCCACAGCGCGAGCGCCATGTCCTTGCTGTCGACGCTCGCGACCTGCTCGGCCTGCACGTTCGCCACCGTCGCCAGCGACGGCACGGCCGCAAGCAGTTGCCCGACGCCGACGACGCCCGCCTGATAGCCCGACGTATTGGTCGCATCGGGCGCCGCGCCCGCGATCGTGCCGCCCGTGGCGAGCACGGCGATGCGCGGCAGCGCGGACGATGTAGAGGTAGTCGTGGAAGTATTCATGGCGGCGATTGTAAGCGATGCGCCCGCTGCCGCCATCGATGAAAACGCGAGCGTTCGTGTGAGGCTCGCGACGCCTGCAACGCCTATGCCGCTTCGCGCAGCTGGCTCGCGATGTCCGCTTCGTGCAGTTGCGGCGCAAACATCTCGATCAGACGATACGCGTAGCCGCGCAGGAAAGCGCCCTTGCGCAAGCCGACACGCGTCGTGCTCGCCTCGAACAGATGCTGCGTGTCGAGCGCGACGAGCTCGATGTCGCGCTTCGGATCGAACGCCATCGCCGCGACGATGCCGATGCCCATGCCGAGCTCGACGTAGGTCTTGATCACGTCGGCGTCGATGGCCGTCAGCACGACGTCGGGCAGCGCGCCCGCCTTCGCGAACGCCTGGTCGATATGCGAGCGGCCCGTGAAGTCCTGGTCATACGTGACGATGGGGTACTCCGCGATCTCTTCGAGTGTCAGGTTCTCGCGGCCCACGAGCGGGTGATCCTTCGGCACGACCACGACGTGATGCCACGAATAGCACGGGAACGTCAGGATGTCGGGATAACGGTCGAGCGCTTCCGTCGAAATGCCGATGTCCGCTTCGCCGTTGATGATCATCTGCGCGATCTGCTGCGGACTGCCCTGGCGCAGCGCGAGGTGCACCTTCGGATAGACCTCGGTGAACTGGCGCACCACTTTCGGCAGCGCGTAGCGGGCCTGCGTGTGCGTCGTCGCGACGACGAGATGGCCATTGTCCTGGTCCGCGTATTGACGCGCGACGCGGCGCAGGTTCTCCGCATCGAGCAGCATCCGCTCGATCAGCTGATGCACGGCCTTGCCGGGTTCCGTGAGGCCCGTCAGGCGCTTGCCGCGCCGGATGAAGATGTCGACGCCCAGTTCGTCTTCGAGGTCCTTGATCTGCTTCGATACGCCCGACTGCGACGTGTACAGCACATTCGCCACTTCCGTCAGGTTCATGTTCTGCCGCACGGCTTCGCGCACGAAACGCAATTGCTGGAAATTCATGTTGAAGTGTCCGGTTCGGCCAGAGTCAATGTGTTGTTAGCTGCATCATGGGAAACAAATGCGCAAATCACTGCGCGGGAAACACGCGCAACGCGCGCGGCACGGCCGTCGCGCCATCGCCGACGGCCAGTTGCAGGCCGCGCCATGCTTCGCGATCGAGTTCCGCTTCGAGCACATGGCCTTCGCGCGCTTCGAGCTCGACGCGCACCGAGCCGCCCAGCGTCACCACGCGCCGCACGCCGACGACGATGCCCTCGCGATGCCCCGCCGACTGCGGATACAGCGCGAGATCGTGCGGACGCACATACGCGAAGGCCGGCCCCTGAAAATGCGCGTCGATCGCAATCGGCTGCGCGGCGCCATCGACGACGAAGCCCTTGCCGTCGACGCTGCCATGCAGCCGGTTCGCCGCGCCGAGAAACTCGTAGACGAACGACGTCTGCGGATGATCGTACACGTCTTGCGGGCTGCCGACCTGCTCGACGTGTCCGTGATTCAGCACGACGATGCAGTCCGCGACTTCGAGCGCTTCCTCCTGGTCATGCGTGACGAAGATCGTCGAGATATGCAGATCGTCGTGCAGACGTCGCAGCCAACTGCGCAGTTCCTTGCGCACCTTTGCATCGAGCGCGCCGAACGGTTCGTCGAGCAACAGCACTTTCGGCTCGACGGCCAGCGCGCGCGCCAGTGCAATCCGCTGCCGTTGCCCGCCCGACAGCTCCGACGGATAGCGTTGCGCGAGCCAGTCGAGCTGCACGAGCTTCAGCAGCTCGTGCACCTTCTCGCGAATCGCGGCTTCCGAAGGACGCTCCTTGCGCTGCTTCACGCGCAAGCCGAATGCGACGTTCTCGAACACCGTCATATGACGGAACAGCGCGTAGTGCTGGAACACAAAACCGACGTTGCGCTCGCGCGCGCCCACTTCCGCGACGTCCTGGCCTTGCAGCATGACCTCGCCCGCATCCGCGTATTCGAGGCCCGCGATCACGCGCAGCAGCGTGGTCTTGCCGCAGCCCGAGGGTCCCAGCAGCGCGACGAGTTCGCCCGGCGGAAAATCGAGCGAGACGTTGTCGAGCGCGGTGAAGTCGCCAAAGCGTTTTTGCAGATTGCGTACGGTGATGCCCATCTTCGACCACTCTCCTTACTGAACCGAATGTGCCGCCCGCGCGTGCGGCGCCGCCGCGCTGGAGGACTGAACGGGACCGGCCTGCGCGGGCGCGTCGCGCGCGCTCGACAGTTCCGCCGACAGATGACGCCCGGCGAGCAGCTTGAGTCCGAGCGTCACGAGCGCGAGCAATGCGAGCAGCGACGCCACGGCAAACGCCGCCGAAAAGTTGTATTCGTTGTAGAGAATCTCGACGTGCAGCGGCATCGTGTCCGTCTGTCCGCGAATGTGCCCGGACACCACCGACACCGCGCCGAACTCGCCCATCGCCCGCGCGTTGCACAGGATCACGCCATACAGCAGGCCCCATTTGACGTTCGGCAGCGTGACGCGCCGGAACATCTGCCAGCCCGACGCGCCGAGCACATGCGCCGCCTCTTCCTCGTCGTTGCCTTGCGCCTGCATCAACGGAATCAGCTCGCGCGCGACGAACGGAAACGTGACGAAGATCGTCGCGAGCACGATGCCCGGCACGGCGAAGATGATCTGCACGTCGTGATTCGCAAGCCACGGGCCGAACCAGCCTTGCGCGCCGAACATCAGCACGTAGATCAGGCCGGAGATCACGGGCGACACCGAGAACGGCAAATCGATCAGCGTGGTCAGCAGCGTCTTGCCGCGAAACTCGAACTTCGCGATGCACCACGACGCCGCGAGACCGAACGCGAGATTGAGCGGCACGGCGATCGCGGCCGTCAGCAGCGTGAGCCTGATCGCGGACACGGCATCGGGATCGGCGAGCGATTCGAAATAGAACGCGACGCCTTTGGCGAGCGCCTGATAGAACACGGCGACGAGCGGCAGCACGAGAAAGAGCGCGAGAAACAGCAGCGCGATGCCCGTCAGCAGCCATCGCACGGCGCGCGGCTCCGTCACCGGATCGGGACGGCGCGCGGCATTCGCGTTGCCCACGGCCGCGCGCGAAATCACCGCGGAATTCCGGCTCATTGCGCACCTCCCGTCAGCGCGGCGGCATGCGTCGCAGCGCCCGGCACGGAAGGCGCCGTGCGCGCGCGGCTCGTGCGCCGCTGCAGATACCATTGCAGCGTGTTGATCAGCAGCAGCATCACGAACGACACCACCAGCATCACGACGGCGAGCGCCGTCGCGCCTGCGTAGTCATATTGTTCGAGCTTCGTGATGATCAGCAGCGACGTGATCTCCGATTTCATCGGCACGTTGCCCGCGATGAAGATCACCGAGCCGTATTCGCCGAGCGCGCGCGCGAACGCCAGTGCGAAGCCCGTCAGCATCGCGGGAAACACGGCGGGCAACACGACGCGCCGGAACGTCAGCCAGCGCGATGCGCCCAGGCACGCGGCCGCCTCTTCCTGCTCGCGCTCGAACTCTTCGAGCACGGGTTGCACGGTGCGCACGACGAACGGCAAGCCGATGAACGTCAGCGCAACGAGCACGCCGGCAGGCGTGAACGCGATCTTGATGCCGAGCGGCTCGAGAAACTGGCCGATCCAGCCGTTGCCCGAATAGATCGCCGCGAGCGAAATGCCGGCGACGGAGGTCGGCAGCGCGAAAGGTAGATCGACGACGGCATCGACGATCCGCTTCAACGGAAACGGGTAGCGCACCAGCACCCACGCGACGAGAAAGCCGAACAGCGCGTTGATCAGCGCGCCGCCGAGCGCCGCGAAAAACGTCAGCCGGTACGACGCGAGCACGCGCGGCGACGTGACGGCGCGCACGAAATGGCTCCAGTCGAGCGTCGCTGTCTTGAGGAAAGTAGCCGCCAGTGGAATCAGTACCACGAGGCTCAGATACGCCACCGTGATACCGAGCGTCACGCCAAAGCCAGGAATCGCGCCCGGCTTGCGCAAGTTAAACGTCGTCATGCTCCATGCCCTTCAGGGTTGTGCGTCGCGGCGGGTGGATAGCCCGTGCATCTCGTTGCTCATTGCCCGCGTGATGCCGAAAAGCGGCCGAAACGCGGTCGAAAGCGCGCCTCGCGGGCACGCCCCGTTCCAACATCGCTACGCGACGTGAATGCGCGCTACGTCATTGCGGCTGGTAAATCGAATCGAACACGCCGCCGTCGGCAAAGTGCGTCTTCTGCGCATTCGCCCAGCCGCCAAACGAGTCGTCCACCGTGTACAGCTTCAGCTTCGGAAACTTCGCGGTCAGCGCGGCGGGCACCTTGTTCGAGCGCGGACGGTAGAAATTCTTCGCTGCGATCTCCTGGCCTTCGTCGCTATACAGGAAGTTCAGATACGCTTCCGCGAGCTTGCGCGTGCCGTGCCTGTCGACCACCTTGTCGACCACGGCCACGGGCGGCTCAGCCAGAATGCTCGCCGACGGCACGACGATCTCGAACTTGTCCGTGCCGAATTCCTTGACCGACAGGAACGCTTCGTTTTCCCAGGCGATCAGCACATCGCCGATGCCACGCTGCACGAAGCTCGTCGTCGCGCCGCGCGCGCCGGAATCGAGCACGCCGGCATTCCTGTACAGCTTCGACACAAAGTCCTTCGCCTTCTGGTCGTTGCCGCCCGGCTGATGCGCCGCATACGCCCACGCGGCCAGATAGTTCCAGCGCGCGCCGCCCGAAGTCTTCGGATTCGGCGTCACAATCGACACGCCCGGCTTCACGAGATCGTCCCAGTCCTTGATGTGCTTCGGGTTGCCCTTGCGCACGAGAAACACGATCGTCGACGTGTACGGCGACGCGTTGTCGGGCAGACGCTTCTGCCAGTTTTTGTCGACGATGCCCTTGGCGGCGAGCGCGTCGATGTCGTAGGCGAGCGCCAGCGTGACGACGTCAGCCTGCAGGCCGTCGAGCACCGAGCGCGCCTGCGCGCCCGAGCCGCCGTGCGACTGCTTGAACGTGACCGATTCGCCCGTCTTCGCTTTCCATTCCTTGCCGAACGCCTGATTGACGTCCTGATACAGCTCGCGGGACGGGTCGTACGACACGTTCAGCAGCGTCGTGTCAGCCTGCGCCTGCGAGATCATGCCGACAGCCGACGCCACACCCAGCGCGAGCGCCGCGATGAACCGCTTCGCGCCGCCGCCTTTCTCCACGTGCAGCGTCGCGCGCAGCACCTGCACCGTCGTCACCGCATTCGCGAACCCCGTATTCCGATTGTCCATCGACCTTCTCCGTCTTGTTGGTTTGATTTCGCTCGTCCGGCGCTTCCGCTGTCTGCCGAAATTCGCCGCTTCGCAAGCTGGAAGCGGCTTTGGCGCGGCTTCTGCGATGCTGTTGCATCAGTGGAAGCCAGTCTATCGAAGGGCTTTCATCATTAAAAATAATGTTTCTTCATTTTTTAATATGCAAACGTGGTAAAGAACTGCTCGCCGTTCGCCGCGACGCGAGGTGCGTTGCCACAACTCCGGTTTTCGGCGTTCACACGTCATCCGCCGCGACGAACTTAAAGTAAAGCTTGAAATGCGCCGAATACTGTATAAAAATACAGTCACCTGTCTATCCATACAGTGGCGCTATGACCAAACTCACCGCACGACAGCAGCAGGTTTTCGATCTGATCCGCCGCGCCATCGAGCGCACGGGCTTTCCGCCCACCCGCGCCGAAATCGCGGCAGAACTCGGCTTCAGCTCTGCCAACTCGGCGGAAGAACATCTGAGGGCATTGGCGCGCAAAGGCGTGATCGAACTGGCGGCAGGCGCGTCGCGCGGCATCCGGCTCATCGCGGGCTCGGACGACTCGCCGCATCAATTCACGCTGCCGCACGCGAGCATCATGCAGTTGTCGCTGCCGCTAATCGGCCGTGTCGCGGCGGGTAGCCCGATCCTCGCGCAAGAACATATTTCGCAGACCTTCACCTGCGACCCGGCGCTCTTTTCGAGCAAGCCCGATTACCTGCTGAAAGTGCGCGGCCTGTCGATGCGCGACGCAGGCATCTTCGACGGCGACCTGCTCGCGGTGCAGAAAAAGAGCGAAGCGAAAGACGGCCAGATCATCGTCGCGCGGCTGGGCGACGACGTGACCGTGAAGCGCCTCAAGCGCCGTCCGAACGGCATCGAATTGATCGCCGAGAACCCCGATTACGAAAATATTTTTGTTCAGGCCGGTAGCGCGGAATTTGCGCTGGAAGGCATCGCGGTCGGGCTGATCCGGCCGACGGAATTCTAATTATCTGAACACTGTCTGGAGAGACTCATGGACCGTCTTGCCCGCTTGCTGCCTTTTCGCCAGTTCGGCCGTCTGCGTCATCTGCGCAGCCTCGTCCCTTGCGCGCCGCTCGCCGCGTTGGCGTCGAATGCCGCATCCAGCATCAAGGGCCGCACGGCATCGCTGTTCGATGAAGAAACTCAGCCGCTGCCGTCCGCGCAACCGGCGTTCGCACGCGTGTCGCTGAACTCCGCGCTCAATGCGGAGCCCGCGCGGCGCGCGCCGGTGCGGGTCTATCACGGTCCGTCGCGCACGATCATGGTGGGCACGATGGAAGCCGTGTGCCAGATGATCGATAGCGCGATTGCCGAGGAAGACGATCGTCTGGCGAGGCAAGCGGCTTGATGCGCGCAAGTGACGTTGTCGTCGTCGCGTAGTCGCTAGCTGGTGTGTGACCATTGCGAACTCTCAATCGCGATGCATGCGCTGCGTGTAGAAGGTTAAAGCCGCAGAACACGCGGTCGAACGTTCAACTTTGCGGGATCGTTTTGACGTCGATCGGGTCCACATCAGATCGACACTGAAAACGGAGAGTCCCGCACAATGGCAGGTCTGGTACGCATGAACGGCCGGGTAAGCCGGCCGCTGCTGATCACGCTGATCGTGATCGTCATCGTCGTCGCGTTGGGCTTCGCGTACGCGTCGCCGTATATCGCGCTCGATCGGCTCAAACGTGCCGCCGATGCGCGCGATGTCGAAACGGTCAACGAGTATGTCGATTATCCGGCGCTGCGTGAAAGCCTGAAGCTGCAGGTGACGGGACTGCTGACGCGCCGGCTCGATGTGCGGCACAACGGCAATCCGCTTGCCGCAATCGGCGCGATGATCGGCGTGGCGTTGATCGGTCCACTCGTCGATGCGTATGCGACACCCGATGGCGTCGCGGCATTGCTCAACGGCATGCCGCCGCGCGGCGAGCCGGGCGAGCGCCCGCCCCCGCCACATGGTGCGCCGTCCGCCGCGCCGCCCGACAATTCAGCGCAGCATCCCGCGCCGGGTTCGAACACAGCAAATAGCGCGGCCAACAATGCAGCCAACGGCGCGCCCCCGCCTCAGCCGCCGGAAACCAGCGCAGGCTATCGCGGTATCAACGAGTTCGTCGTCACGTATCGGCATGGCGTCGGCGATACGCGCTATTCCGCGATCTTACGTCGCCAGGGACTCTTCAACTGGAAGCTGTCAGCCGTCGATCTGAACGGCTGACGCGCATCCATTCAACCGAATCACGAGCGGCGCTTCAGGCTGCCGCTTGCGCCTCTTCGGCAGGCGACGAGCACGCGACAAGAATGCTGCACGACACGCGATCGAGCAGCGGCGTGTTGCCCGCGCCCATCCACCAGCGCGACAGCCCCGTACGGCAGCGATGCCCGACGACGACGAGGTCGACATGCAACTCGTCGGCGAGCGATGCGATTTCGTCGATGGGATGACCGAACGCGAAATGCCCCGTCGCCCGCACGCCGCGCTGTGTGAGCCAGTCGACACCTTCCTGCAATATCTCGCGTGCCGTCTTCTCGAAGCTGCCGCATGCGACATCCGTCAGCAGGCCTGCGCTTTGCGCAATGCTCGAACGCATGTCGACGACCGACAGCAAGTGCGTTTCCGCGTTCAGATCGAGCGCCAGATCCGCGCCGCAACGCAGCGCCTTGCGGCCTTCACGCGAGCCGTCGTAGCACAGCAGAATCTTCTTGTAGCTCGCCATTTCGCTTCCCCCCTTCCGCGACCATCGCGGTCTCTCTTGCATCATGGTGCGCCGCAATTCGACATGCAAGGGATGGAAAACGCTAAGTGCGCGGCAGCACGCAGTCGGGCATGACGCACCGCAAGATCGCGCACGATCCGCAAGCGATGCGCATCCACGCGCCAAACGCGTCGAGCCCGATGCCCTAAAATAGGCAGCCGGCTTGCGCCTTGCACCACATCGTGCGGCCGTCGCGCACATTCATGGAGCATCCGTCTTCGTATGTCTGAAGCTGCAATCGAGTTTCATCGCGTCGAGAAGCGTTATGGCGGCAAAGCCGTCGTCGACGGCTTGTCGTTTCACGTACGCGCCGGCGAATGTTTCGGACTGCTGGGTCCCAATGGCGCAGGCAAGACGACGACGCTGCGCATGCTGCTCGGCATCGCCGCGCCCGACGCCGGCACGATCCGGCTATGTGGCGAACCGATTCCAGGCCGCTCGCGTTTCGCGCGCGCACGCGTCGGCGTCGTGCCGCAATTCGACAATCTCGATCCCGACTTCACAGTCCGCGAAAACCTGCTCGTCTTCGGCCGTTACTTCGGTCTGTCCGCCGCGAAGTGCCGCCAGATGGTGCCGTCGCTGCTCGAATTCGCGCGGCTGGAGAGCAAGGCGGATGCGCGCGTCGGCGAACTTTCGGGCGGCATGAAGCGGCGTCTCACGCTCGCTCGCGCGCTCATCAATGATCCCGACGTGCTCATCATGGACGAGCCGACCACGGGCCTCGATCCGCAAGCGCGTCATCTGATCTGGGAACGGCTGCGCTCGCTGCTCGGACGCGGCAAGACGATTCTGCTTACGACGCACTTCATGGAAGAAGCGGAGCGTCTGTGTCACCGGCTATGCGTGATCGAAGAAGGACGCAAGATTGCGGAAGGTGCGCCGAATGAACTGATTGCTTCCGAAATAGGCTGCGACGTGATCGAGGTGTATGGCCCCGATCCCATCGCGCTGCGCGACGAACTGGCGCCGTTCTCGGTGCGCACGGAAATCAGCGGCGAGACGCTCTTCTGCTATGTCGACGATCCGCAGCCGGTTCACGCGCGGCTGAAGCAGCGCGCGGGGCTGCGTTACCTGCACCGGCCGGCGAATCTCGAAGACGTGTTTTTGCGTCTCACCGGCCGCGAGATGCAAGACTGACGCTCACGCCACGATCGCAACGTAACGCACAACCAGGCGACACCACGACAATGGACGCACGCACCTACGACACCCCCGGACATACCGAGCCGATGCGCGAGCGCTTCCCCGCGCTGCCGGCGAACGCCGTCAACTGGATCGCCGTGTGGCGGCGCAACTATCTGGTGTGGCGCAAGCTCGCGCTCGCGTCGATGTTCGGCAACCTCGCCGATCCGATGATCTACCTGTTCGGGCTCGGCTTCGGGCTCGGGCTGATGGTCGGGCATGTCGACGGCGTGTCGTACATCGCGTTTCTCGCGGCGGGCACGGTCCCGTCGAGCGTGATGATGTCGGCGAGCTTCGAGTCGATGTATTCGGGCTTTTCGCGGATGCACGTGCAGCGCACGTGGGAGGCGATCATGCACACACCGCTCACGCTCGGCGACATCGTGCTCGGCGAGATCGTCTGGGCCGGCAGCAAAGCCGTGCTGTCCGGCGTCGCGATCATGCTGGTGGCGGGCGCGCTCGGTTACGCGAGCTTTCCGTCGATGCTGTTCGCGCTGCCCGTCATCGTGCTCGCGGGTCTCGCGTTCGCCAGCACCGCGATGATCGTGACAGCGCTCGCGCCGTCGTACGATTTCTTCATGTTTTATCAGACGCTGGTGTTGACGCCGATGCTGCTGCTGTCGGGCGTGTTCTTCCCGCTCTCGCAGTTGCCGCCCGCCGCGCAACTGGCGGCGCAACTGCTGCCGCTCGCGCATGCCGTGGATCTGATCCGGTCGGCGATGCTCGCCCGTCCGCTCGACGATGCCGCATTGCATGTGGCCGTGCTGGCCGCGTATGTGGTGGTGCCGTTCTGCGTGTCGGCGGTGCTGTTCCGCCGGCGGATGATGCGCTGAGGGCGCCGCGCGCAGGCGGTTCACCCACACGCGGCGCCCTCGGGCGGAACGAATCAGATCACTCCTCGTCGTCCGACCACGGCACGTCGACGTCGGAGATGAACTCGACGGTCGCGAACGGGCCGCCTTCCTGACGTCCGATCTTGCCGTCCGCGCGATGCCACTCAACGCGAAACATCGTGCCCGGATCGTCGGAGCGCAAGCGGATCGTGCGCAATTCTTCGGGGTCGGCTTCTTCGACGGGGCCATCGAGCGAGACCAGCAACGCCTGCGGCCACAGGCCCTCGACGGGATCGTAAATACGGTCGCCGTCGGGAATCGACGTGTGCGCCTCGACGCCGATCGTCGCCGATGCGTCGATGATCATCTTGCCCAGTGCACGCAGCACTGCCGTCGCGCGCGCCGAGTTGGCCTGACGGATGGCGAGATCCCCGCGCGTCAGCGCCTGCTCGAGCTTCGGATTGGTCTTTTGTTGGGCCATGCGATGTCCTGGATTGACTGATTGGCGGTTGTTCACCGCGTTGCTGGGGCGCTACCGCGCTACACTGCGGCGCGACTTGCCATTCGATTTGCCACACGATCGACACGCGACTATCACGCCGTCGCCGCGCGTTGACGCGCATTGGCATGCTAGGCAGCTTCAAGGGGCGCCATCGTACCACTCGCAGCGCGGTACGCGCCTTACCGTGCAGCAGGCCGTGTGCCAGCTCGCGCCTGTTTCCCCAGTTTAGGTCGAGATTCGACACTGCGAAGCCGGGTTTGATGGCAAGCGATTCGTCAGAACCGCAACGCCACGGCCAGCAGCCCGCCGACGATACCGAACCCGACCACCGAAACGGCCACGATCGTCAGCACGCGCGGACGGAACGAGCGCGCGAGCATCGCCAGCGACGGCACGCTGACGGGCGGGAGCGTCATCAGCAGCGCGCCGGCGGGGCCGACGCCCATGCCGAGCGACAGCATCGCCTGAATGATGGGCACTTCGCCCGCCGTCGGTATCACGAACAGCATGCCGGCGACGGCCAGCGCGACGATCCACACCAAGTCGTTGCCGATCTCCGGGCTGACATGCGGGAACAACCACGCACGCGCCGCGCCCAGCAGCAGGACGAGCACGATGTATTCCGGCACGAGGCGCACGGCCATCCGCGCGAAGATCGTGACCCAGCGGACGAACGGACTGCCCGAGCGCTGCTCGTCGACGAGCTCGATGAGGCGCGCGTCGGCCACTTGCGCTTCGGTCGGCGTGACGAGGCGGTTCACCAGATAGCCGAGCCCGAACACCATCGCGGCGCCGAGCACGATGCGCAGCCCTGCCCACTGCCAGCCGAGCACGAAGCCCATGAAGACGAGCGTCGCCGGATTCAGCACCGAATTGCCGAGCCAGAAGGCGATCGCGCCGCCCGGCGATGCCTGCCGCTCGCGCAATCCGGCGACGACGGGCGCCGCGCAGCACGTGCACATCATGCCGGGCAACGAGAGCAAGCCGCCTGCCGCGACGCTGCCGAACCCCGTCTTGCCGAGCAGCCGCGCGACCCAGTGCGCGGGCAACAGCGCCTGTACGGCCGAGCCGAGCAGCAGGCCGAGCACCATCGCTTGCCAGATCGCCTTGCCGTACGCGAGCGCGTAGCCGAGCGCGGCGCTCCACGACGGCGCGGGCGGGCTCGCCGCGCTGCCCATCAGGATCGACGCGCCGATCGAATGCGTCGAAGCCGCGGTGAACGCGCGGTTGTAATACGGAAACCATTTGACGTAGGAAAGCCCGGCAATGGCGAGCAGCACGAAAATCGGCCAGGTCGAGGCGGCGATCGAAGTGGTGGAGCGCGAGGTATTCATCGTCGTGGTCGGTTCGCTTGGATTTCGCTTGAATGTCGCGCCGGTGCCCGTCCGTTCGGCGCATGCAAGGTCAGCATCGTGCATTGTATGCCGCGCGCGGCCCATGCACAGGAATGGGTGCGTGGCGTCGCGCACGTCACTCGGAGCGCGCAAGTGGCTGTCGAACGGAGGTCGGACGCGGCGGCCGCTGTGACGGCCGGGGTCCCGAAGGCGCTTGAAAGCGCTTGAAAATGTGTAAGCCCGCTATCGTACGCGAGTTTGCACGGCGATGTGCCGCCGCGCGTGTCTTGCCGGGAAGTCTTGCCTGCGAGCGTTGCGTTTGGGTCTTGCCATACGGTCGCTCGATCAGCGCGCCGCGGCATGCTTGCCGCGGCGCACCACACGAAACACGCTTAGGGCGCGGGATTCGGCTGCAGTTCGTGCAGCGCGTCGATCTCGGCGAGCGCTTCCGGCGACAGCTTCACGTCGATGCTTGCGACGTTCTCCTTCAGCTGATCGAGCGAGGTCGCGCCGATCAGGTTGCTTGTGACGAACGGCCGGCTGTTGACGAACGCGAGCGCGAACTGCGCGGGCGTCAGGTCGTGGCGCTTCGCCAGTTCGACGTAACGCGACGTCGCCTGGATGGCCTGCGGCTTGCTGTAGCGCTGGAAGCGCTCGAACAGCGAGATGCGCGCGCCCGCCGGACGCGCGCCGCCTTCGTACTTGCCCGACAGCCAGCCGAACGCGAGCGGCGAATACGCAAGCAGACCGACATGCTCGCGATGCGAGAACTCCGAGAGCCCCGCTTCGAACGTGCGGTTCAGCAGGCTATACGGATTCTGGATCGACACGATGCGCGGCAAGCCGAGCTTCTCCGACGCGCGCAGGAACTGCGCGACGCCCCACGGCGTTTCGTTCGACACGCCGACATGACGCACCTTCCCTTCCTTCACGAAGTCGGCGAGCACGGAAAGCGTCTCTTCGATGGGCACGGTGTACGCATCGTCGATCCACGGATACGCGGGGCGGCCGAACGTCATCGTGCTGCGATCGGGCCAGTGCAGCTGATACAGGTCGACGTAGTCCGTCTGCAGGCGCTTGAGGCTGTCGTGCAGCGCCTCGGTGAGATTCTTGCGATCGAACTGGTTGCCCTCGCCGCGAATGTGACGCGGATTGTGCGGCTGGCGCGCGGGGCCGGCGATCTTCGTCGCGAGCACGATCCTGTCGCGCGCGCTGCGATGCTGCGCGAGCCATGTGCCGATGTAGCGCTCCGTCGAGCCCTGCGTTTCAGCGCGCGGCGGCACGGGGTACATTTCGGCGGTGTCGATCAGCGTGATGCCCTGGTCGAGCGCATAGTCGATCTGCGCGTGCGCGTCGCGTTCCGTGTTCTGCTCGCCCCACGTCATCGTGCCGAGACCGATCAGGCTGACCTGCACATCCGTATCGCCGAGTCTGCGATATTCCATCGAACTGTTCCCCTCTTTCTGATGTTCCTGGTCTTGTCGAGTGACAAAACGGCAAGGCGCGAAATTACCACGTCCGCGCAAAACGCGTGCGTGGCTAGAATGTCGGTTGGCCGCCGATGCGGCCGGTTTCGATGCGCTTACAACCTTCGGAGTGTCATGTCGATGTCAGATACGCCGACTGCGCGATCCGGCCGTGCGGATAGCCGGCAGTCGCTGATCGTCACGCTCGTGGCCGCGGCGTTCTTCATGGAGAACCTCGACGGCACGATCATCGCCACCGCGTTGCCGCAAATGGCGCGCTCGTTCGGCGTGCATGCCGTCGATCTGTCGATCGGCATCACGTCGTATCTGCTGACGCTTGCCGTGTTCATCCCGATCAGCGGCTGGGCCGCCGACCGCTTCGGCGTGCGCAACGTGTTCACGGCCGCGCTCGCGGTGTTCACGGCGGCGTCCGTCGCGTGCGGGATGACCAACGGGCTCGTCGAATTCACGGCGGCGCGCATCGTGCAGGGCATCGGCGGAGCGATGATGGTGCCCGTCGGACGCCTCGCCGTTTTGCGCGCGACGTCCAAAGACGACCTGATGCGCGCGATTTCGATCATCACGTGGCCGGGGCTCGTCGCGCCCGTCATCGGACCGCCGCTCGGCGGCTTCATCACGACTTACTCGTCGTGGCGCTGGATCTTCTTTCTGAATCTGCCGCTCGGCATCGTCGGCATCGTGCTCGCGTGGCGCTTCATCGGCGCGGCGCGCGACACGCAGAAGCGCCCGTTCGACAGCGCCGGCTTCGTGCTGTGCGGCATCGCGGGCACGGCCGTCATGTACGCGATGGAACTGCTCGGCCGCTCGGACGCGCCGTGGCGCGAAGCGCTCGCGTTTCTCGCGGGCGGCCTCGCGTCGGGCGCGGCCGCGCTGCTTCATCTGCGCCGCAGTCCTCATCCCGTCGTCGATCTGTCGGCGTTTCGCGTGAAGACGTTCGCCGTCGCGATGGGCGGCGGTTCGCTCTTTCGCGTATCGATCAGCGCGGTGCCGTTTCTGCTGCCGCTGATGTTCCAGTTGGGCTTCGGAATGAACGCGTTCCAGTCGGGCCTGCTGACGCTCGTGGTGTTCGCGGGCAATCTGTCGATGAAGCTCGTGACGACACCCGTGATGCGGCGCTTCGGTTTTCGAACGGTGCTGCTCGTCAATGGCGCGCTCGCGGCGCTGAGCATTGCGGCGATGAGTCTGCTGACGGCCTCGACGCCTCTCGTGCTGACGGGTATCGTGCTGTTCGCGAGCGGCCTGTCGCGCTCGCTACAATTCACGGCCGTCAATACGCTCAGCTTCGCCGATGTGCCGAAGCCGCAGATGAGCGGCGCGTCGACGCTATCGAGCACGCTCTCGCAGATGACGATGGGCATGGGTGTCGCGCTCGGCGCGATCGCGATGCGGCTCGCCGCGTGGCTGCATGGACACGGTACGCGGTCGGTGACGACGGCCGATTTCAGCGTCGCGTTCCTGCTGGTGGCCGTCGTCGGGCTGCTCGCGATTTTCGATGTGTTCGGTCTCGAGCGCGATGCGGGCGCGCATGTGAGCGGGTATCGGCGGAAGCGGACGTAAGCGGTGTGCTTTGTCCTTGTCTTTGTTTGAATGCGATTTGGCGATGAATGTCGAACAGTTCGAGTTGCTTGTGACGCGTGTGATGCCGTATGGCAAGTACAAAGGGCGCGTGATCGCCGATTTGCCGGGGCACTACCTCAACTGGTTCGCGCGCGAAGGATTTCCGCCCGGCGAGATCGGGCGGCTGCTCGCGTTGATGCATGAAATCGATCACAACGGCTTGAAGAGCTTGCTGGAGCCGTTGAGGAAGAAGTGAACGGCTTTGTGCCGTGTGTGACGTCGCGCTATGGTTCAAGTTCGACGCCCTGCATCGAATGCGACGGGCCCCGAAAACATGGCCCCCAAAACAAAAACGGCACCGCGATTTTCGCCGTGCCGTTTCTCGATGCCGCTGAATTCTTTGGGGTGGCTGATGGGACTCGAACCCACGACGACAGGAATCACAATCCAGTCGTCAATTTCCCGCGCAGCCCCGCCATTGTTGGACATGGCTAACCGGTCGTCAGAACGAATATAGCAGATCACCCCACCATTTAATGCGGGTTTCCAGAGACCCATTCCGAAATTCGGGGCCGGGAAAGCGTCAGCTATACTGTATAAAAACACAGTGTTTTAGACAGACCATGCGCCTCACCCCAACCGACTTTCCGACCGTCAGCGACCACGAACTCAGGGAGCTTTGGCGCCGTTTCCGGGATCCAGACGTGCGCCGACTGATCCTCGAAGTGCATCGCGCCCGCGCCGCCATGCGACAGGTGCACGCGGATGCGCTCGATGCCCAGCTGGCGATCTGGCATAAGGAGGACGGCGAGCTGAAGGCGAAGCTGCAGCACGTCATCGACGCGATGCTCGAGGAGAAGGTGCGGCTCGGCGTGATGGGCGGAAGCCTGCCGAAGGACTAGAGGCTGGAGAGCGCGAGCTGCGTGTTCGTGTAGCCGTCCTCGTAAAGCCTGCGCCGAGTCGCGAGCGGCATGTTGCGGTCAAACGAACTCGCGTAGCCCGTCGGAATGCGCGCGATCGTGGCGCCGCTGCGCTGGTCGAGGTCGACGTGCGCGGTCTCGTTCGCCGCCAACATCAGATCGATGATCCGCGGCGCGAGCGTCCGCAACCCGTACCTGCCCGGCCGCAGCGGCGCGTCATCCGATACGAGATAGATCCCGAGCCGCGGCACCTCGTCGACCGTCAGATCGCTGACAGGCACATTGTCGGCCGTGCCGCCGTCGACGAGCAGCGCACCGGCGACGTCGACGGGCGGAAACACGATCGGAATCGATGCGCTCGCGCGCGCCGCCATCCCGATCGGCACCTTCGGCGTCGTCTCGCGCGAGAACTGGAATTCCTTCTCCGTCAGCAGATCGGCCGCGATGATCTTGAGGTCGAGCTCGAGATCCGCGAACGTCTTGCCCTTGCTCCCGTCACGCAGGAACGCCTCGAGCGCAGTCCCCGAGCACAGCGCTTGATGCCGTAGTACTGCCCACGGCGAGAAGCGCATCATCGGAGACCAGTCCATCCGCATGCACAGATCGTGCATGTCGCCCAGCCGCATGCCACCCGCATACATGGCCGCGACGATCGATCCGCCCGACGTGCCCGCAAGCTCGATGATCTCGTAGCCGGCATCGACGATCGCCTGCAGCGCGCCGAGGTGCGCGCCGAGGCGAAAGCCGGATCCGCTCAGTGCAACACGGATCCGTTTCTTCATGATGCGATGACCGTGCTCGCGGCCGCCGGCGCCGAAGCTGGATCCGGCGCCGGTGTCGTGCTCGTCGTCGCTGGTTGCAACGCTATCGCCGTATTGACCGCGAGCGTGGCCACGTCGATAGCTGCATTCGCACTGTTCTTCATCTGCTGTTGCAGGCTCGACGCAGCCACGAGCGTTTTCAGCAGCGGCAATCCCACGTCGACGAGAGCCTGCAGATTCGGTTTCGTAACCGTCACGCCCGACGCGCAGACCTTGTCGAGCGCGGGTTTGAAGTCGTTGTTGAGCGTGTTCAGCGCGCCGCCCGTGAACACGCCGTCGTCCGTCATGATCTGGACGGCCGTTTTGGCGTCTGCGCAGACGAGCGCGGTCGCCTGCTGGAAAGACAGTGAGGGAGCCGTGCCCTGACAGCCCGCGAGCAGGGCGACGGACGCGGGGAGGCCTGCCGCAAGCAGCATACGTAGTCGTTTCATGTGGGTCTCTTACTTGAGGGTTTTGATTGCCGTCACGGCCGCGCCAGCGGCGGCCGCAGCGACGTCTGATGCCGCAGCAGCGGCGGTTGCCTGCCCCTGGAATGCTTCGACGTCTGTTTCCCGGAGCGAGATGGTGAAGTCCCCAGCTGGGGTGCGCGTGAACGTGGCGTCGACGGTGGCCATCTGCTTGCCATTCCAGACGCGCAGCACGCAACAGCTGGGGGGATTACTGTCAGGGATAGGCTCGATCTCATACCGCGCGATGCCCGCGTACCAGAGCGACGCGCATCCGGACAGGCTCGCGGCAATGAGTGCCGCAACCATGAGCCGGATCATTGGACGGTTGGCGGCGTCGCCACGGGCGGCGACGTCGGGTTAGGTGTGGGCGGCGGCGACATGACACCGGACGTCGGTTGATATCCGCCCGCGATCTTTTCCCCGAGGGTCGCGGTTGTCGGTGCTTCCTTTTCCGGATCGAATCGAAGCAGTTTGCCCGGCACCACAGTCGACTTCGATTCTGTCGAGGCGTGATAGACGCCGAGACCGACGAGCGCCTGGCTGATGGCAAACACGAGCGGATCGGGTGGCACCATTTTCATAATCACCAGCGCGAGCCAGATGGCGAACAGAAGCACGGCGGCCAGAAACTTCGCCCACATCGATGAGTTCAAGGTCAATCTCCAGGTGAAAAAGCCGCATGAAGGCGGCGAATTGGGTGATCAGATGCCGAGCGCCTGCTTGCAGCTCGTGTAGAGCAGATTTCGATCGTCCATCCCTTCGGGCATCGCCGCGCTGTTTGGATTGCCGAGGTTGATCGCGCGCGAAAGCGTCAGAAACGCGCCGGCATCGGCGTATGCGTTGAAGTTGCGGTCGCTCCAGAACTGCGCGGCCGCGAGTGCGGCTGTCGACGGCTCGATGATCAGATCGGGACTTCCCTCGAGGTCGACGCCGATCTTCTGCCCCGTCACCCGATAGTTGTATCGGCCCGTGATCTGGATAAGACCGCCGCCCCGGTACCGGAAACCGTCGCCGGGCTGGCTGTTGCCTAGCGCCTTCGATTTCGGCGTGAACGGCTCATATAGACGCTGCGCGGGCGTGGGGCCCCAGATCTCGCGTAGCCAGACGAAGCGGCCGCATTCGTGGCCGCACTGCGCGAGAAAAGCGGCCTGACGCATCGGTGAATCGATGTCATACAGCGCCATCGCGGCGCTAAGCGGATCTGCCCACTGGGTTGCACGGGCGAGCGAGATCTGCAGCGCCGAGGCGAGCGTTTCGGGAGACATTGGGATCCTCCGCGCGAAGGACTCGCGCGAGTTCAGACTGAAGAACTACTGGCGGTAACCAGCCCACGGCTTCGCGGGCAAGGTCGGTTGTGTTGCACGATCCAGCTTGCGGTCGACGGCCTTTGCCGTGCTCGCCGCCTCATCGGCCTTTACGGCGACGTCGGTTACCTTCTGCTCGACCGTCGCCGTGCTCTTCTGCGCGGCCGTGGCAGCGGCCGCAGCTTCCTTCGTTTGCTTGAGCATGGCGGCCGTGCGCTGATCGTTCACGCGCGCGCGATCGCCCAGGAATCGAAGTGTGTAAGCCGCGAGCTCATTCGTGGTCGTCATCAGGCCTTTCATATCGGCGACGTCGGCCGCCGTGCGCTTGTCCATCTCTTCACGCGCCGCCAGCGTGGACTTGAGACCGCTGATCTGCGAAGAAAACTCGCGCGTGCAGGCAGCCCTCTCTTCGGCGCGCACAACGGGGAAACGCGCGACAAGCGACGTTCGCTCGGTCGAGTTCATCCAGTTCATGATCGCCGCGCCGACGGCTCCGGCGAGCAGCACTACCAGCACGTTGATCACGTAGAGGTCCCACCTGTGCCAGACCGCTTTGATGTGTTCGCCTTTCGTCATTGGGTATCCGTCCGCTGACGGCCTCCGATTTGAGACTGCAGCTGCGCGATAAAGCGGTCTTTCTCCGCGAGGCTGGCGACGAGCGCCTCAATCTTTAGCCGGTCCTGCATTCGATCTTCGGCCGCCTGCTGAACCATCTTCCGATAGCGGGCCTCAGACACGGCGAGCAGTCGACGGTACCGCGTCTCGCGGGCGATCGCCTTGTGATACTGCGACTCCCATTCCTTCGATGCCCGGTCAAGGCTCTCAAGGCTCTTCGCCTCGATTTCATCCCGCCGAATGTCGAGCTGGTTGCTCGACTCGTCTTTCTTGAGGTCGGAGAGCTGCTTGCGCATCCGCATGTAGCCGGCCGACAGGATCGATGAACACACAACAAGCGACGCCGATATACCTGACAGCAGCTTTACCAGCGAAAAATCCTCGGTAGTCGCCATCGACGAACTAGCTCCATGAAGGCTGCATAAAAAAAGCCACCCGATGGATGGCTTGGTCTTGTCCGCATTTACTTCTTGACCCCGCGTACCCGATGGGTACATTATTCGTCTTATAGAGCTGCGCTCCCGCGCGGTTCGCTACTCCGAAAGGAATGAACATGAAACTGTGCTTTCGTGCGCGTCGTGCGCGCGCGCCTGGAAACGTCCTCGATGAATTTCAAAACCGTAACGGCGGACGATCTGATCCGTCTGAAGGACGAGCTCAACTTCTCGAGCAATCAGATGGCAGATCTGGTTGGGTTGGCGAATGGCCGTCAGTTCCGCCGATATACCTCCCTGGCCGACGATCCGAAGAACGGACGGAAGATGAGTTTTCACATGCTCTTCTATCTGGCTGCACGGATCCTAGCCCTGCGCGGTACCGCGATTACGATCGACGCCGTGTATGCCGAAATGCGCCGGGTCGGCGCGAAGGTCGATCCGCTCGCCGCCCCGGATTCCGATGGAGATCCGCAGCCCTAGCCACGTTGCTCGGTTGCGCAGCTGCGGCTGCGCACGCCGAGTCATGGTTCCAGTTTGAAGCTGGCATCGGAGCTTCGCGCTATAGCGACGAAGACGGCCTCTGGGTCAATAAAGGCCTACCGCACAACTCCCATCTATCCGCGCCGGCCTACCGCGTGGGCGTCCAGCTCAACGCAATCGACCACACGCCCGGCTCGTTCGTGCCGGGTCTGGCGATGCACCTTGCATATTTGAACTTCGGGCGCGCGAGCGTGCGCAGCCTCGCGGCGCCGGATGGAGGTGATGGTTACTATGGCCCGAACGGTCATGACGGCTACTACAGCCCCACCGCACACTCTTGCGTTGGGCCTTGCGGACCTTTGCGTAGCTTCGTATCGGGCGGAACTATGCAAGCCGTCGCCCTGACCGTCGAGCCGTTTTGGACATATCGGAAGTGGCGCTTCGGCATTGAGGCAGGCCCAACCGTTTTCCGCTCGACATACGATGCAACCGCGACGGCGATCAGCGACTCCCAGTGGTGGAACGCAGGCCAGGTCGAGACGTTTCACCATACGCCGAAATGGGAGGCTGGCGCTCTAGTCGGAGCGGCAGTTTCTTACGGCGCGGTAAGCCTGCGTTACAACTACATCTTTGCGAAAACACATACCTACAACGCGATGAACGTGCCGCCCGGCTGGAGTGGCGCGCATATGCTCACGCTCAACTACACGTTTTGAACAAACAAGGTAGGGGCATCTTTCTTGGGTTCATCGTATAGTGTCGCCCTTACTTACAAGAAATTTCTGAGGGCGCATGCTGGACAAATACACAGCCCCGGCTGGATATTTCCCGGGGCTCACCGGCCTACGTGGCTTTGCGGTGATGCTAGTCGTTCTCTTCCACTCAAACATTGTATTCGCTGGCCGAGCCCTCTTTCCTGGCGCCACGTTAGGCGTAGACATGTTCTTCGTTCTGAGTGGTTTTCTGATCACTTCGATCATAATCCGTGAGCAGATGGAAACAGGCTCATTTGACTATAAGCGTTTTTATCTTAAGCGCGTTTTACGGCTTGGCCCCCCGCTGGTGATAATGCTCGCCGGTTTCCTTCTGTTTACTGCGTTATTTGGGGTTCCAATTCCTTTGCACGATGCTCTTCGCGAAAGTGCGGCAGCTTTTTTTTATGTGTCGAATTGGACGCGCGCCTTGGGCTACGGTTTTCCGAAATACATCGGGCACACATGGTCACTGTCCCTCGAAGAGCAGTTTTACATGATCTGGCCTACGACACTTCTCGTACTAACGCGTGCGCTTCGGCGTAAATGGCTGATCGTTTCGATATGCGTTCTGATCTGCGCATCATGGTTTACCCGCTGCTGGATGGCAGCGCACGAGGCGACGTTTGATCGCCTCTACAATGGGTCCGACACGCGTGCTGATGGGCTGCTTTGCGGTGCGCTTCTTGCTGTCGTTCTTTCGTCGATACACATAGATCAATCGTCGATCACCAAGCTATGCAACTGGCTAAGGTATGCCTCGCCAGCCAGCATGCTCGCACTTATCGGCATCTCTCTCGCCGGGAGCGAGATCTCGCATGAAGGGTTCTACATTACATACACGGCTGTGTATGTACTGACGTGCGTCCTGATACTCGACTGCGTCTATGCGCAAGGTGGCATTGTTCAGGCGGTGCTTCGGAACAAAACCGTAGTTTGGCTTGGCATGATCTCCTACGGGTTCTACCTCTTTCATTTCCCGGTTGCAGTTACAGCAATGCAATACGGGCTTACCGGCTGGAGCGTATTTGCTATCAACTGCGGCGTCGGGATACCGAGCGCCGCAGCCTCCTACTACCTCGTTGAGCGCAGATCCATGGCGATGAGGCTCGGACGGAAGAAAAACATCGGCACTCTCGCAGCATAAAGATAAATGTTAGAACTCGTAGCTGCTCACGGCGAATGGACAGGCCGCAGTGAAAGTACCGCCCCCGGCAGTCATCTGGTAGTAATAAGTCTGAGCAGTCAGCAATTCTAGGTTCTCGTATGGTGTCGACAGGCCGGTAGGACCACCGCCGTATGACATTTGCTTCTGATTAGTGCCCAACGCGTCGCTTGCAATGTTCAATGTCACCGTATTACCTGACGTAGTGACCGACGCGCCGATGTAACCAGAAATTCGCTTCGCATTTTTCGGAACGAAGCCCGCAATCGTATTGGACGTATAGCTTGCCGCAACGACAAGAGTCTGACTAACGCCCGGGAAAAATACCTTTCGATCGCGTTGCGAGGATGGGACGAACTGACTCGACCCGTTCGTCGCTCGAACGGAAACAAGCGCACTGGCGGTGTACCCGCTCGGCATGTTGCTACCACTGTAAATCTCTGAAACCACAGTCGACGTCGCATTCACACCAAGCAATGCGGCGGTCTGCGTCGTCGGGTTGTAGATCAAATAAACCGCGACATAGCCGCTCGCCGGCGCCGAACCCGTATCCATCGCGCCTGCGCCATTCGTGCCCGCGAGATTGATCGTCTTGTTGACGCTCGACAGAATGAACGTCTGTCCGTTAAGTGCAGTCGCTACAACAATCTGATCAGCGGTTAGCGTTGCCGACGCAGATGCTGTGCTCACGTTCATTACCATATTGCGCACAGTACCGACTACAGGCGAATACATCTTCTGCAGCGCCGCGTTGACCTGGTTGTAGGTCGTCTTCGCGCGGACGATTCCGGCCGCTGCGAGGATCGCGCACAATTCTTCCTGAATCATGTTGAGCCATGATCCGCGCACGTTCGTCGCGGGTGTTCCGGTGGCCGGGTTGCCTTCCGTGAAATAGCCTTCCGCTCCCGCCGCTTCCGGCGCGGGAAGCGAATTGGCTGCTGTAGCGTCGTCAATTCGAAACATGTGACCTCTTATGCGTAGGCGAAAATCGGGATGGTATGTGCCGGTTTGACGGCGTTGACTTCACATTCGAGCACTGCATTTCCCCATGCAGCGAGTGGATCTCCGGCTGCCATAGCGCCCGCCACCGCACGGATGACCGTGTTCAATGGCGCTGTGATCTTCCATGCGAAATTCCAGTCGTAGCCGCAGCACGGATCGCCCGCCTTGAGAATGCCTGCCCGCGCCTGCGTGTATTGCTCGATCGTGATCGCGTAACCCAGATTGGCGGCGAACTCGATGAAATACTCGATCGACTGTCCGCCGCTATTTGCGAATCGGGCAACGACCTGCTGCTGACGTTGCGCGATCGTCGGCGCCGCTCCTGCGCACGGATCGGGCAAGCCGAGCGACGATTCCCATTCGGGTAGAAGCTCGTATGTCGATGCGGGAAAACCATCGACCAGCAACTGATTAGCGCGTGCCGTCAGTCGCGTGAAAGTGGGCGCACAGCCGGCTAGCGTCTTCGTTTGGACAGCGTCGGCGTCACGCGGCCAGACCCGGCCGCGCGGCATGAGCGCCTGCAATACGGTCAGAAAGTCCGCGTCGGTAAGAATCGGTGCGAGCATGGATCAGGTGTTGAAAGTGACGCCGCCGAGGACGGGAAGCGAGCCGAAGCTGCCTGTGATATTCCCCGGGTACGGCGTCGTGACGCCGCTAATCACTCCAGAGACGGAAGTGATCACGAAGCCCGCTGTGCCGGCAACCGATGCGATCGCCGAATCGATATCTGATCTGTCGATCGTTCCTCCGCGTGGATCACCGTTTCTGAAGAGCACATCAGAGATCGCAGCTTCCACTGCAGTTCTGGTCGCCGTCGACCAGCTCGACGTGCCCGAGAGTACGAACGAAAGTGTGTTCGCGATCGGCGAGCAGATCCATACGAGAGCCGTCACCGGTTCCTTCGATACGATGACGTCGGCGACCACCAGTTGATCGCCTGTCGCAACGGTAGCGCGTGGCAGGCCCCCAGGCCCCTTGTCATTTTGGGAAACGCCATTCGTGCCCTGCGGGAATCCACCATGTGCCGCCTGAGCTTCGTCCAGCATCACATAGACAACGACAGTGCCGGCGCCGAATCCGTTCGGCGCGCACCACGCCCGTGTCACTCCAGCCACAGCCTCGGCCCATTGCACGTAATCCGGCGCCGCCCCACCCTGCGGCGTCTGCTGATACGCCTCGAGCACACGATCGCGGAACTCTTCCTGATCTTCGATATCGGCACCCGATGCCACGGTTCCCGCTACCGCACCCGTCGACTGGATGCCATCGACCGCGACATCGAGGGAAACCACCGTGCCGGCATCCGCATTACCGGCCGAGCCTGCGACGTCCGCGACGATCGTGACGGTCACCGATCCGCCAGACACCGTTTGCGTCGTCATCACTGTGTATGTGGCGCCGTCGCCTCGAACGATCGCGGTGCCGGCGCTCAATGGTTTGCCGTTGGTGCCTTGGAATGTGGCCGACAGCTGCGCTGCGCTCGCGTCCTTCTGATAGACCTTCTTCAGCGCACCCCATGCCTGCAGGTATTCGCCCTCGGCCGTGAAAGGATTCGTCTGCTTGGCAATCCAGTCGAGATAGCCGTACTCCTCGTTCGTCATGCCCGCGAGCACGACGCCGATAATTTTCAGCGCGGCGAAGCGCAGCAGCGGGTCCGATCCTTCGAGCGCGGCCGCGATATCGGCCATCGCGTCAGAGCGTATCTGCGCGAATGTCTTGCGTGCGTATGGCATGTCAGGAGATCTGGTTCCAGGCCCATGCGTAGCTCTTCGAAGCTACCGTGGTGCCGTCCTGTTTATAGAGAGTGACCTGCAAGCCCAAAAACGATGATCGGACCCATTGCGCCAACACGTCGATGCGCGCCGCCACGCCGTCGTCGATCATCCATTCAAGCGCTTCGCGCGTGTAATCGACGGCGTTGTTGAGCGTTTCCTGCGTTTGCTTCGCGCGGCTGAGAAGCCAGAGGCGCGATCCGATGGGCACGTCTTCCCCGATATCGCCCCACCATCCGCGCGGATCGTTTGTGCCATCCGGTATCGCGTCGTCGGTGTTCGCCGTGCGATCTGTGAACAGGCTGATGAGAATGCCGTTGTCGAGATCATTACCCGTGGCGAGCGCGGGCCCGACGAGCAGCCAGTCTCCCCTGCTGTTGTCGACGTCCCAAACGATAGTGATGTCGGACATCGGTTACTCCGGCTGATTCGGGGCGTTCGACGTGCGCGTGCTGCCGCCGGTCTGGATGTTCACGATGTCGTGCGTATGACCGTCATAGATCACACGATCAGCGGACATGCTGCGTCCCGTCGTATCGACGTTGTCGGTGATATCGCCAGTGCTTTCGATCGGTGCTTCCACTCGCAGCTTCGTCAGATTCGTGAAAAGTACCGGGTTTCCGCCGCCATCGACCTTGATGCCGGATTCGGTCAGATAGACGTACTGGCCGCGGCTGTCGTGAATCGCAACCTCGCCGCTCGCGAGCGCCTTGAGACGATAGGTGGCGTTTCCCGTCGCGATGACCACACCATTGGAGCGGTCGCCGGCGCCAAATATCACCACCGCGTCCGACCCATCGGGCGGATTCGACACAAAGCCGTATTCGGCGCAGCGAGGGATGTTGTCTGTCGTCTCGAGCGGACTGAACTTGACCTGCATCCGCTGAACGTCGCCGCCGTCCGCCACGAGTTGCAAAATGCCACGGGCCAACGTGTTCAATACTCGCCGCGCTGTGCGGTTCAGATAGCTGCTCATGGGGCATCCGGTGCACCGCGCACGACGTCCGGAGACAACGGCTGCAGGATTGTCGGTTCCGGCGTAAATGCCTCTGGCGGCATCAGGAGAAGCGACGCATGCGTTCCACCCTCTTCGTCGAGCGAATACGTGACCTCGGAAATCAACATAAAGGTCTCATCCGGAATCTTGAGCGGCGGGATCGTTACTGGAACGAGGGTGTTCGGCGTCCAGAGGGTCCCGCTGCCGTCTCGCCAGCTATCGGTCAGCACGCGAACAGCCTGCGATCGCCCAGCCCGACGCGCCGCCTCCCAGTTCGCGCGTTCCTGCGCAATGTTTCGGCCCGCCTGCACCTGCTCTGAGACCATATACAGATTGCGAAATCGATCCACCGTCGCGTCGGTGGCCGTTGCGACCGGCACTAGATTCACGCCCGCGTCGCCCATCGTCTGCATCGTGAGCAGATACACATCGATCTGTGAATAACGGAGATCCGCCGCCCACTCGAACTCCGCTTCCTCGACGTTCTCACCGTAGACGAACCCCGACGTGTGCGCATCGACGCCGGCGCGCGCGAGTCTCAGATTGCCGTCCGGCAGGTCATAGGCGAGCAGGCCAGCGTATCGCGAAACCCGCTCAATGACCTCGAAGGCCGATTCGCCGATCATCAGATTGATCTGCGGGATACTCAGCCCTTCGTTGCCGTCGCTCGTCACCTCAATGCCGTAGCTCTTCGCAAGCTTCTGCGCGATCTGCAGCGCATTTGAACCACTGATCTGGCCGCCGGGCCAGACCGCGCTGCAGTCCACCAGATCCTCGCATTTGCCGCGACCGATCACGCGAATGTAGTGGCGTTCCGGCGCCACACCGGGAATGACGCGATCGACATAACCGGTGATCACAACGTCCCCTCCGAGCGCCACCTGACACTTCTGCCCGGGTATCGCGCTGATCGATTCGAGGTCGCCCGGGAACAGGTCCGTCATCTCGATCTCGAACTCGCTCGGCAGTCGTTCGATGCCGCGTGTTACGCGAATGCGCTCCCAGCCCGATACGTTCGAACCGTCGAGCATCAAAGTTAGATCATCAGCCATCGTCAGGAAGAAAGCGCCTTGAACGTCTGTGGCATGAATGCCGGGTGCGCCGGATCAGCCTGCGCTACGAGCTCGTCCGCACGGCTGGGGTCGCGATAGAGACGCTGCGCGAGCACGAGCGCAGGAAGATTCGCCTTGAAGTTGAATGTCGCGATCGACGCCAGCCCGGCGCCGCGCTTGTTCAGGTCCTGCACGACGGCCGCGCGCAGTGTCCGCAGCGCGCCGTAGGTCGAGTCCTCGCCCTGATTGCCCGCTACTTCGATCTCCAAATCGATCAATGCCGTCACGGCCTCGCGGACGGCCGCGGCATCATCGGAGGAAGTCGGTTGATATCTCGAGGCTGCGATCGCCACTGACGCGATCGCGGCACGACGAAACAGATCTCCGGAGGCGGATTGCATGGTCGACATCGCGCCGCCGATCGTCGACGACGTCGTCGGCGCGTCTGGATAGAAGTTCGCGAGCGTCGTAAGAAGCCGCATTCCATCGCCTGGGCTCGGTGCTGCCGACAACAGCGCGCTGGCGACGCCCTGCGCTGCGGTAGCGTACGCATCTGTCGAGCTGGCATCGAGTCCCGCCGCAGCCGTCGCGAGGGTATCGGACGCCGCCGACACAGCTGTGCGTGATTGCACCGACTGAACGATCGCCTGATCGACCGTCGTCGCCGTCGATACGGGCGCTCCCGGATATTTGCTGAACGTCGGCACCGTGGCGCTGCCGGCGAACCGCCCGAAGGCTCCCGGCAGGTTGAACACGAGGTGCACGAGGTTTCGAGCATCTCCGACGAGGTTCTTCGCGGTCGTGTACCAGCTGAGTGCTGTTCCGACAGCCATGTTCACCACCGAAGCGCCATATGCCAACGTGCTCAGTGCGCGAGCTGCAAAGTCGGCTGCAGCCGACAACCCGAGAGCTGCGGCCGCTGATGCGATCAGGCTCGTCGTTCCGTTCGCCGCGGTCGGAAATACGCGACTTCCACTTTCAACGAAATCGAACTGCAGCTCGAAATACCGTCCCTTGTCCCATCGCTCGATGACGCGGAAATCCATCAGATTGACGGAACGTCGGCCATAGGTCGGGTGGATCAGTTCGCCCGAATCCTCCGTTTCCACCAGTTTGATCAACACCTCGCGTTGATCAACGACGTCATCGCCAACAAGGAAGCCGAGCACCTGAAATCGCCGCGCGGCGCGACCCATGTCTTCGGCCCACGGCGTGTCGCGCTTCGGATACTGGTGAAGCACGTTGCGTCGGCCGAAGGATCCCTCTGCCGAGAGCGAGACAAAAGGCAGCCCACGGAAAGACGCGGGCCGCAGCCGATCGAAATATGACCCCATCGTGCCGCCGAGCCGCGCGGCGAGCGAGCTGGCGAGATTCGTAATGCCGGATGTGGTGCCGAGAACGGCACCCGCGCCGCCACCTACGTTCATAGTGCCGCTCCAAGATCCATCGTTTGACCGGTGCGCACGTTGGTATCGACTTTCTTCGACGAGCTGACCGATGTGCGCGTGCCGCGCGGCGCGCCCTGCAGGTTAATGTCGACCTTCACCACCTGTTCGCCGGGCCCGAGCGAGGACTGCGTCGAATCGCCCCCATACAGACCTGACAGCTGCCCCGCATACTGCGCGCGCGACGACGCCTCGCCATCGGCATCCGACGGCCGCTCGTACATTCGGGATACGATCGCTGCGGCCTGCTCTGGCGTCGTCGCGCCTGCGAGCGCCGAACCTGCTGCGCGCTCATTGCCATTGCGAAGCTCGTAGTCGACGAAGCCGAGCTGCTGCTCGAGCGTCGAGTTGCCGATCCAGTTACCCGCCCATTTCTGGAAAGCGTCCTGCCGATCCTTATGCCATTGAGCAATGCCGCGGGCCTGGCCGTTATCACCTTCCGCGCCCGGGTTAAGCTGGCTCTCGCGCTGCAGGTTCGCAACGATGCCAATCGCCTGTGATCGCGACCAGCCCCGAGACTGGAAGTACTCGATGGCGGACGTAGTGTTGCCGTTGACGCCGGCAGCCACTTCGTCATTCGTGCTCAGGCCATTGCCGCGGAGTGCGTTACCGAACCGTTCGAACCCGGTGCCCACCCGCGAGCCCAGATGCGCGACGTGCATGAGGATCTCGTACGAGCGTGAGACCAGATCGAAGAAGTCGCTGGCGCCGCGTTTCGCCTTTTCCCAGTCGAAACTCTTAATCTCGTCAGAGAGGAAGCGCACCGCGCCGGCAACGCCATCAATCAGCTTCTGCTTGTTTTCCGGAACGGCGAGCCATTCGCTCATCAGCTCGATGGCTGGCTGCAGCACCGGAATCAGCGCGTTGCCCAATGCATCCTTCAGCGAAACCACGGATAGCTCGAGTTTCGCAATGTTCTGCGCGTATTCCTCTGCCTGTCTGATCGCGCTCGGGTCCATCGTCGCGTGCAGATTGTCGAACTGCCGCACGAGATCCTGAATCGCACTCGGCCCCTTGATCAGCAACGGCAAGAGCGACTCCACGCCGAAGGCCTGCGCGATCTGGCGCGCAGACTGGATGTTGCCGCCAGCGCTTAAGTTCGAGCGGATCGCACGCGACACGTCCAGCATGGCGCGGGAGACGTCGACGGCGCCGTCGGCCGTCCGGTGCAATCCGATCTGCCATGCGCTCATCAGCGCGAGCGTCTCCGGCGCGCGGCCGTTCACCGCGCCCTGCATCGTGTCGCCTAGCGACTGCAGCGATGCATCCATGCTGTCCGTCGACAGGCCTGCCAAACGCGCCACGCCGCGATATTCCTGCAGCTGTTGCGTGTTGATGCCGAGCAGCGTCGACGTGCGGTCGATCTCCTGCCCTGCGCGCCCCCAGCTCGTCACGATGGACGCGAGACCAGCGATCGACCCGAGGCCGCCGAGCAGCCCCAGCGGCGTCGCAATCATCGTTATCTTGCCGAGCAGCGATCCTGCTGCACGCGTCGCCGACGTGAGGCCTCTTACGAGTCGGCTAAGTCCCGTTTCCCTGCTGAGGGAGGCCAGCGATTTGCCGAGCGCCGTGACAGGCGCAAACGTGCTGGCGATCGAGCCCTTGACCTTTCGGACGGTCGACGTCGCGCGGTCAACCGCGGTGATGACGAACTGGATCTTGTTGTTAGCCATTGGACTTCGCCGAAAGGATGCGCTTCGCCTCGATCAGATGCCACTCGACGTCACTCCAGGTGGCGTTCCAGAGCGATGCGGGTGCGATCTCCCAGAAATGCGCTGCGTCGGCGAGCATCTGCTCCCACCCATCGGGGAGCGCATTCGCGCCGGCGACCAGCATGCTCAGTCGGGCCGCCGGCGAATCTGAAAACCGTTGAAGTAACCGGTGGCCGAGTGGAAATCGCGCGCGCTCAACGAGCGAACCGTCTTGCGCGGCACGCGAGCCACGATCGAAATCAGTTCGATCGACGAGGCGAACGGTCCGCCCGCTTGCCGCGCCTTGCGGCGCTGCAGGTTAGTCGGCTCGCACAGATCGAGCTTCGTCGCGTTGAGCGCGGTTGCGTCATCCGTCAATTTCACCGGTGCCTGCAGCTCGAGCGTGAATTCATCCGGGCTGCGCACGTCCGGCATAAGGACCGCCTCGTCGGCGAAGCCGCTGAAGAAGTCTTCCGCCTCATCGATCTCGCTGGAGAAAAGCTCGTCGACGACGTCAATGGGTACTCCGCTGACGATCGCGACCAGCGCGACGACGAATCCGTATTTGCCGCCCGATTTCTCGGCCTGCTCGTAATCGCCTGCGCGCGGTTCACGCAGCTGCAGTTCGGCATACGTCTTTTCGTTTTCGCCCTTTCCGACGGTAATCGGACGGCGAAACGTGAGTGTCATGGTTTCTCGCACGGATCAGTTCTCCGACACGTCCGGACCTTCCCATTCCACGGGCACGGTGGCGTCCTCGGCCTTCGCACCTTGGGGATTCACGGTCCACATGTTCCGGCCGATGACGGTCTTGCCGTTCGCCAGCTCGACAGTGACGGTCACATCGTCCATCTCGTTGATCTGCTTCAGCGAGAGGCCGCCCATATCGCGCAGCGTCGCCTTGATCGAGCCGACCTTCGGCTTTTCGCTGAAGCCGTGGACCGTGTCCTGCCCCGTGAGCGACTCGCGCGACCGTTCGCTCGGGTCATATTCAAAATCCCCGGCAACCGGATACGAGACGCCATCGACCGTCAGGTACGCAGTGCCGGCAATGCGATTTTTCGTGTTCGACATTTCAGGCTCACAAAAAAGAGAAGCCGCCCGAAGGCGGCTTGTTTGGCATCAGCGTGGGTTACTGCAGCCTGAACTGGGCGAGCAGCGCGAAGATCCGGAGGCCGCCGATCAACGTGCCGTCCCACAGCTCGTTGACGCGACTCGGGTTCTGCGAATCGATCTCGACGATGAGGCCGGCAGAGAACGCATCGCTGTTCTGAACATAACCTTCGAACTCCATCGCCTTGTACTCGGCGATCTGATCGGCACGGATGGTGTTCGGGGTCACGATGTTTGCGCCCGGTGCGAAGCGTGTACCGTTCGCCGCCAGCTTCTTCCGGCCGTATTTGGACGTCACGACACCCTTCAGGCGACGCAACACATACATCAAGAGGAACAGTGTCTCGACCTGCAGATAGCTGTTGTCCGGCTGGCCAAACGGGTTTTTCTGGTAAGTCGTGATCAGATTTTCAACCGCGACAGTGCCGTCGTCGGCGACGGTGAACGTCGAAATCCCGTCGAACAGCAAAGTGTTGCGGTCCGTCAACGCGAAGCGCGACGCCACGGGCGGAGGCAGGAAGCTCGACAACGCGACGGTCTGCAGCGGCAGACCCGGATCCGCGCGAAGCGCTGCGGCAGCGGCACCCGCGTAGTCCGCGGCCAGCAGCCACGCGGGCGTCGGCGAGTCGTTGAAGCCCATGACTGACCCGTGCTGATCGTTCCGGGTGACGCCGAACGTTGTGAGCGCGCCCACAGTGCCGCGATATGCCGCGAAGAAATGCCCGTAGATCTGCTTGGACCAGCTCCAGCGTCCGTTCGTGTCGTTGAGGAACGACTTCAATGCGTCGAGCGACGTCGAGTCCGTGTAAGGCATCACGATGAAGTCGAACGGTGCATCTGCGAGGTTGGCGAGCGCGGTGGTCAGCGAAGGATTCACCAGGCCGCCCGTCATCGCCGTGATCGTGAACGTGAGCCCCGTCGGTGTGACTTCACCGTTGGCCGCGCCGCGATAATTCACGCGGATGTCGATATCGTTCCCGGCCAGACCCTTGTTCTTCGCCGTGAAGTTCACTTTCGACGTGGTGGTTCCGTCGACTGCCGCCGTCACAGGAAGATCAGTGTTCGCGTTGACCGTCGCGGCGAGCGCGGTCGCGAGTTGCGCGGCCGAGAGCGAAGACGTCACGCTCTGGGTTACGAGCTGGCCACCGAGGTAAAGGAACAGCACACCCGCTGCCGTTGCGGCTGCAGTGAAGTTGATCGAGCCACCCGCAGCTGTTCCGCTCGGATCGTCCGCGAGCGGCAGATACCAGACTTCCCCGAAGCTGTCGCTGTTGCGGTAGGCCGCCGTCATCAGCGCGAGCATCGACCCCTGGCCACCTGCGGACTTCGCGTCCGCGACGCCCTGCGAAATCACCGGAACGTTGGCGGTCGCGCTGCCGCCAGACGTGATCTGGCCGATGATAAGCGCGCGCTGCGTCTGGGTAGCGCTGTTGGCCTGGCTGTTGTCGACTTCCGCGTAGAAAAGCGGAACCCGGATCTGGTCGCCAGCCGGAATGTTCTTGAACGGTACCGTCATGATCACGCGCTCCCATCGGGATGCGTCGACGCTTCGTCGACGGCTTTGGTTTCGGCGTGCTCCGGATCACGCGCTTCTGCCACAACCTCCGGCGCCGGCCGCTCGCCGAGCTCGACATCCTTGTCGCTCAGACGCTTCACCCAATACAGGTGATCGTCCGGCACTTCGCGACCCTCATCGGGCAGGAAGTCCTTCATATCCGGGTCGCGGATCTTCATACCCGCTGCGGGTTTGACGAACATGCGTCACTCCTAATCAGAAAAATCGAGGTCGATAACGCCCTCTGCACGTCCGTCGGGCCCCGTGGTGCGAGGTGCCGGTGGAATTGCGTCGGGGAATGGCGGGTCCGGATATGTCCCGTTCGGGTCAAACGGGCCTCTGAGATCGACGGTGAGTTGCATGCGCTCGAGCGTGTTGGTCACATCAGGCTCGAATGCCTCGTAGATCTGGAAGTGCAGCGAAATGCTGATGGCCGCGAAATGCACTCGGCCGTCTGAGCTGTATTCCGTCGTTGTGTCGATCGCCGGGAAGTCCTGCGTTTCGCCGCGAATTCCGACGTCGCGCAGGAGGATGTCTTCGATGGTCGCGCCGAGAGCATCGAGAGCATCTTGCGCAGCCTCGGCCGTCAATCCAGAGACGATCGCGCGGATCTCGATGACAAAGTCCGTATTGAACTGCGTCTGACCGCTTGTCCCCAACGACGCTTTACGCTCGACGCCATTCCGCACCAGGATCGCCGGCAGCTTCGACGGCGGCACGCTCCAGTCACCGGGAGATTGAATCGTTGGTGCGGCAGCTGCCGTTTGCAATGCAGCCACAACGAGCTGCCGCATCGCGGCGCGCCCAGTGGGATCAGCCATCGACGTTACTCACCAGATTGAGCATGAGACCGCCGCCGCCCCACCCGTCGAGCCGCGCCTCGCGCACGACATAGATGAGACCGGTGCGGATGATCTGCAGCTGATCGTCCTGCACCGGTGCCGACGCGAACTGCGACTGCTGGATCCCGAGTCGAGGCTGGACCGTCGCCACCTGCGCGCCGTCGACAATCGACAGCTCGAGGAAGGCCTCGTCGAACACGCCGTCGATCACGTAAGACGCGGCGCCGGAGACGGGCATATACAGCACCCGCTCCGCCTCGCCGAACGTCTTCATCACCACGCCGTTCATCCGGTCGGTAACAGCGCGCCAGTCGAATGGCATGGCTTACGTGCCGGCGCGACCCGTCTGCAGCATTTCCGGCCGCGTGCAAATATGCAGCGGGTAGCTGTAGCCCTCGACCTTCCACCACGAATTGCGGTCGCGATCGAAGATCGGGATCATGTACGTCGGCTTGCCCGGCGTGTTCACCCATTCGAACGATTCGCCCGGCGCCAGCGCGCGGCGGAAGACACCGGGCGCGCCAACCGGGAAGAACTTGACCTTGTCGTCCGGGATCTTGATGGTCGTGTTGTCGTCCGACCCGCGATAGTTCATCCAGTAAATGCCGGCGAACTTGAACGTATCGAACGCCGCGCCCTGGCTGTCGTCGCGCAGATCTGCCGCGGCCGACCAGTTGATGAACGTCTGGATCACGTCCTTGTGATTCACGAATTCGTCGTAGAACTCGTCGCCGCACATCGCGTACACCCTCGTCGACGGAAGCCATGCGCCCTGCGCCTTGCGCATCATGGCGCGGCGGATCCCGTTGCAGATCGGGCGGATGGAGTTCGCGGTCTGGGCGGAAAGATCAAACGGCACTTCCGTCGCCGGCGTGATGCCGAATTCGTCGAAGAAGTTGTAGATCACCGATCCGTTCGCGTCGAGCAGGATCCCCTGCAATGCCGCCAGGCGATGGTACTCCCACGTGTACTCGATGTTGCGCAGCAGGCCCGTCGGGCCGCTCACGCGGCGAGCGACTTCAGCCTGCACCTGCATGAGCTCCGACTCCGTGCCAAACGCGCGGATGTCCTGGATCTCGTTTGCATAGATCGTGTCGCTATGCATCAGGCGCGGCACCTTGAAGTACCGCGCGCCGCGCTGCTCGGTGACACGCTGCGTGCCTTCTGCGCCGCGCGGCGATGTCGGAATCAGGATCAGCTGACCCTGACGTTGTTCGACGGCGAGCACCGTATTGCGGATCGGTTCATCCTCGAAAATGTCGAGGTCGCCGAGCCCCTGCGGCTGAAACGGATATTTGTCGACCGCAGCGGTGAGCTGGATGGTCGAGAAGGCATCCTGATGGAATACGTCCAAACTGGCCATTATCGGCTCCAGAAATAATAATGGCCGCGAACGCGACCAAGTGACAAACGACGGAAGAGACTGCGAGGGATTCGACTTAGCGAGTGATGATCCCGATTGCGGCAAGCTGCCCCGTTGCCGTTGCAATCTGTGTTGCGGTGATGCCCGCCGGCCAGATCAACTCGCCGCCGTTCACTTCGGCGTCGCGAACCACCGCGAGCCCGGGCACGTCTGCTGCCGTCGCGTCGTACGTGCCAAACGAAATACCTGCTGCAATCTGCGTGCCGTCGGTCGCCGTCGGGTTAAGCGGCACCAGCTTTGCCGAAAGGGCCGATACCGTGACGTCGAACTCGTCGCCAACCACGAAGTCCGTCGCACCGTCTGCGATCGCGAACTTGATGCCATCGGAGAACGTCTGGCCGACGACGACATCGCCGATCACATCGCCCGTGGGATCGAACACGCGAAACGTGCCGCCATTCGCAGCAGCTGTCGTGCAGCGCACGACATAGACGCCAGCCTGTGCATTCGGCAGCACAGGCGTCGTCGCGTCGAGCGTGAACACACCATTGCCCGTGTTGCCGGCTTTCGCAGCGGCGTTCGCCGTGCCGCCTGCCTTCTTCGCCACGACTTCGCCGGGAAGATGCTTCACCGTGCCGCTGAAGGTCATCGGGTCGCGCGAACGGTGACCGCGCGCCTCGGACACGAGAAATCCACCGTCGTGCCGGTTTTCAGTGAGAGGAGTCTGAGCCATGATCGGATTCCAGAGTGAGGGATTGGACTACGGTGCCTACGCTTAGCGGCGACGCTTTGCGCCGGCTTTCTGGAACGCAACGTCCCAGCTGGCCGCAACCGACTGCTCGCTGTTCGCGTTGCGGTCGCTGTCGATGCCGAGGTTCGGGTTCTGGCGGCGCCCGCGGCTGCCCTCCGGTGCCGGCGAACCGTCCAGCACCTCGATAGCCTCACTGCGCGTCATGGAAGTCGTGAAAGCCAACTTGCACGCGAGAACTGGATTGCGCCCGGCACCCTTGCTGGCGAAGATCGCGGCGCAACGCGCGCGTTCACGACGACGCGCGCGAGCAGCTGCGCTTTTGCCGCGCATCTCCTCTTCATCGTCATCGTCGTCGGCGTTCGGGTCACCGTCATCGTCCCCGTCCCCGTCGTCATCTGCGGCCTTGGCTTTCTTGCCCTTCTTGCCCTTGCCGCTGTCGTCTTCCTCATCGCCGTCACCTTCACCGTCGCCGCCGCCGTCGCCGTCGCCATCACCGCCCCCTTCGGCGCTGCTACCACGGGCGTCGCCATTTTCGCGGTTCTGACCATCGTCATCTTCGTCAGAAGCGCGCTTGCCTTTCTTGCCCTTGTCATCGGAAGTGTTGTTCTCGTCCGATGCACGAGAACCGCGGCCAAGATGGGCGAAGCTCAACCCACCTCGCGACATGAGGTTGCGTAACGTATTGCTCATTGGATTTACCCTGATGGTGGGATGAATCAGCCCAGCTCGTCGAGCAGGGAAGCGAAGGCTTCGTCCGGTGCCATGACGGCATCGGCGAAGCCGATTTCGACGCCAGCGGCGCCGAGAAAGGTGCCGGCCTCCGTGTCGCGCACGACGGCCGTTTTGAGATCGCGATTGCGGGCGACGGTCTTGACGAAGATCTCACCCATCTTGTCGACATCCGACTGGAAGCGCGCGAGGGCCTCCTTCGACAGCGGATTGAACTCGTTGCCGTCGGCCTTTTTTGCGCCATAGTGGATGAGCGTGACGTCGATGCCCGCCTTCGATAGTGCCTGCGACATATCGACGTGCATGCAGATCACGCCCACGCTGCCGGTGCCGCCTGTTCGCGGGACGATGATCTTGTCGGCCGCGCTCGCGATCGCATAGGCAGCCGAATAGGCGCTCTCGGTCAGCACGGCCCAGATCGGTTTGCGTCCGCGAGCCTCGTAGATCGCGTCGACGAGATCGAAGCAACCGGACACTTCGCCGCCGGGCGAATCGATATCGAGCATGATCGCGCGCACGTCCGGGTCACCCAACGCCATGCTCAGCAGCGCACGGATCCCGTCATAGCCCGTCATGCCGGAATACGGATAGAGCGTGCCCAGCTTGTGCACCAGCGTGCCCTCGATGGGAATGCGAGCGACACCTTCCGCGACGTCATACGGCTTGTACTGCGCTTCCTCGCTTTCATCCTCCGCGTCGAGGAACGCGCGCGCGCCGCCGTTCGCCAGCTCGAGCGTCGAGCCGTCCGCACGAAAGAGATGCGAGATGCCGAAGCGGTCTGCGAGCGCAGCCATCACGACTTCCGCCTTGTGCGGCAGGATCGCGATCGGCACGTTGAAAAGCCGCGTCGCGAGATGGGGATAGTTGATCATGCTGCCTTCGGCTCTTCGGGAGGTTCGTCGGTACGCGTAGCCATTTCGCTGCCGCCCCAATCTGGGAGCGGCATGCCGCGTTTGTTGAATGCCTCGATCTCGATCTGGCGCTGGTCGAGCACTTCCTCCCAATCCAGACCCTGCTCGGCCGCTTCCTGCTTAAGCGTCGTGAGCGCCGCGTCCATCTTGAGAATGGAGCCTTGTGGTTCCTTGACGGGATCGACCCAGCCGCGGGCCGGTCCGAGCCACGAACATGCCGCGTACGCGGTGGCCGCTTCGATGAAATCGGGCGCGCCGTTCGGCAGCGGAAGCTCATCGTTCTCCATCGCTTCACGAAGCCACACCGCATACATCGGCGTCGCGGTACCGGCGGAGAAATCCAGGCGCCGGCGAATCAGCGTCTTCCATCCCTCGAGCATCGAGCCACGCATGTTCGAGTAGTTGCTCCGCGACCAGTCCTGCGTCACCTGCTCGATCGGGACGCCAAGCGCTGAAGCGACGCATCCTTGCATCTCATGCACGAACTCGGTGAAACCGTTGTGCGGGTGATCTGACGCGACCGCCTTGATCTCTTCGCCCGGCGCGAGCGCGGGTACGCGCACGCCGTTGAACATCGCCGGCCGCTCGTCGTTCCACTCCTTTCGCAGGCTCTGATAGAACTTGAGCTCCTGGTCACCGCCGATCGCGTCTTGCACCTCGGCGGGATCGTACGGGCTCGTGACGTAGGTGCCGATCGATGCGGCGAGCGCCGCCGCCTGCAGCTCGATACCGTAATAGCGCGCGAGCATCTTCGCGTGCGCGAGCACAGGAATAAACACACCGATGCCGCGATTCTGTCCGGCGCGATCGCGGTCATAGTCGTGGATCACGCGCCGCCAGCCGTCGTCATCTTCGCGCTCGACGCGCTCCCACTCCATGCTCTCGACCGCGTTGTACCAGTCGTTCTGATGCGCGCGCCGGATGTGATACGCGATCGGCACGCCGTCGTCGTCGACCTCTACGCCGCCACGCAGATGCCTCGTGTCAACCATCTGCATGGGGTTCGACAGACGGTCCGGATCCACGACCAGATAGCACGTCGCATAGTGCGCGGCACCGCGCCCCACACGCTCGGGCTTCCAGTAGTTGACGATCAGATCCTCACCGTCGATCAGCTTGTGACGCAGCGCGAGCCTCAGCTGTTGCGAAACGGTGAGTTGCCTCGACACATCGTTGTAACGGCCGAGATCGTTCGAGAACAGGCGCCAGCGCGCCTCGGCCGCGCTCGCGAATTCCTTCGCCCACTGGATATCGAAATTCGCGCCGCTGATCAGGCGAAGCGCCCGATAGTCGGGCGCGGCTGACAGCCGCAGAGACGCGCCGATCGCGCTGTCGAGTATCCTGGTGATACCACCGCTCGAACGCCCGTCATTGCGAACCTGATCGCGCGAGCGCGCGACCATCCGGTCGCGAAACTGCGTGATCTCGGCGTCGGGCGAACGGATCCACGGCAGCCACGCACCCATCTCCTGCGTCTGCCACTCCGCAGCCTGATACGGAAAGAACGAGGCACCGACCTGGCTGCGCAGCGGCATGCCGTTCGGATAGTCGGCACGCGCGCGACGAAGCGGATTGCCACCCGCGTCGACAAGCGTGATCTCTTTGCCCATCAGAACACCGGCGTGATGTAACGGCGCTTGTTGATACACACGCCTGGATTGAGTGCCTGCTGCAGCTCGGCGATCAGCATGCGCAGGTTCGCAATGTTCGTCTGCTGGAACGTGACGCTGCGCGAACCGTCACCCTGCGTGTATGCCACCGTGACAGCCTGTTGACCGGTGCGCAGGTCGAGGTAGGCTTGCTGGGCCGAGGCGAGCGCGGCCTGCAACTGCGCGTCGCTCATGCCGTAGTACGGTGAGCTGATATCGGTTGTGGCCATAGGATTAGCGGAAACGGTGAACGCCAGATTTCGGTGCGGATGCCGGCGTGGCGCCTGACGGCGACGATTTAGGCGCGCTCGGCGCGGGCGCCGCGGATCCGGCGACCAGCGAAGTGTTTGTGTCCCAGGGCGCAGCCCACGACGGCGGCTTCGTCCAGTCGATCTGAGCGAGTCCGTGCAGGTGCGCCATCATGTGTGTGAGCACCATCAGGTCGAGCGCCTCATTGCGGCGGCTCTTGATGGCCTTCTCCCAACGTCCGTTCTTCATCCGCGTCTCGGCCGTCAGCTGCTCGAACCAGACGTGAGGTTCTTCGGGAGACCGCAGTGCATACGGAAAATGCACGTACCACTCGCCGACGTCGGCTTTCTGGAGCTGGCCGGAGAGATCGTCCTTAAAACTGTTCGGATTGAACTGCGCAACCGGAACGGTGCCGCCGGCGGCCGCGCGGTTCGACTTACGCGCCGTGTCCGGATACGTCACGACGAGCCGCTGCGCGAGCAGCGCGCTGGCGCCCTTCGTGGGTAACACGGTCCACGCGTCGCGCCCGGCGATCTTGCCGATCAGACGGACAATGCCGTCCATCTTTCGCCAGCGGCGCCATGCGGAATACGCCTGCTGCGTCACGCCGGCCTCGCCGCCGCTGTCGAATCCGAATGCGCGAATCGGCATCCGTCGACGGGTGCCGTCGGCCAGCGGATATGTGCGCGTGATGATTTCGAGCAGCTGGTCCCAGTCATCGGCATTCGTCGCGGGATCGCCGAGAAGGCGACCCTTCTCGATCACCCAGCTCTCGCCGCCCACGCCCCAGCCGCGCACCAGCCATTCGAACCGGCCGCCGTTTGCGTCGACGCCCGCAGTGAGGAAGCGGACGCCCTCTGGTATCTCGCCCAGCTTGAGCGCCGCCTCGGCGCGCTCCGCGAGCACGTTCGCGTCGATCGAACCGGTGCCGCGCTTCGGCGAATACAGAAAGCCCCATTGCTTCGCGACGACCTGACGAAGCGTCTTGTCGTCACCGTCAACCTCGAACTCGCGCTCGGCTTTCGCCTTCGCACGTGCGAGACCGCCAATGCCGCCAAGGATGAATGGCGACATTGCGCCGACGATCCAGAACCCGGCACTGTCACGCGCGACGAGCTCGCCGGTCACGACACCGTCCTGCGAGATCTCCTGCCCATCGCCGACCCACCCACCGAACGGAGAGCGATATGCCGCGAGGTTCATCGCGCGTCGCTCACGGTCCTCGATCAGGCAACCGTTCACCGGGCAGATGAGCCGCGCCTTCTCCTGGATCTCGTCGAGGCTCCAGTCGTCCTGATAGTGCAGCACCATGTAGCGTGCTGCGATCGGCACCGGGCTCGACCACGCGCCGCAGTGCGGGCACGGCCAGTACCACACGCGCCGATCGCTATCGCCATACAGCGCCATGATGCCGGCGGTCCAGTCGCGCTCCGGCACCATGCCTCGAGCGCGGTCCGGGTGGCTCATCGCGAGCAGCATCGACTGCCGTCCGAACGTCTGACGGCGCACGTCGAGCACCGCCTTGATGTCGCCCAACGACTCGGGATATGCATCAACCTCGTCGGCGACGATTCGAGGCGCCGACTTGTTGATGAGGTTGTTATCGTTCGCCGAGAGAAATTCGACGCGCATCGCGTCGAACATCTTGAAGTGAAGCGAATCGTCCACCGGCTTCGATCCGAGCTTCATCGCCATCTCGGCGTGACTTCTGATCTGCATGTTGATCCGGCTCTTGACGAAGGCCTCGAGGCCCGGATCCGTCTGCATGTACCAGAGCATGTCGCCCGGGTCGTTCGCCACCGACTTCAGCAGCCAGTTCTGCGCGATCTCCGTCTTGCCCGATTGTCCGGGCCCGACGACCACCGTCGTCAGATAGTCGAGCCGCGTGAGCATCTCCATCGGCGCAACGAGATACGGCGCTTTCTCGTGGTGCCAGCGTCCAACGAAGCCACCGCCCTGATTCGACAGCCGGCGGTTCATCGCCGCGTACTGGGCGACGGTTTCACGCTTTGGCGGTATGAATGCCGCAAGGGACTCGCGCCCGATCTGGTACGCGTCCGCGTAAGCGTTCTCAAGCATCTGGACCTAGCAGCACGTTCAGCTCGTCGACCATCGTGGCGCGCAGATCGTCGGTCAGATCCCGGATGTCTTCGGCGTTCGACTCCGGCAGTCCCAGTTTGTCGACCACCTGGTCGGCGAGGCGGTCGAGTCCCTTACCGAGGTGCACGAGCATCTTCGTGATCACCTGACGCATCACCTCGGCCTGCACCAGCTCGCCGCGATCGCGGCGCAGCTTGTCTTCGAGGATCTCAGCCTGTACGGCGTCGCGCCGTTGCCGCGCTGTCTGTTCGCCCGTGTGCACGACAGGCTCGACGCCCGCCGGCGGCACGACCGAGTACTTCGCGCCCGGGTACGGATTGCCCGATGCCTTCGGATCGCTGCGCTGATCGAAGCGCACGTCGGCCTTCGCAGGCTGCGCGACCGATCCGCCTTCCAGATACGCGCGCACCGCAGCGAGATCGAACTGCCAGCCGCCGGCGCGCGTGCCGCGCTGCGCGATCGGGAAGTTCACATCGCTATCGAGGCGACGGTCGAGCTTCGGGCGCGTCCAGCCGATCGCTTCGCAAAGCGCGACCTTGCCGATCATCCCGTCGCTGCCGCCCTGTGTAACGGTGCAACCTGTAACGGCTTTCGCCTTCGCCCGGGTCTTGCCGCCTCCCTTTGTTACACCGCGCTTCCCAGACGCCGCGTGGCTTTGCGCTGCGTTTGATGCCGCCATAGATGTAACGTGTAACGGATTTTTTTTACTCAGAGGAACGGGAAAACCGGGCGCGCGCAGTGCCCGCGTACCGGCAGGGCGGTCGGAAGGACCCGCCCCACCATGGTGCACACCCTCCCGCTGCTCAAAAAATAGGCAGATCGCGCAGAGCCTTGCTGGGCGGGCCTCTCCGGGCGGTCGTCGGCGCGGCCTGCGTCAACGGCGGCGCGTCGCCACCGCTTTCGCCAATGCCTTGCCGAACTCGACAGCGAACGCACGCTGCACGACGGTCTGTGCCCGCCCGCCAAAGTCGAGGTGCTGCCTGACAGGTCGCGCATCACCGAAACGGATCAGCAGCTTCAGATGGCCACTCTGGTTCTGACCGCGCAGTGCCTTCGACTTCACACCCGGCGTCCGGATGACCTTCGTCGGGGCCGGCCGCTGCCACACCCCACCGATGCTCTCGCCACTGCGCGTCTTGATCGTGCCGACGAAGATGTCGGGCCGACCCTTCAACCTGTTGAGCGTCGTCGTCGACAGGTTGCCGTACTTGTTCAGCAGCGCGCGGTCCTTCGGGTTCAGCCACGTCTTACCGGAGCCGATCAGCTTATGCTGGCCGCCGAACTCGTATGGCGCGAGATAGGCCGCTGCGATGTCCTTGATGTAGACGACGGCCTGCGGATTCGACTTCGTTGCGCCCTTCACGGCCACAGAGTTGACCGTGAAGGGTGTCGGTCTGTCGAAGACCTTCGGCATCGCATCCTTCTCCGCCTTCGCAGCGAGCCGAGCGACCGCTGTGATCGTCTGCGCTATCGCGAAAGGCAGCTGCTTACGTTCAACGTCGGAGAGTCCACGTGCCACGGCGGCAGCGTTCGATACAACGGAGATCGCGAACGGCGCTGACATGGTGAGAACATTCAGGAGACAGAATCAGGCTGCCCACGCGGCAGACCGAAGCCCTACTTCGGGCTCGCTGTCGAAATATGGGATCGCCGGAATCTGGAGCGACTCGCGGCCAACGGGGAACGCTTGCACAGCAATGTCGTTGGTGTCCTCGTCGTACAGGCCAATCACGAGCGCCACGGTGGGCTGCGCAAAGAAGGGCGCGCGCACGATGACGCTTTCGCCGAGGCGCGGGCGCGCGATCTTGGGCGCGGCGCCCTTGGACTTCGGTTTGTTCATCGTGCACCTGAAAGCAAAAAGCCCCGGTCGGTGAGGACTCGGGGCTTTGGGGACACTTATTCACAGTGTCAGATTGGAGCGTATTTTACGGTCGAAAACGGAAGTGTCAAGCTAATCCACGCACCGCCGCGGTTATTCGAACGTGTCGGGGAGGTCATTGTCGGCCTCCATTGCGTTAATCCAGACGACTAGTCGCGCGAAGACCACATTCTCAAGGGCGTCGTACAAATGGTCGCCGCCTCGAAGCTGAAACGGCGAAAAGCTGGGAAGGATAGCCCAAGTGCCGTTCTTCTGAATGCCGAAGCCAATGTTAAGGTCGAAACAACGCGTATCATCGTCACAACTCCCCGCGAAGATTACGCGGAACGTGGCGTTCCCAGCATGGCCGGAATCCAGCTTCTGGAAGCCCTCGATAAATTTGCCGTCTCCATCGAAGTATCCGAGCTTCACCAAGTGAGGATTCTCGATTTTCCTGCGCTTGATAAAACGTTCCCGAAGAACGGTGGCAGCGGTTTCAAAGCGCTGCTGGTGACGATTCTTATCATCGACGGCTTTTCGAACTCGTTCCTCGAGCTCGACGTACGTATCTTGCATGCTGGTCTCTCAATGTGTTGTTAGCTGCGTGCATATTCTATATGGACGCAGCGATTAGAGACCTTAGAGCGTCATATTCCAACATTGCCAATGAATGGCAGCGTCGAAAGCAACTCGTCCGCACGCTTGCGCGCCTTAGATTCAAGCCCGTCGACAGCGCTCGCTACGTCAGGCAGTTCGACCGTCTCATCGTGCAGATGGGCCTCGTCAGCGACATCAGCAGTACCGTCGCCAGCGGCGGCGCGCTTGCGCTTCGACGGCTTTACCTTGGGTTTCGAGCGCCCCTGAAACCACAGCTTGATTATCTGCCAGTGCGCCTCGGCCGTCTTCTCTGACACTTCGCATTTGAGCGCGAGTGCCTTGATCTCCACCTTCATGCCGGCAGCCTTTTCGACCAGTCCGCGGCGCAGTTGGTAATGCACGATGCGGCCGGCGAGCACGCTCATCGCCGTTTGCGTAAGAAGGCTTATCGCCGCCTGATACTCCGGGTTCGGCTCATAGCCGGAGCAGCATGCGCGGCCGCAAGCGCACGGCCACGATCGCGGCGCGAAGCGCGCCACCAGTACCGCCCTGTCGATGTTGGACAGTTCGTCGAGCTCGCGCCGGATCATCCCAGCCTGCGCTGCTCCGTCGTTGCCGCTGAGGCCTTTGCCCGTGCGCGGCGATGGCGACGCCATGCGGTCGACGAGCGAGCGGTCCGCGCGCTGCATCGAATAGTTGAAGGCGAAGATCAGTGCGTCCTGCGGCGTGCGGAATAGTGTTTCTACCGTTTCTGTCATTTGATGGTTTCCTTGTATTGCGCACAGCGCTTCCCGTATTTGCGGCCCTTCCTGCATACCCGTTTCAGCGCGCCCAGCGGATCCTCGCGCAGCACCGCGTGATCGCATCCGACACACCGCTCACCTCGCTTCTGCTCGAGCACGTCGGCCGGATCGCCGAACTCCCACTGCTCGATATCTGCTGTCATTCAGCACGCGCGCCGCCAGTGCCGAATAGCGCCTGCACTGCAGGATCGCGGCGCACCAATCGGCCCTGCCTGACATCGCGCCGATGGTTGTCGCGCGCAATGCGATGGCCAGCGACGTCGGGCCGCTCGCGCTTGAGCCGTTGCCACCATTCCGCATATGTCTGTTTGCGTGGTTTCGGAGCTGGCTTCGGCGCGTCGATGCCAGCGCCAGCCTTGAACACCTCGACGTACTTACCGCCCGTAGACCGCTTCCAGCTGCTCACGTGGATCTGCGCACGGTTTTCCTTGATGAAATTGCTGATCGACTGTGAGCCGACGGCGGCGCGCGCCGCCAGTTCGACGCGAGTGGACGGCCGACGCTTGAGAGCGTTCCAGATCGGCAGCGCAGTGGCGCGCATCACGGTGTCTGAGCCGAATACCCTGCGCACCGGTAGCTGCAGGATGTCGCGGCGCTTACGCAGCGCGGATTCTGTGCGCAACGGAAGCTCTTTGAGGATCTGTTTTGCGGTTTTCCCGTCCTTCCAGCCGCGTGCGAGGATCGCGTCCTCATCCGGGGTCCAGTCGGGCGCCATTGCCGCCAGCCGTCGTCGTTCATTCATCGAGCTCACCCACTGTTTCATCGACGGCGCCGTCGCGTACGAGCGACCACTCGCGGTATCCGCGCCGCCATGTCCGGAATTTCAAAAGCCGCGGCGCATCGCCCTGATCGAGCCATGCATGGCACCAGAAGCACGCAGGCACCGTGTACCTGTCGTCGGCTTTACGCGCGCCGCCCTTCCCGTGCTCGCTCTCATTGCTGTGCGCGGGCACGATCGTCTCTTCCGGATCGCGCTGCGGACACAGCGCCGGCACGCGGAGATAGCAGATCTGGTCGCGGCAGGCGTTGCGCATCTTCGCGTCGTGCCACTCGCGCTTCTTCCGTGTGCGACGTTTGACCTCACCATTGCGGATCCGCTGCTTGCGCGGCGTCAGGCTGCTGAAGGGCGAGTGATGCGGTTTCCGCTTGAATTGGGTGCGCTGCAGCTGTTTCTTGCGTGTCAGCACGGCTCGCCTCGCAGCTGCAGGACGTCATCAAGTCGAACGCGATTCTTGCCCGGCGGGAATTCCGGGAAGGCGGCGCGCTGGTTGAAGTGCATCGGCACCGTGATCTCGACTTCGCCCGTTTCGAGGCGCGGCCATTTCTCCGGCGCCGTGATCCAGCCAGGCAAACGCACGTACGCGGTGTACGTGACGCGTCCGCCACGACGCACCGTCTTGCGGAATCTCCAACCGGGATTGGCATGCATGCGCACGAGCTCGATCACCTCCAGCTCGAGCACGCACGGCGGCCGGTCTCGCTGCGGAACGTCGTACACAGTGAATGCGGCCGGGATGATGAACGTCATGCGCATGCGTGGCTCCGAAATCAGCCTTCCGTCGCGCGAGCAGCGTCGCCGTTGTCGCGGTCCTCGGCGGCGCGTTCTTCTGCGGCCTCACCGACGTCAGCATCGGTCGCGATCGTGGGCACAACGGCCACGCCCGCCGGTGTGAAGTCGACGTAATACTTGTCGCCGACATTGAACTGTCCGAACAGCGCCGGGTTTTGAATCGTGATGTCGAGCGACGCGCACGGCGTCCAACGCGAAAACGTGTTGTCTTCGTCGCCCGTGCCGTCCGGGTTATATGCCGTGTTCGGGCCGACCGCGGCGAAGCGCAGCTGCTCGCTGTTCGTCACGCTGTTACCGCCGGCGTCGGTAGTCACATTCGCGGACACATTCATCACCATCATCTTTGCGCGCATCGTCATTGCTCTGCTCCAAGGTTGAGTTGTCACCAGCTGCGGCTGGTGAGAGCTTCGACTCGCCAGCCGTGTCGACCAGCACGTTGAATAGCGAGAAATCGAAACGGGAATTGCGCGGCCGCGACCTTCGTCTTCGCGCGCGCGTCGTCTGTCCAGCGCCCTTTCACCTCGCGGAACTCGAGTTGACCGGCGGCCGTGATGACAGGGAAATCGATGGTGATGAACGTGTTGTCCGCGAGACGCAGCTTGATCGCCTCGAAGCGGTACCAGAGGATCTCGCCGGCGTGCAGCTGCGGCTTGAGCACCTCGTCCTCGTATGCGGTCTCGGTTTTGTTCTGTTTGCCGCGCATGTCGCGACCGAGCTGCTGCATGCGCTCGACTGGCGTCAGCGTGCCGCTCACCATGCGAGCGAGAGATGCGTCGAGCGGGACGTGATCTGCGGACGCTAAGCGCGCCGCCGCGGCGGAGATCTGGCCGACCACGCGGGCGGTGCCGATCTTGCCGCCCGTGATAGCGCTAGCCGGGAGACGAACGGTGCCCTTGCTCATAGGCCACCATTCCAGATCGACACAACAAGCGCGATCGCCTCTTCGGGCGACGGTGCGGTGAATTGAATCGTCAGCGTCGCGTCGCAATCGCTGCAATCGATGCTCGCCGTCCACGAATCGAACTCGATCTGATCGTCGCGGACCTCGCCGGCCGCGCTGCCGCAAAAGCGACACCGGGCCAGTTTGTGCGTACGCGAGCCGTTTCCGATGAACGACGTGCCGTCGGTGTTGATCTCGGTTTTCATTGCTGCGCTTCCCCGGGCGGGCGCAACGTCAGCGACTGCATTGCGCCGGGATAGTCGTTGAAATCAACGCAGATCTTCGGCGCATGAACGTCGGCGCGGCGGTAATCGATGTTCACGCGACACCATTGATCCAGCGCGTACGCTTCGACGTCTGATTCGGGCGCGACATGCAGCGTGCCGTCGGCGAGGATGGTCGCCTTCATGCCAGCACCTCGTCGGGGACGTCATCACCAAACTTTGACGCGACATAGACGCGCATGGCGGCGACGAGCGGCTCGCTGGCGGTCTCAACATACCGAGCCGTCACGGCGCCGGTTGGCCACACGTCGTAATCCTTCAGAGCGACCCACTCGCCACCGTCGACGTGCAAACCGATCGACTCCCGCTCAATGATCAGGCCACCTTGGTCCCAGTGTTCCGAAGGCGCGAAGTGGAAATTCGGATGCAGTCGCATCTGCGACCAGGTCTTGCCGTCACGCTGCATGCGAAAAATCGCGACATCAGCCACCGGATGGCGCTTGTCTTCTGGCAACGTGCATTCGGCTTTCGCAACCCAGTAATCGAGAAGCGAGCCACTCAGTTCGCTGACTTTCACGCGATCACCTCGTCGAGCTGCTCGTCATGCACGGGAACGCCACTGATCGGCTTCGGCATCGAGTCGGGAATCGGCAGATGCGCAAAGCCCGCGTCGCGCATCGATGCACATGTGCAATTCCATCCAGGCCCGTAGCCTTTGAACGGTGCCGAAGCCGAAAGCACTTCGACGATGGCGCCGTGAATTTCCGGACAGACATCGGAACTGCGCACGATGGCGAGATCGCCGGGTTTCACGTTCATCTTTCACCCCGCTTGGCGGCGCGCCGCCGTTCGTACAGCGTCTTGTTGATCATCGTTCCGCCGAAGTTGTCCTTGGCGTCTATCCCTTCGCCGCAATGCGGGCACGCCGGCACCATCGTGCGGCTACGCCATGCGCGCTCGACGCGCTGCGCGGCGATCAGGTGGAGATCTCGCTGCATGCCCTCGGCGTGGCGCCGCTCGCGTGCACTCAGTTTCGCGAGCGCCTGCTCGTAGTGCTCGAGGAAGAACGTCAGCGTCCAGTAGGCGTTCAGCTGCACGTCGCAGTCGGCGCAGCGCACGATGCAGCCCTCGTCGTCGAGGATCAGGCGCTTGTGCTTGCAGTCGGTCGACGGCCGCGATGCAAATTGGCGCTGACGCTGGATCCGCAGATCTTCGATATCGATGACCTTGCTCAAAACAGCCTCCCGGTGAGCACCGTCCAGATCGAACGCCAGAACGACGTGCGCTCGCGCGGCAGACGCGCTTCCCACAGATCGCCATGCGGACCGCACGGACCGGCGAGGCCGCGCATCATGGCGCACGTGCTCACCCAGCCGTTGATGGGATCAATCGGCGATATCGGATGACGGCACGCCATCGGCAGATTTACCGGCGGATTCAGGCCTGCGTGACGGCATGTCACGCACGTGCGCGGTCGCGCGGGCTGTTCGAACTCAGGACGCATAGTCGTCAACGGGCATGAGTGCGTCGCCGAACGTCCGGCGCGCGAACTGGTAGAGATCGAGGGAGTTGAAACGCGTGGCATCCGCCAGCACGAACTCGGCGGCGCGCCGGTCTTTCGCGGCCTTCACCACGATCACGCGGTAGTAGTGCCAGTCCTCGTCCGGCTTGCACGGACGCACGTTGAGCTCGGCGGCGCGCGCGATCACGCCCTCTTCCGTGAGGTGCCATTCGGCTGGATCGGTGGCAACCGCGCCGCCCTGCGGCGCGTTGTCCGCAGCGAGCAGCTGGTCGACAAACGTCGCGACGAAACCCACGTACGTCGGGCGCCCATCGCTTTCGCGCTTGCGCGCCGCCACGGCCGACTCATGCGCTTTGCGCAGTTGCGCGACCGTCACGCCGTCAGCGACCCACTTGAGCACGTGGACACGATCGCGGCTTCGATCGATCGACAGATCCTTGCCCCTTTCGCGCTCCAGGCCGATCAGCAGATCCGTGAGCTCGCCCTCAGTGTCGGGTTTTATGTTTTTCGAATCAGCAGCAGCGGCAGCAGAGTTATCCACAGCATCGGCGCTCGCGCGCGTTGCTGCTGTAGTCTCTGTAGTAGTCACCCCTACGTTAACCAAATGGACTTCGCCCGCTCCGCGAACGAGGTTTTGCCCGGTTGGCGGCGAAGGATTTTCCCGGTTCGCGGACTCGTCTTTGTCCATTTCGCGAGATGGACTTTCACCACTTCCCGAAGTGGACTTTTCCGATTCCCCGGAATGGACTTTTACCATTTCGGGAAGTGGGCTTTTACCAGTTGGGGGAAGCGGCTTTTTCGACTTCGATGCACGCGCCTTGCGAGGCTTTTTCGCTACCGGTCCGGAAGCGAGCAGACGCTCGAGCGCATCGTCGTCGACGCGGAAATAGATCTTGTGTTCGATGCGCTTTTCGGTCTCGATCAACACGCCCGATTCGCGCAGGGCGGCGCGCGCCGAGCGCTGTTCCTCGTATGACAGGCCTGTCTCGCTCTCCAGTTCGGCAGATGACTTGTGCACGCCGAATTCGCTCGTGGCCTTGTCCTGCCAGTAGAAGATCTGGCAGAACAGCACGGCCGCGTTGACGCCGCCGAGATACTTTGCGAGGAACGGGTAATAGGCGATCGGGCGACCGAGCTCGCGCAATACGTCTGCGGCTCTCATACGACACCTTCCCGGATGTGACGTGGGATGCAGCGCTGCGCGTCGATGCGCTGCTCCCAGAAGCGGTAATAGAGATTGCGGTACCACGTGCTCACGACGGCCGAGGGGATCTTCTCGCGGCCCAGAACGTGCGGTGCACGCGCGATCACGATCTCGTATCCGTCGGGCTGCGTGCTGAAATGGTCGACACGCGCGGGCTTTACATGCCAGATCCCGGCATGGGCGGGAACCCATTCGGGAATGCCGAGCTGCTCGGGAACCACGTACACAAAGCGCGTGATCCAGCCGGGCATGCCGACCCACTTGGGCTTAGAGAGGTCCTTTCGCCAGTCGCCGAGCGAGATCTTCACCTCAAGCTCGGTCGCGTAGTCGGATGAGGAGATCATGATGAAGTCCGCGCGATATTCACCGCGCTTGCCACCGGTGGGCCAGCGAACCGTGGCTTCAGGGATCAGGATGTTGCGGCGATGATCGACGTGCCGGCGGATTGCGGCCTCGACGAGCCCCGCGTTTATCGGCCGAGTTGTGTCGGGGCTATTGCTGCTCATTGCGCGCCGCCACATTCACGCGATAGAAATTCCTGCCGTCGGCGCTGATCTCATCGACAAGGCCCCGGCTCACGAGCGCATCAATATGCGTGCGAACCGCGCTCACGGACATGCCGCACACGAACGACAGCTTGCGCACCGTCACTTCGCATTCGCACGTGCTCTGCAGGCTCAAATGGCACAGGCATAGCAGCACGATCTTCGGCATCGCGCGCAGCTCGATATCCCATGCGAGGTTCGACAGGTGATATGACATAGGTCCGTCAGTGACGTGGTTTCTGCAGCTCACGCAAATGCGCGAGGCCTAATACAGCGAGTGCTTTGTGAAGCTGTTCGTCGCGATGCATCATTGCTTCCAGCTCGACCTGCACTGCACCTTCGTTGTCTCCAGCCCTGGCGCGCGCCGTACGCAACGCCTCGTCGGCCCGCCGTTGGGCGTCACTCTCTGTCACCGCACCGCCTCCATCGCGAAGTACTCCTCGACCAGCCGCAGCGCCATGTCGCGCGCCAGCCATTGCGCGATCGCGCAGTTGCCGAGTTGCTCTTGCACGATCCCGACTTTGTCGGCGGGCAGCTTGCGCCGCTTGCGGCCCTTCTCATCGCGCTCATCCGCGTGGAAGTAGTCAGAGACGTGTTGCTGGATGAGGTCACACGTCGCGGCGAGATACGGCTGCGACATGCCGGGGAAACGACGATGCTTCCAGGCGAGCGCGCAGACCTCGTGATACGTCTTGCAGGCCTCTATCTCGTCGCGGGGCAAAAAGCGAAGCCGCGGCTGCTGTGGCGCCGGCGGCATGTCGGGAGGGACCGCTGCTCGCGGTCGGGATGATGGGCTGTGATAGTCAAATGTCATCGAAACACCTGTTGATACACCTGTTGGCGATTGGCGAAAATTTTTTGCATGGAAACCATGCAAAGCCCCGTAAATTCACGCGCCGCCAGGCAGCGCCATCTCCGGTACAACTCCGTTCGATACGGCCGATGCGAACAGCAGCAGCCACGTCGACGGCAAGATGTTTCTCGTGTGCAGCGACAGTTCTGTGCCGTCGTGCTTTGTGATGGCGATCGTGTCGGTCACCATGTCGTACACACCGCTCCTCAGTCCGTCTTCATCGAAGAGGCAGTGCAAAACCTGCTTGCGGATCGCTGGATAGCGGTGCATCGCGTCGATCACATCGGCGAGTACTTCCTCCAGCTCGCGCGCCGCCATTCATCGGTGCCCGCGAAATTGGTGAGGGTTCACAGCCCGTTTAGAATCGGTGGCTCCCACACGCACCGTTTCCTCACGGAAAGGAACCCTCATGACTTCACCCAACGACGAACAAACGACAGCAGCTCCGAAAGACCCGACGATGCTCGTTGTGATCGCGTTGATTCATGCTCTTCACCAGCACAAGATCCTTCCTGCGCAGGCGGTAGCGGATGTTCTCGATCGACGCGCCGTGAACGCAGCGCTTCGCGGAAGAACTGGAGACGAGCAGACAGTCCGGGACGTCGCCGTGTTGATCCAGAATCTGGCCGATCAGCTCGAGCGGTATTCGCCGTTTGGCCCCACAGATCGAGATCGACCTCTTCCTTGAGCGTCGTGAACCCCTGCGCCGCCAGTACGGTGCGGATCTCTTCGTGGATCGAGTTCAGAAACTCCGGACGCACCACGGTCGGCGCGGGCTCGCCCGGGTATAACCGGGGCACGCGCGCACCGATTTCGAAATTTGGAAGCGGGACCGAGGCGCGATGGAACGCATTGATCTCTCGCGCCCGCTGGTTAAGCATTTCCTTCCAGTCACTGTCGGCAAAGGTCTTCGTGCTTCGAGTCAGCCGGCCGCCGCGACGCGCGAATTTCGATTTGAACGTGCGCATCTCAGACGCCCTCCTCGGTTTGCACGGGCGGCAGCTCATTGACGAGCTGCTCCAGCCCTCTGACGAGCTGGTAGGCCGGCCGCTTCTTTCCGATCTTTCCATTCGCGATGTCGGAGATCGTGGGCTGGCTGCATCCAAGCCGATCGGCGATGGATCGCTGCGTGTGGCCGCCGGCGAGCAGCCTTTGCACCATGGTCTGAAGGTCTGGTTCCATGCGCAGAAATATAGATGTTCCGATATTTCAAGTCAATCGGAAAATCTATGCGCACTTGTATAAGAATCCCGATATGAAATTTGGGGAACGTCTTCGTCAGGCTAGAAAAGCCGCAAAGCTCACGCAGGTTGAGCTCGGGCGCCGAGTCGGTCTTACTCAGGCCGCTATCTCTGACCTCGAGAGCGGCAACACCGCCGGCACTGCTCAACTACTTCCGCTTGCCAAGGCTCTAGGTGTTGCGCCGGAATGGCTGCTGAACACCACAGGTCCGCGAGTGATTGTCACGACGCCGGAAGAAGACCACGCGTCCGTGCGCGAACTACTCGAATTGCTAAGACGCGCGACATCAACGGGAGCGCGGGTCGCATTCGAAGCGGAATCGAAGATCCCGGACATTACGGACGGGATGACGAAACTGCTACAGGCGGTCGTCGACGCTTATGAGGCGGGCCTCACGGACGAGGAGATGCTGCCCATACGCCTAACCCTCGAAGCCCTAACCCGCGTAAAGCGCACCTCTTTGGCCTCTGTTCCCTCAATTGAAGCGGCCGCTGAGAACGCAGAATCGTCGCTCGACCAGAACGTGACCGAGGCGTTGAGAGGCGCTCTACCGAGTCGCGGCGTGGGGCCATCGATAGATGAACAGGCACGACGAGGGCACAAGCGGAAAAGTAGTTGACCTCGCGGCTTTCCGCCGCCGGGGCGCTCAGACGCGCGAACCGTCCCCACCTCCACGCAAGCCTCGCCAGCCCCAGAGCTCGTTACACATCGAGATCCGCGGCGACAACGTCGAATTTCCCACCCCCACTATTCAACGCGTGCACGCGCTCGCCCTCCTGCGGATCGTGCTCGCGGTCTCGGACCATCTCCTAGACGTCCACGCCGGCCGCGCCGGCGGTTAAAAACACCCCTCCCTGCTGCAGTCCGCTTATGGTCGCACACAAATATAGATTTTCCGATTGACACTCAATATCGGAACATCTATATTTCGCTCCATCAGATCGCAACACAGGAGCGAACGATGTCCCAGCAACAGCAAGCCAATCCCACCGCCAGCACGCGGCGCGGCGCTCGCGCTGTGAAATCGGCGTTCCGTTTCGCGCGCAACGTGCTCGCCCTCTTCGGCGTGTTCTTCCTCTACCTGCTCTGGCACGGCTACTCGGCGTACGAGGCCGAAATGTCCGCCAACCAGCAGGACGTCGCGTGCGTGAAGTCCGCGCGCTGCATGTGAGACGGCCATGCGGATCTATCGCTTCAGCGACGACGAAAAAACGCGTGTGCTGATGTCGGTTCTCACCGACGACTTCGGTAACGAACTCGTGATCCGAACGGCTGCGTACGCGACCGTGCCCAACGACCAATATGAAGTCGTGGTCATCGACCGGAACACGTTCCTCGAAGTCACGTGCATGGATTTGAGGGAGGGCGACTGAGATGCGCCCGACCCCGACCCGCCTTCCTGACGATCTGCTAGCGCCGGCATGCCGCACGCTCGGCGTCGAGGGATCGCCCGACGAAGCGCTTCTGAACCCTGCAGTGCGCGCCGCCGTGCAGGCTGCCGTGCGTGCGCAGATCGTCGGTCGTCCGCTGCGCCACACCGGCCGCACGCTGACGCCTCGCGCCGTCGCCCCCATCCAGAGTTCGCTCGGTTTCGACGACAACGTCGTCGACATCAAGCGTCGCGCCGCCAACGACACCGATGAGGAATAGCACCATGCACTCGCTCGGCTATATCGGTCTTGCACTCGCATCGTCCGGCGCGGTCGCGTGGACCGCGTGCGCTCTCTCGAAGCGCTATGACGCCGCATTCGATTTCAACCTGCCCGCCCCCGCGAACGAAGACCGGGCTCTTACGGAGGCGTGGTCGCGGCGCGTTCTCCGCGATGGAATTCCGATGAGCACGCAGCTGCGCGAAGGTCTCCCTGAACTCCCCGCGCGTATGCGCGCCCTGCCGCTGGACGATCGCGGCTACCCCGTCCCGTTCTTCGTCGCGTGGTTCGACGGCAAGCCCGATTTCCGCGTCGCGGATCAGAAGAAGATGGGGATCTGCCACAACCAGCATCGCTGCTGGCTGTGCGGCGAGAAGCTCGGCAAGTACATGGCGTTCGTGATCGGACCGATGTGCGCTGTCAATCGCACGTCGAGCGAGCCGCCGTCGCACGTCGACTGCGCGAAATTCGCGGCCTCGGCATGCCCCTTCCTCGCGCGGCCGAAGGCTGTCCGGCGTGATAGCGGCCTGCCCGAGGAGCGTGTGGATCCTGCAGGCCTCGGCATACCTCGCAACCCGGGCGTCGCGCTCGTGTGGGTGACGCGCGAATACAAGGCGTTCCGTGCCCCGGGAGGCGTGCTCTTCAGGATTGGCGATCCGGAACAAACGATCTGGTATGCGGAAGGCCGCGCCGCGACGCGAGAAGAAGTGATGCATTCGGTGCAGACGGGTCTGCCCAGTCTCTATGACCTCGCGCATCTCCAAGGCGAAGCCGCGGTGATGGAGCTCGATACGGCGGTCGCGCGTGCCACGCGCCACTTCCCGCAGCACGCCGCTGCGCCTCATCTGGGATAAGCCGTGAGCGATACCGTCCATCCGAACATGTTTCCGCGCGTCGCCGATATGGCGATGAATCCGGAAGCGATCGCCGCCGAACAGCAGCCGGTAAATGGTGAGCCGCCGGCGCGCCCGTCGACAGCCTGGGCGAACCCCGTTAGCTCGCTCAAGCACGCTGCGAAACCCGCAGCCGATGAGACGAAAGTCAAAGGCGGTGAGCCGGAAGCGCCGAAAACCGGGACGGTTGCGCCGAAAAGTGAGACGAAGACCCGCGCCGAGCAAGCGATCGCCTGTCTGCGCTTGAAAGGACCGCTGCCGTCGAAAGCGCTGTGCGAATCGATGGGCCTCGATACCGAAGTTGGCATATCGCCATACATAGCCGCGGCGCTGAAACGCGGCGAGATCGTGCGCGATCGCGGCCATTACTTCCTACCCGGTCAGGAGGCCAGTCTCCCTGCGCCGAAAGAACCCCCGCAACCCAAACCGGCAAAGAAAGCCGATGCGCCGCGCGCCATGTCAAGCGAACAGCCGGCGGCCGTCAAGCCCGTCGACGAAGACGTCAAGTCGGACCCGCGCGTCGCGGACTTCACGCTCGGGATCGGAGACGCGGTCCTCACTCATTGGCTCGACGGATCGGTGACGCTGCAACGCGGCGCTGCCGTCCTCGAACTCGCACGCGAACAGACGCGGATGCTGACGATGTTCGTCGCGCTCTGCAAATAGCTTTCTCGGTGGTCTCTCGCTACCCATCCCCGTGTGGCGAGTTTTGGTGGGCGGCTATCACAGCGCCCCGCTTTTTCAGGACTTGAAATGACAACCTCAGAAAAATTCGATCAGTGGGCAATCATCGAACTGTTTGGCCACTCGCGCATCGCCGGTCGCGTCACTGAACAGACGGTGGGAGGCTGTGCCTTCGTGCGCGTCGACGTGCCGGCGTTCGAGGCCACCGGCCACTCCCCCGCCACGCAGGCCTTCACGAAGCTGTTCGGACAGGGCGCGATCTACTCGATGAGCTTTGTCGACGAAGGCGCCGCGAACATGGTCGGCCGCCAGCTGCGCATTCAGCCGATCGACACGTACTCCCTCCGGCAGGCGCTGCAGGATCTGCCCGTCGACACAGGCCGCGACCGTCAATCGTCGTTCCTTGAAGACCAGGCGTCGTAGGCGCTGCGAGCCGGTGCCGACGCCGTGGCAGATCCTCGCCTCACTCCACGACCGAAGCCTCGATTTGCGCGAAGCGCATCGACTCATCCGCGCGCATCTGCGCGCCGCCCAGCGTCGGCGAATGACGCGAACCGAAAAGGGATCACGATCATGAAATCGATCTTCATCTTCGACGACTCGCGCGCAACCGAGCTTCGGCGCATCTTCGTCGCCCTCGGCGAAGACGGCCTGATCGTCAAGCCGGTCGTGTTCGACGAGCACACCGCGCCGCATTTCCTCTACGCGATGGGCGTCGAGCACACGTTCGCCGCGCGCGAAGAGGCTTTCATTGCCGAGGCAGTGGACTTCACACGCAAGACGATGCTGCGTCGCTATGACGAGATCTACGGCGCCGGCAACTGGATACCGCTGTGGCTCGCCGATCCCCGCTCCGTCGCCGAGTGGCGCAATGCCATGTCGATCGCGCGTCAGCTCGCCACCACGCCGAGCACGCCCACCGCGTTCAGCGACCGTGCCCTGCAGGGAATCCTGCGCGATGTAATGGGCCCGGCAAGCGCTCCGCGCGGCGTCACGAAACACTAAGGAGGAAAGATCCGTGCAGACCACTGAACAGGCTTCCGTCGACATCCTGCCGCTCGGTTCGATCCGGCCGTCGCCCACCAACCCGCGCAAGCGTTTTCCGCAAGCCCAGCAGGATGAGCTGATCGCGAGCGTACGCAAGCATGGCGTGCTGCAGCCGATGCTCGTGCGCCCGTGGCCGGATGAGCCGGGGATCTTCGAACTCATCGCCGGCGAACGCCGTTACCGCGCCGCCACCGCTGCCGGTCTGGTCGATGCGCCAGTGCTCGTGCGCGATCTGACGGATGACGAGGTGCTGCACATCCAGATCGTGGAGAACCTGCAGCGCAAGGATCTGCATCCGCTCGAAGAGGCCGATGGCTACAAGGTGCTGTCGGATCGTGGCCACACGCTCGAGCAGATCGCCGACGAGGTCAGCCAGACGAAGACGTATGTAGCGCAGCGCCTGAAGCTGTGCGCGCTCAACACGTCGACGCGAAAGCTGTTCTTCGACGAGAAGCTCAACGCGAAGACCGCACTGATCATCGCGCGCATGCCGACGGATCTGCAGGACAAGGTCGCGAAGGACGTCACGACACCGCGTTGGACCGGCGAGCCCATGTCGCTCCGGGAAGCGTCGGACCATGTGCAGAACAACTATATGCTGCGGCTCGACGAAGCGCCGTTCAAGACGTCGGATGCGCAGCTCGTGCCGGCGGCCGGCGCGTGCGGTCCGTGCCCGAAACGAACGGGCAACCAGTCCGATCTGTTCGGCGACGTGAAGAGTAAAGAGGTCTGCACGGATCCGGCGTGCTACGCGAAGAAGCGCGACGCGGCGGCCGCGCAGAAGCGCGCCGAGGCAGAGGCCTCCGGACGGAAGGTGATTTCGGGCAAGGACGCGAAGGCCACGCAGCCCCACGAATATGGCTCGCTGGTCGGCGGCTGGGTCAAGCTCGACGAGCGCTGCTATGACGATCCGAAGCAACGCACCTACCGCCAGATCATCGGCGCCAAAGGCGTGAAGTCGGCCGCCCTGCTCCAGAGCCCGCACGGCGGCGAAATGCTCGAAGTCATGCAGAAAGCGGACCTCAAGAAAGCGCTCGCGGATAAGGGCATCGAGGCGCGTAGCACCGGTTCATCAAATCCGTCGCAGTCCGCCGATAACGCGAAGAAGAAGATTGCCGACGCATATCGCGGTGAACTGTTCCGCCAGATCCGCGCGAAGCACGTCGAGACGGGCCTCGATGACTTCGATCTGAAGATCGTTGCCGTCACGTTCTACCGTCGCCTGTGGAACGAAAACCAGAAGCGCATCTGCAAGCTGTACGACTGGGGCAACAAGGCGATCTCCGATTCCGATTTCGCGAAGAAGGTCGACGCTTTCTATGAGGACGACGATTCCGTATCACTGGCGCGACTGGTGATGGACCTCGCGCTGATCGGCGAATCGGTCGCCGAATCCTATGCGGTCAATGCGAAGCCCGAGCTGCTCGAGGCGACGGCGCGCGTGCGCCGCATCGACCCGGGCGTCGTGCGCAAGCAGATCGAAGGCGACATGAAGCCGAAGCGGCCGACGCCTACGCCCGCGAAGAAAACGCCCGCCAGCGCGCCGAAGCCGCCCGCAAAGGCCGCCGCGAAAAAGACTCCGGCCGCGAAGAAGGTGCCCGCGGCGAAGAAGGTTGCCGCGAAGCCTGCCGCGAAGAAAGCTGTCGCGGCCGACAAGCCACCCGCGCGGTTCGATATCAACAGTGATGCGGCCAAAGCCGCGTGGCCCTTCCCGTCGGGTTCGCGTCCATGAATGAACAGCTGATCGCATTGGCGCGCGCCGCCGGCCTGACGGTAACGCTCGACGGCGTGATCGGCAACCAGCATTACGCGAGCGTCACGGGAACGCTCGACGCGCTGCGTCGCTTCGGCGACGCCTATCGCGCGGCACACGAAGAAGATCTGAAGGACCGGGCGCGGCCGGACCACCGCGCAATCAACCTTTGAGGAAGACCATGAAGAAGCGCATCACCCTTGCAGTTGCAGCAGCTCTCGCCCTCGCCGCCGCACCCGCTGCTTTCGCCGGCGGCAACGGTAACGGAAACGGTAATGGCAACAACGCCAATTCGAGCACCTTCGCGTTCAGCGGCGGTTTCGGTTCGTCGTCGAGCACCTCCGGCGGCTCGCAGGCCTCGGCCGGTCAGAACGGCAACGGCTATTCCTCGCAGTGGAGCAATTCGGCAGGCGGCGGCTACGCGATCGGCGGTACCGCGATCGGCGCCGGTGTCGGTGGCTATGGATTCGGTGGCGTCAGTGGCGGTCTGTCGGCATCGGGCAGCTATACCGGCAGCACGTCGAACGCGAACGCTGGCGGCTACACGTCGGGCGACGGCTACGGTTCGAGCAAATCGGGCGTGGGCACCGACGTGAGCGCGTACGGCTATACGAATCTCGCAGGCAGCTACTCGTACGGCCATTAACGAAGAAGGCCTTCGATACCGGAAATATCGAAGGCCTGAGCAACCACACCTCTGGGGGTGACCACGATGAACACGAAATCCACCGTCGCGCTGTTGATTCTAGCACTCGGTTTTACTAGCCACGCATTTGCTCAAACGTCCACCACGGCGACGGCCACGCAGCAGTCTGCAGCCACGTCCACCGCTCAAGGCACTATCCAGTTCTCTCAGACGCCGGAACATACGACGGAGACCGTCCGGAACGTTAGTGCGCCGGTGCTGGGTGCCTATGCCTCTTCTTTCTCCCAGATGAACTGCGGCCAGACCGTCCAGTTCGGTGGCGCGATTGCTGGTGTCTCGCTCGTCGGCGGCGCTTCGCACAGCCTGCAGGACTGCAAGCTCGAAGTCGCGGCCGCGGAGACCGTGCGCCAGTCGACCGTCACCGAAGACGCCAGCGTGAAGGCGAACCTGCAGAAGGCCGCTGTGCTCATCCGATGCCAGGTGAGCAAAGAGATTTACGACGCGTATCGCGCCGCCGGGTTCGACTGCTCACTGAAACCTGCCGAGCTGCAGTCGCGCACCGACACGCAGCCCGCGAACTATCGCATCGCAGGCGAGTAATGCGAAACGAAGCCGCGCGCCGCCGAACGCAGTTCCTCGAACGCGCGCGCACATATGCAACGTCGCACCGACCTACCGACATCGCAGCGCACGACCTGTGCAGCGCGTTCGTCGAGATGCTCGCGTGCGATCGCGGCGAAGCCGTAACGCTGACCATCGGAAAAGTGGTCATCGCACGCAACGCCCTGCAGCAGCGTAGTACGGCGCGCTAACCCTCGGAGCGCGGCGTGGTTTGGACCGGGCCGACTAAGCCCGGTCCCTTTTTAAGGAATCGAAATGATCACGATGACGCTCGCTGAGTTCCACGCAGCCATCAAAGCACAGAACGTGACATCGCACGAAGACATCGCGTTTGTGTGCCCGATGTGCAAAACAGTCCAGTCGGCCCGCGATCTGATGAAGGTCGGCGCCGGCGCCGACTTCGACAAGGTCGAAAAATATCTGGGTTTCGCATGCTTTGGCCGTTGGATCGATGCAGGGTCGCCCCGCAATGAGTCTGACGGTAAGCCCTGCAACTGGAGTCTCGGCGGCTTGTTCCGGACGCACAAATTGGAAGTCGTGACTCCCGATGGCGAACACCATCCGCGATTCGAGCTCGCGACCGCCGAACAAGCGGCCGCACACGCCCTCACACATGCTGCACCGGAGACGAACTGATGAGCGCCGAAACGCACAAGGTCCATATGAAGATGGCGAAGGCCTCGGAGACCGACATCACGCAGACGTTGAATCTGTGCGGCGTGCTCGAGGCGATATCGAAGGGTTACTACCCTTCGGGGGGCGATGAAGACGATCCGACGTTCTTCGATGAGGACGACAAGGACCATCTACGCGCCTTTTACGACCGTTAAGGATTGCCTCGACGCAGCCCCCGGCGGCGTATTCCGCGTGGCATTCGGCTTCACCACACTCATGTCTAACGACGTCGTCGATCCTGACCTCGACCACCTCGAGCTACATCCGCGCATCAAAGCTGCGCTCGATGCAGCTGAATCGCCGCAGCTAATTTATCCGGCGGACATCACGCCCGATTTGCATCGTGTGCTTTCCCTGATGTGCTTTCAGCTCGCATCGTTCGCTCACATCTTCCGCGCCGCCGGCGCCGAAATCAAAACTCGAGCGGAGGATGAACAGGCGTATTGCCTGCACTGGCTGATCAAACTCGTTTTGACTCACGGCGAAGGCTGGTCGGAACAGGCCCAGCTCGAAATCGCCGCGATCCGTGCAAAACTCCAGGAGTCGAAATAATGCCTCGCAATCCCATCCTCATCGGTCAGGCCGTCGAGATCGATCTGCTGCAGCCGCAAGTCCGCGCGATGCTGAACAACGAAGGCTTCTATATCGGCGGCGATACGAAGCAAGAGCGGCTGATGGTTGCGCTCGTCTCACAGGGCGGCCGCGTGTTCTGTCTGAAGGTCGACACCGAGCTCGAGCCGTCGCGCTTTATGCCGAGCCTGACGCTGCATGGCCCTTATGGTCCGCGGCCGCCGGCTGTCATCGACGAACTCGTCGAGTTGCTCTCGAAGGCGCACGCCGCGATCGACGGCCTCTTCGCGCAGCTCATCACCAAGGAGCCGGACTTCTGCCCGTCGCAGAGCGAATACTGGGCAGACATGGTTGCGATCAACGAAGCGGTCAAACATGCTCGAGGCGAATCGTGATCCGAAACCGTGATCTCTTCGAGCGACTCGTGCGTCAAGTCCTCTCCGCGGATCACCACGACGAAGCGCTTGAGATGGAAGCCGATTGCTATGCGGAATCCGGCACCCAACTCGCATGGGAGGTGTTTCAAGCGGTGCTGAAGTTACCCACAGAAACGGTGGATAACCCTGGGGAAACTCCACGCGCCGCCGTGCCCCTTCCGCGCCTCGATGACGAGCTGGCAACGCTCCGTCACGAAATCGAAGGCGGTGTGAAGCGCGACAGCATGCAGGCGCTGCGGCTGTGCGAACAGGTGGAAGTCATCGGTGAGCGGTTCAAACGCGAACTGGCAGACGGCGCCGCAGCTGCGCCGTGCGTCGATGCGCAGGACGCGCTTCGCGAGCGAATCAAGTATCTCGAAAAGCGGTTGGACGACTACCAATCCGCCCGCGCATCCGACGCGGCGGCAGGCGAGCAGAAGCCCGTCGCCACGGTCGCGATCTCGAAGCCGGGAGACGCGCTGTTTGCGGCGTCATTCATGCACCTGACCGACCACGGACGCGCGACGCTCGGCCGTGGCAAGCACGATCTCTACACCCGCAGCGAGCCGAGAGCGCTGACGGATGCCGCGCGCGACGTACTGGCCGAACGGCAGCGGCAGGTCAGCGCTGAAGGCTGGACGCCTGAGCATGACGATGAGCACGACAGCGAAGAAATGGCTATCGCTGCGGCGTGCTACGCGGAAAGTGCCGGCGGGTTCCACCATCCTGCCGCCGGCGTACCGAGCACATGGCCCTGGACAAACGGTTGGTGGAAGCCCACGACGCCGCGTCGTGATCTCGTGAAAGCTGGTGCGCTGATCCTCGCGGAAATCGAACGCCTTGATCGCGCCCTTCTGCGCGAATCGGAGGCACAGTGAACACCATCACCGTCGGGGCACTGATCGGCGCCGTATACATGCTCTTCGCGCTCGCTATCGGCATGTCGGTCGGCAAGCTGCTGAAGGCACGACGTGAATCGACTGATTCGCTTCAACCGGTCGCGCCGACGCCAAGATCACCATGCTCATCGTCTTCGTCGATCTCGTTCGGATCTTCGCCCATCAGACGCATCACGTCCTTCAGGAACTCGACGCTCACTTCTTCATGCTCGTCCGATCCCTGCACGCAGTCTTCGGGATTGCGCAGCCCTCGGGCCTTTCGGATGGTTCGTACGGTGTTTTCCATGGAGCGCGCAAGGCTCCACATCGGATCGTTCGGATCAAGGCTGATGTTTTCCATGCATCGGTTGTCGGCAGTCGCTGCAAAGTTCTTGAGGCCTTTATGAGCGAAAACAGCAAAATCGAATGGACCGACCACACGTTCAATCCGTGGGAAGGCTGCCAGAAGGTCGGACCGGGCTGCGACCACTGCTATGCCGAGGCGCGCAATGCCCGTTTCGGCGGCGGCACGGCAGTCAACTGGGGACCGAGCGCGCCGCGGCGCCGCACATCCGCCGCGAATTGGCGTAAGCCGCTGCACTGGAACGCGATGCACGGGAATTTCCTCTATCAGCACGGTCGGCGCCAGCGTGTGTTCTGCGCATCGCTCGCGGATGTGTTCGATAACGCCGTCGATCCGGCATGGCGCGCAGATCTCTTCGCGTTGATCAAGCAGACACCGAACCTCGATTGGCTACTACTGACCAAGCGCATCGGCAACGTCCCCGCCATGCTGGCCGAGATTGGCATTGAGGGTCTGCCGTGGAATGTGTGGCTCGGCGCGACGATCGTGAATCAGGCCGAAGCCGATCGCGACATCCCGAAGTTGCTCGACGTGCCCGCGCGAGTTCGCTTCCTGTCCATGGAGCCGCTTCTCGGGCCCGTCGACATCCGTCCTTACATGTGGCCCGTATGCGGATGGTGGAAAGGTCCGCACAACAGCTATCGCGAAGCGAAAGCGGCAGGTGCCGAGTGCGGATTGAAGCGGCAGGCATTGGTATCAGCGCATGCGCGCTTCGTCGACTGGGTGATCGTCGGCGGCGAAAGCGGGCACGGCGCGCGTCCGATGAATCCGTGGTGGGCTCGCTCTCTGCGGGACCAGTGCGAAGCCGCTGGCACGAAGTTCCTGTTCAAGCAATGGGGCGAATGGACGGAGCAGACGCCGGAGCAGCAGAAGCAGTTGCCCGGGTCGGTGATTATGAAGCACGTATCAGCATGGCCGGACGGAACCCTCGGGCACGGCGACTTCCGGGAGAACGGCGGCTATGGGCGCCCCGTCTTCCCGGTCGGCAAGAAAGCCGCTGGTCGGTTGCTCGACGGCCGCACACACGACGAATTCCCGCGAGGTGCCGCATGAAAGCCCTGTCTATCCGCCAACCGTGGGCCTGGCTGATCGTGCGCCCGGATCTCGTCGGTGCCGCACGCGCCGCCGCGATCGCCTCGGGCGAGATCAAGGACATCGAGAACCGCAGTTGGCCGACGAAGTTTCGCGGCCGCGTGCTCGTGCATGCGTCGAAAAGCATGACGCGCGCCGAATACGAAGACGCAAAGGATCCGCTCTGGTCGCGTGGCGGCCCGACGATCGAGCTGCCGCAGATGGATCAGCTGCAACGTGGCGGCATCATCGGCGCCGTCACGATCGACGCATGTGTCGACCCGATCGACAGGATCTCGATGTGGCACGTCGAGGGCTGCTATGGGTTTCATCTCGTCGACGCGCGGCCGACCCCGTTCGTCGAGTGCAAAGGGGCACTTCAGTTCTTCGACGTGCCTGTCGACGTCGCGACGCAGCTGCGGCAGATGCACGAGCTGGGAGCCATCGCATGACGACCCAGACCAGAAGTGTTGCGGAGGCGCTCCCTGCCGAAATCGATCGAGTGACCACTGTCCTCGGCCACTACATTGAGATCGGTCCGGCCGGGGCATTCGGAGCGATGTTTATCCGCGCGTCGCTGAAGCGTGCGACTGAAGCGCTCGCGAGCGGCGATGTCATTCTGATGATTCAGGCGCTCGAAGATCTGAAGGAATACCGCGAATGAGCGACTATCTCACCTCCAAAGAACTGGCCGAGCTCGTCGATTGCAAGCCGAACCAGCGCGCCGCCATGACGAAGTGGCTCGATCAGAACCACTGGCGTTATGTGGTCGATCGCAATGGCCTGCCGAAGGTCGCGCGCGCCTACCATGACAGGAAGCTCGGCATCACAACCGACAACAAGACATCACGATACGATGCATCGCCAAACCTCCAAGCGTTCAGCTGAGAAACGCGCAGCAACCAACGAAACGACGGGCGTCGACCGACTCTATAAGCGCATCGGCGCCCGCCGTATCTCCTACTGGTACAAGTTCCCCGACGGTCGCAGCCAGACATTGGCCACGGCGCCGCTCGGCGACCGCCATCAGATCGCAGTCGCCGAGCGCACCGCGAAGCGTCAGGCGCTCGACATTCAGGCCGGCCAGATCATCTCCGGATCGGTGGCCGAGATGATCGAGCGCTTCCGCGACGAGGTCGACGTCATGCACTACCGCGACCAGTCGAAGGAAGGCAAGCAGGTCCGCAAAGGCCAATACGAACGCCTCATCCGCTTCTTCGGCCGCATGGCGCCATTGAGCCTCGAGACGATCCACGGCTATCAGTATCTCGATCACCGCGCGAAGACCGGCGCACCGATCGGCGCCAACAAGGACATGGCGCTGATGACCACCATCTGCAATTACGCGATCCGTTGGGGGCTTATCAAGGCGAACCCATTCGTCGGGATGATGCAGAACAAGGGCGAAGCGGACGTGCGTGTTGTCGAGCGTGGCCAGGTCGTGCGCTTCTACCTGTGGTCACTCAAACAGGAACAGTCCTATCGCACGATGGGGCTGGCAGCCATGTTCTGTTACCTCACGGGTTTCCGCGCCGCCGAGATCCGGCCGTTCCACATGTCCGGTCTCCTCGATGTGGGCGTGCGCGTCATCAACGCGAAGCGCAAGAAAGGCGAGAAAGAGATCAGCAAGCTGCGCGAGTGGTCGACGCGTCTGCGCGTCGTCGTCGAACGCGCAAAGCGCGATCGCAAGGTGCAGAGCCTCTTCCTGTTTCCCAACCGGACTGGCCAGCCGTATTCGAAGAGCGGCTGGTCGTCGGTCTGGCAGGACGCGATGTACACGTACATCGGCGCGTTCGATAAGGACATCGCGACGGAGTTCGAGGCGAAGAAGATGCGCGAGGCCGCGCAGCGCATCGCCAATCGAATCAACCGGCCGATTCGCGGTGGCATGGAGCTCATGCTCACGGACCACGCGGAGTACTTCGCCCTGTCCGATATCCGCCCCACGGCGATCACCGCGAAGCTCTCGAATCGCGACGATGATGCATACGATTTCGCCGCGCACGCGAACCCGAGTACGACGCATCGTCACTACGACAGACGGAAGGTAAAAGTGGCCAAGGCGACCGAATAGGTCAACTATGAGCGCGAGACGCGCTCAGGCGCGATGTCAATGCCAGCTCACCGAAACGTGGCTCTCGATCATCTTGTAGATCGTCAGGCCCCCGCTTGCCAGCGCTGCCGTTACCACCACGATTGCGGTGGCCCATCGGATGGTCGTTTCAAGCTTTGAGACCTTGGCCTCCAGCTTCTCCATCGACTTTTGGATCGGCGCTGTCTTTGCATCGACCGATGCGGAGACGCCAGTAAGCTTCTCGTCGAGGCGGCCATACTTCTCGGCGAGATCCTTGAGGTGGCCATCGATGTCGTTGAGCTTTCCCCAGACGAACTCGGTGAAGTCGGCTTTGCCTGTACCAATGCCCGCGTCCGGAGTTGCGACCGAGCCCGCGGCCGGCGCAGCTGCGTCGTCCGCGGCGCGAGCAGCGGCAGCACTAGTTCTTCTCGTCGCCATAGTTATTCGGTTTGGGCTTTGATCCATTCCCACAGCGAACTCGGCGCTCGCCCTCCGTATGAACCGAGCGTCAACACGAGCCCGGTGCCGACGTGAGGATCGTCCCGAATCCCCAGCTTGCTTGCGAGCTCGCCGGCCGGACCATCCGTGTAGACCACCCACTTGTCCGGTGCCAGCTCGTATCTGCGCTCCTTCTCGGCCACAACGGTCTCGACCTTTTCTTTAACCGCCGCCGCATTCGTAAGAGCTGTCACAAAAAAAAGCTGCTTGGCCATATGTCTCTGCAATGTGGTTCGACGGAGCGTGCACGAACTATAGCATTCGCTTTCGTTGCGAAAGTTAAAGGTGAGCAGGCCGTGGGTGCATCACTAACGACACAGCTCAATTTGACCGTGCAAGCGCCATACCGCTGATTAACGGCACGAAAATCGAAACCATTAGGCGAAAAAAAACCCGCTAGCTATGTGCGGGCTTCATTCCGAAATTCTAGTTTTCGTTCCGAATTTCGCTATGTGCAATCTTCGCGAACGCGCAACTACTTGATACTGCTGAATTCTCTGGGGTGGCTGATGGGACTCGAACCCACGACGACAGGAATCACAATCCTGGACTCTACCAACTGAGCTACAGCCACCACTGCCCTACACCTTCGCCGCTTGCCGCTGAACGCTGCTCAACAACGAAGAAGCGAGATTATACAAACACGAATCGTATTTGCAAAGCCCTTTATTCAAACATTTCGCTTGGCTCGCGCAAATGCTGTCGCGCCTCGTCGAAAATCGCAAGATCGCGCGCCGCCAGCTTCTTGCTGTCCGATAACACGCGCCGCCATCCACGCGAACCCGCGACACCGCGATACAGCCCCAGCGCGTGACGCACGATCGCGCCGAGATACGTGCCGCGCGCAAGCTCGGCGCGGCAGTACTCGATCAGATTCGCTTCCGCTTCCTCGCGTGTCGGCGCAGGTTGCGTCGAGCCGTAGAAACGCGCATCGACGTCCGCGAGCACATACGGGTTGTGATATGCCTCGCGCCCGAGCATCACGCCATCGACGTGCTGTAGATGCGCGTCGACTTCGTCGAGCGTCTTGATGCCGCCGTTGATGATGATCTCGAGTTGCGGAAAGTCCCGCTTCAACCGATATGCGTAGTCATATTTGAGCGGCGGAATCTCACGATTCTCTTTCGGGCTCAGCCCTTTGAGGATCGCGTTGCGCGCATGCACGATGAACACGTCACAGCCGGCCTCGGCGATCATGCCGACGAAGTCGCGCACGAACGCATAATCCTCCACAGCATCGACGCCGATCCGGTGCTTCACCGTCACGGGCACCGACACCACATCGCGCATCGCTTTCACGCAATCGGCGACGAGTTGCGGCTCGTTCATCAGACACGCGCCGAATGCGCCGCGCTGCACGCGCTCAGACGGACAGCCGCAATTCAGATTGATCTCGTCGTAACCCCATTGCTCGCCGAGCTTCGCCGCGCGCGCCAGATCGTCAGGCTCGCTGCCGCCGAGCTGCAACGCGACGGGCGCCTCGTCTGCCGTGAACGCCAGATGGCGCTCGACGTCGCCGTGAATCAGCGCCCCCGTCGTCACCATCTCCGTATACAGCCAGGTGTTCCGCGACAGCGTGCGGTGAAACGAGCGGCAGTGGCGATCGGTCCAGTCCATCATGGGGGCAACGGCTACCGTTCTACACCCTGATTTTGCAGCAGTTTTCATATAAATCAATCGGTTATGTTTCGCGCTTGCGGTAGCTTTACTTACCATTTAGACTACCTATTCGGTAGCGGTTACTTCGGCACTGTTACTCCAGTGATACTCGTCACAGAGAGAGACCTATGGCAACGATCGTAAAAACAGAAACCGGGCGCTGGCGCGCTCAAATCAGAATTAAGGGATTTCCGTCTGTCGCTCAGACCTTCGACAAAAAGGGACAGGCTCAAACTTGGGCGGATCAGACCGAAGCCAAGATGAGAAACGGCGGATTTTCTGACGCGCGCGAACTCGCGAATTTTACCATTACGTCGATTGTCGACCGTTACATCAAGGACATCGGCGAAATCAAACCGTTCGGACGCTCGAAGATGGGCGCGCTCTCGATGCTCAAGCGCCATATGGGGAGCGTGACGCTCGCCTCGCTCAACGACGACGCGATCGTCGCCTATGCGAAAAGACGCGCCGCGATGGGCGCGGGAGGCGTGACGATCGGGCTTGAACTAACCTACCTAGGCGGCGTCCTGCGGATCGCAAGGTCCGTCTGGAAGCTCCCGTATCACGCGCGCCCGATCGATGACGCGCGTCCGTCGCTGAAGCTGCTACGGCTTCACACCAAATCGAAAGAGCGGGACCGTCGACCGACACAGGACGAAATCGCCTCGATCTGTAACTTCTTCGCGTCGAAGGCCCGACAGAAAATCCCGATGCCTGACATCATTCAGTTTGCGATTGCAACGACCATGCGCGCGTCCGAGATTACGTCTCTGCGATGGGATGACATCAACCATGCGGACCGGACGATCATGATCCGAGACCGGAAGCATCCGGAAGAGAAAATCGGGAACAATCAGATTGTTCCGCTCCTCGGCGAAGCGTATGACATCGTCATGCGACAACGACAGCGCGGTGACTTCATTTTCCCTTTCAAGCATCACACCTTTTCCTCGCTCTTTCCGCGCGCATGCAATGAACTGAAAATCGACGACTTGCGCTTCCACGACCTGAGACACGAAGGCGTCTCCCGGCTTTTCGAACAAGGCTACCGGATCGAACAAGTCGCCCTTGTGAGCGGGCATCGAGACTGGAAGATGCTTCGCCGCTATACACAGGTTCGCGCGAGAGACCTCCATCGAGACCCAGTCGGCGCCCAAACGGACCAAGAATGAGAAAAAGCGCCCGCCGATCCCGAAGGACCGAGCGGGCGCTAGGCTACTGGCACGACTGGACGGCGGCTTCGAGCTTTGTCTCGTACCCCCAGCGCTGCTCGCGGTCAGCGAGCAACGTCTTTACCTGAGTGTAAATGTCGGCGCCGACCGCGAGCGCGTCAAACGCGAAAGCCGGTTTCTCGACCTTCTCGACTTTGCACGGCACCGGGACGGCCTTGTCGACCTGAGTCACGACCGGAGCGGGCGCGTAGGTATGCGGCGCCGTCTGACACGCCGACAGCATGAGCGCGACGGCAATCGCCGCGAGCGTCTTCTTCATTTCCGATCCTCCCTGATTTGCGCATCGATGAGCGCCGACGCCGCGGCGCACACATCGGAGCCCGCCTCGGGCTTACTGGCGAGTAAAACTGCGGCGCGGCTCTGATGAGCGATGTTTTGCTTCTCTGCGGCGGCGACCGCGGCGGCGGCTTCTGCGGCCCGCGAGGCCGCTTCCTTCTGGAGCGCGAGGATCGAGGCATTCTGAAGCTCGGCGGCGCCCTTCAGCGTGCCGAACGCGGCCTGATCGTCGGCGATCGCCTGATTCGCCTTACCGATCTGCTGATTGAGGCCTGCAATGATCGGCGCATAGTGACGCGACGCGCCATACGCGCCGAGCCCGACGAGAGCCGCAACGATCGCTAGAATCGCTGCGATCTTTGCGATGAGTGAGACCTGGGTCATATCCCTTCCTTATTTGCCGATCTTCGCCGACAGCCCGAGGCCACCAAGCAAACCAGCGGCGCCGATTCCGTATGCCTGAAAATCGAACGGCTTCCCCGATACGACGCTAAACACTTCGAGCCCTAGACCAACGACGATCACGACCGCCGACCACGCGTAGGCGGGTTCAATCGTCGTGTTGTCGTCGCCCGTTACCAATTGCATGAGTTTTCCGAGCATGTCCGCTCCTTAATGAATGGTCGGCGCTTCGTCGGGCGAAAAGACGAAGTCCGCGCGTTTGTTGACCTGCATTTGCCACAGCGGGAACGGAAGCATATGGATGCCGTGATCCTTGCCTCGATGGTGTTTCGCGCACAACACCATCATGTTGTATTCGCTGTCGATGAAGTCCGTCGGCTCCCGGTAGCCCGCCCAGTCGAAGGCCGGATGAAGGCGGCGCATCTTGTCCCAGTCGATCCCGTTCGCGTCGGCCCATTCGGCGTGAAAGTGATGAACCTCGCGGCTCTCCTTCGTCTCGCACGCGAAACACGGCGTATCGAGGTCATGGATCAGGCGATGTTTCGTGCGCCGGAAGAGCGCGGACTCCGTTCGCGGCGGATGATCCGGATAGAAGCGATCGATAACGATCGTCTCCCGTTGTTCGTGTTCGTGTGCGATCTGCATAGGAAGAAGCCACCGATCGGCGGCGAAGAATTTAGGAGAGCCCGAGCGCCTTCCGAGCGACGTCGTAACGCTTGTCGCGGTCAGGCTTGCCCGCCATTGCGGGATTGATGCGACGCGTCACGGCGTCAAAGTTGCCAGCGTCCGCAAGCGTATTCAGCCCGTGATTGATCCAGTAGAAGCCCGCGGCGAGCGCCGCCGTCTGAGGATCGTCTCGAAGAAGGTCCGGATTCTTGACGAGGTCGACGCCGATGTCGTCGCCCGCCTCCTTGAAATTTGCCTTGAACGTCGTCTGAATCAGACCCGAACCACGAAACGACCAACCATCCCCGCTTTCCGTTGGCCCGTTGCCATACTTGTTCGCGTAGACGATCGAGGCGATCTGCTTCTGTCGATCGAGCGGGATCGCCTTCTCGCCTGGCTGACGCCCATACTTACTAGCGAGCGCGAACGGCATCGCGCGCGGGAAAGTCGCCATCAGGGCCGGAATCGCGTAGTTGAACGATTCCGCCGTCGCCGACAACGATGTCGACTCATGCCCAATCTGAGCAAGGAAGGCCGCGAGTCGTTGCGGCGTATTGATGCTATAGCGATCGCATGCGTCGCGGAGCGGGACGGCATACTTCGCCGCGTCCGCTTTGCTCGCCCCGCATGCGGTCAGCAGAGAGGCGCTTACGATCATGTCTTGTCCGCCTTTTTATCGAGCTTGTCGTCGATCTTGTCGAGTTTTTGGAAGATCGCTTCAACTGCGCGATTGAAGTTGCCAATCGCTGTTTCGAGTGTGTGACTCGTTACATAGGTGCGCGCCGCGAAGAGTTCGAACGCGCTTTGCGAGTCCTTAATCTGCGAAATTGCGTCGCCGTGCTGCTGAATCGCCTTGTCGCGCTGGCCTTCAGAGCGACGCCACAAATACGCGAAGACGGCGCCGAGCGCACTGAACAGCGCGCACCCGACTTCGGCTATAGCCGTTGTATCCATCCGGAATCCCATAAAAAAAGCCGCCCGAAGGCGGCTGCAAACGAAGCCGCTCAAAAGCGGCGTACATGCGGTAGGGAAACCCTTACCAACTGTGTATGATGTGAGCTTTGACGCTTACAATAAATTTCGAGGGAACGCCCATGAAACAGGAGCGGAACGGGCCGATGAATCCGATGAGCGGGATTGGAGTCGCGAAAGACCCAATTATTAGGAGGCCGATCACCGTCGGCGAGAAGTCGTATCAAATCGCTGGCGATAACGGCTACCTTACAGCGATGGGCGAACACTTCGAACCGACTACCATCAGGACATTGCGCGCCTTGTGCGACGACGGCGCACACGCAATAGATGTCGGCGCAAACATCGGATTGACCGCACTTGGACTTTCACAATATTGCGACAAGGTCGCGGCAGTCGAGCCAGTCCCGCGGACATTCGATTACCTTCGCCGGAATACTGAGGCAACGCCGAACATTTCGATTTTCAAGCATGCACTCGGAAATTCGGAAGGCATCGTCAGGATGCAAGGCTATAACGACTTTTTAGCCGGATCGTTCATTGCTGACACATATCAGGTCAACAACGATAATCACTTCCTCGAAGCCGTTCCAATCAAGCGCCTGGACGACTGCTTTGCCTCGACAGGGCTAGGAAGGCTCGACCTGATGAAAGTCGACGTCGAGGGCTTCGAACTTGAAGTATTCGAAGGCGGTCGGCAGGTGATAGGCGATTTGAAGCCGCTCGCTTTCCTCGAAATGAACCATTGGTGTTTGAACGTTTTCCGGCGCATATCAATACCGGAATTCCGCGAGCGCCTCCTCGCCGTCTTCCCGTTTGTTTTCGCAATGGACGGCGAGAATTATCTCGACTATGGCGACGATGCAAACGTCCACAATATTAATCACGGCCACATCATCGAGCATCGATTTAGCAATCTGGTCGCCGGGTTTGATCGCGACGAGATTATCGCTAGGCTGGAGACGTTGCGCAGCCCAGTTATCGAGCAAGAAGCGCCGCAAGCCACGACGCTTGACGCGATGCATTTGGAGATTGATAGCCTGAGGCGTGACGTCGCCGATTTACAGATGAGGCTCAATGCATCGACCGCCACTGTTGAAGCAATCCAGACGTCGACTTCATGGAAGATCACCGCTCCCATCCGGTCACTCGTCGGCGCATTCAAAAAATAACGACTTTAACTTGGCGCGGCGAATGACCAATTGCCCGACGAGTCCTTCGTTGCGACATCCCCGGCTTGCGGATAGCGCGGCAACTTAACCATCGTCGCATCTACAGGCGGCGCCCACCCGCCTGTAGACACATCGCTATTGCCGTCCCACGTAATCAACATTACGACAGAACCGTTTTCAACCATTGCATACACATCAATAGACATATCGAACCTTCCTTTTCGATCACCATTCGAACATCAAGAATCCGGCGCCCGCATTGCCACCCGAGGAGCCCACACCACCAGCGCCGCCATAAGGGCCGCCCGCCCCTCCGCCGCCCGAACCGTAGCCAACAGCAGCCGATCCAGCGATACCGTTAGATTGACCGCCTCGACCGGCGCCACCACCTGACCCGAACGGACAGGACGCACCGGAACCGCCCGCCGCTCCACCCGCGTTGTAAACACCGTCGTTCCCCATCGAGCCATTACCGCCAGAACCAGCGCCCGCCGCTCCACCCGGCGCAATAGTCGCAGCGTTGCCACCACCGCCGCCACCGGGACCACCAATGAGCGTCACTGACGTTCCGCCATTGAATCCCGCTCCGCTGATTACGACATTGCCGCCACTTACCCCCGAGTTACCGGAAGAACCTGAGGCGACGCCACCCGTACCGGCTGCCCCGATAGTCCATGAAATTGTGCTTCCAGCCACAACGGCATAAGGCTGTCGATTTAACCAACCACCAGCACCACCGCCACCGCCACCGCCGCCGACAAAGTTCGTACCGCCACCACCGCCACCGCCACCACCACCGCCGCCGC
>NZ_CYGY02000125.1 GCF_900007165.1 Paraburkholderia piptadeniae
CAAGCGGAGCCACCTCTGAGGCAGCATGGCGGCGCGAAATCGGTGAGATTTCTAATTCGCTCGAATGTGGCGTGATATGCGCAACTAAGGCGATGAGATTTTGCCGGGGACGGATCATTGGCACGCGAAGCAGGAGACACATGTGCGGTTGCCGGGCGGACGCTGGGCGCGTCCGGGGGATGTCCCCTGCGCTACGTCGTCATGGAGTGGGCTCAATGTGACGCTTCATCAGCGCGTCGCGGTATGCATCGAAGGACAGAGTACCGCCAGCAAAGGCCTGCGGGGTGCCGCGCGAGACCTGGGGCGGGGCCCGCACCGGTTACCGGCAGCAAGAGAAGCCACGCCGTCCGGGTTTCAAAACGCGTGAAACTTTTTGATACCGCCGCATGAACAGGCCCTTCGCTCTGGGCCGCCGGGGAGGCGGTGGATGATCGATGGGTTTTGGACTGGTCCACTTGCTTGACCGTCGAATTTACCTATGGATTGGGCCGAATACTCGGACTCCTGTTGCACGGCCCGCCACTGAAACGATGGAATGATCAAAGCTTGCATATTTTTATACAAGTTATTTTTTAACTAGAAAAACTTCCTTTGTTGGCTGCCAGTTATTTTGGACTTGGAGAACTTTCCATTTATATAGTGGGAGATTTTTTAGTGCCTCATCCTGGGCCGGCCACTCTATACCCTTGGTGCTCGGTTTTGAAATCGAAGCCATAAAACTGCCGCGAATTGATTCGCGGTAGGAAAGCCGAACATGCGGATGAGCACCCGCCTGGTTGCACCGCATCGAATCATGCAAGGAGTAGATGATGAGCGTTCTGTTTTATGCAGGAAGAGGGCTGACGAAGCTTGACGAGGTTACGTTGCACGCATGCGCGGGTGGTGCCGACCTCCCTGATGAGGATTTGGATTTCGACGAGGAGGACTTCATTCAGGTGGTGGGAAATCCGAGAGCCCCGCAACTCGCCGACGGCGTGGAGGTCAACGCCACCTACCGCTGCGCGGAAACTATGTTTTTCGGCTTTCCCCACTGGACCGTCTGCCGCGACTGGGTTGGTTGATTGCGTGACTTGGTGGGGTGCACCAGAGAGGAAGCCATGGCGGAAGGGAGCACCGTTTCTTTCAGGGACTTCTTCGTGTGGACGCAGAATGGCACGGTTGGCCCCAAGGCTTCAGAGCGACTGGCGGCGCACTTCGCCGAGTGGGACGAGCGGGCGAAGACGTTTGCGGACGAGGAGTTCTATGACATCTTCGTCGCGATGCGAGAGATGTTCGAATGGTGTTCTGAGGACGGACTGGTTTTTCTCCGTAGCGCGTGATTGCTACGTCGGGTTGCCCGCGGCTTTGCATGGATAAGCGTGAATATTCGACTGGGCTGCAGGGGGTGTTGCGCTCGGTTTTGACACGTCGCGCCTCGCGTCGAAGATGCGAGGCGCCAACGTAGCGCGGCAACAATTTGCGCCGGCGCGGCGGAGGCGTGAATCAACATTCGTCGGTCGCGCCGTACCGTTGCGTTCCAGTGTATGCGGTCTCTTGACGAATGGAGCAGCGGAGCCGTCGTTGCGGAACAATATCCGAAAGCACTTTGTTCATTCGCGGACACAGCTTGCGGTGAATCCGCTTGGCGTCAGTTAGAGGTCAAGCTTTGTCGCAACCAACAGTGCGCGGCTGGGCAGTCCGCTATCGTTTTCAACTATTTATTTTGAGGAGCAGGCCGTGAGCGTCTTGTTTGCTGCGGGTAAGGGGCTGAAAAGGCTGGATGGGCCAGTTGCCTATGATCTCTATGTAGGAGACGGCGAAGATTTCATTACCGTCCCTGCGTGGACCGATTTGCCATATCTGACTGAGGGGCTTGAAGTCGGCGCTACGTACAAGTGCTCAGAGCACTGCTGGTTCTCCTTTGGACGCAGGTTCTTCTTCTATGAACAGCTCGCGCGGCTCGCGGATTTCGCCAATTACGAGAAGAGGCCGCCTGGTGCCGATCAGACGGGGTCGTTTCGGGAGCTCTTCCGAGGAGGCGATTTTTTTGGGCCGGTCGTCTCGGCAAAGCTTGCCGCCGACTTCGCTTACTGGGAACCGCTTGCGCGAGCGAGGGGCATGCTTGATGAGTCGTTCTACGAGCACTACGATCAATGGAGGGAAATGTTCAAGTTCGCGGCAAATGACGGGGCGTTGTGGCTTCGGTCCTCCTGAGGGAAAGCGCCTCACGTGTTGCACACCAATGGAAGTTGGAAGTCCGACAGGGGGCGGCGAGGTAACCGTCCCCGCTGAGGAAACTGGTCGTAGTGGTCGGTTGGGCCAGACTTTCGCGGTTGCTGATACGGGGTCTCCGACGAGCACAGCAGCAGCGACGCGAATTCGAGCAGAGGGCGGCTCCGACATGGAGTGTCCCGTCGAAAAGTCGAGGAAGATGGCACCGGACCGATGCCCGGACGCGCTCAGGGTTTGCAATTGCGACTGCCCTGGGTGCGTCGGTCGGAGTTTTGGTCGCGAGTGGCAACACTGGGTGACAAGCTGGAGCGGCGCGGCGGCATGTGTCCCAATGCAATAGCCGAATTTCTCCCACAGCCCGAAGCCGACCGGCCGCCCTCAGGTGCTGCTAGATGGAGAGATCAATACACGTGGGAGCAGGCCAGGCGCTACGATGAATCGAGCCGCGTGAGCGCGCTCTCGAATACGCCATCGCATTCGAACTCCGTCTGAATCCTTCGCATGTACCAGCGTGTTCGAACAAGCCGCAGGGTTGCCGACAACCTGGCGAGCGAGATGTGCTTGCCACGCACGCTTATTCAGATTTCCTCGACCGCGGCTTACTTGCCCGCTGACGAGGCGCAGCTGTGCGCGTCAGCATGGTGGGGTTGATGGTCGGAACCGGGGCGATCGTGTCCAGCCATGTCTCGCGGCCCAGGGCACGAAGCACAAGAATAAGCGTGCGCAGCGACGATCCATTGCCATTTTCGAGGTTCCTCAGCGAGCGCACGCTGATGCCGGCACGTGCCGCCACAGTAGCCTGGTCCAGGTTCTTGTGCACTCGATGCGTCTTCAAATTGTTCCCGACTTCGGCTTCCAACTCAGCGGGTGTCCGCGCCCGCCAGGGACTGTTCGGAGTTTTCATTTGACCAATCCGTGATGACCTGGGACGTGCATGTGACAACCAGCAATTTTTTGCCTGATACACGGGATAACACGCCCAAGAGGAACAATTTTGCCTCTTACCTCCGTGATGAAGAGAACAGGAGCTTTGCCGGATAGGCAGTACCACTTCATCGCTTGCGTTACTCGGAGACACCGTAGGGTTGCTGCCCCTCCAGCGTAGCGTGCTCGTTTCAATCGATTCGTGGCGCGTGAACGCTCACCAGCCATTCCTGAATCCGGTCCAACGCGCGTTGATCGCTGATGCCACGCGAGGGGTCAAGGCACACGAAGTGATTCTGCAGCTCACCAGGTACCCGCTCAAATTTCTCAATACCGTGTGCGCGATCGTCGAGGGCGAGCCATCTGGTCAGCCGCCTGTTACTCGCGAACGTGCAAATGATGTACGTGCGGTCCGTGCCGTCTTTGATATAGCCCAGGCGGGCAGTACTGCTGCGAGTCGTCGCAACAACGCGACGAGCCAGCTCGGATGGAAGGAAGGAAATTACCTTCTCAGGTGGCAAGTTTCGTGTCCACGACGTGGTTAGCACGATTTCTACCGACGGATACGGTTCAAGGATCTTGACAAGGAGAGGCGCGAATTCGAGCAGCGGGGCGCCGGAGTCAAGCGTGATGAGCCCATGCTCGTCGATGTACGATGCGCCGACATGAAGCGTCCCGTCAAAGTCTACGAATAATGTCGGAGTCGTATTCTCCGGGCTCGCAGGAGCCGAAACGGCCTGCTTGCGAGGTCGAGGCGGCTCGGCAGTGCCTTGTGGCCAGTCGATATCTTCGCCTATGGCACTCAATGCATCAATTGCGTCGGCCTTCTTCAGGACGAGCATGACCATGCCCAGTTCGTTCAGTATCTTGATGAGCTTGCCGGTATCGATGGGCTGCCCGTCTTCGAGGTGGCTCAAGTCGGACACTGAAAGGTGCATATAGTCGGCGGCGTCCAGGAGATTGAGCTCGCAACTGACGCGTTGCCTTTTGACTATTTCCCCGAGCGCCCGAAGGTTTCTCGCAAAACTAGGGGGACTGGAATTGGCCCGGCTCGATGTAGAGGTCATGGTTTCGGGATTTCCGGAGTGGGATAGGCCGCGCACACAGCCAAGCCGGTTGATCTGTTACCAGCCGAGGAGTTCGTTCAAGCGCCGAATGAGCCATTCGAGTTCGTCGGGCGACACCCAGCCCTTGCGCGCGACTGACACACGGACCCGCTCAAGCGTCTGCGTCGGTGATTGCGCTGGGTGTGCCAGTGCTTCGTTGCGCGCGACGCGAACAAGCTGGTTCGCAAGGTCTTCGCACAAAAGCCAACGTTCCTCGCGTTCGTCGTCAGACTGGCCGTTAACATAGACGCCGTTTGACAGCCGGGCGCAAACCTTCGGCTGGGCGCCAGAGACGACGGGCGGCGCTGTCTCCCTGGGAAACGCTGCTGGCACGTCCGCGTCTGTCATAGCGTCACCCTATTTCTATCGGTGAAAGGATTTGTGCGACCTGCTGCCATGATGCATGGTCCGGATCCTCCCAGAGGTCCGGTCGCGCCACGGCGGAAACCGCGAGGTCTGCGTCGAGCGGGTAGTGCCGAAGTAGCCGTTCCGCGATTCTCTGGACATCGCCCGCAGGAGCTGCATTGCCGGATGAGGCGAGCGTCCGCAAGAACTCGCCGGTTCCGATGACAGCATTGGTGCGCTCAAGTGCAGTCGTCATCTTGTGCTCCTCAGCGCGACGAACGTTCCCCGTGCTGTGACTAAATCGTAGTCCACGGGCACTCGGTTGACCACGTCGACGCGCTCGATGTGTTGCGAGTAGGCCGAAAGCACTATTACGCGCTATACGAATGTTCGAGGGGCGATCTTGTCGAGTGAGACATGTGTGCTGACAAGGTGGCGTCTGACAGCGAACGCTGGGCGTTGGCTAAACGGCATCGTCATTGAGTAGGTGGATTTGTCTTGCGTGGTGGCCGTCAATTACTCCGCTTACCTCGACCCCGAGTCGTAACCAAAACCCAAATGACCGCGATCTGCCTTCCGGTTGCTTGAAGAAAACCGGCGGGATTTGCCCGCTATTGGGATAACCCTTGTTATCGCAATAGTCGCCTTTTCGGCCTAAACTAGGCTGTATGAAAACGCGCCTCTTGACATCGGCTCTCCAAGGGGCCGCGCCGGCCGGATTCCCCGATGCGGACGAAATCGCCGTCCTGAGGGCCTGGTACACCGGCATGTCGACGCGAGGGGCCGTCGAACGGTATCTGCCGGGGCGCCTCGGGCAAAGCCGTTCGGCCCGCGGCGTGCTGGGGCAGATCCGGCGAGCTCTGGTTTCGGTCGCGCGGCGAGCGAAGCGGGACGATTTTGTGGAACTGCTTGAGCACCCGGTCACCGAGCGTATGCGGCGCGCGAAGGCGGTCTCGCATGCAATCGAGATACTGAGATACGGTAAGCCGCCAGAACCCGAAATTTCGGATCCGGTTGAGCGCTGGTTCTCCGAGCGGGCTGCACGTGCGTTGCGGGCGCAGGGTATTGCAACGCTAGCCGATCTGACCGTGCGCATCCCGCGACGTCGAATGTGGTGGAAAACGATCCCCGGACTGGGCGCTACCAGTGCGAAGCGGATCGAGGCAGTCTTTGCGGCGCATCCGGCGCTGACCGCGCGTGCCCGCGTGCTCATCGAGACGACCCGCACCGGCATCGTGGCGCCGTGGGAAAGCCTTCGCCTTCCGCACGAAGTCGATGGCTCCAACGGTTCTTTTCGCGCGCCCCGTGCGACCTGCGTACTGTCCGCCGATAACGACTACGCAGCGGTGCAGGCCTGGCTGTCGCTGCACGAATCGGTGGCGACTCAGCGCACGTACCGGAAGGAGGCTGAACGCCTGATCCTGTGGGCGATTGTCGAACGGGGAAAGGCGCTGTCGTCGCTGACGACGGAAGATGCGGTGGCATATCGGGCGTTTTTGCGACGACCGACGCCCGCAACCCGGTGGGTAGGACCGCAGAGACCCCGCAGCTCGTCCGAGTGGCGGCCGTTTGTCGGTGGCCTGTCGGGTCGCTCGGTCGCTCACGCGCTTTCAATCATCGGCGCGTTGTTTCGCTGGCTGGTCGAACAGCGGTACGTGCTGGCCAATCCTTTTGCCGGCGTTAAGGTACGGGAGGGCGCCAGGACGGGCGACCTTGACGATTCACGGGCCTTCACTGACGGCGAATGGGCGCTGCTCCGCGTCATCGCTGATGGACTCGAATGGTCGTATGGTTGGAGCGAGTCGGCAGCACAACGTTTGCGGTTCGTGCTTGATGTCGGCTTTGCGACCGGATTACGTGCGGGCGAACTGGTGGGGGCGAGACTGCGCGACATCGAGCTCACCCCGCAGGGGGAACGCTGGCTGCACGTGAGAGGCAAAGGCAGCAAGCTTGGCAAGGTTGCACTACCGCCATTGGCGTGGAACGCGCTTTCGCACTACCTGCTCGCCAGGGGGCTGCCCGTCTCGCCCGCGCGCTGGCGACCGGATACACCGCTAATTGGAAACCTGGACGAAGAAGCCGCTGGAGCGATTAGCAGTGCGCGGCTGTGGGCGGTGCTGCATCGTTTCTTTTTGCAGGCTTCAGGGCTCGTGGCAGTTGATCATCTACCCCTTGCGAACAAGCTCCGCCGCGCGAGCACTCATTGGATGCGTCACACCCACGCGACTTTTGCGCTCTCGCACGGCGCCGAACTTACCGCGGTACGCGACAACCTGCGCCATGCGTCGATCTCGACGACTTCGACCTATCTGCACAGCGACGAGGTACGGCGCGCGAGGCAGATGGCTAGCGCATTCGGCATCACAAAATAGACTTCCGCGGTCAATTGTCACCAAGAAAGTTACGGGAAGTAGTGAGGCAAGCGCGCTGCTTTCGTGGCGTCGGCGTGCGGTCGTCCGAGCCATCCGCAGGTCCGTGGGACTGCAGTCGCACAACGCAAATCATCGCTTGTGCCGGCGGCGAATGCGCGCATAAGAATGAAGTAGTCAAATAACAGCTGACTTTGTTGCGGCGCCAAAATTGTAACGGGAAAGGCAGCCGCCATTCGCAAACATCCGGCATATCGAGGCCCCGTCACGACTTGGCCTTAACCACTCCGTTCACCGCAGGATGACGCGCTTGATCGACTGCACACGAGCGGTCGATGGGTGGACCGTCTGCGGGAGATGATTCGATCCTCACGGTCGACAATCAAGATTCGCGAAAGTGAAATTTCTTGGGCAATCAAGTTGCATGAAAGTGGAGCGCAACTCGTATAGTGTCAAGTATGAGTTTCGTCAAATAACAATAAAAATATTTACCAGGAAACATGGACATTGACAAGCAAAAAATAGATCTTTTAAAGATGGTGAAGCGGTGATCGATACGCACACGAAAATAGACACTGCTACATCGCTTCGGTTCATCCAGCCAAGTTTTTAGTACGCTGTGGTCGGAATACCGGATCGTCTCGAAAAAACCTGGTTGACGCTAATGGCGAACGATCTGGATAACTATCAATTCCTTTCGAAGCCACAAGCATGAGAGGCGGTACGAAGCGTGTGCAGCGTGTCCAGAGAGGCGCCTTGAAAACGTGCGCCGCGCTTGCCTAAAATTCTTGCGTGCTTTCGCTTTGCGGACATGGATGGCCGTCCGTCCAAAAGCTTACGGAACTGATTTCTCGACATACTGATCGGGTTACGTATGATCCTCCCTATGGCGCCCCCGAGAGAGACCCCGCCAAGCTTCTTGATGCGGACTGCGATCATAAATGGCTTTACATCAGTCGAGGGGTTCGTGAAATCCTTGGGGCTACGGCCAATTCGATCGTTTTTTTCTGTCACTAATTTGAATAACCTGGCAGCGGCGACCGAAGGAGTGTTGGGTGACGCAGCCGAGATTCGGGAGACGCGGACCCCATTGCCGGCGCTTATGCGTCTGACGATGTCACGAGAGGAGCGCGATGCGGTGTGTGCTTTGGTATCGGGTGAAGCTGGCCGCTGCCGCGCGCTCGATTACCACAGGTCGAGAGGCGCTTATCTACAAACAAATGTAGAGGGATATTACTGCCCAAAGTGTGCACGTTACGATTTTTCGGTGCTTGGCTTTTCTTATCGGCACGTGGAGCACACCTTCCGAGACACATACGCATGCTCAGAACATCGGTGCTCACTGACGACCGGCTGCGGGACCTGTCCTCAGTCTCAGTCTTTCCGTCGGGGACTTCGGTTCCCGTCCGTCGAATGTTCGTGCGGCAAGGCTGCGGTGCCACTTCTTGCTCACGACTCGCCAGAACTACAAGTGCATGTCCGCGTCGCATCCATCTTGACGAAATGCCTTGAACGGGACATGCCGTATTTCGCGGATGTTTGCGATATTGGCTCTGTTTTCCAGAGGCAGGTCGAGCGCTTGGGGATGACGAGATATGGCCGTCTGAGCCGAAGCTTGTTTCGACAAAAAATATACGAGAGATATGGGAGTAGTGTTCTCCACAAGTTTGGACTGTTGACGGCGTCGGGTGAAATTTCTTTGGTCGACTATCTGCGTCCGAACAGCAGGGTTCTGTCCGCGTACAACGTCGCAATACTTATCGACTTCCTGTTTGGGTCTTTGGAAGCATTCTCGCGTGCAGTGAGCACACATCGGTGCCCCGAAAATCGCGCAACAAACCCCCGTACGGGGACGACGAGGCGGACTGGATTGGGGCCACCCAACACGGACCGTTACGTTAAACAGATCGACGCCTACAGAGCCGCGAATCCCGATGCAACGAGGTCCGAAATCCTCCAGCGCTTGAGTTACGCGGCGCGTAGCCTTCAAAGCACGGATCCGCAGGCGTACGAGGAAGCTATGCCCGGCAGCAGACGTAAGGTCGGTGCGAGAGCACGTCATCCTGCGAGGATGGCTGAACTGGACAAAGCCTTGCGCGCTCATGTTTTGGAGCGAGCCGGAATCCTGGATGAGGATGGAGGCTGCGGTCGGTGCTCACTAAGCGCGAGGTCGCTGCTATTAGGTCACCCCGCAGAGCGTTCCTTCTATGCTAACCGTGAAGAGCTCCCATCTACGGCTCAGCTTATTGATGAATTGCTTGACGGAGATGCGCACCGTTAATGATCAGGAGGTGGAACATGATTCTTGCGCCTTTGATGCCGGAGGAAAGCGTTCTTGGATGGATCCATCGAATGGCGCTCTTGAACGGTTATACCGGGACCACAAGGACTTGGAATGCTCTGACGGGAAGAAGCACGACACTCAAGGCGTTTAATCCGACCGGCCTCGACAGCGTGTCGGATGCGTTATCGATTAAGGACAAGGAATATCTGATAAGACATCACACGGGTATCCCGTCAATAAAGCCGTTTGTAATGGCGAAGGCCTACGAAGAGCTAATCTCTGGCATCCGTGGTGACGGGGGTGCCGCTGTGGCGCTTCTTGGTTCGGGAAAAGTCGCCAGGCAATCCGCTACTGCAAGGAATGCGTGATGTCGGACCAGCAACAGTACGGATTTGCCTATCTGCATCGAACGCACTGTCTAGCGGGGAGCTACGTGTGTCCTGATCACCGCTGTTACTTGACATCGGGATGCGGCGAGTGCGAGTGGTCTGTAGGTACGACGCTAAAGGTCATTATTCCATCGGAGACATGTATGTGTGGTCGGCCAGCCGTCCCATGCATCCCGCCGGTTTCACAAAGGGACTTCGACTTCCTGGCACGCATGGCGGAAGTCGAGTCAGACCTTCTGACCATTCTGGCCGACTCGGAAATTAACCGGGGCCAGGTTGCTGCGGCGTATCAAGCCCGATTTCGAGATATCGGCATCTCAACGATCCCACAATTCATCCATTTTTTGGAGGGGCATGTCAGTCGACAAACAAGAGAACTTCTTAATTTTCCGCAAACGGCCAATTCTAGATTGAAGGGCATTATTTCGAGTGCTGTGCCGCCTTCGCCGTCCCTAACATATAACGCTACCTTGTTCGCTTTATTGTTCGATCGTGTGCAAGACGCTATCGACATCGGGAAGCTGGGTACGTGGACAGCATCACAGCCGACGATACAAGCATACCGAAGCGACTTTGAAAAATGTGTCGCCAATAACTCAACGGGTGATCTTGACGATCTTATTGACTCAGCGAGCTTGCAATATGAATACTTGAGGGAATTTGATTCTGAATGGCTTGAAAACAAGATAGACGGTATGAGCCGAGAGAGATCCATCGGCGAATGGAGATTGCATCCGTCACCGCGGTTCGACGCGAAACTCGCTGAATACATGGAAGATCGTGTCCGATTATTGCGTGATGATTCACGTAGGCCGAGAAAAATAACGTTTTCTCTTATGGTTTCCGGATTTGGTGGAATGTATATACCTAAGAAATCTCTCGAAAATATGCCGATGTCGAGATGGGTATATGAAAAATTTTCGGAAGAATCATTGATTTTCAATGTGAGACTTTTGCGGCATATCTGGCACAACCAGGAGTTGTATCCGCGGTCATCACAAGAATACAGATATCTAAGAAGAATTCTGTCGGAATCCGGGGTTGAATCACTCGATGACCTGACAAGACGAGAGGTGTTGAGTGCGGTCCGGTGGCATCTGGAGAGAGCGGCACAGTACCGTCGCCTTAGAAAGGAGCGGAGCAATGGAAAGCGCAATCGGTGAGCGGTCGCAGCGAAAAAGGGTCGAGCGAGCGGTTCAATCTCCCTGGGTGGCATCCGGATCATTGCCCGGAAGGCTAAGGCCAGCAACTTATCGTACGGATGAGATGAATCCTCGTTATGCAGGAAATCCTACGATTCTGTGTTTTCCTGGGTATCCGGACGATGCAACCGCATTGGAATTTCTGGCGAATGAACCAAAAGCAAGACAAGCGGACTTCATGACGCTCCCCAAGGAAGTCAGAATTGAATTCTGCGATCAAATCAAGGAGGTTTTTGTGCCGGCGTTTGAACACATTGACGGATTTCAAACCATGATGAGGGTGCTTCGCGGGAAGTATGGCGAAACCAATCCTCTTACTGGCGAATTCATGAATCACCTTCATCGAATTTGCCTGACGGGTTCTCCTATAACCCTTCGTTCGAGCGGTGGTTATGAAGGGTCAACGGGCGGAATCGTGATGTTTGGTCCTACGGGCAGCGGGAAGTCTTGCTTGATTAATCGGGTCTGCTCGTATGTGGGCGACGGAGGCGTCCTTCATACGGCGCTTGGTGGGAAGCCCTGCCGCTGGCCAGAAATTATGATCGTGAGAATATCGGCTGCGGGAAGGGCAACAGTTAAGCAATTGGCGCTCGGGATTGCCTCGGAGGTCGACGACATCTGTGGCAATAACGGTGTCTTCGAACGTCGCCTTGGTAGCTCCACGCAATATGTAACCCGAACCGCCGTCATGCTCACGTCGAATCTGGTCGGGTTGCTCATTATCGAGGACGTACAACTTTGGGGGCGGGTCGACAAGCGACTGCGGCTAAGCATGTTGGATTTCCTGGTAGGCGTTCAGGAAGAATCCCGCGTCCCAATCATGTGTGTGGGAACCATGCTGCTCCTGGATGTGCTGGAGGCGCATATGTCGCAATCTGAAAAGCTGATGACGCTTGGTCAGATACCGCTACTTCCGATATTGAACGACGAGGATATGAACAATATATGTAATGCGTTCTGGCGATGGCGTGTCACAGCCGGAGATCCAGAGCCACCGGAATGGCTCGCGTATGAGGTGAAGGCCTATACGGCGGGTTTGCGGCGCTACATCAGGAAATACTTTAGCGCGCTGCTAGCATGTATGGCGCAAGACGGGGTTGTCGTGCCGACGCGAAAATACGTGCGGGAAATTGCAGAAAAATACATGCAGCCAGTCTTGGAGGCCGTGCGAATTATAAACCGAGCATATTGCGGAAAACGTGTCGACCGAAATGCGCTTCAGAAGTATGAGGAATATATCGGATCGGATGACTATAGACGCCGCGTTGCCGAACGCACTGCTGCATTGTCGGAAAGAATCGAAGTCCGAAGCCGGAAAATGAGCAAATAACGCCTTATGGCATGAGCTGCTTGCGTCTACCCAGCAGTTTCCTTTTCGGACGATCACACGGTTCCATGCCATGCATCGATTTGGACTGCGCTTTCCCTGTACGCATTTGCCGGCCGATCCCTTGGGAATGCCATCCGGTCCGGACTACATAGGAAAATTAAGAAGCAATCGCGATTCGCCAGCGACAACAAACTATATAAAACGAAGTCGAAAAACCGGCGCGTTGTGCCATTGTATGGGTAGGGGTGAACTCGACATGATGTATGTTATGGAAACTTCACCGTTTGTGCTGAGCTATCGTTATCAATATCCTTGGCCTCTCGCGAAAGCCCGGCGATTATTGGACGATTATGTTTCAGGATTAACTGACCAGAAGCCGATTCTTCGCAGCCGTGACGTAATAAGCATGGATGTCGTCGTAACGGCAGAAAGTGCCGCAGGGGAGTTGCACTATTTGATTGGGTCGCACAAGCTCGCAAGTGATTTGACGGATGCAAAAGTCAAGAGGCGAATCACGTTGGAGCGTGACGAAGCGTCTGATGCTGGCTTCCTCTATTTTCTGTTCTCGCGAACCGAGGCGCTCGACGTGGCCGGTAAATCGGCAAAGCAAATCTTTCTATGGGGTCGAAAAACTGATTTCAATTCATCGTCGATTGAAGCGCGCGTTCTCGGAAACTGGATTTACAAGAACTACGGAGGTGAGTCGGTTGCACGTATTCTACAAAGAGCTGCGCAATCTTTGAAAAAGGATGTTGAGGTGATTTACGGATTGTTTTCGGCAGCGGTCAATCTCGGATATCTATTTCTGGATATATCTTTCCCAATCCGTGCGTGGACAGATATTCAACTGATTGATCCTTCAGAAGCCCGCCCGCCTTGGGAGGATAGTAAGATCATAGGGCACGGATTATCGAAGAGAAAATCAACAATCCAGTGGGCGAAGAAATTCTGATTCTCTCTCAAGCTCGCTCTTGCTCCGAGTAAGCCGAACCAAAGCTGCATGCCGGGAAGTCGCATGTGGGAGGTTACATGGATCCAGATGTATGGGAAGGGCAGCTGTTGGTTGGTAGCATACCAGGCATCAGGGGAAGCCACTATTATCGGGTAACGCATTTCCGTAGCAAGGATAATTCGGTCTTTATCCGGCAGGTATGGCGAGAGTGTCCAGAAACGACTTCGACTTCGAAGCGATACGAACTGGCGGCGGTTCAATCATGGATGGCTGCGGGGCGGCTTATCGAGATCGAGGAATCTATCCGGCCCAAGGAGATGGGCGAGCAAAAAAAAGATCCCGCAGAGGAACTCAAGGCACGTCAAGTGGCCGAGTATCGGATTCGACTGCTGGGTAAGCTGATAGAGCCGAAAGGCCGCATGGAATTTTATGCAAGCCGGTCGAGGAGAGGAACGATAGTTCGGGAGCAGGCAAAAAAGTCAAAAGTCTCGGTTGCCAGATTGTACATGCTTATAACAATATACGAGAACTTCGGGTGTAACACATTGGCTCTTAGGCCTTATCCCTCAGCGAAAACCCGGTCACGCGGCCCGATAACAAAGAAGAGGGGCATGCCAAATGTATTCGAGAAACGAGGCGAGTCGACTGAAGAAGTAGGCCATGCGGTGACGCGTTGGGCGCTTCGTCATATTCAGTGGGCAATCTGGCATCTCGTAATCCGGATGGGGCTCACATACGAGACAGCACGTATCGTGATGCATCGGCTGTTCTGGCATCAGGATAACGGTTCCGCTGAGCTGGGTACGCGCGTGAGATATCCGGTACGCGAAAGCAGAGCAGTGAGTTCAGGTGAATTTGGCTATTATGCCAGGGTATATAAACGAAGAGTAAAGGTTCTAAAGCGCCTCGTCGGTTACCGAGAGTGGCGTGATCACTATGCTGCGGGCCGAGGTACGGCTGCTGATCTTGTACTCGGTCCTGGCGATATGATCGTGATGGACTGTACGACGGCGAAGTTTGAAATTGTCGATGCAGTGTTTGGTATTCCGATCGGGCGTCCGACGATAGCGATAGTGGTTGATCAGGCAACAGGTACCGTATTGGGTATCGCGCTGTCGCTTCTTGGCGAAAGCGCCAGTTTGTATCGAAAGGTATTGTTCAGAGCCTGTACATCTCAATCAAAGCTAATGCAGAGGCTTGGACTTCCGCCCGACTACTTCGAGTATCGAGCTCTAGCCAATGATGTTTTTGTCGACCGGGGGAAAGGAAACTCTGCAGCAATTCGGGAACCTCTTACCGTAGAGGATGGGCCGGAAATGGGCATATTGATCGCACCGATAGCGTGTGGGCGTGCGAAGGGCGTTGGCGAAGGCCTATTCAACATTGTCGCTCGGAGAATCAGTAAATTAGCTGGTGGATTTACGCGTGAAAGGTCTGAGCGGGCTCGCGACGAACGACGAGGCGCAAGGAAAGTTGCGAAGGTTACTCGGATTCAGTTGTTGAAATATCTCTATGAAGCTGCCAAGGCGCATAACGAGGGATTGGATTTTCGGGATCTTTCGATTCAAATGCGAAAAGAAGGTGTAACTCCTACTCGAGGTGAAATTTATAATAATGCAATTAAAGGGCGGCACGGTGGTGAGAGAACATACTACGGAGAAGTAGATTTTTACACCGGTCTTCTGCCGAGAAATCCGCCGAAACCAATGCAGAAAGCGGGCGTTAAATATATGGGGGCTGTGTTTACTTCGTCCGAATACCAACGTACCTACGAAAATGAGATTGCTAAGGCGTTGGGTAGACGAAGATCTTTGCCTAAGATTGTGACTATGCCCGACCCCGACGATCCTACGATTTTATTCTGGAAGCGAGGGCCCGGCGACATCATAACGCTTCGCTGTAGCGAAAAAGACTGTGAGAGGTGGAATGGGTTACACGTGGAAGATGTCAATGTTGACTTGAAAGAAGCGGACATAAAAGCGCGTATTCGATACGAAAAAAAGCGGACCTTCGTGGGGGTACTTCCAGACTACATTGTCGACTCCTTGGTTCGCGCGCGGACTACGCTCCACGCAGGTGCTTCGGAAGTGAACGCGGTCGCGAGGGATGATGAAATTGATCGTGAGCGTGCCGACTCCTTGGCCGAGAGCCGCACGTATCAGGACCTGGTCGGTGCATCGTCCGACGACAAAGCGCCGCCGCGTGACAGAAGTGTCTCTTCTCCAACGCTCGAGCCAACTGAGGAGGATGCAGTTGATGCGTCGGTGCGCTCTGTGCGAGAAGCTAGAATGGAAGCGCTAAAAGAGGGCCTGAAAAAGATCCTCAAACGCGAACAGTGAACATGAAACAAAAATAACGGGGTTAATAGCGCGGAAATGCGGTTGCGTCCGTGGAACTGGTCGCGACTGTACTTATTCGGGGGCGGCGGACGAAGCGGATGCTGCACTGCAGAAAAGCGAGATCGCGCTGTTGGCGTTAATGGTCTTATTTCGAGATGCACACAAGCAGCCATGGCTGGCGGGCGAGGCACCCGGGCACGCGGACTACATCGTGATGGCCGCATTCCAATGGGGGCGACTCGCCACTGACTTCAAGGTGCTCGAAGACGACGATCCCATAGCCAAATGGTTTCAACGGGGACTGGATCTTCACAACGGGTTTGGCCGCAAGGTGCACCCGGACAACGGCGGGCCCGGGTTCGCTGATATTGGCCACTGGAAGGAATACGCCGCATCGGTCACGGGATGACACGGGAGCATTCCGTCACGAACACCGATGAACATCTGATTGACAAAAAAAGGCTTCGCCGGCCCGAGCCGCCGGCGAAGCTCAAAAGCATTAGGAGACACACATGTTGAACGCAAGTGATCGCGGAGTTCTGGACACTACAGTCAGCACTTCGTTGGAGGCGACCGTATATCGAAAAGCCACCTGGCGCCTAGTCCCGTTTCTAGCCATCTGCTTCATTTGCGCGTACCTGGATCGCGTGAACATCAGCTTTGCTAAGCTGCAAATGCAAAGCGATCTTGGCCTCTCCGACGCGGCATACGGCCTCGGCGCCGGGATTTTCTTCATCGGCTACTTCCTCTTCGAGATCCCGAGCAATGTCATTCTTGAGCGGGTTGGTGCCAGGAAATGGATTGCCCGAATCATGATCTCCTGGGGCATTGCTTCGGCACTGATGATGTTCGTGCGAGGAGAGACCTGGTTCTACGTGCTGCGCTTTGTCATTGGCGCGACTGAAGCCGGTTTTATGCCGGGCGTCATGCTCTACTTTACGTACTGGTTCCCCCCGAAAAAGCGCGCGCAGATCAACGCACTGTTTCTGGCGTCCGTCCCATTGTCAGGCGTAATCGGCGGTCCGGTCGCCGGCTTCGTCATGACTTATTTCGATGGATTCGGAAAACTTCCCGGCTGGCAATGGCTGTTCCTGCTCGAGGGTGCATTAACGGCCGCCCTCGGAGTGGCGGTCTTGTTCTTTTTGACGGATCGCCCGAGTGATGCGAAGTGGCTGACGGCCGACGAACGCAGACTGATCAATGACAACCTGTCGCTCGAAGCCAGCGCGAGTCGCGAACATCATTTCGGCAAGGCTCTCCGGCAGCCGGAAACGCTCTTTCTCGCATCGGTCTACCTGTTCGCCCTTATCGGGCTGTGGGGGTTGACGTTCTGGTTACCCGAACTCATCAAGCAGACCGGAGTGGTCAATAAAATGTCGATCGGTTTCCTAACAATGATCCCTTATGCTGCTGGATGCGTTGCCATGATCTTGGTGGGGAGGAGTTCGGATCGTACCGGAGAACGCCGCAAGCATCTCGGGACGGCGCTGGTTGCCGCCTGCATCGGGTATGCTCTGTCGGGGTGGTTTGGCCATGTGACCAGTCTTTCCTTGCTGGCCCTGACCTTGGCAGCGGTCGGAACTATCAGTTGTCTCCCCGTATTCTGGACGTTACCCCCCAAAGTGTTGGCAGGTCCGGCCGCAGCTGGCGGGATCGCACTCATCAACTCCGTCGGCAATCTCAGCGGAGCAATCAGTCCGTACCTCGTGGGCAAAGTAAAGGAACTGACCGGAAGTATGGAGACTGCTCTCTATATGATTGCAGGAAGCGTCCTGCTCGCGGCACTGCTGGTACTGGTCGCTCTCCCGCGCAAACTCGCGACGCGTGACGATTCGACGAGGTCTTAAAGAAACAGGCTGGCGCTCCGGCCCAGTAGAGGTTTTGTACGATGGAAGTACGGACGGCGTCACCCGTGTTGATATTCGGGAGTTCGGCGAGGAGGCAACGTCGACTTCGCGTCGCGAAGTGCTCGATGCCGTCCAGCTATGCGCGGAGTTGCGACGGCCCGCGTTGCTTGAAGAACTGGCTCGTGTCGGATAGCGGGTTTCCGAGCGAGGGAACATCGCGGGTGAGGTTGGCCCGCCGCGCTTCGCATTTCCCTCACGAGCTTTATTTGACATAAAGCGAATTAACGTTTTATTTAGTGTAGAAGCTTTTTAGTAATGTCCGCTTTTAGCCGCATAGAAATGTCCGCTTTTGATGCCGTCGTATGCTAGCCACCCGCCGTTTTCGGGCGCTCTAGATATCGATGGCTGTGACAGAACGGATAACAATGACGATGCGGGAACTGGACAGATTCAAGGTCATTCAGGACGTGACGGAGGGGCGGCTCAAGCCATGGCGTGCCGCCGAACGTCTGGGTCTGACGACGAGGCAAGTACGGCGGTTGGTGGCCCGATACCGCGAGTCTGGCGCTCCTGGACTGATCTCTCGCAAGCGCGGTATGCCCGGGAATCGGAGACTGGACGGCGAACTGGCCCAACGTGCTCTGGCCATTGTCCGTGAGCGATACGCCGATTTCGGCCCGACCCTGGCGTGCGAGAAGCTGCGCGAATGTCACGGCATCCGGCTCGCGAAGGAAACCGTACGCAACCTGATGACGGAGGCCGGGCTGTGGCTACCGCGCCGGCAGCGCCCGCCGAAGGTCTACCAGCCGCGGGCCCGGCGCGCGTGTCTGGGCGAGCTGGTGCAGATCGACGGCAGCGATCACCGGTGGTTCGAGGAACGGGCGCCGGCCTGCACGCTGCTGGTGTATGTCGACGATGCGACGAGCCGGTTGATGGCGTTGCATTTCACGACGACCGAATCAACTTTTAGTTATTTCGAAGCGACGCGCGCATACATCGAGCGCCATGGCAAACCCGGCGCGCTCTATAGCGACAAGTACAGCGTGTTTCGCAAAACGGGCGCGAACAAGGATGGCAATAGCGTGACCCACTTTGGGCGTGCAATGTACGAACTGAACATCGACACCTTCTGTGCGAACAGCAGCCCGGCCAAGGGACGCGTGGAGCGCGCGCATCTGACGCTGCAGGACCGTCTCGTGAAGGAATTGCGGTTGCGTGGCATTAGCACGGTCTGCGAAGCGAATGCGTACGCCCCTGTCTTCATGGCGACCTATAACGCCCGTTTCGCAAAGCCGCCGAAGAGCAATTTCGACGCGCACCGGCCGCTGCGCGCTGATGAGAGCCTTGAGCTGGTGATGACGTGGCGCGAGTCACGCAAGGTGACCAGGTCGCTGACCGTGCAGTACGACCGGGTGATGTATCTGCTGGAGGACACGCCGGAGCACCGCAAGCTGATCGATCGATATATCGAGGTCTGGGAGTACCCCGATGGGCGTATCGAACTCCGGGCGGAAGGCCGTGTTCTGACGTGCAGGCAGTACGACCGGCTGGCCGAGATCGATCAGGGCGCGATCGTTGAACACAAGCGACTGGGCCACGTGCTTCAGGTCTCACAGGCGATTCAGGCACAACGCGATAACAGCCGCATCGGTAAGGCGCCTTCCCGGACCCATCTGGGCGCCCCAACCAAAGTCCAAAGTCGTTCGCCAGGCAAGAAGAAACAACGCGAGTTCAATCAGGCCGACGTTGAGCATGCAATCGTGGACCTTGCCCAGCAAAGACCGGCACAACCGCAACCCCGCAAACCTGGCCGGAGGTCTGCAAGGGACAGGGGAACGGACGTAAGCGCCCTGCCCATTCAAACGCCATCCTTCGACACTGCGTGATCTTTAACCCATGAAAAGCAAACGCTGAACCCTTTAAACCCGGACATCTCTATCTAGCCGGGAAGCGGACATCTGAATCTGGCCTCGACATTAGTTGTAGCGGCCAGATGGTAATGTCCGCTTCTAGCCGCATAGAAATGTCCGCTTTTGATGCCGTCGTATGCTATCTAC
>NZ_CYGY02000126.1 GCF_900007165.1 Paraburkholderia piptadeniae
TTCCGTCAACAGGTTTTTTGCATCATCGCTTAAAACCCTGCCGGTCCCATCACCGCGCCGTTTCTGTCGCGGCCTCCGCTGCGTTGCGCCGCAAACGGCGCGCCCCAACGAAGGACGCGAATCTTAGGCCATCCACGGCCCAATGACAAGAGCGTGGCGGAAGTTTTTTAACAATTCACTTTTGGAGCGCGCCCAGCACCGCCGGCAGTGGGATCGCAGTGGCCATCGCCGCATAACCCGCATCACTGGGATGGATATGATCGCCGCTGTCGAACGAACGCTGGAGGCGCGTCGGTTCGGCTGGATTACGCAGCGCGGCATCGAAATCCACCACCCCGTCGAACGCCCGGCTCGTCCGGATCCATTGATTGACCGCCGAACGGATCGCCTCGCGCTGCGGCGGCAAATCCGCCGGCGTCAATGTGGCCCCGAAAATGCGCATGCTTCGCGCGTGCGCCGCCGCAATGAGCTGCTTGTAGCCTGCAATCAGACTCTCCGATGTAACGACCGTATGCGGAAAGTCGCAATCGAGTCCAGCGCGTGCCGGCATCGCGGCAAAGTTGATGTCGTTGACGCCGATCAGCAGGATCACGGCCTTCACGCCAGGCTGGGCCAGAACGTCACGGCCAAAACGCGTCGAGAGCGCGTCCCCATAGCAAGGCGAGTCGCTCAGCAGCCGGTTTCCGCTGATCCCAAGATTGACGACCGCCGTCGCCTTGTCGCCGCTCTGAACTACCCGGCGCGCGAACGCGTCAGGCCAGCGACGATTCTGATTCAGGCTCGAGCGCATCCCATCCGTGATCGAGTCGCCGATTGCCGCGATGGCCGACGACGAAGGCGCCTCGACCTGTAACCCCGTCACCCATGCGAACTGGGTAAATCGCTGGCGATAAGCGTCGGTGGCTGCATCGGCCGCATGGTTGCCGGGCATCGACACATAGTTGAGCTGATTCGAAACCCGATGCCACGCGACCATCCGCTGCTCGCGCCCCATATAACTGCTGACGGCATACGGGACGCCGGCGGAAATGCCGATTCGCACGGGATCGCTGTCGATCTCCCCGCCGGCGGGCACGCTCACCACCGCTTTTCCGCCGAACGTCACCCGCGTGTCCGTGCCGCTCTGTATGGCTGCACCGGCCCCGATACCCGACCGCGCGATCCGCAGATCCTCGATGACGAGCGGCGTTTTCCCATACGCGTTGCTGATGTGGATGCGCGCCACCTCGCCCGACAGCGTCGGATACACGATCTGCCGAACCGTGCGTCCCGCGACGTCTGGCGTCCGGTAGAGCGCGGGCGGATCGGGCATTTGCGGGATCGGCTGGAGCGCCGTGGCCCAGACCGTGACCCATGGCGTCTGCGCGCCGGCCGCGAAGACGGGCGCCGAGGCGAACACGAGCGAAGAAAGAACGGCGCCGCAGAGAACGGTGAGAGGACGAGCGATCATTTCGATTGATTGTTGGGAAGCGGGTTAAGGACGCAAGCCGTCCATTGTGCACGATCGCATAGTGCAAACCCCTACCAAACCATCTCAAAAAATTGATTAACCGACCGGACGGTTGGTTTATACTGCCGAACACACACCACTAGGACGAGAGCGTTCGACATGTACACGCAATCCCTCGACATTCCTGGCAACGTCGCCCCGCTCGACGCGGCCAACGGCTCTTCCGAACAGACCCGCTTCGATGAAGTGATGGCCGCCGACGGCAAGATCGAGCCGCAGGACTGGATGCCCGACGCGTACCGCAAGACGCTGGTTCGCCAGATCTCGCAGCACGCGCATTCGGAAATCGTCGGCATGCTGCCGGAAGGAAACTGGATCACGCGCGCGCCGAGCCTCAAGCGCAAGGCGATCCTGCTGGCCAAGGTGCAGGACGAAGGCGGCCACGGCCTCTATCTGTATAGCGCAGCCGAAACGCTCGGCGTGTCGCGCGACCAGATGATCGACGCGCTGCATTCGGGCAAGGCTAAGTATTCGAGCATCTTCAATTACCCGACGCCGACCTGGGCAGACGTCGGCGTGATCGGCTGGCTGGTCGACGGCGCGGCGATCATGAACCAGATTCCGCTGTGCCGCTGCACGTACGGTCCGTACGCACGCGCGATGATCCGCATCTGCAAGGAAGAGTCGTTCCATCAGCGCCAGGGCTTCGACGCGCTGCTCGCGATGATGAAGGGCACCGATGCGCAGCGCGAACTCGTCCAGCAGGCGGTCAACCGCTGGTGGTGGCCCGTGCTGATGATGTTCGGCCCGAGCGACAAGGATTCCATCCACAGCAATCAGTCGGCGAAGTGGGGCATCAAGCGCATCACGAACGACGATCTGCGCCAGAAATTCGTCGACGCGACCGTCGAGCAGGCCAAGGTGCTGGGCGTCACGCTGCCTGATCCGAAGCTGAAGTGGAACGAGGAACGCGGCCACTACGACTACGGCGACATCGACTGGGAAGAATTCTGGCGCGTCGTCAACGGCGACGGCCCGTGCAACCGGGAACGTCTCGCCACGCGCGTGAAGGCGCATGACGACGGTGCCTGGGTGCGCGAAGCCGCCCTCGCCCACGCCGAAAAACAGCGCCAGCGCGCGCAGCAACACGCCGCCTGAGCGGCGCCCCCGAATCTGGAAGGACAGGAGAAGGAGATAGCGATGAACAAGGAATGGCCGATCTGGGAAGTCTTCGTGCGCAGCAAGCAGGGACTCGACCACAAGCATTGCGGCAGCCTGCACGCGGCCGACGCGGCGATGGCGCTGCGCATGGCGCGCGACGTCTACACGCGCCGCCAGGAAGGCGTGAGCATCTGGGTGGTGCCGTCGTCGGCGATCACGGCATCGGCGCCTGACGACAAGGCCGAACTGTTCGAACCGGCTGGCGACAAGATCTATCGCCATCCGACGTTCTACCAGCTGCCCGACGAAGTCAACCACATGTAAGCGCGCGTCATGGATATCACACCCCAACACCTCGCCTACGTGCTGCGCCTCGCCGATACGGCGCTGATCCTCGGTCAGCGCAACACGGAATGGTGCGGCCACGGCCCGATTCTCGAAGAAGACATCGCGCTGTCGAACATGAGCCTCGACCTGATCGGTCAGGCGCGTCTGCTGTACACGCACGCCGCCGAACTGGAAAAGACGCTCACGGGCAAAAGCCGTACGGAAGACGACTTCGCGTTCTTCCGCGCCGAGCGCGAGTTCGCGAACTACACGCTCGCCGAACTGCCGCACGTCGGTCCGCTCTCGGGCACGGCGCACGCGGACAAGGACTACGCGGTCACGATCGTGCGCAACTTCCTGTACTCGTCGCTGATGCTGCACGTGTGGTCGGCGCTGACGGGCTCGTCGGACGAGCAACTCGCCGCGATCGCCGCGAAGTCGATCAAGGAGACGCAGTACCACGTGCACCATGCGCGCGAATGGCTCGTGCGTTTCGGCGACGGCACGGACGAATCGCATCGGCGCGCGCAGGCTGCGCTCGATTACCTGATTCCGTACACGCGCGAATTCTTCAGCGCCGACACCACGGAAGACGCAATCGCCGCCGCCGGCATCGGCCCGAAGACGGCCGAACTGGAAGCACTGTGGCTCGAAGACGTGCGGGCCGCGCTCGACGAAGCGACACTCACGCTGCCGGAACCCGTCAAGCACATCACGACGGGCAAGCATGGCGAGCACTCGGAGCACATGGGCTTCCTGCTCGCGGAAATGCAAAGCCTCGCGCGCCAGCATCCGGGCGCAAGCTGGTAATCCAAAGGTGAGTGAGACGATGACTTCGACCGCCCGAACAGCAGCCGTTGCAACGGATCGCGCGCTCGACGAGGCGTGGGCCGTGCTCGAAGCGGTGCCCGATCCGGAAATTCCTGTCGTGTCGATCCGCGAACTGGGCATTCTGCGCGATGTGCGCCGCGCTGCTGATGGCGCGCTCGAAGTCGTCATCACGCCGACTTACTCGGGCTGCCCGGCGATGTCGCAGATCGCGGAAGACATCGGCCATGCGCTCGACACCGCAGACCTCGCGCCGTACCGCGTGCAAACCGCGCTCGCGCCCGCGTGGACAACCGACTGGATCACCGACGACGCCCGCGAAAAACTGCGCGCCTACGGCATCGCGCCGCCGACAGGCAACTGCGGCGGCGCCGAGCCCAGCACCAATATGGGCGCGAGCGCAAAAGAGAAAGTGATCCGCTTTGTCCCGCGTTCGCTGCCCGCGCCCGCTTGTCCGCGCTGCGGCTCGAAGCACACCGAACGCCTCGCGCAATTCGGCTCGACGGCATGCAAGGCGCTGTATCGCTGCGTCGACTGCCGCGAACCCTTCGACTATTTCAAACCCTACTGATATGGCCACTCCGCAATTTCATCCGCTGCGCATCCGGGAAGTGCGGCCTGAAACCGCCGACGCGGTCTCCGTCGCCTTCGAAGTCCCCGTCGAACTGCGCGAGCAGTATCGCTTCACGCAAGGCCAGTTCGTCACGCTCAAGACGCACATCGACGGCGAAGAGACGCGCCGCTCGTACTCGATCTGCGTCGGCGTCACCGATTACGATCGCGACGGCGAGTTGCGCATCGGCATCAAGCGCGTGCGCGGCGGCCGCTTCTCGAACTTCGCGTTCGACACGCTGCAACCCGGCCACACCATCGACGTGATGACGCCAGACGGCCGCTTCTTCACGCACCTGAACGCAGACCACGGCAAGCAGTACGTCGCGTTCTCGGGCGGCTCGGGCATCACGCCCGTGCTAGCGATCATCAAGACGACGCTGGAGATCGAGCCGCGCAGCACGTTCACGCTGATCTACGGCAACCGCAGCATCGACCAGATCATGTTCGCCGAGGAACTCGAAGATCTGAAGAACCGGTTCATGAACCGCTTCGCGCTGTATCACGTGCTGTCCGATGACATCCAGGATGTCGAGCTGTTCAACGGCGTCCTCGATCAGCAGAAATGCGCGTCGTTCCTCGAGACGCTGGTGCCGACGGACACGATCGACGAAGCGTTCATCTGCGGTCCCGCGCCAATGATGGACGCCGCCGAAGCCGCTCTGAAGGCAGCGGGCGTTCCACAGGAGAAGGTGCACGTCGAGCGTTTCGGGACGCCGCTGCCGCAAGCGGGCGTGCCCGCCACCGAAATCACCGACGACACGCCGACGGCCGACCTCGAGATCGTCCTTGACGGCAAGAAGCGCAAGCTGCGTCTGCCGTATCAGGGCTTGAGCGTGCTCGACGTGGGCTTGCGAGCCGGGCTGGCGCTGCCGTACGCGTGCAAGGGCGGCGTCTGCTGCACCTGCCGCGCGAAGGTGCTGGAAGGCGAAGTGAAGATGGAGAAGAACTACACGCTGGAGGAACAGGAGATCCGCGACGGCTTCGTGCTCACCTGCCAGTGCCATCCCATCAGCGAGAAGGTCGTGGTCAGCTACGACGAACGCTGACGGTTGCGCGAAGCACGGCGCGCCTGCCGTGCACGCGCCGCATATGGTGTGCGTGACGCCAGTCGTGTGTGCGCGCCAGTCGCTTTCGGCACGTCCGCGATCCGCTTACACTAGGGGCCGCTCGTCATAGGAAAGTCACTTTCCCCGACGAGCGGCCTTTTTCCGTTGTCCGGGCGAAGCTCGCCTGAACTGCAATCGAGCGGTGACTAATCCGCCCCGTCAATCACGATGAGCACGATCCACATTACCAACGGCGACGTTGCCGCCGACTCCCTGCGTCAAGCGCTCAGCCACGCGGGCCGCGCCGACGCCGTGCTCGCACGGCGCGACGACCTGGCTGTCGGTCCGTTGCGCGGCATCGATGAAACGCATCATCTGCGCGCCGACTTCTGGCAACGCGTCACCGGCGACATCACACGCAATTTCCCGGCCGAATTCGACGCACAGGCGAGCGAACTGGAAGCGCTGGTCGGCGGGACAACGCACGTCGTCGTATGGCATGGCCGAAGCTGCGCCGATCAGCTGACGCTGCGCCGCGTATGTTTCCATCTGCGCGAGATGCCGCAACGGCTGAACGAAGTGCGCGTCTGCTTCGACGATCTGACGGGCGACAGCGCCGCGCAACGCCGCGCCGATCGGGCGACGTCCGTCGGCATGTTCGTTCCGGCCGTGCTGCAACAGCGGCTCGCCACGGCCGCGCCGATTTCGGTGCTGCGCATCGGGCGTCTCGCGCTCGAATGGCAGGAGGTAAAGCAGGCCAACGCGGAACTGCGCCGCTGGCACGACAACACCTTTTCGAGCGGCACGTTCGCCGAACTAGACGCGTCGATCCTCGAACACGCCGCCGAAGGGTGGCAACCCGCCGGGCGCGTCGCCGCTGCCGCGATGACGTCAAACAACGGCCTGCTGGTCAGCGACGGCATCGTGCTCTGGCGTGTGCGCGAGCTCGCCGCTGCCGGCCAGTTGCAGCTACGCGGCGACCCGAACGCCTGGCGATCACTCGAAATGAATGTCGCGTGCGACACCATTTTCCCTGCTTGAGATAAACCAGAACAACCATGGCCCGTACACGAGCCCCAGATCACGAGAGCCAGCGCGACCAGATCCTCGAACTGGCCGCTGCGAAATTCGCCCAAACGAGCTATCCGAGCACGTCGATGGCCGACCTCGCCGCGGCGAGCGGCACATCGAAAGCGCGCCTCTACCACTACTACGAGAGCAAGGAAGCGATTCTCTTCGACCTGCTCGACCGCTACACGAAGCGGCTGATGCTGATCATCGCCGAGGTCGAGGGCGCGAGCCAGCGGCGTGGACTCACCGAGCGCGATGCGTTCGCCGAACTGATCCGCGCCTTCCTCTCCGAGTACGAGACGTCACACAGCCGGCACGTCGCGCTGCTGAACGACGTCAAATATCTGGTCGAATCGCAGCGCGAAATCATCCTGAACCGCCAGCGAGACGTGGTCGCCGCATTCGCACGGCAGCTGGCGCGCGCGTATCCAGAACGCGTCACCCGCGAAAACCAGACCGCGCTCACGATGATGGTCTTCGGGATGATCAACTGGACTTTCACCTGGCTGAAGCCGGGCGGCCGGATGGGCTACCGTGAGTTCGCCGAGCAGGTCGTCGACATGGTGGATCACGGGCTGCTGGCATCGAAGGCCGCCGACGCGGATCGAAACTGACGCGCGATCGTTACCTTCACGAAGCCAGCATCCAGAGCTCCGGGGCGCGCGCCCGCCCTGCCCCGCGCACCACCTTGACGATGACAAAACGATGTCGCGACGCAGCAATATGCGCGCCTTCGTTGCGACAAGGCGACGCAGTGCAACCGCACGCCCACTCTATAAATTTTCCTTAAAAATCAATCTATTATACAAATCAAGCATGCGATTTTAGACTGCGTGCTCGACTCAATTCCGGGTTTTCCCTAGGTCTACCTCGGGTTTTCCATTAGAATACTTATTGCGGCGCATCATGCCGCCTAGCTAAAGGAGAACCCACCATGAATAAGCAAACTGTCCGCGCCACCGAGCCGATCGTCGTCGATCGCTTGATGACCGTCGCCGGCCGCGCGCCTGTTCTGGTCCGGGAACTCGGCGAGAAAGACCGCAAGCGCCTGCTCGCCCACTTCCTCGAACTGGGCGAAGAAGATCGTCTGTTGCGCTTCGGCCAGGTCACGCCGGACCACGTGATCGAGAACTACGTCCGCACGCTGGATTTCGGCCGCGACACGGTATTTGGCGTGTTCGACTGCCATCTGCGACTGGTCGGCGTCGGCCATCTGGCCTATCTGCCCGCCGAGGGCGACACGCGCACCGCTGAATTCGGCGTATCGGTGTCGGAGAGCGTGCGCGGTCAAGGCATCGGCACCAAGCTCTTCGAGCGCGCCGCTATCCGCAGCCGCAACACGCAGGTCACGACGCTGTACATCCACTGCCTGTCGCGCAACACGACGATGATGCACATCGCCAAGAAAGCCGGCATGAAGATCGAATACGCGTACGGCGAAGCAGACGCGTATCTGACGCTCGCGCCGGCCGATCAGAACAGCATCATCGCGGAAATGCTTCAGGAACAGGCGGCCGTCTTCGACTACGTGCTCAAGCGCCAGGCGCGCAACACGTCGAAGCTCATCGAATCGTTTATCCCGACCGCGATCGCCGCGTAAGCATCGCGAACAAGGAAATCCTCAAAGGGCGGCTCTTCAACGAGCCGCCCTTTTTGTTTGCGCGTGCTTGAGCATGTTTGCGCGTGCCGCCGTTCAAAGCGGCAGCGCGGTGGTCTCCTTGAACTTCTCCAGCGAGAAGCTCGACTTCACGTCGATCACCGACGGATGCCGCAGCAACTGGTCCTGCACGAATCGCGAGAAATGCCCCATATCGCGTACCTGAACGCGCGGCAGATAGTCCATGTCGCCCGTCATCGCATGGCAGGCGACCACTTCCGGCCAGCCTTGCACCGCCGCCCGGAACAGTTCAGAATGCGTCGCGCCCGCGCGCCCTGGCGTGCCGTCGGCGCGTGCGCTGAGCACGGGACCACCGCGCTTTTCCAGTCGCACGTTGACGTAGGCGAGCAGGTCCAGCCCGAGCATCTGCGCATCCAGAAGCGCAACATATCCACGGATCACGCCAATCTCCTCCAGCCGGCGAATACGCCGCAGACACGGACTCGGCGACAGATTCACCCGATCGGCGATCTCCTGATTCGATAGCCGCCCATTCTCCTGAAGGATGGCGAGAATCCGTCGGTCGATTGCATCTATCTCAATTTGAGCCATGTTCTGCCATCCGAAGCCGGCAAAGCGCCAGAAAATAGCGTCAGCGTAGTGGGCAGCGATGAATATCGCAAGCTTTCTTCCGGCATAGGCAACTAGTGTCGCGAGTTAGA
>NZ_CYGY02000127.1 GCF_900007165.1 Paraburkholderia piptadeniae
AACACTCCTACTGCTTGCGCAATCGCTAGTGTGTTGCATCGACCGGTTGAATCCGCAAACTCCGAGCTGCCTCACAAACGTGGACCCGTGAGTGTCAGCTGAGGCCGAAAATCGGGCCTCTGCTCCGAACCAGCTGAGGTTGGGTGGGCCGCTACGATCCTCAGTATTTCGCCAGCCGACGTGAGTAATGTACCTTTCATAACGACTACAGACTTATCTGGCGACGACTCATTGAAACCAACTCCAGAACTCGCCGCCTCGCAAATGGAAGAATCGGCACTTAACACCTTCCAAAGTTAAGGTTTAATGGTTCCCGGACCATTTCGCCCGCGCGCATCGCGACGGCCGTGTCGGCGTACTCGTGGTGCTCGGGGCTGTCGGGCCTCTTCGGGGCGACGTACATCGACCGCTTCGACCGGCGGCGTCTGCTGCTCACGATCTATGCGCTGTTCGCGCTGTCGAACCTGGGTTGCGCGCTCGCGCCGAACTATCCGCTGCTGCTCGCGGCGCGCGCGTTCGCGGGCATCACGGGCGGCGTGCTGGGCTCCGTCGTGATGGCGATCGTCGGCGACGTGATTCCTGTCTCGCGCCGGGGCGCCGCGACGGGCACGATCATGACTGCGTTCTCGCTCGCGGCGATCGCGGGCGTGCCCGCTGGCGTAATGCTCGGCGCGCATTTCGGCTGGGCTGCGCCGTTCGTGCTGCTGGTCGCGCTGTCGTGCGCGATCTGGCTCGGCGGTCTGCGGATCGTGCCGTCGCTGACCGCGCACCTGCAGAAGCAGCGCACGCCGCTCGCGCAGGTGCTGCCCGATCTGCGGGCGCTCTTTGCAAATGCGCGGCATCTCAATGCATTCGCGTTGACGTTCGTCGTGATGGTCGCGCACATGCTCGTGATCCCGTTCATCGCGCCGACGCTCGTCGCGAATCACGGCGTCGCACCCGCGAATCTGTCGTGGCTGTACATGGCGGGCGGCGCGGCGACGTTCTGCACGTCGCGCCGGGTCGGACAGCTCACGGATCGCTTCGGCAAGAAGCAGGTGTTCCACATCGCCGCGCTGCTGTCCGTGCTGCCCGTGCTGTTCATCACGCATTTGCCCGATGTGCCGTTCTACGCGATGGTGCTGTTCTTCCCGTTCTTCATGGTCGCGATGTCGTCGCGGATGGTGCCGATGCAGGCGCTGCTCACGACCGTGCCCGCGCCGCAGACGCGCGGCGCTTTCCTTAGCGCGAACAGCGCCGTGCAGGCGATGGGCACGGGCTGCGGCGCATGGTTCGGCGGCTTGCTGCTGTCGACGGACGCGCACGGACACATCGCCGGTTATGGCACGGTCGGCTGGCTCGCGACAGCGGGCGCCGTGTTCGCGTGCGCATGGATCGGGCGCGTGAAGAGCGCAAGGGACGAGAAGAATGCAGCGGGCGTCGAGGCAGCGCCCGCTGCGGGAGCGGAGGTGGTTGGCGAGGCGTAAGCCTCCCGACCCCTGACCGTTACGCTTCGCTTCCTAGCAAATCCTCGATCATCACGGGCAGCTTGCGCACGCAAACACCCGTCGCATGATGCACGGCATCGGTGATGGCGGCGGCAATGCCTGCTAGCCCAATCTCCGCGATCCCGCGCGCGCCGAGTTCGTTGAACACGGGATCGGGATGATCGAGAAACGTCACGTCCATCTCGGGCGAATCCGCATGCGACGCGACGATGTAATCGGCGAGATTGCTGTTGATCGGCGCGCCGTTTTGCGCGTCATACATCGTGTGCTCGAACAGCGCCATGCCGACGCCCATCACGACGGCCCCTTCGATCTGATTGCGCCCGGCGCGCGGGTTCAGGATGCGCCCCGCGTCGATCACCGTGACGACGCGGCTCACGCGCAGCCGCGCGATCTCCGGCTGCCACGTCACCTCGGCGAAATGCGCGCCGTACGAGTAGATCGAGTAATCCTTTTTCAGCGGATCGTCGAAGCCGCCTTTCGCGCTGCCCCGGCCCGTCGCCGAATGCATTCTTGCCGCTTCCAGAATCTGCGCGAACGGCACGCCCTTTTCCGCCGCATCCGTCTTGCGATGCACGCGCCCCGCGCTGAACGCGAGCGCGTCAGCCTTTTCGCCGCGAAACGGCGACTCGCCGATTGCGACGGCGCGCGCCAGCACCATGTCAGTCGCCGCGCGAGCCGCCTGCAACACGGCGGGAATCACTGAAGCCGTCGCCGCCGAACCACCCGATACGGGCCCGAGCGGCAGCATCGTATCGCCGAGCCCGACTTCGATCTTGTCGAGCGGAATGCCCGTGTGACCGGCGACCAGTTGCGCAAGAATCGTGTACGTGCCCGTGCCGATGTCCTGCGTGCCGCACACGACGCGCGCCGTGCCGTCCGCTCGCAGATCGACGATCGCCTCGGCCGAAAAGCGCAGTCCCGGCCAGCCGCATCCGCCGACGCCCCAGCCGAGCGTCAGCCCGTCGCGCGTCATCGAGCCGACTGCGGGCGTGCGCTTTGCCCAGCCGAATTTCTCGGCACCCGTCTTCAGACACTCGACGAAATGCCGCGACGAAAACGGCAAACCCGTCGATTCGTCGACCTTCGGCTCGTTCATCAAACGAAACTCGACGGGATCGATGTCGAGCTTGCGCGCCAGCTCGTTCATCGCCGATTCGAGCGCGTACAGTCCCGGCACGGCGCCCGGCCCGCGCATCGCCGTCGGCGAACCGACGTTGCGCCGCGCGAACCCCGAGCTCACGCGCAGATTCGGCACGCTGTAGAGGAACGGCGTAATCTCGCCGCAGCTTTCCTGGTAGTCGTCGGCGATCGCGGTGTGGTTCAGGTAGTCGTGGCGAATCGACGTGAGCTTGCCGCTCTTGTCGGCGGAAAGACGCAGGCGCTGCTGCGTCGTCGGACGATGGCCGACGTTCTGGAACATCATCTTGCGGCTCACGACGAGCTTCACCGGCCGCCCCGTGTGACGCGACGCGGCCGCGGCGAGCAGCGTATGCGGCCACACCCACAGCTTGCCGCCGAAGCCCGAGCCGAGATAGCGCGAAATCACGCGCACTTTTTCTTTCGGCAGCCCGAGCATCTGCGTCAGCGTGCCCTGATGATTCGTGACCGCCTGCGTGGTCTCGTAGAACGTGTAGCTGTCGCCGTCCCAGTGCGCGATGCTCGCGTGCAGTTCGATCGGGTTGTGTGTTTCGACGGGCGTCACGTAGGTTTCATCGAGCTTCACTTCGCTTCGCTCGTATGCGGCGGCTGCGTCGCCGCGCTCGCTCTCGGCGTGCAGCTCGCCGCTCGCCTTCAGTTCGGCGCTGACGTCATACGCCGTCCGCTCGTAGCCGACCTTGACGGCCGCCGCGGCGGCGCTCGCCGCCTCGAATGTATCGGCGACGACGGCAGCCACGTACTGGCCGTAGTAGCGCACCACGTCGTCGTCGAACGGCGGCCGCGCTTCGTCGACGAAGCCGGTGTCGATCGAATTGCCCGCAATACGATAGAAGCGGCCGATGTTGCCGCGATGCAGGATCATCCGCACGCCGGGCATCGCCTGCGCAGCGGCGAATTCGAGCGACGTCACGCGGCCGCTCGCAATCGTCGCGCAGACGGGCACCGCGTACAGCATGTCGGGTAAGTCGATATCGGAGGTGTACTGCGCGCGTCCGCTCACTTTCAGCGGACCTTCGATGCGCGACTGCGGCTGCCCGAGCACGGACAGCAAGGATTCGGACACAGTGGACATGGAAAGAAGTCCTCGAAAAGGGATCAGACGGACTGCGTGACCTGCGTGAGCGCATGAATCAGGCAGCGTCGCGCGAGTTCGATCTTGAAGCCGTTCTGGCTCTGCGGTTTCGCACGGCTAAGCGCGGCATCGGCGGCGCGCGCGAAGCTCGCCGCATCGGGAACGGCGCCCGCAAGCTCCGCCTCCGCCTCGGTCGCGTGCCACGGCTTCGTGCCGACGCCGCCCAGCGCGACATGCGCGCGCGTGATGCGCCCGTCCGTCACGTTGACGACGACGGCCGCCGACGCCAGCGCAAACTCATACGATGCGCGGTCGCGCAGCTTCAGATACAGCGAGCGGCTGCCCGGAATGGGCGGCAGCGTGACGTGCGTGACGAGATCGCCCGGTTCGAGGACGGTCTCGCGATCGGGCGTATTGCCGGGCAGCAGATAGAAGTCGTCGATGGGAATGCTGCGCGCGCCCTTTGCGCCTTCGACTTCGATCGTCGCGCCGAGCGCCGTCAGCGCAACGTTCATATCGGACGGATTGGTGGCGATGCACGCGTCGCTCGTGCCGAGTATCGCCATGGTCCGGTTGAACCCGGTGATCGCGGAGCAGCCCGAGCCGGGCACGCGCTTGTTGCACGGCATCGCGGTGTCGCGGAAATAGACGCAGCGCGTGCGTTGCAGCAGATTGCCGCCCGTGGTCGCCATATTGCGCAGTTGCGCCGACGCGCCCGCAAGCAGCGCCTGCGACAGCACCGCGTAAGGCTCGTGAACGAGCGGGTGCATTGCGAGATCGGCGTTGCGCACCATCGCGCCGATCCTGATGCCGCCGTCGTCCGTCGTCTGGACGCGATCGAGCGGCAGCCGGCTGATGTCGACCACGCGAGCCGGCCGCTCGACATCGAGCTTCATCAGGTCGAGCAGCGTCGTGCCGCCCGCGAGAAAGCGCACGTGCGCGCCCTGCTGGGCCGTCTGCGAAGCGGCGCACGCCGCGACGGCATCGCGCACGTCGTTCGCGCGCGAGAGCTGAAAGAGTTCCATCGCGGCCTCCTCAGCGCTTGCCGCGCACGGTCTGGATGGCCGTCACGATGTTCTGATACGCGCCGCAGCGGCACAGGTTGCCGCTCATCGCTTCGCGCACGTCGGCGTCGTCGGGACCGATGGCTTCGTCGAGCAGCGCGACGGCCGACATGATCTGGCCTGACGTGCAGTAGCCACATTGGTAGCCGTCGCATTCGACGAACGCGGCCTGCATCGGATGCAGCGCGTCGGGCTCGCCGATGCCTTCGATCGTCGTGATCGTGTCCTCGGCGTGCGTCGCGGCGAGCGAGAGGCACGCGTTCACGCGGCGGCCGTTCACATGCACGGTGCACGCGCCGCATTGACCGTGATCGCAGCCTTTCTTCGTGCCCGTCAGATGCAGATGCTCGCGCAACGCGTCGAGCAGCGTCGTGCGCGGATCGAGCGACAGCGCGTACTGCGTGCCGTTCACGTTGAGTTCGACGGGGATCGCGACGGGTGAAACAGGCTGGCCGGGCTGCGCGGCGGCGTCCTGGCCGGCTTCCTGCTGGGTGTCTTCGGGTCGGGCGAGAGTGTGGGGCATCGGGGCATCTCCATGTGGCAACCGGAACGGAGCGAGCGGAAGAAAGCTGTCGAATGCCTGATGGCGCAGGTCACGATCCTCGACGGTATCGCGGAACCGTGAAGCACCGATGGACAAGCGCAAAGTATAGGCGTCGATCCGCAAACGCGCCGATGGCGTGCCAATGCGGAACGCCGCGCTCCGGCCGGCGGGCGTCAACCTGGAAGGGTGAGCAAGCGGGATGCCTGATGGTCAGCGGCAGCGCGAAACGCGTCGTGGCGCGCTATTGCCGCGATACCGACGTGCTGCCAGGCGGCGTCGGCGATCGCTTCTGAGCGCGCGGCACCGGATACGCAGCGAAGCTCACGCCTGCTGCGCGCCGAGGTCCGCGAGGGGATGCGCATCCACGCGCCACGGCGACGCAAGGAAATGCCGCACGCGCTCGGGCCGCACTTCGGCGAGCGTCGCGGGCGCCCAGCGCGGCTTGCGGTCCTTGTCGACGAGATGCGCGCGCACGCCTTCGCTGAAGTCGCCCTCCTCGATCGCGCGCGTGACGATGCCCAGTTCCATCCTGAAGCATTCGGCGAGCGTCATCTGACGGCCGCGCAGCAGCGCGTCGCGCGTGACGTACAGCATGGTCGGCGAATGCGACGTCATCGCGTCATACGTCGCCTGCAGCCATTGACGCACCTCGCGCTGGCCCATCATTTGGGGCGAATGCTCGCGCTCCAGATCCTGGCGCAGCGTCGCGACAATGCGCTCGATGCCCGAGCGCCGGTCGAAGTGGCGCAGGATCAACTGCGAAAACGCGCCGAGCCCGGCGTGCGGCACGATGTTGCACGGCGGCTCGAACACGGTGCGCAGCGCGCGCATCAGCTCGTCGGCGCTCGCGCCGGCCGTCGCGATGCGCAACAGGCGCTCTTCGAACGTATCGAGCCATTCGGACGGCACGCACAGATCGGCGAGACCGACATGCAGCGCGTCCGCGCCCGTGAGCGTCGCACCCGTCAGCCCGACATACAGCTCGACTTCGGCGGGCATCACGCTCAGAAAGCACGTCGCGCCGACGTCGGGCAAGAAGCCGATGCGCGTCTCCGGCATCGCCATCTTCGTGCGCTCGGTGACGATGCGCAGCCGCGCCGCCTGGCCGAGCCCCATGCCGCCGCCCATCGTGATGCCGTCGAGCAGCGCGACGACGGGCTTCGGAAACCGATGCAGCGCGTAGTCGAGCCGGTATTCGTCGATGAAGAACTGTTGCCAGCCGCTTTCATTGCGCTCGCGCATCGCGTGCAGCGCGCGCACGTCGCCGCCCGCGCAGAAGCCTTTAGCGCCCGCGCCGCGCAGCACCACGGCGACGATCTCGCTATCGGTGCGGCAGCGCTCGATCAGCGCGGCCAGCTCGCGCACCATCTCGTGCGACAGCGCGTTCAGCGCGGCGGGCCGGTTCAGCGTGACGATCGCGACGCGATTGAGGACGCGAAACAGCACGTCCGGTTCGGCCGCCCGTTGTTGCTCGAGAACGGCGCTCATCGCTGCGACTCCTCGGATCGCTTCGCTTGCGCCGCCTGCCATTGCGGCGCGCGCTTTTCGAGGAACGCATTGACGCCCTCGCGCTGATCCGCGCCGTCGAACAGATCGACGAAACGCTCGCGCTCGACGGCGAGCGCCGCCGCGCGCGGCACGCCGTTGCGCGCCTGCTGGATCAGCGCCTTGCTGAACGTGACGGCCTGCGGACTCAGGCCTGCGACGCGCGCGGCCATCTTCAGCGCGAACTCGCGCGCCGCGCCCTTCTCCACCACTTCCTCGACGAGGCCGATGCGCAACGCCGTCGCCGCGTCGACGCGCTCGCCCGTCAGCACGATGCGCTTCGCCCAGCCTTCGCCGACGAGCCACGGCAGCGTCTGCGTGCCGCAGCCGCACGGCAGCAGCCCGACGGCCGTCTCCGGCAGCGCCATCACCGCGTGCTGCTCGGCGACGCGGATATCGCACGCGAGCGCGCACTCGAGCCCGCCGCCCATCGCATAGCCGTTGATCGCCGCGATCACGACGGGCCGCGCATTCTGCAATGCTTCGAACGCCGCGCCGAAGCGCGAGGCCGCGATGCGCGCGACTTCCTTGTTGCCGTCGGCGAACGTGTTGAGATCGGCGCCCGCGCTGAAAAACTTCGGGCCATCGCCGGTGATGACGACGGCGCGGACTTGCGCTTCGCCGTTCAGGCGCCCGACGATCTGCTGCAACTTCAACAGGCCTTCGGGCGTGAACGCGTTGGCGGGCGGGCGCTTCAACGTCAGCAGCGCGACGCTGCCTTCATGCGCGTATTCGAGTTCGATCATTAAGCGTCCCCATCGTTGCGATACAGCTTGATGACTGCGGAAAAGTCGAGCTTGCCGGCGCCCTTCGTGCTCATCGTCTGATAGAGCTGCTGCGCGAGCGCGCCGAGATAAACGGGTTGACGCGCGAGCTTCGCGGCGTCGGTGGCGAGGCCCAGGTCCTTCAGCATCAGATCGGTGCCGAAGCCGCCCGTGTAGCCGCGTGTCGACGGCGCCGTTTCGATCACGCCTGGGAACGGGTTGTATGTGTCCGAACTCCAGCAGCGGCCCGTCGACGTGTTGATGATGCCGCCGAGCACTTTCGGATCGATGCCGAGCGCAACGCCTAGCGCCATCGCTTCGGAGACGCCCGCCATCGTGATGCCGAGCACGAGGTTGTTGCAGATCTTCGCGACCTGTCCCGTCGACGTGTCGCCGCAATGGACGATGTTCTTGCCCATCGATGTGAGGACCGGTTTCACCTGCTCGTAGACTTGTGCGCTGCCGCCGACCATGAACGTCAACGTGCCCGCCGCTGCGCCGCCTGTGCCGCCCGAGACGGGCGCATCGACGAACGTGTTGCCGTTCTGATTCGCCAGTTCGGCGAAGGCTTTCACGCTGGCCGGGTCGATCGTGCTCGAATCGACGATCGTCACGTTCTTCGCGATGCCCGCGAGGATGCCTTCTTCGCCTGTCAGCACGGCTTTGACGTGTGCCGCTGCGGGGAGCATCGTGATGACCAATTCGGCGTCGGTTGACGCGGCTTTCGGTGATGTTGCTGCGCTTGCTCCCGCAGCGACCAGTGATTGCACTGCTTGCGCGTTCAGATCAAACACGTTTAGTGCGTGGCCCGCTTTCAGCAGGTTTAGCGCCATCGGCGCGCCCATGTTGCCCAGGCCTATGAAGGCGATTTTCATATCAAGATGTCCTCTTTTATGTCTGCGACGCTGGCTTCTTTTGCCCTTATCGCGGGCATCCGCGATTGCGTTGCTATTTCAGCTTGCCGCTGGCATCCGCGATGCGCCTCGCGGCGCGGGCGTTGCCCCTATGCGGGGCGGCACCTACTTTTCTTTGCCGCCGCAAAGAAAAGTAGGCAAAAGAAAGCGGGCTAACACCGCCAGTACTTGACGTTTACCCACGGGCTCTCAACGTCCCCATCCTTCACTCGGCAACGTCCTTGACCCGCGTTCGTTGCAATCGCACTGGTCAATGCCTCACCCGCTTCACTCTCGTGCGCCACGGCGAGCGGCATCCAAAATCCTCCGCCCTATCGCTAGTGAATAAGTGCTGTGCGTCGCAGACCGGATCGAAACTATCGGAGGCTGATCGTTGTATTCACGCCGTCATTGACGGTCGCATCGTCGAACCACCGCGCTGTCACCGTCTTCGTCTGCGTGTAGAACTGCACGACCTGTTTGCCGTACGGGCCGAGGTCGCCGAGCTTCGAGCCGCGCGAGCCAGTGAAGCTGAAAAACGGCACGGGCACCGGAATCGGAATGTTGATGCCCACCTGCCCAATGTCGATGTCGCTCTGGAACTTGCGCGCCGCCGCGCCGCTCTGCGTGAAGAGACCGACGCCATTGCCCATCGGGTTGCCGTTGACGAGCGCGATCGCATCGTCGAGCGTCGGCACCGTCATCACGCACAACACCGGGCCGAAGATTTCCGTCTTGTAGATTTCCATCTCCGTCGTGACATCGCCGAAAATCGTCGGGCCGACGAAGTTGCCGTCCTCATAGCCGGACACCTTCACGTTGCGGCCGTCGAGCACCAGCTTCGCGCCTTCCTTCACGCCCGCTTCGATCAATCCCAGAATGCGCTGCTTCGCCGTGCGCGACACCACCGGCCCGACGTCGGTCTTCGGCTCGTGGCCCGCGTTCACTTTCAGCGTCTTCGCCTTCTCGACGAGTTCGGGCAGCCAGTCCTTCGAAGAGCCCACCAGCACCACCACCGACGTCGCCATGCAACGCTGCCCCGCCGCGCCGAAGCCCGCGCCCACCAATGCGTTCAGCGTCTGCTCGCGGTTCGCGTCGGGCAGCACGACGGCATGATTCTTCGCGCCCATCATCGACTGCACGCGCTTGCCGTGCTGGCTGCCCAGGTTATAGACATGCGTGCCCACGGCCGTCGATCCGACGAACGAGATCGCCTTCACCAGTTCGTGCGTGCACAGCGCGTCGACGACTTCCTTGCCTCCATGCACGACGTTGAGCACGCCCTTCGGCACGCCCGCTTCGATCGCGAGCTCGACAAGTTGCATCGTCGACAGCGGGTCCTGCTCGGACGGCTTCAGCACGAACGTGTTGCCGCAGACGATCGCCATCGGGAACATCCACAGCGGAATCATCGCGGGGAAATTGAACGGCGTGATGCCCGCGCATACGCCGATCGGCTGGCGCAGTGTGTACGTGTCGACGCTGCCCGCAACGTTCTCCGCGAACTCGCCCTGTTGCAGCGTGCCGATCGAGCACGCATGCTCGACCACTTCGAGGCCGCGGAAGATGTCGCCTTCGGCATCGGGTAACGTCTTGCCCTGCTCGGCCGTCAACGTCTTCGCGATGCGCGGCATGTGCTCCCGAATCAGCGCCTGGTACTTCAGCATGATGCGCATGCGCGCGCCGATCGGCGTGTTCTTCCACGTGGCGAATGCGGCGTGCGCGGCACGGATCGCGGCGTCCACTTCCTCTTTCGTCGCGAACGGCACGCGCGCGAGCACCTGCTGCGTCGCCGGGTTCACGATGTCGCGCCACTCGGTCGCGTTCGATTCGACGAACTCGCCGTCGATCAGCAGCTTGACGGTGTCGACTTTCTGGCCTGCGACAGTCGTTGGAATTGCGCTCATGCTGAATGTCTCCTGAAATGAATATCGATCGGTGGCGAGCTTCAGTTACCGCTCGGTTACCGCTCAGTTGCCGCTCAGTTGCCGTTACCGTTGCGCAGCTCAGGGAAATCCTCTTCCCAATACTCGCCCGGCAGCCGCGCGGGCTCCGCCGTGCGCTCCAGTTCGCGGCGCCTCAATTCGACGCGGCGGATCTTGCCGGAGATCGTCTTCGGCAGATCGCTGAATTGCAGGCGGCGAATGCGCTTATACGGCGCAAGTTTTTCGCGCGAAAAGCGGAACACGTCGCGCGCCAGCTCGGGACCCGCCTCGTAGCCCTGACGCACGGTGACAAACGCCTTCGGCACGGAAAGACGCAGTGGGTCGTTGCTCGGCACGACGGCCGCTTCGGCAATCGCCTCGTGTTCGATCAGCACGCTCTCGAGCTCGAACGGGCTCAGCCGGTAGTCCGACGACTTGAACACATCGTCCGAGCGTCCGACGTAGACGAGATAACCATCGTCGCGCCGCATCGCGACATCGGACGTGTGGTAGTAGCCGTTGCGCATCGCGTGCTCGGTCGCCTTCGCGTTGTTCGCGTAGCCCGTCATCAGGCCGAGCGGACGCTCTGTGAGCGGCAAGGCGATTTCGCCTTCTGTGACGGGATGATCGTCGGCATCGACGAGCTCGACGCGATAGCCGGGCAATGGACGCCCCATCGATCCCGGCACGACGGGCTGCCCTGGCGGATTGCCGATCTGACAGGTGGTTTCCGTCTGCCCGTAGCCATCGCGGATCATGATGTTCCAGGCATGGCGCACGCGCTCGATGATCTCCGGGTTCAACGGCTCGCCCGCGCCGACGATCTCGCGCAGCTTGACGGGATACGACGCGAGCGGCTCCTGCACCAGCATGCGCCACACGGTGGGCGGCGCGCACAGCGTCGTGACGTTGCAGCGCACGAGCACATCGAGCGTTTCCTTCGGCACGAAGCGCGCGAAGTTGAAGACGAACACGCACGCCTGCGCATTCCATGGCGCGAAGAAGCAGCTCCATGCATGCTTTGCCCACCCCGGCGAGCTGATGTTCCAGTGGATGTCGCCCGGTTGCAGGCCGATCCAGTACATCGTCGACAGATGGCCGACGGGATAGCTCTGATGCGTGTGCTCGACGAGTTTCGGCTTCGAGGTCGTGCCCGACGTGAAGTACAGCAGCATCGGATCGGCCGCGCGCGTGACGCCGTCGGGCGTGAAGGAAGGCGATGCGTCGTACGCAGCGGCGATATCCGCCCAGCCTTCGCGCGGTGCGCCGACCGAGATGCGCGTGAGCTTCGCGTCAAGGCCGTCGAACTTGCCCGTCTCCGCGCTATCGACCACGACGAAATTCGCGCCGCCGATCTGCACGCGATCGCGCACGTCGTCGGGCGACAGTTGTGTGGTGGCGGGCAGCACGATGGCGCCGAGCTTCATCGACGCGAGCATCACGTCCCATAGCTCGGCGCGGTTCGGCAGCATCAGCAGCAGACGGTCGCCGCGCGTGACGCCCAGGCCGCGCAGAAAATTGGCCATCCGCGACGAGCGCTCCGACATCTGCGCATACGAGAGCTTGAGGCCCTCCTGCGCCGGATCGTCGACGATCCATAGCGCCGGGTTGTCATTGCCCTTGGCGACGACGTCGAAATAGTCGAGCGCCCAGTTGAACTCTCCGAGTTCCGGCCATCGGAATTCGCTGTACGCGCGCTGATAGTCCGTGCGGTGGCGCAACAAGAAGTCGCGCGCGTCGAAAAAGCCTTGGGCTGCCGTCATCGTCGTCTCCATCGTTGTCGGCGCGGGTGCGCGCGCTCTATTGGCGGTTTATTCTGCGCTCAAACGTGCCGCGCGATAACCATTCTTTGTACTTCACTCGTGCCTTCGTAGATCTGCGTGATGCGGGCGTCGCGGTAATGCCGCTCGACGGCATAGTCTTCGAGGTAGCCGTAGCCGCCGTGAATCTGGATCGCCTTCGAGCACACCTCTTCGGCCACTTCCGACGCATACAGCTTTGCCTGCGACGCCTCCGACAGACACGGCCGGCCCGCGCTCCTCAGCCGCGCCGCGTGATGCACGAGCAGGCGCGCGGCGTTCAGGCGCGTGGCCATGTCGGCGAGCATGTTGGCGATGGTCTGATGCTCCTTCAGCGCCTTGCCGAACTGGATGCGCTCGTTCGCGTACACACGGGCGGCATCGAATGCCGCGCGCGCAATGCCGATCGCCTGCGCCGCGATGCCGATGCGCCCGCCCTCCAGATTCGACAGCGCGATGCGCAGGCCCTCGCCCGGCGCGCCGAGCAGGTTCGCTTCGGGGATGGCGCAATCGTCGAGCGAGATCGGGCACGTGTCCGACGCGCGAATACCGAGCTTGCTCTCCGGGCGGCCGACGTTGAAGCCCGGCGTGTCCGTCGGCACGATGAAGGCCGAGATGCCGCGCTTGCCCGCGTCGGGATCGGTGACGGCGAACACGATCGCGATGCCGGCGCGCGAGCCGTTCGTCACGAACTGCTTGCTGCCGTTGAGCACCCACTGTCCGTCGTGCAGCACGGCGCGCGTGCGGATGTTGTTCGCTTCGCTGCCCGCGTGCGGCTCGGTCAGGCAGAACGCGCCGATGCGCTTGCCCATCGCGAGATCGGTGAGATAGCGGTCTTTCTGCGCGTCGGTGCCGAAGTTGAGGATCGGCCCGCAGCCGACCGAGTTGTGCACGCTCATCAGCGTCGCGCAGGCCGCGCAGCCGGCGGCGATTTCTTCGAGCGCGAGCGCGTAGGCGATGTAATCGGTGTAGGAGCCGCCCCATTCGGGCGGAACGATCATGCCGAGAAAGCCGAGCTCGCCCATCTGCGTAACGACGTCGGCGGGCAACTGGCCGTCGCGGTCCCATTGCGCCGCGTTGGGCGCGAGGCGCTCGACCGAAAAGTCGCGCGCCGCGTCGCGGATCATCCGTTGTTCGTCGGTGTAGAACTCGTCCATGTGTGCCGCCTTGCGTCTCCGTGTGCTTCTCTGTGTCTTTTTTCGCGCCTGCTTCAGAGGTCTTGCGGCACGATCGTCGGGACCCAGTGTAGGCGCGGCGCGAGCGCGATTCGATGCCGCGTCCGATCAATCTGCGTGAGCGCATTTGCCATATCCGGACATCGGCTGCGACCCTGATGCGGCAAAATGACAGCATTCCCAGTAATCGAAGTGAGCGGATTTGCCAGATGCGTCCCACGGCAGCCCCGAAAAGCACGCCTCCCAAACTACGCAAGGACCCGTGACGGAATGAAAGCAGAAAGAGGCACGATCTCCGTGAGCCTCGTCGAAGAGACGCTGGCACTCGCTCGCGCAGGCGGACTCGACGTGCAGCCTATCGTCGAGGCGGCGGGCATCGCGCCGCAGATGCTTGCGAGCGCGAAGAGCCGCGTGACACCGGCGCAGTACGGCGCGCTGTGGGCCAACATTGCCCGCGCGCTCGACGACGAGTTCTTCGGCCAGGACACGCACGCGATGAAAAGCGGCAGCTTCATCGCGATGACGCAAATGGCGCTGTCGGCCCGCAACGGCGGCCAGGCGCTCGCGCGGGCCGTCGGCTTCATGCGGCTCGTGCTCGACGACCTGTCCGTGCAGATCAGCCGGCGCGACGACCGCGTGCGCCTCGCGTTCGTCCATCGCGACGGCGCGCCGCAACCGGCCATGTTTGCATATGCAACGTACTTCATCCTCGTCTACGGCCTCGTGTGCTGGCTGGTCGGACGGCGCATCCCGTTGATCGAGGCGCGCTTTCGCTGCGCGGAGCCGCCCGCCGCGCACGAATACCGTCTGATGTTCTGCGACGACCTCGCGTTCGAACACAGCGAGTCGTACGTCGATCTCGCGCCGGACTTCCTGGAACTGCCCGTCGTGCAGACGACGAAGTCCGTCAAGCCGTTCCTGCGCGACGCGCCCGCGAGCTTCATCATCAAGTACCGCAATCCCGGCTCGCTCGCGGCACGGGTGCGCAAGACGCTGCGCGCGCTGCCGATGTCCGCATGGCCGGGCTCGGGCGAGGTGGCGCAGCGGCTGAATGTCGCCGAGGCGACGATGCGGCGGCATCTGAAGCAGGAAGGCTATACGTATCAGTCGATCAAGGACGACCTGCGGCGCGATATTGCGATTGCGGCGTTGCAGCGCGGCGGGCAGCCGATCGCCGAGATCGCCGCGACGCTCGGGTTCGCGGAGCCGAGCGCGTTTCATCGCGCGTTTCGCAAGTGGACGGGAATGCGGCCCACCGACTACCGCGCGGCGAACGCGCTCGCCCAGGCCGCGAACGCGGGTATCTCCCGTCGGGCGGAACGGGCGGAATCCGACTAAGCTTAAGACAGGCCAGCCCTTTCAGGCCGGGGCGCCGCGCGACATACGTCGCGGCGCGCCGGCCGCCGACAATGAGAACGTACCGGCTTCTCCCGTCCCGGCAAGCGGGTCCACCGCGCGCGCCGATCCGCGCGCGCCTCGTGCAAGGCACGGCGTGCGGCGCCTCGATGGCGGCCGGCGCATGCGTAGCATTGGCTTGCGGCCCGAGCGCCGCATCCCGTTTTGCACATTCCGTTGGCCGCCGTATTGCACGCATTTCATACTGCATCGCCCGTCGCGCTGCCATTCGCAGCTGCACGACGCTGGCGCGCCGGATCGCCCTGTTCGCGCTCGCGTTCTGCGCCGCCGCATCGCTCGTCCGGCCCGCTGATGCCGCACAAGCGGCCGTCACGCCCGGCAGCGTGTTCGTGATTCCCGTCGCGGGCGCGATCGGCCCGGCGACCGCCGACTTCATCGTGCGCGGCCTTTCCCGCGCCGCCGACGACCACGCGCAACTCGCGATCCTGCAACTCGATACGCCGGGCGGCCTCGATACGTCGATGCGGCAGATCATCAAGGCGATCCTGGCTTCGCCCGTGCCCGTCGCGACGTACATCGCGCCGGGCGGCGCACGCGCCGCGAGCGCGGGCACCTATATCACGTACGCGAGCCACATCGCGGCGATGGCGCCAGGCACCAATCTTGGCGCGGCGTCGCCGGTGCAGCTGGGGATCGGCGGACAGGACGCGCCGAAGCCGGGACAGGCGCCCGCCATGCCGGGCGAAAAGCCCGCTTCCGGCGCGAGCGCCGCGAGCGAGAGCGCCGCGTCGGGCGCGCTCGCGCTCGACAGCCAGTCGACGGAGCTGCGCAAGCAGCTTCACGATGCCGAAGCCTATATCCGCGGGCTCGCGCAACTGCGCGGCCGCAACGTCGAATGGGCCGAGCGCGCGGTGCGCGAAGCGGTGAGCCTGTCGGCGCACGACGCGCTCGACCAGAAAGTGGTCGACTACATTGCGCGCGACATCCCCGATCTGATGAAGCAGGTGGACGGCCGCACCTACGAGACGTCCGCAGGCGCAAAGCGCCTGTCGACGGCTCATGCGCCCATCGTCACGCTCCAGCCGGACTGGCGCAGCCGCTTCCTCGCCGTCATCACCGATCCTAACGTGGCCTTGATCTTGCTGATGATCGGCATGTACGGCCTCTTCTTCGAGTTCTCGAATCCGGGCTTCGTGCTGCCCGGCGTGGCGGGCGCGATCAGCCTGCTGCTGGGCCTCTTCGCGCTGCAACTGCTGCCCGTGAACTACGTCGGCCTTAGCCTGATCTTCCTCGGCCTCGCGTTCCTGATCGCCGAGGCGTTTCTGCCGACCTTCGGCACGCTCGGCTTCGGCGGCATCATCGCGTTCGTGATCGGCGCGCTGATGCTGATCGACACCGACCTTCCCGGCTACGGCATTCCGCTGCCGATGATCGCCGCCGTCGTCGTGTTCAGCGTGCTCTTTATCTTCGGCGTCTCGGGGATGGTGCTGCGCGCGCGGCGGCGGCCCGTCGTGACGGGCGCCGAGGCGATCATCGGCAGCGTCGGCGTGGTGCTCGACGATGGCCTCGTTGCCGTCAGCGAAACGGACGCGAGGACGGAATCGCCAAAGGACAGCCTGTTGCATGGCGAGCCCGAGCGCGTCGGCTGGGCGCGCGTGCATGGCGAGCGCTGGCGCGTGAGCAGCACCGCGCCGGTTGCGGCGGGCAATGCCGTGCGCGTCACGGGACGGCGCGGCCTCACGCTCACTGTCGTTCCCGCTGGCGATATCCCTCAACAGCAAACGACTCGCATGGGACCGGGGTAAGTGCTCTGCACGGGGCTGGAGTAAGTGCTAAAGCGCTAACTCCAGCCGACAGCTCAAGCGCCCACTCTAGTCGACAAAAAGGAGAACGCACATGATCGGTTTCACCTTCGGCTTCGGCAGCATCCTGATCCTGCTGGCAATCGTGCTGATTGCCTCGTCGGTACGTATCTTTCGCGAGTACGAACGCGGCGTCGTGTTCATGCTCGGACGCTTCTGGAAGGTCAAAGGTCCGGGCCTCGTGCTGATCATTCCCGTCGTGCAGCAGGTCGTGCGCATGGATCTGCGCACTGTCGTCTTCGACGTGCCGCCGCAAGACGTGATCACGCGCGACAACGTGTCGGTCAAGGTGAATGCCGTCGTGTACTTTCGCGTCGTCGATCCGGAGCGCGCGGTGATCCAGGTCGCACGCTACTTCGAGGCGACCAGTCAGCTATCGCAGACCACGCTGCGCGCCGTGCTCGGCAAGCACGACCTCGACGAGCTGCTGTCCGAGCGTGAGCAGCTGAACACCGACATCCAGCGCGTGCTCGACGCGCAGACGGATGCGTGGGGCATCAAGGTATCGAACGTCGAGATCAAGCACGTCGATATCAACGAGACGATGATCCGCGCGATTGCGCGTCAGGCGGAGGCCGAACGCGAACGGCGCGCGAAGGTCATCCATGCCGAAGGCGAGCTGCAGGCATCGCAGAAATTGCTGCAGGCAGCACAGATGCTTGCGCAACAACCGCAGGCGATGCAGTTGCGCTACTTGCAGACGCTGACGACCATCGCCGCCGACAAGAATTCGACCATCGTGTTTCCGCTGCCCGTCGATCTGTTGACGGCCGTGCTCGACCGGATGGGCAAGCCATCTCATTGACTCAAAGCATGCAACGGTTCATTTCACTTGCGAAACTTACCTATCGGGGATGCAGAACCTAAAATAAACAGGTCATCCTAACTTTTCAGGCCCCTGCCATGAAGCTGATTCCTCGTATGGTTCTGGGTGCGCTCGTCGGCGCCGTTTGCGTATCGTCTGCGCTCGCGCAGACATCGCGTGTCTACGACCAGAACAAGCCCAAGACGCGCGCCGAAGTCAAAGCAGATCTGATCGAATGGCGCAATGCCGGCTACGATCCTCTCGACTGGATCGACTATCCAGCCAATGCGATCGCGGCGGGACGCATCGTTGCCCAACGCCGTGCCCAGGCGCAGGGCGTGCAACAATAAATACAGCAGTAGCAGACGACAACCGGGCGCCATGCGTGGCGCGTCCTGGACGACGCACGCCACGCATGGCGCCGGCAACATCCCTTTCGTCGATGCCACGATGCGCCAATGCCCCGTGCGGCATTCCGTGGATGCCTATTCCCCACCCTTCCCCTGCTGCGACTCCCCTTGTAATCCGACATGATGCGCCGCGTCAGGTATCATCACGCCCCTTCGCTACACAAAATCACGTTTCAGCACCGCAGGCCGTGAGGCAGACCGGGGCTGGCGCGTCGCACGCTCACGCCGCGAGAGTGTTGCATACGCTCAACGCGTAAGCGCTGCCAATGCGGCAATGGCGGACCAATCGTGATTAAATCCGCCCGTGGCTCCCCGACTGCCTCAATGCGCCGGTGACGCTCGCCCAGGGCGCCGCAGTTGCTCGCGCACGATGCCGTCGAGCGGCGGCAAAGAGCATGAAAAGAAGCGGAAATCGAAGCGGTACGACAAGCAGTTACGAACGACATTTCAAACGACGAGAGACTCGGCTCATGGACTCCGTAAAACGGTATTTCGGCTTTGACGAAGCAGGCACGAACCTGCGCGTGGAAGTGCTGGCAGGCATCACCACGTTCCTCACAATGGCCTACATCATCTTCGTCAATCCAGCGATCCTCGGCGACGCGGGCATGCCGAAAGACTCTGTGTTCGTCGCGACCTGCCTCGTCGCGGCGCTCGCGTCGCTGATCATGGGCCTCTATGCGAACTACCCGATTGCCTGCGCGCCCGGCATGGGTCTCAATGCGTACTTCGCGTATACGGTGGTCAAAGGCCTGGGCTTCTCGTGGCAGGCCGCGCTCGGCGCCGTGTTCATCTCGGGGTGCCTGTTCCTGATCGTCACGCTCTTCCGGGTGCGCGAAGTGATCGTCACGGGCATACCGCATTCGATCCGCATCGCGATCACGGGCGGCATCGGTCTCTTTCTCGCGATCATTTCGCTGAAGACGGCGGGCATCGTCACGGGCAATCCGGCGACGCTCGTCACGCTCGGCAACCTGCACGATGCGCACGTCGTGCTCGCGATCATCGGCTTCTTCGCGATCGTCACGCTCGATCATTTGCGCGTGCGCGGCTCGATTCTGATCGGCATCGTCGGCGTGACGATCCTGAGCTTCTTTTTCGGCGGCAACGAGTTTCACGGCGTCGTATCGAGGCCGCCGTCGATCTCGCCGACGCTCTTCCAGCTCGACATCAAGGCAGCGCTGTCGACGGGCGTGCTCAACGTGATTCTGGTGTTCTTTCTCGTCGAGCTGTTCGACGCGACGGGCACGCTGATGGGCGTCGCGAATCGCGCGGGCCTGCTCGTGCACGGCAAGATGCACCGTCTGAACCGCGCGCTGATGGCGGACAGCGCGGCCATCCTGGCGGGCTCGATGCTGGGCACGTCGTCGACGACGGCTTACATCGAAAGCGCGTCGGGCGTGCAGGCGGGCGGGCGCACGGGAGTGACGGCGATCACGGTCGCCGTGCTGTTCCTGCTGGCGCTCTTCTTCGCGCCGATCGCGGGCGTCGTGCCCGGTTATGCGACGGCGCCGGCGCTGCTCTACGTGTCGTGTCTGATGCTGCGCGAAATGATCAACCTGCCCTGGGACGACGCGACGGAAGTCGTGCCCGCCGTGCTCACCGCGCTGCTGATGCCGTTCACGTACTCGATCGCGAACGGCGTCGCGTTCGGCTTCATTTCGTATGCGGGGCTCAAGCTGCTGACGGGCCAGGCGCGTCAGGTGAAGCTCGTCGTGTGGATTATCGCGGCTGTGTTTTTGTTCCGGTTTTTTTATCTGGGATCGGAGTGAGGTGCTTGCAGCGAGGTGCTTGCAGCGAGGTGCTTGCACCGGCTTTTGTCTGCGACGCTTTGGTTATTTGGATTTGTCGCTGGCGTCCGCTATTGCGTTCGTTTGCCTTGCCCTGCGCTGGCATCCGCGATTGCGTGGTTATTTCAGCGTGCCGCCTGGCATCCGCGATGCGCCTCGCGGCGCGGGCGTTGCCCCTGTGCGGGGCGGCACCTACTCTTCTTTGCCGCGGCAAAGAAGAGTAGGCAGAAGAAAGCCGCTCACACCGCCAGCCCTTGACCTTTACCCACGGGCCCTCAACGTCCCCGTCCTTCACACGGCAACGTACTAACTTATGTTCGTTGCCAACGTTCCGGCTATACGCCTCACCCACTTCATGCACGTGTGGCAAGGCTAAGGGTATCGAACGTTTCAGCGCCGCATGTCGGTAGTGAATATGGGTTGCTGTGTCGCACAGGACGCCGCCCGCACTTGCAGCGCGTTGAGTAACGAGGGTGTCCTGTGCGGTGCGAATGCCTACACACAGTTTGCCGCAAAGGGGCCGGGGATATTTGAGGTCGCGTGCCGTAATTCGGGTGCACGATGCAGATGAGGCGCTTGGTAGTGCGCTGGCAACGCGTATAGGCCAGTACGTTGCTGTGTGAACGATGGGGACGTTGAGAGCCCGTGGGTAAGGGTCAAGCACTGGCGGTGTGAGCGGCTTTCTTCTGCCTACTCTTCTTTGCCGCGGCAAAGAAGAGT
>NZ_CYGY02000112.1:0-5270 GCF_900007165.1 Paraburkholderia piptadeniae
GGGGTAGCGGCAAGGTAAGCGTAAATTCCTATCATAAGCTTTGGGGTTATATAGACGCGCGGAATCATTTCGAACTGACCTGGTAACGACCTGATTTTCTTCGGCTAATCTGAGCGGCCCGCTGCGATCAAAACGACTCGCATGGCTACCATCGAACGTACTGCGTATCCGCGCTTTCCCACGGTTCTTGCCACGCGGGACCTGCAAGCCTGCTACACACCCCTGCCCGATGAACTGGAATGGGCGCGGCGGTCGTCCCGGGGCGAGCGCCCCCGGCTGGGTCTGCTGGTGCTCCTGAAAGTCTTCCAGCAGATGCATCATTTCCCGTCGCTCGACAGCATCCCGGTGGCCGTCGTCGAACACGTGCGCGCGGCGGCAAACATCGGTCCCGCAGTACGCTTCGGTTATGACACGCAGGCATCGCCGACGCTGTTCCGGCATTACGCCGCAGTGCGCGAGCACCTCGGTGTCAAGCCGTACTACGGCACCGACGCAGGCACGATTGCGACGCGAGCCGCACACACGGCTGCGCTGTCCATGGACCAGCCGGTCGACATCATCAATGCAACGATCGACGAACTGATCGCGCAGGATATCGAACTACCGGCTTTCTCGACGCTGGACCGGATTACCGAGCAGATCCATGCAAAGACCCAGGCGCGGCTTTTCCGGCGGGTCGCACGACGCCTGACCAATGAACAGAAGAACAATCTGGACCGTCTGCTGGCCCGCGACCTGTCAAGCCGGCAGACCGCCTATAACCGCATCAAGCGCCACGCGAGGCGACCATCGCGGCAGCACCTGGACCTGCTGATTGACCAGATCACCTGGCTCGACGAGATCGGGGACTTCACCATCGCGCTCGCCGGCGTCCCGGCGTCAAAGCTGCGCTCACTGGCCATGCAGGCGATGGCACTCGACGCGTCCGCCCTCCGGAAAGACACCCTTCCCGAGAAACGCTACACATTGATCGTGGCGCTGCTTAATCGCATGCGCGTGCGTGCCCGCGACGATCTCGCCGACATGTTCGTGCGACGTATGGGTGCGATCCACAAGCGCGCGAGCGACGAACTGGAGATCGTTCAGCGCAGGCAGCGTGACAAGGTCGAGGATCTCGTGGTCCTGCTCGATGGCGTCGTCGACATCCTTGCTGACGAGTCCGACGAGAGGACGATCGCGCAGTCCATACGAAAGTGGCTTGCACCGAAAGGTGACCTCGAACCGCTGCGTGAGAGCTGTGCCGAGATCCGCGCATTCAGCGGCCGCAATCACCTGCCGCTGCTCTGGAAGCATTTCCGGGCGCACCGTTCGGTCCTCATGCGTCTCGCCCGCACGCTCGAATGGGATTCCACGAGCCAGGTGCGGACGCTGCTCGATGCGCTCGTTGTTGTGCTGGAGAACGAAACGTTACACCGCGAATGGATCGATGCCGATGTGGACCTGAGTTTCGCAGCGGCACGCTGGCGCAAGCTTGTGCGGCGCTCCCACGGTGAAGGCGCGCCGACCAACCGGCGCTATCTTGAGCTGTGCGTGTTCTCGTACATGGCGGAAGAACTGCGCGTCGGCGACCTGTGCGTGTCCGGATCCGATGCCTACGCCGACTATCGCGACCATCTGCTGCCGTGGCGACAGTGTGAGCAACAGTTGCCCGACTACTGCGCGAAAGTCGGCCTGCCGGAAACGGGCAGCGAATTCGTTGCCCAACTGCGTCAGTGGTTGACCGTCACGGCGCGCAAGCTTGACGACGAATATCCACGCAAGCGCGAACATGTCACGATCGACCAGAAAGGCGAGCCGATCCTGCGCAAGACCATTGCAAAAGAAATTCCGGCCAGTGCGATCGCCCTGCAGGAGCGGATCAATGCGCGTCTGCCGACCCGTAATGTGCTCGACATTCTCGCGAACATCGAGCACTGGACGCATTTTACCCGGCACTTCGGACCGTTATCCGGGATCGATCCGCAGATACGCAAGGCGGCCGAGCGGTATTTGCTGACGATCTTCGCGATGGGCTGCAACCTGGGCCCGACCCAGGCGGCACGCCATCTCGATACCGACGTGACGGCGCACATGCTGTCATTCGTGAACCGTCGGCATATGAATCTGGACAGGCTCGAGGCCGCGCAGCGCGAGCTGATCGAGCTATACCTGCGGCTCGATCTGCCAAAGCACTGGGGCGACGGCAAGACTGTAGCGGCCGACGGCACACAGTACGACTTCTACGACAACAACCTGTTGGCCGGCTATCACTTCCGCTACCGGAAAGTGGGTGCGGTCGCCTACCGCCACGTCGCCGACAACTATATCGCGGTATTCCGGCATTTCATCCCGCCGGGCGTCTGGGAAGCGATCTATGTAATCGAAGGGCTGCTCAAGGCCGACCTGTCCGTCAAGGCCAACACCGTGCATGCGGATACGCAGGGACAATCAGCCGCCGTGTTTGCGTTCACCCATCTGCTCGGCATCAAGCTGATGCCCAGAATCCGCAACTGGAAAGACCTCGTGTTGTACCGCCCGGACAGCGACGCGAAGTACAGGCATATCGACAAGCTTTTCACGGCGACCATCGACTGGGTGCTGATCGAACGGCACTGGCAGGAGCTCATGCAGGTGGCGGTGTCGATCCAGGCGGGCACGATCTCTTCACCGTTGCTGCTGCGCCGCCTTGGCTCCGAGAGCCGCAAGAACCGCCTGTATCTCGCTGCACGCGAACTCGGCAACGTCGTGCGGACGGTCTTTCTGCTTGAATGGATCGGCAGCCGGGAACTGCGCCAGGACGTGACTGCAAACACCAACAAGATAGAGTCGTACAACGGTTTCGCGAAATGGCTGTCGTTCGGCGGCGACGTGATCGCGGAGAACGAGCCGGAAGAGCAGCAAAAACGGCTACGCTACAATGACCTCATCGCATCGGCCGTGATCCTGCAGAACACGGTGGACATGATGCGGGCCCTGCGCGACATGGTGGCCGAGGGCGAGAAGGTCCGCACCGAGGACATTGAATTCGTCAGCCCGTATGCGACGCACAACATTCGCCGCTTCGGGCGCTACCGGCTGCATCTGGAACGTCCGCCCGAAAGCTGGATCAACGATGCCCTGTTTGGCCGGGCGGCCCGGCCTCACGACGAAATGAGGTAACGCTGGATGAGTGCAAGAGCCGCGGTGACCACCACGCCCTACGGTGAAGTTGATGCCGCCGCACTGGAGGGGCTGCAGTCGCGCTATGACACGACGCGGGTGCTCGATGCGGTGGATACGCTCGACGAACTGCGCACAGGCCTTAACGATCCGGAAGGCCTGCGGGACGATCTGTTGCGCCTGCATGGCATCGCGCATGCACTCGTCAACGGTGCGAACTTCGCGGCAACAACCCGGGACGTGTCGATTGTCGAACAGATCGAGGACGTGCTCGACCAGATCGATCACTATGTCGCCGGGCTTTTATCGATCCGTGATGTGGTGCGCCCGCTCGAAGCGCTCCGCCATGAAGATCTGGCTGGTCCGGATCGCGATTGAGCTTGCAGCGAATCTCCCCCGGTACATGTCCGCCAGGGCGGCGTGGAGTGATGCCTCAATCCAGCGTTATGGCGCAGGCAATGCGAGGACTGGTAGTTCCTGCACGGCCGTGCCTGGCGTTGCGAGTGCCGATTCGATGCGGTGTTGCGCGAACGGATCGGCCGCGTCGATGTAGCGCATCGCAGAGCGCACGTCTTTCCAACCAACGTACTGCATCAGCATTTTCAGATCCCAGCCGTTCGAGTTGGCCCACGTTGCGAAGCCCCGCCGTAGTGAGTGACTGCTGTAGCTGTCCGGCACGGCCAGGCCTGCCGCATGGAAAAGCGCACGCAACAGAGGCACGAAGCTGCCCGCATGCAGTCCCTCGTCGCTGATGTTTCCCCAGCGGTCAATGCTCCGGAACACGGGCCCTTCCGTCAGGCCGGAGGCCGCAATCCACGCCTCGTAAGCCGTCACCGGACACAGCCGTGAAAGCGCCGGAGCCTTGAAGGTCGTGCCCAGCTGCGCGCGGTCGCCTTTCGTGCGCGGCAGGTACAGCGTCATGCCGCGGCCGGCTTCAACGGCTACGTGCTCGATCCGCAGCCGGCTGAGTTCGTCGGAGCGAAAGCCGCGCCAGAAGCCCAGCAGCACCAGGGCCCGGTTGCGAATGCACGCACTGCGGTCGCGCTCGTCTGCTTCCCTGGCGATCCGCTCATCGAGCCACGCTGTGAGCTTTTCGAGCTGCGCGAGCTGCATGGGCTTCGCCCGCTTCTCGGTTGCGGGATGCAGCGCGATGATACCTCTGAGGACCTTGCGCACATGCGGGGCTTTCGTCGGATCCGGAAAACCCTGCGTCTGATGCCATTGCGCAAGGGCTGCCAGCCGGGAGCGCAGGGTATTGACCGCCAGGGTTTCTGCGTGATCGGCAAGGTACCGCGCGATCATGTCAGCGCTCGCAGGCAGAAAGCCGCCCCATTCAACCTCGAAATGCCGGAGCGCCGACTGGTAACTGCGCCGGGTGTTTTCGCGCGTCGCGGCTTCGATGTAGCGATCGATGGCAGACATGGCTCGTGGGTAAAATCAGGTGATCTATATCGGAGACGATGATATGCAACAACGAACATGTGCGCCAGCCGGCGTGCTCGATGGGAGACGGGGGTTTCAACCGGTGAAGCAATGAACGAAGGCAAGCTGTCACAGGCAGACTGGGAAAATTTCACACGCGAGGAGCTGCTCGCCGAGCTCACACGCCTGCAGGCAGAAATCGCGCGGCTCACCGCCTTGCTGCCGGCAACGCTTCCGGCGCAGGCAAAGCCCGTGCGGGTGACCCGGAACGAACCATCGCCAGCAGTGCGAAACATGGGTACCCCCGTACTTTCGCCGGAGCAGAAGGCACAGCTCTTCCGGCGGCTCTTTCGCGGTCGCACGGATGTCTATCCGCTACGCTGGGAAAGCCGCAATTCCGGAAAATCCGGCTACGCGCCGGCGTGCGCCAACGAATGGCGCGCCGGGATCTGCGACAAGCCCCGCATCCGCTGCGCCGACTGCGGGCATCGTGTACTGCTGACGCTGGACGACCAGGTCGTCTATGCGCACCTGGCCGGCGATCGCACGGTGGGCCTCTATCCGCTGATGCCGGACGGCACCTGCTACCTGCTCGCTGTCGATTTCGACGAGGAAGGCTGGCGTGACGATGCGCAGGCGTTCCGGCAATCCTGCCTCGAGATGGACGTGCCCGTATCGCTCGAAATCTCGCGTTCAGGCAATGGCGCGCA
>NZ_CYGY02000112.1:5280-9719 GCF_900007165.1 Paraburkholderia piptadeniae
GACCGGCTCTTTCCAAACCAGGATGTGCTGCCCAAAGGCGGCTTCGGTAACCTCATTGCCCTGCCGCTGCAGAAGCAGCCACGCGAGCACGGTTGGAGCGTGTTTGTCGATGACGGCTTTCAGCCGTACGCTGACCAGTGGTCGTATCTCGCGTCCGTGCAAACCATGGACAGCCGCGACATCGAGGGGGTGATCTTTCGCGCCACGGGCGGTGCGCATCCGCTCGACGTCGCGTTCATCGCCGAGGAGGACCAGGCCGAACCGTGGAAGCCACCGCCCGCGCAACCGAAGCGGCTGGCCGGAACGATGCCGGCGTCGCTCACACTGACGCTCGCGAACCAGCTCTATCTTGAAAAGGCGCAGCTTCCGCAGGCACTGCTCAACCGGCTCATCCGGCTGGCCGCCTTCCAGAATCCGGAGTTCTACCGGGCCCAGGCGCGCGGCTTCAGCGTATGGGACAAGCCACGTATCATCGGGCGCGCCGAGAACTGCCCGCGCCACATTGCATTGCCGCGCGGGTGCCTTGACGACGTCATGACGCTGCTGCGCGATAACGACATCGCTTGCGACATCCGCGACGAGCGCTGCACGGGCGAGTCGCTTCCAGTTCCGTTTGCCGGCACACTGCGCGATGACCAGCAGGCGGCCATCGTCGACCTGCTGCGACACGACACCGGCATCCTGCATGCGCCGACGGCGTTCGGCAAGACCGTGACAGCGGCCGCGATGATCGCGCAGCGAGGCGTCAACACGCTCGTGCTCGTGCACCGCCGGGAACTGCTTGACCAGTGGCGCGAACGCCTGCAGTCGTTTCTCGCACTCGACGCGCGCGAGATCGGCACGATCGGCGGCGGCAAGTCGAAGGCGACGGGCCGGATCGATGTCGCGATGCTGCAATCCGTGGCACCCGATGGTGCCCGCGGCGAGCTGTTGCGGCGTTACGGCCATGTCATCGTCGACGAATGTCACCACGTCTCGGCGGATTCCTTCGAGGCGGTGCTCAAGGCCGTCCATGCCCGCTACGTGCTGGGTCTGACTGCCACGCCAGTGCGGCGCGACAGCCAGCAGCCGGTGATGTTCATGCTGTGCGGGCCGATCCGGCATGCAGCGAAATCCCCGACCAGCGCGCCACAGATGCTCGAGGTGTTCCCGCAAAGGCTCACCGCCGCAGTGGATGTTACGGCCGACGCGCCGATCCAGGAGGTCTTCGCGCGTCTCGCGCAGGATGCGTCGCGCACACACATGATCGCCACGGCCATCCGTGAGCAATACGCGCAGGGACGCAATGTGCTGGTGCTCACCGAGCGCACAGACCATCTCGAAAGCCTTCAGCAGGTCCTGGCGGACACGGTGAAGCCCGCTGTTCGTTCTGCACGGCCGCCTCGGCAGGAAAGCGCGATCTGCGCAGCTGGCTGCCCTTGACGCGCTGGCCGGTGACACGCCCCGCGTAGTGCTGGCGACCGGCAGGCTGGTGGGCGAAGGTTTCGATCATCCGGCGCTGGACACCCTGGTGCTGGGCATGCCGGTCGCCTGGAAGGGCACCCTGCAGCAGTACGCCGGCCGCCTGCATCGCGAACATGCGGGCAAAACCGGCGTACGGGTGATCGATTACGTTGACGGCGGCCATCCGGCACTGCAGCGCATGTGGGAGAAGCGCCAGCGCGGTTACCGGGCGATGGGCTACCAGATGCGCACGCCCGGAGAGGGTCTCCAGCTGCAGCTGGCCTGAAATCGGGCAGCGAATCCGTATTCCGTACCGTTTCCGTCCGCCGGAGGTCACTTTTCGGGCTCTCGCATTCGATAATCCTCCTTTATCGCATATCAATAAACACCACCCAGGACATCACTTGACCGGCGCCAGCAATACGTATATACATGGTACGTAATACGGTACGATATTCGAGTGAGGAAGCAGATGGCCCGCACCGGTCTTACGCGCATGGACGTAAAGCGCGCCCGCGACGCGTTGCTCGCGCAGGGGCAGCACACATCGATCGACGCGATACGTATCGCGCTCGGCAACACGGGCTCGAAAACCACGATCCACCGGTACCTGAAGGAATTGGAGGAAGATGAGGGCGCGTCACTCGCGCGCGCCGGGTCGCTCTCTGACGCGATCCAGGATCTCGTCAGCCGCCTTGCCGCCCGCCTGCACGAGGAAGCACAAGCCCTCATCGACCGGCAGGCCGCCGCTGTGGCCGCGCAACGCCAGCAGGCGCAGTCCGAAATCGAGAAGCTCGGCGCCGATCTGGCCACGGTGCGGGAGCAACTATCTGGCGCGACCGCCACCCTTTCCGGGGAGCAGGACGCGCACGCCGGAACTCGCCTGGCGCTGCATCAGCGCGACCTGGACGTCGAGCGGCTCTCCCAGCAGGTACGCGACCAGACCGAGCGCCTTGCCGAGCAGGAGGGCTTCCGCCTGTCGCTCGAGGCAAAGCTCACGCATGCGCGCGATTCCCTTGAGCATTTCCGTACGGCCGCGCGCGAGCAGCGCGAGCAGGAAGTGCACCGACATGAACAGCAGGTCCAGCAGGTGCAGGCTGAGCTACGCCAGGCGAACCAGACGGCCATCGTCCGGCAGAACGAGATCACCCAGCTGAACCGGGACAACGCGCGGCTCGTCGCCGAAGCGGCGGCCACGACCAGGCTCGCACGTGATCAGCAGGCACAGGGCGAGGCGTTGCAGTCCGCCCTCAATCGTGCGCTCGCCGATCGGGCGCGCGCCGAGGCCGAGCGCGATGCAGCGCAGGTGGCAGCCGATGCGCGGGTTGCCGAGCTGCTCCAGCTACGCGAGGCTCGTGACTCGCTCAACGCGGATCTGACGAAGCTGGCCGCGCAGATCGAAGCACAGCAGCAGCTACTGGTGGACTACCGGATGCGGCTGGGCGTCGCGGGCGCGACTGGCTGAAAGCGCCGCATCTCGTGCCGAAAGGACGTCACAATGGAAACGCGCACGCCTTTCGGCGCTTGCCATGAAGCATTCTGGCTTTCACGTCGGCCCGGAATTTCCAGGTTCCGCCCGGTTGCGCGCCAGCACATTCACCTTCTCGTCTTCCATCCGCTTCGCTACGGGAATCTGGCATGAGCGAATACCAATACTACGAGTTTGCATGCGTCGACCAGCTGCTGACGGCGACCCAGCAGACAGAGTTGCGCAGATTCTCCACGCGGGCCACGATCACCGCCTCAAGCTTCGTCAACGAATATCACTGGGGAGATCTCAAGGGCGACCCGCTCGAGTGGGTACAGCAATATTTCGACGCCCATGTCTACTCTTCCAACTGGGGGAACTGCCGCCTGCTTCTTCGTCTCCCGCATGGGACGTTTGACGCGGAGACCATCCGCGATTACGTCAAAGCTGGACGAAAGAGGCGCCCCCGTTTCGGGAAAGCCTTCGAGGCCATGGATGTCGATGACTGGTGCATCCTCGACTGGTCGTTCAATGATGACTCGGGCGAATACTCCCGCTTCTCGGAAGAGCTGGATGGTGCGGGGTGGATGACGCGCTTGCTGCCTGTGCGCAACGAGCTGCTGGGCGGCGATGCTCGCCCGCTTTATCTCGGGTGGCTTGCCCGACTCGGGAATGGTGAACTGTGCGATGACGAATTCGAACCGCCGGTGCCTGCGGGATTACAGGCGTTGACGCCCGCGCAGGTGGCTCTGGCGGAGTTTCTGATGCTGGATGCGGATTGGCTCGCCGCCGCCGCTGAGTCCAGTCCGTCAATATTGGCCTCGGAATCCAACGGAAGCGAGGACAGCTTTGATCCCTGGTTACGTGAGTTGTCGGTTGATGAAATGCGTGCGAAGCTGCGCATGCTGCTACAAGGGCGCAGCCATGAAGCGGAGAGAACGCTTCGAAACGCATTTCTCAAATGGGAGAAAGGCAGGAATACAAAGCACTTGAATTTACCCAGGCGCCGTCGAATATCCGAAATCGAATCAAGGGTCGCCGCACATCGTGCCATCCGTGAAAGAAGGGAGCAGGAGGCACGCCAGGCAGCCGAAGCCCGCCGTCGAGAGGAACGCACGCGGTACCTCACATCACTTCTCGAACAGGAGGACACGGCGTGGTCAAGCATCGATGCACAACTGCGACGCACAACGGGCAGCGCCTACGATCAAGCATTCCAGAAGCTGCAGGATCTCGCCGAAGCGTATGCGAACGTCAGGCGGGATGCCGTATTCCGGCGTCGCCTGGCGCAATTGATGTCGAGTCACGGCAAGCGGGGAGCCTGGCTTGCCCGGCTGCAAAAAGCGGGGTATTTGTGGCAACCCAAGTCGTAGCCTCCTTGGCCTGACCTGCTGAATCATTTCCGCAAATCGGGGATGAGTTCTGATTCCAGCTGGCAGTTCGACGTATATGCCAATTTTCAGCGGTTTTGTCCAAGAACAATAACTTGGGTGCTTATGATAGGAAATTGTGCTTACCCTGTTCGCCC
>NZ_CYGY02000131.1 GCF_900007165.1 Paraburkholderia piptadeniae
CGTTCCCCGGCAACTTCAGACCGTGCCGGGGAACGTTGCTTGTGCCATCACAACCCATCGTCGCCATGAAACCCATCTACCGCATCATCGAGAGCGCGCGTCAATCGCCCATGCGTATCGTGCTGTGCGAGTCCGAGGACGCGCGCGTGCTGCGCGCCGCACAGCGCGCGACGCAGGAAGGTATCGCCCGTATCGTGCTGGTCGGCGACACTGTGCCAACCCGGCAAGCCGCCGAGAAAGAAGGCATCGATCTCACCGGCATCGAGCTTGTCACGCCTGCCACCTCACCCCTTTCCCGGCAATTCGCTGACGAACTGTTCGCGCTGCGCAGCAAGAAAGGCATGACGCGCGACGAGGCGCAGCGCGAAGTGCTCAATCCGCTTTGCTTCGCGAACCTGATGGTGCGCCTCGGGCACGCCGACGGATCGGTTGCGGGTGCAGTCAACACCACGGCCGACGTCGTGCGCAACGCGATTCAGATCATCGGCATTCGCCCGTCGTTCAAGCTCGTGTCGAGTTTCTTCCTGATGATGCTGTGCGAGCCCTTCCATACGATGAAGGGCGGACTGATCTTTTCGGACTGCGCGCTCGTCGTCGAACCCGACGCCGTGCAGCTCTCCGAAATCGCGATGGCCGCCGCGGACAGCACCCGGGCTCTGCTGATGGAAGAGCCCAGAGTGGCGATGCTGTCGTTCTCCACGAGCGGCAGCGCGCACCACGCCGCCGTCGACAAGGTTGTCGAGGCGACACGTCTCGTCAAGGAAGCACGCCCGCATCTGGCCATCGACGGCGACGTGCAACTCGACGCCGCAATCGTCGCCGAGATCGCAATGCGTAAGGTTCATCATTCGCAGGTCGAGGGCCACGCAAACACGCTGATCTTTCCAAGCCTCGAAGCGGGCAATATCGGCTACAAGCTCGCGGAGCGCATCGGCGGTGCGAAGGCCATCGGCCCCTTGCTGCAAGGCCTGCAAAAGCCCGCCAACGATCTTTCGCGCGGATGCAGCGAGGATGATATTTACTACGTGATTGCAGTAACCTGCGTACAGGCACATGCAGCGCTCGGAGTCCTGCCCGCAGATGAACACGCATCATCATGATTCGAAAGCAGGTGTCAGGGGGGCCCTGCCCCCATCATGACCCTCGACAAGCTGATTCCTCTTCTGGCGCTGATGGGCGCCGCAAGCTATTTCCAGACCGTGACGGGCTTTGGGCTCGGCATGATCGTGATCGGTGTCGCAAGCGGAACGAACCTCGCGCCCGTTGCAAGCGTGGCTGCGCTCGTCAGCGTCGTGACGCTCGCGAACTGTTCGATCGCCCTGCCCGGCAAGCTGCATCACGTCGATTGGCGCGCGGTGGGCGCTGCCACGCTCGGCATCGTGCCTTCCGTGATTGCGGGCGTCGCGCTACTCGATTACCTGAGCGCCGCTGCATCGGCAGTGCTGCATCTGCTGCTGGGCATCGTCGTGCTGTATGGCGGCATCGGCTCTGCGTTGCGGCCCGCTCCACTCGAACAGCGTTCGGGTAATCGCGGCTTCTTCGTGAGCGGTGTGTTCGGCGGGCTGCTGAGCGGCATGTTCGGCATATCGGGGCCGCCACTCATCTATCAGTTCTATCGACAGCCCCTGTCCGTCACGCAGATCCGCTGCGCGCTAATCGTTCTGTTCGGCGAGACTGCCGCGATCCGCACGGCATTCAGTGCGTCGACGGGCCAGTTGAACTCCGCCATCTGGATACAGGCAGCGATCGCACTGCCTGTCGTCAGCCTGGCGACACTGGCGGCGCGTCATCGACCGCCGCCGCTGTCAGGCGTGATGACGCGGCGCGTCGCGTTCGGTGTGCTGGTGATCATCGGCGGACAGCTCGTGTTGACCTCCGTCTGGCGGCTTGTCGCGTAGCGCTTATCCGGCGCTATCTGCCGCGCCGTCCGGCCGCACCGATAAAGCCCACGATCCCGGCAAGCAAGGTCATGTCAGGCGGCGCCGAAAGGTCCACGGCCAGCGAATGCCGATAGTACGGACTGAGATCGAGCCCGATACCGAGCCCCAGCACTTCGACATCGCCCGCCGCCCGCTGCTCGCCGATCACCTGCTTCAGATGATTGTCGAGGTAGTAAGCGTCGTTGGCCTGGTGGGTCGCGGCGTCCATCGGGCTGCCGTCTGAGACGACGATCAGGATGCGCCGGTTCACGGCATGCGCGCGCAACCTGTTGCACGCCCACTCGATGGCTTCGCCGTCCACGCCCTCGCGAAAGAGATCGCCCTTGAGCAGCGCGGCGATATCGGCGCGCGCGCGTCGCCAGCTCGTTTCGGCATCCTTGAACACGAGATGGCCCACTTCGTTGAGCCGCCCCGGATGACGCGGCCGCCCCTGCGCCAGCCAGTCGAGCCGAGCGCGGCCGCCGTTCCATGCGCCCGTCGTGAAGCCCAGCACTTCGCTGGCGATGCCCGCCGAGTCGAGCGCGCGCGTCAGCACATCGATCAGCATCGCGACGGGCTCGATCTGCGCTCGCATCGAGCCCGAGCAGTCGATCAGAAAGCTCACCATCGATTCGGCAATCAACGTGTGCCGCTCAAGGCGAAACAGGCGCCGCTCGGCGGGCGAGCTGACGAGTTGCGCGAGCCGCCTTCCGTCGATGCGTCCATGTTCTTCGCCAAACGACCAGCCGTCGCGCTGCGGCACGGCGAGCGCGGCCTTCAACGCGCGCGCGAGACGCGGCACATTGAGGGCCTGTGCGCCGATGCGTTCGTCGAGGCGTTCGCGATACTCCGCAAGCAACGCCTTGCGCACGAGCGTTGCCGCATAGGACTCGCGATCGTAGCGGGTCGTGAAGACGCGATAGCCCTGCTCCGACGCTCGCAGCACGCGGCTCTCGCCCGTGTGCGCGAGCGTGATGCCTTCCTCATCACCGTCTTCGAAGTCGAGAAAGAGCGAGAACGCATTGCGCGCCGCCTCGTCGTCTTGCTGATCTTCGGCTTCGTCGGGCAGACGCGCGGCGCGTTCGGCGTCGATCATCTCGCTGATCTGCCGCGCCAGTTCGAGCGCGTGTTCCGCGAACGCGCGTTGGTCGCCACGCGTGCGTCGCATGCCGGCAAGCGGCGCGCCGATCAGGGGCGCAATGGAAGCCCGCGTCGCTTCGATCAGACCTTCCGTTTCCTCCAGCACCGGCCAACCCGACAGACGCGACCAGCACATCTGGGCCACGCTGTAGAGCAGCAGCCCGAGATGTCCGTCAACGATCGCCGAGCGATGCATGTCGCGCGACCACGCTTCGAAGCGGCTCCGCAAATTCTGCGCAAGCCCCGGCATGCCTTCGGGCAGCAACGATTCGCAGCGCAGTTGTTCGAGGAGTTCGAATAGCAGCCGCTGAACGGAACCCTCCGGCAACAGCCGACGATGCAGTTCGGCATCGGAATGCCGTACCCGCAATGCCGCGCCATCCGCCGCGCCGCGCGACGACGCGAACGTGTCTTCTGCGAAGGCCGTTCGCAGATGCGGCGCATGAATCGGCAGCGGCTTCATGTTCCGGCACAGCCGACCGTTGCTGTAATGAAAGGTGGCATCGCCCGTGAGCGCGCGCACGGTCGCTGCACGCAGCGCGTCGCCGCGCGCAGCGCGCCGGGCCGCTTCGCGATCGGACGACTTCATGGCGTTGCCAGGGTGAGCACGTTGCCGCTTTCGAACGAAGCCAGTTCCTTGCCGAACGCGCGCTGGAAGTATTCGGCGACGACCGGCCGCTCGGCTTCGTCGCACTTGTTCAGGAACGTCAGGCAGAAAGCGAGGCCCGGATCGCGAAAGATCCTGATGTTCTCCGCCCAGTTGATCACGGTGCGCGGCGACATCAGCGTCGACAGATCGCCTGCCGCAAAGCCTTTGCGAGTCAGTTCGGCCACGCTGACCATCGATTCGACGAGCGCGCGGCCTGCTGCGTCGTCGAGCTCGGGCGCACGCGCGAGCACGATCGCCCGCTCGTCCTCGCGCGACAGATAGTTCAGCGTCGCCACGACGTTCCAGCGGTCGATCTGCGCGTGATTCAGCGTCTGCGTGCCGTGATAGAGCCCGTTGAGATTGCCGAGTCCGACGGTGTTGGTCGTCGCGAACAGCCGGAAACACGGGTGCGGATGAATCACGCGGTTCTGGTCGAGCAGCGTGAACTTGCCGTCGGTTTCGAGGATGCGCTGGATGACGAACATCACATCGGGGCGACCCGCATCGTATTCGTCGAAGATCAGCGCGACGGGGCGCTGCAACGCCCAAGGCACGATCCCTTCCTGAAACTCGGTCACCTGATGATCGCCGCGCACGACGATCGCATCTTTGCCGACGAGATCGAGCCGGCTGATGTGGCCGTCCAGATTGACGCGAACGCACGGCCAGTTCAGGCGCGCGGCAACCTGTTCGATGTGAGACGACTTGCCTGTGCCGTGCAGCCCTTGAACCATCACACGCCGGTTGCACATGAAGCCGGCGAGAATCGCCAACGTCACCTCAGTGTTGAAGCGATAAACCTCGTCGATTTCCGGAACGTGATCGTCTCGCTCGCTGAAGGCGGGCACTTTCAGATCGACATCGATGCCGAACACGCTGCGCGCGTCCACCATGCGATCCGGCTTGCTAGTCACGATATCGGTCACTTCCATCCTCCTGTTCGAACGCGATCACGAACGCATGCCCCATCATAACGTCATTATTTTTTAGATACAAATCGTTCCGTTAATTGTTTTTATGGGTTGACTGCGGCTTTCTTTCATCCTAAATTCGTCTCATACATCTTATTTGGAACATTACGTTCCGTTTAATTAACTGGAGACGCCATGAGCGAGCAAGATCCGGCCACTTCCGCCCCGCATGCCACCACCGCCAGCCTCGGCCCGCAGGACATGACC
>NZ_CYGY02000252.1 GCF_900007165.1 Paraburkholderia piptadeniae
ACCCAGATATTGCCGCCTGCGTCGAGTGCAAGCGCGCCCGGCGCTTCGACGCCGATATCGCGCAGCCAGACACCGGACGTCGTGAATACGCGCACACGGTTGCCTGGGAAATCGCTCGCGTAAAGCAGCGAGCCGGACGTCGCCAGCCCAGTGACGACATCGGCGAGGCGTTCGGTGGTCGTGGCGCTGACCGGGATCAGCAGATCGCGTGTGCGGCTCGTCCGGTCGTACCGGCCAACCGTGCCGCTTCCATACGTGGCGTTGAACTGCAGCGCCGCGAACAGCGAGGTCGAATTACCCGTGATCGCCCCGCCCTGAAACTCGCCGTGCCCGCCGATCGATCCGATGTTCCGTCCGTTCTGATAGATCGCGATGCCGCCTTCGTTCTCATCCCACATGGACGCGGTATAGATCACGCCTTCCGGTGCCACCCACATCGAGCGGGCCACGTTGCCTACCCGGGTCGTGGCCGTGCCATGCGTGTTGGCCATCCAGCCGGTCGAGTACTGCGCGTCGCAAACGGACGGAACTGCCGCGCTCAGCACGAGCGCGACGAAAGCATGACAGAAACGTTTGACGCACATGACGGAGGTGTCTTCTCGATTACACGCCGTGCAATACAGGCGTCCATGAAGCGGTGTTGCCAGCCCTGGCAAACTTGCGGTCCGAGCCCACGAGAC
>NZ_CYGY02000132.1:0-425 GCF_900007165.1 Paraburkholderia piptadeniae
GTGGATCGCGACCTGCGTGTCGGTATCGTCGGCAACCGACAGGCAGTTGTCGATCGCAGCGGGCGTCGTGCCCCAGTCCTCGTGCAGCTTCAAACCGATCGCGCCCGCCGCAATCTGTTCGAGCGCGGGCGCAGGCGTGCTCACGTTGCCCTTGCCGAGAAAGCCGAGATTCATCGGATAGCCGTCGGCAGCCTGCAGCATCCGCTCGATGTGCCACGGACCCGGCGTGCAGGTCGTCGCGTTCGTCCCCGTCGCCGGTCCCGTGCCGCCGCCGAGCATCGTCGTCACGCCGCTCGCGAGCGCTTCGTCGATCTGCTGCGGGCTGATGAAGTGAATGTGCGTATCGATGCCGCCCGCCGTCACGATCATCCCTTCGCCCGCGATCACCTCCGTCGCCGCGCCGATCGCGATCGTCACGCCCGGTT
>NZ_CYGY02000132.1:435-1025 GCF_900007165.1 Paraburkholderia piptadeniae
TCCGCGAGACGCACGCGGTCGCCCGTCGTGGGGCCGTACATTTCCGCGTATGCGCGGCGGCCAATGCGTAGTGTCATGTCATGAGGTTCCGGAAGTGGCTCTTGCAAAAGCGGGACGCGGGCAAGAGATCAAAGCTTGCCCATCACCTTGCCGTTGAAGCCATAGACGACGCGGTCGCCGGCCAGCGCGACGAGTTCGACGGTGCGCTCCTGGCCCGGCTCGAAGCGCACGGCCGTGCCCGCCGCGATGTTCAAACGGAATCCGCGCGCTGCTTCGCGATCGAACGACAGCGCCGCGTTCACCTCGTAGAAGTGATAGTGCGAGCCGACCTGCACGGGGCGGTCGCCTGTGTTCGATACCGTGAGCGTGATGGTTGCGCGGCCCGCGTTGAGTTCGTGCTCGCCGTCGTCGGTAATCAGTTCGCCTGGGATCATGAGCGCGTCTCGTCACGCAATCGGGTGATGGACGGTCACGAGCTTCGTGCCGTCGGGGAAGGTCGCTTCGACCTGGATGTCGGGGATCATCTCGGGCACGCCTTCCATCACATCGTCGCGCGTGAGGAGCGTGGTGCCGTAATGCATCACTTCGGC
>NZ_CYGY02000132.1:1035-1165 GCF_900007165.1 Paraburkholderia piptadeniae
GCGTCGCCGCTCCGCGAGCAATGCGGCCGTGAAGATCAGGAGTTTGTCTCTTTCGCGTGGAGTCAGCTTCATCGCATTCGTCGTGTTTCGTTGTATCGCTTCATTTCGCCAGGCCGCTTGACGATAGCAG
>NZ_CYGY02000132.1:1175-3125 GCF_900007165.1 Paraburkholderia piptadeniae
CGCATGCTGAAGCGTTTCCATCGATCTCGCGATGCCCCGCACGATCATCACGCCGGGGCGCACGCATGAAGCGGCCGCGCGGATCGTGTCGTCGAAGGGCAGTTGGGCGGTGAGCGATTCGGCGAGCGCGTCATCGCATTGCGGGCTGATCGCCCACAGCGTGCCGAACGCGGGAAAACCGGCAAGCCCTTGCNNCTGCGGCAGCCAGTCGAGCGTTGCGTTCGCGCCGACATGTATCGCGATGTGCTGTTGCGCGGCGCGTCCGTTGGACTTATACCACTTGGTGGCGCCGGGCGTCGTGAGCACGGCGTGAGTGTCGGCGTCGAGCCGTATGTCGATATCGAGCCGGTCGCCGCCCGCGACGCCGCCAGGAGGATGCACGATCACGGCGTGGCAGACGGACGGCCCTTCGGGATAGAGCGGGCGTTGCAGACGCAGCGGCCCTTCGTGCCGACGATGGGCGAGCGTCGTGCGGCTGCCGTGTCTGACGAAGCCGAGTTCGAGCCGCGCGCGCCATTGGGCGTGCGTGGGATCGTCGATGGTGGCGAGCGTGCCGTGGTGTTCGTGCAGCGACATGCGGCGAGGATAGCAGTTAAGCGGTTTTTGCCGTTATACGACGATCAGGCTGCGCAGGCCGTCGCGATCCATGTCGACGCCTTCGCTGCCCGCGATGATTTCGCCCCGGCTCGTCACCCAGTAGCGATTGGCGATGGCCTGCGTGAAGTCGTAGTACTGCTCGACGAGCAGTACCGCCAGGCACATTTCCTCGACGAGTTGCCGCACTGTTCTTCCGATGAATGCCTTCCGTCGGTTCATCGAGGATCGGCACTTGCGGTTCGCTCATCAACGCCCGACACGACGGGCTCGATCTTGTGGCCCATCACGCCGCCGCTTGCGTTGATCCCGACGATCGTCATCGGCGCGGTGTCTTTCAGCGACGTCTCCGGGATCGCCATCGTGCCCGACAGGGAGTGCGGAATGCCGACCTTGGTCGGGCCGCTGCCCGACGACTGTGCACGCGCGAAAGGCACCTTGCTCGCGAGCGCGAGCGCGCCCGACATGGCGCCGAGCTTCAGCAGACTGCGACGTTTCATATGCTTCCCCTTGCCATGAATGGTGATGAGTGGCGGACGCGCGGTGTCCGATCCCTGTTTGCGTTGCGCGGGCAGAGCTATGTGTGCAAAGTCGTGCCGGGCCGGATATCGCAAGGCATATGCCAACTTGTCGAATCGCTCTTCAACGGACGCCGAGCGTGCTGCAATGCGGCTCGCTGACGACGCGGAATCGTCCGGTGTATGCGCTTCGAGCGCGAAAGCGGTGCAATACAGGGCGTTTCGCTTCGTCGAGGTGCGCGCCGCGCAGCAACTGGGCGCAGGCGTCGATTCGTCAGTGCGCAACGATCGACCTGTACGAGCGCGAAGGGCTGTTCGAGCGCGCGGAGAAGATGGCGCCTCTCTTCGAAGCGGCGATTCACAGCTGAAGGGCGAGCGGCATGTGATCGACGTGCGGAATCTGGGACTCGTCGGCGGCGTGGAACTGCAACCGCGTGACGGCGCTCCCGGCGCGCGCGCTTATGACGTGTTCGTGCGCTGCTTCCAGAAGGGCGTGCTGACGCGCTATACGGGGGACATTCTGGCGTTCTCGCCGCCGCTCATCATCGATGAGGCGCAGATCGACGAACTGTTCCGCACAGTGGCGGAGGTTTTGAAGGAAGTGGATTGAGCCTGATTTCAGCCTGATCTCAGGTCGCACTGCATTCCGCTCAATGCCGTATAGTCACTGCGGAAGAAGAACGGCAAGCCGCTCCTGAAGACCTGATCAAAGCTGCACAAACATGCGCAAACATGATCAGGACGTCACCCGAGCAGTGCTGATGACGGATTCGCGCCGGGGAATCTCGCCCCGGATGTCAGGATGGCACCACTGGCCGGGTTGCCGGGGCCAGTGGTG
>NZ_CYGY02000165.1 GCF_900007165.1 Paraburkholderia piptadeniae
TTGAAGCGGCTCAGGCCGTGATCGAAGAATCCGCGAAACTGTGCGGCGAAGTGCTGGCGCCGCTGAACGTAGAAGGCGACCGGAACCCGAGCAGCTGGAAAGACGGCGTGGTCACGGCCACGCCCGGTTTCGCCGATGCGTTTCGCCAGTTCGCCGCGGGCGGCTGGCAGGGCGTGCAGCATCCCGTCGAATACGAAGGCCAGGGGCTGCCCAAGCTGATCGCTGCGGCCTGCATCGAGATGCTCAATGCGTCGAACCTGTCGTTCGCGCTGTGCCCGCTGCTGACGGACGGCGCAATCGAGGCGCTGCTCACGGCAGGCAGCGAAGAACAGAAACGCGCCTACGTGCCGAAGCTGATCTCCGGCGAGTGGACGGGCACGATGAATCTCACCGAGCCGCAGGCGGGCTCCGATCTCGCGCTGGTGCGCACGCGTGCCGAGCCGCAGGGCGACGGTTTGTACAAGCTGTTCGGCACGAAGATATTCATCACGTGGGGCGAGCACGACATGGCGGAGAACATCGTGCATCTGGTGCTCGCGCGTACGCCGGATGCGCCCGAAGGCGTGAAGGGCATTTCGCTTTTCGTCGTGCCGAAGTTCACTGTCAACGACGATGGCTCGCTCGGCGAGCGCAACGACGTGCATTGCGTGTCGATCGAACACAAGCTTGGCATCAAGGCGAGCCCGACGGCCGTGCTGCAGTTCGGCGATCACGGTGGCGCGATCGGTCATCTGATCGGCGAGGAGAATCGCGGGCTCGAGTACATGTTTATCATGATGAACGCGGCGCGCTTTGCCGTCGGCATGCAGGGCGTCGCCGTGTCGGACCGCGCGTACCAGAAGGCCGTCGCGTACGCGAAGGAGCGCGTGCAGAGCCGGCCCGTCGATGGCTCGGCGAAGCAGGCCGTGTCGATCATCCATCATGCGGACGTGCGCCGCATGCTCGCAACGATGCGCGCACTCACGGAGGCATCGCGTACGCTCGCGTATGTCGCGGCGTCGCATTGCGATTTCGCGCACCGTCACCCCGACGAAGCGAAGCGTGCCGAACATCAGGCGATCTACGAGTACCTGGTGCCGATCGTGAAGGGCTGGAGCACGGAGCTGTCGATCGACGTGACGAGCCTCGGCGTGCAGGTACATGGCGGCATGGGCTTCATCGAGGAAACGGGCGCGGCGCAGTACTACCGCGACGCGCGCATCCTGCCGATCTACGAAGGCACGACAGCGATCCAGGCGAACGA
>NZ_CYGY02000186.1:0-900 GCF_900007165.1 Paraburkholderia piptadeniae
TCATGTGCGCCTTCGTCACGTTGCGGCAGTTCTTTACTGCAACGATACGCTTGCCGAGGTCATAGCGCCCGGCGATGTCCGCATCGAGCGCCATCTGCGAGACGAACGTCAGCGACGTCCGCGCCAATGCGCCGCCGCGCGTGCCGAACATCTCGCGATAGTGCACGGGCTGCGGCGTCGGAATCGATGCGTTCGGGTCGCCCATCTGCGCCATCGCGATCATGCCGCCCTTCAGGATCAGCGCGGGCTTGATGCCGAAGAACGCGGGCTCCCACAGGACGATATCGGCCCACTTGCCCGGCTCGATCGAACCGACTTCATGCGCGATGCCATGCGTGAGCGCCGGGTTGATCGTGTACTTCGCGACATAGCGCTTCGCGCGGAAGTTGTCGTTGCGCGCGTTGTCCTCGGGCAGCGTGCCGCGCTGCGCCTTCATCTTGTGCGCGGTCTGCCACGTGCGGATGATCACTTCGCCGACGCGGCCCATCGCCTGCGAATCGGAGGAGAGCATCGACAGCGCGCCCAGATCGTGAAGAATGTCCTCCGCTGCAATCGTCTCGCGGCGGATGCGCGATTCGGCGAACGCGATGTCTTCCGCAATCGACGGATCGAGGTGATGACAGACCATCAGCATGTCGAGATGCTCGTCGAGCGTGTTGACGGTGTACGGACGCGTCGGATTCGTCGACGACGGCAGCACGCTCGCCTCGCCGCAGACCTTGATGATGTCGGGCGCGTGACCGCCGCCCGCGCCTTCAGTGTGATACGTGTGGATCGTGCGGCCCTTGAACGCGGCGACCGTCGCTTCGACGAAGCCCGCTTCGTTCAGCGTGTCGGTGTGGATCGCGACCTGCGTGTCGGTGTCGTCGGCAACCGACAGACAGTTGTCGATCGCAGCGG
>NZ_CYGY02000186.1:910-1187 GCF_900007165.1 Paraburkholderia piptadeniae
GCGATCGTCACGCCCGGTTGAATGTCGGGATTGCCCGCCTTGCCGATCGCAGCGATGCGGCCGCCCTTGATGCCGATATCGGCCTTCACGATGCCCCAGTGATCGAGAATCAGCGCATTCGTGACGACGGTATCGACGACATCGGCCGCGACGCGCTGCGACTGGCCCATGCCGTCGCGAATCACCTTGCCGCCGCCGAATTTCACTTCTTCACCGTAGATCGTGTAGTCGCGTTCGACTTCGATCAGCAGGTCCGTGTCCGCGAGACGCACGCGGT
>NZ_CYGY02000192.1 GCF_900007165.1 Paraburkholderia piptadeniae
GCTTTCGTAGCCGGTCGTCGCTCAGAGAGCCTCGAGTACCGGCGCCATCTGTAATGGGATGGTCACCCCCTTCCGCGCAGCGAGGGTACGCAGCCGGTTATTTCCTCGGGAGATCACTGCCATGCAAAACGTCACGCTGATCGGGATTGATCTGGGCAAGCATGCATTTCACCTTCATGGTCAGGACAAGGCAGGCAAAGCCGTGTTTCGCAGGAAGGTATCCCGCAAGCAACTCTTCGAGTTCTTCGCCACCTTCCAGGCATGTACCGTCGTCATGGAGGCCTGTGCAGGCGCTCATTACATGGCACGCAAGCTCGTGGCGTTCGGCCACGATGTAAAGCTCATATCACCGCAATTCGTGCGTCCGTTCGTGAAGAGCAACAAGAATGACTTCGTCGACGCAGAGGCTATCTGCGAAGCCGCTTCCCGGCCATCAATGCGCTTCGTTACATCGAAGACTGAATCGCAGCAGACGTTATCGGCGCTGCATCGGGTACGTGACGCGCTGGTGAAGGACAAGGTGCGCACCACCAACCAGATGCATGGGTTCCTGCTCGAGTTCGGCGTCGCACTCCCAGTCGGCAATGCGGTTGTCACGCGTTTGCCGGCACTACTCGCCGAGCATTCGTTGCCACCACGTATCATTGCGATCCTCGAGCGACTTCATGCACACCTCAAATACCTTGCCGAGCAGATTGACGAGGTCGAAAAGGAACTCAACCGACAGCTTGCGGATGACGCCATAGCGCAGCGATTGCTGACGATTCCCGGAGTTGGACCGATCACAGCAAGCCTGCTCAGCTCCGAACTTGGCGATGGCAAGCAATATCGATGCGGCCGCGACTTCGCCGCTGCTGTCGGGCTGGTGCCACGTCAGTACAGCACGGGAGGCCGATCGAACCTGCTCGGCATCTCCAAGAGGGGAGACAGGAACGTTCGCCGCCTGCTCGTGCAGTGTGCTCACGCCTTCATGTTGCATCTGCACAGTTACTCCGGCGCAGTGGCCGACTGGGTGCGCTCGATGCTTGCACGGCGACACTCAAACGTGGTGACCTGCGCTTTGGCCAACAAGTTCGCGCGAATCGCGTGGGCCATCGCGAGCCGCGACGCTGTATTCGAGCTGCGTACGTGAGCCGCCGGTGCGCGGCCAGGCACCAGTCTCACCGACTTACCGCAGTCAACCCATCTGGTTTTGCGATTGCTGAAATATTGATGACGTGAACGGCAAACCGGCCT
>NZ_CYGY02000201.1 GCF_900007165.1 Paraburkholderia piptadeniae
CAGCGGGTTACAACCCGGGTAGCGGCACGCTGTCGGGCGCGGCGTCGACGGCCAACGGTGAAGTGTCGGTGGGCGCATCGGGCAAGGAACGCCGCATCACGAACGTTGCAGCAGGCAGCGCGGCCACGGACGCGGTAAATGTGAGCCAGTTGCAGTCGGAAGATGCGAAGGTGAACGCGGAAGGCGCAGCGACGGCAGCGGCACTGGGCGGCGGCTCGACGTACAACTCGACGACGGGCGCGATCACGAACCCGACGTACGTGATTGGCGGCAGCACGTATAACAACGTGGCGGGCGCGATCACCAACATCGACGGCCGTGTAACGCAGAACACGACGGACATCAGCAACATCACGACGCAGATCGACAGTGGTGAGATCGGTCTGGTGCAGCAGAATGCGTCGACGGGCACGATCACCGTGGCGAAGGACAAGGCCGGCACGCTGGTGGACTTCACGGGTACGGCGGGCGCACGCAAGCTGACGGGCGTGGCCAACGGTGACGTGAACGCATCGAGCGTCGATGCGGTGAACGGCTCGCAGCTGTTCAACGTGGCGCAGTCGACGGCGAATGCAATCGGCGGCGGCTCGACCTACGATCCGGCAACGGGGACAATCACGAACCCGACATACGTGGTGGGCGGCAATACGTATAACAACGTGGCGGGCGCGATCACCAACATCGATGGCCGTGTGACGAACATGAACAACACGGTGACCAACATCGTGAACGGTGGCGGCATCAAGTACTTCCACGCGAACTCGTCGCTGGCGGACTCGGTGGCGACGGGCACAGACGCGGTGGCGATCGGCGGTAACGCGAGCGCAACGGCAGCCAACTCTGTTGCGCTGGGCTCCAACGCGACGACCACGGCTGACCTGACGGCTGAGGCATACAACCCGGGCAGCGGCACGCTGTCGGGCACGGCAGCGGTGGGCGAAGTATCCGTGGGCTCGGCAGGCAACGAGCGCCGTCTGACGAACGTGGCGGCCGGTTCGGCGGCCACGGACGCGGTGAACGTGAGCCAGCTGCAGTCGGAGGATGCGAAGGTCAACAGCCAGGGCACGAGCATCGCGAACGTGATTGGCGGCGGTTCGACGTATGACGCGTCGACGGGCACGATCACCCGGCCGACGTTCAACATCGGCGGCTCGACGGTGACGTCGATTGCCGGCGCGATCACCAACATCGACAGCCGCGTGACCCAGAACACGACCGACATCAGCAACATCACGACGCAGATCAACAGCGGTGAGATCGGTCTGGTGCAGCAGGATGCGACGACGGGCACCATCACGGTGGCGAAGGACAAGGCGGGCACGCTGGTGGACTTCACGGGCACGGCGGGCGCGC
>NZ_CYGY02000134.1:0-4142 GCF_900007165.1 Paraburkholderia piptadeniae
ATGTCGCTGTAGCCGTTCAGGTGCCGGCGCACATGCACGCGCGCCGAGTCAGCCGGGGCCATGTAGAAGCCGCCATTGGACAGCGTGAAGAAGTGCCACAGGCCGCCCTGGTAGCTGCGGCACAGGCGGGCCGCCCAGTCGTACAGCAGTGATTCACCGGCCAGGTAGTGGCAGCCGAGAAAGCGCGGCAGGACGTTCAGGCGCAGTTCATCGGGGACGACGGCAGACGCAATAGGGGTTTCAGCTTCAGTGGTCATCGGAGATCTCCGGGTAGACACCCGAGGCGGGCTGCCTGGGTTATCTGAGTACCATTGTAGGGCACTACGCCCTATATAACAAGGAAAATCGGTTGTCATGTAGGGGTATATGCCCTAGCGTGTCGGTGCGGCCGGGCATCCCGCTCGGGCCGCTAACCGGAGGAAACTCTGATGCAAACTGTCTCTGAACATAAGGTTGTGCGCACAACTATTAAATACGCGCCCTATTCGCGGTTGATCCTCTCTCCCCTGAACGCAAGAAAGCGCCGACCGGGATCGAGGTGCTCGCCGAAACGATTGCAGGGCCTGGGCTGATGCAGAACCTCCTTGTGCACGAGATCAAAGGGCGCGGGAAATTGCCGAAACTTAGCGTGTGCGCGGGGCAGCGGCGGCTCGCCGCGCTCGATCTGCTGTTTTCCCAGGGCCGTATTACGACGGACTACCAGGTGCCGATGCTGGTCGTGAGCGACGGCGAAGCTTTGCAGACGGCTCACCGCGCACCGGACGGCTGCGGTGCAGGCGGAACTGATGACGCGGTCCAACGTGGCGCTCGCAGTGCTGATGGTCCGAATGGTCCCAGTCGTGTTCGAGGAAGTCTATTTGCGGCAGTTCGCGGAGCATGCAATCCGGATCGACATACACACGTAACGCGATGCGCTGGTGTCGAACGCCGACGACATGGCGGAGAGCGTCGCCTGGAAGGTGAGCCTGCAGAAGCCGTCGGTCCTTCACCCCGGCGGCTCTTTGCTGTGGGAGTGGGAGAAAAGAGGTACGGGACCGCACGCCGGGTTGACCGGGCTCCTCTGCAATGCTTGTTGGCCTGTGTGCACAAGTATGCGTGTTGCGCGCGCCGCGCGCCCGTATCGAGGGCCACGACGACCCATGCAGGATGCATGGAGAGAGGCCCGACTCGGCGCAACGCGGCAGTGCGGTACGGCTCAGCGCCTGGGTGATCTGCCGTATTTGCGTGCTATTTCATCGAGTCTAGTGCTGGAAAGCAGCGGCTGGTCGTATTGCTGCGCTTCGAGCTTGATCAACTGCATGCGCGACAGGTGCGGGTTTTCGGCAGCGAGTTCATCGAGCGTCCTGATACCCGCGCGAGGCGAGCAAGTGGAAGACGTGGAGGCGTGCGACGCGGGTGCTACCTGCCTGACAGGGGCGGCGGGCGCAGGGGTGGGTGCGGGCGATGCAGGACGGCTGAACGGCGCATGTGTGCGGTTTGGTGCACATCGGCCGAGGCGCTTGCGGATGCGGTGCAGGGCGTTGTCGAAAACGGGGAGACTCATGGTGAGGCCGCGCTTTTGCAAACGTGCGTGGAGTTCGCGCCTGGAGACGCCGCGCGCCATGGCGGCATCGATCTGGTCGATCAGACCGGCAAGCTGCGCGGTTTCGGAGCGGGTGGTGCTGGTTGCGGGCGCATCGAGCAGGTCTTCGACAACGGCGGCGAGGTCGGTCAGCGGCATGGCGAGGTCTGCGAATAGTCAACGCTGACTGATGGTGCTACAAAAGCGCTAAATAGTCAAAAATGCGTGGTGAGTAAAGCTTTAGTTATGCGAATTGATGCTTGAAACGTGCAATATCGATGCTACAGTGTTTGCCATGCAGTGTCGGTGCGAGGCACGTCGGATATGTTTACGGATCGCTACGCGCTTCGTAAAATATCTCGTGCCAAAGGGGCAAGGCCCCTTTGCAACCCCGACGCGGGCCACGGCACCGCGTCAATCGCGCCAACGAGTCTGTCGGCAACATTCAGCACTGCCTGGTATGCAATACGAATAGGAGGCGCTTTCCTATGATTCCGACCAGCGAGTGGGTGATCCAGCGTGTGATGAAGCCGAGCGGCTTCGCGTGCAACATGCGGTGGCAGTATCTGCCGTGGGCGGGTTATACACATCCCATGACGGGCGATCAGGCGATGCGCGCGTTATGCGAATGCGGAGCGCACTGGCCGACGTATGAGTTCCGCGCGCATCCGATTGACGGCGACATGACTCGATTCGATCTGCCAGGGCAGTCGGCAGACTGGACGCATCCCGTGGGGCTCTGATCATGCCACGCAAAAAGAGCAACGATGGAGCAGGGCTCGGCAAACCGATTGCGTTTCGCTTGTCGGATGCGGATCGTGCGGTCTATCTTGAGAAGGTGAACCGGAGCGGGCTGACGCAGTCGGAATTTTTCCGGCAGGCGGTGCTCACTAACCGGACGCAGGTGATCGCACGACCGGTGGCCAGTGCGGACCGTAAGCGCCTGCTCTATATCTTCAACAAGACGAGCAACAATCTGAACCAGATCGCGCATCGCGCGAACTCGGAACACCTGAGCGGTGATCTGTCAGAAGCGACCTACGAGCAGCTGCTCACGCAACTGCAGATGATCTCGCGCTATCTGAAAAACACGCTCGAGAAAGTGGACTGACCGGATACGGATACAGGTACGGAAACAAGCGGACATGGACATCGATCGCATAGGTCAACCAATCGTCGTCACGCCGACGACGCCACTGTGCGTCGAGCGACATAGCGAGGCCATGCGACCGTCACCCATCGTGCATGAATACTGCTGCTTCGCATTTCGCGATCGTCGTTCTGATGTGCGCCACAGTGAGGGTGAGCGATGCTGATCCGGGTTCGCGGTTATCACGACGGCATCAAGGCCTATCTTGAAGACGGCCAGAAGCAGGACCGTGATTTCGAGCGCGACGAGATGGATGAGCGCGTGATCCTCGCAGGGGATCTGACGCTAACAAACGACATCATCCAGTCGATGGATACGACAGCCGAGCGCTATATCAACGTGACGCTTTCGTTCAAGGAGGACGAGGTTTCACGTGAGGTACTCGCGGACATCGTGCGGGAGTTTGAAGCCTTCGCCTTTGTTGCTTACCGGCCCGACGAATACAACTTCTATGCGGAAGCGCATGTTCCACGGCTCAAGAGCTACGCTGACCGGCGCAGTGGCGAGCTGGTTGAACGCAAGGTACATCTTCATGTCGTGATCCCTGAAGTGAACCTGCTGACCGGGCATCGGCTGGAGCCGTTCGGCAAGGTCGACCGGCATCACCGGTTCCTCGAAGCATTCCAGGAACATATCAACGCGAAATACGGACTGGCGAGTCCGAAAGATAACCGCCGTGTGCAGTTCACCGATGCGTCGGAAATGATCAGCCGGTACAAGGGCGACGTATTCGAGCCGATGAACCGCGAGCTGAAGGCCACGATCCTCGAGGCGCTGATGTCGCGTGACATCACCCGTTATGAAGATTTCCGGGCGATGCTCAACGAGTTCGGCGCAACACGCACCCGCAACGCGGGTCGCGACGGTGAGTACGAAAACGTCAAGCCGCCCGGTGCGGCGAAGGGCGTCAATCTCAGGGAATTCGTGTTTTCGCGCGAATTCATCGAACTCGGTTCTGACGGCAAGCGTGACGCGCTCGACCGGAACGTGCATGCCGAGTACATCGAACCGGGCGTACCGCGTGCGACGCAGCAGCACTATCTCGATGCGCTGTATGAGTGGACTGACACGCGCGCACGGGAGATCAAGTATCTCAATAGCGGTAGCAGCTTCTACAAGACGTATCAGGCCGCGTCGCCGACTGAGCAGCGGCGCATTCTCGAGCATCGCGAACAGCGGTTCTATGACGCAGCAGGAGGACTTGATGAGCGGACAGGACGAAGCAGTGGTGGACCAGGAGACTGGCGAGATTGGGAGCGGCGGTGGCAACACGGGCGGGACCCGCAGTGGCGCGGGCCGCTCGCGGAACACGAACGCAGGGACCCGTGGCGAAAGTGGAGAAGGGGAGCGGATCACGACCTTGACGCTCGCCTCGATCGACCCGGCCCGTCGTCCCGATCCGCACACGGTATGCGAGGTGTGCCCGGCCGC
>NZ_CYGY02000134.1:4152-16908 GCF_900007165.1 Paraburkholderia piptadeniae
CCAAGCCGACCGAATTGACGAATTGCGATGGACTGGCGATCGCGAGCGAGCGGGAAGAGGCCGGTTAGCCCCAGGCAATCCGTCGCTGCTCGACGTAATCACCGCGCGCATGTACGGCGTGTGGGACACGGCGGACGATGCGGGTCGGGCGCAGCTGACGGCAACGGCCGCTGACAAATTCATGCGGGCCGGTGGACCGTTTGACGATCGCGGACAACCGGGTGAGCCGTTCGGGCTGAATCCTGCCTTCGGCGGTGGACAGGTGCCGAAGGATTTCGGTCCGAACGACTCCATCCGCCATCTCACGGATGTCCCATCACTGGATGCGGTCGGGTCGCTTCCCTTTGATCTAGCAGCGCGCGAGGTCAATGAGATCGCCGCCACCTTCAACTCGCGCGCGAGGCCATCGACCGGCCGGAAAGCCGATACCGTTCGCGACCAGTTTGCACGGGACCTCGTGGAGTCGCGCAGTACCCGAAGCGAGCGCACGAAGTTTGCGGAGATCCGGGCGACACTTGATGCGAGCCGGTTGCTCGCCGCACTGGCGCATTCGCATGGGCTGATCGTTGACAAGTACAGCATCGGCAAGGGCGCCGACGGAGGTGACCGTATCCGCGCCGGTGCACGCAATCTGAACGTGTCCGACTTCCTGACCAAAGAGATGAGTCTCTCCTGGGCGGAGGCCGCACAACTGTTACGCGGCACGTATCGTGCGCAGACCGGACGCAGCCCCGGGCATGCGCCGCGTCATACGCCTGAGCGTGACCTGTGGGTTGAATTCCAGCAGTGGCGTACCGCGTATCGCGACGGGCTGCGCCGCGCGTGGGATGAGCAGACCCAGCGCGAGAAGAACCAGCGTGGTGCGATCAAGGCAGTCTTCTACAAGGCTCGCAGCACCTTGACGGATCGCAGGGATCTGTCTGCACTCGAGCGGCGAGATCAACTGTCAGCCGCACGCGTGACGCGCCTTGAGTCCGAGGCTGCGCTACGCGATCGTATCGCAAAGGAACGTGACGCGCTCAAAGGTGCAGGGCGGCAACCAGTCACCGACCAGTACCGGGATTTTCTGCAGGAGCGCGCGCAGGCTGGTGACACACGGGCGCTACGTGAACTGCGACGCATGCAGCAGGTCCTCCAGCTGCTCCGGCGTGCGGACGACGAAAACATTCTGACCTTCAATGGACCCTTGCCCGGTCCAGGGCCAAGGCCTCACGCTGACCACAACGAACTGATCTACCACGGACCGTCAATCACGTACGAGGTGCGGCCGACCGGTGAGGTTGACTACCACAAGGATGGCGCGGCGTTCCTCGTCGACGAGGGGCGCACGTTGCGGTTATGGGATAGCGAACGCGAAGCAATCGAGATCGCGCTGCGTTTCGCGCAGCAGAAGTTCGGCGCCACGCTATCGCTGTCCGGTCCCGAGGCTTTCCAGGCGGCAGCGGCACGGGTGGCCGCTGACACCCGCATGCGTATCGTGTTTGAACAGCCGGAGCTGGAGCACATCCGCCAGATCCGACTTGCCGAGCTCGATGCCGAAGCAGATGAACGCCGGGCGGGGCAGCGCGAGCGCGACGCCTGGGAGCGTGACGAGCTACGCAAGACAGTACGTGAAACGCAACTACCTGTCGGTCGCGATCCGCCCACCCCAAATGGGGACACCCAGCTGCCTAATGATCCCGATGTGTCCGATCCCGGTTCCGCTAGCGGTCCCACTACCGGTCAGGAGAGCGGGCCCGCCAGCGGACCCGACGTCGAACAATGAACCATCCACCCAAGAGGAATCGAATGCCCCGGCTTGCAACCGTGAACCGCGAACGTGCTGTGACTGTCGTCGAAGAGATCATTTTCAGCGGTACGCCGTCGCAGGTCGTGAATCTGCCTGCGTATCTCAAAGGCGTCGTTGGCGCGATCATCGTATTCGCCGCCTTTCTGTACGCGGCAACCCGTTGGCCCGTGCCGTGGTATGCGCTCCTGATTGCGTTGGTGGTCATAGCGGCGAGTGTCGTGCTCGCGTACCTGCGAACGCCTGCACGGAAATCATCATCGACGCCGCGCGAATTACCTGCCGTCAGGGCATTTTCAGCCGGCGGGTCGAGAGCCTTGAGCTCTTCCGCATCCAGGATGTGACGTCGCTGCATCCGTGGTGGCAGCGACCGTTCGGGATCGGCATCGTGATCGCGCTGACCAGCGACTCGAACAACCCGCACTGGCGTTTGCCAGGGATGCGTGATGCGGAGCAGTTACGCGATAGCCTGAACCGTGCGGCGATCGCGCTGCGCGACGCGAAAGGCATTCGGGAATTCAACATGGGCCGGATCCAGGTGGACGACTTCTGCGCTATCGTTGCAGCAATCAGATGACCTGTCGCTGGAGCGGGAATGTTACCGACACTGGAAATCAATGAAGGTCCGGGAAAGAAGCCCCGTGTGCTCGTTCTCGAGGTCATGGATCGCAACAAAACGGATCGTCGCGTGATCGCCCGATTGCTCGTCGAGCGCGAGACGCGATATGAGCGCTACGCGGACGGGTAGCTGGATACGGCGCACATCGAGCTCTCATACCGCATGATCGGCGTACCCGTCGCGCCGGCGAGCGGGCAGGGTGAGCTCAGGGGCTGCTATTCTGCCGTGCATAATCGCGTTTCCGTGACAGCATCGTTAGAAGCACTGCTGGTTCCTGCTCGGGGATCCCGTCAAGGATGACGGCGTCTATGAGAAGGGCGACGGGACGACGGGCGGCACATCAGTTGAAACTATCCACCCATGCGCGCGCCCATCTGAGCCCGGCCAGCTCTGCCTCGTCTTCCGTGCCGAACTCGCCGAGTACACCCGAAGCTTCAACGACCTTGTTGTCCAGCGTGATCGTGCCGCTGGCAGCGTAGCGTTCGCGCTGTGAACTTTCCTTCTGCTGGAGGATGGCATGTCCCCAGAGCGTGTAGCCCTTGTGTTTTTCGCTTCGCATCAGCGTTCGACCTCAGCCCGTGCGCGACGTCCATCGACGCGAAGCACATTGCCCTCAGGTGTCATCTGGCGCGGAATTTCTTCATACCGCGGCTCATGAGCGCGGTGCTCGACGGCCGTGACGGATGCTTTCGGGCCTGGCGCCGCCGCGACGACCCGGTGACGCAACCCGTGGTGCGCAATGCGGACACCCGCGCGTCGATGCTTCGGCGTCTTGTAGATGGATTGTCGCGACTGCATTGCACTGTGCGCTTCGGGTGGATTCCATACTTCAACGTAGCGCGCGCCGGCAAACGCGGGCGATCCCATTGCCAGAAAGAACAGGCCGTACCTGATTGTCTTCGTCATCCGCCTGTTCTCCTGGAGAGGTGCGATGTGACATGCCGGTTTCGAATACTGAGCGACACAGTCTGACGCCGATATGCTCGCGTCACGCTCTCGATCGATGAATATTCGAGGCGCGGATACTACCTGCGCGAGCAGTACATTTTCGCATGTGAATGCAAGCCTGCATTTGCCGGCGCGATAGAATTATTTCGCTAGAATGACTGCAGTGACACTTGCATTGATACACGAAATGAGTTCAAAGCGACGCGGGACCAGTGCTTCCGGATCCCGGAAGCACCTCACGAAGGCAATGTTATTGCCGATGGCAGAGGCGTCTGTGCGCGAACAGTCACTGTCTTCTCATCTTGCTCTCGTCGCCTGCAGGGATGGTCACGGGAACCGGCATCTGTTTAACGAACTGATGAGGACCGTATATATGGCGTGGTTTCTTCAGCAGGAAGGTTACGGGAAGGAACCCGTCGGGAGCTTCAAGACAGCGGAATATGCTGTGGAGGCTGCGCTGGAACTAGCGCACGTGTCGGATGAATGGGTGCTCGCGGAGGATACTGTTTCTGTTTTCGAGCGCCTCCTCGCGCTACACGATTCGCAACTCGCGAGCGCACCGCTCCACAAGGTCATTCACGCGGAGAAACGTCTCAGGCAGTTTCTTGCAGGAACCGCGAGTTCGCCTGTTCCTGAGAACGACCCGGCAGATATGTCGTAGCACACCCTGTCAGTCCCGGTGGTGCTGAATACCCAGATGCACTGCGGAGCGTGGCGATCACGTTGCGTTGAAAAGATCGAGCTGGCGAGGATCGACGGTTGCCTGAGCTACTGTGGGTTGCGTTGCAATTGGCGTCGATGCGCTCGGCCTTGTTTCGATCCGGAAGAATTCAGGACTAACGCCGGCGTTTTTCGCGGCGAGCAGCCAGTCGGGCATGTCGCCGACCCCGTTCCACTCATGTCCCCGTGCATCGCGGTATAGAGGCGGGTGCGCCTCGTCGTGCTTAATCGAAGCGGCCAATGCTTCGATCGAGATACCAAATTCTTCCATGCGACGGCGGATCCAGATGATCAGGCGATCCCTGGCTTCACCGTCGGCGATTTTAATTCCTTTCATGAGATCAGTTGCGGAGTGTGATGGCCCAAAGTATATCCGCACCGACCGAGGTCGTTCCGCTGCCCCGCATCGTGCCGTGACTTCTCGACGCCTGAACGTACGCCACATATGGGTTCGACTTCTGCTCGATGTGGATGGTCAGTGTCCGCCAAGCGACATCGACTCTAAATAAGAAAACTTATCTTAATAATGTCATCGAGACACACATTTTCGGAAAAAACGTGAGCTCGCCGTATAGCGGCTGACGCGTCGGCAGCTCATCTCGCCACCGCGCCGCTTACGCTTTGAAACAGAGCGTTGGCTGCATAGGCGAATAACGGGGCGTAGCGGCGCATGGAATACCTGTAGGTTTGTGTCAGCTCTGACCTTTCCCCTCGGAAGTGACCTTAGCAAGGACTCGACCTGCACAACGATCCTCCTGCCGGAGGCCAAGGCTGTGCGGTATAGTGACCTCAAACGCGACATGCCGCATTGGCCAGCGTGGTTTGAGACGTTGCTACGCCCGATGAATAGCGGACGGGAGTTTGGAGTTGCCAACGCCCGTTTGCGCTCGTCAGCCTCGATCCAAGTGCATGACGCGAATCTCGGCACCGCTCACACACTACTGCGCCTCAAGCAGGACGAGCAGCGCGCGCTTCTTCGCCTCGGATAACTGGAGAGCCTTATTGATAATATCAACATCAATTTTCGATTGCGAAGCGGAGGCAGGCAGCCCTGCGGAGAAGTACCGCTCGCCTTCGCCCGTAATCAACCAGTGCAGGTTGACGGCATGCTTCTTGGCGAGCATTGTCAGCCGGGAGATGTCCGGCAACACCTTTCCGGCACGCACAGCATGCATCGTCGACGAGTTCTTATAGTTGAGGGCCCGCGAAGCGGCAGACATCGACAGGTCCAGTTCATCCATCACAGCGACGAGTCGCTTGGAGACAGCTTGTGACACAGTCGGGGATCGTTGCGTACGTGGCATATTGGTGATAATATCAAAATATGGGTAGAGCCGACAAGTTCAAAGACACGCTGGGTCAACACATGACCCCGGAGCCAGTGGCCAAGCTCATCGCTAGCGAGCTGCGTGGGCCCATCACTTCGGCCGTGGATCTGGCGGTGGGCGACGGCGCCCTGTTGCTGGCCATCGCGCGCCGATGGCGGCAGGCCAGCCTGCACGGCATTGACTGCGACGAGTTGCGGATCATCCGCGCCAAGGCCGCCGACGGCCGCCTGCGCCTTCGTCTCGGCGATGGACTATCGACGCGCTTCCCCGCACTCCGACAGGTGCCGCGCCGGCGGATAGCTGTCGTCGGCAACCCTCCGTTCCTGTCGACTAGGGCCACGAACGAGAATCGCGCATGGCTCGATGCCGCCTTCGTAGGCGTGGAGTCGCGGCACGGCGTCCGGCGCTTGGAGATGGCATTCCTCGCCAGAGCCTTGGTCGAGGCGCGCAAGCGTCAAGGCCTGGTCGCCATGCTGATGCCGTCGCCGTTCGCGTCGGGCGTGCTCTACGGCCCGTACCGCCGCGCGCTGCTGGCCCAGTACGGCGTCGTCAAGGTCATCTCTATCGAAGGCACGCGGTTTCGCGACACCGAGGCATCAACGGTGCTGCTGATCATCGACACGGCCTTGAGCTCGACGACGAACGTCGAGATCAGCCGCTACAGCCCCATGGAAGGCAAGACCGTTCTTCACAGCGGGTCCGTCGCCGATGATGACCGGTTGGATGCGCGGTACTGGAGCGCCGCGGGGTTGCGCCTCACCGGCGCTCCGACGCTTGGCGAATGCGGCGTGGACGTGACGCGTGGCCGCTATTGCAAGGCGGATGCCAACCGCATGAAGCGTGCGGTACTGCACACGACGGACCTGTGCCGCGTGTCGGGCCCGAGCATCGAGCTGCATCCGCTGTCGGTCGATGACTTCGACGACGCGGATGTGCTGGCCGAGGCGGGTGACATCCTCTTGAGCCGAACGGGCACGCGCGTGCGCTGGGAGCCCGTGGAGGTCAAACGAGGGGTCGCCCCCATCACCGACCATGTGCTACGCATTCGCGCTCCAGAGTCGGTTCGACGGCAGGTGATCGAGTCATTCATGCACCCTGCGTTCCCCGCCTGGCTGGCCAGCGTGACCAAGGGTGTCTGCGTCTCGGTCGTCACCAAGCAGGAACTGCTGAAGATGCCTTTGTTCGCGGCTTCCACCGGCCTAGGCTAGAGCGCCAGCGCTGCGCCGGAGACCCGCCCGCGCCTCCATCGTTCTGCCCCAGAAGTAACTTTGCATGAGTTCACGATGTTCTATGATCGAATCTGCTCGGACAGCAGGCGATCATGGGACGTAAGGGAATCGAGGTCGTGGTGAGAACCCAATGGCTTCCGAATTTACTGCTTGAAGAACACGAGGACGTCGCCGACCATGTCTGCCGACGCGATCATCAAAGCAATCCGGGCTGTCGAGCTTTAGCGCTGCCCGCTGTGCTAGGCTAGTCCGTTGGGGGTGGGCAAGAACATCCCACGTTGCTCGGGGAGGAGCATGGAAAGAGACGAGCGGCTCTTCATTGACGGCACCAAGGCGCGTGTGCAAAAGCTGATCCGTTGTGGAGCCTGGGAGGGCATGGACCATGGACGCTTCGAAAGTTGGTTCAACCAGTTCGTGGCCCGGCAAAAGGAGCTGCTCGGTGCGTGCCTGCTGGACAACTTCATCTTTAGGGGCAAGGGACAAGTCGAAGCGTTGCTGAAGGCGGCTTTGTGCAGCCCGGCCATGCTGACCCCGGCAGCCAAATGGGACGGCGAGGTCGTCGAGGCCCTGAGCAGACGGCACGTCGACCCTGGGATCCGGTTTGCGCCGGTCATTCGGCTGGACCAACCGCCGACGAAGTCGGGCACTTACGTGCTGCGTCGCCTAGCCAAGTCGCTGCGAATCCAAGATAAGTGGATGCTGTGGCCGCAGTCCTTGGCAGAGATGCCCAACAGTGTCCACACTGTGGTGCTGGTGGATGACTTTTGCGGTAGCGGCAAGCAGTTCTCCGACTTTGTCACACTGACCGGCTTTGAAGAGGTCATGCGCGCACGGCCCGAATGCCGGATCGTGTACCTCACGATCGCTGCACACTCGTGTGGCATCAAGAAGGTCCAGGATGAGTTTTCCCGAGTCGAATTCATCGCCGGTGAGATCCTTACGCCGCAGCACGGCTTTTTTGGCGGTGAGCGCCTGGCACGGATCAAGCTGAACGGGATCGAGGAGCGACTCAAGGCGGACTACGACGCCATCGCCAAAGAGGTCAGCCTCGGAGGGAAGAATATCGGCCCGTACGGTTTCGAGGAGCAGGGGCTGACCTACGCCTTCGACCATGGAACCCCCAACAACACCCTACCGATCTACTGGTACGCCAGTGAAGATTGGACCCCGTTGGTGAATCGATGAACAAACTTGCTGCCGCGCAGGCATTCGCGAAGAACCGCTCCGAGGAGGGGGAACTCGATCTCTGGGGCGAGTTCGTAGTGCCGCTGTATTTTGACAAACTGTCGCTGGACGAAATCCGTAAGCCCATCGTTTTTGAAGGCGGCCGCGGGTGCGGAAAGACGACCCTGTTACGATATCTGTCCCACGCGACCCAGTTGAGTCCCAAGCGGAAAATCACCAAAGACACGCTTCCAAAGCAGCTTGGTCTATATCTGCGAGCTGATACGCGATACCTCCGCGCTTTCCAGGGGGATGCACTAGAAGAAGGGGATTGGCAGAAAGCTTTTGAACATGACTTGTGCCTGATCATTGTCGGCGAGCTGCTGTCCACGCTCAAAGCGCTGACCCTGCCAAATCGCATTGCCGAGTTCAACGAGGTCCAGCATGTCAAGCTGACGAGCTTTACCGACTTTATCGGCGATGCGCCGGTAGAGCCGTCAGCGCTGCTTGCTCATGTGAAGCGGATGCGCAATCAGTTGGCCATGTGGCTGAACAACCCCGAGGACGAAGCCAAGCCGAGGTTTCTCCCACTTAAGCAAGTCATCCTTGCATTCATCGATGACATTCGCGTGCAGGTGCCGCAATTAGGTAGCACCGTATTCTTTGTTTTTCTGGACGAATACGAAAATCTGCTGCCCTATCAGATGCGGATCATTAACACGTATCTGAAGCATTCGGGAGATCCGCTTGTATTTCACGTCGCCACCAAGAGAAACGGCATGGCGACACGGGAGACCTTGAGTGAAGAACGGATTCAACAGAGCCACGACTTCAATGTTTTTGACGTGGAAGCCCACTTGGAAGCGGACTTCCAGCTCTTCGCGGCCGAGTTGTTCTGTTTCAGGCTGCGTAAGAAGGGCTTCAAGGTTGGCCCCGATGCAATCTCGACGGAGTTGCTGTGCTCGCCGTCCGACCTAGCTCAGCGTCGAGAGGATGAGGACTACAGGCGCGCCACCGTGGACGCGGCGCGTCGTATCCTGCCAAGCAGAAGAGGCGTCGAAGCCGCTCGATCTGTTCTCAAGGAAGGCGGACTTCGGAACAAGCTCAAACAACAGTTAGATGAGGTCTTGGGCCGAGCGGAAGACTCTTTGAGGGCCGACTTGTTCCTGCGCGATGACGTGCCGATCGAATCCGTCTGCACGGGCGCCTTGCTGCATCAAGGTAAGGACCCAAAGATGGTGCTGATCGAACAGGAGAAGGCCGCGTTGGGCGAGGCGTCGAAGTTCAAAACTGCCGACTGGTCACATACCTATTTCCAAGGCTGTCTGTACTACCTGTATCTACCGCAGCAAAAGCCTTGCATCCTTTATGCAGGTTTTGATTCTTTCCTTAGTATTTCTAGGGAAAATGCTCGCCATTTTCTTGAACTTTGCCACTTGGCGATGCTAGATGTCGAGCTGACGGCGGAGGGAGATATCATGCCCATCGAGCCCGAGCTGCAGGCTGCAGCAGCGCGGGCGGCCAGCGCGGTTTTTATGAAGGAGACCCAAGGCTCAGGTCAATATGGCAACCGGCTATTCCACGTGGTCAACACGCTGGGCCAAATTTTCAGGCTATCACATGCGAGGCCGTCGCAAAGTGAAGCAGAGCGAACGCATTTCTCGGTTTCCAGCGGAGAACTGAGTGAGGAGGCCAGCACGATATTGTCCGAGTGCATTAAATGGTCGGTACTCTTCGAGGTAAAGGAGACCAAGGTTAAAGACACCAAGCTCTCCTATGCAGATTTCGTACTGAATCCCATTTTTGCACCTCACTTCGGAATCTCGTACAACAAAGGCAGAAAGCTCGACATCAAGGCTGACGACGCCACGCGGCTACTGGTTGGCAGTCGCGACGAGATGAATATGCTCGTCAAGGGCTATCAGAAGACCTGGAAGCTCGATGAGGGCGAGCAGCTTTCCCTTTTTGATCAAGGCAAAGCGTGAGAGTCAGAACCTACTCTTCGACGGACGAGCAGCACCAGTTTGGCGAGTTCCGCTGGGACCTCGCCTTCGTCGGCGCTGACCTCGACGAGCGTTCCAGGGTGGCCATCGCGTTGGTCAACTCGGCCGCCAAGGAGTCGCACCAGGCTGAGTTCACCGTCGAGCAGCCCCACCGACTGCGGGTGGGCGCCCACCTGCTGGGTCCAAAAGAATTGGCCAAGCTGGTTGGCAAGGCTCGTTCGCTGGTTTTGGAGACCACCACGCTGGGCATGGTCGAGGTGCTGCAGTTCTTGCGCGCTGCACGGGACGCCAACCTAGACAGCGTCGACTGTTTGTACGTCGAACCCAAGGACTACGAGAAAGACACCTTCCTGGAATCCTCCTGGTCGCGCGACTTTTCCCTCAGCGACAGTCACCGCGTGGCGGGCGTGCCACCTTTCTTGCCGATGCAGGCGCAGTTGGCCGATCGCAACGTGCGCCTGGTGGCCATGCTCGGCTACGAGTCCTCACGGCTGGCAGGCATCTTCGAGCAAGACCCCGAGATGGCGGCCTGGCGGAAGTTTGCGGTGGTGGGCGTTCCTGGGTACTCGCCCGGGTGGGAGCAGAATGCGCTGGCGAACAACGTGGACACGCTGGATGCACATCAGTTCCACCCGGTTCGCTACTGCTCGGCGTCTAGCGTCAGCGGTGCCTACGACCTGCTGACGCAGATCCATGCCGAAGGGCACGACGAGAACCCGCACACCACGGTCGCTCCGCTCGGCACCAAGCCGCACGGCATCGCGGCTGCCATGTTCCTAGTCGACCATTCCAGCTATCAGCAGGCCAGCTTGCTCTACGACCACCCCATCCGCGTCAAGGGCCGCTCATCGAAGGTGCGCCGCTGGCATCTCTACCGGATTGACCTGACCCACAAGCCCTAGTCTAGCAGGCTGCTGAAGTAGTGGGCTCAACTAGGTATCGCTGCCAAAATGACCAGGAAGGTGGCGCCATACACAGTATCGCGAGCGAAATCGTGGTCTCCTCTGCCGACCGATATGGAGATTTAATCGTCCTTCCGTGGCGTTCAGGCGGTCAACGAACCGCTGACGACCTGCGTTCGTGTGGGCCGACGACGCGATGCCCGTTGCGTTGGATACAATTCGCACCTCGCATTTTATGCAACGGAAGCGCTCCCAAATCTCAACAATCTGCATCCCCTTGAAAATGAACCGCGTTTGCTTATCCTGCTTCGCCGACGAAGACAAAAAGTGCGGTGACGTTCACGTCGATAGGGTCGTGGGGCGTTTGCTCGGCCAACTGCAGAAGATGCAGATTGGGCCGCTTGAGGCAATCTCCCGCAGTGTCGACGCCGTGTCGGCCGCTGGAGAGTCGTATCCAGAAAATGTCCGCCCGGCGCTTCTGGAGATGAGCCGGAATGGATGGTATCTCGACCCCGCCATGCCAATGAGCCTTCCTCGGCGGTTCACATTAGCGATGGAGGCTGGCGACGCGGCCCAAGCCGAGCAAAGTATGGTTGACCATTTTGAGCGGCGCACCGGCGGCATTCTTTCTGAATTGGTTGGGCGACATCCGGCGAGAGGCGTAGTACGCAATATAACTGTCAACACCCCGATGTAGCAGTGGCGCGGGAAGGATCGAGCGCGTTGTCACTTTTATATACCTTTGGATCGCAATAAAAGCGTCAATTCGCGTAGGGAGCGTTAAAAACCATGGGGTTTCAGAGGAGGGCGCCTAGGATTTGGGCAGTCATGGCCACCGGAGGTGGAAGCGCTGTCTCAGTGACCGATTTCGAGAAATGCGACACACCGTTCAGGGTCGCTTGCTGGCCTCACAACGGAAGCAAAACTGCCATTCGATCTAGTCGCTGGCAGACGTCAGCAAAGCTCATCATAGCCGCCGTTGGCGGATGGTCGCGCCAGCGGCTGCTTTGGCCGAAGCTGTCCAGTTCGCCTTGCAGAGGGGGCGGCAGGTTGAACGCCCGCATTTGACATAAAAACCGCTGGCGGGCAACATGACGTGACGGAGAACACCAGACAGATAACAGGCAAACGTCGAGCCGCTGGCGCCTGTTGAACGTGGACGGCTCCAACGTCCCCCGCAAAAGGTGTCGTTCCCGGCGTCCGTGGCTGCATCATCGGGTGTTGGTGCAAATTCGTGAGTCACGGTGACGGCGATTTCCCATCTCACTGGGGCCTCATGCAACCCGGCGTCAATCCAGACGAACTGGCGCTGACGACGGATCGGTCGATCGACGCCGCCAGTGACTTACAACAGGACCGCTTGCTGTAAAAGTTCCAGGGCTTTCAATTCGTCCAGTCGACCCGTGCGTGCCTTACCCGCCAGCGTCTTGATCAATGCTTCTGCTATCGGTGCAATGCCGTGGAGATTGTCCAGGCTGGTCACGATAGTGAAGGGGAGTGGAGCCGGACTTTGCTGCGGATGCGCGGAGACGGGCAACGATTCAGGCAGCGACCCGGAGGGTGCAGCTATGGCGGCCGGGACCGCTTCATCATTTTCGTCCAATGAACGGCTGGCAAGGTCGTCGGGGGAATCATTGACATCAGCTCGCGGGCTGACGACGATCGCCACCCTGTCTTCCGCGGCGTCCGCCGAAACAGGTGCGGGGCTTTCCGATGCATCGAGGGCGGTCGCACGCTCGCGCCTCGTGCGCACCTTCCCGTCGACGAGTTTCCCTTGTACGCCATCGTTCGTTGCTGGCGCAGGCGACTCATGTTGTTGAGCGGATGCGCGACCGCGCGGAGCAGGCGCAAGCATACGCGACACTGACTCTGGAATCTCGGCTTCCGTGCGTGGACTGTCTAACCAGCCAACTGGCAATCCCAGGCGCTTCGTGAACCGGTTTGTTTCGACACTGTCCATGCGCTTCTTGCCATGTAGCCGATCGGCGATGTTGAAGCCACTCATCTCCATGACCACGGCGAGTCTGACTTTCGATCCGTTGCGACTGGTGAGAAGG
>NZ_CYGY02000202.1 GCF_900007165.1 Paraburkholderia piptadeniae
TAAGTGGATAGCCCTTATGAATATACAGTATCTCGTAACGGGGCCGCTCTCGTCAATTGGCGGATGGTCGTGCGCCGCGTGAGGTACCTCGCTGGCTGCCACGGTCGCAACTGCCCCTTTACCGTAGACCCTTGATAGCCGCGGCTAGCGACTGCCCACACGACCAGTAGTCCGCCCACGGATCCTCCGACTGGAAGCTTAGGTATTCGCGTGCCGTCTGAACGTTCCACTGCGCGCCGCTTTTGAGGTCGCTGAGCTGTTCCCATGAAACCGGCATCGATACGCCCATCCCGGGCCGTGCGCGCGCCGAAAACGCCGCGGCGGTCGTCTGTCCCTTGCCATTGCGCAAGTAGTCGACGTAGACCTTGCCAAGGCGATTTGAGGGGCCAGATACTGCCGAAAAGCGTTCTGGAATCGTCTTCGCCAGATGCCGGACGAAAGCCTGAGAGAAGGACTTGACCGCGCTGTATTCCAACCGCGACGTCAGTGGCACGACAACGTGAAGACCTTTCCCGCCGCTCGTCTTCAGCCAGGCGCGCAATCCCAGTTCCGACAGGAGCACTCGAACGAGAAGTGCGGCCTCCCGAACGTGAGCCCACTTCACTCCTTCGCCAGGGTCTAGGTCGAGGATGACACGGTCAGGCTGGGTGAGTTTGCGGACCGTAGAGTTCCATGTGTGAAACTCGACGACATTCATTTGCGCAGCTGAGAGCAGCGCGTCTACCGTATCGACACTCAGCAATGGCGGATGCTTGGGCCAAAGGTCGCGGTCGTGGGCGGTGAGTCCTGGCATGCCTGTTCGCTCGGCGTGTTTCTGGAAAAACAGTTCACCGCCCGCGATACCGGAGGGCGCACGGACCATTGCCACGGGTCTGTCCTTGAGATGAGGCAGCATCCACTTGGCGACGCTCGCGTAATAGCGAACGAGGTCGGCTTTCGTAATGCCGGTCGAAGGGTCGACGATTCGTTCCGGGTGAGTAATTTTCAGCTGCGGCAGTCGCTCGGGTGCCTGCGTTTTGCCTCCCTCTCGAACAATGCTGGCAGCGGGTTTGTCGAGGCGTAATCCCTTGAACGACGCCTGCCGAATGGCACCATCTGCCGTCCACTCGGAGAATTCGATCTCGGCAACCAGCACGGGTCGAACCCAGCGCTCGCTACGCGGCGCGCGTCTGCCCCATCGTCGCTGTTTCTTGACCTGCACATCAAACGGTCCCGATCCAACTTCCAGTGGAATGAGACGGTGCCAAAGGTCATGTGCAGTTCGTGAGTCCCAGCCGGTGCCGACGCTACCTGCATCATGAAGCTTGTCTCTGACGTAGTAGCCGAGCAGGAGGCTGCCCACTTCGCCGGATTTGCCGCCGCGTGCGGTGAATCCGCAGATAACCAGTTCCTGGCGCAGTCGCGCTTTTGCTTTCAACCACGACTGAGTACGTCCTGATTCATACGGCGCGGCACGCCGCTTAAGCATGAGGCCTTCCAATCCCAGACCGGCGGCAGCTTCGAAAACTTGTGCCGGCGGTGCATCAAAGTCCGGGCTGAACCGCAATCGCTCGCCTGAGTTCTCGAGGAGGCTCTTGAGCCGCGCACGCCTCGCCCAAAGTGGTACTTTTCTCAGGTCGTTTCCGTCGAGATACATCAGGTCGAACAGGAAATAGACGATGTCTTCATTGGCCCGCGCGTCGTCAATCGCATCCTGGAGTGAGGAAAAATTCGGCAAGCCGTCTTTAAGCACAGCTATCTCGCCATCGAACCACCCACTCGAGAGCGGCAGAGCGCCAATCTCGGCGACGAGCGCCGGGAATTTGGCTGTCCAGTCGTGGCCGCCTCGCGTGTAAAGTCGCACGCGTCCTTTGTCGATGCGAGTTAGCAGGCGGTACCCGTCCAGTTTGTTTTCGATTATCCAGTCGCCGCTCGTCGGCAGCGAAGTCGCAAGCGTCGCAAGTTGCGGCTCAAGCTTCGCTGGCAGGGGTGATCGCACTGCAGAGGACAGGTCGACCTCCGGTTCAGCGCCGCGTCGCGGCCTGGCCGACCTTGGCTCGCGATCTTCCGCGAGGCCGAGCGGTTTCGAGATCACACTATCTGGTAGCGCCTTAATGACGTCGTACTCTGCCAGAGGACGAGCCCATTCATCTCGTTTCTTGAAAAGCATCCACTGGTCTTGCTTGTCAACTGGCTTTGATATGCGTACCAGCTCCCACAGTCCCGCGAGCTTTTCGCCATGGAGCCGAAAGACAAGTTTGCCGGCCTCGATGCCTTTGCTGACGTCGCCGATCGGTTCCCAGATTCCACGGTCCCATACGATGACGGTGCCGGCGCCATACTGTTTCGGCGGAATTGTTCCTTCAAAGGCTGCATACTCGACGGGATGGTCCTCCACATGCACCGCCATCCGTTTCTCTTTCGGGTCATAGCACGGGCCTTTGGGAACGGCCCAAGAGAGGAGTACCCCATCATGCTCAAGACGAAAATCGTAGTGCAATCGGCTCGCCCAGTGCTTCTGTACGACGAAGCCGAGGTCCCCCTTTCCACGCAACTCGCTGGCAGGGGACGTCCCAGGCTCTGGAGTGACTGTGAAGTCGCGCTTTTTCTGGTAGCGCGATAGTCGTGGAGACATTGAGGTGCGGGAAGAGGCCATCGTGGAACGTTTCTGACGCTGCCGCGTCCGTGGATATGCGTCGGTGTCTGAGACGAAGTGCCCTCATTGGCAGCCAACAATCCCACGCTGGCGGCCGCCTTTGGTTATCCAGCAAGGTCATTCCGACGAACTTTCATCGGAGCATAGCGCGCCGGCTTGGTCTCGACACTTCGGCCATCTTAAGCCAGCGTCGTACTTGCAGTGACAGCCACATGGCTCGGGCATTTCGCGTGCTTTACGTGGCTGGCAAGCACCGGTTGACGCCGCGTTTCTGCGGTGAGGGGGAGCCATGCCTACCGTGTCCTACGCGACGTATCGCGGTTACAGCATCGACGTTCACGTCACACCGGCGCGGTCTCATTCGCTGGGCGGTGCGTATCGGCGTTTCCGCGTATCTTGGACCGTTTCGTCGGCTGGCGATGAAAGCCACGAGGTTACAAGTTTCCAGGAGAAGTTCGATTTCCTCAGCGAAGAGGAAGCGTTCCGGTACGGGGGAAAGCGAGCTCACACTTTCATCGACTCCATCCTTTCGACCCCGTCGCAGAGAAGCGCATTGGGCGAGGGAAACGAGACGTCATGGTTCTAGTTTCAAGCTGGATTTTGCGGTCTCCCAGCTGGTCGACCGTCCGATGTAGTCGATTTCGGTTGAGCGTGAAATAGCTTAATTACTAGTTCGACAAGATGGCAAATAGCTGACCACGGGTGCGCATATTCAAGTGTCGCGATGTGACGGCTGCGCGGCCGCAAGTCTGCTGCCTGCAAACGGGTCCTGACTCCAGTCTACCTTTGTACGCGTCTCGGTCATTGCCGGCGCCGCAGGCGCAGCGTGTTCGACAGCGAAGTGTTCCAATGATTGCCCTGCACTGATGGCCTGCTTGAGCCATTGAGGCATCTCCCCGTCGCCCGACCAGATTTCTCCGGTCGCACTGCGATATCGGGCAGTTTTCTGTTTAAGCTGGTCTTCGGCAATCGCGGCTGCGAGATCGTCGGGTTCAATGCCGACTTCTGCCATTCTGCGGCGTAGATAGGCGACCATGCTGTCGCGCTTTCTCTCATCCATGAAATTTCCCCGTTTATACGGTTTACGCGGCTTTGGCGATCTGCCCAACCAACGCAAACGCCGCGCCTTGCGAACGTCAATCTAGTCTCAGTATCGTCGATGAGGTCTGCCGCTCTATGGCCTATTTGCACGGTTATGTGGCATAGTGCCGCCATTACTGACTATAGGAGAAATATAAATGACAACACTTGAGAAAGTCCAGGCGCAGATTGCAAAGCTTCAGGCTCGGGCGGAAGCGCTGGCCGTACAACAGTCGTCGGGGGTAATCGCTAAGATTCGCGACATTATGCAAAAGCATGGCTTGACCACGGCTGACATCGAAGCGCATATCGGCGGTTCGAAGAAGCGCGGTCGCAAGCCGGGCGTTAAGGTTGCCGCCAAGTCGTCTGTGTCGGTAGCAAAGTATCGCGACCCGAAGAGTGGCGCTACCTGGACTGGGCATGGTCGCGCTCCCACGTGGATTGCAAATGCGAAAGACCGTAGTAAGTTTGCAATAGATGGCGCATCGGGATCTCCGGTGCCGACCGCGAAGACGGCCGCCAAGGTCGGCAATTACGTTCGCGGGCCGCAGACACCGAAGTATCGCGACCCCGCGACCGGGGCGACGTGGAGCGGCCGAGGTCCTGCTCCGGCGTGGCTTGCCGGCGCTAAAGACCGCACGGCATTTCTGATTGACGGCGGCACGGGCGAGGGTGATGTGGCGCCGAAGGCGGCGAAAAAGGTGCCGGCCAAGAAAGCTGCCGCGAAGAAAGTAGGTGCGAAGAAGGCGGCTGCCAAAAAGGGTGCGGCCAAGAAGGTTGCTACGAAGAAGGTCGCTGCAAAAAAGAGCATTGCAGCGACCAAGAAGCCGCCTGCGAAGAAAGTCGCGACGAAGAAGGTGACGGCGAGGAATGCTGCCGCGAAGAAGTCGGTCGCGACGCCGGAAGCACCGGCGCAAGCGTCCGCGTCGACAAACGCTGCCGCGGCTGAATCGACTGCCGCTTGATCGGTCCGGTGATGGTGAGCGATCGCTAGTGACTCTCGCGGGCAGGATATCTGATTCCTGCTCGCGCAAGCCCTCCGTTCGCTCGGTTCAGACTCAGTTATCTGTTGATAGCGTCGATAACGTTGAGGAGGTCGGCTGCGATGCGATTTTCGTGGCTGTTGCCTTGGAAATTTACCGTGCCCGTATTGAAGATATTCATAACGAGACCGCAAGGAAAACTGATTTTTGTCTGAAGATGAGTTGGATTCGAGAATTCGGCCTGCGGATGCTTCTGCTTCACAAATGTAATCAGCATGTCTGGGTTGTTACATTTTATGGGCATATCGGTTACTCCCTTGGTGGATAGTTTTCAGTTAATTGCAGTCGCGTTTAGTGAAAATCCGGCATCAGCCGGAAGCCTCGCCTGACAGTGGAAGAAACTCCGATTGGGCAAGGAGCTTGGCCTGAACAATAGAATTGCCACTCGACCCTTTTGCTTATTTTGCTTTGAGGGTCAACCAGTTTCCGACGAGTCGCGAACCAATGGACCCGAGGACGACCGAGCCGACTAAGGCAGGCGGAGTAGTTGAAGGTGATAGACCTACTCGACTAAGCAGCCATACGTTCATCATGGCTATTGCTAGGAGAAGGATGCCGATGAATGCCCACATCGCATGAAAATTTGCGGTAAAGCGTGTTATAAGAGCCGCAACAACTCCGATCGAATCACCGATCCACGCTGTGGCTGTGCTTGCGTTTTGCAGGGCTTGCAAAGCGGCCTGTCCGATTGCCATTTCTACTCCGATTGACGCTTGTGCTTTTGGAAATTAATGTTACTGTTTGATGTGAACGTCTTAACGGATGAAAATCAAAAAACTTTAAGAGAAATTTGAGGTTCGGTAATAGCACTGGTGGCTAGGGGCACGATGCGGCTGTATGGAAACTTTGATCAGGTGGTGCTGGCGGCACAAGCGGGCGTTAGCGTACGTTTGTTGCCGAATCTCGAAATCGGAAACGAATTCCGCTCTGGGCCGGCATACACTGCGATAGCCGCAGTCCTGTTTTTCGCACGTCAGGGGACAGATTTTTCCGTCCGCTGTTTCATCACTGACTCGCGGTACCAGCGGGCGATGGCGGTTCCGATTCTCTCGAACGGCTTCCCACCACGCGCGTTTTCTACGCACCTTAGTACCTCCAGCGCGGCCTCACCGCATCGTTTGCCGTCCATTTGCGCGAACAGCAACTCCGTCGTCTGCCCCTTGCGACGATATTCGGCGCAAATCCAATCGGCTGCTGACGTTCGGTCTTCAGGGCGCTTATGCTTTGGCAGGGAGAGGAGCATTTCCGCGTTAGCTTCGTCAAAAGCGTAGAGTTCCAGCACCTTTTCTATATCTCGCATCGGACTCTTGCCGCCGTGCGGGGTTTGGCGTCCATTGGGCTTCCAGTCAGGGAACACGCGCGCTATTGCATCGGCGACACACGTTAGACTGAGGTCTCGCCAGAACCGCGGATGCGGTTCGTAGACCGCTTCTACTGCCATCACCAAGTTTCCGACGTTCAACTGCGACTCACTGAACCGACAGTCCGTCAGGTAGGCGACGAGCGCATCGACCGTTTTTGCAAGCACGCTCTCAAGCGCTGCTATTTCTTTGCTCGTATTCATCATCAGAAAATCCGCCATGTAAGTTTCGACTCCGGAGGCGAGCGATCGATGTGGTGGGATTCGGTTGAAGGCTGTCGACGCTCTTACTCCGCATCAGCGGTATAACCGTATCGAGAGAGGTGGCTCCGGAAA
>NZ_CYGY02000136.1 GCF_900007165.1 Paraburkholderia piptadeniae
GCAAATCCGGCCGTAGACAGAAACCGCAACGCCGATTTCACCCCAACTGCCTATGGGACAAGGACAAACTCGTCCCTCTGCTACTGGAACTTCGGGTTAAAGATCACGCAGTGTCGAAGGATGGCGTTTGAATGGGCAGGGCGCTTACGTCCGTTCCCCTGTCCCTTGCAGACCGCCGGCCAGGTTTGCGGGGTTGCGGTTGTGCCGGTCTTTGCTGTGCAAGGTCCACGATTGCATGCTCAACGTCGGCCTGATTGAATTCACGTTGTTTCTTCTTGCCGGTCGAACGCGTTTGAACTTTGGTTGATGCGCCCAGATGAGTCCGGGAAGGTGCCTTACCGATGCGGCTGTTATCGCGTTGTGCCTGAATCGCCTGCGAGACCTGAAGCACATGGCCCAGTCGCTTGTGTTCAACGATCGCGCCCTGATCGATCTCGGCAAGCCGGTCGTACTGCCTGCACGTCAGAACGCGGCCGTCCGCCCGGAGTTCGATGCGCCCATCGGGGTACTCCCAGATCTCGATATATCGATCGATCAGCTTGCGGTGCTCCGGCGTGTCCTCCAGCAGATACATCACCCGGTCGTACTGCACGGTCAGCGACCTGGTCACCTTGCGCGACTCGCGCCACGTCATCACCAGCTCAAGGCTCTCATCCGCACGCAGCGGCCGGTGCGCGTCGAAATCGCTCTTCGGTGGCTTTGCGAAACGGGCGTTATAGGTCGCCATGAAGGCAGGGGCGTACGCATTGGCATCGGCGATCGTGCTGATGCCACGCAGTCGCAATTCCTTCACGAGACGGTCCTGCAGCGTCAGATGTGCGCGCTCCACGCGCCCCTTGGCCGGACTGCTGTTCGCGCAAAACGTGTCGATGTTCAGCTCGTACATTGCGCGCCCAAAGTGGGTCACGCTATTGCCATCCTTGTTCGCGCCCGTTTTGCGAAACACGCTGTACTTGTCGCTATAGAGCGCGCCGGGTTTGCCATGGCGCTCGATGTACGCGCGCGTCGCCTCGAAATAACTGAACGTCGACTCGGTCTGCGTGAAATGCAATGCCATCAACCGGCTCGTCGCATCGTCGACGTACACCAGCAGCGTGCAGGCCGGCGCCCGTTCCTCGAACCATCGGTGATCGCTGCCGTCGATCTGCACCAGCTCGCCCAGACACGCGCGCCGGGCCCGCGGCTGATAGACCTTCGGCGGGCGCTGTCGGCGCGGTATCCACAGCCCGGCTTCCATCATCAGCTTGCGCACGGTTTCCTTCGCGAGCCGGACGCCGTGACATTCGCGCAGCTTCTCGCACGCCAGCGTCGGGCCGAAGTCGGCGTAGCGCTCACGGACAATGGCCAGAGCACGTTGAGCCAGTTCGCTGTCCAGTCTCCGGTTGCCGGGCATCCCGCGCTTGCGAGAGACGAGTCCTGGAGCGCCAGACTCGCGGTATCGGGTCACCAGCCGTCGAATTTGCCGCGTCGTCAGACCCAGACGTTCAGCGGCACGCCATGGCTTGAGCCGTCCCTCCATCACGTCCTGAATGACCTTGAATCTGTCCAGTTCCCGCATCGTCATTGTTATCCGTTCTGTCACAGCCATCGATGTCTAGAGCGCCCGAAAACGGCGGGTGGCTAGCATACGACGGCATCAAAAGCGGACATTTCTATGCGGCTAGAAGCGGACATTACCATCTGGCCGCTACAACTAATGTCGAGGCCAGATT
>NZ_CYGY02000137.1 GCF_900007165.1 Paraburkholderia piptadeniae
CGTAAGCGCCCGGCCATGGCACCCCGGGGAGTGCACGCCGGCGATCAGGCGGTGATCGGCGCCCAGCGATGAGGCAGTAGCTGAGCGATGTCGTCGGCGCGATGCGTTGGCAAGCGGTTCAGCACGTCTTTGAGGTAGACGTATGGATCATGGCCGTTGAGCTGCGCTGATCGAATCAGGCTCATGATTGCGGCTGCACGTTGCCCCGCACGCAAAGAGCCCGTGAAGAGCCAGTTCGCCCTTCCCAGGGCCCATGGACGAATTTGATTTTCCAGCCAATTGTTGTCGATCGGCACATGCCCATCGACAAGGTAGCGTGTAAGCGCGTCCCATCGCTTGAGGCTGTAGTCGAGTGCCCTGGCGATCGCCGATCCCTCGGAGACCAGTTTGCGCTGATCGTTCATCCAGGCATGCAGTGCGTCGGCAATGGGTCGCGCCCGCTCCAGGCGGACCTCACATCTTCGATCGGGCTTGAGTTCCGCGACGTCGCGCTCGACGTCGTAAAGTGCACCGAAGTACTTCAGCGCCTGTTCGGCGACCTGGCTCTTATGGTTGGCGTGCAGTTCGAAGAACTTCCTTCTTGCATGAGCAACGCATCCGATTTCAGTGATGCCCAGCTCGAATCCAGCTTTGTAGGCGCTGTAGTCGTCACATACCAGCTTGCCTCGCCATTTGCCGAGGAACGTGCGGGCATGTTCGCCAGCACGGCTATCCGCGAATTCATAGACCACTGCGCGCACGTCGGCGAACTGCGTGGTGGCATATGCCCATACATAGGCGCGCTGCGTCTTTCCTTTACCGGGAACCAGCATTTGCACCGGCGTCTCATCGGCGTGCAGCACACCCTGTTGCAGAAGCTCGTCGCGCAGCGCGTCGACCAGCGGCTGCAATCGCACGCCGCAAACACCAACCCACTCGCCAAGCGTTGATTGGGGAATTGCAAGACCCGCGCGTTCGAAGATGCGCTCCTGACGGTACAGCGGCAAGTGATCGCCATACTTGGCGACGAGCACTTGCGCGAGCAGCCCGGTGGTGGGAATGCCCTTGTCGATCACATGAGGCGGAACAGGTGCCTGAATCAGCGTTTCGCACGCCTTGCAGGCCCACTTGCCACGAATGTGCCGCTCGACCGTGAACACGCCCGGCGTATAGTCCAGCTTCTCGCTGATGTCCTCACCGATACGCGCTCGCTGGCAACCGCAGGAGCACGTCTTGTCATCGGGTTCATGGAGGATGTCGGTGCGCGGCAGCTCCGGCGGCAATGGCGTGCGCTTTGGCTTCTGACGTTGCTTGTCCGGCGCCGTATTCGACTGTAGCTGCTCGAGCTCGATTTCGAGTGCAGCCAGATCGGCGTCGATCGCCTCATTGAGCAGGCTCATCTGCTCGACGTTGAGTTGCTCGCCGCGCTTGCCGAAATGCAGGCGCCTGAGCACGGCAATCTCGTGTGTGAGCTGGTCGATGCGCGTCTGCCGGTAGCGCAGATCCCGCTCGTTCTCGCCGACCTGAGCCATCAATTGCGCAGCCAGTGTGCGCAGTTCTTCGGGGCTCAGAGCGTCGAGGTTGGCGGGCAGGTTCATGCAGCCAGTCTGCCAGAACCCCAACCCCGGCGGAAGCAAGCCAGTTTACGGCTTTGGGGGTATTACACGACCGTGATCGCGTGATCGTGTGTGAGCGTCTGCCAGGGTAGCCCCGTTACCAGCGCTCGCAGCTGCTCGGGATTCAGCGCGGTGGCGACCGCCTGGTCCCCATTCGTCCAGATGAACCGCCCCTTGTTCAGGCGACGCGCGGCCAGCCAGATACCGAACCCGTCATACACGAGCACCTTTATACGCGTCGAGTGCTTATTGGCAAACAGATAGGCGTGGTGCGGTCGCGCCGCGCCGAACACCTTCACGACACGCGCGAGGATCGTGTCGATGCCCGCACGCATATCGATGGGCTCGGTCGCCAACCAGATCGCGTCGATACGGATCATCGCAGCCACCCTTGCAACCAGGCTGCGCAATCGGCCGCCGCGCATAGCGGCCAGCGTACCGTCACGGTCGCCGCCCCGCGGCGCACCTCGATCTGGATCTCCGTCGAAACGACCGCCGCGCCCGGCGCCTCCACTTGCAGTGGAACAAACTCCGCCAGCGGCACGCTCATGGACTGGCAAGCTTCCAGCGCGGCGTCTTGTTCCTCCTGCGCGGCCACCCATCGACGCAGCAAATTCGCATTCAACTGGTAATGCAGCGCGACCGCGGCGATCGACACGTTCGGCTGCATCGCCGCACGGATCACCTTCTCCTTGAACTCCTTGCTGTGGCGGCGTCGCCGTGTCGGCTGCACCACTTCCGAAATCGCTTCATTCTCGTCCATAGCGTACACGTGTCCATTTAAAGAATTGGTGGACACGATCGTCGCTTCCCTAACGCGCTGGTTCAAGGCGACATTGCCGGGCGCTTACGTTGCAACGCGTCTGTGCATTGACCGTCTTCGTGCTGCGAAAAATCAACGTGAACAGTACTCGGGAATATGGCTGCCGGAACCCGAAATGACCGACCCTACG
>NZ_CYGY02000198.1 GCF_900007165.1 Paraburkholderia piptadeniae
CCCGTCTTCGAATTCCATGCGGGGATACCGTCGAGACGCACGATGCGCATCTGGTCGGGGTTGTTCTTGTAGAACGGATCGAGGTCGCTCACGTTCGGCGTGTACGTGTTGGGACCGTTGGGCTCCATCACCGACTGCTGACGGTCGTCGATCGTCCACGAGATGCCCAGTGCGTGCAGCGCGGCGATGTTGCCGTTGAAGCCTTGCATGCCGAAGCGGTGCTGGTCCTGATGCGCGTAGTTCACGGTGCCGAGCACGGACGCGAGGTTCGGCAGCACGCCGAACGTCGCAATGCCCGTCGGACGCGTGCCGCTGTGCGGCAGCGTGCCGCCGCTCGCGCGCAGCGTGGCCGTGAGCGCGCCGTAGCCCGACCACGTCGACGTACAGGAGATCGTGTTGGTCTGCACGCCGGCGTTCACGGGGAAACTACCCTGCGTCTTGATCGCGCCATTCGAATCGGCAATCGACCACACCACGGTATCCGCGTTCGGCGCGTTCGTCGTGATCGCGAGCTTGAACGGCGTGTTGTTCTGGAATACGCGCAGGCCGTCGCTGGTCAGCGTGTCGGCCGTGATCAGGCCGTTCGGCGTGCCGCCCGCCTGTTGCGTTGCCGTGCCGCACGAAAGCGTCGAGCTGCCGGAAGGCGACGGAGCGGGGGCCGGCGTCGGAGTCGGCGCGG
>NZ_CYGY02000194.1 GCF_900007165.1 Paraburkholderia piptadeniae
GAGCGCGGCCGCCAGCGCGATGGAGCGGCGTGGTCTTCGGTTGGGAATGCGTGTCTCCAGCATTGTTGTACTCCGTTGTGAAATCGCTGCGCCGCGATGGTTCGCGTCATTGGTTCAAAGTATCCCACTGGGCGATTGTTTGACAACGAACATCGGACGGGAGAATTTCCCGAATTGACCCACGGCGCGAGCCGCTGGTTCTAAAACCCTGGGTGCGGGAGGACAATGAACGTGGAGGTGGCCGTCGGTTGCGAACCAAACGGATGCCGCGAATAGTGCTGGCGATTGATGCTGGCGATTAGTGCTGGCTAATGATGCTGGCGATTAGTGCCGGCTAATGATGCTGGCAAATGACGCCGGCGAATGACGCCGGCAAATGAGCCCAAGCCTGGCCGCGATATCGATGCTGCAAGTTGCCATAGCGAACCCCGCAAACCCTATGATCTCCGCGACGCGGTATCGTCGGGTTCTGCTCGTGCTGGGCGCCGTGATCGGCGCGCATCTGGCTTTGCTGGTCGTGACGCTCGCGACACGCGACAGAACTGTCGAGCGGCCAGTCGAACCGCCCACGATCACCGCCGTGCTGCTGAGCCCGGAACCCCAACCGCCGATACCCGCCGCGCCTGCTGCGGTGGTCCCACCAACGCCGCCTGCCGCCG
>NZ_CYGY02000140.1 GCF_900007165.1 Paraburkholderia piptadeniae
CTTGATGAACAGCTTGCGCGGCGTATTGCAGAACGGCTCGACACCCGACTCGGTAATCAGGATGCTCTCCGTGATTTCGAGTCCCCAGTCGTCGAGCCACAGGCCCGGCATGAAGTGGAACGTCATGCCGGGTTCGAGGACCGTCTTGTCCCCGGGACGCAGGCTCATCGTGCGCTCGCCCCAGTCCGGCGGATAGCTCGCGCCGATCGGATAGCCACAGCGGCTGTTCTTCTCGATGCCCGATTTGCGCAGCACCGCAAAGAATGCATTCGCGATGTCTTCACAGGTATTGCCCGGCTTCGCCGCCGCCAGCCCCATTTCGATGCCTTCGACCACGGCCTTTTCCGCATCGATGAAATGCTGCGGCGGCTTGCCGAGATACACGGTGCGCGACTGCGGGCAGTGATAACGCTTGAAGCAGCCGGCGATTTCGAAGAACGTGCCCGCGTTCTTTTCGAATGGCGAGTCGTCCCACGTCAGGTGCGGTGCGGCGGCATCGGCGCCTGTCGGCAGCAGCGGCACGATCGCGGGATAGTCGCCGCCGTAGCCTTCGATGCCCGTGATCCCCGCCGAATAGATGTCGGCGACGAGATCGCTCTTGCGCATGCCCGGCTCGATCCGCTCGACGATATGCGCATGCATCTTCTCGACGATGCGCGCGGCAATGCGCATGTACTCGATCTCGCGCGGCGACTTCACGGCGCGCTGCCAGTTGACGAGCGCCGTCGCATCGCGCCATGTCGCGTTCGGCAGATTGCGCTGCAACGATGCATAGGCCGCGGCGCTGAAATAGTAGTTGTCCATCTCGACGCCGATGCGGCGCGTCTGCCAGCCGCGCGCCTCGATCACTTCGCGTGCGAGATAGTCCATCGGATGACGCTCGGTGGACTGCACGTAGTGATCGGGATAGCCGATGATGTTCTCGCGCTTCATGAACACGGTGCGCAGCGCGCCGTTCGCATCCTGTCCACGGCCATACCAGACGCGCTCGCCGTCGAGCGCGAGCAGCACGCATTGAT
>NZ_CYGY02000083.1 GCF_900007165.1 Paraburkholderia piptadeniae
CCACCACCACCGCCGCCGCCAGGAGCGCATCCCGACAGATACATCGTCGTGACGCCAGCCGGAACAACTAGACTCCCCGATGCCGTCGCGCGACTGTAGCCCTTTTGCTGCTGCTGGAGAGCATGCAGCGGCTGAGTTGCGGAACCAACTTGCGCCGCACCGCCAGTGCTTTCCAGTAGAACACACGCGCCAAGCGACGAGTTATACATAAGAACCGCGTCGCCGTTCGCTATCAGTTCCCCACCTTGAAGCGCGGAATGCGCCGCACCAACAATCGGGATCGCGGCAAGGCCGTTAATCGCGACGGTTGATGCCCCCGTATTCGACGCCTTGACTTTGACGCGGAACGCGAAGCCGTCGGGAACAGACGTCATTGCTGGAGCGAAGGCAATCACGCAAGCGTTAGCGCTTCCCGTATCCACCGCATAAGATGACGCCCCCGACTGAACCTGACCAACGGACGCGGCATGATGCGATGCCGTACCGTCCGCGATCTGCATCGGAGACGCACCACAGTGATACAGAACCCATGCACCGGACGTCGACAGCGAAGAATTGAACCGGATCACGGCGATTCCGTTTACTGACAGTTCGCCGCCCTGCAATGGAGTGCCATTAAGACCGTAGATCGGATAGGACGTACCCGACCCGTCGAGAATGAAGGTCGATGCGCCCGTGTTGGCCGTCTTGACTTTGAAAGTTCGGACAATCCCGTCAGCAGGCGCAGAGACCGTCGGAGCGTAGGTCGCCGCATAGGCGTTTGCGACACCAAAGTCCGCCGCATAGTTGGTCGATCCCGACTGCCCGATCGTCTTGATCGCCGTGTATAACTGATTGAACGACGATTTCGATAGGGTTAGGCCAGCGCCCGTGATCGCATTCATGATTTCCAGCATGAGCGCGTTCATGAATTCAGCCGGAAGAATCGTCGACGCAACTCCAGTCGCGGCATTGCCATCGGTGAAATAGCCAACGGTCCCGAGCGCGGACGAAGCGGGCTGCGCGCTCGCCGCGGTCGAGACATCAATCTGATACATTCGATGTCCTTACGAGTATTGAAATTGCAAATAGGTATGCGCGGGAGCGACTGACGAGAGTTCGCATTCGAGGACTTTGTTATTCCACGTAGCGAGCGCCTCTCCTACAGTCGAACTACCGACCCTGAATCGCGTAACCGTATTGAGAGGGGCGCGAATCGCCCAGGTGTAAAACCACTCGACTCCGCCGAGCGAATCGCCGCACCGACTCTGACCGCAACGGAACGGCGCATATTGATTGACCGTTACCGTGTAGCCGAGATTGAGAGCAAAGTTGATGTAATAAGCGGAGGATTGCCCTCCGCTGTTCGCGAAACGCGCAACAACCTGATTTCGTCGCTGCTGAATCGTTGGCGATGGTCCCGCGCATGGATCGGGGAGTCCTAACGTCGATTCCCACTCGGGCAACAGTTCGACTGTGTTCGCCGGAAACGCATCCGAAATCAGGTTTTGCGCACGGTCAGAATTACGCTCATAAACCGCCGCGAGACCTTCGAATACCTGAGACTGAACGGAATCAGAATCGCGGGGCCAGACCTTGCCCTGAGGCATAAGGGCTTGTAGCGCGCGCGCGAAGTCGCCAGCGGAATAAACAGGAGTCGTCATTTCCCTCCCCTTACGACGAGAACGTCACGTCAGCCAAAACAGGCAGATAGCCTGTTAGCGACGTGATATTTCCCGGATAAGTAGTCGACGACCCACTTTGCACGCCGACAACAGACGTAATGACGAAGCCAGCTGTCCCTGGCACTGAGGCGATCGCCGATTCGATATAAGAAAGCTCGACCGTTCCTGCGCGAGGGTCCCCGTAAGAGACGAGAACCTCAGTGATAGCGGCTTTTACAGCGTTCCGAACTGTTGTGCTTGCGCTCGACAACCCGCTGACTGTGAACGTCAGGCTATTCGGCAGAGGCGCGCACACATAAACAAGAGCCGTAACGGGCTGCTCTGGATAGATCGAATTAGCGACCGTCAATTGATCGCCAGACGCGACCGTACCGCGCGGATGCCCGTTCGGGAGGACGTCACTCGAAGAAACACCGTTAGAACCTTGCGGAAACCCGTTAAAGGCCGCATCTGCGTCATCGAACATCACATAGACAACGACGGTTCCGGCGCCGAATCCATTCGGCGCGCACCACGCGCGAGTAACGCCCGCGACGTCGGTCGCCCACGTCACATAATCCGTCTTTGCGCCGCCCTGAGGAGACGCCTGATACGCGGCGATTACTCGGTCGCTAAATGAGTCTTCCTCCTCCTGATCGGCGCCACCTGTGAAATCCGTCGCGGCCACACCGTTAGACTGGATTCCAGGAATCGCCGTCGAGAGGGTCATGACGGCGCCCGCCGAACAGTTTCCAGCGGAGCCCGCCTCGACCGCTTTCGCGGTAACAGTCACGCTTCCGGACGAAATCGTCCCTGACGACGTCGCGGTATAGGCTGTGCCATCGCCGAGGACAAATTGCGCCCCCGCATCGATGGTCCCAGATGCGCCGGAGAACGTGACGGAGCCACTAGAAAAGGTCGCGTCTTTCTGCGCCACCTTCTTCAGCGCTCCCCAAGCTGCGAGATATTCGCCCGTCGCCGTCCACGGGACCGCCTGTTTCGCGATCCAGTCAAGGTAACCGAAGTGCAAATGAGCGAGCCCCGCCTGAGCGTCGCCCGTAATTTTCAGATTCGAATAGCGGAGGAGCGGGTCCGATCCCTTCAGACTCGAAGCGATGTCGGACGCCACTTCCGACCGCAATTCGGTCAGTGTTGGACGTGCATATGGCATGTCAGGTGATAGCGCTCCATAGCGATTGATAGGCGACCGAAGTTGTCGTCCCGTTCGTCTTGTGAGCGACGATCAGCGCGCCGAGGCGCCCTGCCTGAGTCCACTCGACAGCGATGTCAAACGACGCGACGACGCCGTCATCGATAAGCCATTGAAGAGCCTCGACGATGTAGTCATTCGCGCGCTGAAGGGTTTCGGTCGTTTGCTTTGCGCGGCTCAGCAGCCAAAGGCGCGAGCCGATCTGCGTGTCGGAATCGAGGTCGCCCCACCATCCGCGAGGGTTCGTCGTCCCGTCCGGAATCTCGTCGTCTGCCGCGGCCTGACGGTCCGAAAAAAGACTGATGAGGACTGCCGTTTCGAGGTCGTCGCCCGTTTGAAGCAACGCCCCAGATAAAACCCAATCGCCACGGCCTAGCGTCGGGTCCCATGCCGTTTTTGTGTCTGCCATTTCGTGAGGACGAAAAAAAGCCCGCGCTAGGCGGGCTTGTGTGTTGACTGACTCGGCGCTTATTCCGTCTGCGTCGGCGTATTCGACGTAACCTGACTTGATCCGGCTTGTACGCCGGTCACGATGTGATTGTGTCCGTCGTAGATCGTGCGCATTTGCGCCATCGTGTGAGGATTTGTCGCGACGTTGTCTTGCATGTCGCCGCTCGACTGGAGGGTCGGCGTCGTGAAGTTTGTTCCACCGGGCGCGATAACCTTGAATTTGCCGCCGAGCGCCAGCGTGAAATCGCCTGAGCAATTCCAAGTCACGTTTCGCGCGTCATTGACGACGACGTCCTGACCCTTCGCCTCTACGACGATTCCGCCGCCCGCGGTCAGATAGATCGACTTCCCGTCCTGGCTGAATATCATCGTCTCTCCGACAGAAAGGCCCGTCGGTCGACTTCCCTGATGGTTCGTCCCGACGATTACCCCATTTGATCGGTCGCCTCCAATGAAGACCGCGAGGACGTCGGAGCCGTCAGGCGGACGCGAAGTAAAACCAAACTCAGCGACCCGAGGCATATCGTCTATCGTTTGTAGATCGTTGAACTTGGCTTGTACAAGCTGGACGACTCCCGAGTCATTCGACGTTGAGACGCGACCGCGCCCGATCGCCATAAGGACTCGCCGAGCCAATCGCGATGCGATGCTTTCGTTTTCCATTACTGTGTTGAGAGAGTCGACCCATCGACAAAGCCGTATTGCAACGCCGTAGGCTCAACCGCGAAGGCATCCGGACTCATGATGACAAGCTCGGCGTGTGTGCCGTTCTCATCTGTCCGGAAAGTCACTTCACTAATCAGCCACGTTTTGCGATCAAGTTTCAGAGACGGCAGATAGACCGATACGAGCATGTTCGGCGCCCATAGCATTCCGTCGCCATCGCGCCAGCTATCAACCACAACGCGCACGACGACGGATCGGCCGTTTCGCCGGTTCATTTCCCACGCGGCGCGCTGCGCGGCGACATCCATGTAACCCGCGACCGCCTCGGCGATGATGAACTTCTGGCGATTCCGCAAAACGCCGCTATCGGTCGTCGTTGCGATCAGGTTTCCGCCGTCGCCACCTTCCTTGAACGTGTTAATCGCCTGTAGAAACGCCCTGTATGTCTGAAACCGCTGATCCGCGGAATACTCGACGCTCGCGCCCTCTACGTTTTGCCCTTCTTCGAGGTTTGTCGCATGCTGAAGCGTGCTCGCGCGGGCTAGGATCAGATTGCCGTCTGTCTCCTCGTAGGCAAGGAGCGAACTGTATTTCGAGACGCGGTCTATGATTTCGAAAGGCGTCTCGCCGAGCATCAGGTTAAATTGCGGAATGACCCGCAATCCGGACTCGTTACATGACGCCGTGATCCCGTAAGGAGCCGCGAGCTTCGATGCGACCGCGAGCGCCGAGGCGCCGCTTATTTGCCCGTTCGACCACTCAGCCGAACAGTCGACGAGGTCCTGACACTTACCACGTCCTACGACGCGGATTCGATGGTCGTATGTGTCAAAGCTCGGGATGTAGCGATCGATATAGCCAGTGACGACCGTATCGCCGCCAATCTGGACGACGCACGCGTCGCCTGGCGTCACGACGACCTCATCGAGTTCGCCGGGAAAGAGTTCCGTCAATCCAATATCGAAGTCACCCGGGATGCGCTCAATGCCTCGCGTGACGCGAACATCCGTCCACCCGGAAATGACCTTCCCGCCTACGGTTAAGGTAAGTTCATCAGACATTGCACCCCATCAGGTTACGTCGCCAGCGCGGCGAACGAAGACGGCATAAAGGCCGGATGAATTGGATTCGCTTCCGCGATGATTTCGTCAGCGCGACTGGCGTCGCGGTACATCCGCGATGAGAGCGCGAGAGCCGGAAGCGCCGACGCGAAGGAAAACGTCGTCATGGCTGGAAGGCTCCCGCCTCGACTGTTGATGTCGGCGATTACTGCTGTGCGCAGCGTGCGCAATGCGCCGTATGTCTCATCGTCCCCGGCATCGCCCGCCGTCACGACCTCGTCGTCGACGAGCGAAACAATCAGGTCGCGCACCGATGCCGCGTCATCTGCCGACGACGGCTGATACGACGTAGCGGCCATCGCCATTTGCGCGATTACGGTCGTGCGGACGAGCGCGCCGATAGCCGATTGCATGCCCGCCATCCCGTCGCCGATAACCGAAGAGGTCGTCGGATCGTCCGGATAAAAGTCCGCCAACGTTGAAAGCATGCGAATCGCGTCAGCCGGATTGGCCGCCGTCGCGGCGACGGACGCGGCAACAGCCGTAATCGCGGCGGAGAATGCCGCCGTGTCGCCCACGGACGATGCCGCGCTTACCATGTTCGCGCCCGCCGTTTGAACAGCCGTGCGCTGCGTGACAGCCGCTGACAAGAGGCTCGCGACCGTCGCCGTCGACGACGCTTTTGCATTCGACTTCGCATAGCCGGTATTCGCGCCCGAGGCGTACCGTCCGTAGCTACCGCTCAGCGAAGAGACAGCGCCGATGACAGCCTTCACGTCCGCGATGACCGACTTCACGACCGCATACCATTTCGAGACAGTCGCGATCGCCTGATTGACAATCGAGACGCCTAACGTGACATAGCTCGCGACCTTGGAAGCGAAGTTGAGGAGAGCTGCGGCGATCGCCGCGAGGCCCGACAATTTCACCTGATCGCCGGTAGCATTGGACGCCTTCGGATAGACGCGGGCGCCTCCTTGCATCAGCGTCAAGCCGATTTCAAAGACGCGCCCGAGGTCCTTTCGCTCGCTGATCTGGAGCGGTTCGATACAGGACACGTTTTGAATCGTGCCTAGCGTCGGATGAACGAACGTCTTTCCGCCCGCCGCATTACAGACGGCCATCAACGCATTAGCCTGAGAGACAACGCCTCCCCCGCCGTAAATCGCGCTGTTCTCAATCAGAAAGCCACTGATGCGAAAGACCTTCGGCAAAAGCCCGAGGTCTTCGATCCAAACCGTATCGCGGAACGGGTAGCTATGGACGCTCACGCGGCGGCCGCCCGAAGTCGTAACGCCTTCGATCCCGAATGGGATACCGCCATAGCTCGCGGTTCGAAGATTGGTCGCGAATGATCCGCCCGACAGCGTCGATGCGAGAGAGCCGACCGCGCGCGAAGCCGCGGACAGGCTCCCTATGGTCGAGGTAAAGCTCATACCTGCTCACCTCCGACCGACGACTGACCAATCTTGACGGACGCCGTCACGTTTGCCGACGGACGCACGCGCGCCGTCGTGCCCGGAGGCGCGTTCTTCAAATCGACCTCCACGTAGATATGCTGAATTGCCGACATCGCTTCGGAAGCGCCGGATTGGTCCCCCGCGTCAGCCGCCGCGCCTTGTTGCGGAGGCGGATAGAGCGGCGTTGACATGGCGAGGCTAGAAGAACCTCCCGACATGCCCGCCATGACCTTACGGATGTAGTCGCGCGTCTCGCCGGGCGCGTTGTTCATACCTTTGCGCGAGAGATTCCCTTGACCCCAGTTGTATGCCGCGAGAGCCATCGAGAGATTCCCGCCGTTCTGCCGCAAAAGGTCTGAATACATCTTTGCGGCTCCCGTTGCCGACTCGCGGAGATTGAACGGGTCATGCACGCCATAGGCGCGCGCCGTATCCGGCATGAACTGGAAATGACCTTGCGCCCCCTTGGGCGAAAGCATCGATCCCTTACCGCGGCTTGACTCGACATTCCATACGCTGTCGAGCAATCCCTTCGGAAGCGAGTATTTCGATTCCAGGTCGGAGAAGAGCGAGGCGGGGCCTTTCTGATCGGTCGACGCGTTTTGCGCCTGTAGCGGGTCTCCCTGCCACGTCGAACCCGGCGCGGCCTGATGCTGCGCGAGATACGCATCCTCGCCCGTATTCAGCCCTTCCGAATGCGTCATCAACCACAATGGCAACCCGAGCCGCATCGCCCACGGCGCGAAACGTCCGAGAAGGCCCTTTCCGGCTGATTTGGCGGCTCCGCCCGCGCCTGCCGCACCTGCGGCGCCCGCCGCGCCTTCGGCGGCCTCTACAGCGGCTCCCGCCGCGTCTGCCGCGCCCTTTGCTTTACCGAGCCGCCCGAACGCTGTAATCGCGAGTGGAATCGCGAACGTCGCGAGCCTAACAAGGCCCGTCACCATCGACAGAATCCCGGCGATCGGCGTTGCGAAGGTAATAGCGGCAATCGCGATCGCAATGGTTTGAACGCCGCCGATCTTGTCGAGGAAGGAGCCGACATCAGTCGCGACCTTCCCCCAGTCCGTCCGGTCGATCCAGTTCGCAAGGCGCTCCGCATACTCGGCGATCTTCGTCCCAACGACGGCGCCGTATTTGTCGACGAGGCGACCGACAACACCGACGACTCGCTCGACGGCGGGCGCGAGCGCGTTTCCGAATGTGATCTTGAGCTTTTCCGCCTGAAGATCGAGCGCGACCATCTGTTCGTTATATCGCTCGCCCGCCGCGATCTGCTCGGGCGTCATGACGGCGCCGAGCGATTTCGCTTTGTTGACGAGTTTGTCGATACCCTCCCCGCCCTTCTGGAGCATCGGGAGGAGTTGCTCGACGCCGAAGATGCTCGCGAACTTCTGCTGAGCCTGTGCATTCGGCATCTTCTGAATCACGTTCGCGATGTCTTTAAGCGCCCGCGTCGTGTCAATCGAGCCATTTTTGAGACGATGGACCTCGATCCCGAACTGATTCATTGCGCCCGCGGCTTCCAGATTCCGGCCCGTGACCGAGTCCTCGAAGACGTTACCGAGCGACTTCAGACCGCCGCTCATGTCCTCGGCGGAAAGCCCGACGAGGCGGGCCGCGCCGGTAAATGCCTGTAACTGCTGCGTCGGCATACCGAGGACGCCCGCAACATTCTTGACCGACGTCGCCGTCCGCCCGAATGCCATTGCGAGCGCGACGATGCCCGCGACCGTGCCCGCGCCAGTGAGCGCAGCGATCGGCGTAACAACACTCGCGACACTGCGCGCAGCATTGACCGCGGCGCCGCTCAACTTGGTAAAGCCCTTGCCGATTTGCGTAATGCCCGTCATCTTCCCGATGACGCTGAAATGATCGCCGAGGGCCTTCGTTTCCTTTCCGAGTTTGTTGATCGGGTCGGTAATCTGCGCGAGCGACTTATTGACCTTACGCGCGACGTCTGTAGCCTTGTCGACCGCGCTGATCGTGATCGTAAAATTATTCGCCACTACGTAACCCCCGAGGTACGCAACCTAAGCGCCTGTTCGTGCCACCACATCAGACGGCTTAGCGGAAGGCCCCACGCGTCATGGGGACCCCATCCGTAAAACTTCGTGACCGCGGCTACTGTGTCTCGCCAGTTGACGGGCCATCCTCGGTAAAACCCGAAATGAACTGACTCGCCTCCTTCAGTTTTCGGCTCGGGAGCTTCTCGACGATCGAGCGCGGGACGCCCGCAACCATCGCGAGGAGGTCGAGCGTTACCGAGATAGGCCGGTCCTTGAGCGTCGCGCGCTCCAATTCGCCCGCCGTCGGCTCGCGCAGCGTGAGCGAAGTAACTTCGATGTCGCCGACCTTGATCGGGTTATCGAGAGTGATGATCTTTTGGTCTTCCATGTCTCTTTAGCTCGAAGGAGATTCCGTTACGCTCGGGCCTTCGAAACGAACGTCGAAGGTTGCTTCCATTGCGTCGACTTCCTGATCGTCAACGGTCCACATTCCTTTGCCCGTGACGACCTTCTTATTGGCGAGGGTCAACACGACCGTTACATCGGTCATGTCGTTAAATTCGGCGACCACCAACCCGCCCGCGTCGCGGAACTTCATCGCGATTGCGCCGGGAATGTAGGCTTCGCCGTAGCCGTGAACGCCGTCGTATCCCGTCTTGGTATCTCGCTTCTTCTTCGATACCTTGTATTTGACGTCACCAACGACCATGTAAGTCGTACCGTCGACCGTGATCGACCCAGTACCAGCTAACAGGCTCAAAACTGCCTCCAAAAATGAAAAAAGCCGCCTCGATGGGCGGCTTTGCGTCGGTTAGACGGCGGGTTATTGCAGCGTGAATTGCATCAGCAACGCGAAGATGCGAAGCTGATCCATCAGAACAGCCGGATAGATGACGTCGACGCGATTCGGATTCGTCGTGTTCTTCTGGACGATCAGCTTCGATGCGAACGTCGCGCTGTCCTGGACATAGCCGTTGTCTTCCATCTCGACATACATCGCGACGAGAGCGCCCTTGATGATCGAGGGCGTGACGACATTGGTCCCCGGCGTAATACGCGTTCCATCGTCGGCGAGCTTCATCCGCGGGAACTGACTCGTAATGACCGACTTCAGGCGACGCAGCACATACGTCAGCGTCGACATCGTCTCGACTTCGAGATAGCTGTCGTCCGCTTGTCCGTAACTGTTCGTCTGATAGGTCGTGACGACGTTTTCGAGCGCGACCGTACCGTCGTCCGCGACCGTAAAGGTCGAGATACCGTCCCATAGCAACACATTCCGATCCGTAAGATCGAAGCGCGATGCAAGCGGAGGCGCGAGGACCGTCGACAGCGCGAGAGTCTGAAGCGGACGGGCCGGATCAGCGCGCAGCGCGACCGCGGAGGTCGCGCAAATGTCAGCCGCCCACACGTAGGAAGGACTCGGCGAGTCGTAGAAGCCCATGACGGAGACATGCTCGTCATTGCGCGTCACGCCGAAGGTCGTCACGCTGGCGAGCGTTCCGCGATATGCGGCGAAGGCATGGCCGTAAATCTGTTTCGACCACGACCAGCGGCCCGTTTTCGTGCTGAGAAACGCCTTCATCGCATCGAGCGACGTCGAATCCGTGTACGGAAGCGCGATGAAGTCGAATTCCTGATCGAGCAAATTCGCGAGGCCCGTCGTCAGCGACGGATTGACCAATCCGCCAGTCATCGCCGTAATGGTCACGCCGAGACCCGTCGGCGTCGACTCGCCATTTGCCGCGCCCTTGTAGTTGAGACGGATGTCAATGTCGCCCGCGGCGAGGCCCTTATTCTTCGCCGTAATATCTACCTTGCTCGTCGTCGTTGCGTCGACTACCGCCGTTACCGGGAGGTCGCTCGCTGCGTTGATCGCAGCCGCGAGCGCGGTCGCGAGATTCGCGGGCGTCTGTGTCGACGTAACTGTCATCGTGACGAGTTGACCGGCGATGTAGAGATACAGGACGCCCGTCGCCGTCGACGCGGTCGAGAAGTTGATTGCGCCCGACGCCGCCACGGCTGACGCATCGTCCGCTAGCGGGAGATACCAAACCTCGCCGAAGTCGTCCGCCGCACGATAAGCCGCAGTCATGAGAGCCAGCATCGAGCCAACACCGCCGACGTTCTTAGCATCGCCCGTGCCCTGCGAAATCACAGGCGTATTCGCGACACCCGTCCCGCTCGACGTCATCTGACCGATGATGAGCGCGCGCTGAGTCGTCGCGCCCGTGTTCGCCTTGCTGTTATCGAGGTCCGCATAGAACAGCGGAACACGGATGTTTTGCGGGATATTCGGGAACGAAACATTTCCCATTATTCAACGTCCTTTGTGTCTGCCACCGACGCCGCTTCGTCGACGAGAACGACGTCGCCGTCGCGCAAGCGTCGGATGTAGTAGAGATCGAAGTCGCCTACTTCCCGGCCTTCATCCGGTAAGTAGTCCTTCAGAACCGGGTCCCGCACTTTGAGACCCGGAGCGGGCTTAACTTTCATGGTTTGTCCTATTGAGGGAGCGTGATAACCGCGCCTGGCTGCGGCGTCCCGTCCGCGACTGTCAGAACGACGTCCGTCTCTTCGAAGGCGACCGTCGGCGCTTGGTAGAAGTCGTCGGGGCCTTGAAAAAACTCCATACCTATCTCGATGACGACCTGTCCTTGATGGAAAGCGCTATCCTCTTTCCCGCCGACCTCCATACGGGACCGGAAGAACGGGTATTGCTGAAGTAGCGTCATCAGCGCTGGATAGTTGATGACGGCGGACTTCACCTGATCGCGGATCGTTTCGAGGTCCACGTAGCACAACGCCGCGCCGACGTCGTCGTTTTCGGCTTCTCGCTCGACGCGACCGACGACCTTCAGAGTCGAAGTCACATTGAATTGCGGAGGACCGTTTCGCCCGAGGCCGTCGCCGTCCTCATCGCCAGCCGTGACGATGAGCATCGGATAGCTCTGATCCCACGACGGAATGTCGCGCGGAGAAAATACGTTCGCGCCCGCGATCGTCGTCCCGGTCAAAGCCTCGACGGCGATTGCGCGTAATTGAGCGGAAGTCGTCATGCAGACTCCTTCAGCTTGAGATTGAGCCAGCCGATTCCGTTCGGCTGCGGCTCAATGACGAGATAGGCCTCACCCGTCTTCGCCCGTGTGAGGCGATCGTTTTTCGCGACGGGCGCCTTCAGTTGTGACTGCTGTAGACCGACGGACGGCGCGACTGTGACCCAGTGCGCGGCGCCGTCGCCATCGAATTCCTGTCGACGATACGGCTCAGCGAAAATGCCCGTGATCGGGTACGCCGGGCCTGAAACGGGCTGATAGGTCAACGGCTCGCCGAATGCCGCTGCGGCGGGACCATTGACGAGCGCGTCGAAGTCAATCATTCGCCGACACGCCGCACGGCTGGACGGCGCGATCCGCCGAATTCCGGACCATTCCCGCGCTTGACCGACGCCGCCTTCGGGTCGACGAGGAACCCGCGTTCGCGAAGCGCCTTCACTTCAGCGACAGGCAATTCGACCTCATCGCCGGGACGGTACTTTTTCCGATCGGGACCGCGAACCGTTCGCCCATAGGCGACCGTCGCCTTTTCAGTTTTGACGGTCACTGTCATTACTCGGTCACCACTTGAGCAAAGAACGATGCATTGACGCGGCTCGGGATAACGAGCGGCGCAGACTGCATGAGGATGAGGCGTTGGGCCGGGTCTTTCTCGACCCACGTCTTCGGCGCGTACGGCATCGCCTCGTAAGAGAATTCCGGGTCCAGAATCTGACCGAACGCGCGAGTACCGGTCATGTCCGGCCCGCTCATGATCAGACCGCCTTCCGGCAACATGGGCTGCTCGACGTCGTTGTCATCGACAAACCAATCGGTATAGACCCACAGGTCCCATTGACCCCAATGGCCCATGTACATCCCGCCCTTCACCGGCGAGACGGCCGGATTCACGACGTTACCGAACGGGGCCTGAGCCGGGAACGTGATCGCGTTACGCTTCAGTTCGGGATCGAGCTTGAACGCGCGGAATGCGTCGACCGAGAAAACGACGTCCGTCACCTGCGCGCCCGACTTCTTCAGGACAAGTTGCGCCCAGTCGGTCAGGTCGTCCGTCGGCGAAACGGTTCCCGGCGAAAGCTCCGTACCGATGTTCGCGCGGGTCCATTGCGCTCCGCCCGCGAGGACTTCAGTCAGTTCGGGATCGCGACCGAAATCGACGATGACGGTCTCGAAGCCTTCGCCTTCGACCTTCACGGTTCCGGACTGGAGAGCCTGAGCCGCCATCCATTCGAGACGACGGTTGAGGATGTCGATCTGGTCGGTCAACTCCGCTTCGAGGTTCGCTGCCTCGCGATCCTCGCCGGTCAGTTCCCCGCCGATGCGCTCACCGATCATGCGGCGAACGGGCTTGCGGAGGTCCGGAGCCCGCTTGTCCTTGATGTATGCGGGCTTGAAAGTGTTCGTCTGATAGCGACGTTGCTCGACGAGCTTACCCTCGACGAGCGGCGAGACGAACGGCGCCATACGGCGCTTACCGACGTCGACGTCGATCGAGATTTCTTCCGAATCCGCCATTGCGATATTCGGAAAGAAGCGGTCGAGAAGGAAGTTTTGCGACGTCTTCAGGTTAGGGACGACCTGAATCAGGGTATTGGTATCGTAAACAAACGAGGACATTACCTCGAACTCCTAATGAGATTGTGTTTTTCCGGACGAAAAAAAACCCGCCGAAGCGGGCTTTATTCAGGAGCGGAGTCGGTTAGCTCGGGTCAGCCGCCGAGACGGACGACTTGACGAAAATCCCGTAGGGGCGGAGGGCCGTCGTCAGGGTCGGAATCGACCAGGACGCGTCGTAGATCAGAGCGCGCGCGTTGAATTCGCCCATGACATATGCGGCGCCTTCGACCGCACCAGCGGACGCGTCGACGTTGTCGACGAGGACGCCGACGGGCGTTTGACTGCCGTCCGACGCCGTCTTGACGCTTTCCTTGAAAGTGCCGACTGCGTCGACAACGGTCAACGTGAAGGAGTCGCCTGCGGAGAACGCGGTCCCGCCAGCCGTGATCGTGAAATTGAGTTCCGCACTCGTGTACGCCGTGCCGACAGTCGCGTCGGCAAGTGCGTTGCCTTCCGGATCGACGACGCCGAAATCTGTCGCCGACTTCGCGGTCAGCACGTATGCGCCATTCAGGGGCGAAGCTCCGAGGCTGATCGAGCCGACGGCGCCGTTACCCGCGTTTGCACCGGCCTTCGTCTCGACGTTGAGCGACGAAACCTGACCAATCACGGTCCCGCGCGAGAGCGTCCCGGACGCGATAATCACCGGCTGCGTGACAAGTTTCAGATTGCCCGCGATGAGCTGATCCGGGACGTAGGTTTCGGCGCGCATAAACGGCTGCGCCGAGTTGTCGCCGATGGTGCTGATGTTCAGAGACATTTATTCTCCAGAATTGGATGTTGTGTGCTTACTTCTCGCCGCGGCGAGCCTTTCCAGCCGCTATGATGCGATCTGCTGCCGAGCTATTGCCAGACGCCTGTTTGCCTTGCACCTTATTCGGCGCGGGCTCGCTGTTCATACGGTCGCGGAGGCTCGACCCCTGCGGCTTGCGCGGAGCCGCCGAACCCGCGGCGTTGAGCGCGGCGATCGCCGCGGCGGACGACATGCCAGTATCGAATGCGAATACCGCAGCCTGTTCCGCACGACCGCATTTGAAACCATGCGAAATGATGCGAGCGCATCGAGCGCGCTCAGCCTTCGCGGCCTTCTGCCCCTTCGCGTCCTTCTTGTCGTCGCCGTCGTCGTCTTCCGCGGCGTCGTCGCTCGCGGCGTCGTCGTCTTCTTCGTCTTCGGCTTTTGCGCCCTTCGCGTCCGTGCTGCCGTCGTCGTCTTCCGACTTCGCGTCGGCGTCGTCGCCGTCTTCGTCGTTCGCCTTCGAGCCCTTGGCGTCCTTGTCGTCCTTTTTCTCGTCGTCTTCGGCCTTGGCGCCCTTCGCGTCCTTGTCCTTGTCCTCGTCGTCTTCGGCGCGTGCGCCCTTCGGTTTGCCATAGCCCATCAGCGACGCGAACGGCGACGCTAGAAACTTGCTCATCTTTTTTCCTGAAAATGTGTTTACTTCAGCTTGGAATACAGCGCGTTAAACGCCGCATCGGGAGACATGACCGCGTCGGCGAGTTTGAGCGCGACGCCGCGCTCGCCGAGATAGGTCGCTGCTTGTGTCGCGCGTACTTTCGAAGCCGCTAGCCCGCGATTTCGGGCGACGGTCTCGACGAAAAGTTCGCCCATCGTGTCGATGTCGGTTTGAAAGCTCTCGCGAGCCTCGTCGGAAAGCGGAATTTCCGGATGTCCGTCGGCCTTGCGATCGCCGTACGTGATGAAAGTCACCTTGACGCCCGCTTGAGTGATCGCCTTCGACCAATCGACATGCATCGAGATAACGCCGATCGAACCGACGCCGCCCGTGCGCGGGACATAGATTTCATCCGCCGCGCTTGCGATCGCATATGCGGCGGAATACGCGCCTTCATCGAGAATTGCCGCGATCGGCTTCTCTCCGCGCGCCTCGTAGATCAGGTCGACGAGATCGAAGCACCCCGCGACCTCGCCTCCCGGCGAGTCGATATTGAACGCGATCGCCCTGACGTCCGGATCGCCGAGCGCGGTCAGGAAGTTTTGACGGATGCCGTCATAGCCCGTCATTCCCGAATACGGCTCCAGCGTGCCGAGCTTCTGAACAAGCGTTCCTTCGACCTGAATCACAGCGACGCCGCCGACGTTGAAGTAGCCTTCGACGGCCTCGCGGCCCTTCTGCGAGAACTCGCCACCGAAGGCTTGCGGAGTCAACGCGAGTTCCGCACCATCGAGCCGGATCATCTTTGAGATACCGAGGCGCTCCGCGAGGGACGCCATGATGACCTCCGCCTTTTCCGGTCGGATCGCTATCGGCGTATTGAAAAGGCGTTGCGCCAAATGTCCAAACCGCATTAATGAACCTCCTCGGGCTGATCGGCCTTGTTTGCCGGGTTGTTGTTCCAGTTCGGGAGCGGGAGTCCGCGCTCGCGGTAGTACTCCTGTTCGATCGCGCGACGATCGGCGACCTCGCGCCAGTCGATGCCTTGCTCCGCGCATTCGTCTTCGAGCGAAGACATACCGGCATCGAGACCGAGTATTGCGCCTTGCTTTTCCTTCACCGGATCGACGTATCCCTTACCGGGACCCATCCAACGCGCGCGCGAGTAAGCTCCGCGAGCCTCCATAAAGGCGGGGATTTCTCCGCTGTTCGGCATCGGATAGTCATCGACCTCGACCGATTCTTCTAGAAAGTTCGCGTAGACCGGCTGAGCGAAGCCGACAACGAAATCGAATCGGCGTCGATGGAACGTCTTCCACGCCTCAAGCATCGCCGCACGAAACGACGAATAATTGATTTCCGCCCAGTTCTGGCTAATTTGCTGAGCGGCAAGACCGGTAGCAGCGGCGACGTTGCGGAGCATTGCGCTCTGAAATCCGTCGTAGTTCCCGCTCGGACGATTCGCAGCGACTGACCCGATCTTTTCACCGGGATAGAGCATCGTCATCCCGACGTCGCCCAGTGACGTTTTTCGCTCCTTGTGATACGCGGAGCGCTCCGCCTGATATGCGTTGATCTTGGTCGACTGTCCGAGCGCTCCCTCAACTAGCTCTTGATCGAATGGGCTTTCGATATAAGCGGCGAAGAACGCATTGATGATCGCTGCATCAAGTTCGGTCGAGTCGTACTTGATGAGCATCTTTAGCCGATTGACGATCGGCGTCAGAAAGCCGACGCCTCGATGCTGATTCGCACGATCGCGGTCGAAGTAGTGAATCAGAAGAGGTCGCCCAAACGCAGTTTCACGCGGGACGCGCTCCCATGTGACGCTCTTCGCCGCGCTGAAATAGTCGCCCTGATGCGCCTCGCGGAGCCAGTATGCGACCGCGGTCCAGCGGGAATCGACCTCAACGCCGCCGCGCATGTTTTGCTGATCGAACTTGAGTTGAGGGTTCGACAGCCGATCGGGATCGACAACCTCGATCGCCGTCGCATACCGCGCCCCGCCGCGTCGGACGCGCTCCTCGATCCAGTGAGAGCGACCGATCGCCTCGCCTTCGGCCAGATAATGACGGAAGGCAAGTCGGAACATTTGCGGAACGGTCTGGAATCGAGTCGAATCACAATACCTGCCGGGATCGTTAGCCCACGCGCGATAGTTCGCCGACGCGGCCTGACCCCATTCTTCGGCCCATTTGTGATCGAACTTCTTGTTTCCGCTCATTGCCTGAAGGACCGCATAGTCAGGTTGAGACGTCGGGCTGAAGTTAGGCCCGATGACGTTGTCTAGCGTCCGCGTTACCGCTGCTGACGCCCATCCGTCATTACGCACAAGGTCACGCACCCGCGAGACCATGCGGTCGCGGAACATGTTGATTTCGCCGTCGGGCGACCACACGTAAGGATTCCAATCCTGCATGTGACCGCCTGAAATGTCGGCGGCATCATATGGCGTGTTTTGCCGACCGGCGAGCATCGAGGCGCGCGACGATCGACTCGGAGGCAACGGAGAACCATTCGCCCCGAGAATTCGAACCTGATTTGTCATCGCATCGAAAACCGGATTGATCGGCGACCGTGCGAGATACCGAGCTTCGTCTGAATAAGCGCGATGTCTGCCTGAAGCCGTAGGATGTCGGCGGGCCGGAACGTGACAGACTTCGATCCGTCACCTTGCGCGTAGCTCACGCTCACGACCTGCTGTCCCGTATTGAGGGCGAAATAGGCGTTTTGAAGCGCCTGTAACTGGGTTTGAAGTTGTGCGTTTGTTAATCCATCGTAGACACCCATTCGGTTTTTCCTTGTGATTACGCGAGCATGCTGACGCGCGACTTCGCGGGAGCATTGCCCCCGACCACCGTCACGGACGGCCCGCGCTGCGTCAGCTTGAATTCCGGCTTGTCATCCTCGACGGGAGGACTACCCTTCAGCACCTCGGAAAGGTCGTCGACCAGTCGATTGAGACGCAACCCGAAATGAAGGAGGCTAGAGAGCGCGGCGTATGCATAGACGCGGCAATCGAGCGCCTCGTTACGCTTGCCGGGAGGCAAGTCCCAAACGCGGTACCGGACGCCCGCGGTCTCTTTGATGAGAATCCGCTCGGCGGTCAGTTGCGCGTAATAGTTGATGTCCCGGTCGTGCGGGAAGTGCATGTAACCGGGACCGGGGGTCTCTTTCTGAAGGCGATTGCGGATCGAATCCTTCGCCGAATTGACGCCGATGATGAACGGCTGATAAGTCTTTGCCGTCCGCTGAGTCGGCCTCTTTGTCGGCCAAACGGGGCTACGCTTGCCGTTCTTGGCGGACTCGCCCTTGATACCGTAGACGCGGCGCCCGAGTCGAGCCTTCGCAAACTGATAGGCGGCTTCCGTATGGTGCCCGCCAGTGTCGAGACAGACGGCCTCGATGTGATACTCGCGCCCATCGTACCGATACCAGTTTTTCAAAAGGTAGGCGTCGAGACGGCCCCAAACTTCCGGAGACCCCGGATCGCCGACAAACGTCTCGTAGTCTACGGACCAGCTCTCCTCATCGCGGCCCCACCCGACGACCTCGACTTCGAGGCGGTCGTCCTGCACGTCGACGCCAGCGGTCAATACTCCGACACCGAACGGCACGCGCGCGGGCCAGCGTTCGCCGCGAGCCGCAAGCGCTTCGAGGTCAATCTCCTTGCCAGCATGAGGCCGGTAAGGCATCCCCATTTGGGTATTGAACCAAGCCTGTTTTTTGTCCTCGTCCTCTGCGGCCTTGAGCCATTTCTCGGCTATGTCGGACGGCTTGTCCTTCTGCCACGGGCTGAAGAGTTTCGACGCTTGGAATCCCGCGTGAGAATTGTCGACGCCCCATTCGCCGCAAACCCGACATTTAGCGCGATAGACCGCATGCCGCGGCCCCTCCCACCAATCCCAAACCTTCTGAAGTGCGGCGCCACTGTCGCCGTTCTGACCGCCTTCCGGAGCCCGCCATCCGCGCTCATAGTCCTCCATCGGGACATGCCGCTGACCGCAACACTCGAAAACGCGTGTCTGATGCCATCGAACGGTAGCGAGCGAGCGGAGGCGATCGCCTTCCGACCATTCGCATCCGCAATGCTCGCAATAGATGCGGGCCGTCTTCGGATGATGGACGCCGCGCTCGTCCTTCTTCCAGTCGACATGCTTGAAGAAGTCCGGGAACATGCGATGACCGCAATGCGGGCACTTGACCGATGCGCGACGCTGGTCCGAATCCTTGTAGCTCGCCTCAATGCGCGACTCGTTTTCAACCGTCGGCGAGCATGCGCGCACCGAAAGCCAGTTGACACCGAAGGTTGCCGTCCGCTCTTCCGCAAGCGTGATCGGATCGCCTTCGCGCGTTACCGGATATTTGTCGATTTCGTCGGCAAGAATGACGCGCACCGGACGACGCGCGAGGTTGTCAGGGCTACCCGCGCCAGCTAGGGCGAGAAAGCCACCGGGAAAGGACTTGTAGAGGAGCGTCTCGTCGGCGTTGCGACTTTTGCTCGACCCGATGATTTCACGCAAAACAGGCGTGACCCGAATCATCGGCGTAATGCGCTCTTTACTGAACTGTTCCGCCGCCGCTTCCTTCGGCTGAAGGAGGAGGATGGGACACGGGTCCAGGTGCGCGAAATACCCAAAGACGTTTTCGAGAAGCGCCGTCTTCAGAAGCTGCGTACTGACCATCGCCGTAACGACGTGGACTCCCGGCTCGGTCACGGCAAGCATGACCCCGCGGGCTACTTCTACTGTCGACGTTTGCCAGTCACCCGACGTACTTCCCGCCTCCTTGGCGAGCTTTCGGTATTCGTCCGCCCAGTCGGGGACGCTGATACGCGGCGGAGGCGTCCATCCGGCTAGGAAGTCCCGTCGAATCCTTTCGGCTTTAGGATGCCGTGAAATCCCCCTCTGGCTCGCCGAGCGATGCGATTTGTTTGTGTACATGCTCAGTCAGAATCTCGGTCATTTTGTCCGCCTCGATGCCGAGGTCTGCGGCGATGAGCGGCGCGACGCGCGCGGGCCAGTTGAGCCACGAATCGCGCGCAGCGCGCGAGCAATCGAAAAGTACCGTCCGCGCGAGGTCAAGACTGATGAGCGCGCCCGATTTCTCCTCATAGGTGAGGCGATTCAGGAGCGCTAGATAGACCTCTTTGACGCGACGCGCCTCCTCGATCGACATTTCCGTATCGACTGGCGCCCCGGACATCAGACGATCGGCAGCGTCTTCGGCGGACTCACCCGGCAAAAAAAGCGGCTCATCGTCGAAGGAACCCGGAGCCGTGACACGCGCCTCGTCGGCGCTTTTGGCGGGCGTTGCACCCGCCGATTTTGAAACCTTCGCTGAAACCTTTTTTGAAACCTGCTTTGCAACCTTGGTTTCAGATTTGGTTTCAATTTTCTCCGAAGTTGAAACCTGCTCGCGCCCCCGCGTCGCTCGCGCGTCGCCGGAATCCCGATACTTCGCGAGCTTCGCATTCGATCCCTCGACGTCCACCTTCGAGCCTTGCAGCACAAGCCATCCCGACTTTTGCCACTTGCTGACCGCCGTATGCGAAACGTCATGCATGCGGGCGAATTCGGACTTGGAAACGAGAGTCACATTGAAACCTCAGAATTGAAACTTGAAACCAAATTTGGAAGTTCTTAGCTGGAGCCGGAACGCGGTGCGCAACTGCCCTCGATGTAGGGGCCCCCTAGGGAGGACCCAAGACACCCCCCCATGCGGGGGAGGGCCACCCTCCCGGCTACTGACCACCCCTTCAGGTCTCGTGCGACAGGTCCATCGCTGCCCGCCACCACTGGCTCAGCCGTGCGACCGACTGAAACGCATCAACCATCGTCCACCCTGAGCCCGTGAAGCCATCGCACCGACACGACCAATAGCCATGCGTCCGGTAGAAGTGCGGCTTACCTGTCATGCCTTACCCTTAGCGCCAATGCTGCGCGGCATATACAAGCGCCGCGCCGAACAGATAACCAGCAATCGACGGAATGAACGTGACGGCATAGCGACGGATACGATCCTTCATGCTGTTGCCTCCCGCGCCTGACCGTTCAATGCCTGTCGGAGCCCCGTCAGATATTCAACGGCCTTCGCCATGCTGTAGGCATGCACCATCGTTTGGTCCTTCGTGACATCGTCTTCCGTAACGACCGCACGGATCGACGTATCCTCCCAATCGATAGAAAGCACGCGCTTACGCCATCCGACCATAATCAACCCGATCGGCGTCTTCACCAACCACCACGGCGATTCACGACGAAGCTGATCGTAGTCAGGCGCCAACGGCCAGTATTGGTTTTCTAGCCGATAGATGCGCTCGACCCTGAAACCTGAAACTTCGAAGAGCCCGCGCGTTTCTGCTTCCGTCATCCTTGCTTCCCCCATCCGTCGACTTCGACCTCTATACGGTCATTCGATACATCGGCGCCAGCAGTCAACATCTGCCCCGCGCGCTCCCTCTCACGCCGCGCCCGACGATGCGCGAACGCCTCCATTACCATCCGATGCGCGTAGATCGCCGTCGCCTTCGGACCGCCCGCGAATTCCCTGCGCAACCCTTGACACGACTCGACTACCGAATCCTTGACCGCCACCAGCAGATACCACAGCACTGATAGCGGAATGAACACGAAGCCGACGCACACGAACAGCGCGGCGACGTAGCGATCCTTCGGCTTATTGAACCGAGACGTATCCGTCATGCTGCGTCCGGATCAATCGAGAGGAGAATCCGCCGCGGCCCGACGCCCTTGTGACGATCGAACTCACCCCGCGTCACCGGTAGCCAGCTTTTACCGTCGAGCGAGGTCTCGTATAGACGTCCGACTTCCTTCCCTTCAGCGTGCGTGGGACGCACCGCGCGAACCCTTGAAATCTTCTTCATTGCCGACCCTTCCTCTTTACCTGACCTGTTTCACGCTGCCATTGCGCGGCCCGACGAGCGCGCACCTCATTGACGCCCCGATACGCCGTGACGTATTCATCGCGCCGCACAGCCCACGAATCCGACTGAATTTGAGCGAGAGCCGCACCCAACGACAGCGCGGCGATTGATCCTATGCGGCCCGCCCTCATAGCTGCGCCTCCCGTAGCGCGTCGACGATCGCCGCTTTCACGGCGTCGAAGGTTTCAGGTTTCAGTTTCATCCCCTCGAATCGCTTCAGCGCTCGACGGATGCGCGTATCGCAATGGCGAATCTGCCGACGAAGTACGCGCCGACCGCACGACGAGAGCTGATGCGAGCGGGCGTAGCGCTCATATGCGCGCCTGTAGACTGGTTTCAAACCGGCGCCTCCGCTTGCTCTTTGGCGATCACCCACAGGCGCCGATCCGCCTTCGTCAGCACGTCGAGCAACAGGCGTTTCTCTTCGAGGTATGTCACCGCGAATTTCGGATCGTGCCGAACGATGCTCGACGTATTGCTGATGAGGTCAGCGCATTTGATGGTCTGCACCCATCCCGGCGCCCGCGCAAGCCGCTCACGCGATGCCGCTTTGCGCTCCGCGCGATTCCCGACCTCTAAATCGGACAGCCACATGACGCCCTCGGCGATGAATCCGCCGAACAGGGAAATCAGTTCAACCTCAATGACGCGCTGATCCTCTACGCAGTCATGCAGCCAGGCGACCGCGATCGCTTCCGGCGAGCTATCCACCGTCGCCACGATGCCCGCGACTTCGGCCAGGTGATCGAAGTACGGAGCGCCCGTGTATTTGCGCTTCTGCTCGCGATGCACCCGGCGCGCGAAGTGCATCGCCGCGAACACACTCGACGTCAAGGCTTCACCTTCACACATTGAAGCTGCAATGCATGGCTGTCGCTCTGACGCGCCACATAGCAGACGACGCCGCGCTGAGCGTCCTCGACGACGTCTAGCGTGTCGTGAAACTGCCCCCATGCCTTGTGCGTCGGCAAGTCGTGTTGCTCGACGTCGCGAAGCGTGTCGGCGTGCGCCGGGATCGCGATCAGGCAAGCGGCGAGGAGTGCGGCAAACTTGAGCATCTGACTATCTCCGTAGGATGGAATCTCTCTCGACTGGCGACTGACCGCGCAGAGGGACCGGGCTAGACAGCCCGGAACATGCGGAGAGGTACACAATCGCCATGCGACAGAGGGAAAGCGCTCAGCGGCGATCAGACACCCGCCGAAGGTTTGAAACCTGAGCGCTTTCCTTGAACTACAGTCCCGCTCGCTTCAGCAGACCGCCGAGGAGCGTCTTACGCGCCGGTTTGCTGCGCTCGTATGTGATGTGCGACGGCATTCCGCCTCCACAAAAAGAGAAGCCGCCCGAAGGCGGCGTCAAAGGTTGCAATCGAGCGCCATCCATATCGCCCACGTCAGCCAGAATGCGGGCCAAGTCGGCGCGTGGATGGTGAGCACCCAAAACGATGCATTCCACAGGAAGCGACCCTTAGATAATGACCAGGTCATCGACGAAAGCGCGAAACCGCCGAATGCCACTGCGCGAGCGTCGCATCGTCCATCGCCTCAAAGTGCGCCCGATCGCGCTGCGTGTAGTACTCGACGCATGCATCGATGCGCTTCCCACGCTCCCGGCTCGCGTCCTCGCGATGCGCCATATCCCACGCCTCATCGAGCGCGAGCGACGCATAGTGCGCGAGATACGCATCCGAATAATCGGCCCATCCGATGAAGCCCAACGGCCAATGCCGCTCGCAGATTTCGAGGTCAAATGCACGGCGCAACGCGTCGATACGCTTGTTTTCGGCGCGCGCTTCGTTACGCGCGTCCATCAGCGCGACTTCGGCGAGCGACTCAAGCTCGATGTCCGACAGAGAACCCGGGTCGCCCTTGCCCCACTGGCGAAAACAAATTTCGATGTTCAGGTCGCGGCGCGATTGATGCGACGGGTAGTCGACATCGATTTCCGTATAGAACAGCGGAACGTTCCCGAACAGATACGGAAGGACGGCTACCATCGCCGCGAGGCTGTCGAACGGATCGTCGCCGATCAGATACCCGCTATTCATCGGCTCGCCCGCGACGAGCATCGGAATTCCCGCCTCATCCTGCTCGACTTCCGGCTCCGCGCCGCATACATCACACTCGACGATCTTGATGTCCTCGCGTTCGCGGAGCATGACCTCGTAGCGCGGGACGCCGTGATCGATCGACATCCGGACCGCCTCGACTTCGAGGCTCACGTCCTCACGGCATAAGCCTTGCGCGAACATCGCCGAGTCCGCTTCCGCGCCGACATGCGCCGTCAAGGCGCGTTGCAATTGCTGTACTGTTCCGCTCACACTTCCCCCTATCGTTTGCGCCCGTAGCGCGACTGTTCGTCCTTCCATTGAGCCCGACGTCGGCGCGTCCTCTCGCGCGTCGGCGGCGCATGCCACCCGGCGAGACGGTCTAACTCGTCCATAAACCTCCGGACGTTCGCCTCCTCTTCAGGCGTTATCGTGAGCGGGATCGTTATCGGCTCGGGCCGAATCATGATCTCCTCAGACCATCGCTGAATGTCTTCGCTCGGCGTCCGCTGACCCCATTCAAGCGAAACGCCCTTGAACTCGATACCGTTAATGACGAGGGTCCCTTCGAGGACGATCGCCATTACGCCAAAACGGCCGCAACCTCGACGATCGCCTTACGCGTCGCCGCGGCACGGTCGCCCGTGTAATGCAGGTTAAAGAGGATGTTCGGCGGAGCTTCAGCGCGGATCGAGTACTCGCCCGCCTGGACGAGAATCTCCGCCCCGATCTGCACCTGAAACGCGTCGGCGTCCGACGCGAGCGGATCAAACGTCGAATGAGGCGCACCGCGATAGCGGAGCGCTTCGACCTTCGAGCCGTCTTCGCGATGCTGCTGCCATACGTCTAGCTCGATGCCCGCCGCTTTCGCGGCACGTCGCATCAGTTCGATGTTTGTCATGTCTCGACCTCGTCGAATACAAACGCGCCATAGCGGAGGGCCACCAGCGCACGAAGCGCGGCGATCCTCCAGCTAACGGAAATGAAACGGAGGCCCGTCGGAGTGAGCGCTGCCCACGCGGGGCCGATCGGAGTCCCGATGCGCATCAGACGGACCGGCGAAGCGCCGATGATCTTGTCGCAGACTTCCTCATCAGCGGACGGCGCGAAGGTCTCGAATACCGTTCCGTCGACCTCGACGAGACATTCGTCCGTCCCGTGCCTTTCGGCGACGATGACAGGCGTCCGCATGTCGAGCGATCGCGCGACCCAGTAGTCGAGCGCGGCGCCGACGAGCGAGGCGACTTCAATAGGATGCATTGTCGCGGCCCTCCTCATCAGGCGGATCGCCGCGGTAGAAGCCGACGATCGACGGAAACGGGACGATACGCGTCCGATACCGTTGCGCGATCAAGTCGATCGCATCGCCCTCGACCGTGCGCAAGCGCTCTGCGTTGTCGACGATGATCGCCTGATAGCGATCGAGGACGCCGCTATTGAGAAGCTCCAGCGACCAACCGTAGACATTGGCCTTCGGCAAGCCGAACCGCATCGCCGTTCCGACGGCGTAGACTTCCTTCTCGGCGATGTACGCGGCGTGAATGCCGATTTGCCCGTAACCGAGAATAAGCGCCGCCGCGGCGGTCGTTTTCCCCGACTGGCGGGGCGCATGTACGCGCTGAATCAACTTAGACATTGGCGGCGACTCCCGTCGACGGCCAGGCGTACATCGTGATTTGTCGATCCAACCATTGAAGGAAGGAATCGAACTTCGCTCGAACCCGTTTCATTGACTCTCCCGGTCTTAACGCGCCGACTTGAGCGCCGCGTCCATTGCCTTTAAGAATTCCCGCTTAAACCCCGCGTCGACGGATCGCTTCGCAACCTGTCGATAATTGAGACGCTGCTTTGCTTCGTGCGCGTCTTCGAATTTGATGAGGAGCTTCAAACCGCCTTGCTTGCCGCGCTTCGCTTTCGTGCGCTGCCAGAAACCATTTACGACGCCGTTTTTCGTCTTGACCTTGCCGACGAAGACGTCCGACCGGGCGTTCAAACGCTGAAGCGTTCGCGCCGGGAGGTTCCCGAATTGGTTGACCTTCTGTTCGACGGGCTTCAGCAGCGCTCGACTGTTGAGCTTGTTTAGACCGCCGTTTTCATACGGCTCCAGATATGCCGCCGTCTTATCCATCACGTAGACGACCGCCTCGGGCTTCGCCTTCGTCGCCTTCTTGATCCGGATCGCGTTCAATGTGAAAGGCGTCGGACCGTCAAAGACCTTTTGCATGTTCGCACGCTCATCGTCGCGGACACGCTCGGCGACTGCGTTTAGCGCCTTCGCCGTTGCAAACGGGATTTGCCCTTGCGCGAAGAAACTGAAGTCCTTCGCGAGCTTCTTCACGTCCGCCGCTACGCGTATATCGAACATGACCTAGCAAATAAAAGCGCCCGCCCCGACGAACGGGAACGGGCGCGGCTTTGAATATGGAGCGGGTTATCGGATTCGAACCGATGACATACAGCTTGGAAGGCTGTCGTTCTGCCAACTGAACTAAACCCGCCATGAACTCTCACGACTGGCGACTGACCGTTCGCGCCGACCTAGCGCAGCTATGATTCCCGTCAGTTAGGCGTCGCCATCCGGGAAGCACAGTCCCCGGTCGGTCTAGACGACCATTTAGCACCGCCATGCGTGAGAGGCCCGCCGAAGCGGGCTCGAAACTACATTTCAGACTCCGCCAACATCGCCTTGATGTTGACTATCTGACGCTGCCATCGCGCGATGTACCACTCGATACGATCGAGCGCCTCGCGGTCGTTAAACGTATCGCCACTGAAGAAGCCCGCGTCGATACTGTCGGCGGCGTCTTCAGCCCACTGGCGCAACGCCATTAGGCCGCGGGCGCGATGCCGAAGTGATTTCGCGCGATCGCCTCGATCTTTTCGAGGATATGGATCGGCGCGAATTCGAATTCCTTGATTTCGGCCTTAAGGCGCTTCATCAGGGGCGTTTCGACGACCTCCGTATCGGCGGGCGCCGCGGTCGTCGCGTTCGTTGCTGCATCGGACATGCTTGCTCCTCTTCTGTTTCTGCTGTGTGCGCTGTGGACTCCAGCGCTCACGGTGCAAGGCGAATACGAGCGCGAGGCGCCGATTCGCCGCTTCTACAGGACGCGGCATTCATTTCGCAACGCTTTCCCCGCTGCACGATTCGCCCCCATCAAGTAAAAAGGCCGCTCCCCACAACAGGAAGCGGCCCAGCCCGACACCGAGGAGAACCGTTCAGATAGACTATCGTTACGGTAGCTGAATGGTATTGGAACCCCGTAAAGCCGTCAAGCGTTTTCCGCCAAATTCCCCCTAATCGGTAGCTCACCGCACGAACACATATGAAATTCGTTGCATGACGGCTACCAAATTGGTATCTTTGCCCCGCAGACGTAAAACTACCGATACGGGAGCTTTTATGCGTGATGCGAAGAGCCAGCTTACGAAGAAACTGACCGAGGTCGCCGGAAGCGAACCGACGTTTGTAGAAGCCCGACCGGACGGATTCATCGCGTTTTTCGGCGATGAGCTGTCCGCACTACGGGTCGCATACCACTACCGGAAGAAGAAGGTCACTTGCAGTCACCGCCGAGCGCTGCGCGTTTGGTCTGTCACAGTCCGCAACCAATAACCGAGAGAACGTCATGACCGTCGAAACAGCTATCAGCCTTTCCGAAGATCAAAAAACCGTAGCCAAGAAGAAAATCGTCGACCTAAGCCAGGCGGTCGGAACCCTTCACCGATACATCGAAGAAGGTCGTCCGATTGATGTCGAATTCGCGAAAACCGTCGCATGCGTCACCGAATACAAGCTCAGCGATCTGTGCAAAACACTCGGTATCGAGACGTTCGGAACGAAGGAGCGCGAAGAACGTCACGCAAAACTCCGTGCCGCCAATCTGGAGATTCACGAATTACAAACCCAGCTTGGCAAGACGCTAAGTCCGGAAGCGACACAAGAAGCGATCAAGAACATCGCCGCGCATCTGAATAAGTGGTGGAACCTCGACGGGTTCGGGTATGTTCACGACCTCGAATTCGGTCAGTATGGTGTGTGTCATGGTCGCTTTTCGTGCAGCCTTCACGGCACGTTCCGACTCATCGACTCTGATACCCCTGTCTCTGACAAGGAAAACAAGGCTACTTGGATTGATAGCCTGCGTGAGCGAGGATTCGAACTCATCAAGGATGGACGTGAATGGGCGATCCTCGATTGCGATACGAGCCGCAAAGCGATAATTGATCTGTTCGCCGAGCGCATTCCGTCGGCAAAGGTCGTCAAGTTCGACAACTACAACCGCACCCGCGCTGGAGACTTCGTCCTGAGCAATGCGGAAGTTTATATTTATAAGCTCTCTGAAATCCTCGCGCTTCCCATCCCGGCTGAGGAGGCGCAATGACGACGAAGATCGATCGCGCCGTCCACGCGAACCAACTTATCCGCGTTATCGCCTCGCATGGTCGCCGCTTCTTCTACTGCGTGCCGACGGATCGCTATGCCCGAATCGAACTTGACCCGCGCGGTCGCGTTTGGTTCATCGACGACTATTCGGCAAAGCCGATCTACACGCACAACTATGGGAACTGGCGCGGGTTCACGCACGGCGGGACGCTCCGCGACCTCGTCGACGATATGCGCGACTACATCATGACGGGAAAAAGAATCGGAAGCTGGAAGATCACGCGCCCGCGCGAGGACGGCTCGAATACTTGGGGCTATGACAAGGAATCTGCCGAGGCGGTCCGTAATGCCGCATTCCTGCTGCCGATCGTCGACGCCGACCACATCAGAGGCCATGCATGAGCTACACCCAACTCTCAGACAGCACGCCGATTGCCCGCAAGAATCACCACTGCTCATGGTGCGGCGAGCGCATCGAGTCAGGCTCGATGTACATGCGCACAGCGGGAATCAACGACGGCGACTTTCAGGTCGGGAAGTTTCACCCGGAATGCGACGCCGCGGCGACTGACGAATTCCGCCGAGACCCCGGCTTCGAATATCTTCCCTACGACAACGAACGGCCCGAGCGCGTTGAGCCGCGCGACTATTACGTCATCAGCGTCCACCATACGCGCCGAGAGGATCGATACATCCTTTTGTGGCGTCCGGACAATAAGGGCTATACGTATCGCGCGTCGACCGCTGGCCGATATTCCGCTGAGACGATCCGCGCGCATCTTGGCTACTACAATTGCGGATGCAGCAATATCGCGGTCCCGACTGGAATACTCGACGCGCTAACCGTGATGACGACTCCCGCCGATCAGTTCGACGGCGCCGACGGCCCCGCGATTCTCAACACGCGCGCGAAGTGGCGAATCCTTCTGGCGAATGTCATAGAGCCAACGAAATACAAGCCCGAGCCGATGTTTAACCGCGCGCCGCTTACCGACTGGGAGCGCCGGGAGCTTGGCTATACGTAATCGCCCAACACTTCACGCAATAACCCGAGAGCCCGACGGCGGACCGGCAATGTCGGCAACTGCCCGAGGGCTCTTCTGTTTCTACCGCACACGTCGACGGCGGCTTCGTCGGCGGGATGACCGCCTCGCCCTCGACGACAGCGCTCACAGCTTGAACGCCTCGTTAAGCGGCCCCGGAAGCTCCCGGATGTACTGCACGACCCGCCAACACTCGACCGCCTGTTTTACGCTGACCTCGACATCGTCGGGCCATGCTCGCGCCTCATTGAGCGTATGGAGCGCCTCGCCCAGTTCGGGCGCATGTACATGGAGCTTCGGGACATGACGGTCGATGTCCGCCTTCAGCGCCGATGCGATCTGCCGAACCGTCACGCGGCCTCCGCCTCTTCTTCGTCTTCAGGCTCGCGAATGCCGAGCGCACCGCGCACGACGGCGACCATCAGAGCGTCTCGCGTCTGGACTTCGCGCGGGAGCGCGGCGTATTCGATCAGGTGCGGATGCGTCTTCGCTTCCGTGTCGAGCGCGTCGCCTCGCGACCAGCCGAGCCGCGTCATTTCACGGACCCATTGCTCATGTGTCGACTCGGGCGTCATGAAGCCACCAGCGACAGCACGAACGGAAAAGATCGCGCCCTCGCGTGCTTGCGCCGACGCCTTCTCCCACGAAGGGACTTCAGTCTCACCGACCGACATTCGATACGCGCGCTCGACCTCATGCACCACTCGCGCGACTTGCGTTACGTTCATTTTCGATCCCTCAAAATAGATATACGGCTACCGAACCTTTAACATTTGAAACTATCGTTTCGGTAGCCAATACGGCTACTTCGAGGGATTACCCTAACTTCTGGCTATTCCTCAGATTTTTGGTTTTGCGTTGCAGATGCGCAACATGCGAAAAGGGCCGTGACGTCGAAACGTTACGGCCCTTTCTTGGGAAAACGGGAAAAACCGGCTTCCGCTACCGAAACGATAGCGGAATCGTATTGGAGTGGCGAGGAGACGTCAAGCAAGCCCAGTTCGTCCCCTTCGCGCTCGATCGCGCGTCAGTGTTGCTGCTGCGAGGCTGTGAATTTCGGGGACCTGACTCTCATCGACCGCACTCAACATGCGGACCAAATCCCTTACTGTTTCTTCCTCTGCCAAGGAAAGCGGCGGTCCTTTTTCATTGCCCCCTCTGACCGGGTATGCGCTCCCTACATTTTTTAGGGAGACCCCTCGGGATACTGCTTCTTCTATCACGTTCACGGCTCCGTTTCGAACGTCGGTTTTTGTTTCAACACCACTAAACAACTACCGACATGGTAGCACTTCACGGAAACGTTTTGTTACCAAACACACATAAAAATACAACGTTGTTACCGGGCTACGAATCAGTCTTTCTTCGCGCCGGTCATTTTTTCCCGAACGATCTTCATAACCTCGGCGGCGCCTTCTTCGCTACCGCTCTTCAGCAGTTCGACTACCATCGCGACGACTTCTTGCTTCAGCGGAGAAAGATTCTCAACTGATTCTTCGGAATGGGTCTCGTCCATCCAACCGCGAGGAAGGCCCATTGAGTCCTCGATCTTCATAGCCGTCTTGTCGCCGATCGGCTTGCGGCCTGTGTTGATGTGCGAAACGAACTTATCCGAAATATCAAGCTGTTCCGCGAAACGCTTGAGCATGCCGCGATCAGGCTCGGAGGGAAGCGTCTGACGGACGCGCTCCTTGAACTGCTCAAACAGGAAAAGGAAGTTTTCACGACGAATTTCCTTGACCCGCGCTTCTTGGTTTTCCACTTGGTTCTCCCCGGATTTGAATGCGTTGTAACTGCGAACAGGCGCAGATTACCATATCGGTAGGTTTTGCGACTACCCCACAGGTAGCGACAAATGCTAGACACCGCACGCCGCTTTCCTTTAAGCTACCATTTCGGTAGCTGAACTAGGAGGCGATAAATCGATGCTTACCGCAATCGAGTTTTGGAAGAAGGTCGGAACGCCGAAGGCCCGCGAAGTGTGCGGCCTCGCCGGAACAACCTTCGAATATTTTGAACACATCGCGCACAGACGCAAGCGCCCGAGCGAGGCTCTCGCGGACGCGATCGCAAAGGCCGCATTGCACCTGACGGGGTTCAAGGTCGATGCAGCTTCAATGCGTTCGCCCATTGGCGAGACAGCGGAGAGCAAGCGGGAAGCTCGTCGCAAAGAGCGCGCAGCAGCGTTCGCCGCTTCACTTGCGGAGGCGGCCGTATGAGCTTTGATGCACTCGCCTGGGCATGGAATCAGAAGACCGGTAGCTCGGGCCGAAAAGCTACGCTGATGGGCGTCGCCCAGTTCGCCGACGAGGACGGCTATTGCTGGCCGGGACAACGCATGCTTGCCGAGTACACCGAGCAAGGCGAGCGGACCGTCCGCGAGCATCTCGTCTGGCTCGAATCAAACGGCTATCTGTCTCGTTGCGCCCGCAAGCGTCCGGACGGCACGAACGCAAGCGACGCGTACTACCTCAACCTTGAAAAGCCTCCCGCCGAATTCAAGACGAAGCGGAAGAAGCAACCGGCAGATTTCGCCGCAAGCGAAAAGCCGAAGAACAACCGGCAGAATCCGCCGACGGCAGATTTCGCCGACGGCGAAAAACAGCAGAACCAACCGGCGAAATCTGCCGGACATGAACCAGTCATAGTTAAACCTAAAGGTTTAACTGAACCAGTCAGCACGGCGCGAGGTTCGCGCCTCCCCAACGATTGGACTATCAAACCGGAATGGATCGACTGGACGACCCAATCGACGGCCCGCTTCGCTGAAGAACTCGAAGCATGGAAAGGCGGAGCATGGTCCGTGCAACACACGCTTTTTGAGTCCGAGAAGTTCCGCGACTATTGGTGCGGCGTCGCCGGGAAGGCTGCGAATAAAACCGACTGGCCGGGAACGTGGCGCAACTGGGTCCGGAAAGCCGGTCCGATGAAGACCGCGAAAAACGGCGGACACGGCGCATGGTGGGCAAGCGACGAGACCGCACTCGCGAAGGCGATTGAGGTCGGAGTCGGCCCGGCGTTGCAGACCGAAAGCCGTGACGCATGGCATGCGCGCATTCGCGCTGCGATCGAGAACGGCGGGAAGCCGCCCGCTCCGCGCCCGATGCTGACCGCTACGCCACAAATGACGCTGCCGAACGAGTCCGAGAAGCGCGGCCCGTCGGAAGTGTCACGCGCGTCCCTGTCCGAATCTCTCGCCATGCTCCGCGCTCGCAACGCGGGCGCATTGGCTCATCCGTCGCAGCAACCCTGAAGGAGCCGCAATGATCGCCTCGACTAGCGTTGATTCGCTGATCGCACACAAGGAGTCCGGGAAGGCCGCGGGACAACGTCTTGCGATTCTGAAACACCTTCGCGAAGACCCGGCACGCGCGATGAGCCGGAACGAAATCGCGCGCTTCTTCGACCTCCCGATCCAGTCCGTTTGCGGGCGCATCGGAGAGCTGAAGGAGCAAGGTCTCGTCATCGAGGACGCACCGAAGTTCGATCCCGGAACGGAGCGCATGGTTAAGCCCGTCCGCGCCGCACTCGACCCCGTCACGACGCACTAACCCGGAGGCATACGCAATGCAGGGCAAGCCGCTTAAGCAATTCCCGTTGTTCAAAAGCGTCGATCAGGCGCTGGCGAAGGCCTACGAGGTCCGCGCCGCATCGGGCGTCAAGGTCGCTTCTTACGGCATTCAGACCGCCGCGAGTAGCTCGACCGATCGACTGAGCGCGACGGACCGACTCACAGAAGCAACATGGGTGATTCAGGTCGTCGACGCGACGCTCAACGAGGCGCAGCGCGCCTACGTGACCGGGACGTATGACGGCCTCGGCGTCGATCGGGACGACGCGCTCGATCTGCTGACGCGCACATATGCGGAAATCGCACGCCGCGCAACGTTGGTTCGCGAACTTCTCATCCGCGAATTTGATTTCGGCGAGACCTACTCGAAATCGCTCCCGCAAATCGCGCTCGAATGCCAGGTATCGCTAAGCACCGTCGAGAAGTCAGCACGCAAGGCCCGGTCCATCATCAAAGGGCTACAAAGCGAGGTCGAGGCCGCACTTCGAGCGACATTTGAGCCACGCGGATGGCTCCGCGCCCGAGAGTTGAAAGCGGCCTGAGCGATGCCAGCGCGAAAGTAAGTTTTTGCTTGCGCGTAGACTACCTTTTCGGTAGCATTAAAAACACTCCAAACAACCCGACACGGGAGATTTGAGGATGGAAAACCTGTCTTACCCCACTGCCGTCAATACCGAAGCGGCTCGCGTCGCAATTCGGGAGTCTGCCGCACGCGCTCAAGCTGGCATTCTTGCGCCCGCATTGGCTACCGAAACGGTACTTTCTCGCCGGATCGGGTTTAACGAACTGATTGCGCATGCACGCGCGTCGACGGCCCATAACCTGAACGTCGCGAAAGCATGCCGCTACTTCAACGATCAGCACGCGAGTCAAGCGGTCGGCGAAGCGGAGCGCGTCGAGAAGCTCGTCGAGCATCAGATTGCCGCGATCGAGGCATTCCCCGAAATCTTCCGCCTCCTCGCTGACCTCGCGACGGAACCCGAGCGCCGCCGCGCCGCGTTCCCGCATGAGACGCGTCCCGAATGGATCGCACTCCTCGCGGGCCGAGCCGCAACCCTTCTGCATCAACTCCAGCGATGAGCGAACGGTCGGCGAAGTTCGCCGACTGGATCGTCGCCGCGCTGATTGCAGTCGCGATCGGCGCGATCGCTGGACACGAATCCTTTTCGGCTGATAGCAGAAAACAAGCCCCGCAAGAAGCGCGCGGGATTCAAACCAAAATGGAACGACTGAACACATGAAGCACGTTCATACCGCGATCAAAAACGTCGTGAAAGCAATTTCCGTCGAAGGCATCGCGAAGTCCGGACAAAACGCCGAAGACGGCTACTCGTTCCGCACGATCGACGACATCCTCGAAAAGCTGTCGACGCTCCTCGCGGATCACGACCTCCTCATCCTACCGACCGTCATCGAGCGCGAATCAGTCGAGCGCCGCACGGCTACGGGCATGGCGCTTTTCTTTGCGACCGTTCGCGTCCGCTACGACTTCACGTCGACGATTGACGAAAGCGTCGCATCGGTCGAGGTCTACGGCGAAGCGATGGACACCGCCGACAAGGCGACCAATAAGGCCATGACAGCCGCATACAAGGTCGCTGTGACGCAAACCTTCTGCATCGCGACGAAGCACAACCTCGACGCCGACGCGACGACTCATAACGCCGCGGCCCGCATGACCGAGCAAGAGCGCACGAAGCATGAACGCGCGATTCTCGCGGCGCCGAATGCGAAGGCCGTCACGAACGCCCATAAGCTCGCCGTCGCTGCCGCCGTGCGCGTCGCTGACGCTGAAGCTCGAACGGCTTTCAACGAAGCGAAGAAGAAGCGCACCGCCGAGCTTGCCGAGTCGAAGGGCTCGTCGACCGAACAGAATCCTGCGGAGGCGACCACCAAATGAGCGTCAACAAGGCAATTTTAGTCGGCAACCTCGGCGCCGATCCGGAAATCCGCTACATGCCGAGTGGCGACGCGATCGCCTCGATCCGCCTCGCGACGACCGACCGCTATCGCGACAAGCAAAGCGGCGAAATGAAAGAGATTACCGAGTGGCATCGGGTGAGCTTTTTCGGGAGGCTCGCCGAAGTCGTGAAGGAGTACACCCGAAAAGGCTCTCAGGTCTACGTCGAGGGAAAGATCAGGACACGCAAATGGCAAGCGCAAGACGGTAGCGATCGCTACTCGACCGAGATTGCCGCGCTGACCCTTCAACTCCTCGGCGGACGCCCTTCCGGTGATCGAGGCGACTCCCGCAATGAACGCGGCTCGCAGCAAACCGGATCGCGTCACTCGATGGGGGAAAACGAAATTCCTGACGACGACATCCCCTTCTAGCAGTAACCGACGGGCGCCTCGGCGCCCACTCTGACACCGCTTAGTAGTCCACACCGACGAGAGATAAAAATGGAACAAATTCAAGAGATCGTCCCCGGCAACGTCAAAGACGTTATGCGCACCTTCAAGACGGGCGTCGCAGACGTCTACATGGTCAGACTCGACGCGCTCCGCGTCCGCCCCGGCTTCAATGCGGCTCGCGAGGCCGATCCGGAATATCCGCTCGCCGTGCGCGAATATGCCGAGTCGATGAAGGCTAACGGCTTCTTTCGCCACAAGCCGCTCAAGGTCTCCGCGGCGTCCGACGGCTTCCTCTACATCGCCGACGGTCATACGCGCTTCGCCGCCGTGCAACTCGCGAACAGCGAAGGCGCCGGCATTGAGTCAGTCCCGGTCATCAACGAAATGCGCGGCACGACCGAAGAGGACCGCATTTTCGGCCTGATCCTCGACAACAACGGGCGCAAGCTGACGCCGCTCGGCGAGGCAATGGTCATCAAGCAACTTCTCGGGCGCGGCATCGAAGAGAAGGAAATCGCCCGTCGACTGGGCTACTCGGTAACGACCATCGCGAAAGCGCTGACGCTCGTCGCTGCCCCGGCGCCTATCCGTGAAATGGTCGCATCCGGCGAAGTGTCGGCGACGACGGCTGTCAAGGCGATCAAGGAGAACGGCGCCGAGGCCGTCGCAGTCCTCGAAGAGGCGAAGGCTACGGCGAAGGCCGCGGGAAAGACGAAGGTCACAGAGAAGCACCTGAAGCCGAAAGCGACGCCGAAGGTCGAAACGCCGACGATCAGCGAAACGGATCGGCTCAACTGGATCGAGGTACGCCGCGACGTCGCAATCCGTCAATGGTATCGAGAAGGACAAGTCGCCTTCTGGCAGATAACCGACTCCAGCGATGAGGTTATCGCCGAAGGCCCGACCCTGCGCGAAGCGATCGACAACGCGATCGAAGCAACGAAGGACGAGGGCTAAGTCAATGGCGCGCTTCCACGTCCGATGCCGGAAATGCGAGACGCGCCGCGTCTTGCCTTTCCACCCTGAACAGTACAACTCGCATGACAAGGCGCCGAAGTGCCGTTGCTGCGGCGAGCGAAATTACCGTCTCGACGCCTGGATGATGAAGCGCAACGTCCGAGCAATGACATGCGCATGCGCCGGTTACTGGTTCTGGCATCGACGCGGAAGCCTGTATTGCTGGCATCGAGCCGACGGCTCGAATCGCTATCCCGGAGACCCGGACTTCGCCGATCGCAATCTAACGGATGACGAAGTCGCCGCGCTGATCGCCGCATGAACACAGTCCCGAAACGAGACTTTCGCGATACGCCCTCGTATGAGTGCGGGACATGCAGGAAGACACACACTCTCCCGCCCTACGTCATATCGCATTGGTTCAAAACCGTTTTACATCACTGCGACGCCTGTTTCGCGATCCACGAAGTAACCGAAGGCGTCGCCACACTTACGACTAAAGGACGGATCACACGATGACCACCACCAACAGCGCCGAGCTTTTCCTCGACAATCGAAAGACGCTCGTCGCCTTCGGCGAATCGATCGCGAACGGCCCGACGGCCGATTCGGTCCAGCTTGCGCGGGACAACGTCCGACACGCGAAGCGCCTCCTCGCTCAAACGGAAATCGAGCATGCGGATAGCCGCAAGGCCGCAAAGCGCATCAAGCGCGCCCGCGAATCCGCCTGGCAACCCGAAGCCGCCAGCTAAGCACGAAGCGGCCCGATTCGTCGGGCCGCGTCATTTCCGATTGACCGTCCGACTGTCGATGATGCTCTCGTCGGCGATCATGCTCAGAAGGTTTTTGAACAGCCCGCCCGCTACGACGGCGCCGACGACCCAGTAGACCCATGTACTGAAAGCGTCGTCCGTGAAATGCCACAGCGCCGCGCCCGCGGCGATCCCGCCGACGATGCTCCCGAGCGCGATCTTTTCGCTTCGCTTCATTGCTTCCCCCGTTCGTGTTTGTCGCCGACTTTACCGCGAACGTGAAAGCGCCGCCACAGCCCGCAAAACCGCTACCAAATCGGGCGCCACTCCACTAGGATAGGCTCCGCCTAAACTACCCTTTCAGGAGCTTCTATGTCGTCCCTTTCGCTTTACAACTTGACTGGACAATGGCTTGCGATGCGCGACCAACTCGCGGACGCTGGCTTCGACGAAACGACGATCACCGACACACTCGACGCCGAGTCGGGCGATTACGACGAAAAGGTCTCGCGCGTTGCGATGGTGATCGAGGAATTCGACGCAATGGCTGAAGCTAAGAAGGCCCTCGCGAAGAAGTTCAGCGAGGAGGCAACACTCCTCGACAATCGCTCGAAATCGCTCCGCGCGTATCTCTCACGCTCGATGTCGGCGACTGGCCGAACCAGCGTCGACCATGAACTGATTCGCGTGAAGCTCTACATCGGACGCGACGAGCAAATCATCATCAGCAACCCGGATGAAGTGCCGATTAATTTCATCCGCACAAAGACGGAAACGTATCCGGACAAGACAGCAATCAAAGCGGCCCTGAAGGGCGGCGGCACGGTCCCCGGCGCCGAGCTTCTGAAGAAAGACCGTCTGAGCCTCCTTCACTGACCGGAGCGGCGACGATGGACAAGAAGATTTTCACGCTCACGGGCACGAATCGACGCCTCGTCGCCGAGGCGATCCGCGACTCGCCAAACGGCCATATGGTCGTCATCAGCGAGCCGACGCGCTCGCTCGATCAAAACGCGCTCCTCTGGCCGCTTCTGACCGAGGTCTCGCGTCAGGTCGTTTGGTACGGTCGACGGCTCACGCCGAATCAATGGAAGTCGTTTTTCACCGCGGCATTGAGCGGCCTCGACGTCGTTCCGAACATCGACGGGACCGGCTTCGTCGCACTGGGCGAGGCGACGTCGACCATGTCGAAGCGGAAATTTTCCGACCTGATCGAACTGATTTTCGCCTTCGGCGCCGATCGAGAGGTCCGATTCGCGGCGCCCAAAGACCACTATCTCGGGCGCCTCTGAGGGCTGTCTTTTTTTCGCCCTTCACGGCTATCGTTTCGGTAGTTGTGTGATATTATCGCTACCAAGTTGGGAGGTTTTGTAGTTGCCAACGCCAACAGCAGCCGAAAGGCGCTACATGGGCAAGGTCGCCGAACTCGGCTGCATCGTCTGTGAGCGCCTCGGACACGAAGGAACGCCCGCGATTGTCCATCACCAGATACGCGGGCGCGGAGGATGGGGGAGGTCCAGTCACTTCCGAACCATTCCTGTATGCCCGATTCATCACCAGCATAGCGGCGTCGGGATACATGACATGGGCGAGGACCAATACCTCGCGATGTTCGGCTTCAGCGAGGCCGAACTCGTCGACGAGGTCCGTGAGCGACTGAAGCAACACCTACCCCCGTCCGAGACCATTCACTGAACGGGGCGTCTCGAATGCCGATTTTGGTTACAGAAAGCGAATTGCTCGACGCGATGGTCGAGGGAAAAAGCTACCGCGTCGACGCGGTCGCGAACCTGATTCCCGACGCTCCGAAGCCCGCCGTTAAGGACGCACTCCTCGGGCTCGTCAAAAAAGGCGACGTCTGGAAAACCTATAACGGCGGTCGATGGGAATACGTCCGACTGTCCACACAGGACTTCGACGACATGCGCACGCGTCGCGCTGACCGCGTCGACATCCCCGAATGGATGCGCGGCTCGCTGACCGGCTATGAGGCGACGCTAGGCCGTCATCGCGCGGTCTGCGAGGCATCCCGAACCCTCTTTAGATCGTAACCATCCGCACCCGGAGACCATCAGAATGTATCCCCGCTCACAACTCAAAAAGTTCTACGTCTACGCCGCTGACAAGCTCGTCGCCGTCGTCAGCGCAATGACGGATCGCGGCGCGATCGCGCAAGCATCCGACCTGACAGGCCACAGCGCGGCGAAGCTCGTCGCGCAAACGACCATCCGCTAACCACTCCACGCGCGCATGAACGGAATCGAAGCCCTCTGCGCAGCGATCGCCGCCGCGGCCCTCCTCGGCGTTGCGATCGCCTACCTCAACGACCGATTCAAGTAACCGAGTGAATATGGACACAACTCAAGCCGCGTCGATTCGACCCGACATCCTCATGTCGAGCGGTCGATACTTCGATTTCCTTCGCCCCGAGGAATCCGAGTTCAGCATCCGGGACATCGCACACGCGCTGTCTAATGTGTGCCGATTCGCGGGCCACACAAGCCGCTTTTACTCGGTCGCTCAGCATTCGGTCTTCGTGAGCCAGATTGTTCCGCCGAGCATGGCGCTCGCGGGGCTGATGCACGACGCCGCGGAGGCATTCGTCGGTGACGTTGCCCGACCACTGAAGCAACTTCTCCCCGATTATCGCGAAGTCGAAAAGCGCGTCGAGCGTGTTGTTATGACTAGGTTCGGCATCAATCTGCCGCTCCCGCCCGAAATCAAGCACGCCGACCTTGTCATGCTCGCAACCGAGCAACGGGACTTGATGCCTCACCACGACGACGAATGGGCTTTGATTTCGGGAGTGACACCACTTCCCGGACGGATCAGCCCTCTCCCTCCCGATGCCGCGTTTATCCAGTTTCTCTCGCGCTTCCACGAACTGATTTCCGAGAAACTCTGACATGCCAGGCACGAAGAAACCCCGCAAGCCGTTTCGCCCTAGCTGGAATCGCGGCGGCGTCATGTTGCGCACTCAGCCTTGGAAGGTCGCCGCAGTCTTCGGCTCGGTCGAGAAAATCCTCGACCAGCTAGACACCGACGGCACGATCACGACCGCGGAAGACGGAACGCCGCTTTTCCGGGACGACAGCGATCAATGTTTCTACGAGATGGCGCCGTCGCTTCGCGGCCTGACCGATGCCTTCGACCTGCACTCGTCGCGGAATACTCGCCCGGTCACGACGGCGGGCCTACTCGCCCTGCTCGCGAAGCTCGAAGCGAAGGAAGAGGTCGACGACGACGACATCGCGATCGCTCGCGAGTCCGTCCGCCTGATGCGCGCCGAGTCGATGAACTTCACGGCGGATTACGCGAATCAGATTGTCCGCGACACGCAAATCAAGTTTGAACTTGAAAGACTCGCCGCTTGAGCGGCCCGAAGGAAGAAAATGAACGCTCTGTTTTTCGTCATGGGATGCGTAGACGGACGCCTCGTCCTGACGCTGGAAGAAACCGCCGACATGCTCGGAATGGCGCTCCAGACCGCTTACAACCAGATTGACGCCGGAACCTTCCCGATCCCGCTCCGGAAAAACGGCCGGAAGTGGGTCGCAGACGCTCGCGACATCGCCGAGTATCTCGACCTTATGCGCAAGGAAGCGCGCGAAGCACACGACGCCCTGAAGAGGAAGCTCGCGGCCTGAGCCCGAGACATTCAGACGAACGAAGCGCGACCTAGTCGCGCTTTTTTCATTTCTGGCGCCGCAATGCCGGTCGGTCCCGTCAAATTCGCGGCTGCTACGCACTGTTACCCCAGTGTTACGCGACGCCCTGTAGAATCGCCGAGAGCCTTACGCAGCGCGGCTCAGCGCGATTACTTCGGTCCGATCCATCATCGGCGCGACGGACACGCGGCGGGGACTGGCAATGGGCTTCGAAGACATGGGGCGCAAGACAGAACGAAAACGACGAAGGAAACGCGAAGTAAAAACGCGAACGACAAACGCGCATGAAGCAAACCGCTCATTTTACCGCAAGCCGCCCTCCCGCCCCTCGTTCCGCGTCGCAACAACCTCGGAAGCCCATGATTTACATGAGGTTTTTCCGAGCGGCAAGACCGGCTTATCAGGGCGCATACACGCGAAATCCCCGTCTGGCGGGCGTCTCAGCATTGTTCCTGATCGAAGAATAGTAATTTCGAATTATCGGCACAAAGAATTGATAGTAGGGGTATACACTGCTTTCCATCGACGTTGCGAACAGACCCAAGCACCACGCAACGTCTTACTGAATCAAATATGACGGAGAGTTCACCATGAAGACCAAGCTTATCGCTGCAGTTCTGATCGCCGCTTCCGCTACGCTGGCTGCCCCCGCTTTCGCAAGCGGCTACGGTCCGGCTCCGCATTACAACCCGACGGCCGGCGCGCCCGCTTCGCAGCAAGGCCAGAGCGCACAGACGCTGGCAGCCGAACAGGCACAGCAAGCCAACGTCGCTTATGGCGGCGTGCAAAACGGTTCTTCGCAAGGCGGCAAGCATGAGCCGCAGACGGGCCCGGGCTCGGTGTTCTTCGGCCACTAAGCCGAAGCTGAGCCAGCAACAGGTTTCGTAGCAGGCAGTACCGCGCAGCACAGGTAGTACGCAGTTCTGGCAGTACCCGGTAGTGTTGAAATGGCAGTTCCAGAAGTGGCAGTACCGCAGTCGAAGCAGTCAAGAAGTACCGTTGATGGTGTAGATGGAAGTACCACGCAGTTGCCGTACCCTGGAAGTACCACGCAGTCTGTTGTTGCAGGTGCAGTCGAGCCGGATGTTCTCCACGGAGCGTCCGGCTTTGTTTTTGCGCGATCAAATGTGATGCCCGGGACTTATCCGCCTGCGGCAAGCAGCTCGGTATTGATCGCTTCGCGCGCCGCCTGAAAGGCCGCTTCGGCGGCGGCGTGCTCCGTCGGCCAGAAGCGGTCGATATGCACAAGCCGCCAGTCCAGCATCACCGCATCGTCCTTGAGCACGCGGAAATGCGCCTTCACGCCCGTCAGCACCTGCTCGACTGCGACCTCCATGTCGAAATCCTTGTAGCGTTCCTGATAGTCGCCCATATCGATGCCTTTTGGCTCCATCGCGCCTCCCACTTTCTTTCCGCAGTGTCGTTTAGCGTCGCCGTTGCGCCCGCACTCAGTCGCAATCGCCGGACAGGTACTTTCTGCCGTCGCAAGTGATTTCGACACCCGCGCCCTTCGACGATTTCGCCACCAGCCCCGCGCCCAGCAGTTCCTTTTCGACGACAGGCTCGACGGCAGGTGGTGGCTGACCCGTCCCGATATCGTTCAGTTGCCGCAAGGTATCGATTGCATCCGCACTCAGGGATTTCGTCATCGCCGCCTCCGCATGCGCTGGGGGCGCACCGCCCGACTGGCGATGCGCCCTTCGACGCTCAATTCATCGCTGAATTCATGCTAGCACTTCCAGCCGGGATTGCAGGCTGCGCGGCGCCGATCGGAAATGGATGCAAAGGGGCCGAAACCCACGCAAATACGCAGAATTTCCACGCAGGGGCGCGGTCTACAAGAGAGCGGCACACGCCGTGCGCAGGCTGGCGCGCACGGCGCCACGGAGCCGAAAAGAAACAGCATGGAGAACGCGATGATTCACACGATCAACACGCCCAGGCCATTCGGGCGAAAGGCATTGGCGCGAATCGGCGCGGGCGTCTTGCTTGCAGCGTCCGCAGGCGTTGCGGCGACGGCGCTGGCGCAGAGCGCGGCGTCCGAATCCGGCGCGCCGATGGTGAAGCGGCCGCCCCCGGCGGCGTCGGGCACCGCGAGCGCGACCAATCCCGACAACATGCCCGTCAAGAAGCCGCGCAAGCCCACCAATGACAAGATGATGCACAACCCGCCCGCCAGCGCGACGAACGCAAGATAGCGCAGCGTCGCCGGCGCGGGAAGCGCGGACGGCGCGCGGTCGCTGGCACGCACGAGACGGTCGCCGGGCGACGCCGCTCACACGCTCAAGCGTTCACAACCTGGCGAGCGACACCTCCGTCGACTTCACGAGCGCGACGACTTCCGCGCCGACCTTCAGTTCGAGTTCGTCGATCGAGCGCGTCGTGATCACCGACGTGACGACGCCGAACGGCGTATCGACGTCGACTTCGGACACGACGGGTCCCCGGATGATCTCCTTCACCTTGCCTTTGAACTGATTACGTACGTTGATGGCGGAAATGCTCATGTCGGATGGCTCCGTGAGTGGATAAAGAGGTTTCGGAGGCCAGCGCTCACACCGCCCAGCGCACGTCGCGCGGATGCACGCTGACCGATTCGCTGATCGCGCTCGCGCCCGCATCGATTGCCGGGGACTCGTGCAGCGCGCGCGTTTTCATCACGCGCTGCAAGACGCGCTCATCGAGTTTCGCGAATGCCGCCGACGCTCGTTCGCGCGGACGCGCGAGCGGCACCGGCTGGTCGAGCGCGATCCGGCCGTCTTCGATCAGCAGAATGCGGTCGCCGAGCGCAACGGCCTCCTGCACGTCATGTGTGACGAGCAACGCGGTGAAGCGATGCTCGCGCCACAGCCGTTCGATCAGCGCGTGCATTTCGATGCGGGTCAACGCATCGAGTGCGCCGAGCGGTTCGTCGAGCAACAGCAGCTGCGGCCGATGCACCAGCGCGCGAGCCAATGCGACCCGCTGCCGCTGGCCGCCCGACAGCTGCGCGGGCCACTCGTTCGCGCGCTCCAGCAGACCGACTTCGGCGAGCACCGCACGCGCATCGTCGCGCGACGAACGGCCGACGCCCAGCATCACGTTCTGCAGCACCGTCTTCCATGGCAAGAGACGCGCGTCCTGAAACATGATCCGCGTGTCGAACGGCCGCGAGCCGTCCGCGCGTTTGTCGAGCGTGCCCGCGCTCGGCGCTTCGAGACCGGCGATCAGCCGCAACAAGGTCGACTTGCCGCAGCCGCTGCGCCCGACAATCGATACGAAGCTGCCACGTTCGATCGACAGATCGAAGTCCGCGAGCACCGCTCGCTCGCCGTAGCGCTTGCCGACGCCGCGCAATTCGACGGACGCATCGAGCGCGTCGCGCGCGGTCTTGCGCAGCGCGAGCGTGTCGGCGTCGCGCGAACGGTCCGTCACGTCGTGCAGCGCATTCGCGTCGCGCTCGACAGTGTCGATAGCGGCAGCCGTATTTTCAGCCGATGTGCGCTCGTGCGCGCGCGGCTGCTGGCGTTGCGCTTCGAGATCGGCGCGTGCAGCGCCGCCGATCGATGACGTCAACGTGCTCGCACTCATGCTTTCGCTCCTTGCTGATAAGCGGGATGCCACCGCAACGACACGCGCTCGAGCCCTTTCGCGAGCATGTCGGCGAGCTTGCCGAGCGCCGCGTACAGCAGAATGCCGACCACGACCACATCCGTTTGCAGAAACTCGCGCGCGTTCATCGTCATGTAGCCGATGCCCGATTGCGCGGAGATCGTTTCCGCGACGATCAGCGTGACCCACATCAGCCCGAACGCGAAGCGCACGCCGACGAGAATCGACGGCAGCGCGCCCGGCAGGATCACGTCGCGATATAGCGCGAATCCCTTCACGCCGTAGCTGCGCGCCATTTCGATCAGATTGGCGTCGACGGAACGGATGCCGTGATACGTGTTCACGTAGATCGGAAAGAACACACCGAGCGCGACGAGCAACACCTTCGCCTCCTCTTCGATGCCGAACCAGAGGATCACGAGCGGAATCATCGCGAGCGCGGGGATGTTGCGGATCATCTGCACGGTCGTGTCGATTGCGATATCGACGGGCTTGAAGAGGCCTGTCGCGAGCCCGAGCACGAAGCCGATGCCGCCGCCGATCGCGAAACCCGAGACCGCGCGCCACGTGCTCACCTTCACGTCGGCCCACATCTCGCCCGACTCGATCAGCGACCATGCGGCCTTCACGACGGCGAGCGGCTCGGGCAGCACGCGCGTCGACAGCACGCCGCTGCGCGCGGCGAGTTCCCATGCGATGAGGATGACGAGCGGCACGATCCACGGCGCGGCCTTGTGTGCGACACGCGCGAACGTGATCCGCGCGAACGTGAGGTAAGTGAGGCTTGCGCGGTCTTTGCCGGAAACAGTCGGCATACACGACTCCTTTGCGCGGGCGATGCGTTCGATCACGCCTCGCCCGTGTGCTTTAGATCAGGTTAGCTTTGCGCCGCCTTCGGCACATAGTTGTTGCCGACGATCTCGCCGAACGGCCCCGACAGCGGACCGTTCGCGCTCGTGCGCTGACGGCCCGGCAGCAGCGGGAACACGAGTTCGGCGAAGCGATACGACTCTTCGAGATGCGGATAGCCGGAAAAGATGAACGTCTCGATGCCGAGGTCCGCGTATTCCTGCATGCGCGCGACGACCTGCTCCGGGCTGCCGACGAGCGCCGTGCCCGCGCCGCCCCGCACAAGCCCCACGCCCGCCCACAGGTTCGGATAGATCTCGAGTTCCTTGCGCGTGCCGCGCTTGCCGCCGTGCAACGCGGCCATGCGCCGCTGGCCTTCGGAATCCATCTTCGCGAACGAGGCCTGCGCGCGTGCGATCGTGTCGTCGTCGAGCTTGCTGATGAGCGTGTCGGCGGCGGCCCACGCTTCGTCCTCCGTCTCGCGCACGATCACATGCAGACGGATGCCAAACCTGATCTTGCGTCCATGTCGCTCGGCGCGCGCGCGAATGTCCGCGATCTTGTTCGCGACGGCATCGGGCGGCTCGCCCCAGGTCAGATACGTGTCGATGTGCTCGCCCGCCATCTCGTGCGCAGCCGGCGACGATCCGCCGAACCACAGCGGCGGATGCGGATTCTGCACGGGCGGATACAGCAGCTTGCCGCCCTTCGACTTCAGATGCTTGCCGATGAAATCGATCGCTTCGCCGCCATGCGCGCCCGTCAGCAGGCCGCGCCAGATGCGCAGGAATTCGTCAGTGATTTCGTAGCGCGTGTCGTGATCGACGAAGAGCCCGTCGCCTTCCAGCTCGGCGGCATCGCCGCCCGTCACGACGTTGATCAGCAGACGCCCGCCTGACAGCCGGTCGAAAGTCGCCGCCATGCGCGCCGACAGGCCCGGCGACGCGATGCCCGGCCGGATCGCAACCAGAAACTTGAGCCGCTGCGTGACGGGAATCAGGCTCGATGCGACGACCCATGCGTCTTCACACGAACGGCCCGTCGGCAGCAGCACGCCTTCGTAGCCGAGCGTATCGGCGGCGACGGCGATCTGCCGGAAGTAATCGTAGTCGGCTGCGCGCGCGCCTTGCGAGGTGCCGAGATAGCGGCTGTCGCCGTGAGTCGGAATGAACCAGAACACATTCATGGGCTGCTCCTGCGTTTGTTCGAGTTGATGTCAGTGGATGCCGGGTGGCTGGCCGGTTGCGTCGCCCGCCTGCTTCCGCGCTCGCGTGACTGAGTGGCCGCGTTTCGAACGGACGTGACCGCGCGTTGCGGCGCGCGAGGCGGCGCATCGAACCGGACGGGGAAACGGATAAAACCGCGTAAGCGAAACTACGCGAAACCGCGCGAAACCGCGGAAAATTGCGTCAGCGGCGACAGCGTGGCGGCCTGCGCGCGACGCATGGATCGCGTGCAGCGCACGAAGCCGCCGTGCACGCGCGAATGGACATCGGATCAAACATCGCGACAGCTTCTCTCATGTGAATCACGTAGAACGCGCGCGCGGCGCGCGGCGTGTTAATCCGGCGGCAGTGCAATGCGTGCCAGGCACGCCGCCGCCGTCTGCATGGGAAAAGAGTCTATGGATCGCGCGCTTTCTTTTGAACGATTTTTTTGAGCTTAGGTTTTCGACTTTCGTGATTTACCTGACGCTGCAGCATACGTCGCGCGCGAGCATCGTCGCCGCACGTTCCGCGCGTCCTCGCACCAAAACGGCAGCGCGCCGCCGATATAATGGCGCTCGATCCAATCAACCTGCGCGGGCGCAACGCTTTGTCATCGATGCCCGGCGACTGACGCTGTCAAGCATGCAAAAAATCATCCTGCCGTTCGTGTCCGGCTTTCTCGCGTCGCTGTTCTTTCACGAGTCGACGCTCGCGCTTCTGCACGCGGCCGGCCTCATCGACCCGACAGGGTTTTCGACGGCGCCATTCGCTCCCATCGGCTTGCCCGAATTCATCGCGAACGCGATCTGGAGTTCCGTGTGGGCCGTGCTGATGGCGTGGCTGCTGCGGGTGTCGCCCGAGCGCCCCGCGCCGTGGATTCCGGCATTCGTGTTCGGCGGGATCGTGCTGACGGCGGCGACCGTGTTCGTCGTCGATCCCATTCGCGGCATCTGGCCGACGGGTAACATGCTGCCGCGCCTTGCGCTCGGCTTCGCGTCGAATGCGATGTGGGGCTGGGGCGCGCTCGTCTTCATGCGCGCCTTCATGACAGCCGAGGACTGAGCCCGCTCTTTTTCTCCGGGCCTGACTTCTGTTCCGGCGTGCGTTGGCTTTAGCCCTGCAGGTCGCGCAACGGATGTTCGTGCGCGGGCCACGGGCTTTCGAACATCTTCTCGACGTCCGCGCGTGTCACGTCTTCGATGCGCGCAAAGCGCCAGTCCGGCTTGTTGTCCTTGTCGACGATGCGAGCACGGATGCCTTCCGGCGCGTCGCCCCGTTCGAACGACGAGCGCGTCAGATCGAGATCGCGCCGCAGACATTCGGCCATCGTCCCTTCGGCGCGCGTCACCACTTCGAGCGAAACGGCCATCGACAGCGGCGAGCGCTCGCGCAGCACGGCGACTGTCCGCTCGGCCCAGTCGGCGCTCGCGCAATCGCCTTCGAGATCGAGCGAGCGGACGATCTGCGCGACATCGGGCAACGCGAAGTGCCTGTCGATCAACGCGCGCGCGTCGGCGAGCGGCGAGATGTCGGGCAGCGGCACGACCTTGTGGCACTGCGCCTCGCGCTCGACGCACGCAACGACGTCCGCGCCCTGCTCGAACGTCTGCGTCTTGAGCCCGTCGATCAGCGCGGGGATCGCATCGTCGGGCAGGTATGCATCGGCGAGCCCCGCGTAGAGCGCATCGGCAGCGCCGATCGTCTCGCCCGTCACGGCCAGGTAGCGGCCGATCGCGCCCGGCGTGCGCGCGAGAAACCAGCCCGCGCCGACATCGGGAAAGAGCCCGATGCGCGTCTCGGGCATCGCCATGCGCGTCGACGATGTCACGACGCGCAGACCACCCGTGCGATGCGCGCCCAGCGAAATGCCCATCCCGCCGCCCATCACAACGCCGTTCATGAACGCGATATAGGGCTTCGTGTACGCGAAGATCGCGTGATCGAGCCGGTATTCGTCGACGAAGAAGGTGTCGACGGCTTCGTGGTCGCCGCGCCGGAACGACTCGTACAGGAAGCGGATGTCGCCGCCCGCGCAGAACGCGCGCTCGCTCGTGCTGCGCACGACGACGGCTAGCACGCCGGGATCGTCGCGCCATTGATCGAGCGCCACGTGCATCGCGCGCATCATGCCGGGCGACAGCGCGTTGAGCGCCTTCGGCCGGTTCAGTTCGATGAAGCCAATGCGGTTGGCGACATAGGCGATGAGTTCGTCGGAGGCGCTGCGCGTTTCGGGTGTCGACATGGTTCGTACGTCAGGCGGTTGAATGGATGTGCGGCACACACGTTAGCACGCGCATGAGTTCTTCAGTGACACAAGCGGTCGCACCCGACGCAAGCGTGCGCTAAATGTGCGTTGACTGCGCGCACTACGCGGCCTTCGTTTTCGATGAAGTCGCGCGGCGTGCTTTCGATACTTTCGATGCCTTCGCGTCGCTGTCGGCCGGGTCCTCTGCGGCGCTCGCGTCCGCCTCGCCGGATGCGTCCGTCTGCCGTGCGCCGAACCACGCGACGAGCGCCGCGTCCACCACGGCATCGAGCGGCGCGCGCGGAAACATGGGGCAAGTCAGATGCAACGCGACGATGCCATGCATCGCCGCCCACAGCGCTTCCGCGCAGATCGGGCTGTCGAGCGAGCCGGGCAGGCGCCCCTGCGCCTTGAGCGCATCGATCGACTCGACCATCAGACGAAACGCAGTATCGCCGGCATCGTCTCCGGACGCGCCGGCGTCGCCGATCAGTGCGGCGCCCGTGTACGACGGATCTTCCATGAAGATCAGCCGGTACGTCTGCGGATGCGCGACGCCGAACGCGACATACGCGCGCCCGATCGCTCGCAGCCGCTCGGCGGGATCAGCGATCGGAATCAGCGGCTCGAAGGTGGCCAGCAGTTGCGCGTAGCCCTCCGCGCACAGCGCGCGCGCAATCGCGTCGCGGCTTTCGAAGTGCAGATACAGCGTGGCAGGCGAATATTCGATCGCCTCGGCAATCTTGCGCATCGACAGCGCGCCAAAACCTTCGCGCATGACGATACGCCGTGCGGCATCGAGGATGCGCTCGCGCAGTTCCAGCTTCTGACGTGTCTTTCTTTCGGCGATTCCCATACAACCAATTTTCAGGTTGACAAACTGAAAAGTCAAATTAAACTGAACACCGTTCACTGAACACTGTTCATCAAAATTCTTGCGCTCAGTGCGTCACCGTTTCGACGGTGCGGCAACCAGCGGGCGCGTTTGCGGGAGTCGTCATGGACAATGCAGCACAGATCGGCCTGTTCGGCGCGGCGGGCGCCGCTGGACAAAGCATCGCCCACGCGCTGAGCGCGGCGGGCCGCCGCTATCGCGTGATCGGACGTGGGCGGGCAGCGCTGCAAGCGTCGTTCGGCCACGATCCCCTCGCGGAAATCGTCACGTGGAATCCGGATGATCCGGCTTCCGTCGCGTCGGCCGCCGCCGGATTGCAGACGGCCGTGTATCTCGTCGGCGTGCCCTATCACCAGTTCGAAAAGCATCCGGTGCTGATGCAAAAGACGCTCGACGGCCTGCGCGCGGCAGGCGTGCAGCGGCTGATCCTGATCGGCACCGTGTACCCGTACGGCCGCGCGCGCGCCCGGCCAGTCACGGAATCGCATCCGCGCGAGCCGCATACGTTCAAGGGAAAGATGCGGCTCGCGCAGGAAAATCTCGTCATCGACGCGCACGGACGCGACGGGCTCGAAACGCTCGTTCTGCGCTTGCCTGACTTCTACGGACCGGGCGTCGAACGCAGCTTTCTTCACGGCCTATTCGAAGGCGCGGCGCTCGGCAAGCGCGCGCAGATGATCGGCCCCATCGACGTGCCGCACGAGTTCGTATTCATGCCGGACGTCGGGCCTGTCGTCGAACGCCTGTCGCGCACGCCGGAGGCTTTCGGCCGCGTGCTGCATCTCGCGGGCGCGGGCACGATCACCCAGCGCGAAATCGCCGAACGCGCGTATGCACTCGCGCAACGCGAGCCCAGGGTGATGGTCGCGGGCAAGACGATGCTGCGCGTGCTGGGCCTTTTCAACCCGATGCTGCGAGAACTCGTGGAAATGCATTACCTGCTGACGGACCCCGTCGTGCTCCACGATACAGCGCTGACCACGCTGATCGGCCCCGTCAGAAAGACGTCGTATGAAGCGGGCATCGCGCAGTCGTTTGCGGCTGCACGACAGGTGGCACAACAGGCTGCGCAGCGCGCGGATGAGCAGCCCGCGTAACAGGCGCGGACCGCGCCCATCGGGTGAGCGGACGAAGAGCGGACGAGGAAAGGAACAAGCGGGGAAGATCGCGCGCCTGGCACTTCGTGGACGAACCGCGCTTACGCGCCCGCCAGATTGCCAGGCGGAAAGTGGCCGCTCTTGAGCAGAACGGGCGTGCCATTGCTGATCAGCAGATGCTCTCGGGCGACGGCTTCGATATGCGCGCGGCCGGCGTCGAACGCGCGGCGCCATCCTTCCGTATCGTTCGATTCGGCGCCGAAATGATCTTCGAGCGCTTCGACGGAAATCGCGCACGGCACCCGCTCACCATCGACGAGCGCCGGAAACTCCAGCGTCAGGTTGAAGTCGCGGTAATCGGGTGCGTCCGCAGGGAATCGAATCTCCATGGTGACCTCATCGGGAAAATCCGGAGGAAAAGGCACACGCGGCCGCGTAAGCGCGCGAACGGCGCGAGATGCGCACGGCTGGCCCGGTCAGCGGGCCTTATGGTACTCGTAGCGGCATACGGCGGTCCAGCGACGGCCACGCTGCAGACTGTGGGCCTTCGGGCTTGCGCACCGGCGAATTGCGTGTCGGCACATGCGCGTCGCGGCCTTCGCGCGTCGCCTGAAAGCACACATGCGACAGGTCCGGCCGTCGCCCGCGCGAGCTCAATGCCCGTCGAGCAGCCGATCGACGTACGCGCGGCCCGCCTGTTCGACGAAAGCAAGCGCCTCGTCTTCCGTCGCGAAGCGATGTTCGTCGCCGATTTCGACGAGCGTCTCCATCCGGTGCGGATCGTCCGGTCCGCGCTCCGACAGGCTGACCGCCCCGACGTACACGCCTTCGCGTTCGCCCGCGCGCCGCGCCTGGTCGTGCGGCGGCACGAGACGCGCCGATGCGCTGATGAAATAACCCCGGTAAGGGCCGCTGACCCTCTCAGCCATACTCGCCTCTCGTTCTCTCAGTTACGGTTTCGTTAGATCAAAGGCACGGGGCACGCCGCGTGCGATACACAGTAAGTCATTTCGTCGCGCGATAAGTTCTACGACAGGTTGAGGCGTACCCAGCGGCGCCGTGCAGTGCGCATCGTCGCGCACTTTCGGACGCGGCGGCGGTCGAACCGCTCCGCGGACATGACGCCAACCCGACGCGCGCTCAACGCGATTCGAGGGAAAGCGTCCGCAATTTCCGGACGAGCACCGACGATATGGGAAAATATTTTCTTCGAGACAGCGAAATCGCCGAGCCGGATGCAGCCAATGCGTGGTTTGCATACGCGGAAAGTCATGGCATCGACATTCCAAAGGCGATCAGCATCTGGGAAGACGCCGCGACAGAGGACGGCGCCGGGAGCCGGCGCCTCGTCGAACAGGCGGGCATTCGCATCGACGTGTCCGAAACGGGACACCCCAGCCTCAGACCCGAAGGCTGATGCACACGCGAAGGCACGCCTTGCCGCCATCGGCGCTCATCTGCTGCGCCAGCCCTCCTCCCGACGACAGTTTGCGCCTGCGCGTCGGCCGGCCCTGCAACAGCCATGGCGGCGGCCTTGCAGCGACCGCCATGCGGCTCTTCGCTCACACCCTATTTCTTGAAGGAAAACACAATGAAGTCGAAGTCGACTGCCGTTTTGTCCCGCGCGAAGCGACTTGCCGCCCTGCCCCCGGCGGCTCTTGCTGCACTGGCCGCGCTTGGAATCGCGAGCCTCGGCGCATGCGCGTCGTCCAACAACACGACGCTGATCAACCTGCCCAACGGGGAATCGGGCTTCGCGGTCAACTGCAGCGGCGCGGACGCGGCGTCGAGCTGGGCATCGTGCTACGTGCAGGCGGGCAAGGCGTGCGGGGCGACGGGCTACGACATCGTGTCGAAGGACACCGACGAAGGCGGCACGGCGGGCGGCGGGATCACGAACGTGGTGTCGGCGAACGTGAAGAACCGCTCGATGGTGATTCGCTGCAGGTAAGCCATGATGCGCTCGCGCGAGGTGGCTCGATGCGCCTGCCCCGGTGATTGCAAGACGCGTGACGCATCGTTCGGTAAGTCACGCTCCGCGCGTCGTCAGTGCGCCTGCATATTCGAAAACAGATTGAGCACGACGACGCCCGCGACGATCAGGCCGAGCCCCGCCACGGCCGCGAGATCGGGCACCTGCCGGTACAGCACGATCGCCACCAGCGTGATCAGCACGATGCCGACGCCCGACCAGATCGCATAGACGATGCCCACGGGCAGGCTCTTCAACGTCAGCGACAGGCAGTAAAACGAAATGCCGTAACCGAGCAACACGACGAGCGCGGGGACCACGCGCGTAAAGCCTTCCGACGCACGCAGCGCGGAAGTTGCGATCACTTCGGCGACGATCGCGATCGCGAGCAGCACATAGGGCGGCACGCGCATGCGTCACGCCTTCGCAAGCGCGAGCTTGCTGTAGTCGTGACCCAGTTGCGCGCACAGCGCCTCGACGACGAGCTCGTGATCCGCGCGTTGCGGCAGTCCCGACACCGTCACCGATCCGATCACGCCCGCGCCTTTCACGGTCAGCGGAAACGCGCCGCCATGCGACGCATAGTCGGACACGGCGAGGCCGTGCTTGTCCGCGAGCGTCGCGCCCGACTGCTGCAGCTTCAGGCCGACGCCGTATGAACTGCGTCGGAAATGCGCGACAGTGTTGCCCTTGCGGCGCGCCCAGTCGACGTTGTCGGGCGTCGCGCCTTCGAGCGTGCAGAAGAAGAGCGGCTGGCCGAACGTGCGGATGTCGATCGCGAGCGCGAGGCCGCGCGCTTTCGCGATCTCGTGCAGATACGCGCCGAGTTGCCAGGCGCTGTCGGCATCGAAATGGGGGAAGACGAGCGCATGTTCCTGCGCGGCGATCGACTGCAAGTCGTGAGCGATGTCCATGGCGTGTCGAGGTAGCAAAGTGGATGCATGCCGTGCCGCGCATGTCAAAACGGCTTGCGCGGCACAGTGGTACGGCGATTCTAGCGCGGGCATCGCGCGCGCCGCCTGCCATGCTCGCACATCGGCGACGCGTCTTCGAGACGCGTGTCGCGGCAAGCCAATTGCGTGTCGCTTCACGCGCTTTCCAGTCGATTCTTAAAAAGAGATTGCATCGACCCTGCGTTTGCCATATAATCTATTCTTCGACGCGGACGCGGGGTGGAGCAGTCTGGCAGCTCGTCGGGCTCATAACCCGAAGGTCGTAGGTTCAAATCCTACCCCCGCAACCAAGTTCAGCATCCGCAATATCCGTCGCATCATCAAACCCGCCATCGGCGGGTTTTTTGTTTTGGGGTCGGCCTCATTTCCGCCGGACGCCCTTGCGTCGAACCGCCCGACCACGCGCCCGCAAGCGTCATCGTGAACGCGCGAGCCGGTGATACACTCGCATCACCATTCTCCGTCCCCTCTCTATGAAATTCTGTTCCGTCTGCGGCCATGCAGTGGGCCTGAGCATTCCGCCCGGCGACAACCGGGAGCGCTTCGTCTGCGCCAGCTGCGGCACCGTGCACTACCAGAATCCGCGCAACGTGGTCGGCACCGTTCCCGTGTGGGACGACAAGGTGTTGCTGTGCCGCCGCGCAATCGAGCCGCGCTACGGCTACTGGACGCTGCCCGCAGGCTTCATGGAAATGGGCGAGACCACGTCGGAGGCCGCCGCGCGCGAGACGCTGGAAGAAGCCGGCGCGCGCGTCGAAGTGCAGAACCTGTTTTCGCTGCTGAACGTGCCGCACGTGCATCAGGTGCATCTGTTCTATCTCGCGCGGCTGCTCGATCTCGACATCGAAGCGGGCGAAGAGAGCCTCGAAGTGCGGCTCTTCGAGGAACGCGACATTCCATGGAACGACATCGCGTTCCCGACCGTCGCGCAGACGCTGCGCTTCTTTTTCACCGACCGCGCATCGGGCAACTACGGCCTGCATACGGGCGACATCTTCCGCTCGCTGCGCGACGGCTGACGTCACGACAACCAAGGCAGCATGGTTCCCTGGCTAGGCCCCGACGATCCGTTTCCGCCCGTCGAACGCGCGCTGTCCCCGGCGAGCGGCGCACCCGGCCTGCTCGCCGCGAGCGCTGACCTGCTGCCTTCGCGGCTCATCGATGCGTATCGGAGCGGCATTTTCCCGTGGTATTCGGACGGTCAGCCCGTGCTCTGGTGGACCCCCGATCCGCGCATGATCCTGCGTCCGCGCGAATTCAAGGTCTCGCCATCGCTGAAGAAGACGCTCAAGCGCGTGTTGCGCGACGATGCCTGGGAGATTCGCGTCGACGCCGACTTTCCCGCCGTGATGCGCGCCTGCGCGCTCGCACCGCGTCACGGCCAGCGCGGCACGTGGATCACGTCGGATGTGATCGAAGCGTATACGTCTCTACACCGGCACGGCGACGCGCACAGCGTCGAGACCTGGCATGAAGGCAAACGTGTCGGCGGTTTGTATGGCGTATCGTTCGGCAAGATGTTTTTCGGCGAATCGATGTATGCGGAAGTGACGGATGCGTCGAAAATCGCGCTCGCCGCGCTCGTCTTCCACTTGCGACGCCATGAAATAGAAATGATAGACTGCCAGCAGAACACGTCGCATCTGGCGTCGCTGGGCGGCCGCGAGATCGCGCGCAAGGCGTTTGTCGCGCATGTGCGTGCTTCCGTCGACGCCGCGCCGATCCCCTGGTCGTTCGATAAGACTGTGCTGCGCGATCTGATCATGCCGGCCCTGCCGTCGACATGACGTGAACACCGCCGCGCAGCCGACGATAGCCGCGATGGGCGTGTCCGTCCGGCATTTTGCGGGCCAGTTGTCACCCATCACCAGCAATTGCCAGCAGACAGCCGGATTTGCAAAACCAGAAACGCTTCGAGAGCTGCTAACGTGACTCACCCGAATGAGCTGCCGCTTTCACCGCTTTCGGCGCTGCAATTCTATGCAACAGCGCCTTACCCTTGCAGCTATCTGGAAGGGCGCGTCGCGCGCTCGCAGGTCGCCACGCCCAGCCATCTGATCAACTCCGACGTCTACACCGAGCTCGTTCGCTCGGGCTTTCGCCGCTCGGGCGTGTTCACGTACCGTCCCTATTGCGACGGCTGCCGCGCATGCGTGCCCGTGCGCGTGCCCGTCGAGCGCTTCAAGCCGAACCGCACGCAGCGCCGCGTGTGGAAAAAGCACGGCGACCTGATCGCCACCGTCGCCCCGCTGCATTACGACGAAGAGCACTACGCGCTCTACATGCGCTATCAGTCGGCACGCCACGCGGGCGGCGGCATGGACCGCGACAGCCGCGACCAGTATGAGCAGTTCCTGCTGCAAAGCCGGATCAATTCGCGCCTCGTCGAATTCCGCGAGCCGGCCAATCCCGGCTACGCGGGTCATCCTGACATGCCCGGCACGCTGCGCATGGTCAGCATGATCGACATTCTCGGCGACGGGCTGTCGTCGGTGTACACGTTCTTCGATCCCGACCAGCCGCACACGAGCTTCGGCACCTACAACATCCTCTGGCAGATCGAGCAGGCGCACAACCTGAAGCTGCCGCACGTGTATCTCGGCTACTGGATACGCGAGAGCCCGAAGATGGCCTACAAGGCCAATTTCACGCCGCTCGAAGGGCTTTTCGACGGCGTCTGGAAAGTGCTCGATCCCGTCGCGCCCGACCTCTCGCCCGTCGATGCGGCGAAGGCCGGCTCGCGCGTGCTGCACATCAGCCGCGGTTGAGCAGCCCGCTTCGCTCACGGGGCTTGCAACGACCACTCACGAGCGCGATGGCGTCCCCGCAACCGCCTGATGCCAGGCAATGTCGCCTGTCCACTTGCCTGACCGCACGCCTGTCCGCGCAACAGCGCAACGGCGCAAGAAACCCCAAATGCCGATAGCCGCTGCGCCGAACCGTTAAAATAGCGGGTTCTCATTTTCAGCCGCCAGGCGCCCCTGCCGTGTTCAGTTCCCTTTATCCGCTCGTACGCGCTCAACTCTTTCGCATGGACGCGGAAGACGCCCACCATCTGACCTTGCGCCTGCTCGGCGCCGCCGGACGCGCCGGCGTGGCGGGCGCGCTCGCGCCGCATGTGCCCGATTCGCCGCGCACCGTGATGGGCCTGACGTTCAGGAATCCCGTCGGACTCGCGGCCGGGCTGGACAAGGATGGCGCGTGCATCGACGGTCTGGCCGCGCTCGGTTTCGGCTTTATCGAAGTCGGCACGGTGACGCCGCGCGCGCAGCCGGGCAATCCGCGCCCGCGCATGTTCCGCCTGCCGCAGGCGAATGCCGTGATCAACCGGATGGGCTTCAACAACGCGGGCGTCGATCAGTTCGTGAATAACGTGCAGGCCGCGCGCTATCGCGGCGTGCTCGGCCTGAACATCGGCAAGAACGCCGACACCCCCATCGAACGCGCGGCCGACGACTACCTGTACTGCCTCGAGCGCGTCTATCCGTTCGCGAGCTATGTAACCGTCAACATTTCTTCGCCGAACACGAAGAACCTGCGCCAGCTGCAAGGCGCCGACGAGCTGGACGCGCTGCTCGCGGCGCTCAAGGACAAGCAGCAGCGCCTCGCCGATCTGCACGGCAAGCTCGTGCCGCTCGCGCTGAAGATCGCGCCGGATCTCGACGACGAGCAGATCAAGGCAATCGCCGACACGCTGTTGCGTCACAGGTTCGAAGGCGTGATCGCGACCAACACGACGCTGTCGCGCGCGGCCGTGCAAGGCCTGCCGCACGCCGACGAAGCAGGCGGCCTGTCGGGACGGCCGGTGTTCGACGCGTCGAATGAAGTGATCCGCAAGCTGCATGCGCAGGTCGGCAACGACGTGCCGATCATCGGCGTGGGCGGTATTTTTTCGGGCGCGGACGCGCAGGCGAAGCTCGACGCGGGCGCGTCGCTCGTCCAGCTCTATACGGGCTTCATCTATCGCGGCCCTGCTCTCGTCGCCGAATGCGCGCAGGCGCTGGCAAAGCGCCTGGCGTAATCATCGAGGCCGCGTCGCGCGTGGGCGCATCCACGCGCGCGAATGGCCATCAAATCCGAAAGCGGCAATTCTCGCGCGGTATCACCGCACCGCCGCCAACGCATCGAGCCGCGCGCCGAAGCGGTCGAAACGCGGCGTGTAGTAATGATCGGGATCGAGCGAGTATGCGACGCGGCGCGTACGGCCCATCAGCTCGTCGCGCGGGAAAAAGCCGAAGTAGCGCGAGTCCGCGCTGTCGTCGCGATTGTCGCCGAGCATCAGATACTCGCCCGGCGGCACCGTCACCGGGCCGAACGACCGGCGCGGGCTCGGCGCGAATTCCGAGAGCCGCACGACGTGCGAGAAGCCCGCGAAGCGCTCGGTCAGATAATCGCCGGGCGATATGGCGTCGCCGGGCAGCGGCGGGAGCGCCAGCGGCTGATAGCTCGCGCGAGCGCCGTTCACATACAGCACGTTGTCGCGCATCTCGACGGTATCGCCGGGCAGGCCGATCAGGCGCTTCACGATCAGCTCGTGCGCCGCCGACGAATCGATCGTCACGATGTCGCCGCGCTGTGGATCGTGCAGATGCACGAGCGCGATATGCGTGAGCGGAATGCGCAGATCGTAGGCCATCTTGTCAACGAGGATGCGGTCGCCCTCGCGTATCGTCGGCAGCATCGAGCCGCTCGGCACCACGTTCCAGTCGGCGATCGCGCTGCGAAACAGCACCATCAAGACAATAAACGCGACGAGACTCTTGTTCTCACGCCACAGCCGGACCAGCATGCGCATGATCGCGCTCCTTTCTACGACACCTGAAGGAAAACGAAAGTGGACCGGGAAATCAGGTCCGCGCTGATCCTACCACCGCGCACGCCATCCACGCAGTTTCACTCGCAGGGAAATGTCAGCCCCAGCGCCGCACGCGCCGCATCGGCCATCGAGATCATCTGGTGCGACTTCGCATGCGTCATGATCGGACTTTCGAGCTGCCCGGCGCGAATCAGATCGCAGAAGTGTTCTGTCTCGTAGTTCAGGCCGCCGCCTTCGAACGGTGCGTCGAGTTCGACGACGCGTCCGTCGACATAGCGCACCGTCGCGCGCGACGGATTCCACCAGTTCTCGTGAATCGTCACGTTGCCGCGCGTGCCCGCGATGAACGCATCGCCCTTGCCGAACAGGTCGAGCCCGCAAAAGAGCTGCGCAATGCCTTTTTCGTGCCGGCTGTTGAGGCTCGCGAACGTATCGACGCCTGTCGCGCCGAGGCGTCCCAGCGTCTGCACGTCGAGCGGCGCGCCGAGCCAGTCGACGGCGAGAAACATCTCGTAGATGCCGATATCGAGCAGCGCGCCGCCCGCCTGTTCGAACGACAGCGACGGATGATCGTCGGGCACGCCGGGCACCGAGCAACCCGCGCGCACGAAGCCGATATCGCCGATGGGTTCGGCGGAGAGATGCTCGCGCAGTTTCCGGTAAAGCGGGTAGAACGGCGGCTTCATCGCTTCCATGAAGAGCCGCTGCGAAGCGCGCGCGCTGTCGGTCACGCGCGCGAGTTGCGCCGCGTTCACCGTCGCCGGCTTTTCGCACAGCACATGGATGCCGGCCTCGAGCGCGGCGCACGCGTAATGCGCGTGGCTGTCCTGCATCGTCGCGATATAGAGCGCGTCGATTCCGCCCTGAAGCAGCGCGTCGAAGCTCTCGGGCGCTTCGCCGCCGTGCTGCTGCGCGAACGCGTCGGCGGGTGCGCGGCGGCGCGACCATACGGCCGCGAGGCGCGTGTTCGGAACGTGCGTAAGGCTCTGCGCAAAACGGTGGGCGATACGGCCCGCGCCCACGATGCCCCAGCGTATCGTCGCGTGATGTGCGGACGGGTCGTGCTTAGCTGCGTTGTTCATCGGTCGCAAGAAAATCCTGATCGGTGAGTGACAGCCGACATTGTCGCCGATGTCGTCTCCCACTTCGCCGGACAGGCGCTTGTGGCCTGGCGGAATTCTGCTTGCAGCCTATTCCGTCTGCGCGTCGGGCATCGCCACGCTCAGGCGGCTCATCGAGTAGTCGATCACCGCCATCGACGCCGCTTCCGCTTCCTTCGCATCGTGCCGCTCGATCGCTTCGACGACGCGCGAATGCAGCTTCACCGTTTCTTCCCATGCGCCAGGCGGCTGCTCGACGAGCGGCTTGAGCGCCGACAGCGCACCGCGAATGATGGCCGCCATCTGCTGGAAGAACTGGTTGCCGCTCGCGACGACGATGCGCGTATGCAGCGCTTCGTCTGCCGTCTGATGGCCGGGTTCGCCGGGCGGACTGGCGCGGAACGCCTCGAACGCATCGCGGATCGCGGCGATGTCCGACGCGTTGCCGCGCGTCGCCGCCTGCGCCGCGGCGCGCGGCTCGATCAGCACGCGGAACTCGATCACGTCGCGCAGAAACGTCGGATCGGGCTTCGCGCGAAAGCGCCAGTTCACGACGTCCTCGTCGATCATGCGCCAGTCGTGCATCGGGCGTATGCGCGTGCCGATCTTCGGCCGCACGTCGAGCATGTGCCGCGCAAGCAGCATCGACAGCGCCTCACGCATCACCGTGCGGCTCACGTCGAATTCCTTCGACAATACGTCTTGCGGTGGGAGCACCGCACCGTACTTCTCTTCGACGATCCCGGTCACGAGCCCGTCCATGACCTTGCTGACCAAGGATCGTTCTTTATTGGTTTGTTCCATCATGCTCTTCTCCCCGATGAGGCGTTTCTCGCCTGCGATAAGTGGTGATCACGGGCCCTCGTGTCATCTTCTGATAGATAGTCAATAGTACGTTGCGTCGCTTTATCTCGATACGCCAGTCGGGAATCACCTTGACAGGGTATTCCCTCCGATGAATTGTTTCTTTCGTGTAACGCGTCGTGAAGCGAAGTCGAGCAGCACATCGCAACAGCGTGCGCAACGGGGAAAAATTGCACTGAAGAAAGGCCGGCAAGCATTTGTCCGCCATCCATTCGTCACTTTGATTACGCCGTTTTCGATCGCATCAATTAGCAGTCCACATGCAAATTGCGCTTCGATGACGAGTATCCGCGCGCTCAGACATTTCCGTTTTCCTGGATGCGTCCATACTGGTCGTCAAAACACACGATGTCTTCTTCGCCGGGATAGCAGCCCGATTGCACGTCGATGATTTCGAGCGGCGTCCGTGTTCGCGAGACAGCGGCCACAGCCGCGTGCCGGCGCTGCCCGTCAAGACGACGGGCTGGACCATGCAGGCGTGCTCTCGATCAGGCACATGAAAGGATGCAGGCGATACGAAGTCGTTCATTTGCGGTACTCCATGCAGAGTGCCGGCGAGCGTCGCTGATCGGACATGCCGCGCGCTGTGCCAGGTGCAGCCATTCAATCAGACTTATATCGCGCCTTTCTGTGCGTGCACACACAGAAAGGCCGTTCGCCGTGTCGCTTGCCGCGCGTTCGAGCCGATGTGTCAGGTCGAGCCGGCGTCAACTGATCGAACAGATTGAAGCTGACGCCCTCTTTCAGGATTCCGGCAACCGGAAAGTCACGCTGAACACGAGCGCGAGCCCCGAAGGCATGGCGCGGCCAACGACGACGCGCTGCGACTCCCGCACCGAGTCGTGGGAAAGCGCCCGTCTGGACGTCACGTGCCGCGGCAATACGAACAGCACAAGCTGGACGCCGCGATCTCGCGTCGGCAGGAAGCGCCAGGAAATCTTCGTCGGCGGGCGTCCAACGTCCGCAGTCGGCAGCGAGCAGATACGCCGGTGACGTCGCAACGGACAGCACCCACAACGGCGCGAGGTTTTGCCGCCACGTCGGCGTGTCGCGCGCCTTCATTGCCATTGGCGATGCAGGCGTCGAACATTCGACGACCTTCTTCAAAAGGAGCACACCCGTAACGCCCGCAGCGACGCACGTTCCTGGCCACGATTGCGCGCCGGCGAAGATCTGCAACGCAGCCGCGACATGCGCCATCGCGCCCCAGCAGGACGATGAAATCGCGCGGATCACGGGATAAGCCCACGCGCTCCAGTCGAGGTCGGCCGGATGCGACAGCATCACCGCCCGCACGCATATGACCGACGCAGCGACGACCGGCGGGATCAGGTACGGGGATACCTTTTTGATGCCCTTCATGCTGTTGCCCCACTACGTCATGTCGATTGCGCAGATGCGAGCACGCGGCGCGCGATGTATGTCGATCGTCGCAGCGAGCCGAAGGTATAGCTGTTCGGTAGATCACACAGCGGCGTACCGTCTCTCGCGTCGAGGGGCGTCGACAGAGCCGGGGCGAGAGTCGGTTCCCGGCGAGTCAGGCGTGGCGGGACCATGACATTGCTCGCCGGTGCGTGCCGGCGACGCAGTTGAGGCAAGGCAAGAGCGTCAATCGCCGCAACGACGCGAGCGCGCTTTGAGCTTGGCCCCGCTCGTCAGCGATTCGGATTCGCCGCTCTTGCCCTTCGTGTGTT
>NZ_CYGY02000143.1 GCF_900007165.1 Paraburkholderia piptadeniae
ACAGGCGTTAACAAAATGAGTTCTTCAGTTTTCGCCAGCAGATGACGCAGCAGGCGATTTTCATGAAGGCTTCGTGGATGAATCCAAGGCGTTCGAAGCGGATGCGCAGTCGTCGAAAGTTGTGAAGCCATGAGATGGTGCGCTCGACAACCCAGCGTGTTTTGCCCAATCCGCTGCCGTGAGGCTCGCCGCGTCGGGCGATTTCAGTGGTGATGCCGGCAGCGTGTAGCGGACGGCGGTATTTGTCGTGATCGTAGCCCCGGTCGCCCTGAACGATGCGGGGCTTCGAAAGTGGCCGGCCTTGCTTGCCAGCGATTGGCGGGATGGCGTCAACCAGCGCGTGAAGCTGGGTGACATCGTGGCGGTTGGCGCCTGTGAGAATTACCGCGAGCGGGATGCCCTGCGCTTCGGTAATGAGGTGGTGCTTTGAACCTGGTCGCGCGCGGTCGGTGGGATTCGGTCCCGTTTTTGACCCGCACCCACTGCGCGGATCGAGGAGGAATCGACAACGACACGGGACCAGTCAATCTGGTCAGCCGCGCGCAGCTTTGCGAGCAGGACTTCATGCAGTCGGTCCCAGACGCCGGCAGCCTGCCAGTCCCGCAGCCGGCGCCAGCAACTCATGCCGCTGCCGCAGCCCATCTCGCGCGGCAGCAGGTCCCAGCGCAGGCCTGTCTGCAGGATGAACAGGATGCCCGTGAGCAGCGCACGATCATCGAGCGGCTTGCGCCCTGGATAACGGCTTCGTCTTGGTTTGGGAGGGGGCAGCAACGGTTCGATGAGTGCCCAAAGTTCGTCGTCGAGTATGGGTTTAGCCATGTCCTTTTCGTCGTCGAAACAATGAAAAGGTTAACAGGATTCATCGAGAGTAAACAGCCCCCTTGTTCATTTTGTTAAAGGTTCT
>NZ_CYGY02000145.1 GCF_900007165.1 Paraburkholderia piptadeniae
CAGAAAAATCGTCTCAGTTGGCCATGAAGCGACATCCGTCGTCCGTTACCCAACGGCCGAAGCGCGCTCGAAAGCCGACCATCGTGATCCGAAGGTTGGGTCCTACAAATGCGATGGTGATCGCGAGATCCGGTCCTCGCAAAACTGATCCGGCCCATGCTCCGTGTGGTCACGTACCTGCCTGTTCGCGGGTGGTCAGCGCCGTTTCCGAAAAATCCACTTCCCGCATCAGCTTGCTCAACGTCTCGTCATTGATCTCGTGGGTGTTGCGCAGGGCCAGTAGCGCAGCACGCTCCGCGCGCATTGCCGCAAGGCTGATCTGAATTTCCAGTGCTTCCGCCCGGCGCACTTCGTCAGTGGAATGCCTGTCGTCAGTGAGCGTGGCGAGTCGCCGACGGTAGAGGTCCATCACGCGCGCAGCCACATCCGCGTCGAAGGCTGTTGCCGGCTCGCCAATATCTCCGGTGACGGTTGGATGAAGGTCGTCGATGGCGCGTATGGCGGCTTGCGCTGCAACCTTGCGCGCGTGTTGTTCTTCAACTGCATGTGCATCGTGCGCGTGGTGAGCGCCGTGTAACAACTGCGGCAGTGCGAATACTGCGACCAGCAGCGATGTCAGGATCACACCCGAAGCGATAAAGATCACCAGGTCACGTCCCGGCAACGCCTCACCGCTGGACAATGCAACGGGTATCGACAACACGCCAGCGAGCGTCAGCGCACCGCGCACTCCAGCGACGGTCATGATCGTCACGGTACGCAGCCCCGGCACGGCGTTGATCACGCCTTGCCGGGCCGCACCAAGGCTTGCGAGCCACCGCAGTAGCCAGACCCACACGAAGCGCATCGTATATAGCGCGAGCGTGACTGCCGCGACGTAGCCGATCAGTCGCCACACGTCACCATTGCCTGTCTCGTGAGCGTCAAGCAATGCACGACCGATGATGTGAGGGAACTGCAGTCCCAGCAGGATGAACACCATGCCGTTGAAGACGAATTCGACCATTGTCCAAGTACTGTTTGCCTTTACGCGTGCCGATACCGTGCCGGCGCTGGTGATGGTCGCGTAGTTCATCATCATCCCGGCGGCGACTGCCGCGAGAATACCGGAGCAATGGAAATGTTCGGCGAACAGATAGGCTGCGAACGGGATCAGCAGCGTCAATACAACGCCGGGCGCTGGATCGCCTTCGCCCGTAACGCTGCGGAGGCGCCGTATAACGACGCTGAACAGCCAGCTCACCGCAGCGCCCATCGCAAGGCCGCCCGTGGCGATGATCACGAAGGTGATCGAAGCTTCGCGCAGCGAAAACATGCCAGTCAGCGCGGCCGCAATCGCGAACTTGAGCGCGACGAGCCCCGAGGCGTCATTCATCAGCGCTTCGCCCTCGAGAATATGCATCAGATGCGGTGGAATACGGTTCTTGCCGGCAATGCCAGCCAGCGCGACGGCGTCGGTCGGCGACAGCACCGCTGCGAGCGCAAACGCGATGGGGAGCGAAACTGTCGGCACGAGCGCATGCACGAAGTAGCCAACCACGAGCACCGTCATGAACACGAGGCCAAACGCAAGCAGCAGGATCGAACGGCGCCGCATGAAGAATTCGCGTTTCGGAGTGCGCCATCCGTCCGCGAAGAGTAACGGGGGGATGAAGAGTAGCAGAAACAGTTGGGGGTCGAAGGTGACGTACAGACCGAACTTTGGCCAGGCAAGCAACGCACCGATAGCGATCTGGACGAGCGGTAACGGCAACAGGCCACGCAGAAGCCGCACGACGACGCCCGATACGGCGACCGCGAGCAGGAGGATCAAAACGGTGAAGACGATTTCCATCAGGGTCGACAACCGTGAGAATTGGAGCCGGGTCTGAGTATTAGCTCAGTGCTACAACTGACCAGCGTTTTGTATCGCCTCATGGACGCCGCGAACCGCCGCGGCAGCAACAGTACTCACCGGCAGTATGCCCAGCACCCCGAGCGACACCGAGTCGATGCGGCCAACGGTTGTGGTGGGCACGATGTTGCGGTAGCCGATCGTGATCGCCCTCATCGCGCAAAAGTAGAGGGTCTCCCCAAACGAGCATGGCGATCCGCTTGTCGAGTCGACTGGGCCACCGAAGTTATACATTACGACGGAAAGCAGGAGATAAAGCACAAACAGAAAGGCGATCGGGGCACGTAGCTGCCAAAGGGCTCTGGAAAATTCTGCCACGACGTGGCGAGTCTTCAGCGGGGCGTGTGCGGAACTGTTGGCGTTCTCCATGAAGCAGACCTCTCACAATAGTGTGCGTCGCCCTGCTAACGTACCGGCTCTGCACCCGCAGATGGAAAGCGGGCCGACCAGGTCTAGAAAGGCTTGGGGTCGGTTATCCGCCCAGCTTGATGATTGCCATCGTAAGCAGAATGCCAAGCGCGATCATTGCGACACCTGCCTTCATTGCCCCTGCGCCGGTGTAGCGCCCCAGCGCAAAGCCGGCGATGAAAAGCATCACGAGTGTGAGCACGCGCGAGGCGATGAGGGCCGTTGTAACATCCCTCACGACGAGAAACGGCACCGCGACCGGAAACGTTCCCAGGACAACAAGCAGAAAGATGCCCAGCGCGCCGACGAAGTCACCACTCACAAAATTTGCCCGAGGTGGAAGCGTCGATGCGGTCGCGAGGCGCGCGCGGATCCGCTCGAGGTCGGCATCTTCGACGAGCGGCTCCAGCTTCTCAGGCAATGCATCGCGCAACACCCGCACGGCTACCGCGTGGTCCTGCTCCCGCTTCACGGTCAGCGCGAGTTTCAGGCGCTGCCCTCGATCGGCGAGCGTGCGTACGAGATACATCACGGCGTCGGCCAGGCCCCACGCCAGATTGCATCCGAGCGCGGCGAAGAACATCTTGTATCCCTCATCTTCGCCCGCGGTGACTGCCTTGACGGCGCCGACGAACGTCAGGGCCATGAACAGTCCAAAACATATTTCGCAGACACGGTCAACGGTGTTGAGAATCGGCTCGCGCCGTTCGGGTTCGGCGTGTCCGGCCGGCGTGATAGTGCTCATATGGCCTCGACTCAAGGTAGCAAACGAGACGTTACGCTAGCTGCCAACATGGACTGCTGGTACGAGCGGTATTTGAAAGAGACGACAGGTCGATACTCTCACTTTGATAGACCGGGAGCGGCGAAAGCAGCGGAAGGGGCCCGAGGTCGGCCGGATTCGGCTGTACTGTCGTCCATCATATGCCGGAGTGGATGTTCGCAGGCAAATCACGAACGAATGGTCTCGCATCCTGCGGGTCATGTGGCAAACTTTCTACGTTCCTGCATTAAGCGAATAAAGAAGAACGCGAAAAGGTGGCAGTAGAAGCTCTTGCCGATGAGGGAAGCGATCGGGCCGATCCAGAGACGACGGGGCGCGACCTCAAAGATGCTCCGCGCTGTCGCGCCTACGACGGCAAACGCCGCGAGGCTGCGGCAGCGCCTCGATGGCGGCGACTGGTCGAAACCAAGCGACTGGCAACGAGGCAACATCCGGCTGCCAAGCGACCGTCCGTGAACGGCTGGAAATCGGCCGCTGGCCGAGCGACAGCGAATGCCTGCAACGGGTCGGCTGCGGCCCTTGGCGGGGAGGCTCAACTCTCACATCGCCGCCTCAACTGAAGCTGTTCGAGCAACATGCACAGCGCAAAGAAAAAAGCCCGTAGCGATACGGGCTTTTTGAGTTTCAGCGTGACCTTGCTTACGCCGCCTTTTTCTGCGCGCTGCGCTCCGTCTCCATCGGTGCCTGCTTGAAGAGCGTCCGCACTCTCGGACTTTATTTGCATTGCGGAAGGGCCGACGGCTTTTTCTTGGTCGAGGTAGCCGGGCAGCACCCAGTACAGCAGCAACCGCCTGTGGCGGCGTCATGGGCAAGGGTGCCATACCCGTGAACCAGCGCAATCACTTCGCTGGCGCCTCCCTGTGCAACGGCCTTCGCCAGTTCCACGTCCCGGTCGGAAACTATCTTGACCTCACTGGCTGCCAGGTCGAGCAGCGCCTTGCGCTCTGCGGCAATGTGTGTGCGTTCTTGCTGCTGTGCTTCGCGTTCCTGGGTCCACGCGTAGGCCAACAGCCACGCAGTGCCGATCAGCACAAGGAGAACGATGACAAGGGTGCCTTTGATGATTCTCTGAAGACGTTTCTCGCCCGGGGTCAATGGATCGTTTGCCCCGCCACCGCCTCCCGCGCCAGCTGGTGGCACGCCCGCCCCCGCACCGCCGTCCCCGGCGTCCGGCAGCGCCTCGTCGCGGAAGGCTGACTTGAGGGCATCAGTGCCCTGTACTTCCGTCTTGACCGAACCGGCGGGAAGCGCAAATGTCTGCTCGAACCCGGTGTTGACGTCGCTTTGCGTGAGAAACATGAAGAGATCGTAGTTGTCGTCGACGATCTTCTTCACGGTATCCAGTCCCGGGAACTCGATCTTGCATATAGCACTCCCGTAGTCGATCACAGTCACCCGGAACTCCAATGACCTGTAATCGATACGTCCTTTCAGGGGCGAGTCGACGTGCACCCGGTCAACGAACCGCGTCGCCAGTAATCTTCCAAGCTCTACCTGTATGCGAACCTCGCCCTCGTAAGGCTCCACTTCTGTTCCCGATAAATCGGAAACGTCTTTCCAGAAGGCCTCGCGTCGGCGCTCCGGCGAGTCATACCTTGGTCTTTCGCGCGGACCACCCGGATTCCCATCACGCGGTAGCACGTTGGCGTCGATCAAGGTGATGCGCGCGTACAGAACAGAATCCGGCGTATTGGCCATGGCAGCCACCCCGTGTTTCGAGTCCGGTCACCAAACTAGTCCCCACACGGTCGCCGCTCTGTGCGCTATCGAACAGACACGCCGACCAACCCTTCAATTGCGCGCCGGGGCGGCTGCGCGCGTTTGCGCCGTAGGGCGGCGTTAGCTTCGACTGGAGCCGCCCTTCTGCAGGGGGACATTAGGCTCGTTCAAATCCGACGGTCACGAGCGGCTGCGTGCGGCCCATCTGCGGTCACTGGCCCGTGCATTCGCGCGGACATTCGAACGTCGGATCCGCCCGAGATAAGAGACCCATCATGCTCTTCTAAAGCGATGCAAATCGTTTCGTCACGACAGCCACATGAAGCGGCGCATAACGTGGCCTCTCGAGCGGGCTGGCGCGTCGCTCATCGCCCGCCGGCGACGGCATTTGGCGATGAAACGGCATGGCCAAGCGACAGGTAGCTCCGGTGCAGTAGCGATTCGATGGTTGCC
>NZ_CYGY02000148.1:0-2328 GCF_900007165.1 Paraburkholderia piptadeniae
GGACGTGTTCATATAAGGATGTCAAAGCTGTTTCGACAGTCACAAGTGAGCCGCGGCTATAACGGTTGTCGGCCAGTGCGCTACGGCGAAGCGCGAGGCGATTTTTTCTTGTCATTGCGGTGATCGAAACGTGAGGTCGATGGCCGTTGGCCCTACAGGGCGGTCACCAGTTGAGTGTTGGCCCGAGTGGCTGTTATGGGCTCGGCCAGGGACGTTCGAGCAAGTCGTTCCTGATCGCCGGAGCTCATGGCTTGCCCATTGCTGATCGTGTGCTGGAGGTCGAGCCACGAAAGGGAAGGCATACATCGCAAGCGCAGAGCGCGAAGCGCGCCTGATAGGTGCGCCGCTGCCCGAACTGGAACGCATCGACGCAGCGTTACACGAGGTCGGGATGGATACGATGCAGCCGATACACTGCCCGATCAGAGGGCATGAGGACGACGAATGACAAAATGGCCAGGCGTCCTGATAAGCGCCTGGCCTTCTAAGCAGTTCGGCGCTGTCCGTGCCGGCTGGCAGTTCCGATCAGCCCCCAAAGCGGGTTCGGAACTGCGTCTGATAGTAAGCATCCCGCATGTCCCAAGGCGCGGCCCGGTCTGTGATGTAGCGCGGGTCGAATGCGGAGCTAAAGTCGGAAGTGGTGTACGGGGGAGTTGAGGCGGGAAATTGAAGGCGGTGGAGGTTTCAGCTGAGAATCTGATTGTCGAAGTCGGAAACCAGCAAACAACAAACCATCCACCATGGGCAAGGATACGGAAAAGCGGTCGTCGGTCTATCAGGAGCAGGCCTTGGGCTGGACGAATTGGTGCGTCAAGGGGCGCGACAAGTGATTCAGCAAGCGATAGAAGCAGAATTGGCAGAACTGTTGGAGCGGTTCGCGAACGTGAAGACCATGCACGGGCAACGCGCGGTAGTACGCAACGGCTATCTGCCGGAACGCGAAGTGTTGACGGCGGCCGGCCCGATACCGGTAAGGGTGCCGAAGGTGCGTGACCGATCAGGATCAGGCGTGAAGTTCAATTCGTCGATCGTGCCGCCGTATGTGAGGAAGTCACCCCGTGTAAGCGCTGCGCTGCCGTGGCTATATCTGAAGGGCATCTCGACGGGCGACATGGGCGAAGCGTTGAGCGTGCTGCTGGGCGAGGACGCCAAAGGTCTGTCGGCCAACGTGGTGAGCCGGCTGAAGGCGCAATGGACCGAAGAGCATGTGACCTGGAGTCGGCGAGATCTGTCGAAGTCACGCTACGCCTACTGGTGGGTCGACGGCATTCATACAGGACTTCGCAGCGAGCACTCAGACGGCCAATGTCTGCTGGTAATCATTGGCGTGAGGCCTGATGGTAGCAAAGAACGCGTGGCAATCGGCGACGGGTATCGAGAAACGAAGGCATCGTGGCTGGAACTGCTGCTCGATCTGAAAGCGCGGGGCTTGCAAGCCGGTCCACTGCTGGCCGTCGGCGACGGTGCGATGGGCTTCTGGGCGGCCCTGGAAGAGGTGTTTCCAGCGACGCGCGGCCAGCGCTGCTGGTTTCACAAGATGGGCAATGTACTCAATGCGCTACCCAAGTCACAACAGGCACGCGCAAAAGCGGACATGCAGGCGATCTGGATGGCCGCCACGCGCGCCGACGCATACGCCGCTTTCGATCGTTTCGTGTCAATCCATGCGGCGAAATATCCGAAGGCAACCGAGACACTGAAAAAGGATCGCGAGAGCCTGTTAGCGTTTTACGACTTTCCCGCCGAGCACTGGCAACATTTGCGCACGACCAACGCGATCGAGTCGACGTTCGCGACGGTGCGCCATCGTACGACGCGCACGCGCAACTGCGTATCGCGGCCGACCTTCCTCGGTCTGGCATTCAAGCTGATCGAGGAGGCGGAGAAGACCTGGCGCCGTATCAACGGCCCGGAAAAGATCAAGCTGTTACTTGAAGGCATTCCCTTCAAGGACGGCGAACCGGTGCAAGACGATCGACCGGGTCAGCAGAAACTCGCCGCCTGAAATCGACCGTCACGATGCTGCCCATACACCACTCTTGACCTTAGCTCTCGAATGCGCGCCATATCACGCAGCTTTGTTGCTTTCCCGCGCGGTTACAATTCTCTGTCTGCGCTGCGCAGACTCGCATCAAAGTCACGGCTAAGTGTCCGGTTTTGCCAGGAGTGTCTCACACCGCACAGGTACAACGCCCGCGCCGCGAGGCGCATCGCGGATGCCAACGCAAAGGCACAAGCAGCACCACAATAAGAAAGCAGTCGCAGGCACGGCGAAAAAGGCAACTAAATCAAAAACAGCGTCGCAGACACAACAACTCAAACCCCCAA
>NZ_CYGY02000148.1:2338-3878 GCF_900007165.1 Paraburkholderia piptadeniae
AACTCAAACCCCCAACAACCCCTTCTTCTCAACAAACGCAATCACCTGATCCAACCCCTCGAGCGTCTTCAGATTGCACATCACGAACGGCCGCTCGCCGCGCATCTTCTTCGCATCCGACGCCATCACATCGAGATTCGCGCCAACCATGGGCGCGAGATCCGTCTTGTTGATCACGAGCAGATCCGACTTCGTGATGCCCGGCCCGCCCTTGCGCGGAATCTTCTCGCCGCCCGCGACGTCGATCACGTAGATCGTCAGGTCGGACAACTCGGGGCTGAACGTCGCGGCCAGATTGTCGCCGCCGGACTCGATGAACACGATGTCCGCATCGGGAAAACGCGTGAGCATGCGGTCGACGGCTTCGAGATTGATCGACGCGTCCTCGCGAATGGCCGTGTGCGGACAGCCACCCGTCTCCACGCCCATGATGCGCTCGGCGGGCAGCGCGCCCGCCACCGTCAGCAGACGCTGGTCTTCCTTCGTATAGATGTCGTTCGTGATCGCGACGAGGTCGTACTTGTCGCGCATCGCCTTGCAGAGCATTTCGAGCAGCGTCGTCTTGCCCGAACCGACAGGGCCGCCTACGCCCACGCGCAGCGGCGGCAGATTCTTCGTGCGATGCATGTGATGAGGACCATTCATGATTCGATTGAGGGAAAGCGGAAGGCTATGAGCGGAAAAGCCGCGAGTACTGCGACTCGTGACGCGCCGACAGAATGCCGAGCTGCGGCGCGAACGTGTTGATATCGTCGGGCGAAGTGGCGAGTGCCTTGCTGACGGCAGCGTCGATCGGCTCGCGCAGCGCGACGATGATGCGCTGTCCCGCGAGCTGTCCGAGCGGCACGGCCTTCAGCGCGGCCGCCGCCTGGTTCTCGACCCAACTGAATGCATAGGCGGCGAGCGCGGCGTCCATGGCGGCGTCGTGTGCGAAAGCGGCGAACGCAAATGCCGTCGGTTGCGCGATCGGTGTGATCGACGCGAGTGTCGCGCGGCGTTCCTTGTCGCCCCATTCGAGCGACGCGCACAGCTGCCGCAGCGACCAGCCCATCTGTTCCGTCTCGCGACGCAATTCCGCCGACTCGCGGCTCGCGAGGAATTCGTGATTGTTCGCCGTCAAAGCATCGGCATCGTGCGCGCGCCAGCGTTCGATCTGATGCGCTAGAAACGGCAGTTCGCCGCGCGCGAGCACATTAGACAGGCCGCTTGCGATCCACGCGCATGCGCTGTCGGCGTCCGTGACGAGTTGCGCTTCGATTGCCGCTTCGAGTCCTTGCGAATAGCTGAACGCGCCGATCGGCAGTGCCGGCGACGCGAGATGCAGCAGCGCGGTCAGTTCAGCGATGCGCATGACGATGCCCATGATCGTGACCGCACGACGACGAACCGCAATCGCCGTGATCATGGTCATGACCGTGATCGTGTGAGTGCGAGTGATCGTGCGAATGTGCATCCGCATGACCATGATGCTCGCCATACACCTGCTGCGCGATCGCATAGTCTTCGGCGAACGTCTCGTCGTGACCGTGCCGATGCCCGC
>NZ_CYGY02000152.1 GCF_900007165.1 Paraburkholderia piptadeniae
TGCCTTGTGCTGAGCATGAAGGTGAGATGCATGCTTGCCCAGATCAATCCCGATCAGCGTGACGTTTTGCATGGCAGTGATCTCCCGAGGAAATAACCGGCAGCGTACCCTCGCTGCGCGGAAGGGGGTGACCATCCCATTACGGCAATCGTTGGAAGTTAACAGCCCCCAAAGATCATTTTGTTAAAGCTTCTTATGCCCGATGCGTAAATTACATTGAAACAATTTACAACCGCTTCCAGCGGCTTTTAGCATCGAGAGGATAATTCTGATCGCCGTTATGCTATAAACAAAATTGAGCCAAACTAGCGATCAGTCGATCTCGAATGTCATATGGCGTTTTACTTTGTCGAACCCGAAGTGGCTGGCGGCCTCGGAAAACATACCGTTCTCGATTCAAGCGTGTATCCACCGAACGTCACGCAATTGCACTACCGAATTATCAATTGGCTCGGCGACGCGCTATTGGAAAGCTTCCCGGCACTGATCATCACCCGCGAGGCGGCTGATGCGTTGCAGGCAATGGGAGCGAGTGGAATGGCGTATCGCACCGTCGAAATAACGGTTAGCGACTCGTTTCAGGAAATTTATCCCGACAAGGCATTGCCCGAATTCCTCTGGCTATGTGTGCCGGGTGTGGCCGGGAAGGACGATTTAGGCATCGCCGATGATTCGCGCCTCGTCGTTTCAGAGCGAGCATTAAAACGGTTGAAGGCCTTCGGTTTGAATCACGCGATCATCGAACCGTATCCCGGATCGACATGAACGCATGCGCGCGGCCTGCCGACTGCCGCGCGCGTGCGCTCGTTCACACCGCGATGGCAACCGTTCAGCCCGCCAGTTCGCGATGCAACGCGAGGTATTCCTGCGCCAGCTTATGCCGCGGATCGAGATGGATCACGGGCGTTGCATGCTGATGCGATTCGCGGATCTTCACCGACGAAGACAATCTCGAACCCAGCACCGGCAGCCCTTCGCTCACGAGTTCATCGACGAGTTGCTGCGGCAGGCTGGCGCGCGGCTGAAACTGGTTGATCACGATCCCTTCGACGTGCAGCGCATCGTTGTGGTCCTGCTGGATTTCCTTCACATTGTCGAGCAGCGTATAAAGTGCGCGGCGCGAAAAGTCGTCGCAGTCGAATGGAATCAGGCAGCGCTCGACGGCGATCAACGCCGAGCGCGTGTAGAAATTCAACGCGGGCGGCGTGTCGATGTAAATCGCGTCGTACATATCCAGCTCATTTAACGCGTCGCGCAGCTTGTAGATCTTGTAGCGCGATTCGAGCTTGCCGTGCAGCGTGTCGAGATCGGGATGCGCGGGCATGATGTCGAGATTCTCGAACGGCGTCGGATGAATGAACGACGTCACGTCCACTGGTTTGAAGCTGAACGTCAACGCGGTTTCGAAGAAGCCGGCAACTGTCGGGCTCACCTCGTTCGCGCGCGCGCCGAGCAGATACTGGCTCGAATTGCCTTGCGCATCCAGATCGATCACGAGCGTACGCAGGCCCTCGCTGGCGCTGATGGCCGCCAGGTTGCACACGATGGTCGATTTGCCGACACCGCCTTTCTGATTGAATACCACTCGCCGCATGTGTCCCCTCTCGCTGTCGATCCGCCTGAAAAACCAGCAGCATACATCAGCCAGATTACCGGACCGGGACGCCACGGGTAACGCCCGCCGATTTTCCTGAAACGAGCGGCTCCGGAGCCTGTGACGCGCTTTTTCGTACGCGATTACGTGCATTCGTACAGCGCGAATTCATCGCCTAGAATCGATTAAGGCGCGTGGCGGACCCACTCGTCCGGTTGCGCCATCGATTGCATTCGAACCTTCTGTGGAGGTCACAATGAAAGCGAACGAAAAAGGCGACATGCACGCCTTCGTACAAACGGCTGAACAGGCTGGCGACTACGTCTGGGTCATCGCACTCGTCGATTTCACTGCGCGTGAGGTGAAGCGTACGCTCGTCTCCGACGAGAAATACACGACCCGCGCCGCCGCGAAAGACGCGGGCGACGCGCGCCTGAAAGCGCTCGAGCAGGACCGTCAGGCGCACGCATAGCCGTTTTCTTCGGCCCTTGAGCAGAGGGCCGGCATCACCGGCCAGGCGCCGCACAAGGAGCATCCCATGGCCAGCAAGAAAGAAAAGTCAGGATCGTCCGTTGGCGTGTCGGTCGAGGCAGGCAGCTATCGGGTCACTCGACCCGACAGCGCCGACGCCGTGATCGATCTGATCAGGCAGCACGAAGTGCAGATCGTCGACCTGAAGTTCACCGATCTGCCCGGACTGTGGCAGCACTTCTCGATCACGCTTCCCGAAGTTCACGACGGTCTGTTCGAAGCCGGCATCGGCTTCGACGGTTCTTCGATTCGCGGCTTTCAGGAGATTCACGAATCGGACATGCTGTTGCGGCCCGATCCGTCGACGGCCTTCGTCGACCCCATGTGCGACACGCCCACGCTTTCGGTGATCTGCGACGTCGTGGACCCCGTGCTCAGACAGCCCTATTCGCGTGATCCGCGTTACATCGCGAAGAAGGCCGAGAACTATCTGCGGCAAACGGGCATCGCGACGACCTGCTACTTTGGCCCTGAACTGGAGTTCTTTATTTTCGATTCGATCCGCTTCGGCCAGGATCAGCATAGCGGGTACTACTACGTCGAATCGGCGGAAGGCGACTGGACCACGGGCCGCGACGAGGGTGCATACGGCGGCGGCAATCTCGGCTACAAGCCGCGCTACAAGGAAGGCTACTTCCCGACGCCGCCGCACGACACGCTGCAGGACATCCGCAGCGACATCGCGCTGACACTGCAACAGGTGGGCGTGCAGGTCGAGGTGCATCATCATGAAGTCGCGACGGCGGGACAGAACGAAATCGACATGCGCTTTGCGACGCTCACGCGCATGGCCGACAACGTGATGATCTACAAGTACATCTGCAAGAACATGGCGCGCCGCTATGGCAAGGTGGCGACGTTCATGCCCAAGCCGCTTTTCGCGGACAACGCGAGCGGCATGCACTGCCATCAGAGCCTGTGGCGCGACAACGAAAATCTCTTTTACGATGCGCAAGGCTGGGCGCTCACATCCGAATTGTGCCGGTGGTACATCGGCGGCCTGCTTCAGCACGCGCCCGCGCTGATGGCCTTCTGCGCGCCGACGACGAACTCGTACAAGCGGCTCGTGCCGGGCTACGAAGCGCCTGTGAATCTCGCGATGTCGCAACGCAACCGCTCGGCCGCGGCGCGCATTCCGATGTACTCGGATTCGCCGAATGCGCGGCGTGTCGAGTTCCGCTGCCCCGATCCGTCGGCGAATGCCTATCTCGCGTTTGCCGCGATGATGATGGCGGGACTCGACGGTATCGAGAACAAGATGGACCCCGGCGAGCCGCTCGATCGCAACATCTACGATCTGCCGCCCGAGGAGGCGCGCAAGGTCCGGCAGGTGCCGGGATCGCTCGATGCATCGCTCGCCGCGCTCGAAATGGATCACGCGTTCCTGCGCAAAGGCGATGTCTTCACCGACGACTTGATCGACACGTGGCTCGCGTACAAGCGCGCGAGAGAGGTCGACAGCATCCGGTTGCGGCCGCATCCGTGGGAGTTCTATTTGTACTTCGACGTGTAATGGTCGATGCGTGGGTGCGTTCGCCGCATCCGTTCGCGACGTTCGACGCGCGAGTCATCGCATGCCTCTGCTCGCTTTCTGTATTCGACTCGCGCTGGTCGCGTATGTGATCGCGTTGATCGCGCTCTACTTCATGCAGGACAGGATGCTGCTGCCTGCCACGCTGTATGACACCGAGCCGCCGACGGGACATCACGCGGGCTGCGATGTCGAGCCGTGGCACGCGAATGGCCAATATGCAGGCTATGTCGCGACGCCTGTTGCCGGCAAGCCGCGCGGCACGTTCATCGTCTATCACGGCAACGCGGAATCGGCGGAGAACAAGCTGCCGCTCGCCGAAGTTTTCTTGCGTGCAGGTTATCGCGTGGTGCTGGTCGAGTATCCGGGTCACGGCAAGCGCGAGGGCTCGCGCACGATGAAGGCCGCGTTGAACGCATCGCGAGACGCGCTGGCCGCTGCCCGCGAGCAATGGAATGGGCGTGTCTATCTGGTGGGCGAATCGCTGGGCGCAGGGATGGCCGCGCAGGTCATTCGAGGCAATGAATCGACGGTCGCGGGCGTCGTGCTCATCACGCCGTGGGACACGCTTGCAAGCGTCGCAGCACAGAGGCTATGGATCTTTCCCGTGCGCTGGATGCTGCACGATCCGTTCGATTCGATCGCCGCGCTCACGCATTATGCGAGCCCCGTCGTCGTGATCGGCGCGCAGCAGGACACGCTGATCCCTGTCGCGCACGCCCGCGCGCTCGCGAGTGCGCATCCGGGCGCTCATCTGATGCTATTGACGGATGCGAACCACGACGACTGGTTCGATGCGATGACGGGTGAGCGCTGGCAGCAGGTGCTTGCGTGGTTGGGCCCGGGCTAATGCACTAGCCGGCGCACGCAATACGCCCTCAAACCAGCCCGCCTGAGTTAGCCAACCCGCCTCGCCAGCATTTCATTGCGAATAAGCGCATGCAGATCTTCCGCGCTAGGCTGCGTGCCCCATCTACTGGCGCCCGCCACCGACGCAATCGCAAACCACGAATGCGGCGGAAACCACTCCTGCACCATCAGACCGTTTTCGCGCAGACACAATTGCCCCGTCAGCTCGCTGAACTCAGCGGACATCGACTTGCCGTTCAGATGCACGGTCACGCACGTGCCCTTCGACGACGGTTGCTCCTCCACGCTGACGACCACGTCCCCGTCGTGCAGATGTTCGTATGAAGTGGCCATGATCAAATGCGCCCGGCAAGTGCGCTTCGACGCAAGCGCGCGAACATCGTCCATGCGAGTGTTGCTTTCATCGTTCACTCCTGGCTTCTGATCTCGGGAGCGACTATATGCAAATGGCAATCGCGAAGCTGTGTACGTGTGTAAGCAAACGTGAATTCCGCTCGTGCTGCACCGTGCAGACGGGGCGAACTGTAACGGGCGTGCGCCGATACAACACTTCGTCGATCCCGTCGCGCTGCATGACAGCATGAAAACAACGCGAGCCTGATCGTCTATCACATCATCGCGGCTACGCATACGCGTGTGGATTCCGCTGATAAACGACGGCATGCGCGACGCAAACGTTGTCACAGCGAGGTAACACAGTTCGGAATATCGTGTTGCCCGGAATCACACTGCATTCCCCGTTCCCTACCCGCGCCGACGCGCCCGCCCCACTGCGTTTTCTGCGTCGTCTGCCTTCCACCGCGAGAACAAACGACATGTCGAACAAGAACACCCCCGATGACGATGCATCGCCGGCCGAGCAGGCCGCCAACCCATCAACCACGTTTTCGCGCCGCGGCTTTCTGAAGCTCGCGGGCGCATCCGGATTCGCGACGGCAGCGGGCACGTTCGCAGGCCCCGCCAAAGCCGCTCCGTCGACACCCGACGGCACGCCGGAACAGATCCATCTGACCTGGGGCGAAGACCCCACGAATGAAGTCGTGGTCTCGTGGGCATCAACGGCGGCGGCTGCGAATCCGCGCGTGCGCTTCGGCGCATCGGGCGAAAAGAAGGAGACAGTGCACGCGGTTCAGCGCACGTACACGGACGGGCTAAACGGCGAAGTGGTGTTCACGTATCACACGCGTCTGCATGGTCTTCATGCCGCGACGACATACCAATACGAAGTAACCGCGGATAACGACAGCAACTCGGGCACGCCCTTTTCCGCGACCTTCACGACGGCGCCGCGCGGCCGCGCGCCGTTCCGCTTCACGAGCTACGGTGATCTCGCGACGCCCAACACGGGCTGGGTCCTGTCTTCGCCGCAAAGCCGCTTCGCCGTGCAGGCTGTCGAGCGATTCCAGCCGCTCTTTCATCTGCTGAATGGCGACCTGTGCTACGCGAACCTGAACCCGACGCAGCAGCCGGAAGTGTGGCGCGACTTCGGCAACAACGCGCAGACGTCGGCGGCCAATCGTCCGTGGATGCCGTGCCCCGGCAATCATGAAGTCGAATTCCACAACGGCGCGCAAGGCTTCGATTCGTATCTGACGCGCTACACGCTGCCGGCCAACGGCACGCGTTTTCCGGGCCGCTGGTACAGTTTCCGCGTCAGTTCGGTGCTGTTCATCTCGCTCGATGCGGACGATGTGATCTATCAGGACGGCGCTGCGTTCGTCGCCGGACCGAGCCCGCTCGTGCCCGCCGCGAGCACGGGCAACCCCGCCATCCAGCCTGGCACGTCGTTCTATATTCGCGGCTACAGCAACGGAGAGCAGACGCGCTGGCTCGAAAAGACACTGCGCCACGCCGCCGACGATGACGACATCGACTGGATCATCGTGCAGATGCACCAGGACGCGCTGAGTTCGTCGAGCACGGGCAACGGCTCGGACAAAGGCATCCGCGAAGCGTGGCTGCCGCTCTTCGACCGCTATGGCGTCGACCTCGTGCTATGCGGCCACGACCACGACTACGAGCGCAGCTACCCGGTGCGCGGCTGCAACCACCACGCGAGCATCGACGCGACGACGGGCGAGAAAGTCGATACGTTGCAACCGAAGCCGGCTGTCCATCCGCATGCGAGCAGCGGCAATACGTTCGACACGAGCCACGGGACGATCCATCTGATTCTCGGCGGCGGCGGCACGAGCGCGCCGCTCGATGTGTATGGTGTCGATACCGGTAACGGCAATCCGCAAGCGAAGGTGTTCACGAAGCCCAACCGGCCGATACCGGGCACGACGGCGGGCACCTTCACGCGCGCGAACGCCGACGCACTCGAAGATGCGATCTGGTCCGCGCAGCGCGACACGGGCACGGGCTACGGCATCGCCGTGTTCGACTACGATCCGGGCCAGCATGGCGGCAACACGACGATCACGATGAACTACTACCACGCGCCGGGCGCCGACAAGTCGCCGACGCAGACGTATGAACTCTTCGAGACCGTCACGCTCTCGAAGCATCGGCGCGGTTGATGATCGAAAGCGGTTGCGCAGCGCAATGCTTCAGCTCAGGCATGCGAACGCAACCGCCTTCGTAGTTTCGCCATGCGCGCGGCGGGCGAGTGGTCGCGAGACTACGAGTGCCACTGCAAAATTGCTCGCGCCTGGATGGAATTGATTTGAACGGGTGCGTGCGGAGTTGTTAAACACGCGTTGCCTGTTCAACTCATGTACTCAATGACGCCGCCAGCTTCGCGTAAGTGTTCTCGTCGGTGCGATCGAAATACAGCGGCGTTACCGATACGCGCCCCGATGCGACCACAACCGTTTCGCTATCGGGCGCGTTGTCGCGCGGGCCGCGCTGGAAACGCAGCCAGTGATATTCGAGGCCGCGCGGATCGACCTGCGGCAGCACTTCGATATCCTTGACCAGTCCCACGCCTTGTCGCGTCGGCGTCAGCGGCCCGCCGGGCCGACGCATCGACATCGGGGAAATTGACGTTCAGGCACACGGGCGCGTCGTGCTCGATCGCGAGCAACTGGCGGATCGCGCCGGGCGCGAGCGCACGAGCCGTGTCCCAGCGCACGCTCTCGCGGTCCGTGAACGTCTGGCTCAGCGCGATCGACGGCAGTCCGAGCAGCAGTCCCGTCATCGCCGCGCCGACGGTGCCCGAGAACATCGTCTCGACGCCAAGATTGCCGCCGCGATTGATGCCGGACAGCACGAGCGTCGGCGGCGCTTCGGCCATCAGATGACGCACGGCCATTACGACGCAATCGCCGGGCGTGCCGACGACGCCGAAGCGGCGTTCGCCCTGGCGGCTCACGCGCAGCGGCGAATGGAGGCTGATCGAGTGCGAAGTGCCGCTCTGATCGTGCTCAGGCGCGACGACCCACACTTCATCGGCGAGTTCGGCAGCGACAGCTTCGAGTACGGCGAGACCCGGGGCATCGATGCCGACGTCATTGGTCAGAAGAACGCGCGGTACTTTCGAATCAAAAGCGGACATCGAGGGATCTCCTGTATGGGTGGCGTTGCCTGCGGAGGCATATGTTCCCGTTTGCCTTGGGAAACTCAGGCATCCGCGATGGCAAAGCGTACCAAAGAACGAGCATCGCGCACATTGCGCGCAAGAACCTTCGGCCCATGCGATTCACCGATGCGCAATGATCTGAATGTCCGGCGGAAATGGATTTGGGAAGGCGGGAAATGAGCAGTGAGAGAGGTGCGCTCTATGCTGGCGCTGTCGGCACTCGATGTGTCGCACACGCGGAAGAACATCGACAAAAAAGCCGGCCCTGATAGCGCCGGCAAGAAGGCTCCGGAATCTACGAGGGAATATCCCGGAGTCTTTAATCCGTAATTTTATTCTCTCAAGCTTAGATTAAGCTTAAGAAACTCCGTCTTCCACACATTAAGACTCGGGCTAATTGCACTGCAACCGTTGCATGAACCATTCATTTATTTCATTAAACGTAGCAGTTCTTTCCGATTAATGCGCTCTTATCCATTCGATGAATAAATGCTGCGCCAGGCGTTTTCCCTGGCGTCGCATGCTTCCCTCGCGGTTCGACGCCTCGCCTGCCATCAGCGGCGCTTTCGGTTCGACAACCACGGCTTACAGCGCGGCGCGACTGGCTGATGTGGCTACCCCGATCGTCCGGGTGCCGACGATTCCATGTGCCATCGCATCAATTCGACACCAACGAACCGATCGCGGATCGTTAATGGTCCGCACGCGCTTCAATAAGAATGAATGCGGCAACGCAGCAGCGTTCCAATAGCCCCAATCGCGCATTGCTTCTCAAAATCGTTTTCAAATTTTGCATTTCCTATTAGAAACTTACTAAATCGATTCCTCTTGCTGCTTTTATATGTTTCGGCATCCATACATTCATTCACACTTCCATATGGAAACCATCAATTTATTTTCGATGCATTATCACCGCGCGTTCCGCATCCTTACGTCCAGATCGAAGCACGGCAATTCAGCCGCTTCAAAGACATAGATGACGTGAGCCCGCGTGTGCAATGAACCATCGAGGCGCTCCGGCAGATTTTCTGAAGCACTCAGGCGTTGACCTGCGTTTTCCGCTACTCAATGGAGCCCACTGATGAAAAAACCGCTATTGGCCCTTCTGCTCGTTGCAACGGCCGTGATCGCCGGATGCGGAGGAGGAGACAACTCCAACCCGACGCCGACGGCAGCGACACCCACCCCGTCGAAGCTGCTGACCAACATTGCCGTGCCCAACTCATCGAGCCCGCCGTTCAGCTTCGACATCGGCTATGTGGAAGCGGGCAAATACTATCTGGCCGACCGCAACAACAAATCCGTCGATGTCGTCGATACCAAATCGAACGCATTGATCGCGCAGATTCAAGGCGGCTTCACCGGCGTGGGTGCGACGACCGATGCGTCGGGGCCGGACGGCATCGTCGGTATCACGGGAACGAATACGCTGTATGTCGGCGACGTGGATTCCGTGAAGATCGTCGATACGTCCGCGATGAAAACGGTCAAGACGATCGCCATCAGCACTACGGGCTCGCGCGTCGACGAAGGCTGCTACGATCCCGACGACCATCTCGTGATGTTCGCGAGTCCAGGCGAGTCCCCGCCGTACGTGACCTTCATCTCGACGACGACGCAAGCCGTCGTGTCGAAACTAGTCTTCAACGGTTCTTCTGGACTCGAGGCGTGCACGTACGATCCGGCTTCAAAGAACTTCCTGATCAATAACGATGGAACAGCGGCCAACCCCGACGGCGAACTCGACGTCATTACCGCGAGTTCCGTCACATCGGGTACGCCGGTCGTCAGCAAGGCCTTCCCGCTCGGCAAATGCGGCCCTTCGGGCATTGCACTTGGCCCTAATAGCGACGTGCTGGTCGGTTGCGATCCGTCTGCGGGCAATCCGTTGATCACGCTGATACTCGATCGCAACACGGGCGCTCAACTCGCATCGATTCCATTTGGCGGCGTCGATCAGGTGACGTACGATCCTGCGTCGAATCGCTATTTCCTGCCTGCACGTCACTACGTGACAAGCGGCACGGCTACGTCATCGGGCTTCAATCCGCAGATGGGTGTAATCGACGGCGCGACGCGCAAGTTGCTCTTCACGGTCGCAGTGGGAACAGGCGCGCATTCGGTTGCAGTGGATAGCAACCTCGGTCAGGTCTATGTGCCTTATCAGCCTGGCGCCGCGGCATTCCCGAATGGCGGTATCTCGGTGTTCTCGACGAAGTGATCATCGAGGCGACCCCGCGAGGGTCGCCTCAACGTGCAGCGGACACAATCACCCGCTGAAAAGAAAAAGACGTGCGGCAGAAAAATCAAACAGACGCCGCACGTCAACCGGGCTATCGACGATGATCAGTTGTTGGCATCGAGTCCGGGCAAAACCGGCGTGCCTTCCACCTTGACGGAGTGCAGTTCGTTCGGGTTCAGTCCCAGTGCGCGAAGAATGGTCGGCGCGACCTGCGTTGTCGTCACACGGCGTCCGATGCGCTCGCCGTGAAAGTGACCATCCGGGAACGACACGACCAGTCCGAGGTGGCTGTCATCCGGTGCATTGCCGCCGTGCTCTTCGTCCTTCTTCTGGCTCGACGTGTAGATCACGCCCGGATTCGGCTGCACGATGATGTCAGGCGTCCGGCCATTCGACGGATCACCGAACATCGACGCGAGGCGCGGCCCCGACAGGATGTACGCCTGCGGGCCGTCAGCGCAGATACCCGGCGCGTTGCAGCTCAGGTTCGCCTTGAGCGTCGCGACAGCGGCCTGCAACTGGCTCTGATCGCGCAACCAGATGAGCCCCACGTCATCGGTCTGCACGAGGCCCGTTCCGACTAGACCCGTTCCGTCATTCAGCGCCTTGGCGTTGTTGTTCTGACCGAAGTTGCCGTTCGGATCGAGATAGTTGTTCGCTTCGAGCAGCGCCGTCACCGTGTCGCCGTTCTTGACGAGCTTCGTATGATCGGTCGGCGACTGCCCGTGCTTCGCCGTCACGATCATCATCGTCGAGCTCGCGAGATTGCGCGCCTTCAACTCCGCGACCATCTTGCCGAGCGCATCGTCCACGTAGGCGATTGCCGCCGTCACCTGCGGACTAGGCGTAAAGCTCGCATCGAGATAACCGCCGCCCGATGCGACCGTCGCCTTTTGCGCAATGCTCAACGTCTGGAAGTTCGTGCCGAACAAAGTGGGCACGGGTGCATCGCGTTTTCCCGTCGAATCCTTGCCGTCTATTTCGTTGATGATCGAATTGACGTGGAAGTTATCGAAGATCTCCGTATTCTTATAGGCATCGGTATAGTCGTTGCCCGTTGCCGGATTGATCGAATTGATTTCAGTGCGGGAAAGATCGTCTACGCCGCGGCCGGAGGGTCCATTCAGCCAGTCATAACCCCACGCGTGCTTGTCGGCCCATGCAGTGCGCGAGTCGCGCACGTGCTGCTTCACGACTTCGAAAATCGTATTCGTCTTGATGTAGTCATGCGGATAAACGGGCACGCACTTGTTGCCGACCTTCGCGTGCGGAATCGCATCGGGATTGAAAGCGCCGCCGCCGTCGAGATGAATCAGCGCCCCGCCACCTTGCGCATCGATACCCGTCGTTTCATCGAACACGACGTTCCAGCCTTGCTTGCCCGTGCATCCGGTATCCGCAGGCGCGTACAAGGTGCGGTCGTAGGACACGTCATAGAAGAGCCCTGCCGTCTTCGGCGATCCGCCCGTGACCAACGCGGCGAGACCCGGGAACGAATCCGACAAGCCTGGCGTATAGGCATTCGTATAAGTCACGCCCGACTTCGCCAGCAGCGCGAGGTTCGGGCAGGTATTCGCACCGATGCATCGCGCCACGTCCTGCTCATGCAAACCATCGACACTGATCAGCAGCACATGCTTGATTGCATTGCTCTGGTTCCCTTGATCATGAGCTTGCGCGTCGTCCGCCTGCGCGGCCGCTGCCGGCAAGATCACCGAACCCAATAAGGCACCCGCTCCAACCCATCTGAAGAGACGATTCATTGTTCACCTCGCGTGATGTCCAGTCCAGATTACCAATCGTTACGGCAGCGGTAATGTGCACGTTCAATGCGACCTCACGATGAAGCGCGGCTTTCGTTTTGCCCTAGGGTTGAGAATCGAAATCAGATTATCGAGTCCGGAATCTGGCTTTGATTTGCGTCGGCATTTCGCAGCCATTCATGATTTTCTCGTCATCGCATGAATGCGATTGAAGTACCCGGCAAATCAGAACAGAGAACCGATTTACCTCCGCACGCGCGAAAAGCGACACCAGCTATGATGATCGAGATTCTTCAGTAATTCCGCTCGCAATCGCTCACGACGGTAGTGCTGCACCATCGACAGCAACGCAAACAGCAGCACGGACGCGCCTAGCGCGATTGCAATCCATGTTTCGTTCATTGCTATCCCCTGTAGCAAACACTCTTGCAGTGCTTCGCCGCACGATCAAAGCGGGCATTGACCCGACTTTGGACAGTTAGCGGCGTTGGTGCACTGCTCGAATACGAGTTCGCGGTATCGGCCCGCATTGCGATCTGCGGGTGTCCGCGGCCCGAAAGTCCGGTTCACGACGACGACGCGATTCGTGCACCGGCATTGATACAGCTGTTGTTTTGTCTCCACCACTTCTTCCTTCTTGATAGGCCCTCGGTCCGCTTTCTTCGCTTTAGCCGGGGCCTTTGCTCTAATCGTCTTCTTTCGCTCAGTTCATATGCTGGCCGCCATTCATGGCCAGATTTGCACCCGTGATGAATCCCGCGTCGTCCGAGCAGAGGAACGCGACGAGCGCGGCCACTTCCTCCGGCTTGCCGAGACGGCCAGCCGGAATCTGCGGCAGGATCTTCGTATCGAGGACTTCCTGCGGAATGGCTGTGACCATCTTCGTCGCGAGATAGCCGGGCGAAATCGTGTTGACGGTCACGCCCTTGCGCGCCACTTCGAGCGCCAGCGACTTCGTGAAGCCGTGCATGCCCGCTTTCGCAGCTGCGTAGTTGGTCTGCCCGACCGAGCCCTTCGAGCCATTCACCGAAGAAATGTTGATCACGCGTCCCCAGCCGCGCTCCACCATCATTTCGCACAGCGGCTTCGTCATGTTGAAGACGGAATCGAGATTCGTGCGCATGACGGCATCCCAGTTCACTTTGTCGAGCTTGCGCAGCGTCATGTCGCGCGTAATGCCGGCATTGTTCACGAGGATGTCGACGGGACCGATCTCTGCCGTGATCTTCGCCACGCACTCATGGCACGAGTCATAGTCGGCGACATCGACGGGAACGGCATAGAATGCGCGGCCAGCCTTTTCCATTGCAGCAAGCCACTCGTCCGCACCCTTGTTGGTCGGCGAATACGTAACGATCACGCGATAGCCGGCGTCGTGCAGGCGAATACTGATGGCCTCGCCAAGACCGCCCATACCGCCCGTTACCAAAGCAATTCGATTAGTCATCCTTTGCACCTATCAGACATTCATTGCGAAACTTCCCGATCGTCAAAGACTGGTTCGCATTTGCAGCCGTTGACTGGTCTCCCCGACTGATCCTTTTATTCCGGCCGTTCGCTTTGCGTTGGCCTGCGCGTTTCGCTATTCATTGCGACGTCGCGTGTCGGTGGTTGCTGCGGCGTGAGCCGCGCGCATCGGTTGATTCGACAGGGCCCGTCGAGTCGTTTCCGGCTCGCTGACCTGCTTCTGATACCTGCTTCTGGTAATTCGCAATCAAACTGCACTGCGTGAATACGCAATACATGGTTCGTGTGTCATGCAGGCGACACAGCGTACATTGCGCAAGGCAATGCCGGGATTCGTAGTATTAATCGACAACCGCCTTGCGAGCACGGACGGTAGGCGCGGGACTGTCGGCGCGCGCGGCCGCGATCGCCTGTTCGGTTTCCTGCCGTGCAGCCGCTTCGATATTCGGAACGGCGGACAACATCGTCTGGAATACCGACGTCAGCGGCGCCGAGGCCGCATTGGCACGGCACTGAAACATTTCCATGACGGATCGCGCGAGAACTTCATTCTTTTCAGCCTGCGCATGCGCAACGTCCTGCAGCCTTTCATTCAGGCGCGAAACGATGCTGCCCAGCTCAGTGCTGTAGTCAGCAAATAGTCTTACCAGTTCGCTCGCCGTGTTCGATTGAATCGTGGTGCGAGTATTGCCGATCGTGCCCAGGCCTTTCAGTGCCGCGTCGTTCGCGGCGCTGACCGTGCGCAGATTGAGTTCAGCGATCGATTGCAGTTCCTGAACGACGGGATTGGCCCAAGCGTTGAGAGCCGAGATTCCCGACTCCCACGCCGAAATGACACCTTCGGAATTCCGAATGCTCATTGACGAGACTCCATTAGTATTACTAAGTCCTTAGATACCGCATGCACAGCGGGGCCGCGCTGCGTTATGCGATTCACATGAGTGTTCGTAATTAAGCAGTTGCTTGTGCGAAGCACCATTAGAACCGACATTCTAAACACATCATTTGACAATTTTTAAACAGTCTTGTCGGTAGTTACCCTGGGTTGTCGCCTGGGCATTTCTACACGCCCCCCACGATCGAACCCCTAAAGCGCATCGCTTGTGTACAGGTGCCCAGCACCCACTTACATCATAACGTGACATATAATCGAAACAGCGGACGAGGTTGTCTCACGCCGAAGAAAGACAACGTCATGGGTATCGAAGTGACTTTCGAATGGCCCGCGAGTGAGGGAGTGTCAAAGTGATCCCGTTCAAACGCATTCTGCTTTGCTACGACGGAACGCCCGAAGGACGCCGCGCGCTTCGCAGTGGAGCGGCGCTTGCGCATCAGCTCGGAGCAGAAACGCATCTGCTTTCGGTCGTGGATTCGTCGTGGTGGTCGAGCGGGTACGACGTTCTTTCTTCGATGGCCTTCGAAATCGACGAGCAGGCGGCACGCAACGTCTTGAGCGACGGTATCGAGCGGTTATCGGCGTGCGGCGTGAACGCGACGGGACATTTCTGCGTGGGCGACCCCGTTGATCGCATTGCGACGATGGCCGACAAACTTCGCGCCGATCTCATCGTGATCGGACATCATCACCTCGGACCTTTCGCGCGCTGGTGGACGGGCGAGCGGCATGCACAACTGCTGGATCGCGTCGGTTGCGGGATTCTCTTCGAGGTTTCGCCGGATAGTACGCCGTAAATCGTCACGGGGCGCGACAGGCGCTACAAGCCCCACAGAATATCGGCGTCCTGCCGCTTTGCTTCGCGCAGCATGTCAAGAAACGGCCATGCGCGCTGTGAAAGACCCGACTTCTGATGATCGGCATGGGATGCCGGCGTTTCGTAGACCGTGTCGGACTGAGCATCGTCTTCGATTGCAGCTTCGAGACGCCGGATCGCTTCCGGCAAATCGTCATGCACGATCACGCCCTGACGGTCGAGACGCTTGCCGATTAACCCGAGCAGATACTGCGCGAGGTCGCGAAGCATGACGACATCCGGTGTCGCTGGTGACTGGAAGGTAACGAGCAAGGCAACTCCCCTGTAGAAAAAGCAGGGCCTTCGCAGCGGTTGCCCTGATGCGGAGACTGCTCTCTTCTCCATGGAGGTAGTTGGATCTTGCCGTGCGGACTATTCCGGTCCGCACCGACAGCAAAGTCCCCGCTCACTCGACAGCCGCTCGAAGGCTTCATTTCATTTTATATCATGTTGTGACCCATTCAAGCGGGAATGGATATGACGCTTCGACGCCCGTCCGCTGACCAGACGTAAACACGCGGCGAAAAGCCGGGTATTGCGGTGTGGGTGTTGCGTTCAGAAGAAGGAGGCGTCCTCCGACGAACGTTGTTCGCTCTTTGCACGACGCTTCTTCACCGACGCCGGATCGCGCACGATCGTCACGGCACACGGCGCGTAGGCAAGCACCTGGCGCGCGACGGAGCCGATCAGCCAGCGGTCGAACGGCGTGTGTCCGCGATGTCCGACGACAAGATGATCGATACCGTGCTGCTCCGCGTAGAGCACGATCTCCTTCGCCGGCTGCCCGACGACGAGATCGAACTCGGCCTGGTCGCCGGAGGACGCGAGCTTCGCCTTGATGTCGTCGAGCACTTCGTTGGCATGGCGCAGCTCGTAGTCGATCATTTCTTTTCTTTCCAGCTCTATCGCACCCCAGTCGGGCGCGCGTGCCACGACGAGAACGTGCAACCGCGCGTCGAAGCGCTTCGCGAGGTCGACCGCGAAAGTGACGGCATGTCGCGCGGACGGCGACCCGTCATAGCCTACGAGTACGTTCTGCATGATCTGCTCCCATCGGGTTCGAACCGGAAGATGCGCCGATCGATCAGCAACCGTTCGTCGATTCCCGGCATGCGCTCGATGCTCTACACGGCTTGCAACATGCCTCGTTACGGGCGCACCGACGCTTGCGGCCGGATCAATTGTCGTCGCTTCGGCTCGGAAGATGCTCGTGCGGCTCGGGCTCTGCTGCGTCGGCATCGACTCGATCGTCGTTTGCGGTTTTCGCCGGAGCGTGCGCGGCCGCTTTGCGCTTCGTGCCGGTTGGGGGCTTCGTGCCCGTTGGGGATTGCGCGGGGTCGAGAGGCTTGTCAGTCGGCTCAGAGGACGGCTTGGAGGGCATGGCGTGCTCCTGCGCTGATGAATACTGTCACTACCATGATAGGACGCATTGAAGCCACCGGTTACACGCTTTTTGCGGCAGTGCGCAAATGGCGAATCGAATAGACTAAGCGCTCTCGCTCATATCACCTGATCGAACCCGATCCATTCCCACCCATTCGCAACGAGGACACATCTATGACCCGTAACTACCG
>NZ_CYGY02000096.1 GCF_900007165.1 Paraburkholderia piptadeniae
GCGTACACGTGTCCATTTAAAAAATAGGTGGACACGATCGTCGCTTCCCTAACACGCTGGTTCAAGGCGACATTGCCGGGCGCTTACGTAGGTTTGTCGGATGTTCGCGAAGGCCAAAAAGGCTAATATCCCTCGTTACGTAGGGCTCGGCCAAGAGCAGACGTTGGTCGGCGGCTTCTGTATTGCTGAGGAGGTGGATATGAATGACGTAGTCGGTCGGCAGGGCGACGTTGAGGTAACGACAACCATCGACAGACTGTATGCACTTGACCGTGCACTCCGAAACGCAGTCGATGGATTTCGTGTGCCCCGGGCCGACCAAAACATGCGGTCGATATTCGAGCGGCGGTTGCGACTGCATCCAGAGTTCGAGCGCGTGGTCGTTGGTGCTGAGTACGAGAGGGCTGCGAGGGAGCTGATAGCCTCAATCGAGGAATCTGCGGCAGGCATCGCTAGGCGCTGTGGCCAGCCTTGGCGACGAGGTCGGCCCGACAGTGGCGGTGCGAGACAAGACCACGTCGGTGGGAAAATTTGGATCCTTGGGGCGGTCGAGTTTCTAATAGAAGAGCGTCCTATTCTGCGTGGAGATATTGAACTTCGCAGGACGGAGCCTATTGCACCAGGCCTTCCAGACGTCGTCGTGGAGTATTTGGTCACTGTACCGGGAACGAGAGACCAACTCACCCGAGAAACACATGGTCACTGGGGCTACCACTATCACTACCTCGACAGCAGAAATCGTCGGTCTGACACTTTGCTAACGTTTGATCGCGATAGCCCGTCGGGCATCATGCCGACGTTGAGTTGGGAGCGGCACGCCGAAGGTCAGAAATTCAAGGCTCGGGCTGCAATGTGGGGGATCGATAAGCGCGAGAGCGTCTACTCCGTTTGTCGCCCTGATACGCTGCGCTTCAGCCTAGGTGATTTCAAACAGCCAGCGTCCGATGCGGAAGTGGTTTGGCCGCTGACTGCGAAAATGCCGGCTATATGCACTGCCTGATTTGTATGCCCATATGTACAGTGACACGCGTAGTCTGGCTTAGGCAGCCTTGGCCTTCGGCTGCACTCCGCCTGACCTGAAAACTGCCCCCGAGTCGTCGGACCAGTGCGCCGGCGACAGGGCTTTCGTCGACTCGCGGCGGGAATCTCCGGCGCAGCGACGCAGCTATTTGGTGCGCGTTGCTCTAATTGAGGAGAGGTTTTGAAAGACGAAGTGCAATCAGGCTATAAGCCTGTACAGGACGATTTGCTGAAGACGTTGGGCTTGGCGGTAATCGCGGGACAGGGCGTCGAACGCCTGATGAGCACCTGCCTGACGTTCGCATTGCACGGCGAGCCACTACAGACCGTGGAACAGTTTCAAGCCTTGCTTGAGCGGCATTCGAAAGCCACCTTGGGGAAACTGCTCAATGCGCTGCGGCAGCGGGTAGATCTTCATCCCGCCTTCGACGACCAGTTGGATCGCTTCCTCCAATACCGCAATGTCATCGCGCATAGGCTACATGACGTGCCCGGCGGTTTGGATCTTCATTCCGATGAAGGCCGGGGAAGGCTAAAGGCTTTCCTGCTCCAGTACATGGATGACGGCCAAAGCGTCTCCATGGTATTGCTGGGCGTGCTGCGGGACTGGGCGCGTCAGGTGGGCATTGATCTTCCCAGTGACCACCATCTGAGCCGGCGGATGCAGCACCACCTTGACGCCAATGTCATGCCGAACCTCGAGGGCTTAATCAGGTCCAAAGGCCGCGGCGCGTATCCATAAGTTTCAAATGCCGGCTAACAGTGTCCCACCTCGCATCGGCATTCAGTGTCTCCAGTGCTTGGCGCTGATGTCGTAGACAGTTGACGGCAGTACCTCGGCCAACTGACCTTCACGTAGGTCACTGTGGCCAAGGCCGCAAACCGTTTGGGATGACCCAGGGTGAGTTCCCCTGCAAGAGCAGACCGGCAGCAACCGCTGCGCAGCAGGCCTTGGCTCCTGACACAGGAAAGACCGAAACGGGTCGTGAGTGTGAGTTCGCGGATGCAGGTTGTTGCGGTCCTCCCGCGCGAGGCCGCCAATGTCAGCAGTCCACCCGACTGCTGACCTTAACAGAACCTGTCTCAATGTCGGCAATGGCCGATAACTCGTCGACGGGTTGTCGGGCGAACGACCGTTGTACCCCGTAAAGCGCCACGGGTAGGAGGATGGAGACCGGCGGCAACGAGTCACCAGCCGCTTACCGGACGGCGTGCGCCACTCTGAAGATTCGCAGTGCCATGCAAAGTCGCTTACGGTAAAGCGGATCGTCCGTCGACGGTGTTCGCACGGTAGCACGCCGTAGTCAGGATGACTCTGCGCGGTGGCCGATCATGGACTGCCGGCACGTGGAGGCGCCACAGTGACATACGTACTGCGCCCGAATGTCCTCGCTGATCTCACCTTCGATCTCAAGGCCATAGTCGATGAACAGCTCATCGCCGGGCTTGATGTCGGTGAGTGCATGAACGTATATGCGATCGCCCGTCTCGATTGCCTCGCAGTTGGGTGCGCACGCATGATTCAGGAAGCGGGCGCTATTGCCGCCGCGACTGCCATCGATCACGCGGCCGTCCGACAGACCAAAGACGAAAGTATGTCCCACGTCGGACCGCTGACGGGCAGCGGCGGGTCGCCACCTGGTTACTTCACCCTTGTACTGAATGAGCCGCTCGCCTGCGGCGATGGGCTGTAGCGCAAAGTGAGCTTGCCCCCGAAAAACGAATCCCTTGCTGAGCGTTTAAACTCATGCAAGGAGAAACAAGAAGATGAGCAAGACAAAGTGGGCGCGATACACGCTCGAATTCAAGCTGGAAGCGGTACGGCTGGTCAAAGCCGGCCAGAGCATTGCGGCGGTGGCTGCGACGCTGGACGTGCCGACCCAATCGATTTCCAACTGGGTCAAGGCTGAGCACGAAGGCAAGCTCGGCGGAGCCGGTACAAAGCCGGTAAGTCCAGAGCAGATGGAATTATCGAGACTGCGTGCCGAAGTGGCCCGCCTGAAGATGGAGCGGGACATACTAAAAAAGGCGTGCGCGTACTTCGCGAAGGAGTCGACGTGAAGTACGCCTTCATCGAACGTAATCGCCGTCATTGGCCGATTTCGGTGTTGTGCGAGGTGCTCGACGTCAGCCCCAGTGGCTATCATCAACGCCGGCAACGTACTGCGCAGGATAAGCCGGGCAGAAGCCGTGTGAGCGACGACGCCCTGCTGGCGCATATCAAGGCAATTCACTCACAGGTCAAGGGCGAATATGGCTGGCCACGCATGTGGAAAGAGCTGCTTGCGCGCGGCGTGCGCGTAGGCAAGGAGCGCGTGCGCAAGCTGATGGCACAGCACGGCATTCGTGCCCGGCACAAACGCAAGTACATTGCGACGACAAACTCGAATCATGGCTTGCCTGTCGCGCCGAACCTGCTGGAGCGCAACTTCACGGCGACGGCGCCGAATCAGGTCTGGACGAGTGACATCACGTATGTTGCGACGGCTGAAGGCTGGCTGTATCTGGCCGTCATCATCGACCTGTTCAGCCGGCAGGTCGTGGGCTGGTCGATGCAGCCACACATGAAGGCCGAGCTGGTTACCGATGCGCTGCGTATGGCGTGGTTCCGCCGCCACCCTGAAGCCGACGTAATCGTTCATAGCGACCGTGGCAGTCAGTATTGCAGCGGTCTGTTCCAGGACACGCTGAAAGCATACGGCATGCGCTCATCGATGAGTCGACGTGGTGATTGCTGGGATAACGCGCCGACCGAAAGTCTGTGGGGTTCGCTGAAAGTTGCACGCCTGCACGGTCGACACTTCCCGACCAAACGTGCGGCAATGGACGAAGTGGTCGATTGGCTCAACTTTTATAACGCGCATCGGCTACACTCGACGCTCAATTACGTCAGCCCCATGACGTTCGAGAAGAACTGGTTCGCCGCTCAGCAAGGTGCGGCCGCATAAATCCCTCGGCTATGGGATTCGTGAAACAGGGGCAAGGTCAAAGAGTCCCTTGCCATGCACCGATGAGCGTCGTGCAGTGATACGTCGCAGTCGCATTGTGTCGTTTCCCTTTAGTACGTCTCGATCTTCGTCAAGCCGTTCAGCTGCGAAGCATATCGCGGCAGCCGTTCGCATTCGACACGTCACATGCATATCACGCAACTAACCGTCAGCCGCTGGCACCTGCTTCCCCAGCTTCGCCAGAACCGCACCGACAGGGACGGGCGGTCAGCGAATTGGTCCGCCTGATAAAGCACATACAGTGGCGATGCCCTTCCGAAAGCCTTGCGGGTTGCGTGGCACCGCACACATGCGATAGGGTGAGCGTCCTGTTCCGCGACGCGCGGGCATTTTTCTAAAGGGAGCTCACACATGAACAGGCAGGAACTCATTGATGCGGTCGCGGCCGGCACGGGCGAAAGCAAGGCCAGCACCGGTGAAGCCATTGATGCCATCATCGAGGCCGTGACGGCCGCCGTGACGCGTGGTGAGACAGTGCAACTCGTCGGCTTCGGATCGTTTTCGACGGGCGCACGTGCCGAGCGTAGTGGCCGTAATCCGTCGACGGGTGAAACCATCACCATCCCCGCAGCGAAGACCGTCAAATTCACGGCGGGCAAGGCGTTCAAGGACGCCGTCAACGCTGCCTGACCCAGGTGTTCATGCGTGCGGCACGCGGCGACGTCTGAACCGGGAGCTCCGTGCGACCTTCAGAGCCGGTCACTGGACCGAACCGGCTAACTGTGTTCGCAGTTCACGCGCTACCTGCTCAAGCAGAGCCGGAATGAGCAGCTGTGCTTCGAGTGATCCCGCGACGCTGTAGCCACCATTGCCCGCAGCATCGATTACGACCATGGCCGTACACGCCGCACCCGTTGCATCTCTGGCGTGGGTGGCAAGCACGCTGAACTGGCCGGGCGTGCCGGGTGTATGTGCCGTGACTTGTGGCTTTCCGTCGCTCATGTTTGGCTCCGCGCTATCCGGTGTTCACCCATCGTACCTTCGCAAAACGCGGGAGGCAGGCGACAGGGTTAGCCAACTGGTCCGAATCCAGGGCCGGCGCATTCAGGATGCGCAGGTGTGAGTCTCGCAGACGACTGGCTGCCGGTAATCGAGGCGCCATCCATCCGTGAACCGTGGCGCCAGCATTTTTCTGTCGTGAGACTGAACGCTGCCAGCTCATCGGGTGTGAGGGCGGTTGCCATGCTCTTGCGATTGCCGCATGCTCCTGCCAGTCGCATAGTCCCCTATTGGCGTTCACCCAGAGGCGGGCCAGTTCAACAAGGTGCGCGATCTTGAGCCAGTCACCCGTTCGTACCAGCGAAACAGGTTCCCCGACCACGAGATAATCGGGCATCTCAACGCGGACGTCATCCTCGCGGCTCAGAGGGTTGACATGATGTCACCAGGACACAGGGACGTTCTGGCCGGAATGCAGCTTCGTTCTGCAGATCTTCGTCGCGTGCAATACACCGTTTCGCGTCTGGCGGTCAGGGGCGCGCGAAATCATCCGGCGTCAGTTCCAGACGCGCAGCGGGATGAGCGCGCAGCTTGCGCTCGGCGATCGCGCGGATGCGCCCGTATCCATCCCGGAACCTCTTCAGGGTCTGAGTCTCACTGGCCTGCGGTTCCAGCCAGAAGTAAGCCTGTAGCGCCGTGAGCGTGATCACGCATTCCACCGTTCCGTTTGCGAGCGCAAACGCGACGCCGCGGCGATTCGCGAGTACGCGAGGTTCGAGATCAATGGTTTCCATAGCTAAAGGGGGCATCGCATCGATACGCGCGACAGATATTTTTGCATACATCGTGCGGTTTCAGGGGCAGGGTCGTCGTTTCCTGCGCCTAAGGATGGCGGCGGATCCGCAGGTAGGCTGACAAGGTCATTTGTGTTTCGCAAAGGCGTCGCTCATCTGCCGCGCCCGCTTGACCTCGTCGCTGTGCAGATAGATCGACGTGGTCGACACCGAGGCGTGCCGCAGGTTGTCGCGCACGGTCGTCAGTTCTGCACCGTGTCCGAGCGCATACGTGGCGTGCGTGTGCCGCCTATCTCTTCAACGAGATAGGCGGCACTATCTTCCCTGCCGGACTATGTCTTGTAAGACTGCGATGCTGCCCCTTTCGGGGCAAATGTGCGAAGCCATATAGAGATAGTCTGAGGCTCCTTTCCGCTGCACCCCAACATCGGGGAAGGAGCTCAACGTGAAGTACGTGATCCATGATCGGGCGGTCCTTTCACGACCACCTGAAGGGCCACTTGCGGCGCCTCTCGTCTTGTTTGCAAGAGCGCTGAGTGATCAGGGATACTGTGCGTATTCCCTGCATCGACAAGTGCGCATTGCAGCCGACTTCAGCAGATGGCTTGCACACAAAGGTATCGGAATACACCACATCTGCACTGACCATGCAACACGGTATTTGCGACATCGCGCACGAATCGTTCGACTGTGCCGCGGAGATCGCGCCGCGCTCGGACATCTCATGGAATTTCTACGCAGCAGGCAGTTGATTCCCGCTGAGAAGGTGCCGGCTTCCCAACTGTCGCCTATTGAGCGAAGTATAGAGGACTACGTAGCGTACTTGCGCGAAGCGCGCGCCCTGACCGAAGCGACCATTCGCAACTACGTGCCCTTTGTCCGCAGTTTCCTGGAGGACTGCTTCGGCAACCAACCGGTCTCGCTTTCCCGTTTGCGCGCGATCGATATCGTGAGATTCGTACGACGTCAGGCACCACGTTTGCACCCGAAGCGAGCGAAGCTCATGACCGCTGGGCTGAGATCCTTTTTGCGCTATGCGAGCTATCGGGGCGACGTGGCGCTCGATCTCGCCGCAGCTGTTCCTGTTGTAGCCAACTGGTCGATGCCTGCGATTCCCCGCGCGATTGCACCGGTTCAAACCCGACGATTGCTTGCAAGCATCGATCGACGAAGCGCGGTTGGTCGTCGCGACTATGCCATTTTGCTCCTGCTTGCCAGACTTGGATTGCGGTCGGGAGAAGTAGCGTTCCTCGAACTCAGCGACATCGACTGGACCAAGGGATGCCTGACTGTTCGCAACAACAGCGGGCTGCGCAACGAGTTGCCCTTGCCCCCTGACGTCGGTAGAGCGATCGCTGCATATCTGAGTCGTGATCGACCGCCCGGCCCCTGTCGGCGGGTATTCTTGCGCTCAAGGGCTCCGTTCACTGGTTTTCGGAGCGCTTGTGCGGTCGGCTCCGTTGTGCGTCATTCGCTCCAGCGCGCTGGCATTGATGCGCCGACTATGGGAGCACACCAATTTCGCCACGGATTGGCCACCGAGATGCTGTACCACGGTGCGTCGCTCGGCGAGATCGGCGAACTCCTTGGACACAGGCACCCACAGACCACGAGGATCTACACGAAGGTCGATATCAAAGCGCTGCGTACGCTGGCCGTGCCATGGCCGGGAGGTGTGCGATGAACACGCTTCGGCAAGCGGTCGAGGAGTACGTTACCGTGAGACGAGCCCTGGGATTCAAGCTGAATGAGGCAGAGAAGGGATTGCGCGACTTTGTCGCGTTCATGGGACGACGCCGCGCCTCGTACATCACGCAATCGCTCGCTCTCGAATGGGCTCAACAACCATCACACCAGCGACCCGCAAGCTGGGCACAGAGGCTGGGCTTTGTCCGTTTGTTCGCGCGCTATCGCAGTGCAACCGATCCACGCACCCAGATCCCAGCACAGGGCCTACTTCCGTTTCGGCCGACGCGGGCACGACCATATCTATATTCGGACAGCGAGATCCGAGCGCTGCTGGACGCAGCACTTCATATGCCATGCAGGTTCGAACGGGATGAACTGCAGCCATGGACGTATCATTGCCTGTTCGGGCTCCTCAGCGTAACGGGTATGCGTCTGGGTGAAGTCAGAAACCTTGAGCTTGAAGACGTCGATCTGACGACAGGAATATTGACGATTCGCGGCACCAAGTTCGGCAAGTCGAGACTCGTGCCTTTACATGCTTCGACCTGCAAGGTATTGGCCGCCTACATTGCACGCCGGGAATGTCTTTGGACCGGGCGAACCGTGTCATCCTACGTGTTCGTTTCCAACAGGGGAAACCGGCTGGACAACAGCGAGATTCATCGCGCCTTTTATCGACTCTCCCGCCAGATTGGGCTGCGCGGCGAATTCGACAGTCACGGGCCACGGCTGCATGACATGAGGCACGTCTTTGCGACGAGAACGCTTTTACATTGGTACCGGTCCGACAGGACCCCGAGCGTCGTCTGCCCATCCTGTCGGCCTACCTCGGTCATGTCCATGTGGCCGATACGCAGTGGTACCTCAACGCTTCGCCGGAACTCATGCGCGAGTCGATGCGCCGACTCGAGCGGCATTGGGAGAACCGCTCATGAACACGTCTGCCAGCTTTGCTTCCCTTCTGGAACGGTTCTTTATACAGCGCCTGATGCAGCAGCGGCAGGCCAGTCCTCACACCATCATCTCGTATCGAGACACCTTCCGCCAGTTTCTGAAGTTCGCCGAGCAACGCCTGCATAAGCCGCCGTCAGGTATGGACTTCAAGGAGATTGACGCCCCGTTGGTCGCGGCGTTTCTGGACGACCTGGAGAAGCACCATGACGTAAGCGTTCGCAGCCGCAATCTCCGCCTCACGGCAATTCACTCGTTCTTCCGGTACGCAGCACTCGAAGCCCCGGAGCATTCCGCACAGATTCAGCGCGTGCTTGCCATTCCCAGCAAGCGCTTCACCCGCACGCTCGTCAACTTCCTGACCCGTCCGGAGGTCGACGCACTCCTTGCCGCGCCAGATCAACGTACCTGGTCCGGCCGACGCGATCATGCCTTCCTGCTGGTGGCTGCGCAGACCGGCCTGCGTTTATCCGAGATGACCGGACTCAAACGCGAGGACCTTGTTCTGGGTGCCGGCGCTCATGTGCGCGTAATCGGCAAGGGCCGTAAGGAACGCTGCACGCCGGTCACGAGGTCTACGCGAGCCGTATTGAAATCCTGGTTGCATGAGCCGCAGCGCGGTGATGGTGATGTGCTGTTTCCGAACGCCAGGGGAGGACGTCTCAGTGTTCACGGCGTGCAGTATCTGCTAAACAAACATCGAGAAGCGGCCTCAAGAGTGTGTCCCTCCTTGAACAAGAAGCGGATCACTGTCCACTGCTTGAGGCATACGGTGGCTATGGACCTTCTTCAATCGGGCGTTCCTCGCTCAGTGATTGCGTTGTGGCTCGGGCACGAATCGGTAGAAACAACGCAGATCTATCTCGAGGCGACGCTTGCAATGAAGGAGCAGGCCCTTGCGAAGATGTCGCCGCTACGCGGCAAGGCGGGGCGCTTCCGCCCGACAGACCAACTGCTCGGCTTTCTGAATAGCCTGTAGGGTCACGAAACTATGTTGGGTGATCGGGGCGATGCTTCTGTTCTGAGGCGCGCAATCCTTGGGCCAATATGAACTCTCATCGATATCGCCCGACATAGTCCGGCAGGGAAGATAGTGCCGCATCCAGTGCGGGCTCGCGCGGCGCAGCTTCTCCGCGAGGGGCGGGTGGTCAGTCTGGATCGCATTGGCGGCAAGCAGCAGAAAGCGCTCGGGGACGCCCCACAGTCGCACGCTGCTGATCGCCGCGTCACTGTCCGCTTCGAGGCTGCCGATGATCGGGGTGTCCGGACGCCAGCGTACTGCCGAAACCGGCAGGCGTCGTTCGGCCAGATAGCGGGCCAGGGCTTCCCACGCGAGCGGCGGCAGCGCCACCCGCGCCATCTTGCCGCCTTTGCCGGTGACGCGCAGCCAGTGCTCGCCGCGTGCGTCCGTCTCGACGTGACCAAGCGTCGCGCCGACCAGTTCACCCGCGCGCAGGCCCGTTGCAACGCCGAAATCGAGCAGGAAGCGAAGCCGCTGCGCGGCCGGAACCGCCCAGCCGTAAGACCATTCAAGCCCGTCGGCGATCGTGCGCATCAGCGTCCATTCGCCGTCGGTAAAGGCGCGCGAGGCATCGAGTGCCGTTGCGGTATGTCCGCCGCGCACCTTGATGCCCGCAAACGGATTGGCCAGCACGTAGCGCTGTTCGACGAGCCAGCGGAACAGCGCGCCGAGAATCGACAGTGCGTGCGCGACCGAGCGCGCGGACAGGCTGCCGTTGAAGGGCCGCCATTCGGGCGACGTGCGGGGCCGTACCGGGCCGATCCAGCGAGCGCGAGGCGAAGGGTGCCGCAGGAAACCCCGATACGCGATGGCATCCTCGGTGGTGAGCGACGACAGCGCGCGGCCGCGCTCGACGATGGCCCACAGGATCAGCCGCTCGGCTTCCTTGCGGTACGTTCGCTGCGTGGCCGGCGACTCGTGCAGCGACAGCCAGGTCTGCACCGCTTCGTAGTCGTTGGCGGCATCGAGCGTGCAGGTCGCGCGCGGCGCCCGGAACGTGCCGTCGGAGCCGTCGACCTCGTGCGGCAGTTTGAGAGTTTCCCACGGTACGACGTCGCCAGCGCTGGCTGGCGACGATCAAGGCACGCGCTTTTTCGGTGAGGCCGGGCCACGCGGCGAAAAACGCCTCGATTGAGCGGGCGCTTGCGGCGCCCAGTCCCGGCACGGCCTTCCACCACTGACGGCGGCGCGGAATGCGCACGGTCAGATCAGCGAGCGTCCGGATGCCATGCGCGTGCAGTACTCGCACGGAACGCGGGGTGAACCACTGCGTGATGTCGTCGGCGGTCTGCGGCTCCGGTGGCCGCGCCATGCGCAGCGTCTCGATGGCCTGTGCGACGGCTTTCGCATGCTGCTCGCGTTCCGACGCCGAATGGCTGAGGAGTGCTACGAGATCGTCGCGATGGGCCGTGCGCGCGACATCCAGCAGCTTGCTGCGGATGCGCCCGAGGACGCCGCGGGCCGATTGCCCGTTACCGAGTGCGGCGGGCAGGTAACGCGCCACGGCCTGCCGTACGGGCACGCCGGCGTACCAAGCGCGCAGCACGGCGAGTCTGCCCCGGATGCGGGGTACACCCCAGGGCGGTGTGGTAGCTCCGGCAACAACATAGCAAACTCGCGGGTAATATGGGGCCTTCGCATGTCGAGGGAGTGTCTGGCGCCATGGTCCAGAGAACGTCCTGCCATTGATGCGGTTCTCGTGCTTGAGGCCGTTGCTCCCGCTAACCGGGAGCCCAATCGATGACACGGAGACGAAGCAAACACTGGCGAGTACGTCTCGCTTTTGAGCCGAACCGCTATTCCAGCGAACAACTGGAGAAGGCCTACGAGCAGCTCAGTCCGATCGATGCCCGAAGCACGAAGCGTTCATCGAACGCAAGGCCTGCGACGGTGATGGCTATGAAGCGAGGCAAACGATGAGCAACGTTGCCATGGTCGCGTTTTACGCGCGCGTGTCATCCGAGCAGCAAAGCAAACGCGGCACGATAGACAGCCAGATCGCTGCATTGAAAGAGCGTATTCAGGCCGACGGTGCGCAGATTGTGGAGGACATGTGCTTTGTTGATGCCGGGGTGAGCGGCGCAACGCTGGTCAGGCCGCAACTGGAGCGCCTGCGCGACGTCGCCGCGCTCGGGACGATCGATCGGCTGTACATCCTCTCGCCGGACCGCCTGGCGCGTAAATATGCGCACCAGGCGCTGCTGATGGAAGAGCTCTCCTCGTGCGGCGTACAGGTGGTGTTTCTCAATCATGCAATTGGCACAACACCGGAAGAATCACTGCTGCTGCAGATGCAGGGCATGATAGCGGAGTACGAGCGGGCAAAAATCGCAGAGCGTCACCGCCGCGGCAAGCTTCACGGTGCGAAACGCGGTACGGTCAATGTGCTATCAGGGGCGCCTTATGGCTACCGCTACATCCGAAGACAGCTCGACGGGACGCCAGCCCGGTACGTCATCGAACTGCCGCAAGCCGCCACGGTGAAAGCGATCTTCGAGTGGGTCGGGCTGGAGCGCCTGAGCCTCGGAGAAGTGATACGTCGGCTTGGCGAGGCCGGTACGGTGACGGCATCGGGCAAGCCGTACTGGGACCGCAGCGTGGTATGGGGCATCTTGCGTAATCCGGCGTACATGGGGCGGGCCGCGTTCGGCAAAACGCAGGTGTGCGATCACCCGGTGCGCGTGCGTGCCCAGCGTCACAGCGCCGACGTGCCCAGGAAACCCTATTCAGCGAAACGTGCGGACCGGCAGGAGTGGATCGAAATTCCTGTGCCGGCGATCATCAGCGAAGCACTATTCGAAATCGTTCAGGAGCAGCTTGCCGAGAACCGCAAGCTGGCGCGCCAGCGCCGGGATAATGCGACGCTGCGCCTGCTGCAGGGGCTCACTGTTTGTGGACAGTGCCGTTACGCCTATTACGCGAAGAAAGTGAGCAAGGCTGCAGCCAAAGGACATCAGCGGGATTACGCCTATTACCGCTGCGTTGGAACCGACGCTTTCCGATTCGGGGGCGAACGTATCTGCGACAACCCGCAGGTACGAACGGACAAGCTCGACGAGCTGGTATGGAATCAGATCGTCGAATTGCTTAGAAATCCAGATCGACTGAAAGAAGAGTATGAACGCCGACTTGACGTGATGGAGCGTAACGAAAAGTGCGGCTTCGACACCGCCAGCCTGGAAAAGCAGCGGCTTCAGCTCGAAAAGGGCAAATCGCGGCTGATCGACAGCTACGCCGACGGTATCATCGACAAGACCGACTTCGAGCCACGGATGCAGCAATTGAAGAGCCGGCTCGAACAGATTGAACAGCAGATCCAGGAATCACGGCGCCACGGAGCGATGCAAAGCGAACTGTTTCTGGTCATCAACCGGCTCGAGGAATTTGCAGCCGCTGTCACTGAAAAGCTTGATGCGATTGATCTTGAAACGAAACGCAAGATCGTTCTGGGCCTGGTCAAGCGCGTCGAAATCCACAAGGACGAAATCGTCGTTGTGTTCCGTGTCGATCCGCAGCCCCCGGTTCGCGGCAGCGAAAATTCGAACGACTCAGACGAAGGAGCGAAAAGTATGCAACATTGTAGGCGGCGTAATCAGCCCGATCTTGATGAATCTGTTTATGCACTATGCGTTCGATACGCGGAAGCAACTCTGGTATGGAGTGGTAGGTTTGCTCGCGTTTCTCGCGATTTTAAAGATATTCTTCTGACTGCCTGCCCAAGGCCAGCGCAATTCGCATCTTCATCCATCCCGCCAAGGGTTCACGTCGTCGGGCCGTGGTGGCCGCGTGGTCACTACCCGATTCGGACCTCGGATCGCACATGCTCGGCTCGACCTTCAGCATCCTATGCGCGTCGCCGGACTACGTGAAGCGACACAGCGTGCCTGTCTATCCACGTGATCTCGGTGCGCATGCGTGCCTGTCGTTACAGACGCCCGCATTCCCGACGCACGAATGAGTGCTTGAAGGGCCCGGTGGTATCGATCGGATGCACGTATCGGGACCAGTACAGACCAATACGGCCGAATCGCTTGCGCTCGCGATTCGAGACGGTATCGGGGTCGGCATACTACCGGTGTACTCGGCGCTCGATGCGCTGCGCGACGGTACGCTCGTGCGAGTATTGCCCGACCACGTCCTGCAGAAGATGAACGTGTATGCGTTGCATCCATCGCGCAAATTCACCGATGCGAAGGTGCGGACTTGGGTGGAGTTGCTTCGCGCACAGGTGCCGGAGATGATCGCGCGCGACGTCGAGGCTTTGAACGCGATTGCCCGCGAACCGAACGCGGCCTGACCGTGAATACGTCGAACGCCGGTTACAGCAATCCGATTTGCCTTGCGACGATTTTTCGTCATGGGTGGTGGCAACTCGGTCATTTTTCGACGGTTACACGAGAGTGCTGGACGTCGCGCGAAGGCCTCGCTGCCGCCGCCGCGCGATGGAAGGCGTTAAGCACTCTTCTGAGCATGACTTTCCTCAATTCGGGCGTGGGCTGGATGTCGGTGTAGGTCCCGATGGGGTGTGCGCAAGCGTTCTCCACTCATGGAAGGGATTAAGGGAGAGCACGACCCCAGGAGTGCCAACGAGGTAGTCCACGACCCACCTTGGTCGGGCCACCGCGAGCGCGCAGCGCGGAGCGGCCTTTGATAGACTCCTTCGTAATTGACTAAAATTTTGAAAGGAGCTTTCATCGTGGACCCTCTTGACAGAGTTGACGCTGAGATTGTTCAAAGATTGCAGATGGACGGGCGTCTGTCGAATACAAAATTAGCGGAGGAATTGCATCTAAGCGACGCTTCATGTTGGCGGCGTCTGAGACGGTTAGAAGAGCAGGGGGTAATTCAAGGGTATGAAGCGATCGTCAACCGTCGGAAGGTCGGATGTGGGGTCGTAGCATTCGTGCAGATTGTATGCACGCAACATGGCGATGAGGTAACTGCGGCCTTTGAAAGAGCAATTCTTGCCTGCCCACAGGTGCTTGCCTGCCACAACACGACTGGCGAGGCTGATTTCCTTCTACAGGTTGTTGCTAGGGACCTTGATGATTACAGCCGCTTCGTTGAGCGAGTGTTGCGAAAGTTGCCGGGCGTTTCAAGCATCCGGTCGAATTTGTCTTTGCGGGAATTGAAGGAAACGCACCAGCTGCCTATCGCGAATCTGATCGGATTGTGAGTAGGCCGGCGACGCGGCTGCGCGGCGGCCTCGACGTTGAGCTGAACCGTCACAATTCCAGGCTGGCGCCCAACGAGGCTGCAAGAAACTTTCAGCCGACGGGATGCCGTGAATGATTCTTTCATAATCTGACCCGCCTCCGACAAAATCTGAAAAGCTTTTTCCACGGAAGTCTTCAAAATATCTGCAGCATTCCTTTGGAGACAGCGAGTATGAAAGCGGTAGTTTACGAGTCCTTTTCCACTGCCCCCCGGCTGCAAAACGTCCCCGATCCTGTTCCGGAAGACCACGGTGTCGTGGTGAAAATCATGGCGACCGGCGTTTGCCGGAGTGACTGGCACGCTTGGGTTGGGCACGATCCTGATATTGTGCTGCCCCACGTTCCGGGACACGAACTGGCCGGCGTCGTCGCGGCCGTCGGCAAAAACGTGAAGCGCTGGAAAGCAGGTGACCGCGTGACCGTTCCGTTCGTGGCAGGGTGTGGGCACTGTCCAGAGTGCCACTCCGGCAATCAGCAGGTCTGCGACCACCAGTTTCAGCCGGGCTTTACGCACTGGGGATCGTTTGCCGAATACGTTTCTATCCACCGTGCAGACCTCAACCTGGTGGCACTGCCGGACTCCCTTGGCTTTGACACAGCGGCCAGCCTAGGATGCCGCTTTGTTACGTCCTTCCGTGCCGTCGTCGATCAAGGAAAAACGTCCGCCGGGCAATGGGTGGCAGTTCATGGCTGCGGGGGCGTCGGTCTCTCGGCAATCATGATCGCGAACGCTATTGGTGCCAATGTAATCGCAGTAGACATCGCAGAGGACAAGCTGAAACTCGCTCGCGAGCTGGGGGCCGTGGCCACGGTCAACGCTGCAAATGGCGGGAATGTTGTTGAGCAGGTTCGGGAACTGACGCGCGGTGGGGCCCACGTATCACTTGACGCACTCGGCCATTCTGCGACCTGCGCAAACTCGATCAACAGCCTGAGGAAGCGCGGAAAACACGTTCAGGTGGGTTTGATGCTTGCCGAGCACAGCACGCCAGCAGTCCCGATGGGCAAGGTGCTGGCCAACGAGCTCGAGATCATCGGAAGCCACGGCATGCAGGCGTACCGCTACGACGTGATGCTCGACATGATTCACTCGGGCAAGCTTGCACCCGAGAAGTTGATTGGAAAGCGGATCAGTCTCAAGGAGTCCATCGAAGCTTTGATGCGTATGGATGAATTCCAAGCCGCTGGCGTGACAGTCATTACAGAGTTCCAGTAGGCTGGCCGATTGAACCGCCTTCGGGCGGCGTTAGTTCACTGAAGGTAGCGTCCACGACCACTCGTTCAGGAAAGCCGGCTGCATGGCTTAGCGCAAAACGCGAGCCCGCGTTCGCGGCGTGCTGCGGCGGCTGTCTCGACTACGCGCTCGCGGACGCCCCGGCCGTCCTGCCGGGGCTGACGGGCGAACGCAACACCTACGCGCTCTCGGTGCGCGGAACGGTGCCGTGCGTGCCACCGACGGCGCACGCTCACCAACGGCGACGAGGACTGCACGCTTGAGCGCCTGCTCAGAGAGCGTTCGGTGACCACGGCAGCAGGAGGCTATGAGGCCTTGATGACACTCGCATAGGCGCCAAAAACCAATCGTGTCGGAGCGGTCAGGGGTTTGTGCTCCTGTAAGTTGGAGAAGCTATTTGGACGGGTCCCTCGCGGACGAGGGAGGCATCAGTCAAACTATGGGAGAGAGAGCTGTATGGCAAGAAGCATTGCGTTTGTCGGTGGCGGAAATATGGCCCGCGCGCTCATTGCGGGTCTCGCATCGAGTGACCAGTGGCAAATTCACGTGGTTGACCAGGAAGAGCCATTGCTTGAATCCTTGCGCGCGGAATTCAAGTGCTCAGTATGCAACGTCATCGACGAGCAGATCGGCGAGAACGACATCATCGTTTTGGCTGTGAAGCCGAATGTGGTGCCGGATGTTTGCCTCAAGCTTGAACCGCTGCTCAAAAATCAATTGATAGTGAGCGTTGCGGCTGGTGTCAGCACGAGCAGTACCTCCGGTTGGTTGGGGGGCTACTCCAGAATCGTCCGGGCAATGCCCAATACCCCCGCTCTTGCGAGGGCTGGCATGACTGGACTGTTCGCGACGCCACAGGTTGAGATCGCATGGCGAGCTGTCATGGACGAATTGTTCTGCTCCGTTGGGGAGATACTCTGGTGCACAGCCGAATCCGATATCGACGCCGTGACAGCGATCTCGGGCAGCGGCCCCGCGTACGTTTTCTATTTCGTAGAGGCTATGATTGAAGCCGCTAGGCAGTTTGGTTTCTCCCAATCTGACGCTATGAGCCTTGCGACCCAGACCTTTTGTGGCGCCATGAAGTTGCTCGCGGTCTCGGAAGAGTCGCCCGAAATCCTGCGTCAGCGTGTAACTTCGAAGGGAGGCACTACAGCCGCGGCGATTAGCGCGCTGGAATCGCACGGAGTGAAAGATGCGATCGTCAAGGCCGCACAAGCGGCGCGCCATCGAGCAATTGAATTGAGCGAGGGAAAGTAAATCTTGGCACGTCGCGGCGAGACCATCCTGAATGGAGCCGCGAGTTGCGGCGATCCGGATTGCAGAGCAACGACTGCATGTGGAATAAGCGTTGAAATGCAAACAAGGAGCGTGCGGACAACTGCGTTGAATCTTGACAACTGCCGAACTTCTCCAAATTGAACAATAACACCGACTCCTCACCGTCAGAATGATGACCGGATATGGACCGGTCGATGTAGCGCTCTTGATACGCGGGTGATCCTTAATGCGCCAGACCCGCCCAATCTCATCTCATCACCAATGCTCACAGGAAGGTCGTCATGACACTCGACACTCAATTCAATCAGGTTTCCGTTATCAAACGCGCCAACGTTTACTTTGACGGCAAGTGTGTTTCGCATACTGTGCTGTTTGCCGACGGGACTCGGAAGACGCTCGGCGTCATCTTTCCCGGAACGCTAAATTTCGGCACCGAGGCACCCGAAGTTATGGACGTGCAGGCCGGCAAATGTCGCATCCGCATAGAAGGCGACGGCGAATGGCACACCTACAGCGCCGGTCAGTCGTTCGCAGTGCCCGGTAACAGTCGCTTCGACATCCACGTGATCGAAACGCTTGACTACGTCTGCAACTACTTGTGACGTCGAATGCTCGTGCGGAGCGCGTCGGTAGTTTGGGACTTTACATCACGGATGCTGGCCGTCGTAGTGCGTCACCTAGGTTCACTGCCAAGCCAGACGTCCCACTCACATCGCTGGAACGGTATTCGCGTATCGTCGACGACAGGTTGCCCGCAGTAGCGCGGTATGCGGCCCGTCGCGCGCCGGTTCGGCTTTTTCACAACCTATGCAGCGCGCGCTAACCGTACAATCCCTCGACAAAACGGACGCGAACCAGGAACGCGACGCACGCGTCGGAGAGTGAAGGAAATGACACCGGTATTGTTTCACGTGGTAAGGCATGCGTGCACTTTGCGACGTATCTCGACGCGGGCGGCACTCACAAGTAGGCGGAAGCAATCAGGTCGGAGTTGATAGACAACGCTTTGTTCGGTCGGCAGGCGCGCAGGTCGTGGTCGACAGCCAACCTGATCGAGCAACTGAAGGCATTTTTGGAGAATCGAAAACGGTGGAAGCGGTTGCAACCGTCGCCGTATTCAACATGGTGTCGCGATTCATCGTCGCGCTCGCCGTCTGAAACCCTTCTCACACAAGGCCGACCGGCATTCATGAGCTATGCTCACTGCTCCATGAGAACATACCATTGTTGCCCAGAATTTCGCGCTGCTACTCTAGCCGCAATTCGAGGTCACGCCGCCGGCGTGCCGTCTATTGCGGATGGAAGTCATCGTGAAGCTTCATTGTGAAATGCCCGTAAGCGGCGCCGCAGGTGCCGGAAAAGTCGGTTCGATTTTCGACGAAGTTATCGACCGCAAAAGCTCCAATTCGCTGAAGTGGGCGTTTAGCGAAAGCTTGCTCACAGCAGAGGAGTTCGCGGCCGACCCGTTGCCGATGTGGGTCGCGGATATGGACTTCCGGGCGCCGCGAGTCGTCATCGATGCACTGCATGAGGCCGTCGAGTTCGGTGTATTCGGGTATTCGCGCGGAGCGACCGAAAGCTACGTCGCCGCGGTAACGGGCTGGCAGGCAAAGCGCTTTGGCTGGGAGGTCCCGAGCGAATGGGTGCTTCAATCCAGCGGCATCATCACCGCGTTGAAAACGGCCATTCAGGCATTTTCTTCACCGGGCAACTCGGTCCTGATTCAACCGCCCGTGTATGCGCATTTTCACGACGATGTCCTGCTGAACGGGCGCCAGCTGACCTATGCGCCGCTCGAGCGCACGGGAACCGTATATCGCTTCGACGAAAAGGCGTTCGAGGCAGCGATCAGGCACAACACGAAACTCTTCATTCTGAGCAATCCGCACAATCCGACGGGCAACGTCTGGTCAGAAGGCGAACTGCGTACGATGGGGGAAATTTGCCTGCGGCATGGCGTGCTCGTGGTCTCGGACGAGATTCACCAGGATCTCATTGTGAATCCATTCAAGAAACACATCCCATTTGCGTCGCTCGGGAAAGCGTTTGCGGAGAACAGCATCACCTGCACGGCGCCGAGCAAGACCTTCAACCTGCCGGGACTTCAGAGCGCCAATCTCTTCGTACCCAACCGCTGCGTTCGCGAGGAATTGCGTCGGCAGTTTGACAGGAACATGTACTCATCCGTCAACACGCTGGGGATGGTCGCGGCCGAAGCTGCTTATTCTCGCGGTGAGCCGTGGCTCGAAGAATTGCTGCGGTATCTGCGTGAAAATCACGCGTACTTCCGAAATGCGGTCCACGGCCTCACGTCGAAGATCGAGGTTCTACCTGCCGATTCGCTCTACCTCGCCTGGATGGACTGCCGGGGACTCGCGATGGACCCTGATGTCCTCAAACATTTCATGTTGATCGACGCGCGGCTCTGGCTGGATAACGGGCCGAAGTTCGGCATCGAGGGGCATGGGTATATGCGTGCAAACCTTGGCTGTCCGCGTTCCACGCTGGACGAAGCAATCCGCCGCCTGACGACCGCGCTCGCTGAACTCTGAACTGCTGGAGCGCGCCAGATCTCGTCCCATGAAGGCGCGCGACCAAAACACAGTGCTGAAAGTAGCCCGTGGCACACGACCATCGTGCACGGTGCGCTCCTTTAGACGACCTGACTCGAACAGCCGCGATTGACCCTGACCATCGGGGCTAGAGAACCGATGTATGCCATGACCTGAGAGAACACGGCATGCAGTCGGGACATCGGCTTCACAAATCACGAGGTCGATGCAACGGGAGATGAGGTTTGAGGTTTGAGGTTTGAAAAAAATAGTAGTGCGTAGCGGTATTCGCACGGACAAACACCACATCTGAGATCAGCGTTTCAACGATCTTTAAACCTAAAAAAACTACAAACGATTAATTTCTTTGGAGGTGACATGAGCAAGAGCATCGAGGTACAGACATACGAGCGGGAAGATCTGAAAAGAGATCTTAAGAACCGCCATATCCAGATGATTGCCATTGGCGGCGCAATCGGCACAGGACTGTTCTACGGATCTTCCTGGGCAATCAGAACAGCTGGCCCGGCCATTCTGCTGGTCTTTCTGCTTGCCGCTATCGCCATCTACTTCGTCATGCGCGCACTCGGTGAAATGGCCGTGGAAGAGCCGGTGTCCGGTTCGTACGTGTCGTATTCGAACCGCTACATTCACCGCTTCGCAGGCTTTCTGAACGGTTGGAACGCATTCATCTTTCTGCTGGCCACCAGTGCGGCCGACCTGAATGCTTTGGGCAATTACGTTCATTTCTGGTTCCCGCACATTCCGATCTGGGTGACGGCCGGCACCGCGGTATCGCTGATGTTTGTCGTCAATATCATCGGCGTCAAGATATACGGCGAGGCGGAGTTCTGGTTCTCGCTCGTCAAGGTGATCGCGATCGTCGCGATGATTATCTTTGGCGTCGGCATGATCGTGTTTGGCATCGGCAACAACGGTGTGCCCATCGGTTATCACAACCTCGTCGGCCACGGCGGATTCTTTGCCAAGGGGGCGAGCGGCACATTCCTCGCGGTGGTGATGGTCGCGTTCTCGTTCGGCGGCGTCGAAAATCTCGGTCTTGCCGCCGGCGAAGCGAAGGACGTCAAAACGACGATGCCGAAGGCCGTCAATGCGACGTTCTGGCGACTGCTGATTTTCTACGTCGGTGCGATCGCAGTTCTGCTGATGGTTTTCCCGTGGACGTCGTTGACGACGAAGGGTAGCCCGTTCGTCGAGGTCTTCACGAAGATCGGCATTCCGGCCGCAGCGAGCATCATGAATCTGGTCGTGATCATGGCGGTGCTGTCGGCAGTCAACGCGAGCGTGTTCACCAACAGCCGCACGTTCTACAACCTGTCGCTGCAGAAGAACGCGCCGGCCTTTCTCGGCGTCACCAATTCACGCAAGGTGCCGCACCGTGCAATCCTTATGGTGTTTGCCGCGATGTTCGCGGGCGTGCTGCTGAACTACATCATGCCTGAGCAGGCGTTCGAACTCTTTTCTTCGGTGACAGTGTTCGCGCTGGTCTGTGCATGGGGTTCCATCGTCATCAGCCATCTCAGGTTCCGGAAGCTGAAGATCCAGAACGGCGAAGAAGACCAGATCGCGTACCGGATGCCGTTCTACCCATACAGCAACTACATCGCGCTCGCGTTCGTGGTGGCGGTGCTGGTCGGTATCGCGATCCTGCCGGATATGCGCATGTCGCTGGTTGTTTCGGCCGTCTGGGTGCTGGTCGTGTATGCGGCCTACCGGTTCTACGTCCGCAAAGACACGTCTCAGGCGCGTGACGAAGTCGATGCCGTCAAGCCCGAGGATCAGCTGGCCTGACGGCCACCCGACCCCCGCGCGGAGCGTCGAATCGATTTCGCGACTTCATTAAGCCTATGAGGGCGGACTGCCACGGACCACCGTGGCAGCCGCCCTCAATGCATTGGCGCATGCCGTGCACTTGTTTGCCATCATTCGCTGCCGACCCGGGCGGTCGGCGACGCGGACCGGTTTCCCACTTCCTCGCCACGACCGCGCATATACGCCTGCGGGCTACTGCCCATCTCGAGACGAAACGCATATACGAACGCCGATGTCGAGCCGTAGCCAAGCTCCATCGCTGTGCGGGTGACGCCCATGCCGCCGCCAAGCAGTTCGATCGCCCTGAACAGCCTCATTCGGCGGCGCCATGACCGCAAGCTCATGCCCGTCTCGCTGACGAAACGTCGCGCCAGCGTACGGGCCGACATTCCCAGGACGCACCCCCAGTCTTCCGGTCCACGCGGGTCTGCCGGATCTGAATAAAGCGCTTCGCAAAGCGTCGCGAGCGCGCCGTCTCTCGGCCACGGCAACGCCGTCGGCAGAGGCCGCGTTCGCCGGAGCTGGTCGAGAATGAGATGGGTGATTCGACCGGCGTAGCCGTCATCGTCTTGCCGTCCCTCGATGGCCGCCGCTTCGATGATGAGTGCCTTCAGCAGCGGCGAAACAGCGAACACCATCGGAGCCGTGCCTGAGAGCGCGCGACCGGTCTCTTCGGCTATCCACAGACTGCGAAACTCAGCGCCGAGAAGTGAGCCCACTTTGTGACGGAGCCCGGTCGGCAGCCACACGGCCTGCTCCGGGGAGATCACGAGCGACCCGCCTTCCGATATCACCGTCAACGCTCCGGAAATCGCGTAGACCATCTGATGCCAGCGATGCGAGTGCTCCGGAAAGAAGTGACGCGCCGGGATGAACTGCGCGCGGACTGTCAGCGGTGCAGGGGATATGGCGTCCGCCGGGGCTTCGATTGTTTCCCAGTTCATGTCGTTCGTCCGATTGGCAGATGTTCTATACATTTTGACTACCAGTCGAAATACTGTCACGGGAAAACCTGGTTTAATGACAGTCCCGCGTATTGATGCGCGACAGGGCCGACCGCAGCCGACAGCCGCGCCCGATTGCTAACAAATTTCCGGAGTAACCGATTTATGGGCCGCCTCGACCGCTACGATCTGCCGCTTTCGACAACATCCGACCTCGCCGCAGAGCGATACCGTACGGGTGTCGACCTGCTGCTGTCGCTGTGGCCGGGCGCCGGCGAAGCACTGGAAGAGGCGATCGCGGCCGACCCCGATTTCGCGCTGGCGTACGCCGCCCGCGCGCGCCTGCATGCGATCAGCGTGCAGCCGGCTCAGGCTCGCGCAAAGATCGCGAAGGCGCTCGATCTCGTCGCCCGTAACGGGACGGAACGTGAGCGCAGCCACGTCGACGTGCTGTCGCTGGCCATCAACGGACAGGCGGCCAAGGCACTCACTGCCGCGCTCGCGCACACCGACCGCTGGCCGCGGGACATCGTCATCCTGTCGATGCCGCTTGGGGCGTTCGGCCTCTTCGCGTTTTCCGGCATGGCCGACCACGACCAGGCACGCGTCGACCTGTGCGAACGCCACGCGAAACACTTCGATGCCGACGACTGGTGGTTTCTGACCTATCGAGGATGGGCGCACGGCGAAAACGGCGACCTCCAGCTCGGACGCGCGCTCACGCAACGCGCGCTGCAATTGCGGCGACACAACGTGAACGCGGCGCACGCCGTCGCCCACGTGCTGTACGAGTCCGGTGCGAACGACGAGGCGCAAGACATGATCACCGGCTGGCTGCCGGAGTACGACAAGACAGGCGTGCTTCACGGCCACATTGCATGGCATAGCGCGCTCATCGCACTTGAGCGGGCAGACACCGGGCGGGCGCTCGCCATCTACAACGAGCATGTCGCGCCGGCTGCGTCGCTCGGCACGCCGATCAACATCGTCAGCGACACGTCGTCGTTTCTCTGGCGCATGCAGGCCTACGGCCACGCTGTTCCGGCGGGCATGTGGGACGCCGCCGCAAAGTACGCGTCAGATTACTTCAAGGAAGCGGGGTTTCCATTCGCTGACTTCCACATGGCGCTGGTAGCCGCGGCGACGGGCGACAGCAAAGCCGTCGAACAACGCGTTGCCGTGCTCAACAGGCTCATCGACGGAGGCAAGCTTCCGGCCGGCCCCGTCGTCCCGGCGATCTGCCGCGCGTCGTTGGCCTTCGCCGAAGAAAAGTACGCACTCGCCGCGGAGATCCTCGAGCCGGTCGCGCGAGACGTCGTGCGAATCGGCGGAAGCGGCGCGCAGCGCGAGGTCGTCGAGGACACGCTTCTGGTTGCGCTCATGCGAAGCGGCGAGGCCGGGAAAGCGCATGCGATCCTCAACGAGCGGCTGCATCGTCGTCCGTCCCCTCGCGACGAGCGGTGGCTCGACCAGTTGCGCAGCGCTCAGGCGCCCCTCGCGAATCGATGATCGGGGCGACTTGCGTGCGGAAACTGCTCGTTCAAGGGATAGGCCCGGTCGCCGCAATCTCGATCGCGCAACTCTTCGGTACTGCACTGTGGTTCAGTGCAAACAGTACTGCCGGCGACCTGGTGAAAATCTGGCACATCAGCGCGGCTGACATCGGCTGGCTGACGAGCGCAGTGCAGCTCGGTTTCATCCTCGGCACACTCGTCGTCTCGCTGAGCGGCGCCGCCGATCGTTTTCGCGCGAGCAGGATCTTCGTCTGCAGCGCCGTCGTCGGTGCGCTGTTCAACCTTGGCTTTGCATGGCTGTCGACCGGTCTCGTGAGTGGCGCGCTGTTCCGGTTCGGCGTCGGTATCTGCCTCGCCGGTATCTATCCGATGGGAATGAAGCTGATCATCGGCTGGGCACCCAATCGCACGGGTCAGGCGCTCGCGCAGCTTGTCGGGATGCTCATACTCGGCACCGCACTACCCCACGCGATGCGCGTACTGGGAGCGGGTCTCTCATGGCAGCTGGTCATTTCCGCGTCGTCGTTGCTTGCTGTCGGTGGGGCCGGCATTATCGGCGCGCTCGGCGATGGGCCGCACTCTGTCGTGTCGCCCCGTTCCGCGCGCAACAAGGAGACACCAGCGACGTCGCCGCCATCCCTACTCAGCGCGTTTCGCGTTCGCCGGTTCCGGGCCGCGACGCTCGGATATTTCGGCCACATGTGGGAGCTTTACGCGTTTTGGACCGCTGTGCCGCTGCTGATTTCCCATACGTCTCTGACGAGTGCATTTGCGGGTCTCAGTGTGTCGGCGATGTCATTCATTGTGATCGGGATTGGCGCATTGGGCTCCGTGCTCGGCGGCGTTCTGTCGCGATACCTCGGCAGTGCGAAGGTGGCGACAGGCGCACTCGCGATATCCGGTCTATGTGGGCTCGTCTTCGCTTTGGGCTGGCGTCACCTGGCTCCCGAAACGATGGCAGTGCTTCTGCTGATCTGGGGCGCGTCGGCCCCCGCTGACTCGCCGCAGTTTTCCGCGCTCGCTGCCGACGCATGTCCGCGCGCGCTCGTGGGAAGCGCGCTCGCGATCCAGAACTCGATTGGCTTTGCGATCACGGTGTTATCGATTGGAGCGAGCACCTCGCTTTTCGAACATGTCGGACTCGATGCGATGTGGCTGCTGGTGCCGGGACCGGTGCTGGGTCTGGCCGGGTTTGCGCTCACTTTGCGAAAAGCGAGATCGTCGCGGGAGCCGATGCAGTGCACCGATAGCGTCGATCGCCCGCGAAGCACCGAAGCGTTGCGCTGATGGAGAACAGGGATGCTAGACCTCCAGTACCTCTCGATCGTGATGGAAGTGGATCGCCTCGGCAGCGTGACCGCGGCGGCCGACCGGTTGAATGTGACGCAGTCGGCGCTCTCTCACATGGTTCGAAAATTCGAAGAGCGGCATGGCGTCAAGCTCTGGACCAAGAACGGCCGCGGACTGCGGTTCACACACGCCGGCGAATATCTGCTTGGCCTCGCCGGGCGCGTGATACCGCAGATGGAGCACGCGGAACGGACGCTGACGAATTTCGCGGAGGGTCGCCGTGGAGCGCTGCGCGTGGGCATGGAATGTCATCCGTGCCAGAAATGGCTTACCCGGCTCACGCCGCACTATCTCGCGGCCTGGCCCGATGTCGATTTCGATGTGCGCACCGCATTCCGTTTTGACGGCGTTGCCGCGCTGCTTGGGTACGAAATCGATCTGCTCATCACGCCCGACCCGATCGACGTGCCGGACATCACGTTCGCTCCCGTCATCGACTATGAGTTGATGCTGGTGGTGCCGGAGCGCCATCCGCTCGCCACACGGGAGTTCGCTGTGCCTCAGGACCTGATGAGCGAGGAACTGATCACGGTTCCCGTGAGCAAGGAGCGCCTCGACATCTTCACGCGCTTTCTGGTGCCCGCGCACTGCAAGCCGAAATTTCATCGGACGGCCGAGCAGACTGAACTGATGCTGCAACTGGTTGCAGCCGGTCGCGGCATCGCCGTCTTACCGAACTGGCTCGTGGCGGAGGAGGGGAGCGGGTTGCCTGTGCGGACCATCCGGCTCGGCGAGCATGGCTTGAGCAAGAGCATCAATGTCGGGGTCCGCAAGGGCGAAGAAGATGTCGCCTATATCGCCGGGTTCCTGAAGATGGCGCACGATCTCTGGGCGCCAGCGCAACGGATGGTGGCCGACCAAACGGACCGGGAGTGACCCAATGAATACAGAAGCCTCGCAACGGGGTGACTCGCCTCACGAGATAGCCGATGCCGGTAGCAACATCGCGGGACTGACGCGATCGCGCTAGCGCTGGCTGGCGCCCATTCGATAATCGTATATCGACAAAGCGGTCACTCGAAATGAGCGGATGACCAACCTAGTTCGTATGCCAGTCGACGCAAGCCTCGCTAAGGAGCCAATCACGAAACGCGAAAAGTCTCGGCAACGCAGCACATTCCTTCCGGTAGACGACGTAAGACGCGAGCCCTGCGCACGCTGACGATTGTCGACAACTACAGACGTGAGTGTCTGGATATCGGTGTCGGGGCGTCGCTAAAAGGCGAAGACGTAGTTGTCGCTTTCTATCGCATCACATCAGATCGGCCAATACCGCGCCTGATCAAGGCAGATAGCGGGTCCGAATTCATCTCGAAGGCGCTGGGATCGATGGGCATACGAGAACGTCGTAGAGATCGACTTCTCACGTCCCGGCAACGCTGCACACATCAATCGACTTCCATGCCGCCTGTCGACTGGGATGCGGCGGGTCGAGCGTTATGCGCCTGCGGGACGAACCCACCGCCCGGGCGGATGCGGGGAAAGACGCTCGGCTTGGGGGCGCCCCGAGGGAGTTGAGACAGTAGCGGGCGCTGTCGGTGAGCCGGCAGTAGCTGAGCAATGCCGCCGGTTGTCGGAAGGACAACCGGGAAACGAGCGTCTTGTCTCGGTGGATATCAGTTACGGCCAGCCATCACACCGCCGTCGACGTCCCAGATGGCGCCGGTTACCCAGCTTGCCTTGTCCGAGAGCAGGAAGGTGACCGCTTCGGCGACATCCTGCGGCGTGCCCACGCGGCCGATGGGATGAAAGCTATTGAAACCCTGCAGCGCGCTGTGCACTTCTGCCTTCGGAATGAAGCCTTCGTAGATTGGCGTCTGGACTACTGCTGGCGACACTGCATTGACCCGGATGTGCTTGGGTGCCAGTTCCATTGCGAGGTGCTGAGTCAGCGAATGCAGACCAGCCTTGGCCATGGAGTATGCGGACGACGGGGTTGCTGCGATGGCTTGCTTTGCCCACATTGAGCCGATATTTACAATCGCGCCGGGGCGAGCCCTGGCGACCAGGTTGGCGGCGACTTTCTGCGTGATGAAGAAAAACGCCTTGTTCAGCTTCATGTACTGATCATAGTCTGCGTCCTGATGCTCCAGGAACGGCTTGGGAAAGAAGATTCCGGCCGCATTGACGAGCAGATCGATATCCGGGTACTGCTCGTCGATCGCCTTGAGCAGAGCGGCCAGCCCGTCGTTGCTCGATAGGTCGGCCATCAATAGCGTTACCTGGCCCAATGTGGCCAATTCCTTGCGCGCCTCTTCGGCCTTGTCCGCGCGGTGGCCCACAATTACCGCGCTGCCGCCTTCGGCGAGAACCATACGGGCCGTCTCCAGCCCCATTCCGCTGGTGCCGCCGACGACCAGCAGTTTCTTGCCCTTGAATTGATTGCTCATTTGAAATGCCTCCGCCCGCTACTTGGCAGGCTTAAGTTTGAATGAATTGGACTCGCGCTCACGGCCGGGAAGAAACGGATCTCAGTTGCGCCGATGCGACGGAGCCGCAACGTTCGAACGACCGCTACCTCTTTTCTCACTTGGCAAGGACACTATCAAAGCCAACAACAACTAGAAGCAAAACTAGTCGCAGTCGTGCATCGGACGTCGGTCCAGGAACAGGCCTCACCATCGTCGACCCAGTGCGGATTCTTCGCTGAATTGTTCTTGTGGGCAAATGAGATAAAGTGTGTCGAATTGACAGAAAAACTTTCTATTGCGGGCGCCACAGAAAGCGATATCCTGTGCTCAAACTGCAACGTCGGATCTGAAGTGCCTCCATAGGGCGAATACTATGACGCACTGGTCCCGCACGGAAACGTCAGTAGAGACGTGCCCTGGGATAGTCCTCGGGCCCTTTTTACCCTTGAACTCCCAATGAAGTTTATCTTTGCATGAAGGGTCCCGTACATCTCAATGCGCTTCGAGCGTTTGAAGCGAGCGCTCGGCACCAAAGCTTCTCGTCTGCGGCAGCGGAACTGAACGTGACGCCTGCGGCAGTGGGTCAATTGGTTCGCTCGCTCGAAGAGTGGCTCGGTACACCATTATTTCATAGAGGAACAAGCGGCCGTTCCCGCCTCATTCCGACCGAGACGGCGGAGCGTGCGTTGCCTGATATTCGCGCAGGGTTTGATCGGCTTTCACTCGGATTGGATCGCTTGCGCGAAGGCTCCAGGAACGGTGTGTTGACGGTCGCGGTTAGTCCATCGTTTGCGGGGAAGTGGCTGATGCCGCGGATAGAGCGGTTTCACGAAATGTGGCCGGAGACCGACGTTCGGCTCGACACGAACCTCAAGCTGGTCGACTTCACCGCTCAGGGCATCGATATCGGTGTGCGGTATGGGCGCGGCTCCTGGCCAGGCCTCGTGGCGGAAAAGCTGATGGACGAGCAAGTCTACGTCGTTTGCTCTCCCGCATGGCTCGCCAAAAACGGCAAGCTCAGGACACCCACTGACCTCGCCGGCAAAGCACTGATACACGATCTGTCGGTCGATACCCACCTCGGATTCGCATCGTGGAGCGACTGGCTTAAGCGGGCGGGAGTAGAGAACGTCGATGCGAGGCGGGGGATGCGGATCAATAACTCGGCCGCAGTGTTGCAAGCAGTGGTGGACGGTCATGGCGTAGCGCTGGCGCGGAGCGTCTTGGCCCGCGACGATCTGGCCGCCGGCCGGCTGGTCCAATTGTTCCCAAAGGTAAAGTGGACCTCCGAACTGGCTTACTACATCGTTTACCGCGGAGAGTGCTCGTCTCTGCCCAAGCTTGTGGCATTCCGCGAATGGTTAATCCAGGAGGCGGCATCGGCACAGTAATCGGTCATTGCCTCGCGTCGTAGAGCCGATCAACTGACGACGCTGCGCCGGTATGCTGTCGCCGAGACGATCAGAGCAAACATCGCCAACGCAAGAGGAATGAATGACAACGAGAGCACCATGTTCCAGCCATATGAGGTCAGGAGACCGCCCGACAGCAAGGAGCCGAAGGTCATCGTCCCGAAGACAATGAAGTCGTTGAGCGACTGCACGCGGGCCTTTTCTTCCGGTCTATGGCATTCGAGTACGAGAGCCGACGCCCCCACGAAGCCGAAGTTCCACCCTACGCCGAGCAGAATTAACGTGAGCCAGAAATGCGCGACATCGACGCCCGCCAACCCGACGACGGCGGAAAGAGCGATGAGTATCAGGCCCGTCATAACAACCTTTTGTGCCCCGAAGCGCGTGATCAAACGCCCGGTAAAGAAGCTGGGACCATACATCGCGATGATGTGCCATTGAATCCCAAGGTTGGACGACGTCTGCGGCAGGCCACACATTTGCATCGCAAGTGGTGCCGCCGTCATGAGGAAGTTCATCAGCAGGTATGAGACGGTTGCGCAGACAACTGCGGTCACAAACCTGGACTGGCGAGCGATGATGCTGATTGGACGGCCACCGGGCGCCGCCGTCGTCGAAGTCTTTGGAAGACGCACACCAAAAAGGATAAGTGCCGATATTGCGGCGACGGCTGCTTGCGCCAAGAATGTCGCAGCGAACGCATGAGGCGCCCACAAGTTCACGGTGTAGGTGACGAGTTGCGGGCCAATCACGCCCGCGAAGACACCGCCGGCCATGACGAACGATAGTGCACGCGGACGCCGCTCTGACTGGACGCAATCCGCGGCCGCGAAGCGGAAGGACAAGACCACCGCGGCGTAGGCCCCGCCGAAGAAGGTTGCTGCGCAAAAGAGCCAGAAAGCGCTCACTACTACCGCCAAAGCTGCAAGCAAGCCGGCAAGCATGCCGCATCCTGTGCCGGTCAGAAAGGCTGTCCGGCGGCCATAGCGCTGCGCGATGGCGCCGCTGGGTAGCGAGCAAGCCGCCATCCCCACTACGAAGATGGAGATAGGGAGTGTCGCCAGCGCGTGACTCGGGGCAAGCGCATTCCCGACGATTGCGCCCGTCGAGTAGATAATCGCCGAGTTCGCGCCGGCAAATGCCTGCGCGACGGTGAGCCTTGTGATATTGCCTTTCGCGTGAACGTAAGAGGACGACAATGGCGACGTGGTCGGGGGGGAGGATTGGCCGTGTGGCATAGGTTCGGTCTAGATTGCCCGGACTGGCGAGCGTTGCGAAGCGAAGAAGCATCGGCTATGTTCGGCGACCGCTGGGCTAGAACCCCGGCTCAGCGGTCGGCATCGCGATTATGGGTGGTGCCCACTAACATGCGTTTTTCTATCGCATGACTAAGACCATCCTGAACTTGACATCGCCGCTCTTCACTTTCTCATAGGCGGCAAGCGCGTTTTCCAGTGGCATGGTTTCGATCATTGGCCGAACGTCGGTCAGCGCGCTGAAATTCAGCGCTTTTTCGTTCTCGTAGGGAGTGCCTGTCATTGACCCGATGACACTCTTTTCTCCGGAGACCAGTTGGCCGCTTGCGACTGGTAACGGATCTTTGCCCACGCCCAGCACGATCAATCTGCCCTGTGGGGCGAGGCCCGCAATGCACGCGGATACAGTGGCGGCGTGGCCTATCGTCGTGACGATAGCTTGCGCGCCTCCCATCTCCTGGAGTTTGGCAGCGGCGTCGTCTTCATTCGTGTCGATATAGACATGCGCGCCCAGTGCCAATGCATCGTCGACAATCTCCCTCCCGCGGCCGATGGCTACGACCTTGAAGCCCATTTTTCGCGCGTATTGCAACGCCATGTGCCCAAGCCCACCGATGCCCAGCACGGCCACGAGATCACCCGCTTCGGCCCCTGACTTCTTGAGTGCATTGAAGGTGGCAAGGCCCGCACACAAGATGGGCGCCGCCTCTTCGGAGTCGAGTTCGTCGGGAATCGAAACCAAGCCAGTGCTGCGAGCGATCATCACTTCGGCGTAGCCGCCATCGGTCGTTACGCCAACGACCGGCTGATTCCGACAAAGTTGGAATTCCCCGCGTCGACACTGGTCGCATTCGTTGCAATGGCCGCCGAGGCGGCCGACGCCTACGCGCTGCCCCATCTTCCATATCGTTGGTACTGCCGCCCCGATGGCAGCAATTCGTCCGATCACTTCATGTCCTGGCACGCGCGGCTTCGATTTGGGATCGGCTCGGTCGATCTGGCCGATGTCGGCGCCGCAAATTCCGCATACCTCCACCTCGATCAAAACTTCGCCCGCTCCTGGAGTGGGTCTCGGTCGTTCGACCAGTTCAAGAAATCCAGGCCGGCTCAACTGCATTGCTCGATATGTGCTGTTCATGCTCGTGTCTCAAAGAGTAGGGGGATTAGACGATTCCTGGTTGCGACGCCCGGCTATTACACTCCGACGCCCCAACCGTTTACTGCCGCGGTACGGATTGCCTCGCGTACGCCGATGGTTGCGGCATCGATGGCGCCTGCCACATAACCAGGAAACCGAACTGACCATTCGCTGGCTATTCCCACCAGACGTCCATGCCACGGTGACGACGTGACGGTCGCCTGCGGCGCCGCGCCATGTCCTGCTGCGCCTTCGAGGTCGACCGCCGTCGCGGTCAGAGGATCGGCGGCCCAGTCTTTGATCAGCTCCGCTTTAGGCTGCTCAGCCTCTGCGCCAAACATGCGCTTGAACTGCGCTCGACAGTGGAGCAGTAATTCTTGCTCCGGCACACGCTTGCGCGTGTGGGCGGGAACGCCGAAGAAGCCGAACAGTGCGGCGCTGCCGCCCGGCATCGAGGCATCGTGGACTTCTGCGAGCGGTCCCACAGCGCTACGGGCTTCGCCGGAAAGTCCTCGATCGCGCCAGAATGGCCTGTCGTAGACAGCGACATATTTGGCGTGCGATGCCATCCAGGTAGCCGTATTGCTCCAGGCGCGCGAGATCGAATCCGGCAATGGCGGCGTGAAGTCGATCGCGGATGTCGCCAAGCGTGGGGGGACGGCAAGCAACACGAATTGCACGCGGTAAGTGATAAGCCGTTCGCGCGAATCCTCAGCATCGACTTCGATTTGTTGACCGCTATGGCGGACGCGCTTGACGCTGTGACCGACAGAGAGGCGGTCCTGCGGGAGCTTTTTGCACAGGGCCGCTACCAGTGCGTTCATCCCACCCACCAGACGCATCGACCGGGGCGATGCAGCGTGGCCGGAGTGGACCCGCAAAGGCCCCTCGTTTGACGATCGCTCGATAATCATGCTGCCGACGTCATGCTGTTCGAACCGTTCAAGTTCTAGACTGCTGACGAGACGATCGAACTGAGGCTGAAACTCGGGCCAGAACCACGTTGGCCCTAAGTCAAAGCGGTCGAAGGTATCGGATGTATCTTGGCCTGATTCATCCATTCCGGCGGGCGACACGGAAAGAATGCGACCGCCAAACGTGGAGCGTGCTTCCAGCAACACGTAGTCTTCGATGCCCTGTTGCTCGAGAAGAAGAGCCGCATACAGACCGCTTAGTCCACCCCCGATAATGGCGATGCGCGCTGCTCTCATGCCTATGCCTCCGCGGCCCGATTAGCCAGGTGACCGGTCTTGAGGTAGCAGGTCGCTCCTTGTGGGCCGGCGACGATCTCGGGATACTTACCCACGGGTAATCGTACCCAACTGCCCCGATCACAGGGCCGTTTCCCAACTACTAGATTTCCGGCCAATACCAGCAATTCGGCGCCGTCTATCTGGCCGTCGAATAATGCTTCGCCTGCCGATAGGCGTTGCAGACAAACTTGCTCGGTATCCGATGAGAACAGAGGACATACCTCGCGCCGACCTTGGCGCTGCCAGAATCCGGGATCGCGTGTGTCGATGCGAACTCGGTGGTGTTCTCCCGGGTGCATTTGCCGAAGCTTGACGAAAATGATCGCGCCCTCGGCGCTGGACGGCTGATGGATGGATCCTGGCGGGTTGCGCAGATACCAGCCGGCCGGATAGTGGTCGTCGCGCTCGGAGAACGTGCCGGACAGGACGAAGATCTCCTCTCCTCGCGGGTGCGCATGGCCGGGGAAGTGTGAACCGGCCGCATACCGCACGATGCTGGTTGCCCGGGCTTGTTCCTCGCCAATTCTGTCGAGTATCACGCGCTCGACGCCGCTCTGAGGGGAGGCGACCCAGTCGTAACGGTCTGGTGTGACGACGACTGGGCGCGAAAAATCTGCATTTACAAGCATGGATGTCTTACCGCAAACGCCGAAAATGAACGGCCGGCTTACCCACTATCGGCGGCCGACCGCGTACAGAGGTGATTCAGGTATTCGTATTGACCAGTTGCGCGTGGGCTTCGAACACGTGCGCCGTGTAGACCAGGGCGGGTCCTGCGTTCATTGCGATGGCCACGCTCAGCGCTTCAGCAATTTCCTCGCGTGTCGCGCCCAGTTCGACGGCTTTCTTCGTATGCACCGAGATGCAACCGTCGCAGCGTGTGGTGACGGCCACGGCCAGCGAGATCAGTTCGTGAATCTTTGGGCCGAGCGTGCCGTTTTTTTCGGGCGAACTTTCGATCATGTGGAGGCCCTTCATCACTTCCGGGCTAAGCTCCGCGTAGTCTGCGACGCGCGCGAGCAAAGAAGCACGGTAGTCGTTCCAGTCATTCATCATTTTGGTATCTTCCCAGAAGGTAATAAGAGGTTAGGTGCCAGCGCAGCACATTGCTGTATGGGGATCAGGCGACTTGATAGATACGCACGTCCGGCGCTGCATCCAGCAGGGGTTTGAGCCCGCCGACGACGTCCGCGGTGAACAACTCGCTCTGCAAGTAGGCATTCGCGTTCGCTTCGCTATCGAAACCGTGCATCACCTGCACGTCCTCATCGCGCACCAGCAGTTGCTTCGACTTCGCGCCGGCGATGGTGTTGAGGAAGGGGGCCTTGTATTTCTCGTAGACCCCCGCGGCAGCTGCCCGATTTGCATTTGCGACCTTGAGAATAATCTGCAGATAGACCATTTCGTTGCTCCTGTCCTGTTTATGCAATGGGTGACCTTCGTGTTCTGCGATTGCAGTGCAATGAATCGGCAGCACGACGCCGATAAAGTCTGCCTACGGAAAACGATACATACCGATTCATATCGCGCCGAAGCGATGCTGGCTGCGTGTCCCTTCCGTAACGCTGCGTTTCGCTGAGGTGAATTCTTCGCTGATTTATGGGGCGCCGCAAACGAGATTTAGTGTCGCTGATGGAAAGAAAAAATTTGCGGTGGTAGATTCGCCACCTCTCAGATCGCTCTCAGTTCCTGCCTGACAAAGTGTTTGTTGTAGTGGCGAATAGAAATGGTGCCGTGTGCGGCGATGGTTCGATGGCGACGCATGCGGCTATTGAGGGCGATCGAGTTGCTTGGCAGGAGGAGTGACCCAGTCCACAATGGAACTTAGATATGGCTCAACGTCAGCTTTTGTGTGCGGTTTTTCGGGCACCGATCCGCAAGCACATATGCGGCGGCGCGAAGAGCACGCGAGTGTTCGGTTGCCACCGAAGGCTCGCGCAAAACCTTCGGGGCCAGCGAGCGAGGATGAACCCAGCCGGCGCCGAATCAGTCCTCAGAGGAGGGTACCCCGCTAATGGGATGACCACGTTTTGATGAGCAGGCGGACCGTCCGTATCGCAAGGTAGCCAATGAACAGGTTGGCGCCGACGAATACGGGTATAGCCAGCAATTGCGCCGATCGCACGCCCGACTGCGCTAGCTTGAGGCTGCAGACCGTTGCGGCGGCGATACCGAACGTATAGGCCCAGTAGGCGGGGATAAAGGACTGCACGCCGAGCCACAATCCGAGGCGTAGGCCAAGCAGCAGTTGGAAAAGTCCGTAACCCCAGAGCATGAGAAGCCAGTGGTCCGTGCTACCAGGGGACAATGCCAGCCAAGCCATGGCGCAAACGACCGGCGGGGCGAACTGAATGCCAATGAGAGGGCGCTGACACGCGGGTATCGCTGTTGAATGCCATAGCCGATGGATTACCAGGGATTCGAGGGCCAACCATGAGAACAGTCCGGCACCTAAAAATAGCCAACCCCAGTCCGGGGACCCTAACGAACCAAGCGCCGCTGCGCTAGTGAAGTTGCCGGCAACGGTCGGCAGATACAGGGTCGGCACCATGTCCTCCGAGTTCCTGCCGCCCTGCCATAGCGTGCCTGTGTGCCAGAGGGAGAAGCCCAGGTGCCATGCGATGCCGCTTATGGCTAGAAACCACGCCACGGTAATCGAGTATGGAAGGACTGCCATGGCAACGAGCAAAGTGGATACCGCCAACAACGCAGGCGTGCCTCCCTGCACAGGATGCAGGAACTCGGCTTTGACGGCTTCGAAGTTCCGGATGGCTTGCCACAAGTAGCCGATGGCGAGTATGGTCCAGACCAATCCCGCAATGGCCAGAAGCGCTTCGGCAACGGCGGGCGGGAGGTCCCATAGGCGTGCCGCCATGCGCCACGCCTGCCCGAGACCGGAGACACCCAGGACTGTGCCGAAGTGGGACGCCGGAATGTGAGTCCGGCATATCTGCATAAGGCGTGTCGTCGTCGGCGTCGCCGTATCGCAATGATGGTGTTCATCGCGAGAGGGCGACGCTGTGAGCGAGCAAACCTTATTGCTGTTGTCCACAGCAGCTCTTCGCCTGAGTGCAGGCGTTGGCGTTCGCATCATCGATCCGCACGGGCGTGTAACCGGCATCCGCAATGGCATCCTGCAGCTCGTTTGGATCGGCGTCGGTCGATTCGATCGTCACCAGGTGCTTGGCCGGGTCGACGGTGAACTTGGCATCGTTGTCCACGGCCTTCAGCGCTTTCGTGATCAAGCTGACGCAGTGACCGCAAGTCATGTCATTTACTTCAAAGGCAATCATGAGATTTCTCCTACAGGGGTTTGTCGATGAGACGTTGGAACTATCCGGCTTCCAATCATCGGAATGTCAAGGGGCTTTGTTGCAGCTAATACCAAATGCGAATGCCGGCGACCCAGTGTTGATCGAAGACGGCTTGATGATCTTCACGGGCGAAATCGGCTGTGCCGCCGAAGCGGCGCTTCCACTCGACCCCGATGTAGGGCGCGACGCGCCGATTAATCTCATAACGCAAACGCAACCCGAGCTGGGCGTCGGAGATTCCAGCGCCGATGCGCCTGGCAGGATCCGACCGCCCATACGCGTTGATCTCGAGGTCCGGTTGCAGGATCAGTCGCTGAGTGAAGCGCATGTCGTACTCCGCGCGCACGCGGGCAGCGGTTCGGCCTGTTGGATCCACGTAGCCGGTGGCTTCGATATCGAAGTTGTAAGGCACTATGCCCTGTACACCGAATGCGGCCCAATGGCGAGACGGTCCATCACCGAAGTCCTGGCGTATGCCGAGTTCCGTGTCCCAATATGCCGCGACTGCATGACTCCAGAGCGCCTCGACATCAGCATCTTCGAAGCGGCCGCCACTACGTTCTCCTTCGCTGCGGACCCACAGCTTATTGCTGTCGCTGCCGTACCATCCGTGCATTTCCCAAGCCAGTCCATTAGTGTCCTTGTCGTGGAATGCTTCCAACTGGTCGAATTGCAGCATGCCCAGTGGCGCGGCGTCGTCCATGTCCATGCCCGGCTCGGAACTGGCGCTGGCACCTTCGGAGTAGTCGGGGCTGCGCGCGTTGGGCGGTGCGCTGCCGCCCTGCATGGACCCCATTCGCATGGGCATCGGATTCTTGCCGTTGCCATGCGGCTCAGCGTTGCTGTTTTGCATGGAGCCCATCATGGGCTGCATCTGCATGCCGGGCATCGAATGCTCGTCGCGCGTCGCCGCGTCGCCGTTTTGCATCGAGTTCATCTTGGGAGGTATCTGCGTGCCGGGCATCGAATGCTCGTCGTGCGTCGCCGCGTCGCCGTTTTGCACGGAATTCATCTTGGGAGGCATCTGCATGCCGGGCATCAAATGCTCGTCGTGCGGCGCTGCGTCGCCGTTTTGCATGGAGTTCATCTTGGGAGGCATCTGCATGCCGCCCATCGAATTTTCATCATGCGACGAAGCGTTCGTCGAGGGCATCGAACTGCCGGCGGGGGGCTGAGCCACCTGGGCGATGGATAGGGCCGGCGCGGCCAGCAGTCCCGCCGCGAGCCACAGAAAGCGCCGCGGGACCATGGCGGTAGTTTGTCGGGTTTTAATCATGACACGACCACCTCGCGGAACATGCCCGCAAACATGTGATAGAGCATATGGCAGTGGTAGGCCCAGTGTCCCGGCGTATCGGCCGTCACACCATAGGCGATACGTTGCGCAGGCTGCACGTTGATAGTGTGCTTGCGCACCTGGAAACCACCGGACGGATTTTCCAGCTCGCTCCACATGCCATGCAGGTGGATCGGATGATTCATCATGGTGTCGTTGACGAGCACGACGCGCACGCGCTCCCCAGTTCTTAAGTGAACCGGCTTTGCATCGGAGTACTTCACTCCGTCAAACGACCACATGAACCGCTCCATGTTGCCGGTAAGGTGCAGTTCGATTTCGCGGTTCGGCTCGCGCGGGTCCAGCGACCCGCCGATCGTATGCAGATCGGCATAGGTGAGGACGCGGCGACCGTTGCCGCGCAGACCTGCGCCCGGGTCGTCGAGATTGGTGCGTGGCATATCGACACGCATGTCGACACCGGGGCCATATTCGGTACGAGCGTGATGCGCGGGCGGCGTCGCGGCCATCATGCCCATCATCCCCATCCCGGGTTTCCCCGACATTCCCCCTTGCCCATGCATCCCGCCCATCATCATTGCGCCCATCATGTCTGCCTTGTCCAACCAGCCGACCGGATCCATTTTCGGAATGTCCGCCTGCATGCCTGGGCGCGGAGCGAGCGTGCCTCGCGCGTAGCCGCTGCGGTCGATCGATTGGGCGAACACGGTGTACGCGCGGTCGTCTTCGGGCTGGACGATCACGTCGTAGGTTTCAGCAATGGAAATGCGGAACTCATCCACGCTCACCGGCTCCACGTCCTGTCCGTCGGCGCTGACCACGGTCATCTTCAGGCCAGGAATGCGCACGTCGAAGACCGACATCGAAGAGCCGTTGATAAAGCGCAGTCGCACCTTTTCGCCGGGCTTGAAAAGTCCCGTCCAATTGTCGGCCGGCGAGTGTCCGTTCGTCAGATAGGTATAGATCTGTCCCGACACGTCGCTGTAGTCGGTCGGATTCATACGCATCTGCTCCCACATCTTGCGCCTCGCTAGAGCATTACTCAGCCCATGCTCTCCCACGTCGCGGAAGAAATCCGGGGCTGTGGGCATGGCGTAGTTGTAGTAATCGCCCGACTTCTTCAGCGTTGCGTAAATGTGCTCGGGGTCATCGTCGGACCAGTCGTTGAGCATGACGACATAGTCGCGGTCGACCGCAATGCGATCGGGTCCAGCGGGTTCGATAACCAGCGGGCCGAACACCCCCGTTTGTTCCTGAAAGCGTGAATGCGAGTGGTACCAATAGGTGCCGGCCTGCCGCACGGGGAAGCGATAGACGAAGCTCTCGCCCGGTGCGATGCCAGGAAAGCTGAGGCCAGGCACCCCATCCATTTCAGTTGGAACAAGAATGCCGTGCCAATGAATGGAAGTTGGCACCCGTAGCCGATTGGTCACGCGCAGCGTCACTGTGGTCCCCTCCTTCCAGCGGAGCGTGGGCCCGGGAAGGCTGCCGTTGATGGTCGTGGCCGGACGTGAATGGCCAGTGTAGTTGACGGGGGTCTCGGCGATATCCAGTGCGAAATCGGTACCGCTCAACACGGTCGGCTGGTCGGGGCTGTTCAGCGCCCAGGTGCGCGAGGACTGGAGTAGGCCAAGTGTAGCAGCGGCACCGCCCAAGGCCACGCCTTGAACGAAGCGCCGCCGCGACGTACTGGTTGGTGGATTACGACTTTGCATTTAATTCTCCGTGATCTACGGCAGTCGGTAAGCCATGAGATTTCTCGACTGGTTTTTTCGATGAGACGGCGGGACTGTAGGGCTTCCTATCGTTGGAATGTCAATAGAGCTGTTGCAAACGCTGTCACGTGGTCGATTTTTTTTCATGCACCGCTTGACCTTCCGATGATGGGAACGATGAAGCTGCTCTCCATCGAAACACCAACGAAACGGAGATCACCCTCATGAGTACGACCGCTTCAACACCCAAATTCCAGGAATTCAAGCTGCCCATCGAAGGTATGACGTGCGCGAGCTGCGTCTCGCGCATTGAGAAGGCGCTGGAGGCGCTGCCGGGCGTCGAAAGCACGGCGGTCAACCTCGCGACCGAGGAAGCCACGGTTCGGGCGTCTGCCGATGTGAACGTCGGGGCGCTGGCCGACGCCGTCCGCAAGGCCGGATACGATGTCCGCTCCACCGCGATCGAGCTCGGGATCGAAGGCATGACCTGCGCATCGTGCGTGGGCCGGGTGGAAAAGGCGTTGCTGAAGGTCCCCGGCGTCTCGGCCGCATCGGTAAACCTGGCGACCGAAAAGGCGACTATTACCGCGAATGGCGGCGTGTCGTTCGCGACGTTGGCCGCGGCTGTCGAAAAAGCCGGTTACGCCGCTAAACCGGTCGAGGCCACATCAGCGGCATCGGCTGCACCGGCTGCGGCAAGTCTTCTGCAATGGTGGCCGGTGCTCGCCGGTACGTTGCTGACGCTTCCGCTGCTGCTGCCGATGCTGCTGCAGTTGGTCGGCATCGAGTGGGAACTGGGGGGCTGGGTGCAATTGGCGCTGGCGACCCCCGTGCAGTTCTGGCTCGGCGCTCGTTTCTACCGCGCCGGCTGGAAAGCTGTGAAGGCGGGCAGCGGCAACATGGACCTGCTGGTCGCGCTGGGCACAAGTGCGGCGTACGGGCTTTCGGTTTTCCTGTTGTGGCAGCACCGCAACGGCGATACACCGGATCTTTATTTCGAGGCATCGGCCGCGGTCATTACTCTGGTGTTACTCGGTAAATGGCTCGAATCGCGTGCCAAGCGGCAGACGGCCGATGCAATCCGCTCACTGAATGCGCTGCGGCCGACTGTTGCTCGCGTCCTGGTGGATGGCGTCGAAGTCACGACGCCGGTTGAGCAGGTTGCCGTAGGTGACGTCGTGGTTATCCGTCCCGGCGAACGCGTACCGGTGGATGGTGAAGTCATCGACGGCCGCAGCCACATCAATGAGTCGCTCATCACCGGCGAGAGCCTGCCGGTCGCGAAGGCTGTCGGCGACAAGGTGACCGGCGGTTCCGTCAACGAGGAAGGTGTATTGCAGGTCCGCACGCTGGCCATTGGCGCCGAGACGACGCTTGCCAGAATCATCCGCATGGTGGAGTCGGCGCAGGCGGCAAAAGCTCCGATTCAGCGCATCGTCGACCGCGTGAGTGCGGTCTTCGTCCCCGTCGTCCTCGGGCTGGCGCTGTTGACCTTCGTCGGCTGGTTTATTTACAACGGCGATGTGCAGCATGCGGTGATCAGTGCGGTCGCCGTGCTCGTGATCGCTTGCCCCTGTGCTCTCGGCCTCGCCACGCCGACGGCCATCATGGCCGGCACCGGCGTTGCCGCCCGTCAGGGAATTCTGATTAAGGATGCGGAAGCACTCGAAGTGGCCCACTCGGTGACGGTCGTAGCGTTCGACAAGACGGGCACGCTGACCGAAGGCAAGCCGTCGTTGGTCGCGATCGAGGCAGCCGACGCCGGTGATTCGAAAGAGGTGCTGCAGCTTGCGGCCGCACTGCAGAAGACCAGTGACCATCCGCTCGCACATGCGGTGATGGAGAAGGTCCGCGATGAGCGTATCGCGGTGCCGGTGGCACAGGACGCTCAGGCTCTGCCCGGTCGCGGTGTGCAGGCCGTCGTGCGCGGGCGGCAGCTCCTGTTGGGCAGCACGCGGTTGATGAAGGAGTCTGACGCGGCTCCGGGAGCGCTGCTGTCTGAGGCCGAGCGCCTCGAGGGGGAGGGGCGGACTATCTCATGGTTGCTGGCGCAAGAGGAAAGTCGGACTCGCATGTTGGGACTGCTGGCGTTTGGCGACACCGTCAAGCCCGCGTCGTATGCGGCCGTCAAGCGGCTGCGCGAGCTGGGCATCAAGACGGTGATGCTGACCGGTGATAACCAGGGCAGTGCCAATGCCGTGGCGCGGGACCTGGGCATCGATGAAGTCCATGCCGAATTGTTGCCTGGTGACAAGGCGTCGATTGTTGAGGGCCTGCGCAAGCAAGGCCACGTCGTGGCGATGGTCGGAGACGGATTGAACGATGCGCCGTCGTTGGTGGCAGCGGACGTTGGCTTGTCGATGTCGACAGGCGCCGACGTGGCGATGGAAGCGGCAGGGATCACCTTGATGCGCGGCGATCCCCGCTTGGTGGCGGATTCGTTTGATGTGTCGCGTCGTACTTACTCGAAAATCAAACAAGGCTTGTTCTGGGCGTTTGCGTATAACGTGCTGGGTATCCCGCTGGCGGCTTTGGGCTTGCTGAACCCGGTCATTGCCGGGGCAGCCATGGCCTTCAGCAGCGTCAGCGTCGTCAGTAATGCACTGATGCTGCGTCGCTGGCGGGGCGCGGCAGCCGCCGCCGGCGCGCTTGGCCCGACGCAAGGAGCTTGACCATGAACATCGGCGAAGTATCGTCCGCGACCGGCATATCGACGAAGATGATTCGGCATTACGAAGGCCTCGGGCTTTTACCGCGGGCGATCCGCACGAGCAGTGGTTACCGGCAGTACAGCGACAAGGACGTGAGCAGGCTGCGGTTCATCCGCCGCAGCCGGGACCTCGGCTTTTCGTTGGAACGAGTCGGAGAGTTGCTTGAGCTATGGCAGAACCGCGAGCGTTCAAGCCGGCAGGTTAAGACACTGGCGCAGACACACATGGCCGAACTCGATGGAAAATTGAAAGAGCTCCAAGAGATGAAGGCTGCGGTCGATCACCTGATACAGAGCTGCAATGGAGACGACAGGCCCGATTGTCCAATCATCGATTCGCTAGCGTCCGAAGCGGCGGTGCGAGACGGGCGCTGACAACCCCCTTCCTGAAAGACGCTACCCAACAAGCGGCGGCGGGAATTTCGGCGTGGATTTTGGCATCTGATTTCTCGTGAGGAGTGTTGCCCCGCTGTTGTGAAACCGGCAGTGCGCATGTTCGATCAATCATCGCTTTCGATCAGCGGTCCTCACGTGATGAGCGCATCGTTGAGAAAAATCATTCTCCAGCGTCAACTGGCCGATCTTCCCGCGCATCCCGGCGGGTTGCTCGCCGGCGTGCTGAAAATGCATGGCCACCTTGGTCGGGATGTCGTGCCTTACGACGACATGGCTTGGACGCGCCGCTTTGACGGCACTGCTGCTCATGCCCGCGACGATCATCAAGCGGCCCCTCCTCAATCAGCAGTGGGTTGCCGGCAACCGCATTTGGTATTAGCTGCAACAAGCCCCTTGACATTCCGATGATTGGAAGCCGGATAGTTTCGACGTCTCATCGACAAAACCCATTAGGAGAAGTCTCATGCTTGCCTTCGAAGTACACGACATGACCTGCGACCACTGCGCCGGCGCGATTACCGCAGCGCTGAAGGCCGTGGACGACGATGCCAAGTTCACCGTAGACCCGGCCGGGCATCTGGTGACGATCGAATCGACCAATGTCGATCCGAACAAGTTGCGCGATGCCATTGCGGATGCCGGTTATACGCCCGTGCGAATCGATGATGCGAACGCCAACGCCCGCACTCAGGCGAAGAGCTGCTGTGGGCAACGGCAATAGGGTTTTTGCGCGCCCGACGTCGCCCGCTCGCGATGAACATGTTGATGACGCGCAGTTCATCCGTTGATTCACTCATTTTTTCAGACTTGAAGCGTTCTTTCCAACCTAAAATTAAAGGATCAGATCATGAAACTTCGGCAACTCGTTTGGAGCAGCGGTCTTGCTTTCGCTGTTGCGGCCATGGCGTACACCCCGGCGTTCGCCGCGGACGCGGCGGCGGCTGCGTCGGGCACAACCATCACGACAAGTAAGCAGGCCATCACGACCAAGAAGTCGATTCGCGCAGCTAACCGCGCGTTCTCCAGGACCGTTCAGAAAGCAATTTTCAGAACCAAAGGCCTCGAGGCAGCGTCGATCGCCGTATTCGGCGACGCAAAAACGGGGCATGTGACGCTGGCTGGCCAGATTGACAGTGAGGAGCAGGATGGTCTGGCCGTGGATGCGGCGCAGAAAGTGCAAGGCGTCACTTCAGTTAGCAGCAAGCTGACGGTGCGCGAGCAAGGCGGAGGCTAAAGCGGTCGGCGCGGTGGCCGGATCTGGCCGCCGCGCACATGAACGTGCTTATCCCAGTTATCGCACTATGGTCACACAAGCTACCGGAGATGGATCGATGACCGCGCTATCCAAAGACAATATCGTGATTCTCACATTGTTGAACGTCCTTGATCCATCTGCCGATCAGCTCAATGCGTGTGCGAAGAAGCAATGGGTAGCGCTCAAGAAGCGCCGCACCGGTCCATGTCAAGCTGTGACTGGAGATCATCGGCGCCTGTCGAAGCGGCCTTCCAATATTGTGGTCGTGGACCGATTGTCAACATGCACGATCAGCGTTTCGTGGAGCGATCCGTGTGTCGGTCGATACACAGAGCAGATCTGGCGCAGCGGCCGTGCTAACGTCGCCGCGATCTGCGTACTGACGGGGCGCGCCATCAATCGCGGCGACCGGGTGTTTCGCCCCCGCTCACACGAATGGCGCGTGCCGACGAATTGCCATCAGATGATTCTGGCGGCAACGATCGGAGATTGCAGCGACCTGACGACCGCTGGCGCATGACATGCTGTTTCATTACAACTCGGGCGGCCGCTCGCATTTGATTCTTCGCGCCCAAGCCAAACCTCCCTTGTGAGGACTGTTAGCTTTCCCGGTGAGCTCAATCTTGGATACCGGATCAACGTTTGCCCAAGGATGGAAGCCCTGAATAGCCGGCTGACGATGTCCGAGACATGCCCGGCATGACCCGTCATTTGCGCTATCTCACGAATAAAAACGGTTTGCATATTCCGTCTTATGTCAGGGGCGTCACTTTTGCTGCCGATAAAGTATCTATTCTTGTCACGGCACGAACTGGCTGAGGGCGAGATGGAAAGTCATTGGGTCAGATCTCCTGCTGGATTTGACTGTGGGGCTGCAGGCCCTCGTGATCTTCCAAGATGTCGGAATGTCAATGGACCGGCGCAACTCTGTCGTGCGATGAGGATTGTTGAGTAAATTTACCTTGACCTTCCGACGAGGGAAAGGTTGAAGATGCAGGTGTGCGGACAGGCAAATTGGCTGGAGATCCTTGAGTACAGTCCCAGCATCCCTATTACTGAAAGGCAATGGCCCTATGAAGGTCCGGGCTGCGCGAGCCGGGGCTCGCATATGGAGAAGGCATCTCAGCGCTGCCACGCATCGAACGTATCGCAGATCGGCGTCGGCGCTTGGTATGTCGTTGATGTCGATACGAGGTTCAACGCTGTTGGCAGAAAGCGGGAACAAAGTCCGGTCCCATCGGTTAGAGGAAAATTGCTGTAATGGATACCCTTCAAAACATGCGGGTGTTTGTGCGTATCGTCGAGGTTGGCAGCTTCACCGCAGCCGCTCAATCGATGAATGCGACTACAGGTGTGATGTCGCGCGCGGTGTCGGAGCTCGAGGAGCGATTGCGCACCCGGTTGATGAATCGTTCGACGCGTCGCCTTGCGCTAACGTCGGCCGGTGAGAGCTATCTGCGACGCTGTCGCCAGATCCTCGCCGATATCGACCACGCCGAAGAGGAGGCGAGCAGCGCTCACAAATGGCCTGCCGGCGTGCTACGCATGCGCAGCTTTCCGAGTGTAGGCCATCGCTATGTGTTGCCGGCGCTGACGCGCTATCACGCGCAATATCCAAACGTGTCAATCGAGCTTTCGCTATCGCAGCAGATGCCCGACCTGTTTGACGGTACGAGTGACATGGCGGTGGTGGCCGCGTTGTCGCTACCTGATTCGGACCTGGTATCGCACACGCTCGGCTCAACCTTCAGCATTCTATGTGCGTCGCCTGACTATGTAATGCGACATAGCGTGCCTGTCTATCCGCGTGATCTCGGCGCGCATGCGTGTCTGACGCTCAGTACACCCGCGTTCCCGACGCATGAGTGGGTGCTTGAGGGGCCCGGTGGCGTCGAGAGGATTCACGTATCGGGGCCTGTACAGACCAATACGGCCGAATCGCTCACGCTCGCGATCCGAGACGGCATCGGGATCGGCATACTGCCGGTCTACTCGGCGCTCGATGCGCTACGCGACGGTACTCTCGTGCGCGTGCTGCCCGACCACATCCTGCAGAAGATGAATGTGTATGCATTGCAACCATCGCGCAAATTCACCGATGCGAAGGTGCGGACTTGGGTCGAGTTACTGCGCGCACAGGTTCCGGCGATGATAGCGCGCGACGTCGAGGCTCTGAGCACAATTGCTGGGGAACAGCAGGCCGCCTGAAGATGGTCACGCTCGATTCCGACAAAATACCGGGAGCTCATCGCGCTGAGCGTCGCATTTACCACGCAATGCCCGCTTTGCGTTGACCTGCATACAGCGGGGGCTAAAGCACACGGCGCCACTCGCGAGGAGATCGCGGAGGTGTGCATGATCGCGGCCGCCATGGCCGGTGCAGCATATGGACAGAGACTGCTCTCGTTGAAGCTGTATGATCAGCGGTAACGACCACTGAGGCGGTATAGATCTGCTAAGCGGCGCGGTCCGCAAATTTCCGATATTGCTTTGCGGACCGTTTATGTCAGGTCCGGTCTAGGCTAATACATGTCCACCTGTGACTGAAGATCATCAGCGCCTGTCGAAGCGGCCTTCCAATATTATGGTCGTGTACCGATTGTCAACATGCACGCTCAGCGTTTCGTGGAGCGATCCGTGTGCCGGTCGATACACAGAGCGGATCTGGTGCAGCGGCCTCGCCTCTGTCGCCGCAATCTGCGTACTGACGGGGCGCACCATCATTCGCGGCGACCGGGTGTTTCGCCCCCGTACACGCGAGATGCGCGTACGGCCTGATTGTCATAATATGATTCTGGCGGAAACGATCGGAGATTGCTCCGACTTGGAGTTCACTGGCGCATGATATTCCGCTTCGTACCGCTCACGTCTCGCATATCTCTTTGCTTGAGTGTGAACTCTCAGGAAGGGATTGGTATTTTGTTCGAAGGCAACCGCCAATTTTTGTCGTGCGCTGCTTGACATTCCAATGATGGTAAGGATCAAGCTGTTATTCATCGGAAGACTGAAAAACAGGAGCTTGACCCATGAACATCGGCGAAGCAGCGGCCGTCTCGGGCGTCTCGACGAAGATGATTCGACATTATGAAGGCCTCGCGCTGCTGCCACAGGCGAGCCGCACGAGCAGCGGTTACCGCCAATACAGCGACAAGGATGTGAGCAGGCTGCGGTTTATCCGCCATTGCCGCGACCTCGGTTTTTCGCTGGACGAGATCGGCGAACTGCTCGATCTGTGGCAGAATCGCGAGCGCTCCAGCAGGCAGGTCAAGGCATTGGCGCAGGCGCACATCGCGGAACTCGACGAAAAACTCAACGAGCTTCAGGAGATGAAGGCCGCGCTTGAGCATTTGATGCACTGCTGCAATGGAGACGACCGTCCCGACTGTCCAATCATCGAGTCCCTCGCGTCCGAAGCAGCCGTGCGAAACGTTGCTAAGAACGCTCCGGCCCGAAAAGCGCTGCCCGACAAACGACGAAAGCCGACAGGCTGACCCGAACGTCGCATTGACTGCCGGGCGAGAATCAGGGCTTAAAAGGCGGTAGCCTATGAATTACGGTCAAGGCTTGGATCACAATCCAGATGGTTTTCTTACTGGAGTACAGGTGAGTAGTTAAGGCGGCCACGTTATCAAAAAGGGGTGCTCACCCTACGCAGATCGGTACAGGCGGACGCTTCCGTCGGCGCAAGCTCAAGCCTTTTTTGCCGATCTCGCGGGGTAGCCTGTCTTTGATCTTTGCCTCGTCGCCGCACACACGCTTCGTATCTATCCCCTCCCGGTGAATCGCTCACACCGATGCCGACGACGGCTCTTCCTTTGCATCGACTCGAAACTGAAAGGTCTGAGCCCCGTGCAACACAGAACTCAGCCTTTCTACGCCTGACCTTCCGCTGTCAAATTTGGTGAAAGCAGTCTCACGGCGCTCTTCTTCTCGCAATTTCAGACTTGCCTGCTTTAGCCCATCGATGTCGCCGGGCGCGGTGTCATACCGCCGTCGCGCCCACTGCTCGCGTTTCGCGTCTTTCCAAATCTGAGGAGACGCAAGGCGTTGAGCGTGACGAGTGCCGTTGCGCCGGTGTCGGCCATTACCGCAACCCAGAGCCCGGTCACACCTAGCACGGTGGTGATGAGGAACAACACTTTCAGGCCGAGCGCGAAGGTCACGTTCTGCTGAATATTCGCCATTGTGGCGCGTGAGATGGCGACAAGGTGAGCAACATCGGTGACGCGACTCTTGAGCAGGGCGGCGTCAGCCGTCTCAATGGCGACGTCGGTGCCGCCCGCCATGGCGATGCCGACGTCGGCGGTTGCAAGTGCCGGGGCATCGTTGATGCCGTCGCCGACCATGGCAACCTTAACGTCCCGCTTCATTTTGTCGATGTGGCGTAACTTGTCTTGGGGCAGCAATTCGGCTTGCCATTCGATACCAAGCTGCGAAGCGATGGCGTGCGCTGTCCGGCTGTTGTCGCCGGTCAGCATGACAGAACGGATTCCGAGTTGCTTCAGGCGTGCCACACCTTCCCTTGCGTCACTTCGGGGTTCGTCGCGCAGCGCTAACAGGCCGATGATTTCGCGGTCCTGCTCGTCGAACAATACCGAAACCGTCTTGCCACCATCCTCCAGCGCTTCAATGCGCTGGCGCAAGTCGGGTGCGAGCTTTGCTGCCTTGGCCGCGTGCGAAGGAGATCCGACGGTCAGATTACGACCATTCACCGTTGCATGCACCGCCTTGCCGGGCGTCGCCGAGGCGTTCTGGGCGGAGGGGATGACGATGTCGGCATCTTCGGCATGCGCAACGATCGCCTTGGCGAGCGGATGGTTCGATCCTGATTCGACTGCTGCCGCGAGAGCGAGGACATCGTTTTCACCGCCGGGGCAGAGCGAGACGACGTCGGTGACGCGCGGCTTGCCTTCAGTCAGGGTGCCGGTCTTGTCGAATGCAACGGCGCCTACGCGTCCGATCGTTTCCAGAGCATTGCCGCCCTTGATCAAAAGCCCGCGACGCGTTGCGACCGCGAGTCCGGAGGCGATGGCGGCGGGCGTTGATAGGACGAGCGCGCACGGGCAGGCGATAAGCAGCAGCGACAGGCCCCGATAGAGCCAGGTTTCCCAAATGCCGCCAAAGGCGAGCGGCGGAAGGACGATAATCAGCGCGGCGATGCCCATCACGGCCGGGGTGTAGTACCTGCTGAGTTTCTCAATGAATCGGGCGGTGGGGGCTTTTGCAGATTGCGCCTGTTCCACCAGTTGGATGATTCTCGATATGGTATTGTCTGCGGCCGCTTTCTCGACACGCACCTGGAGCGCACCTTCAACGTTGATCGATCCGGCAAAGATGCTCTCTCCGGAGGTTTTCGGGCGCGGAACCGATTCGCCCGTCACGGGAGACTCGTCGAGGCTCGATGCGCCGTGGAGAATCACGCCGTCCGCGGGAACACGGTCGCCGGGACGTACCAGGACACTGTCGCCGACGCTCAAAGAGGCTGCAGGCACGGTGCGCTGCCTACCGTGCTGATCGAGCAGGACTGCAGTCTTGGGCACGAGATTCGCGAGCGCCTTAATGCCCGCCCGGGCGCGGCCAGCTGCCACGCTTTCAAGCAACTCGCCGATTGCGAAAAGGAATACAACCGCAGCGGATTCCTCTGACTGACCAATCATGAGCGCGCCGAGCGATGCGACGACCATCAGCATCTCGATCGAGAAAGGCGACCCCGAGGTTGCCAGTGCCAACGCTTTGCGCGCGAAAGGGAGAACGCCAACAATCACCGCGGCTGTGAAGATCCGGCCTGCATACTCCGGGATCAAATGGGCTACGGCGTAGGCGATGCTCATCAAGATGCCAAGGCTAATGACAAGTTTCCCTTTCTTGGTCTGCCACCAGCGCTGCGTGCGGGAGGGTGCCTCGACGTTTCGCGGTGCGTCTGTGCGAGTGCTGTCGTACTGGGCGCCGGATACGCCAAAGCCTAGATTCTTGATCGTCTTCTCGATGTCTGATACCTGCGTGAACGCACCTGATGCTAGCGAAAGCCCCAACGTTTCCGCATTGAAATTGATCTGGACATCCGAGACGCCCGGCATGCGCGACAGGGCTGTCTCAATCTTGCCTACGCAGCTTGCGCAATCCATGCCTTCTACGCGCATAGTGAGGTTTGGCCCGACAGATGCGTGCTCGGATGGCTTCTTGCTGGTCGATGCATGCGACTTACACGACTCGTGACTGTGGTCACGGTCATGCACCTGGCTCTGATGTTGATGGTCATTGCAGGCATGTCCCTGCTGATCTTTATGGTCGCCTCCATCGTCATTCCCAAACGACTCGTGATCGTGTGCCTCGCTGCACTGAAGACCGCCGTGTTTGTGGGCATTTCGACGGTGTGCTTGCTTACCGTTTGATTGAGCGGCATTGGCAAAGGCCGACTCGGTCGAATCTGCGCTCGCCGGTAACGCTGTCGCATCGAAACCGAGATTGCGGATCTTTTTTACGATGTCCCGAGCCGTCGTTTTGCCCGACAAGCTGCGGCTAACAGACAACGTCTCGCTGGTGAATTGGACACTGATGTCAGATACGCCATTCAGACGACTCAGTGCCGTTTCAATCTTGCCTACACAGCTCGCGCAATCCATTCCTTCGACGCGAAATGCGAGCTGTTCGTTATCCGCCAGTGCGGTGCCAACTGACTTTAAAGACATATTAATCTCCAGTGTTGCCGGTACAGCCAACGCGAATCGATACGTTCGAATTGGGAGCGCTCATGGCTAGCTGCCGACAGTTTGTTCAACCTGTTCTGTAAGCTAGCCTTTCCAATCGTGGCAAAGTCAAGCCCAAATCGGTCCAAATTGAGGATCATGCTCAGTTGCACGCAGGGCATCGATCACATCGTCGCAAAGGACTGCACGCGGCAAAGATTTTCTTTCGACTCAAGACACTTTCTCTCGTTTGCCGGCGGAAAGAAAACGGTGAAGAATCCCATAGAGCAGGGTAGTGTCCAGCAAAACGTGATCCACAGTCGATAGTCGGGGTCACCGCCGCGCTCGCGAGCATGAATAGCTTTCCTTCCAGTGCCTCGCGGGGCTTCGACGGGTCGTTCCCGCATTAAGTGACGCCGGGGGGGCGCCGCACGGTGGTAGCTCTATCCTGCTTTTCTTCAATCGCATCCTGCCAAGCAGCAGGTAGAGAGATTTCAAATGAGCAATCAATTCAAGGGCAAGAAACTGTTGGTCGTCGGTGGAACCAGCGGAATGGGGCTGGAGACGGCCCGTATGGTCCTCGCCGAGGGCGGCACTGCGGTCATCGTCGGGCATCGTGCCGATAAAGCAGAGGATGCGCGCAAGCAATTGGCGGCGCTGGGCGAGGTGTCCGCGTTGACGGCGGACCTATCGAGCAACGATGGGCTGACCGCTCTGCTCAAGGCGATCGACGAGCAGCATCCGGATATCGACTTGCTCGTCAATGCGGCCGGCATCTTCTTTCCGAAGCCGTTCCTGGAACATCAAGATTCGGACTACGACCAGTATCTGAAGCTGAACAAAGCCTTCTTTTTTATAACGCAGAAGGTTGCCGCGAACCTCGTTGCGAACGACTGTCCGGGCGCCATCGTCAACATCGGTTCGGTCGGGGCGCAGCAGGCCATCGCTGCGATGCCGGCGTCAGCGTATGCCATGGCCAAGGCGGGTCTGCATTCGCTGACCCAGCACTTGGCCATGGAGTTGGCGCCGAAACGCATCCGTGTCAACGCGGTGTCGCCGGCAGTAGTCCAAACCCCGATCTACGAGAAATTCATCCCGAAGGCCGAGGTGAATAGTGCGCTGCAGGGCTTCGACAGCTTCCATCCGATAGGGCGTATCGGGACTCCGCAGGACGTTGCCGAAGTCGTGATCTTTTTGCTGTCGGACAAGGCAAGCTGGGTGACCGGCGCAATTTGGGACGTGGATGGAGGCGTGATGGCCGGACGCAACTGATGCTTGCCGGGTAGGGGCCACGCGCTTGCCCTTACCCGGCGTTTGTTTTACCCGGGAACCTACCTCGACTCTCCTGGTTGCCGACTTACTCTCCGGTCATCCAACCCCAGCGGGCGTAAATTGCCGCACCCGCTTTGGACCGAAGAAAATCAACGAACTGCTGGGCGGCCGGATTCTCTGTTCCACGTTTGGTCACTGCTACGCCTGTATCGCGATAGATCGCGTAGCGTGGCTCGATCGACACTGTCTCGGCAAGAGAAGGGTTCGATACTTGCCAGATGTTCCAGATAAGCCACGCGTCGATGTCGGGCTGTGCGATCCAGGTCTGTCGCGCGGTAGCGCTATTACCCGCGTAGCTCACGATATTGCCGCGCATCGCCGCAACGGTGCGAATATCGCCGAGGCGACCTGCAACGTCTTCCCATACGCCGTTTTGTCCCGCGCCATTGACCACCAGAATCTTCACGCCCGGCTTGAGCAAGTCCGCTAGGCCACGGATATGGCGAGGATTGCCGGGACGAACGAGGATCGCCATTGGACGAAGGTACAGCGGAACCGGTGCTTGAGGTGTGAGTTGGTCGCCCATTGCGACGACAAAGTCCGACATCATCGTTTCGGAGCCGCTGAAGATCAGGTCAGCGTCGGCGCGCGCGTGGTCGATCCATGATGGCGTTGGTCCGGCCGTGACGTCGACATGCGTACCCGTCTGCTTCTCGAACGCTTCGGCCGCCTCCTTCATTGCCGGAGCCGGACCTCCGGGACCATAGACATGCAACACAAATTGTGGTGACGCGTGGACTGACGAGATAGACAACGCCAGCACGGTGGCAAGGCGCGTGGAAGCTCGCAGGGCGAACCCCTGATAGAAACTGTTCATAAATTCTCCTGAAATACCAAGTCCTGGGTGCGGTCGCTGATCGATTTGGTTTTCTTTCCCTCTACACCGACATTGTTCGATGACTTCGCAGGCTGTCGCAAACAAGATGTTCTGCTGATGATCGAAAGAAAACCTTGACCGCGTATTAGCGTTACCTCTGAGTCGCCGCATTACCGGTGAGGGAGTTTGCAGGCCGCGGCCTCCAAGAGGCGCCATGCGTACATGAAACTCACGCGTCATGGAGGTCAGGCGGGGTTGAATCCACCTTGAAGATGGAGATGGCGGTGCGCAGTCCGATCGCCTGCTCCTCCAGCGACCGTGCCGCTGCCGCCGACTCCTCCACGAGGGTGGCGTTCTGCTGGCTCATGCGATCTAGCTGATTGACCGCGGTATGGACCTGCTCGATACCATCCGTCTGCTGCTCAGATGCAGTCGAAATTTCAGCGACGATTTCCAGCACCTTGCGCACCGCCTGTTTGATCTGCTCAACACTGGCGCCGACCTCTCCGGCCTGACGGGCGCTATCTTGGATCATGCCGACCGATGTCTCGATGATTTCCTTGATCTCCTTGGCCGCCGCCGATGAGCGCTGCGCCAGCGAGCGCACCTCGCTCGCCACCACGGCGAAGCCGCGTCCCTGCTCGCCGGCGCGCGCGGCTTCAACCGCGGCGTTGAGCGCCAGGATGTTGGTTTGGAACGCGATGCCTTCGATGAGGCTGGTAATCTCCGAGATCTCGGCCGCGCTTTCGTTGACGCGCCCGATCGTCCCGAGCATCTTCTGCACCGCCGAGTGGCCCGTATCCGCAATGTCGCTTGCGTTCGCTGCGAACGCCTTCGCCTCGTGTGCATTTTCCGCGTTCTGTTTTACTGTTTCGGTCAATTGCGTCATGCTCGCTGCGGTTTGCTCTAGTGAGGCGGCTTGCTGCTCGGTGCGGGTAGCCAGCGAGGCGTTCTCCGAGGCAATTTGACTCGCTGCCGAATTGATGGTCTCAACGCTGGTCCGCACGCCACCGATGATCTGTGCGAGGCTTCCATTCATTTTCTGCAAGGCTCGCATTAGCTGTCCCATCTCGTCGTCTGTCCTCGTGTCGATGCGCACCGTCAAATCTCCGTCCGCGACGCGATTGGCTGATTCGACGGCCGCGCGCGCCGGCTCGGCCACCGAGCGGGTGATCGCCCAACTGCACGTAATGCCAAGCACAATTGCGATGAGGGCGGACACTGCAATCGTCAGTGTGGCGTCACGGGCGGCCGTCGCGGCGTCATTGCCGCTTTGCGCCATCAGGTCGGTTTGAAATTTCACGAGATTGTCGATCGCGTCGAAGTATGCTTGTTGCTCCTTGCGTAGATCGCCAAACATGAGATCGATGGCTTGGTCCTTTTGCCCCTGCCTTGTGAGACCGACGACCTTGTCGCGCGTATCCCGGTAACGCAACTGTACTGCCCGCATCTCGTCGAAAAGCTTGCGTCCCTCCGTGAAGCGAATGAGCGCATCGAGCCGCTTGACCACTGGCTCGTACTTGCTGCGCGTTTGCTCGACTTGCTCCAGGTCCCTCGTGACCTCGTCCGTGCCGCGGGCAAGCAGCGCACTGCGCATTTGGCGCGCCGTGAAGTTTGCATAGTCTTTGAGTTGATGGGCAAGTTCGACCTTGAGATAGGTTTCATTGACCAACTCTTGGGTGCGCTGGCTTGCCGCACGAAGCTGAAGCACCGCGAGAGCCGAGATTCCGATCAGCAGCACGATCAAGAGACCAAAAGCTGCCGACAGACGAACACCGATCTTGAGGTTATTCATTTTTTTAATGAGAAATTGAACACAAAGAAATTCTCGCTCCTGAAATGGTGCTGGCGAGCGCTCTGCGGGCGATGGTACGGAAACGGATTACGGCTATTTCCGTCCACCTGGCATCCACTTCCAAAAAAAAAGGTGCCGTGCTAGCACGGCACCCAAACGATCCCGGAGACAGGGGTGGAGGAGGATCCGGGATCCCTACGAGGTGGTGCGACAGGCCGGAAGAAGCTACCCCGGCAAAGCGTCTTGTGGCTCGCTGGGTAATCAAGAGAACGTTGGTCTGACTCAGCAGCGCCTCGTGGTACTCGGCAGGCAGCACCGCGAGCAGCCCGCCAAAGCGGGATATCGCCTCGGCGTTCCACGTCAACGCTTTCTGTTACGCCTCAGCTCTTCTCCGCAAGTGTTTGAGATTATTGCCAGCATCGCAACGTCTCTCACCCTTGCGTCCAAAGCCCTTAGCCGGAGCGAGCGTACCGGCAGGGCGTCTCGAACCGATCTAATGCGGTAGCTTGTCTTTGATCTTTGCTACCGCCGCCAGCGCGCAGGCTTCATCTTTGTCCCCACCCGGCGAACCACCCACGCCAATGCCGGCGATGATTTCGTCCCCGACCTTGATGGCGACACCGCCCGGCAACGTCGTCACATTCGGCGTGGATGCCAGGGACTGTGCAGCAAGTGGTGGAAATTTCGACGTAAGTAAATCCAGGAACTGGCTGGTGCGATCGAAATGGAAAACCGACCCCATCGAAACTGCGGTATATGCCTTCCGATATGAGGAGTCCCTCGTATGAACCGCGGCGTGATCGCTCCGCAAGACAGCTTGGGGCGTTCCCGCTACGTCGACTACAGTTGCCGTCACGGCATAGCCCTTTGCGTTGCACGTTTGCACGGCTTCGAGCGCCGCTTCGAACGCGAGATTCATCGGTAGGACGTATCCGCTCGTCGAAACTTGCGCGTACGCCGCCGATAGCGAGCTGAGGCCTGCGACCGCGATCGCGCCGAGCGTGATCGCATTTTTTGTTTTCGACATCTGATCTCTCGTGAGGAGTGTTGTCCGTCCAGGCTTGCACTGTGAGCCGGGTGAAACATAATTTCTTCGCGGTTGAAAATTCTGACGTCGCTAGACGCGCGTCGGTCAGAACAGGCTTCAAATAACTCAGCTATTGTTCAACTTACAACGCTCACTCGCAAATGAGATATTCTGTTTTCGATTGAAAGAGAATCTTTAGATTGGTCGCGCATGACGCGGTACATCGCGCCAGACCAAACGGTTCCTCGCCTGTACGAGCCTGCTTCGGTTGGCGACAACTCGGTGCGACGCAACGAGATTTGAGCGCCCTCACAGGGTTGAAGGCTTGAAACTGACCTGCCTGTGCAGCTCGTCAGCGATGGGATGCAGGAGATGAGGCGCTTCAGCGCCGACCACGCTGTAGCCACATCCCGCGCAGCCCAAGCAGTCTGCTGCATCGATCTGTCTGGATCCTAGAGGGAATTATTTGGGAATGCGCTTGCCAACACGCGCAGTCACTGGCGTGCCAGTGGACGGGCAGCGCTCTTCCTTTGCAGTTGAGCGTCTCATGCCGCTCGTCGGGGTAGCGGAGCTCGTGCATGTGAATCGCGGGCTTTAGTCCAACCAATTTATCGAAAATCTCAGACTAGGGATGTTCGAGACTGCGCAAGATAAAGATTATCTATATATCCGACAAAGCACGTCTGCCTTGCGGAGCCGGCATGGTCACTTTACTGTTGTTAACGCGCTCTTGTATGCGCTCACGTTAACGCTGGTATCCAAATAGGAATTGTGAAAAATGAGCTACCAAGAAAGATCGGACCTTAACCTGTCAGAAGAACTGTTCCGGCTCGCCGGGCCAGATGGGAAGACGTTCAAAGCGTTTCACCACGACGCCATTGCGCGCGCAGATGGGCACATTCCCAACAAGTATCGGGAGCTCGTCGCATTAGGTGTTGCCTTTACAACACAATGCCCGCTCTGCGTTGATTTGCATACAGCAGGGGCGAAACGGCACGGTGCCACTCGTGAGGAAATTGCTGAGGTGTGCATGATCGCAGCTGCCATGCGTGCCGGCGCTGCATATGGGCAAGGACTGCTTGCGTTGAAGCTGTATGACGAGCGGTAGCCTCCACTGAGGTCGCAAATCTGCTAAACGAGGCGGTCTACGAAGCCCAAGGATTGCTCCGGAACCGCCTCGCCCCGGATGGATTGGTGGCCAAGGACTTGGACCATAGGTGCCCAATGCGCCTAGCTTCGAGACGTGTCGGCGGCGACTGCCGCGGCCGTTGAAGCGGCGGGTAGCGCGTTGATGCGTGCGAGCCCACGTCTGAAGCCAGATTCGTTCGACGTCTCGTGTCGCACGCTAGCAGCTTGGGCTCAGGCGACGTCTGAGTTCTTCGGAAATAGGAACAGCCATGGACGATCAGGTTGAAGTGTTGGTCATAGGGAGCGGGTTTGGGGGAGCCATTGCTGCGAAAAAACTAGCGGAAGCGAACAGAAACGTTCTGATGCTAGAGCGCGGTCCGTGGCGAGACACGGTTCCGATGCAGTCGACTGACATCGAAGACTTGGCTCCTCTCCCGCAAGGGCGGCATGCATTTACCTATGGCTTGAGATCCGTTAGGGCTAGTCTTTTTGCAGGCGAGATGGTTATTAATAAAAGAGGGTTTGTCGAGGCATATCTCGGTGACGGCATCAATGTGATTTGCTCTTCAAATGTTGGGGGAGGTAGTCATATCTATGCGGCAGTGTTGGGTAGACCTTTCGACCCCACGTACTGGGATAATCGACATCCGCGGATTTCTCAAGAGCACATGGAAAGCTACTATGACGAGATTCTTACCCTGCTCAACGCAAGGCCCATATTTCCCGATGATATGGTCCCAAACAAACTTGATCAAACCAATTACAAGGGCGAGCTGTCGAATGCAGGGCTAAGAAATGCACCCATTGGCATCCTTTTGCCCAAGAAACCTGGACAGGCGACGAAGGTCACGGCGGAGCACGGGGTTGAGCGGTGGGAGTGCGACATGCGGAATAATAGCTTTCTCGGATCTCCGTCCGGGGCGAAAACAACTTTGGATTTCTCGGTCATCTGGCCAGCAATACAGTATGGCTTGGTTGTACGCGATCTGTGTGAGGTCAAGTCGATTCACAAACTAAGAGGGGAAGGTGAGCGCAAGATGCGATATGAAGTCCGTTATAGAGACCATCGAAGCGGACAGGACGAACGAGTGCTCGCGGAAAGCGTCATCCTGGCGGCCGGTGGCGTAAATACTGTACGTTTGCTAATGAAGAGCCGCGATGTTGATCATGGCCTGGATGGCATGCCACGGTTGGGCTATGGATTTGGCACGAATGGCGGGTTTTTTGGCTTTTGGAAGGAGAACAGCGACAGGGATCTTAGTATTGGTACGCCGCTCTGCGGACCTTTCAGAACAAAAGACTCACTAAGCAAATCTGCACAAATGCTCCGTGCGAGCATTCAGGGTATCGAAGAGGTGCCACTTCCGGAATTTTTAAGAAAGTGGCTGCGCAAGAACTCCTTTATTGTTGCTATTGGGGGAGATGAGGGCAATGGTTTAATGACGATGAGGCGGGGTAAGTTCAAGATCCGGTATAACAAAAATGATAATAATGTTTATCAGGAGATTTCCGATGAAATACGGAGTATAGAGGCTTCAACGAAAACAAAGGTGTACGCTACTGGTGCTCCCATAACAGTTCAGCCCATCGGGGGCGCTTGTTTGGGTAGGTCGAATCTGGATGGTGTCGTCGATGAAAACGGCGAGGTTTTTGACAATCCTGGGCTATATGTGACAGATGCCGCCGCGCTACCCGAGCCACCTGGAGCTCCACCGAGTCTGTCGATCGCAGCATGGTCTGCCCACGTCGCTGATAGGTTGTTGGAATCGCTGCAATGATCTGCGAAGACGTATTTCAGGCTGCAGTGCGCCCATAGCGCTCGCCTATCCGCGGTGTGCTAGCGCGGTTGAATGGAGGCGATCTCTTGGCTACTATTCCTCCCGGAAACCTGCTGTTGCATATGCCCCACCCACTTTAAGTACCCCGGCACGGACTAGCATTGCAGCAGCAGCCGGATAGTGCACTGCTTCTATCCAGAAGCATGCAGCGAGCGAGGGGCTCTTTTCATGTCAGGATGAGCGACGGGTTGTCAAAATATGCCGTATTTGGTCGCAGGCTCCAAGCCGCATTAATCGGGCTTACGTATTAGGATCTTCGTTGAAAGCATCGCACTGTCAGCAACGAACGGCGTTCCGTCGCAACGTGTCCCCAGTGTCGCTGGACAGAGGTCTCGTTTCGTTAAGCTAATGACCGGGCCGAACATTTCACGCAGGCGCGATAGCGAAGGCACGCGCTGGGAACCCAGTGGCATCCGCGACCTTTGGAAACGCGACGACGACAAGAGCTCCGGCTTCCGGCAGCTCGCATAGATTAGCGAGCAATTCAATCTGGTATCGATTTTTCGAAAGAACAAGTCCTTCGAGCGAGAAATCGGAGCGAGATGTCGCGGAGCCGGGGTCTGTGTCAAGTGTTTCATGGCCACAGGCGGTTGCGCCGCAGACATCAAAGAGATAATCGATTACCTCTTTGCTCCAACCGGGAGTATGGGAGACACCTTCGGCATCGAGGTTTTGCATGCTCGCGTGATCGGGCCATCGCTTAGACCAGTCGGTACGCAGTGCCACGAACGCTCCCCGAGGGATTGCGTTGTTGCGAAGCTCCCACTCTCTGATGTCGTCCATCGACACCGTGTAGTCCGCATCATGCTCAACTTTGGCATGGATGTCGATTACAACGAGGGGCAGTAGTTGTTCGCGCACTTCCAATTGGTCCAACGTCCGTAGGTCACCATGAAAATGAGATGGCGGATCCACATGCGTTCCCCACTGCCCCACGTGAGTGAACACGTGCGCCTGGAAACCGTGTTGATCAAGGTTGAAGAGGCAGCTCCTGCTCATCTTGGTAAAGCCGGACCACAGTGGGCTTGACTCGTCGGCTGTGTGGCTAAGGTCAATCCAGCGCCCGGCCTTAAGGATTTCGTGAAGGGTCCAAAACGGATTCGGATCAAGTGCCGCAGCCGCTTCATTTCGGGATGTAAAACTCATTTTGGGCTATCCTGGAAATAGGTGTATATCGTAAATGACCGGATGACCATGCTGCTATTATCACGGGCCAGCGTCTGTCAGGTGAAACGGTTCTGGAGGAGGAACTATGAGAGGGACAACTGAGGGCTTGGAAGATAAGATGCGTCTGTCTTATTGACTCAGCCGGTGAGCTTTCCGATAATCGACAGAACACCACTTGCCAGGCAAAACAAACCAACAGCCAACACTAGGAGATTTGTGGGTTTGCGTCTGTACGGAGCCAATGCCTCAATTTTAAAAAGAGCGTAGAGCGGGAGGAAATAGACAATAAAGACGTTTGCGGGTACGAACAGCGATGTTATCAAGTTGATTACGTTCAGGTTATAAATAGCCGCCCCGACGGTAATCACAAAGACACTAATGATCACAAGCCACGAGAAGCTTTTGCCGCTTACTGTCGAATCGGATAAGCGCAGAAAGTTTTTCCCGAAGCTTCGCGCGCTTTCCTCCGTTGCGAGGTAGTGCGCAAGAAACGCTTTGATGATTGCGGTAAAAACTATCAGCTGCGAAGCGATCGCCAACGCCGGTGTGTCGAACTTTCTGGCCAAGAAAGAAAGAATCGTGAGATTGCTGGCTTTGAGCGTTACGAGCTCTTGCGGCGACAGTGCGAAAATGCAGCTCCAGGAAAAGAAAGCCATCGTGGAAACGGCCAGGGCAGTTGCAGCGAAGAGAATACGGGGGACTTTAGTCCGCGCAGCTTGACCGTAGTGTTCCTTCTGCGCAACGACGAAGCTTGAGACGATGGAGGTGAAAGCGAACGCAAAAACTGTCACTGGCAAACCATCCCAGATACTGCTCGAAAGAAGCTTGATAGTCGGCACCTGGCTGGCTGTTGAAACGATTGAGAAATTCCAATGTGCGGCAGCTAGGAATCCGAAAAACACAATCGATATGATGAACGGGGCGACAATCATGCTCATAGTCCGAACGATAACATTCGTGCCGAAGCGCACAATCAACATCAATGCGGCAATGCTGACCGGCGCAACGACCCACCTCGACACGTCGTCTATGTGCAGTTGAGTTTTTGAGAAATCGATCAGTGTGTTGGTGATGGTGATTGCATAGATCATCATCACCGGGAAGACCGTAAAGAAGTAGGTCGCAGTGAGAAATCTTCCCCACTTAGGCCCCAAAAATTCGTTTGTGGTATCCAAAACATTTCCAGAGTGCTTCCCATGCGTCGCACCCGCAAGAACAAATCTAGCCAGTGCGAGATAGGGGAAGTAAGTTACCGGAAATGCCAGCAAAGTTAGCAATACCATTGGCCAGAAACCATGTGCACCCAACGTAACCGGCCAAAAAAGGGAGCCACCACCAACTGCACACCCATAAATACCAAGCGTCCAAACCGTGTCGTGACGGGTCCAACCGCGGCTGGACGTCTCCACGGTTTTGCTCATAGCGACTGTTTTCATGAAATGGTTTCTCACTGAGTGAAAATCGCGGACTTTGCCGCCATTGTTCAGATTCGATAATTCTGGATAAAAATGCTTGCAGCAACTCGGCAGAGCCCCTTGAAGCGGTTGCGATTTCGACTCATCTGAGATGGATAGCCATCTCGATGACTGCGGGACGATTGAAACATTCCGCGTAGCCCTTCGGACGCTCGGTTCCGACTATCGAAACTAGTACGTAGAAATCCTGACTCGCGGGCCGGAAGTTTCTAGTCCGCCACAGCACCTTGATAAGACCGCGAAGGCGGATCGCTTGATCGCTGGCAGGCCAGCACTCGAGTGAGACGCCGATATGAGCTGCGACTTCAAGGCGGACGTGCAGTGCACCAATGTTGGAAGTGACCGAAGATCGACGGTGCGGCACTCCGGTGTTTGATCGGAGCGGGCACGCTTCGGCGCTTTTCAATTGAGTATCCAGTGCTGATAGAGGGACTCTCCTCTCGTCGCCAGAACGGGTGCGCCTTGTCGAACCCGTACTTACCCTCGACGGTTCCACGTATCGAAACGTGTGATTTCGGAATCCATTATCGATGTTTCAATAGGACTTGCGAATTCGCCCGCTACTTAACAGAAGACGTTTGACGTCGATCGATTGGAGGTCGTTGTGGAAACCAAAATCAGTGATAATGTGGATAGGCAGAGCGGCAACGCTGAACAGCTCCTGAACGAAGGCTGCGCATGTTTGAAGAAGTTTTTGGACACATTCAACTCTGGAGATGCAAAGGCTTGGGCCGAAACACTGCACTATCCGCATGTGCGGATTGCGGGCGGCCAGATTCAAACGTGGGATACCCCTGAAGAATACGCTGCTTCTAACGACGCCAAGCAGCTCGCTGATAGTTCCGGCTGGAGCAGTTCCTCGCACACGAAGTTGGAGATGGTGCAAGCTTCAAATGATAAGTTGCACTTCATTGTCCATTTCGATCGCCATGACGCCAACGGGGCTTTGATACTTCACGCGGAATCGCTTTATATTTTGACTAAAGTTAACGGCAAATGGGGGGCCGCGGCCAGATCCAGTTTTGTCGGTATTGCGGGTACGAACACAGCGTTTTGACGATTCCGGGTCTGCTTTTAAGATATAGACGTTCGGTCGCGGCGCGAAGAATATTGAATTGCGAGATTTTGCGCTATTCTGTTTCTTTCGCTCTAAAAGCAGACCTATCATTTTCAGTCGCACAGATCGCTTTGATGGCGATTACGCTAAACGGCCAATGATAAGTCATATCCTTCTCTCGCGCCGAGCTTCTGTCAGAAGCATCTTTTCTTCCAATGCGTTGACCTTTTCTCGAAGGTGCGGCAACACTTTGTTTCGAAGGCGGATACCTGCTTCCTTACCTCCAAAAAGCGTACAGCTCATCGCTATCGGCGTTTCAGACGCGGGACAGCGCACGGGCATAGCGATAGCGTAATCGCCCTTGAGCCAATCGCCTTCTGACTCGCAGTAACCAAACCGCCCGTGACGTCTAATATCGGCTTCCCAGATCGAGCTATAGATCTCGAACAATTTCGGTTCTTGCACTTTTGACTGATTTACCAGCGATTCCCTGGATCCTCTTGAGTAGCCAAGGATCAGTGCTCGTCCGATAGCAGCCGCAATCCAGGGAACATGCATGCCAATATCAGGAGTGAACCGATTTCCCTTATCTCCGCGAACGCTCTCGATATAAACGACGTCATTTCGGTCACGGATCCCTAGGTTTACAGTGCACCCTGTTGTCGTGGCCAGTTCTTCCATTAATGGGCGTGCTGCCTGGCGGATTTGAATTTTTCCGAGAAGCGGATGACACATCGCAAGCACGCCCCATCCCAAGACAAACTTTTGAGATATCGGATCGCGCGTCAAGCATCCGAGTTGAGTGAGCGTATAGCATAGCCTCGATACGGTCGCTTTAGGGAGTCCCGTTCGCTCACATATTTCTTTATTTCCCAACGCACGATCTGCAATCGTAAATACCCTAAGAATGCTGATTCCTCGTGCTAGATTCATGGAGAAATCTGCATCGTCCGCAAAGGACTGCAATAGTTCGCGAATTTTTCCAAATTCGAGTGCTGCCGGCGGATAGTCGAGATCTTTGTGCGAGGGTTGCTTGGGTGGTCGAAGGCTAGTCGCCGTAGACAGCGCGCTTGCAGTCAGTGCGTTGCTCCTGTTCATGATTTTCTCCAACTTTCAACGTCACTATGCAACGCATCGCTGCGCAATCCCGTTCAACGTTCGACGAAACGCCTGTGCAGATGAAATCCTGGAACGCACTCGCGACATGATCGTCCACGCTATGGTATAGGGCTCGTACATCGCAGCAAAGTGAAAATCATTATTGAATAGATGAAAACCGTTCATCTTTCTTCCCCGGGCGCGTGCGAAACAGCGTCCTTCGCTGCGTTTTCATGAAGTGGCCCCAATTTAAAGAGATGGCGCGTACGGCTCGATACAGTAGTACTGATCGATCATGCTAGCGTTCCGTCCCCTATCCACCGGTCGCCTTGGCGAGCAGCACAACTGTCGCGGTCGCGTTTCGACAATCGACACGGGTTATGCCGCGCTTTTCGGCGAAACTGCCGAGCGGCTCGTTTATGGAGGTCTGGCCCGGACTCACGCGTCCGGTGAAGTGCGCCTGTCGGTGCCTTTGCTTGCTGGGCCGTTAGCGCCCATTTCGGTGATCTTCCGCCTGCTGAGGCTCGCGCATGGACTGGTCGACATAGGCACTTCCACTGAGCGATTTGCGCTCGTACGTGCGAAGCACACTGCAAATCAACTGTGGACAGGTGAGCAAGCGGTGCGATCCGGCACGTGTCCCGCAGTCCTGCGACGCACCGACGCGCGCGCCGACTCTTTGCGTCGCCTGCACCTTACCCGCGACCAAACACCAGGCTGATCTTCGTATGCGTCATTTCAGCGAGGCGCAGAACGCGTCGCACGCGGAGCCGCGTGTCTCGCGACCAGCCCGGCTGAACATGGCCCCTCCGTCGAGATTCTAAAGGGATTGAATCTGACATTGATCCCACTTTCGGACGAATGGGCGGTGCGGCAGATGTATCTGTGCGTTCGAGACCAACCGCTTTCCCGCTCCGTGCAGCGACTATTGGAACACCTTCTCGCGGATGGACCGGCCTCGATTTGCGCATCCGATAGCAACAAGAAAAGCCGCGACACGAATCTTGAGATTGAGACAAGACTTCGTTTGCTTTCAGACGACGGGCCTGTTTGTGTTCTGCTCACGAGACAAGGTAGGCGGCGGTTTCCTTCGCCACCGACGACGTTTGGTTGGTCGCGTCGTTTCGCAGGGTCCCGTCTGATCCTTGGTTCAGCGGAGTCGAAGTGACGAGCCTGTGCGTGCAGATTGGTATGCTTGCGCTCTCGCTCAACGGCGCGCCCGTATGCAGGTGAACTATCAGATCGAATGAAGTCGAACGTCTGGAGAGCATAAAGGCAGTCGTCGGACCGGAGAGTGTTCTCGTAGCATGCCAACACCACGGGCGAATGCACGTGCCCATTCCCACGGGGATCTCAAACGCCCTTAGCGAACTCATTTCTGGAATGCGAGTCGCCTGTGAAAACGCAACGATTTGGATGAGCGATCCAGTCAGAGGTACCATCGCCTCCTGCGTTAATCGCCGCACCTCTAACTGTTGGACAAGGTCGCTTTTGTCTCCGAAGCTGGCCCACAATATTTCCGTTTCGTTAGCTGTTCCTGCATCGAAGAGATGTTCGCACCACATCGAGAGCGATTCGCTCTGGAAGAGAGGGTCTTCCGCAGACGCCGATAACCGCTTACCAAGGACCCAACCATAAGGAGAGAAGGCTTCAGGGGTGAGTTGTTCGACGCGGAGAAGAGGAACTGTCATCGGGAGGCTCGCAGTGCTGGGTTCAACCGGCGACAACTCCTAGCGGTTGCGCCTCGAAGAGGCGACTCCGGAACCGAGCTTGGAGTCGCCACGTGGTCATTACATCTTCACTTCATCAATGAACGACTTCTTGCCGCCTTTATAACTGTAGATCGAGATCACCCCGTGCTTCAGGTCACCTTTCGGGTCGAATGTCGTCTCTCCGGTTACGCCTTGAAAGTCCGTGGTGGGCATCGCCGAGAGGATCTTCGACGCGTCGGTCGAGTTCGCACGACGCATAGCATCGACGACGATATACACTGCGTCGTAAGTAAAAGGTGCGTAGATTTCCATGCCCTGACCGAAGCGCTTTTGATATTTCGCCTTGAAAGCGCTCCCGCCTGGCATCTTTTCTGGTGCGGTTCCCGGCTGTGAGCAGACAACACGCTCTGCGCCGGTACCGGCAAGATCAGGCAGTTTGTCCGAGCAAACGCCATCGCCAGCGAGGATTTTCGATCGCAAGCCAAGTTGCGCAGCCTGCTTGCTGAACGGTCCACCGGTCGCATCCTCCCCGCTATACATAATCGCGTCCGGATTTTCACCCTTGATTTTCGTCAGAATTGCGCGGAAATCGACGGCTTTGTCGTTGGTGGCATTCCGCGACGTTACGTTTATGCCAAGGCTCTTGACCGTTTTCTCGAACTCGTTTGCCAGACCTTGGCCATATGCCGTTGAATCATCGACGATCGCTACGGATTTGATCTTCAGTTGCTTAACCGCATAAGTGGCCAATGCGGGTCCTTGCTGTGCGTCAGTCGCGACCACCCGGAACGTCGTCTTGAACCCTTGCTGGGTGAAGACGGGATTGGTAGACGAAGGGGAAATTTGGGTGATCCCCGCTTCGCTGTAGATTCGGGAAGCCGGGATGGAGGTTCCGGAATTAAGGTGCCCCACCACAGCGACGACCTTGTCGTCGACGAGCTTCTGCGCGACTTGGGTTGCCGTTTTGGGATCCGCTGCGTCGTCTTGTGCGTCGAGTCGCAGGCTGACCTTCTGGCCAGCGATGACAAGACCTTTGGCATTGATCTCTTCCACCGCGAGACGGGCGCCGTTTTCGTTGTCTTTGCCCAAATGGGCGATCGCACCTGTAAGCGGGGCGACATGGCCAATTGTCACCGTCTCATCGGCGTACGCGCTTTGCATAAAAGGTGCAATTGCCGCAACCGCAATCGACGTGGTGGTCAGAATTCTTGCCTTCATCCTACATCTCCTCCAGTGTTTAACTTTGACTCGGTTGCGTAAGAGCTTGTCCGGGCCCCTGCATTTGTACAGCGATGTCTCGGCAGTGGGCATGAGTTTCACGCCACTACAACATCACCGGGTTGCATGATTGCCGATCCATAACTCGACGAACATCGATTGCTACGGGAACGATAGGGATGGCGACCGTTTTAGAAAAAAGGCGTCCGATCTGAGATAAAACTGTGCGGCCGCTTCGACGCATCCGCGCAGCCTTTCATTTGCTCACTTCCATTCGTCTTCGAAGTTTGCGAAGCTACGTTGTCGACGTTCCAATTCCGGGAAGGTCGGCGCTCGCATAGAATTGGAGAACGGGACGCCTAGTGGATCGCCCAATGGGCACGTTGTCCGTAGTTTGGAAAGCGCACGTTGCAATCTTCCTGCACCGATTGAGACAGATTGAGCAGGCCACCATCGCCTTGCGCTCCCCACTGTCTGCACTGTGAGTCGCTGTACAGGTCCGTCCGCAGACGAACAGAAGGACGCGCCGTTGGGGGGTGTCCGCAAAAATCATGGAGAATCGTGAAGACAGCTAACGGACGGGAGATTCCCGCTTCAATTCCCGGCTACGGAATTGTGAGCCCTTATGTGGGCCCAGCAACTACCCGCACTTTCGTCACGCGAGCGACTAGGCAGGTTCATCCTGTAGGGCATGGCCGGTCAAAGCGCCTTGAGGATATCTCGGCCGCAATTGACGCGTGCGAACTGAAGAGCGGTGACACCATCTCCTTTCATCATCATCTGCGAAACGGTGACCAGGTGCTCAACATGGTTCTCGCCGTTGCCGCGCGTAGAGGAATCAAAGATCTGACGATCGCCACGAGTTCGATATTTGGTGTGCATGCGCCGTTGGTCGAGCATATTCGCAACGGCGTTGTAGCTCGGATTCTTACCGCGTATATGTCGGGTCCTGTGGCGGACGCCGTGTCGTCCGGGCTTCTTTCGAATCCCGTCGTGTTTCAGACGCACGGTGGCAGAGCCCGGGCAATAGAGTCGGGTGAATTGCATATTGACGTAGCGTTCATCGCCGCGCCGGCAGCGGATCCCTACGGCAATCTGAACGGCGTCGACGGTCCGGCTGCGTGCGGTCCGCTGGGATATGCAATGGTTGATGCGCAATACGCGGATCGCGTCGTAGCGGTAACTGATTACCTTCAACCCTATCCGTTATGTCCGGTCGATATTTTCCAGGATCAGGTAGATTTTGTCGTGGTTGTTGATTCCATCGGCGATCCGGCCGGTATTCTTTCTGGGACGACAAAACCCACGACCGAGCCGGTCGGTCTCCAGATCGCACAATCGGCCGCTCGCCTTATCGAAGCCTCAGGATTGCTTGAACATGGATTCTCATTCCAGACCGGCGCGGGTGGAGTATCAATTGCGGTAGCCGAGTACGTGAAGGGGCTAATGCAGCGCAACCAGGTGCAGGGAAGTTTTGCGGCAGGCGGTGTGACCGGCGCGCTTGTGGAAATGCTAGAGTTGGGGCTGTTCCGCACAATTTTTGACGTTCAGTGTTTCGACTTGCGCGCGGTGGAATCCTACAGGCGTGATTTCAGGCACCAGGCGATGTCAGCGTCCATGTATGCGAATCCTCATAGCCGTGGAGCAGTTGTCAACCAGCTTGACGTGATGATTTTGGGGGCGTCAGAGGTAGATGTTGATTTCAATGTAAATGTTACCACCGGCTCCTCCGGCATGATCCTCGGCGGCTCAGGGGGACATGCTGATACGGCCGCCGGGGCGAAGCTCGCGATTGTGACGACTAGACTGTCTTCTCGGGCGGGTGCCAAGGTTGTTGGGAAGGTCGACTGCTTGACGACGCCCGGCGAGACCATCGACGCGGTGGTAACAGAGGTCGGTATATCCGTTAACCCGGGGCGAACGGATCTAATCGACCGGTTTCACGCCGCGGGAATCGAACTGATGCAGATAGATGAGATGCTTTGCGCCGCCCGTGCGCTGGCAGGCGAGCCCACATCGCGCGTGCAAGGAGCGGAAGTCGTCGGAGTAGTCGAGTATCGCGACGGAAGCGTCATCGACTTGATCCGGGCATCGCGATGAGATTGGCGACCGCTCAATTCTCTGGACGCGGCGGCCAGGGAGCCGAAGTGAACGGCAATTTCCTCTATCAATAGGAGTGTTCTTCGCCGGGGAACATGCCTTCTTTTACTTCTCGAACAAAAGCTTGAATGGCGCTCTGGACGGTTTGTTGGCCATTCATAAAATTCTTGACGAAACGCGACGCCTGCCCGGGGTATATGCCCAGCATGTCATGGAGCACAAGCACTTGGCCTGAACATCTTGGACCAGCGCCGATGCCTATGGTAGGAATTCGGATTTGGTCAGTGATGGTCGCGGCGACACCAGATGGCACGGCTTCCAACACAAGGAGCTGTGCACCGGCCGCTTCCACAGCCTGTGCGTCTTTGCTGAGACCCGCGGCGGCCACGTCCGTCTTGCCTTGCACGGTAAACCGCCTAGCGCATGAACCGATTGTGGCGTGAGACCGATATGGGCACACACAGGAATCGAGCGTTCCACGAGGAAACGGATGGTACTCGACAGGAAAGCTCCGCCTTCCAGCTTGACCATATGTGCACCGGACCTTATCAACTGAACCGCGTGTCCGTAGGTCTTTTCTGGAGAGCCCAGGCAGCCGAAAGGAATATCGGCGACGATCATGCAGCGGCGAGTACCCCGCGCGACACAGGCAGTGTGATAGGCGATGTCATTGATATCTACGGGAAGCGTGTTGGAATGTCCCTGCAGCACGTTGCCGAGTGAGTCACCTATAAAAGCGATATCGACACCGGCACGATCCAGGAGCGCCGCGAAGGTTGCGTCATAGCACGTTAGCATCGTGATTCTCTCACCACGCCTGCGCATGGCTATCAGATGAGGTACCGTAATGACGGAGCGCGCTTCGTCCCGCAGGTAAGCCATGAAGTTTCAACCAACTAGATGAACATCCAGAAATTGTATGTTCAGCGAGTCGTGTAGTGTCTCCAAAATGGAGAAGCCAACGTCGCTAAAATAGATGGTTGCCTCAACTGCGGTAAAAAATGCACACGTACGGTCGTTGTCGACCGCAACGTGTGCGAAACGCCACTCGCAGGCAATCTCAAGCTAAGGCGCGGAGATCCAACGATACTGAGACGGGAAAATCAGAAGCTGTGGCGCAATCCCACGACGGTGATGACTTGCGACGATTTCCCGGCGTCGATGTCATAGGAACCTACAACCGCTTGGGCCTCGCCTGCACCGTTCTGTCCCGAGGCATGCGTATAGCCCGCGATTGCGTAGACGTCGGTACGCTTGCTCAGGTTGTAGTCTGCGCCGAGGCTGAACATGTGGTATTTGGCAGACGAGTCACCACTCGACTTCGTATAGTTATATCCCGCGCCAAGAGAGAAGTTCGGGGCGACCTGCCAGATGCCAAATGCGGATGCATTCTGGTACTTCTCGGACGACGTGAAAGCCGACGAAGCGTCAGGATTGTACTCGGTAAAGCTGTAGGCCGCGCCGAGTGTCACGCTCCCCAGTACATATTGGCCGCCGACCCGCGTGCTGTTCACGCTTCGGGCAGATGCATAAGCGCTGTTGACGGCGCTGTTGAACAAAGAATCGGCCGAGCTGGCGGGGCGCGTGACCAGACGTGCGTTGCCGTAGTCTATGTGCATGTAACCGGCAGCGATGCCCAGAGTACCGTTGTTATACCCGGCGGAAGCACTGTAGGTCTGCCCCGAGCCAACGGAGCCCGCGACACCGCCGAAAGAGTAGAGAGCTTCAACGGTAACCCCGCCCCAGGAGGGGCTCACCCACTTCACTGAATTGTTGATGCGAATGCTGTTGTCGTAGTTATCGAAGTCGCCGGGCGGAGCGAACATTGCGCCGAAGTAGTTGTCACCCGTCAACGGCTGAACCTGGTCGACGATCGGGTCATACTGACGCCCCAATGTCACGGTACCGAGCTTCTCGTCGCTGAGACCGATATACGCCTGACGTCCGAACATCCGGCTACCCTGACCCAACGTTCCATTCGTCGGGTCGAAGCCGTTTTCGAGCTGGAAAATGGCCTTCAGGCCGCCGCCGAGATCCTCGTTACCCTTAAGACCCCAGCGGGAGCCTGCGAGACTGCCGGACATTGTCGTGATCTGAGTGCTGTTTCCACCAGAGTTATGTACGTATGCAATCCCCGTGTCGATGATGCCATAGAGCGTCACGTTATTTTGTGCATGCACGGGGGAACCGAGCACTGCCAGACAAAGGGCTGACGACTGGAAAACGAACTTTTTCACTTGGCAAATCTCCAGATACTTTTTGAATGTCGTTGTTTATTGAAGTTTTGACTATCACACCTGGGCGCGCCGGAAAGACGCTTCGCATGCCCAGGCAAATCCGCTTTAATCTCTACACTTCGAGACGAATGTCGCGGCGCAGAACGCGGGTGAGGACTAGGTAATACACGATGCCTACGCCGAACCAGCTCACACCCAGCTCCCAGGTGGCTGCGCCCATCGAATAGAGGACATAACCGAGAATGCAGAAGCCAGCTACAGGGGAGACCAGGTGTTTGAACAGGGACCGGGAGTGTTTGCGGCCGACGTAGTGGACAACCACAGTAATGTGCAGGATCATGAAGCCAGTCAACGCACCAAAGTTCACGAAGTTCGTCAGCGTGTCGAGGTGATCAAGAAACCCGAGCGAGATTGCCAGCGAGATAACAGCGATCAGGATCAGCGCGACATTCGGTGTCTTATGCTTCGGATGGATGGACGCCAAAATCGCAGGCATCTTGCGGTCACGAGCCATCGAATACAGAAGGCGGGCGATTGCAGCCTGGGAGACGATCGAGCACGAGAGGCCGAACGTGATGGCGGTGGCCAGGGACGTCAGCATCGCAAGCGGCTTTCCGCCAGCCAGTTCTGCGATTTCATAGAACGCCGTATCAGCTGACTTGAACTTCATGCCGTTTGCGAGGTCACCGGCAATCCAGGTTTGCAATACGAAAAGCGCGCCGGCCAGCAAAAGTGCTGCGATAGTCGCATTACCAACGGTCTTCTTGCTATCACCCTTTACCTCTTCGGCAAGCGTGGAGATTGCGTCAAAGCCGAGAAATGAGAGTGCGCAAACCGAGACTGCAGAGAAGACGAGTTCGCTTTTAAAGACTTCAGGCTGGAAGAGCGGCTTAAGCGTGAGATGTCCAGCTCCTACGCCGTGATAGAGTGCCCAGAGGCCGACGAAGGAGAAGATGACCAACACAATCATCTGCGCATACATGAAAAACTTGTTGACTGCAGCGGTAGCTTGAACGCCGAAGTAGTTCGTGATTGTGCCAATCCCCAGAAACACGACAATCCATACCCATCGGGGAATCATCTCGAACATCTGCGAAAGAGCAGCTGCCGCGACGACATAGGTGAGAGCTGGAATCAGGAGGTAGTCGAGGATGAGCATCCAACCCGCGATAAAGCCCGCGGTTTCGCCGATACCGCGCTGAGCATAGGCGTAAGCCGAGCCGGCGATCGGGAAATCTTCGGAGAGTACTTTGTAACTCAGTGCGGTGAAGAACATGGCGACCATCCCGATGATGTACGCGAGCGGAACCATCCCGCCCGACGCATCGGAGACATAGCCGTAGATCGCAAAGGGCGCAATTGGGATCATGAAGACGATCCCGTAGATGACCAGGTCAGCGAAGGTAAGGCTTCGCTGAAGTTCCTGCTTGTAGCCGAAAGAATCTGTAGACATGATGCGTTCCTTCAAGGAAGGTGAGTCGAATTACGACGGTGCTGGATCGTGCTCAGAGTGGTGCGATGGCAAATACCCGTGCGGGGAAGCCGGTAGCCCCCGCGACTTTCGGGAATGCGACGACGACAACCCCGCCGGCCTCAGGCACATCGCTCAAGTTGGCAAGCAGTTCGACCTGGTACCGGTCCTTAGATAGGACGAGAGTCTCGAGAGAAAAGTCCGAGCGGGAGGTTGCTGCGCCAGGGTCTGTATCGAGAGTTTCATGACCGCAAGCCGTCGCGTCCCGACTGTCAAACAGGTAGTCGATGACCTCGCGACTCCATCCTGGTGTATGCGAGACACCGTCCGCGTCGAGGTTCATCATGCTAACGTGGTCGGGCCAGCGTTTCGACCAATCGGTTCGCAGAGCAACAAAGGCTCCGCGCGGGATCGCGCCATTGCGGAGCTCCCAATCCTTGACGTCATCCATTGAGACCGTGTAATCGGGGTTCGCAGCGACTTTAGCGTGGATGTCGATAACGACTAGCGGCAGGAACTGCTCACGAACCGCCAACTGATCCAGAGACCTCAAATCGCCGTGGAAATGCGAGGGCGGATCGACGTGCGTGCCCCATTGTCCGACATGGGTAAAGACATGTGCCTGAAAGCCGTGCTCCTCCAGATTGAAAAGCGTACTGCGGCTCATTTTGGTGAACTTGGACCAGAGCGGGGTCGATTCATCTGCCGTGTGGCTCAAGTCGACCCAGCGGCCAGTCTTCAGGATTTCGTGAAGCGTCCAAAACGGATTGGTACCGAGTGACGCGAGAATTTCGGTGGCGGTGGTGGATCCCATCTTTGTCTCCAAGACTTCAGGTATTGAATGGCTGTTTCGACGATGTCTTTGCCAGTCTGATAATAGGACTACTAACTACGGCTACTTTAACGCTACATCTGATCGTGCTAGGGGTCGGAAGTCATCGCGCGCTGGGATGTGGTCTGAAGCCGAAAATGCTTCTACAAACGAACGTTTTGAACTGACGTCGCTTTGTTGGTCACCGTCGAGGGGAAGCAGCGACTCTTTGCTTACAGCATTCGAAGATTTATTGCCGCCCGAGCAGTGGAATTGAACTTAGAGGATGGCGACGAAGCGCGTCAATGTGCCAAAAGGCATTTTTTGAAAACGACGTCCAGGATGGCTGAAACGTCAAAATGACGACCGTTTTAAATAAATCGGAAGTTAGGGAAGACCATTATTTCCCTATATTTGGTAAAAGGAAAACGTAAGATAAACCTTTCAGTTCATACGTTGCGGTTTTAAGTAGTATGTAATCGACACGGCGGTGAGCAGGCGCTTGACAGCTTTCGTTGGCTGTGTTGCGATTCGCCAGGGTGGTGGATTCCCGCGCCACATAGGAACAGGCATCATGAGGCAAACCGAAGACTGGATTCGATATGCTGACTTCTACCGGAAGTCGCCGTACTCAATATTTCCACAAGAACACCGTGACTCTCCGGGTCGTTTGAACTTTCACATGATCACCGTCGAACAGGGGGATCATGAGTTTGTTGATCCTAGCGTTCCAGAGACAGTAGTTGCGTTGCCGCTCTCGGCTTCACCCAACAACACTTGGGCGTGGGACATGGGATATGGCTGGCGCAATGACGCAGCGGCCCCGGGTCGGATGCTTGTTCTTCCGGCAGACAACACCAGCCGATGGAGAGTTACAGGCTCGCGCCGATTGCTCCTCCTGACCATCCCGTCGTCAACGGTTCGTCGGATCCTCGGTCCCGCCGCACCCGACCAGCTTACTGAAACGTTCCTTCCTCTTTCGCAATCGACCTGGGAAGACTCATTTATGCCGCCTTTGATGACGCGGCTGTGGGAGGGGACTGCTAGAGGTCACGCCACTGATCGGCTTTTGGTTGACGGCGCGTTGACCACACTGGTTGCACACCTTTTGCAACTGGCTGGAGCTCTTGATCGTCCGATGAAGTACATTTCGCTTCCTAACTGGCGGCTGAAACGTATCTTCGAGTATGTCGAAGCACACTTGCATCAGGAGATTGATATTGCTGCTTTGGCGGAAGTCGCGGGCCTTAGCGTAAGACACTTTGCGCGCGCGTTCAGGGAGGAAGTCGGTGAAACGCCGCATCGCTGGCTGATGGCGCAGCGCACGGAACGGGCGATGACCTTACTGAGAGCAGATCAGTTACCGCTTGCGGAAATCGCAACTGCTTGTGGATTTTCAAGCCAAAGCCACTTCTCGAAGGTGTTCAGGCAGGTCACCGGGGATACGCCGACGCGCTGGTCGCACGTAATGAAAGGGAACTGACGACGCGCCGTGACTCGTGCCTTTGCGTTTTTCTGACGGAATTCACCCACCGAACGGCGCGCGCCGAGCGCTACGCCCATTGTCTTCCCGACTTCATTTGGCCTTACGGACCGAGTAGGCACGGCTGAGCCGGCTTCGTGCCCGCGTCTCGCGTGATCCTGCCCACTACCAGTGCAGGCCGACCGGGCGAGTTCCGGAGTGAAAAATTTGCATGTAATGATGAGGCGGCCTTGATCGTACTGAAAATAGTCGCCGCTGTCGCGAGCATTGAGTTGCGCGGCATCCCGTGCTGTATCTGCGTCGCTCGATAGAGGCCGAGATTAGGGTTAGTATCTACCGACGGCTTAGATGCAACTTTTGCATCTATAGATAAATTTAAATCTCTTTTTCCCATGATGGAGCGCCCGTAAGATTTCTTCGCGAGGTGGCGAAGTCCTCCTGCAAGCGAAAGTGCAACGCAGCGCGCGGGAACGCGGCGCTAATGGCGGAACGGATAGGAGAGAGAGTGAACGCAATCAGTGCAAATGCCCAAACCTACGATTATGTGATCGTCGGCGGCGGGTCAGCCGGATCAATCCTGGCGGCTCGGCTCGCAGAGGATCCGCAGGTCAGGGTTTGCGTGCTCGAGGCCGGACGAAGTGATCTGCGGCCGTACGTTCGAATTCCTTCAGGTTTCGTCAAGACGTTGACACAACCGGAAATTACTTGGCAATTCAAAACGGAGCCGTCGGAAGGCAGCGGCGGCCGGAAGATCTCCACCACGCAAGGGCGCGTCATCGGCGGGTCAAGTTCGATTAACGGCATGATGATCGTACGCGGCCAGCCCGAAGACTTTGACCACTGGGAATCGCTGGGCAACCGGGGGTGGGGCTACAACGACGTATTGCGCTACTTCAACCGATTCGAGCGCTATACCGGCAATGGGACGAATGGTACAACTCGCGGTCGGTCGGGGCCGATTCCCGTGACGCCCATGGATTGGTTTCATCCTATCTCGGAAACGTTCATAGAGGCGGCCGTTGCGGCCGGTCACAAGCGCAACCCGGATTACAACTCGGGTGATCAGGAAGGCGTCGGCTATTTCCAGCGCACGATCGAGAACGGCTACCGTGTGAGCGCAGCCGTAGCATTCCTGGCGCCGGCACTGAAGCGCGGCAACGTTGAACTGCTTTCGGGCGTGCGTGCAAAGCGCATCCTGTTCGAAGGTAAGCGTGCTGTCGGCGTCGCGTTCATTCGGCGTCAGGGTGAGGAAGAAACAGTCGTAAAGGCACGCCGCGAGGTGATCATATCGGCGGGCACGGCAAACACGGCGCGCCTGCTGCAGATCTCAGGAGTGGGGCCGGCTGCGCTACTGTCGGAGCTGGGCGTTCCCATCGTTCATGACCTGCCGGGCGTTGGCGCAAACTTGAGCGACCACTATTCTGCGCGATTAGTCATGCGCGCCCGGCCGGGTACCACGACCCTGAACGAAATGGCGCGCGGGATACGATTGGGCTGGCAAGTGATGCGCTGGCTGGCGAAGAAGCCCAGCGTGCTGACCTTGACGCCTTCCCAGGCTCATCTCTTTTGTAAGTCAGCGGCGAACGTAGAGACGCCCGATTTGCAGTGTGTATTCGTTCCCGGTAGCTATAAGGAAGGCAAACACTATGTACTGGACGATTACCCCGGGGTCACTGGCGGATGGTGGCAGCACCGCCCCTTGAGCCGTGGCTACGTGCACGCTCGATCGACCAATGTATTTGAGGACCCGGTCATTCAACCCAACTATCTTCAGCACACTGTGGATCAGGAGGTGATGGTCGCGGGGATGAAGATCATTCGCGGACTCCTTCATTCTTCAACGCTCTCGAAATATCTCGTCGAAGAAACTGTCCCGGGAATTAACGTAAGCACCGACGAGCAGATGTTGGAGTTCTGCAAGCACAACGGATCGACAGGCTATCACCTGGTCGGAACTGCCCGTATGGGCCCGAAATCCGATCCGATGGCAGTCGTCGACGATACGCTGTGCGTACATGGGCTTGAACACCTCCGCGTAATCGACGCTTCGATCATGCCGTCGATTACATCTGGGAACACCTACGCTGCAACGTTGATGATAGCGGAGAAGGGCGCGGACCTGATTCTAGGCGTGCGTTCATAGGGCAAGCAACCCTTCCTCAATTTGAAAGATCGCCGCGATGATCCTGGCACCCATTCGAGGCACATTTCACGGGCTCAGCGAACATCGCCGCGACGAAATAGAGCAACTGCGGTCGTTGATGGAACGATGACTGGCTAGCAGTTCTGCCGCGTGCGGAGAGATTCGCTACGCAAACCAGGCTTCTCAGTCGACAGAGCTCGGTGAGCTCATTCACACGCCAACCGGCGATGAAATTTGGCGGACGCGCGATAAGGCTGCACGCGCTGTGCACTCTTCGGCCGAGCGCGCTCGCCCATCTGCAAAATAATTATCCGGAGACGGCATATGAAAAGTGAGCATGGCGCGTTGCACCGCGGCCTCGGAAATCGACATATTCAATTAATGTCCATTGGCGGGGCAATTGGAACAGGGCTATTCATGGGGGCAGGAAAGACGATCAGTGTATCTGGGACGTCAATCTTGCTCACGTACATGGTTATTGGCTTCTTCCTTTTCTTTACAATGCGGGCGATGGGAGAGATTCTGCTCTCCAACCTGCAGTTCAAATCCTTTTCTGACTTTTGCAGCCATTACATCGGGCCGTGGGCCGGGTATTTTATCGGTTGGTCATACTGGATGACTTGGGTTGTCGTAGCCATTGCAGACTGTACGGTGATCGGCGGCTATCTGCGCTTCTGGTTTCCGGATCTACCGTTGTGGCTTCCAGCACTGGTCGTACTCGCTACGCTTCTTACCCTAAACCTAGTGGCTGTCCAACTGTTCGGCGAACTTGAGTTCTGGTTTGCCCTCATCAAGGTGCTTGCTATCACTGCGCTAATCGTGGCGGGTGTTGTGATGGTCGGGAGCGGCTATGTTGCTCCTACCGGCGTTCGTGCGTCGCTGACCCACGTCGTTGATCCAGGAGTTGTCTTTCCATTCGGTGCGTCGGGTTTTTTCGCAGGTTTTCAGATCGCTATTTTCTCCTTCGGTGGTATCGAGCTAATTGGCACTACTGCAGCCGAAACGCGTGATCCCGGCCGCACGCTTCCACGTGCGATCAATGCTGTTCCCCTCCGAGTGATATTTTTCTACGTACTTTCGCTGGCGTGCATTATCTCTGTATCCTCGTGGCCGGCGATCGCCGCAAACAAAAGCCCGTTTGTGCAGCTGTTCTTACTGGCAGGATTCCCGGCGGCAGCGGGAGTCATCAACCTAGTCGTCATCTCGTCGGCTATGTCTGCTGCGAACAGTGGTGTCTTCGCCACCAGTCGGATGCTTTTCGGACTAGCAGCCGGCCAGCACGGGTCAAAATACTTTATGAAACTCTCGCGCTCGTCGGTTCCGGTTCGTGGGCTACTCTTTTCTTGCGCCTGCATGCTTGCCGGATTATCCGTGATTCATTTCATGCCTGAGGTTATGGGCGCTTTTACGGTCTTAACGACAGTTTCCGCAATTCTCTACATCTTTGTATGGGGCATGATTCTGGTTGCCTATCTGCGTTATCGGAGCCGAGATCCACAACTCCACCGTGAGTCCGCCTTCAAGATGCCGGGTGGTCGTTTGATGGCTTGGGCTTGTCTCGGCTTCTTTGCGTTCATGATCTATCTTCTCGCGCTTGAGCCCGATACCGCGGAGGCACTTAGTGTAATGCCCGCGTGGTTCGGTGGGTTGGCCGTCATGTATCGCTGGCGGAAGGTGAAAAAGAGTCGACCGCAGACGATCAAGGTGCTCAACTAATATATGGCCCGCAACGAAAGAGATCTTCACTGCAAGATCTCGCTTTCGTGATCACGAGTATTCTTAAAAAAGAGGGGCGAAGCGATGGGTAATCGCGACGCCCCTAAACTCTCGTGGACCGCAGAGAGGAGACAACTGCTGAAGGACGAAAAAGGGTTCGTGAAACTACGAGATGATTGTCGACTGCATGCGACGCATCTCCGTTCTTCTTCGTTTGGATCGTTGAATTAGTGTTGGGATAGATAGTCGCTCTTCCGGAGAAGCATGGAAGTTGCGTTCGGCACGCTGATGTGCCGCGACCAATTCAACGAGCGGGGCCGTCTGAAGTTGATTATCGTAGACCGCGAGCAGTCGAGCGGTAGGCTCCTCCGCATGTGCTCCCAAACTGTAGTGAGCGTCAAGCTTCGCGGACGTTGCAAGCTCACTCAACATGAGATCCACTTCAGAATATATCAACACATTCTCGTCACCGTAGCCGGCGTCGAACAGAAAAAACGATGCAAACATCGTGCGAACGATTGTTCCCAGATGGAATGCGGCGCCATGCTCGGTCCGCAATGTACTGAGGCAAAGGTGATTGCGAAGCGATAAATCAATAAGGGCAGCAGTGGAAAGCGTGCCATGCCCCCTTTGCGGGATGCTTCGAACGCGTAATGCCATGTCGAGGTGAAAGGAAAAGTTGCGTGATGACAGAGGCTCAATTTACGACACGTTATGTCTATCGCCCATTTGATCGTGTTCCGAACTCTTGTGCCGCCCGCTGCCGCCAGGACACGCACGCCTCCTACAGGAATCGCAGGTCCTGGCTGTCGACGGACACCGGGACACGAGGGGCCAACGCGCACATAAGTTCATAGCCGATCGTGCCGGCGGACGAAGCTACGTCGTCAATCTTCACTCGTTCACCCCAAAGCTCGACTTTAGAACCGATGGTCGCGGACGGACACGGGGTGAGGTCGATGGTTAGCATATCCATCGATACTCTGCCAACTGTGCGTGTCAATATTCCGTCCACAGCGATGGGTGTACCGGTTGGCGCGTGTCGAGGATATCCGTCGGCATATCCGCACGCGACGACACCGATGCGCATTTCACGGTCGGCCGTGAATGTTCGTGCATAGCCAACCGTATCATTGGCTTGCATTGTCTGAATACCGATAATTTCACTGGACAATGTCATGGAGGCGCGCAACGGAACCTCCGCGATGTCACACGCACGGCCTGAGGGTGATCCGCCATAAAGAACGATCCCAGGCCTGACCCACTCGCGATGTGCTCGCTTGTGCCACAGCACACCGGCGGAGTTTGACAGACTACGATCGCCTGGGATGTCTTTCGTTGCCGCGTCGAAGCGATCCATCTGCCAGTCGACTTCGCCCTCGTCGGCGTTCGCAAAGTGACTCATCAGCGTGATAGCACCGACTCCGTCGGATGTGCGCGCGCGCTGCCACGCTCTGCCAAATTCTTGGGGTGTGTATCCGAGGCGATTCATGCCTGAGTTCATCTTCAGGTTAATGTCGATGCAACGGGCTGGATTGGCTGCCGCGATGAGTTCAAGTTGCTCGTCGCAGTGTACTGCCACAGTCAAGCCAAATACTTCAGCCGTCTTTACATCATTCTGCTTGAAAATACCCTCCAAGAGGAGAATCGGCTTCTCCCAGCCCAGTTCGCGAACGCGTACTGCTTCGTCGAGATCGAGAAGTGCGATGCCATCTGCTGCATCAAGGGCTGGATAGATGCGTTCGATGCCGTGTCCATAGGCATTCGCCTTGACGACCGCCCAGACACGCGATCCGGATGCTTTCTGCCGGGCAATCTGGAGATTATGTCTGACAGCTTCAGGGTGTATATATGCGGTGATCGGGCGCGGCATAACTTCCTCATTTGCGGGACGCAACCTGCAATGAGAATTGCGTTCCGTTGTACTTCGGTCGAGATGTGAATGTGTTGCTCTGCCGGCATTCGGTGATTCGCGATGTCGACAACGGCGCTCAGCTGAACTGGAAGCCGGCGGGGACCGGCTTTTCGTCCATGTACCGGAAGACATTCAGGTCGTCGTAACGGATTGTCGGTTTGTTGCCGGAGATCAGGTCCGCAAGTAGTTGCGCAGAACCACAGGACATTGTCCATCCGAGTGTCCCATGTCCGGTGTTGAGGTAAAGATTCGGCAGCGCAGTATTGCCGACGATCGGGGTGCCGTCTGGGGTCATGGGTCGGAGGCCCGTCCAGAACGAGGCGTTTGCCGTGTCGCCACCGCCTGGGAATAGGTCGTTTACGCACATCTCGAGTGTGTCGCGACGTGCTTCGCGCAGACGCTTGTCAAACCCGACGATCTCTGCCATTCCTCCGACGCGGATGCGGTCGTCAAAACGCGTGATCGCGATTTTGTACGTCTCGTCCAGTACCGTTGAGACAGGCGCGCACGCTTTGTCGAGGATGGGTGCGGTGATTGAATATCCCTTGAGCGGATAGACGGGTATCTTGACGATGCCGGAGAGAAAGTTCGTGGAATAGGAGCCGAACGCAACGACATATGCATCGGCGTGTACGAGTTTCGCCCCGTGCCGCACGCCCATGACCTTGCCACCCTCGACCACAAGTCCGTCTACCTGCGTGTTGTATCGGAAACTGACACCTTCCGCTTCCGCCAGGCTTGCGAGACGAGTTGTAAACAGCTGGCAGTCACCTGTCTCGTCGCCGGGAAGACGCAATCCACCTGTCAGCTTGTGTGAGGTCGCGGCGAGCGCAGGCTCGGCGCGTGCTACTTCCGATCCCGTCAGCAGTTCGTATGGCACATTGGCTTCCTTCAGCACCGCGATATCTTTGGCTGCGCCATCGAGTTGCTGCTGCGTGCGGAATAGCTGGGTCAACCCACCTGTACGTCCTTCGTACTGAATGCCGGTGCTTGCCCGCAATGCTTTCAGGCAGTCGCGACTATATTCAGCGAGCCGCACCATTCGGTTCTTGTTGATCGCATATCGTTCCGCATTGCAGTTCTGCAGCATCTGCCACATCCACTGAAGCTGGAACTGCTTGTTGTCGTCGTCAGGGCGGATCGCCAGCGGGGCGTGCTTCTGAAACATCCACTTCATCGCTTTCAGTGGAATACCGGGTGCAGCCCATGGCGCCGCATAGCCCGGAGAAATCTGACCGGCATTAGCAAAGCTGGTCTCAAGAGCGGGCCCTTTCTCGCGATCTATAACGACGACTTCATGCCCGGCGCGCGCGAGATAGTACGCACTCGTTACCCCAACGACGCCGCTCCCAAGTACGACTACTCGCATATCGACTCACTCCACCGTCAAATTACTATAAGGATTGTTAATTACTGCAAGAATCAAGCTATCTGGTTGATGCTGCTATCGTATCGTCAACTGCGCAGTTTTAAACAACGAAATTGGAGATTTATTTAGTTGAATGTCCTGATAGACTGCGCGAAGTGCGAGTGAGAGAAGTGTGTTCGCATTGGTTGGTCGCGACTACGGGAAGCTGGTAGACGCGTTGCGAATGTGGCCAGTAATGAAGCGACTGCTGTACTCCCGGAAGCGAATAGAATAGACGCCTCAGTTTGCGTATTAGGCTAGGCCGCTCTCCAGTGTGAGAAGCCAGAAAGCCGCATCGCTTCAGCACGGTTCCGTGCGACGACTTCACTTGGACTCAACTACATGTTGCCGGATTTGGTCTCCCTCTCCCTGTTTCTTCGAACGATTGACAGCGGCAGCCTTTCCAAGGCGGCGGAGCAATCGCACATCGCTTTATCCGCTGCAAGCAGACGCATTGCATTGTTAGAGCAGCAGTTTTCCGTCAAATTGCTTGTGCGCACACCTCGCGGAACCGAACCAACGCCGGCCGGAGAGGCACTCGCGTTTCATGCTCGCCTGATGCTGCGGGAAGCCGATCGCCTGAAGACCGACCTGTCGGACTATGCAAAGGGGCTACGCGGCATTGTGCGCATTCACGCCAATACGTCAGCACTAAGTCAATATCTTCCATACGGACTTGCTTCATTCGCGAAGAAGTGTCCCGAGATCAAGGTGGAAGTTCAGGAGCGACTAAGTATTGAGATCATGCGTGACCTCCACGAAGGGGCGGTCGACGTGGGGGTTGCGTTTCCGGGACGACACGCAGTCGACGGGCTACGATGCTATCCATACAAGGTCGATCGGCTTGTGGCGGTCTTTCCTGGGTCACGCGATACAAAAGCAAAGGATCTGCGTCTGGCGGATCTTCTTGACGACGATCTTGTCGTCCTGGAAAGCAACACGGCCATGCTGACTCTACTCGAGGAAGCTGCAACGATTGAAGGTAAAGCACTGCGGTTACGTGTCCAGGTCAAAAGCTTTGAGGCCATTTGCAGGATGATCGAAGCCGGGATGGGGGTCGGCATACTTCCTCAGATCGCGGCCCAAACTTTTGGGCAGGGATTGAACCTAACCTTGATCCCCCTTTCGGACGACTGGGCTGTGCGGCAAATGTTCGTCTGCGTCAAGGATGAGCCGCTGTCACTATCAGTCCAACGCCTGGTTGACCACCTCCTGATTGACGAATCAGATCCTTCGGTTGCTGCACCCGGGCGTTAGAGCGATCCTGTCCAGTCATCGCTCCTACCACGCCGACATCAGCGCATAAACGGAAGCTGCTGCGCGATCGTCTTCAGCCTCGGCGGCAGGAGAACGCGTAGCAATCTTGTGTGGCCAGATGGGCATTTCTGAGCTTTCAGCCGTCGGCGCTCCTGTGTGAAGATGGACAACACGGTCGAAGGTTGTGGAGCGTCTTGAAAGCATGAGTGCTGTTGTCCTGCCTGCGAGCACGCGTGTCGCTTGCCAACAGCCTGGGCGGATACAAGTTCCCAGGCCGACTGGAATCTCATATGCCCTAAGGGAGCGCATATCCGGAAGTCGGGACGTCAACGGAGCGGCGACGATTTGAATCAGTGGGGCTGTCAGGGGCACCACAACTTCTTGCGTAAGCAGACGTGTCTCCAGCGTTCGAACGAATGGGTTATCGTCGCCGATGCGGGTCCACAGGATTTCCACTTCGTTTGGCGTCCCCGTTTCGAACAGATGGGCGTGCCAGCGCTTCAAAGCACTACTTTCAAAGTACGGTACATCGCTTTGTTCTCCGGGGGGCTCTCCCAGTACCCATCCATAGGGTAAAAATGCATCGGATGTTAAGCGTTCGATGGTGAGTAAGGGGACGGTCATTGGATCTAGTCGAAAGGCGAGGGTTACACGTACAACCTGAAGAGGGGCGGGAGATGGGGATCGTTGCGTAAGCGATATCGCGCGGACCCTCTTGCGCGGTTGTGGAACATTCTATCTGGCTATCTGGCGTCGGAGATACGAAGTTCGGCAATCCGGCTTCGCGTCTTTAGAAGCTTGAGGGCCGCCATTCTTTACTGGACGCTGGGTTTCGGCGGCGTGGCGAGCACAACGAACCGGGTGGTCGGCGGAAGCAAGTAATGAAAAAGGGCACACGCAGCGGGTATGAAAGCCGCGTGTGCCAACCACCCCATGCGGGCAGGAGATTCTGTGAGTCGAACCGGTCAGAAACGGTGGCGCAACCCTACGACTGTGATTGCTTGCGACGTTTTTCCAGAATCGATGTCGTATGAGCCAACGACGGCCTGGGCTTCACCGAGACCATTCTGGCCCGAAGCGTGTGTGTAACCTGCGACCGCATAGACGTCAGTGCGCTTGCTCAGGTTGTAATCGGCGCCGACGGTGAACATATGATATTTCGCCGACGAATCACCGCTGGTTTTCGTGTAGTTATATCCGGCACCAAGCAAAAAGGTCGGTGCGACTTGCCAGACACCAAACACGGAAGCGTTTTGGTACTTTTCGGCCGTCAAGAAAGCTGAAGCCGCGTCCGGATTGTACTGGGTGAAGCTGTACCCGGCGCCTAGAGTTACGCTGCCGAGAACGTATTGCCCCGCCACTCGAGTGCTGTTGACGGAGCGTGCAGAAGCGTAGGCGCTGTTCACAGAGCTATTAAACAGCGAGTCGGCTGAGCTGGTAGGACGCTTGACGAGACCAGTGTTGCCGTAGTCGAGGTGCATGTAACCGGCAGCGATACCAAACGCACCCGTATTGTATGCGACCGAAGCGCTGTACGTTTGCCCCGACCCGACCGAGCCGGCAACGCCGCCGAACGAATAGAGGGCTTCAACCGTCAGGCCACTCCACGATGGGCTGACCCATTTCACGGAATTGTTGATGCGAATGCTGTTGTCGTAGTTGTCGAAGTCCCCCGGCGTCGCGATGATGGCACCGAAGTAGTTATCGCCGGTGAGGGGTTGGACCTGATCGACGATTGGATCATATTGACGACCGAGCGTCAAAGTGCCGAATTTGTCGTCGCTAAGGCCAACGTACGCTTGCCGTCCGAACATTCGACTCCCTTGCCCAAGCGCTCCCGTCGTCGGATTAAAGCCGTTCTCAAGTCGGAAGACAGCCTTCAGCCCGTTGCCCAGGTCTTCACTTCCTTTAAGGCCCCAACGGGACCCGGACAAGGCGCCGCCGCCAAGTGCGAGCTGGGTAGACTGTCCTCCAGAGTTGTGCACGTACGTGAGGCCCGTATCGATAACGCCGTAGAGCGTAACCGTGCTTTGAGCGTGTACGGGTGATGCGAGTGCTGCGAGGCAGAGTGATACCGAGGGGAGGGCAATTTTCTTCACTTGGCGAATCTCCAAACAGTTTTGTAACGTTCGTTATTGGTCAGATAGTCGAACTGCTTTTCATATAGGAATGCGAAGCGAGCACTGCATCTGGTGAGATTTTGAGCGGCATTGAGTTACGTCTGAACCTTGCGAATTGCCAACCACGTGCTAATTTTCGAACCCTCGTTAGGCTCGAGAGCGACATTCGATGTCGTGTTCAGCGGTCGCTGTGCTGTTCAGCGGACTCGAAGTTAGACGATCGGAACGGACAGCGTCAACGCGCCAAAAACCTTTTCGGCTGCTTGACGTTCGGGATGGCATAGAGGAGCAAAGGAAGGCCGGTTTGTGCAATGTCCCAGCCTGAATTCGTCACATGCAAAGCTTGATGGACCGTTCGTAGCGAGGTAGCGGGGCGATGGGCCACTGCGTGGCCGTGTAGGAGGGCTCGAGTCTGGCTCGGTGGGGCACTACTTGCCAGCCATGCGATTTATGATGCACAGAAGCTACTGGATTGTACTCACGATCTCGCAAATACGCGCGTGTGGCATTGGGGAAGAGAGGTTCTCCAACAATCTGGCTGCTAAGCTTGAATTCTTGACGGGCTTCCGGTCGCGAACGCAGAAAATCTGCGCATGAATGGTGTCAAACGCAGATTTTCGACGGTCAGTCGGCGCTATCATGCGGAAGAAATCGCCCGCGGAAGACTTGGGTTAGCCGGGCACTGAGATGGAGTCAGGTTCAAAAGGTCATCCATTTTTCAGAATTTTCGGCGGCATCTGGTCGGCGGTGTACTCGTAGACAAGGGTGCAGCTAGCCTGCCTGTCGGGGTGGTGTTAGGTGTTACATGGGAAGGTGCATTATGGACCACGGAGACAACTGGTCGAGATACGCCGACTTCTGCAGGAAGTCTCCGTACGCAATGTTTCCACAAGAACACCGCGCTTCTCCGGGACGCCTGCCTTTTCACATGGTCACCATCGAGCAGACGACGGACCACGACTTCATGGATCCTTGTGTTCCTGAAACCGTCATAGCTCTTCCACTGTCGGCCGAGCCAGATAACAGCTGGGAGTGGGACATGGGCAACGGCTGGCGACGGGATGGCGCAGTCCCCGGCCGCATGCTCGTGTTACCTCCGGATAATGTCAGTAGATGGAGGGTAAAGGGCGCGAGACGCTTGCTTCTTCTAACCATCCCGACTGTCACGGTGCGTCGGATTCTGGGCGGTGCCGCGCCTGATCGGCTGACTGAGGCATTTCAGCCGTTGTCGGAGTCGACGTGGGAAGACGCTCTACTCACACATCTGATGACGCGGCTATGGGACGGTACAACAGGCGGACATGTTACCGATCGGCTACTTGTTGACGGGGCACTGACGACACTGGTGGCCCAACTGCTGCAGAGAGCTGGCGCCGTGGCGGGCCCCATGAAGTATGTTGCTCTGCCGACGTGGAAATTGAAGCGTATCTTCGATTATGTCGACGCAAACTTGCACGAAGAGATCGACATTGTCGCACTGTCTGAAGTTGTCGACCTTAGTGTCCGACACTTTTCCAGAGCATTCACGGAAGAGGTCGGGGAAACGCCGCATCGCTGGTTGATGACGCGACGTGCCGAAAAGGCTATGGAGCTTCTAAAGAGGGACAGCATGACTCTCGCCCAAATCGCGGAGGCCTGTGGCTTCGCAAGCCAGAGCCATTTCACTCGCGTTTTTAAGCAGATGACGGGCGCGACGCCAAAGCTCTGGTGCAATTCTGCCAAAGTAAGCTGACCAAGGGTCACCATCGGACGACCTTGGTTGCCGACACGGCCTACCGTATTGATGGCGTGAATACCCCGCGACGCCGACCAAGCACGATTCGCATGGTGCCACCTAGCTCTGATCGCCGCCCTCGCGCTTTGTCCAGGCGGCAATTGAATCCGCGATGTGTTTATGCATCGCTTTTGCGGCCGGGGCTAGGCCTTCCTGACTGAGCGACGCCAGGACGATTGCCCGGCTTTCCGCTGGATAGAACGGAAAGGCTTGAACAGAGCTACGGTAGTTGAGCATTGCCAGTCTGGGCATGACACTGACGCCGAGCCCGCTCTCGACAATCGCGATAATGGCGGCATCGTCGATTGCTCGTGCGCTCGATTTGACCGAAATCTTATGGGACATCAATAGTTGTTGGGTTTCCTTGCCGTAGTCTTCGCCCTGCAGGACGACATTATGTTCGGCCAGTTCGGCGACCGTCATATACGCTTTGCTTCTCGGCTCGAAACCGGGTGGCGTAATGCATAGCAGCGGGTCCGCGTACAACGGAGTGACGTCAAGTCCTGGCGCAGCAGGCAGGGTAATGAAGCCCAGATCGACCTGGCTTTTGAGGATCCATTCGGCGACGTCGTCATATCCGCCTTGCTCAATCACCACCTGAATGTTCGGGTAGAGCTCGGTGAACGTTCTAATGATATTCGGCAGCCACATGACACTCACACTGCTGAACGCGCCGATGCGTACGGTTCCCGATTCCAGTCCCAACAGTTTCGAGGCCTGTTGTTTTAACTTGTCATTGCATTGCAGCACTTCCCTCACCGTTGGTAGCAGTGCCTCTCCTCCGGCCGTTAGCCGCACGCCACTGCGGTTCCTCATAAAGAGCGCGAACCCCAGTTCCTGCTCGAAAGAAGCCAGTGCGTGACTCACCGCTGACGGCGACAGGCTCAACTGATACGCCGCTGCGGCAAAGCTGCCGCGTTCAGCAATTGCCACAAATACTTCGTAGGCGTTTAAAGACATATGGTGCTCGATAGATGAAATGTTTGCATCTAATATTCATATAGAACAAATTATTGCACATAATCAGGCAAGTTGGGCTGACTCTACGCCCGGTTGATGGTCGCGATTGCGGCTCGAAGATGCCTATATTGGCTGGTTTACAGGCGTCGATGTCCCGCCGTGACCCGATACATGAAAATTGTGCATCTTTGAATAAATATAAATCTCTTTTTTTGCCGGCACGGCATCCATACCATTTGTCTTGAAGGCACAAAAGTGTCCCGTCGGGCGTGCGGTGATGCCGGCGTGCGCGCCAATCGAGCCTGCATGGATTTGCAGCCAAGATGGGGCCGCTAGCAATGATGCTGAGATGGAGTGGATCACGGATGCGGGCGGCAACGAGGAATCTCCGAAGGCTGCGACTGCGTCACCGTCGGTGCTTCGATCCTTCCATTCCCGTCCGGCGCGTGCGTGCCTCGACCGATCTAACTCAATCTTAATCCGCAGGAGACGGCAATGGCCGCAACGAATCTAGACGCACACCTCTTCATTAATGGTCGATGGGAAGAGGGTCGATCCGGTTCCCAACCGAATATTGATCCTGGTACCGGCGAAAAGGTCGGTGTCGTGACGTTGGCCGATTCGACCCAGGCTCAGTCGGCACTGGACGCAGCTCATCATGCGTTCCCTGCCTGGAGCTCGATGACGGGGCAGGCTCGCGGGGCAATCTTGAAGAAAGCTTCTGCCTTGCTGGCCGAACGCATCGAGGAAATTACGCTTGGACTGCTGCTCGAATCTGGCAAGACCAAGGCTGATGCGACTGGAGAAATTCGACGCACGATCGAGACACTGGCGTGGAACGGCGAGGAAGCGAGCCGTATCAGCGGGAAAGTGCATCAAGGGATCGTTGAAGGAAGCACGCGCCTGTCGCTGCCCACGCCTTTGGGTGTTGTGGTGGCAATCACCCCATGGAACTTCCCGGCTGTATTGGTCGGACGCAAGCTGGGTGCGGCGTTAGCGGCCGGCTGCACGGTGGTACTGAAGGCATCCGAATTTACGCCCTACAGCGCGCGTGCAATCGTCCAGACACTGGTCGACGCGGGCTTGCCCGACGGCGTCGTTAATCTGCTCTTCGGCGACCCTGCGGCGCTCAGCAAGCAATTGCTCGCTTCCCCCGTGGTTAAGGCAGTGTCTTTTACCGGCTCGACCCACGTGGGCAAACAACTGGCGGCGCTGGCCGCACCGAATCTGATCCGTCCGATTTTCGAACTGGGCGGACACGCGCCGGTAATCGTCTGGAGCGACGCGGACGTCGAGAAGGTAGTGCAGGTCACCGCGCCCGCTAAATTCGGATCAGCAGGCCAATCGTGCGTCGCACCCACCAGGTATCTGGCTCACCATTCCGTTCATGACGCGCTGGTCGAAGCGCTGGCGGCAAAAGCCACGTCGTACAAACTCGGCCACGGCGAGTTGGACGCTGCAACGCTCGGTCCGGTTGCTCATGGGGGACGGGTCGCGTCATTTCTCAGTCTCGTCGACGATGCCGTTTCCAAAGGTGCAGTGATTAAAACGGGTGGCAAGAAGGTGGAACGCCCGGGGTTCTTCGTTGAGCCCACCGTGCTGTCTTCGGTCTCACGGGATGCGGAGATTCTGACTGAAGAGCCGTTCGGACCGGTCGCAACGGTGCAGTCCGTCGAAACGGTCGACGAGGCCATAGAACTTGCGAATGCGACGCCGTATGCATTCGCCGCTTACGTGTTCACCGATTCGATACGTGTTCGTGACGACCTGGTGCGCCGTTTGAACGCATCAAACATCGGTGTTAACCAGACAGCGCCATCGTTGCCGGATGTGGCTCTCGGCGGACTCGGCAACAGCGGCTATGGCTACGAAGGCGGAACCGAAGGCGTGCTTGCGTACATGCACCTCCGTCTGGTCAGCCAATCCGCGGGCTGACCAACTCTTCTCTCCAATAGAACGTATCGATACATCAACACCATGATCACTATTCAGAAAGTCATCGCGAGCCCCGGCGTTGGTTCATTTTTCTTTGACGACCAGGCCGCCATTAAAGCCGGTGCCCAGCGCGACGGTGCAGCGTACACCGGCAAGGCGATCACGCCGGGTTTCAGTGCAGTTCGTGAACCGTCCGAATCAGTATCGGTCATGCTGGTGCTAAGCGACGGTTATATCGCGAAAGGCGACTGTGCAAGCGTTCAGTACACGGGTGTTGGCGGTCGAGAGCCGCGTTTCCATGCCGGGCAACTGGCGGCGCAGATTGAACAGCGCTTGGCCCCGCATTTGAGTGGTCTGGATGTCCGATCGTTTCGCGAGTCCGCGATGTTTGCCGAACAGATTATCGACGAGATCTTTGTGGCCAAGCGCGCAGCTGCCTATGGTGTGTCACAGGCGCTGCTTGATGCTGCAGCTCACGTTGCCGGCCATCACCTGATGGCACAAGTCATCAAGGATGAGTGGCAGATCGAGAAACCGCTGGCGGCGGTGCCGATTTACGGTCAAAGCGGCGATGAGCGCTATACGAATGTCGACAAGATGATTCTGAAGCGCGTCCCGGTTATGCCGCACGCCCTTATCAACACGCTGGACCTGGTTGGTGCTGACGGCGCGGCGCTTGAGGTGTACATCAACTGGCTTCGTGCCCGAATCGCGCAACTGCGAACGAGCGACGATTACCAGCCGGTTATCCACATTGACGTCTATGGGCTGATCGGAGCTGCCGCGAACGGTTCCATCGAGGCAACCGCCAACATCATCGAACGGCTCGAGAGTGCAGCTGGCCCGCACGAGCTGCGAATCGAGCATCCGCTGGATGCTGGCAGCCGTGACGCGCAGATTGACGCGTTGGGAAATCTGCGTCGAACGCTCAAGAAGCGCGGCAGCAAGGTGGCCATCATCGCTGACGAATGGGCGAACACGGCCGAGGACGTGCATCTGTTTGCTGAGGCCGGGGCGGTCGATATGGTGCAGATCAAGACCCCCGACCTCGGCTCTCTTCACAATTCGATCGACGCTATCCTCGATTGCCATCGATATGGCGTTGGACCGGTGCTGGGTGGAACGTGCGCCGAGACTGACCTGTCCGCGCGTGCGACGACAAATATCGGTGTGGCGACGGGTGTTACGCAGATGCTTGCCAAACCGGGCATGGGGTTTGATGAGGGTTTCAATATCGTCTTTAACGAGATGAGCCGAGTACTACGCGTCGCACAAGCGCTTTGACAGGCAGCAAATCGCCAGCCAATGGGCTGCGTTTCCTGAAAGACGAAGATAAGTCGAGTCTCCCGGAACGTGGCCCGTTCGGGAACGCGATAGTACGCGGGAAGTTCGCTCTCTCGGACGGACTTCGAGATTGTTGAAGACCAGTTGCAAAAGATAGCATTCCGGTGAGCAAAAGCACTACGTACAATTTCTAGGTTCATTGAGGAATTGTTTGACCCATATGTGCGAACTGCCTGGTCTATCAGGAGTGCAACGGTGTGGTCTGCAAGCCTCTAGGGTCAACCTGTACGTTGGTACAAGATAGTAGGGAAGGTTCGATATGAAAGGTCCGCTCGACGGAGTAACAATTGTCTCGCTGGAGCAGGCTATCGCCGCGCCGTTCGCCACTCGGCAGCTTGCAGATCTTGGTGCGCGTGTCATCAAGATAGAGCGTCCTGGGGTTGGGGATTTTGCGCGCGCATACGACGACAGGGCAAAAGGCCTCTCGTCTCACTTTGCTTGGACGAATCGGTCGAAAGAAAGTCTTACGTTGAATACCAAGCATGAAAACGCAAATGCCGTTCTGAATGCGTTGCTAGCGAAAGCTGATGTCCTCGTCCAGAACCTCGCACCGGGTGCAACCGCACGCATCGGACTCGACTTTGAATCTCTGAAGGACCGCTTTCCGGGACTCATTGTCTGCGATATCTCCGGATATGGGGAAAATGGGCCGTACACGGAGAAGAAGGCCTACGACCTGCTGGTACAGGCTGAGTCGGGATTCCTGTCCGTGACAGGCACGAACGACGAAATGGTCAAGGCTGGCTGCTCAATTGCCGACATCGCTGCAGGAATGTACGCGTATTCCAACATTCTTGCCGCGCTGATCCAACGCAGAAGAACGTGCCGAGGGGTCCGGATCGACGTGTCAATGCTGGAATCGATGGTTGAATGGATGAGCTTTCCGCTGTACTACGCGTACGACGGTGCTTCTCCGCCACCCCGTGCCGGCGCTTCGCACGCAACGATCTATCCGTACGGGCCGTTCACGGCGAACGACGGGAAGACCGTCATTCTGGGTCTGCAGAATGAACGCGAATGGGCGAAGTTCTGTCAGGTTGTCCTTCAGGCACCGGATCTCGTCGCAGATGAGCGCTTTGCGACGAACGCAAGCAGAAGCAAGAATCGCGACGAACTGCGTAGCATCATCGATCAGGTCTTTGCCGACATGGATAGTAACCAGCTGGTGGCCAGGCTTGACGCTGCCGACATCGCAAACGCAAGATTGAACGACATGCACGGTGTATGGGAACACCCGCAACTTAAGGCGCGCGATCGCTGGCGGGTCGTGGACTCGCCGAATGGCGAGATTCCGGCATTGCTGCCACCTGGTGGGACGGCCTTTGAACAACGGATGGATCCGATCCCGAGTGTTGGTCAACATACCGATAGCATCCTTGCTGAGCTTGGTTTTAACCCCGCGGACGTCGACAACCTTCGGACCACGGGGGGTATCTAGCGATGGCCGATATGAAATCCTTCGACAGCGCCGTTACCTATCTGTTTGTCCCAGGAACACGTTCAGAGCGGTTTGAGAAAGCGGTTCGCTCGGGTGCGGATGTCGTGATACTCGACCTCGAGGATGCAGTTGCACCCGCGGACAAGCCAATTGCTCGAAGTGCGGTGCTCGAGTCGTGGGCGTCGCTCAACGAGGTTGCAAATGAGATCGGTGTGGCGCTGTGTATTCGAGTTAACAGCCCGCGGGAAAAAACCGGGCGTGATGATCTCGCTCTGTGTCATTTGCTAAAACCGTCCTTGATTATGGTCCCGAAGGTCGAATCGGAGGCCGAGCTGGTATCGGTTTCCAGTGAAGTGCCCTCCGCGCGTGTACTTGCTCTTATCGAGACGGCCAATGGTGTAATGGAAGCGAGGAAGATTGCGTCGGCACCTAACGTCGCTCGACTCGTGCTCGGATCGGTCGATCTCATGGTGAACCTGGGTGTCACGGATGACCGGGAACCGCTGGACTGGACGCGCTCAATGCTTGTCCTTGCGTCGGCCGGCGCGGGAATAGCGGGTCCGGTTGACGGGGTGTGCACTTCCATTAATGATCTCGAACGCGTACGTCTGGATACCGAACGTGCACGCACTTTTGGGTTCACCTCGAAACTCTGCATCCACCCCAAACAGATACCGGCGGTAAGTGATGCGTTCAAGGTGACTGACGAAGAGGTGGCTTGGGCGAAGCGGGTGATTGATGCTTCAGAGAGCAGTGCGGGTGCCGCCACGGCCGTTGATGGAGCGATGGTCGACGTGCCGGTCCTGCTACGTGCGCAGCGGATCGTTTCGCGTCACGACGCCATCCGGCGTACTGCGCCGGACTGAGACCCGGGGGTCCTGATGTGTCGAATTGCATTGCCTCCTGTGATTGCAGTTGAGATCGGGGGGGGGGCTTTTAATCCGGTCAGACGGAGGAGGCATCTAGCTCAACAGACGCTCCAGATATCGGCGAAGTCCGAAATGCTAGCTATGAATGCGGCCGCGCTCCCAAGTTGTGAGGGGAGTAGGCCGCATAGTGCATTGAGAGAGCTTTTCATTGTTCGCGGGATCTGTGCGGAGAGGCACGAGCAGTGACTGGAATGGTCGCTGGAGAGATGGCAGATAATGTTGATTCTTCGCTGAGGGAGGAATCGTATGCGTTCTGCGAAGCGAACGCGCGGCATGGCACACGTGAGTGTGTTCAAGTGAATGTTTGAACCTCGCAACTCGTTAATTGCGGTACTGTGACAATCATGGATCTCGATAAAATTGACGCTCGTCTTCTCGACCTCGTTCAACGCAACAACCGTCTGACGAGCGAAGAACTCGGTGCGAAGGTTGGACTGTCAGCAACCGGGGTTCAACGTCGCCTTAAACGACTTCGGTCTGAACGTGTGATTGAATCTGACGTTTCGATTGTTTCGCCCAAAGCGGTTGGTCGCACAGTGACCACGCTGCTGTTCATTTCGTTAGAGCGCGATCGGACAGACATCGTGGATAGGTTTAAGCAGACGATCTGCAGCATGAGCGAAATTATGAGCGCGTTCTATGTCACCGGAGAAGCCGATTTTGTTTTGCTCGTTACAGCCAACAACATGGAAGACTATGAGCGTTTCACGAGGCGTATCGTCTACGAAAATGCTGATATCAAGTCGTTCAAAACAATGGTTGTTCTGGACCGGGTTAAAGCGGGCTTCACGGTGCCGATTCCTTCGCTGATCCCGGCATAGCATAGGCTACGCGCTACCTTAAAAAAACTCCTTGACATCGGATGATGCCAAGGAGCCAACCCTTGGAGCCCACTAAACTGTCACTAAATCAGCTTAAACCCGTGCGGACATAACTTCGTTCGCAACTTGTGCAACGGCCTGGCGCGTGATGCCGACGATATCGTCGACGTCCGTTTTGGTCAAGACGAGCGGCGGCGTAAAACCGAGGATGTCCCCATGCGGTAACGCGCGAGCAATAAGACCGCGTTCACGCGCCGCTGCCGATACGCGTGCACCGATCTTCAATTTGGCGTCGAACCGTTGCTTGGTTGCCGGATCTGCAACGAACTCGATCGCTGCCATCAGGCCAACACCGCGTACTTCACCCACGATCGGCGAGTCCTTGAATGCTTCACGGAGGGACGCGAGGAAGTATTCCCCGACGCTTGCTGCGTTGCCAGGAAGGTCTTCGCGTTCAAGGATGTCGAGCGTTGCATTTGCCGCCGCGATGCCGATCGGATGTCCGGAATACGTATAGCCGTGAGAAAACACTCCGACCTTTTCGGATCCCGCATCAAGAACCTCATACACCTTTTCGCCAACCATGACCGCCGAAAGCGGAGCATATGCCGAGGTCATGCCCTTCGCCACGGTAATAAGGTCCGGCTTGATATCAAACTTGTGCGAGCCAAACATAGCACCCGTGCGACCAAAGCCCGTCACGACCTCGTCAGCAATCAGCAGGATATCGTATTTGGTCAGCACTTCCTGGATTGCCGCCCAGTAGCCCGCGGGAGGAGGTGTCAAGCCGCCGGATCCGAGCGCGGGTTCTGCGATAAACGCACCGATTGTTTCGGGGTCTTCACGCAGGATCAATTCCTCAAGCTCGCGTGCGCGACGTGCCGAAAACTCGAGCTCGGATTCGCCCGGATTCGCGCCCCAATAATAGTGAGGGGCGCCGGTCCGCAAAATGCCGGAGACGGGGAGATCCATATTGTCATGGTAAAAGCTCATTCCCGTCAGAGAGCCGGTGACAATCGTCGAGCCGTGATAGGCGCGCTCGCGTGCAATGATCTTCTTCTTCTTAGGCTTACCGCGAAGATTGTTGTAATACCAGACAAGCTTGACCTGCGTTTCATTCGCATCCGAGCCAGACTGACCGTAAAACACCTTGCTCATCTTGCCGGGGGCCATTTTGACGAGGCGATCGGAAAGCTTGGCGAGTTCGTCGGTCGTATATCCTGTGTAGGTATGGTAATAGGCGAGCTTGTATGCCTGCCGCGCGATCGCCTCTGCAATTTCTTCGCGACCGTAACCGACATTGACGCAGTAGAGTCCCGCCAACGCGTCGATAAATTCGTGACCTTGAGCATCGCGAATGCGAATTCCCTTGGCGCCCTCGATGATCACGGGATTATTCCCGTTCTTCCCGCGCGAAAAATCGTGAAGGTGGGTGAACGGGTGGAGCGTCGATCCGCGGTCCATCTCCGAAATTTTCTGGATATCCATGTCTAATACCTCAATGTCTCAATTTATCGGAGCACCGATTCCGCTCCATGGGAATTCACGCATCGGTCCCGCAAATCAAATCTCGGAGGATCGATCCTGGGTCGCAACTGCGAGGCCACTGATCGTTCTCGTGTCGAAAAATGCATCGGCGGTGGCGACATCGATAAGATTTTTACGAATCGCATTCGGTCTATCGATGTAGAAATGTTAGCTTCGATGTGCAGCCGAAAAGCCGCATTCGGAGCAATGGTCGGGCCGAAATTCTGCGATGTTTCAGAAAGACGCGAGGAATTTCTGCGTTTAGGTGAGGCGAAGCCGTGGCGACCCGGAGGTGTTCAGATTTCCCGGGCGCGCGTCGGCCCAAGCTTCGCACGAGAGGACCGCATGGGGCGGGGGTGAGGTATTGAGAATTAGTGCAATAGCTCATGCAGACCATCACGCAGAAAACCGATGATCTGGACTAGAAAAACGCAGAATTACTGCGCAAAAGCACTGCTAAACGCCGCTTTGCGTTTTTTTGACTATTGAAACTATCTAGGAGCAGCAAAAATACAGAACACGGAGAAGGAGGAAAATGAGCATCGGTCCACGTCGCAGTTTCGATCAGTTCGAGTTACCGGCGTCAGGGCAGGACTTAGACGGTGACGCAGTGACTCGGGCAGCAGATCATGTCCTGGTAGTCGAGGACATACATAAATCATTTGGTGAAAACGAAGTGCTTAAGGGTATTTCCCTAACCGCAAAAAAGCACGACGTGATCTCGATTCTGGGGAGTAGTGGCTCCGGTAAAAGCACGTTCCTTCGGTGCATTAACCTCCTCGAAACACCGGACACTGGGACGATTAGGGCGAACGGTGAAGTGATCTCCTTGCGTCGAGACGGTGGCGATCGCCAAGTTGACGCGCGAAAAGTTCGCATGCTTAGGCGGAACATGACGATGGTGTTCCAGCAGTTCAACCTCTGGGCTCACATGACTGTATTAAGAAATGTGACTTTCGCCCTGACGCATGTTCTTCAGATGTCGCGTAAGGACGCAGAGGACGTGGCCATAGCCAATCTCGAAAAGGTCGGTATGGCTCACAAGCGTGACGCTTACCCTATTCAACTTTCCGGAGGGCAACAGCAGCGCGTAGCGATTGCCCGTGCCTTGGCCATGGAGCCGGAGGTGATGCTTTTCGACGAACCTACATCTGCCCTGGATCCTGAACTCGTTCAGGAGGTTCTAAAAGTCATGCGCGCCCTAGCTGACGAAGGGCGCACGATGCTTGTGGTCACACACGAAATGGACTTCGCTCGCGAAGTAGCGAATCGTGTTTTGTTTTTCCATGAAGGGCGCATTCTGGAGGACGGATCGCCAGACGATGTGTTTAACCGACCGGCGAGCGACCGGTTCAAGGCATTCGTCTCCCGCCGGCCAATCTCGATCATCAACACCCAAGGCAAATAACATGAATATCCTGACCAAGATCCTCGCAGTGGTTCTCTGTTCGACGTTTGGCGTGCAGATGGCGAACGCAGAGCAGGTAGTTCGGATCGGCACCGTGCTGGACCAGGCGCCGTTTGAGTATCGCGACAGCGCCGGCAAGGTTGCTGGCATTGAGGTTGCCCTCGGTAATGCCATGTGCGAAATCATGAAGGTCAAGTGCCAATGGGTCACGATGGACTTCGACGCTCTGATTCCGGCACTGAAGGCGAAAAAGATCGATGCAGCTTTCGCGCAAATGACAATCACCAAGGAAAGGCAGAAAACGCTGGATTTTTCGAATCCGGTGACTTCAGCACAGGTACAGTACGTCGCGAAGACCGGTTCGGGGATTACTGAAGATCCCAAGACACTGAAGGGCAAAACGGTTGGTGTGCAGAGCGGCTCTATTCAGGAGGCATATATGCGCGCCCGGTTATCGGAGGTTAACACAAAGGTGTACCAGACCGTTAACGAGGCCTACCTCGACCTTCAGGCAAATCGGATCGACGCTGTGCTAGATGATAAATCTGCTGAATACGACTGGATACAGAAACAGGGGAAGCAGGCGGGATACGACTATGCCGGAAAGCCTATTACTGACGCGGAGATCTTCGGCCCCGGCACCGGTATCGCCGTTCGCAAGGGCGACACACAATTGCTTTCGATGATCAACGGCGCCCTCAGCAAGATTATGGCAGACGGGACGTTTGCAAAGGAAACCGGGAAGGTCTTTCCGTTCTCAATTGCCCCGACGCAGTAACGTCTGCCACGCCTTTTATAGATAACCGAGGAGCCCATGAACCCGCTTCTTCTGTACGGTGCACAGCTCGCCCAGGGCGCGCTGGTGACTTTAAAACTCGCAGTTTGTGTTCTTGTTCTGGGCCTGTCTTCTGGACTTGTTCTGGCCTGGCTTAAAGGTTCGCGGCACAGATTTGTGAGAGTCCCTGTCGACATTGCGACGAGCATTATCCGAGGTATTCCAGAATTTCTTATCATTTTGGTGATCTACTTCGGCCTCTCGATGCTCGCTGATAACTTCGGCGGAGCGCTGGAGATAACGCCGTTCATGGGCGGTGTGATAGCACTTGCTATCGTGGTCGCCGTATTCTCGTCGGAAATCTACCGGGGCGCGTTCGCCGCTGTCCCGAAAGGACAACTCGAAGCAGCTGATGCCTACGGCGTATCGAAAATCGCGACGTTCATGCTGATCCGTTTGCCGCAGGCATGGCGAATCTGCCTGCCGAGTATCAACAACATGTGGCAGTCGGTGATCAAGGACACTTCGCTCGTGTCTGTGATTGGACTGGAGGACATGCTGAAGAAGGCGGACATCGCTGCGCAGTATACGCGGCAGCCGATGCTCTTCTATTGCGCAGCGGCGGTCATTTATTTTCTTATGTTGACGCTTTCGGTTCCTCTCTTCCGACATCTGGAAATGCGTGCGTCACGTGGTTACACGAGAGGTTAATTCGATATGGACATATTTCAGGGTTATCTCGACCTCGTTAGCGATTACGGGACGAGGCTCGCGTTCGCAACGCTAGTGTCGATCGAATTGCTGGCCATCTCGGCTGTGTTCGGATTTCTGATCGCGATTCCGGTTGGCGTTGGGCGTACCTCTAGATACAAGCCATTCTACTGGGCAAGTTCGACGTATTCGTCGGTGTTCAGAGGCACGCCGCTCCTAGTGCAGCTATTTGTGATCTATTACGGAATCGCGCAGTTCGAGAGCCTACGCTCGTCGTTTGCATGGCCATTTTTTAGCAACGCGTTCTGTTGCGCAGCGCTTGCCTTGACCCTTAACCTCGGAGCCTACATGGCGGAGCACATCAGGGCGGGAATCATTTCCATACCTGAGGGCGAGACGGAGGCGGCGCTGGCGTTCGGGTTCGGGAAGTTGCGTATGTTGGCCGGCATCATCGTTCCGCGCGCACTCAGGGTGGCTACACCCGCGCTAACCAACGAAGTCATCGTCCAGCTTAAGGCCACGGCGCTTGCCAGCACAATAACCGTATTGGATCTAACGGGGCTGGCGAGACGACTTTCAGCACAGTCGTACACCTTGGATCCCTTCATTTTCGCCGCCGTGATCTATGCCAGTTTGACCCTTGTTATCGCGACAGTCTCGCGCATGCTCGAGAGTCGTGGAAATCGATACCTCGCGCTATCGCCGAAGCGCGCGTAGCTGATCCAGAATATCCCGACGCCGCGTCGGGTGTCCGCAGCCCCGCACGCAGGTAGCGTCCGGGGCTGCAGTTGCTTCTGGCTGCTTCATCTGGACAAACAATAAATAGGGGCTGACCATTCGGTAACGCCGAAGGCATAACTGATGGCATCTTGATGCAAAAGCAGTCCGTTCTGGTCAAAAGCAAATTTTTTGTTTGGTCAAGAATGCATCACAGTTGACGCGATTCGTTACTGCCTTCCTGTTGACAGGGATTGCGTCGGCTCACTGCAAATCGGACCCTTACGACGGCCATGAAGACTGTACCGCTGCTCAATATCGAACCCTTAACACCCGACGCGTTTGCTCGTTATGGTTGGGTGCTGGGAAATCCCGTGGCGTACGGTAGTGACCAGCCGTTTTACAACAGCGATACGTTCTCGATATGGCGGGAGCATTTGTTCGATGCAGGTGCGCCCAACGAAACAGAGATCCTTTGGAGCCGTTTTAAGGATGGCGATCTGACGGTCCGAAGCCTTGAAACGCGCTGGTTAACACAGGAGGCGGTGGTTCCTCTCACTGGACCCTTGATCCAGATCGTTGCGGTAAGCGACGAGTCGGGTGAACCCGACATCGATTCCGTCAGGGCATTTATCGTCCCCGTCGGCATGGGGACTTGCGTGCGACCGCAGTCGTGGTACGCGATCCGTATTCTCGGTGATGAGGTCGAAGCCTTCGTGCTTTCGCGACGCTCGGCCACAAACGATTTGATCGCGCATCGCCGCGCGGGTCGCCCGACGGCACAGAGCAAGCTGAGATCAATTGCTGCTCGGGAATTGGTCAGATATTTGAAGTGACTTACTTGCGGAGACACAGGTAAGTGGATGTGACGTTAGTAAATTTACTCTTAATAACACCCTTTTAAGGTGATGGCATGCGAAACGTAAGTTCAATCCGATACTTCATGGCCCTCTCTGCGGTTTCTGTGGCAACTGCGGCTCTCTATTCGATGCCGGCCGTAGCTGATCAAACCGTGATAATCGGTCATGTCGCACCTCTGACAGGTCAGGTTGCTCAGCTCGGCAAGGATAACGAAAACGGCGCTCGGCTCGCGGTGGAAGAAATCAACGCAAAGGGTCTGGTAATCGGCGGTCAGAAAGTGACCTTGCAGCTGGACGGGGAGGATGACGCAAGCGACCCCAAGACGGCGACTCAGATTGCTCAAAAACTGGTAGACGAGAAAGTAGTGGCAGTCGTCGGCCACATGACGTCAGGCACGTCCATTCCGGCATCCCGCATCTATAGCGACGCAGGCATCGTGCAGGTCTCGCCGTCTGCTACCAATCCTACCTTTACGCAGCAGGGCTTTAAAACAACGTTTCGACTTGTAGCGACCGATGCGCAGCAAGGCCCGGCGCTGGCGAAATACGCGAGCGCACAGATGAAGGTAAAGACTGTTGCGATCGTCGACGATTCGACGGCGTACGGCCAAGGTCTGGCGAGTGAGTTCGAAAAGGCGGCGAAAAGCCTTGGCATCCAGGTTGTGTCGCGTGATGCCACGAACGACAAGGCCGTGGACTTTCGCGCGATTCTGACGAAGATCAAATCTGAAAAGCCTGACGCAGTCATGTATGGCGGCCAGGATGCTACAGGTGGGCCGTTCGCCAAACAGGCGGCACAGCTTGGTTTGCAGGCAAAAATTCTTTCGGGTGACGGAGTCTGTTCTGACCGACTGGCGTCGCTCGCAGGTCCAGCAGCCAATAACGTCGTATGTTCACAGCCTGGCATGTCGCCGGAAAAGATGCCGGAAGGAACTGCGTTCAAGGCGAAGTATCAGAAGCGTTTCGGGCAGCCGATGGAGATCTATGCTCCTTTCACCTACGACGCCGTGTACATCCTTGTCGATGCCATGCGCCGTGCCAATTCGACCGATCCGGCGAAAATTCTTGCTGCAATGCCGGCGACCGATTACAAGGGGGTCACGGGCGAGACGAAGTTTGACCCCAAGGGAGATATCCGGAACGGTGCAATCTCCATCTTCACGTATCGAGGCGAGAAGAAGACATTCGTCGACCAGGTTCAGATGTAAGAGAGGCGCACCGGCCGTAGCGCCGGTGGTGCTCACTTCTTCGAGCACTGCGTTTCAGCTATTCCTGCACACCGACACTTTCATGAACGAGCCCTGAGGGTTGAAGGGCAGGGCTTCGGCTTGCCAAACGAGTTGTGCAGGTAACACACTTTTAACGAAAGAGATTAGCAATGTCAGATTCCTTTTCCTCTACCGGTCAAAACATTGGGACAGGCGCACTGCCGATCTCGCTCGATTGGGTCAAGCGACTCGTGTCGATCGATACCGTCAGTCGGAATTCGAATCTCGGGTTGATTGAGGAGGTTCGCGATTACCTGACCAAACTCGGGATCGTCTGCACACTCACGTATCACAAGTCCCAGAACTGGGCGAACCTTTTCGCTACCATCCCCGCCGCAGACGGCCGCGCTCACGGCGGCGTGGTGCTCTCGGGACATACCGACGTGGTCCCTGTCGATGGTCAAAACTGGTCAACCGATCCCTTTGTACCGGAGATCCGGGACGGTAAGTTGTACGGCCGCGGCACCTGCGACATGAAAGGGTTTATCGGCGCGGCACTGGCGCTTACCCCGGACATGCTTGCGACCAGGCTGAACAAGCCGATCCATTTTGCATTCTCCTTCGACGAGGAAGTGACATGTGCGGGCGCCCCGATCATGATTCAGGAGATGATGGAGCGAGGCATCAATCCTGACGGATGTATCGTTGGCGAGCCGACCAGTATGCGTCCCATCGTCGCCCATAAAGGCATCAACGCTTATCGCTGCTGTGTGCGCGGTCACGCCGCGCACTCGTCGCTCACGCCGCGCGGTTTGAACGCGATTGAGTACGCAGCGCGTCTCATCTGTCACATCCGGGATACGGCGGACAGCTTTAAAAAGAACGGTCCGTTCGACGAACTGTACGACGTACCGTTCACGACGGCTCAAACTAGCACGATTTCCGGCGGGATCGCGATGAACATCGTGCCGGCTGAGTGCAACTTCGAATTCGAGTTTCGAAATCTTCCGACGATGGATCCGAAGCCGATTTTCGCCGAAATTGAGAACTATGCCCACTCGGTGCTGCTACCGAAGATGCGCGCAGAACATCCGAACGCGTCGATTGCTTTCGAACTCATCTCGGATGCGCCCGGTCTGGACGAGGCAGAAGAGGCCGCGGTGACACAACTGGTGCAGGCGCTGACGGGCGACAGGGAAAAAAGGAAGGTGGCTTACGGTACGGAGGCCGGCCAGTTCCAGCAGGCAGGTGTTCCGAGCATCATTTGCGGTCCAGGCGACATCGACCAGGCTCACAGGGCGGACGAATATCTCTCGCTCGACCAGTTGGGGCGCTGCGAGGATTTCATGAGGAAGTTCATGCACAGCATGTCTGTCGCCTAATAGCGAGATCATAGGGAAGAGGGCTGGAAAATAGCAAAATCAAAGACCCAGCCCGAGACATTGGGGATTGATACATAAAGGAGGGGGCATGAGGAATGAGGCAAATGCGGTAGCCTCGTCAAGCAGTTCGTTTGTGAGCGGTGTCGGACATAAACCCGGCCTGCATCGAGGGCTTTCCAATCGGCATATTCAGCTCATCGCAATTGGTGGTGCGATCGGAACCGGGCTGTTCATGGGCGCAGGAAAGATGATCTATGTTTCAGGCTCATCTATTCTGCTTACCTACATGATTATTGGGTTCTTTCTTTTCTTCGTGATGAGAGCGCTGGGTGAACTGCTCCTGTCTAATTTGGAATTCAGAAGTTTTGCAGACTTTGCGTCGTATTATCTGGGCGATTGGGCGGGATTCTTCGTGGGCTGGTCCTATTGGATGACGCTTGTTATCGCCGGGATCGCGGACTTTATCGTTGTGGGCGGATACTTTAAATTCTGGTTCCCGGAATTATCTGGCTGGATTCCGGGGATGGCCACGCTCGCGGGGCTTTTCTTCGTCAACGTCCTTGCGGTAAAGCTGTTCGGGGAATTGGAGTTCTGGTTCGCCTTGGTAAAAATTGTTGCCATCGTGGCACTTATAGTGACCGGGATTGTGATGGTCACTACGGGATTTGCTTCACCTAACGGCATCACGGCATCCTTGACTCACGTTGTTGCGCCGGGAACGATGTTCCCGCATGGTGTGATGGGGTTCTTCGCCGGGTTTCAGATCGCGATTTTCTCGTTCGCCGGGATCGAGCTTCTCGGAACGACGGCTGCGGAGGCTGAGAATCCGCACAAGACGCTTCCCAAAGCCGTCAACGCCGTGCCTGTGCGAGTGCTACTGTTCTACGTACTTTCGTTGACCTGCATTATTGCAGTGTCGTCGTGGGCGAAAGTCGCACCGAATCGAAGCCCGTTTGTGGAGTTGTTTTTACTAGCCGGTCTGCCGACTGCCGCGGGCGTGATCAACTTCGTGGTAACCACGTCTGCCATGTCATCAGCAAACTGCGACGTCTTTTCAACGAGTAGAATGCTTTTCGGTCTTGCTGAGGAGAATGATGCACCCCGCGCATTCCGTCGGCTTTCGAAAACATCGGTCCCAGTAACAGCGTTGATTTTCTCGTCACTTTGTATGCTGGTTGGAACAGCGCTCCTGCTCGCAATCCCGGACTTGATGACCGTCTTCACGATCATTTCGACTATCGCAGCGATTTTGTTCATATTTACGTGGTGCATGATTCTGATCTCGTATCTTGCGTATCGACGTAAGCGGCCAGACTTGCATTTGAAATCGACCTTCAAGATGCCGGCAGGCATTCTGATGTCATGGTGCTGTCTCATATTCTTCGCATTCGTTCTGGCTCTGCTTGCGCTTGAACCGGATACACGCGATGCCATGGCGTTCATGCCAGTTTGGTTCGCGTTCCTGTCGGTGATGTACGTGTCTCGCTTGATAAAGAAACGGCAAAGGGAGGGATTGCGCACGTCGATACAATCGTGAGAGCCTGACTTGGTACTTGACGTACGCGCTCACCGCGTTCCTGGCAGCCGGAATGCCTTCTTTGTAAATTGGCACGTCGCGACTGCTTTGTCTTAACTTGGAGTAGGGCTGATGAGTGATACCTCAGGGTCCGGCCATTTCCCGAAGCTGCGAAAGTATTTCAGCCGAGGGGAGTTTCTGGATCGATTGAAGAAAGTGCGCGACGCGATGGTCGCAAAAGACATCGAGTTACTCATCGTATCCGACCCGTCCAATATGGCATGGGTATCTGGCTACGATGGATACTCGTTTTACAACCATCAATGTGTGGTTGTTTCCCTTGATTGCGAACCTGTATGGTATGGCAGGGGCCTTGACCTTAATGGTGCCAAGGCGACGGTCTTCATGGATGATGAATCTTTGGTGGGGTATCCCGAAGAGTACGTTCAGAGAGACTTGCATCCGATGGAGCACTTTTCCAGCGAAGTGATTAAGCGTCGCGGCTGGGAAGGTCTGACGGTCGGTGTGGAAATGGACAGTTTCTATTTCTCGGCGGCTACCCTTAGGACGCTGGAAAAGTTTCTGCCGAAGAACACCTGGGTGGATGCAACTGGTCTCGTCAACTGGCAGCGAGCCGTCAAGTCGGAAACCGAGCTCGAGTACATGCGCATCGGAGGCCGGATCCTCGAGAAGATGTACGATCGGGTTGTGGAGGTGATCCAGCCAGGTCTGAAGAAGAACGAACTGGTTGCCGAGATTTACGCAACCGCCATCAGGGGTATAGAAGGCTTCGGCGGCGACTATCCTTCTATTGTCCCGATCGTTCCAACAGGTGTGGAGGCGGCTACACCGCATTTAACATGGGATGACTCGAGGTTCGAGCTGGGTGCCGGCACTTTCTTCGAGATCGCGGGCGTCTATCGGCGGTACCACTGTCCTGTCTCAAGAACCGTATATATCGGCCAGCCGCCGCAGAAATACCTGGATGCGGAGAAGGCTGTGGTCGAAGGGATTGAGGCAGGACTTGATGTAGCGAAGCCGGGGAATACGTGTGAGGACATCGCTCAAGCATTCTTTTCTGCGATGAAGCGGCACGGTATCCAGAAAGGTGGCCGGGTAGGGTATCCGATTGGGATGAGCTATCCCCCCGACTGGGGCGAGCGCACGATGAGCTTGCGTGTGGGGGACCGTACGGTCCTCGAGCCAGGCATGACGTTTCACTTCATGCCTGGGCTATGGTTCGATGACTGGGGATTGGAGATCACAGAGAGTTTTGTGATTACTCCCACGGGCTCTGCATGTCTGAGCAACGTGCCTCGAAAGCTGTTTGTTAAAGATTAATTGACTATCAAGGGGATGAGTCTGTCTCCTATGCCGGACGAGTTCGGCATGCAGATTCCGACCAGATCCGGTCGGAATCGGAATAACGGAAATTATGAAATCGGACTCGTGACAGGGCTTAATGACTCACACCGTTCGATCAGTCGACCCAACGGAATGCTGCGCTCGTCGAGGAAATTACCGCGGTATCGGAGTCGTTGAGCGAGAAAGGTTAGAGATGCAGTCGACGGTAGGCTTCTTCAAGCTGCACTGATGACGGTTGAATGTGCGTTGCGCCTTGACAATCGTCGGCCCACCCAAAGCCTCGCATAGCATTGTAAGATTAGAAACTGAAAAACATCGGGCGGGTGGCGTCTGCCCGAGAGTCTTCTTTTGAGAGTTACTGTGTCGGACAAGCCATGCCGCCTGCAGACCAGCGCCTAACGCTCCTGCGACGTCAAGTTCGTAATCGTCCCCCACGTGAAGCATTTGGGCGGGCTGCACGTTAGCGAGTCTCGCAGCTTCGAGGAAGATGGCCGGGGCCGGTTTAGCCGCGCCGAAAGTTTGGGCGCTCAGTGTCGTTTGGAAGAATTCCGCACCGCCTGTAAGTCGAAGGTCAGCATTGCCATTTGTCACGGCGACCAGTGGAAAGCGCGCTTTTAGCCAGGTCAATGTGGGAACTACATCCTCGAAAAACTCAACTTTGTGGCGGGCAGCATAGAAAACTTCGTAGGCTGCTTCTGCCAGTTGTGGGTCTTCCCCGGCGCGCAATAGGGCAAGACGAATCGAGCCCAGACGCAAGCCGCGATAGTCGGAACTCAAGTCCGGCCGACTCTGATGAAATTCGTCTCGAAATGTGCGTAGGAAGTCGGGTCCGAGCAGCACGGTTGCGATCTTGGGCGCATGCTCCAGCAACCACGAATACAGCTCTGCCTCGGCGTGCTCGACCGCCGGGAGAAACGGCCAGAGTGTGTCGTCCAAGTCGAATGAAATAGCTTTGATGTTCTCGAGATACATTGCGGTCGCCTGACTGATACGCGTAATGATACTCGCAACGGGCTGCCGCGCTGTAGTTGGCAGGGGCGTACTCGGTCATCGAGAAGCGCTTATCGATACATCGCAGCCAAACGATGGTTGGTGGCCTGGTGAGGCGGGCGCGGTTGATGCTGCGGCATGGTAAAGGTCTATCGCGCAGAGGGACCGTGATCGAATTGTGATGCGCTTCGCACTTCTTCACGACGTGGCAACTTCCCGTTCGCTTGTGAACCTCCGGGCAGCAGTATGGCAGGCACCTAGGTCGCGCGCCGCGCCGTGACTTGACCTGTATCTAAACCCGCGGTTGCACGCAGTGGTGTTCTTATGGATGAGGAAACGGCTATACAGGCACTTGATCGCACCTCCGCATCGCTTGAGTTCGAGTAGATCCCAGTGACGATGAACTGGTGAGTGATATATCGCAGCGCAAAGCTTTATTTTTGGAAAGGCATCGCGGCGACGATATGTCGCCGCGAGTCTGAAAGCCAGAGTCTGTTACTACTAGGAAATTTGCGATCCAAGATACTTCAACATTGCGTCTGGATCACTGGGCCGCCGCTTCCGTCGACAGGCTTTTCACAACGCGGCTGATGAAACGCTCGCACTCGACCAACTGCTCGAGCGAAACAAACTCGTTAGCGCGGTGCGCCTGCTCAATGTCGCCAGGTCCGCACACCACGCTCGGAATACCCGCCTGCTGGAACTGTCCCGCTTCCGTTCCGTACGCCACCTTTCGGTGCTCGTTGTCACCGGTCAGTGCCCTGACCAATTTGGTAATTGCGGCTTCTTCGGAAGCATCGAACCCTGGTGCATCCGAGATAAGCTCGAACTCGATCGCCGCGGCCGGATTTTCCGCTCGCATTTTGGGCAACAGGGTCTCTAGCGCGTAAGCGTTGATCGACTCGAAGATCGGTTTCGGATCCATCGCCGGCAGATTGCGGAACTCGAATTCGAACTTGCATTCCGCTGGCACGGTATTCATGGCGTTACCGCCGACAATGGTACTGGTTTGTGCGGTGGTGAAAGGCACGTCGTAGAATTGCTCGAAGGGCCCCTGTGCACGATACCGATCCGCCATGTCGCGGATGTAGCAGATGAGGCGTGCAGCATACTCGATTGCGTTCAAGCCCCGCGGTGTGAGCGACGAGTGGGCAGCATGACCGCGCACGCAGCAGCGATACGCGTTGATGCCCTTGTGGGCCACGATCGGACGCATGCTGGTAGGTTCCCCGATGATGCAGCCGTCGGGCTTGATACCTCGACGTCCAAGATCCTCCAAAAGCAGGGGGGCGCCCAGACAGGTCACTTCCTCATCAAAGGAAAACGCAAAGTGAATCGGCTTCGCAAGTTTGGTTCGCTGCATTTCGGGCACCAGAGCCAATGCAGTGGCAATAAAGCCCTTCATGTCGCAAGTGCCACGGCCATACAAGCGACCGTCGCGCACCTCGGGCTTGAACGGGTCGCTGTCCCAATTCTGACCGTCCACGGGTACGACGTCAGTGTGACCGGATAGGACGACACCCCCGCTTGTGGATCCATCGTGAGCAGGGATGGTGGCGAACAGGTTCGCCCAGTTTCCGGTGGAGTGATATGTGAGCAGCGATTCGATGCCGGCTTGCTTGAGATAATCACGCACGGTTTCGATGAGGCCGAGATTGGAATTACGGCTGACCGTATCAATCTCAACCAGTCGTTTGGTCCACGGGAGTGAAATAGGCGATGCCGAGTCGGCGCTCGCCGATGTTTTGGACGTATCTACGCTTGACATTTTGGAACTCCATTCAGTATTTCGACGACGCGCAAACTAGCGATGCAACATACGTGATTCGCACAGTTTGAAGTCGGGAATATCGCCCGATGCGTCATTCATCGCATTGAACAAACGGTGATTTGGACGCACCTATTCGAGATGCCCAAATACGCCTCGGTTATCAGATTTTGGCGACGCGGCGCGCCTCGGCTCGCCGTGGAAACAGGCGAGTCGGTTGATACGATTTCGATCAATTAGTTCTTGACGAAAATGTCACGCGGGAAGTTCGCGAGTGTCTCGCACCCTTTTTCGGTAATGTGAATCGTCTCGCTGATCTCGATACCCCATCCGTCCATCCACATGCCGAGGATTGTATGGATGGTGTTGCCCTTCTCGAGAACCGACGTGTCACCCTGCCGCAGGCTGATGGTGTGCTCACCCCAGTCCGGGCTGTACCCGATCCCAATCGAATAGCCGATCCGAGACACTTTCTCGAAGCCGTGCTTTGCTATGGTCGCGCGCCAAGCACATTCCACTTCCTGCGCTTCAACGCCAGGACGGGCAGTGTCAAGGACTGATGCCATACCTTCGAGAACCGCCTTCTCTACGTCAGCAACCTTTTGCTGCTTTTTGCCAAGCTGCATCGTTCGCGCGAGGCCGGCAGTGTAATGGTGACAGGCGCCAGCGATTTCAAGGCTGATAGTCTCCTCTTTATCGAAGCGTCGATTGGTCCACAAAATGTGCGGTGCTGCACCGTTATCTCCGCAAAGCAGGAGAGGGGGCAGTGCGGTGGTGTCGCCTGCGTCATCTTTGAGGCCATTTGATTGCGTAGCCTGGATGGCCGCAGCTGCGTCACACTCGCGTACGCCCGGAGCGATGACCTCATAGGCGGTACGGACCGCTGCCTCGGACAGCTTCGCTGCTTTTCGCATGTAGGCAATTTCGGCCGGAGATTTGACTGAGCGCAGCCAACTGACCAGAAGATCGGCGTCGATGAACTCCGCGTCAGGCATGGCGGCGACCAGGCGCGCATGCGCCTTGGGCGAGTAATAGTAGGCCTCAAGTTCGATGCCGACTCTGCCCTTACCCCAGCCACGCTCGACAATGTGCTGGCCCACCCAGTCCATCGGATGACGGAGGGGAGTTTGCACATATGTTTCCGGAAAGCCAACGACGTTTTCTGGCTTCATCCACGCGGTCAATCTTCCGCCGACCGCGTCAACGGAGCGGCCGATCCACACCGGCTCGCCCTCCAACGGGACAGCAACGACTTGGGGCGTGTAAAAGGACCAGCCATCATAACCAGTCAAGTAATGCTGATTTGCAACATCGGTCACGATCAGCAGGTCGAGCCCGCGCTCCATCATTTTCTGGCGGGTTTTCTCCAGGCGCGATGCGTATTCGTCGCGACCAAACGGCAGAGGCACCATCTTTAGTCTCCTTTGGACTTGTGGAAGGACTACGATGTGGGCCACTCTAATCGCGGACAAAATTGATTACAGATGATCTAGATCAATCCGGTAAATTAAACGAAATCGTGGATCTGTGGATACTGGGCGAAGACCTCTGCGATGGTCTCAAGAGCAGTTCGATAAGCGGTATCTGTAGCCTCAACGCCGACACAGACTCTGATCTTGCTTGGTCTGTCGATATCGCGTACCAAGAATGGATCCGGCGGAGTGACCGCGATGTCGCGCTTGCTCAGCTCCTGCACGAGTCGGTTCACTTGCCAATGTTCCGGCACGGAGAGCCAGGCTGACAGCCCCTGGTGGTGCGGCTCGTCGGCATATTGACCCAAGACCTCGTTGAGGATTCCATGCCTCGTTGCCAACCGTTCACGCTGGATGGCGACCAGCTTGCTCGCGGTGCCATCCAGAATCCATCGTGCCGCAATTTCCGCCAGAGCTGGGGAGGTCATCCAACTCGTGACACGAAGGACGCTTTCCGCTCGGAGAGCAAGGCGGCGCGGTACCGCGAGGTAACCTACGCGCAGGCCAGTTAGAACGCACTCCGTCATCGCGGTGAGATAACACGACAGCTCTGGAATCAAGCTACCGATCGGCGTCTGTGTATGTTCGACGAGTGGTCCGTGTACATCGTCCTCGATGACATAGACCCCGTAGCGCTCGGCGATTTTGGCGATGGTCTGGCGTCTGTGCTCGGACAAGACTGTGCCGGTCGGCTTGTGCAGTGTTGGTGTGCAAACGAGCGCGGTGATCCGATGCGTGTCACACATTTCCTCAAAATGAGCAGGACGGATCCCGTATTCGTCGATTTCGACGCCCTTGAGCGTAAACCCCAAGATATTGGCCGCTCCGATGATTCCGTGGTCGGTCAACGCCTCGGTCAATACAATATCACCGTGCTTGGCGACCGAAGCGAGCGCTACGAACAGAGCCTGTTCTCCGCCATTTGTGACAAGCAGGTTTTCGGGACTGGCCGAAAAGTTTAGCGCCTGCATCCAGGTCGCGCCCGCCCGTCGATGACGCTCAAGGCCGACTATCGGTCTGAAGGCATGTATCCACGGTTGTTCGTCCACTGCTGCGAGATCAGCACATGCACGCTGCCACTCGGCGTCGTGTGCCGGCGTGCGTATGATCCGCCCGGTGGAGAAGTCCATCCTCACCCGGTCGGCTGTGTCCAGGATGAAATTCGACATGCTGTCCGACACGCGGGCAGCCACGAAGCTACCTCTGCCGACGTCGCATCGAATAAAACCCTGGCGCTCCAGTTCCTTGTATGCGCTCTGAACGGTTTGAACGCTGACACCCAAAGTTTCAGCGAGCGTGCGCTGTACGGGTAAACGCTCCCCAATCTGCATTGCGCCGGTTTCGATGTCCGCCGTGATGGCCTTAATCAGGCGAGCGTGCTTCGATCCAGTCACATGCGATCCATTGATTGCATCTTGCCAGCTACTTCTAACCTTCTCGTCGTGTCGCACCGTTCGGACCTCCGTTTAGGGTCACGTTACACTTTGGCTGATTCGAAAAAATTGCACTAGATCAAGTCACAAAATAATTTTAGCTTCATACGCTGCGTTTACGGACTTCGCATGACCGGGCAGGTACAAAAACCTGCATCAAGCCGGTGCAGTCCGACACGCGGCGCGTCCAGGCGTCTACAAGTTATCAACGCGGGAGATCTTTCGTGAAACGCTACAAAGCAGCAGGTTCATTTGGAGTCTGTGCGGCGCTGTTCGCAATGTTCGCGACAAACGCCAGCGCGGAGACCACGCTCGAACGGATTCAGCGCACCGGAGAAGTGCGCATCGGCTACGCGAACGAAAGTCCATTCGCGTTCACAAAGCTGGACGGATCGGTGACTGGGGAGTCACCCGAGGTGGCTAAGAAAGTATTCGCAAAACTCGGCGTCAAAAAAGTAGACACGGTGCTTACCGAGTGGGGTTCCCTCATCCCAGGGTTGCGGGCGGGGCGGTTTGACGTGATTGCGTCGGGCACGTATGTCACGCCGGCACGTTGCCAGCAGGTGGCGTTCTCCGAACCGATCGACAGGATTCAGGACACGGTGATGACCCTGCCTGGTAATCCGAAGGCAATTCATAGCTATCCCGACGTCGCGAAGAATCCCGATCTCAAACTGGCAGTGATCGCTGGCTCTGTCGAACTGGTCTACGCGAAGGAAGCCGGGGTTAAGGAGGCGCAGCTTTTGCAGGTGGGCGATTCGCCCGAACTCGTCCAGGCGGTGCTTACGCGCCGGGCGGATGCGGCAGCGAGTACCAACCTGACCATGCGCGAATTCGCTGGTAAATATAACGGGAAGGTGTCTGCTGAGTCTAACTTCACGGACGACCCGAAACACAACGGCTATTCCGCGTTCGCGTTCCGTCCCGAGGACACCGACCTGCGCGACGCCGTCAACAAGATCCTCAAGGGATACGTCGGCTCCGAAGATCATCTTTCGACCATTTCGGTGTTCGGTTTCAACAAACAAAACCTTCCGGACAAGACGACCAAGGAGCTTTGCGCCGGCAAAGCTCAGTAACGCGCTAGGTCTTTTGATAAGTATCGGATTAAAGGGAGCCGTTCCATGGAAACTGTACGCGCGATCCTGCCTTTGCTGTTGCAGGGAACACTGGTGACGCTGAAGATAGCTGTCTGCGCCGTCCTAATCGCTATCTTCATGGCTGGTATCGCGACAGTCATGCGTGTCTCACCTTGGCGAATTGTGAGATGGGCGGGCACCACCTACGTGGAGGTATTTCGCGGAACGTCCCTGCTTGTGCAATTGTTCTGGCTGTTTTTTGTACTTCCGCTGCCTCCCTTCAATCTGAACTTTTCGCCGTTTACGGTTGGGATCATCGGATTAGGCTTGAACTACGGTGCATACGGGTCAGAAATTCTGCGCGGCGCGCTCGGCTCAGTCCCGTGGGGGCAGTTCGAAGCCTCTGTCGCTTTGAACATGACCGCGTCGTTGCGGATGCGCCGTATTATCCTGCCCCAGGCGATGCGCAATGCCTTGCCTCCGTCAACCAACCTTATGGTCGAACTCATCAAATCTACCTCCCTGGTTTCCTTGATCACGCTTTCGGATCTCTCTTTTCGTGCAAGTCAGGTCAACTCAATCACGGCAGATTCGACCGTGGTCTATGGTACGACCTTGGTGATCTATTTCGTACTTGCGCAGCTTCTCGTGGCAGCAATGCGAAAAGTCGAGCAGCGAACCGCGCGTGCTAACGGCTAAGGAGTTCTCCACAATGGCCCCGCTATTTGATGTTTCGTATGCAGTCAAGATTGCGCCCGAGCTTCTACGCGCGTGTACCTACACAGTGGGGATTACGATCTGCGCATTTGCAATCGCTCTGGTGCTCGGTCTCGTGCTCGCCGTGCTCCGTCGCAGCAAAAGCCGGCCGGTTGCGAAATCCAGCGCTTTCGTAATCGAGTTTGTCAGAAGCACGCCGCTTCTAATCCAGGTATACGTGCTCTTCTATGTCGCTCCGATCTATGGCCTGACGATGACGGCGCTCACGGCTGGGACCTTGGGCCTTGCCATTCACTATAGCTGTTACCTGTCCGAGGTATATCGGGCAGGGCTGAACGGCGTGCATCGTGGGCAATGGGAAGCGGCGACCGCGCTGTCGTTGTCACCCGGAAGGACCTACTCGGATGTAATTCTTCCGCAGGCAATCCGCACAATCACCCCTGTGCTGGGGAACTATCTCAACAGCATGTTCAAGGAAACACCGGTCCTCTCTGCAATCACTGTGGTGGAGGTCATGCAGCAGGCCAAGAATATTGGAGCGGAGTCGTATCGCTATCTTGAACCAATCACCATGGCTGGACTTTTCTTCCTCATGGTCAGCTTGTGCTGCGCATACGGCATACGTCACCTTGAACGACAACTGAAGCTTCCGTGATCCAGCCGGACCGTGAAGAAACTACAGATAGCATCTATTCGAGTAAAGGAGACATCAGTGAGACGTGATGCCGACACCGCAACAGTAAAGGTTGCGGATTCTTCCCAAAGCCCGGATCCGATCGTGCGTCTCATCGACGTCACGAAACGGTACGGAACGTTAACGGTTCTCGATGAATTGAACCTGGAAGTAAAGAAGGCCGAGAAGGTGGCAATCATCGGGCCCAGCGGATCCGGAAAATCCACGCTTCTGCGGGTGCTCATGACACTCGATTCGGTGACGGACGGGCGCATCGAGGTCGATGGGGAGTACCTTACCCATATGGAATCGCGCGGTAAGCTCGTTCCCGCTTCATTGCGGCATCAACGCCGGGTGAGGTCGAAAATCGGGATGGTTTTTCAGAGCTTCAATCTCTTCCCGCATATGACCGCGCTGCAGAACATCATCGAAGCACCTCAGCGGGTCTTGGGGATGTCGAAGTCGGCGGCAAAGGATCGCGCAATGGAACTGCTATCGCTCGTCGGTCTCAGTAACAAGTGTGATCACTATCCGTCGCAACTTTCAGGAGGCCAGCAACAACGCGTGGCGATTGCCAGGGCTCTAGCGATGCGTCCGAAGATCATGCTGTTCGACGAGGTCACGTCGGCGTTGGACCCTGAACTTTGCGGGGAGGTGTTGAACGTCATCCGCAAGCTTGGGGAAGAACACGACCTGACGATGCTGATGGTGACCCATCAGATGGGCTTTGCGAAGGAGTTCGCAGACCGCGTCTGCTTCTTCTCTAACGGCAAGATCATCGAAGAAGGGCCTCCCGAAACGTTCTTCTCAGCGCCAAAACATGAGCGCACGCAACGCTTTTTGAGCGCGGTGAGGGAGGCAAGCTGAGCCGCTTGTGCCAGACGAGCCGAAGGGTTGCATGCGTAAAAGCGGGATTGATCGAATAAAAATCAAAAGATCACGTCCGCTGCCTTGAACGCGAGTTTTCGATGACGGTGCGGGGCGGCCTTGGCGATAATTTCCGCCGCCATGGCGCGCGTACCCGTGCCGAGGTAATCACGGATCGCCGGTTAGGTTGCTGTTGATGTATCAGCATCCATAGTAGTAGATGCAACTCGCTAAGTGGGACAGACAGATGCAGGCCGGTGGGTCCTGAATGCGGCTCGGGAAGTATGATGTTTAAGTTTTAAAATTATCATAAGTAGTTTTAAAAAGATTTGGAGACCGTAATGAACAAAATTTTGACAGGTTTAATCATCTCCGCTATTGCGGTCCCCGCGATGGCTCAGAATTCGGTGACGCTTTATGGTGTTATCGACGAAGGCTTCGACTATACCAATAACGTCGGAGGTAGCAAGGTTTATGAGCTTCAGAGCGGCTATGCACAGGGGAGCCGATGGGGCCTGAAAGGCTCGGAGGACCTGGGGGGTGGGATTAAGGCAGTCTTCCAGTTGGAGAACGGATTTAACGTGAACAACGGCCGTCTTGGCCAGGGCGGACTGATGTTTGGTCGCCAAGCCTACGTCGGAATCGCGTCGGATCAGTTTGGTACAGTAACACTAGGTCGGCAGTATGACTCTTTAGTTGACTATCTGGCGCAGACCACAGCCAACGGAAACTGGGCAGGCTATCTGTTTTCGCACCCGTACGATAATGACAACACGGACAATACGTTTCGTGTGAACAACACGATCAAGTACGCGAGTCCGAGTCTTGCAGGCTTCCAGTTCGGAGGTACTTACAGCTTTAGCAACGACACGAACTTTGCCAATAATCGCCAGTACAGCGTAGGCATGCAATACCAGACGGGCGGTCTGCTGTTGGCCGCCGCGTATCTGCAGGCAAACAATCCGTCGGCTACGGCTGGCGGCGCAATCAACAACGGCGGCGACGAAAACTTTCTTGGCAAAAGGCTGCAGGTTGTCGGTGCAGGTGTCAACTACACTTTCGGCAGTGCGACGCTGGGCTTCGCATATACCAATACATATGTGACACAGCCAGTTAGCTCCGGGTATGTTGGCGCAATTACGCCTCCCGGTGGGGCGACGCTTTCGTCCCTCCGATTCAACAATTTCGAAGTCAATGCCAAGTATCAGTTCACCCCTGCCTTATATGTAGGAGCAATGTACACGTACACCCGGACAAACTTCGACGCGACAAGTGGCAAGGCTCATCCCAACTATCAGTCAGCGGGCTTGATGGCGGATTACAACTTGTCGAAGAGGACCGACGTGTACGTACAGGGTGCATATCAACACGTTGGGGGCGACAAGACGGGCACGGTACTCGATGTGGCCTATGTTCCGGGGGCGGACAACGTGTCATCCACCGAGAACCAGTTTGTTGCGCGTGTCGCCCTGCGACACAAGTTCTAGCGCGTGACCCGTTGTGTACGGAGCGGTCGGCGCGAGTCGACCGCGGTTGTGAAGCTGAGATGCAACACGCGATTCGCTTCGGGGCCGGCTCACAACCTCTGTAAGCGCGACATCGTCGAAAGGATGCATCGCGAGCGCTTAAAGGAGTTGTGATATGCAGAGAGATAAACCTTTTGCTCTTCAGTGAGCGGCACCTATCCACCGGTTGAATCCGCCCCAGCGTGCGGTCATTCAGCATCATTGACTGAGAGTCGGGCTCGTAAACCGGAAATGCGCAGCCTGCAATCACGGCTCGGCGTTTCATTGGCAGGCGCTTTGCAAGCCCACGAAGAAGTGCCATCGAGTCCTCCGCCACTGCCACGCTATTGCAGCCTCGAAGATTGGTGACTTGAACATTCATCGAGCTAAGACGAGCGAGCGGAAGTTCGTCACAAAACGCGTGAACCCAAACGATCATTTTGAGGTTGGGAGCAAGATCAAGGGGGCCGACTGGAAGCACATATCCTGCTATGGCGTCGACGCCATCGACCAACGAGGAAATGGAATTAAGGGTGGCATCGAACTGCGACAGGCAGTGAGATTCAGGCTGCGCGACGATGGTAGTTTCTGGCAGATCATCCTTGAATTTTATGATCTCTGATGCAGTCGCTTGCCAGGTTAGATACCGGCGCAAGCCGGGGCTTCTACTTTTTCGAAGTTGGATTGCCGATGTTGTGATGCTGGCGTGACAGTGTTCCCCCGTAGAATTTCTCACTTGGCGAAGAGAATCACACTTCGAACCTTGGGCGATGTCGGTGCTCGAGGCCGACCACGGTCATTGTGAGTGCTTTCTCCGTTTGTCGTGACGCAACTGGTCACTTCGGCTGCCGTCTTTCATCTGAATCCCGCGCGGCTCCGGTTGGGATTTTCATATGGCAACCGTTCGGACCCAAGAACCGGGCTCACGACAGTTGCAAAGTCATGTCTTGACAGACAATTCGATTTTCTGTGTTTTAAGTCTTTTCATATTGATTGGGGGATAGAGCGATGATTTGCGGTGTGGAAGGAGCGTCATGCGGCGAGAGCGTTGACTGCACTACGGAAGGGGAGGCAGGTGTTCAGAAGCCTCTGGGAATCGACAGTAGCTCCACGGGTTCACGCAATTGGGCATGGTCCAATAGTGACCGTTCTTGGGATTGGATGGATTCCCATATCCTTACCTTGGATTTTGCCTAGTTTCTCGCGTAAGGATTCTTAAGGCTTGGCCAGTCTTCAGCGCAGGTTGGTCGGAGCCGTCTTTTCCCCGTAGTTTCGATGTGTCCCGAATGACTAACCTCTCGATCAAATCCCTGTTAATCGCCAACCGGTCCGAGATAGCAATCCGTGTGATGCGCGCGGCCGCCGAGATGGACATCCGCACGGTTGCCGTCTACTCGAAGGAAGACCGGCTCGCGCTGCATCGCTTCAAGGCTGACGAGAGCTACCTGGTGGGTGAAGGAAAAAAGCCACTCGCCGCGTACCTCGACATCGACGACGTTCTGCGGATCGCACGACAGGCGAACGTCGACGCCATTCATCCTGGCTACGGCTTCCTCTCGGAGAATCCGCATTTCGCGCAGGCCGTGATCGATGCTGGCATACGCTGGGTCGGGCCCTCGCCGGACGTCATGCGCATGCTCGGCAACAAGGTGGCAGCGCGCAATGCGGCAATTGCGGCCGGTGTGCCGGTGATGCCCGCCACGGACCCGCTGCCACGCGATCTCGACGAATGTAAGCGCCATGCGGCGGGAGTTGGCTATCCGTTGATGCTCAAGGCAAGCTGGGGTGGGGGCGGGCGCGGTATGCGGGTGCTCGAAAGCGAGCAGGACCTTGAAGGCGCGCTTGCCGCGGCCCGGCGGGAAGCGCTTGGCGCGTTCGGTAACGACGAAGTCTATGTGGAAAAGCTGGTGCGCAACGCGCGCCATGTCGAAGTTCAGGTGCTAGGAGACACTCACGGCAAGCTCGTGCATCTCTATGAACGTGACTGTACGGTGCAACGACGCAACCAGAAGGTCGTCGAGCGCGCTCCCGCGCCGTATCTCGATCATGCGGGTCGCGCGGCGCTCTGTGAATCCGCGCTGCGGTTGATGCGCGCCGTCGGCTACACTCACGCGGGCACCGTCGAGTTCCTGATGGATGCGGACTCCGGCAAGTTCTACTTCATCGAGGTCAATCCGCGCATCCAGGTGGAACACACGGTCACCGAGATGATTACCGGCGTCGACATCGTCAAGGCTCAGATCCGCATTACCGAGGGTGGCGCGATTGGACTGACCGAAGATGTGCTCGATCCGGACGGCGCAGTCAGCACCCGCGCGGCAGGGGTGCCGGCGCAGGCGGAGATTCCGCTTAACGGCCATGCGCTTCAGTGCCGGATCACGACCGAGGATCCTGACAATGGCTTTCTGCCTGACTATGGACGGTTGACCGCGTACCGGAGTGCTGCGGGCTTCGGTGTGCGGCTCGACGCCGGTACAGCCTATGGCGGCGCGGTGATTACGCCGTATTATGATTCGTTGCTGGTTAAGGTAACCACATGGGCGCCCACGGCAGCCGATTCGATCCGGCGGATGGACCGGGCGCTGCGGGAATTCCGTATTCGTGGGGTCGCATCGAACCTGCAGTTTCTCGAGAACGTCATCAATCACCCGTCCTTCGGGCGAGGCGATGTCACGACGCGCTTCATCGACCTGACACCTGAGCTGCTGGCTTTCACGAAACGTCGAGACCGTGCGACCAAGCTGCTGCGCTACCTCGGCGACATAAGCGTCAATGGACATCCGGAAATGACTGGCCGGTCGCTGCCCGCGTTGCCGCTACCACGACCCGTCATGCCGAAAGTGGACACAGCGAGCCCCATGCCTGCGGGTACGCGAGATCGCTTGCACGAACTGGGTGCCGAGAAATTTGCGCAGTGGATGCTCGACCAAAAGCAGGTGCTGCTGACCGACACGACGATGCGCGATGCGCACCAGTCGCTGTTTGCCACGCGAATGCGTACTGCCGACATGCTGCCGATCGCACCGTTCTATGCGCGCGAGTTGCCACAGCTCTTTTCGATGGAGTGCTGGGGTGGCGCGACCTTCGACGTGGCGCTGCGCTTCCTCAAGGAAGACCCTTGGGAGCGCCTTACGCAGTTGCGTGAGCGGGTACCCAATATTCTTTTCCAGATGCTATTGCGCGGTTCGAATGCAGTGGGCTACACGAACTATGCGGACAATGTCGTTCGCTTTTTCGTGCAGCAGGCTGCAGGTGCAGGCGTCGACGTGTTCCGTGTGTTCGATTCCCTGAACTGGGTGCGCAACATGCGCGTGGCAATCGATGCCGTACGCGACAGCGGAGCACTGTGTGAGGGTGCGATTTGCTATACGGGTGATTTGTTCGACGCTTCGCGTCCGAAGTATGACCTGAAGTACTACGTCGGCATCGCGCGGGAACTGCAACAAGCAGGCGTGCATATTCTCGGCATCAAGGATATGGCGGGCATCTGCCGTCCGCAGGCGGCTGCGGCGCTCGTGAAGGCCCTCAAGGAAGAGACGGGCCTGCCCGTTCATTTCCATACGCATGACACCAGTGGAATTTCGGCCGCGTCGGCACTCGCCGCGATCAATGCCGGCTGCGATGCGGTCGATGGCGCGCTCGACGCGATGAGCGGCCTCACGTCGCAGCCGAATCTGTCGAGCATTGTCGCTGCGCTGGCCGGTAGCTCACGCGATCCCGGGCTCAGTCTCGAACGCCTACACGAGGCGTCAATGTACTGGGAGGGCGTGCGTCGCTACTATGCACCGTTCGAATCGGAGATTCGAGCGGGAACGGCGGATGTCTACCGTCACGAAATGCCTGGTGGTCAGTACACGAACCTGCGGGAGCAGGCACGCTCGCTTGGGATCGAACATCGGTGGACAGAAGTGTCGCGTGCGTATGCGGACGTCAACCGGATGTTTGGCGATATCGTCAAGGTAACACCGACCTCCAAGGTGGTCGGCGATATGGCCTTGATGATCGTGGCCAATGACGTGAAGGCGGCTGATGTGTGCGATCCCTCCAAGGAAATCGCTTTTCCGGAATCGGTCGTGTCGTTGTTCAAGGGCGAACTCGGCTTCCCGCCCGACGGCTTCCCGGCGGAACTGTCTCGCAAGGTCTTGCGGGGCGACGCGCCTTCGCCTTACCGGCCCGGGGATCAGATTCCGGCTGTCGACCTGGAAGTGGCGCGTGCGCACGGCGAGGCCGCCTGCGAGCTACCGCTCGACGACCGGCAACTCGCTTCGTACCTGATGTACCCGAAGCAGACGGCCGAATACCACGCACATCTGCAGGCATACAGCGACACTTCAGTGCTTCCCACTTCAGCTTTCCTGTATGGGTTGCAGCCGCAGGAAGAAGTAGCCATAGATCTCGATGCCGGAAAGACACTGCTTGTGTCACTGCAGGGACAGCACACCGATGTCGAGGATGGCATGGTCAAAGTCCAGTTTGAGTTGAACGGGCAGTCGCGGACCACGCTAATTGAGCCGCGCGTGCGCTCTGAAGCTATTGTGGCGCGCGCTGGCAGGCCGGTTGCGGACCCGTTAAATCCGCTGCATGTCGCCGCACCGATGCCTGGTTCAATCGTAACGGTGGCGGTTCAACTCGGGCAGAGAATCTCCGCCGGCAGCCTGTTGATTGCCATGGAGGCCATGAAGATGGAGACGAACATCACGGCCGATGGGGAGTATGAAGTCGCCGCAATTCACGTCCACCCAGGCGACCGCGTGGCAGCAAAGCAACTGCTCGTTGAGTTGAAAAAGTGGCCTGAAGTTGCTTAGGTGGGCGCTTGAGAATTCGGTACTTCGACGCCCCGATTTAGGGTTCTGACGACTCGCAGGCTGCCAAAAGAGGAGACGACGTCATGTCGGTCGAGGCCTTCATTTTATGTCTGGACGACGTCCTGATCGACTCAGTTGCTGAGCCAAAATCCGTCAGATTGGTCACGATCCGGGACGATATTAACGCTGCTATTGATGGGGCAGTGCAAAAAGGAATCAAGTTGGCCTTGGTTAGTGGAATGGTTTCTCACAATGTCGTGGTGGCTTGTGAGAAAGCATTCACTAGGGACTTCATCAAGATCTTTTCCGTGGTCGTTCCCTGCGACGGCTTGGGTTTGTCAGAGCTTCCTCTGATGGAGCGGGCACTTTTATATCTAGGCGTATCCGCAGAGTGTGCGATAGCAATTATATGCAACGAAGTCGATGCAATAGCTGCTAAGGACGCAGGGATCAGTCGACATTGGCATCTGGACGTTCCTGAGGAAAGGGATGCGTGGTGAGCCAATCCCGGAGTTGCTGAGAATGGGACGAATCCGTTGCTTGACTCTTCAAGACTCCGCAACTAGCGATTTATGTATGCAGGAATTGGTTCAGGGTTGCGCAGGGCAGCGAATTGAGCAGGCTCCAACACTGTTCGATTCAATAGCGCCCGACGCGCAATTCGCTGCATACCCACCCATGCCGCAACCGGTGGGAACGAATGAGCAATCGAGGAAACGATGAAACTTCATGCCGACTCTCTGAGTGTTCTTGCGCACGCTTGGCTTGGCTCCAATGAGATCTTGAGGGTCAAACGGCTGCCGAAATCGCGAGACATGCCGTGGCGCGTTGTAAGGGTCGAGGTCGTAGGTTCGTCGAGTACATTCGCTATAGTCTTCTTTCGACACGGTCTTGGATTATGGTGCGTCTATCCTCCGCCGACGCACAGACCATCAATTGCGGCGATCGCGGGATAGCCGCCTTCGCCGTTTTCGAGTTTTCAAATCTGCGCAGCGGCGTTGCCAGGCTTCGAAACTCATTCAAAGCCTTGCGCGATACAATTTATAGATGCTTCGTTGAAGCCTGCAGCGCTTGTGTCGGGATGTCGACCTGGTTCATGAGTTCGCAGACGCGCCGAGGCGACATCACGAGTGACTTGCCATGACCGTCATCAAACAGGAAGAGCTGATCCAGAGTATTGCGGACTCGCTGCAGTACATCAGCTATTACCACCCGCTCGACTACATCGAGGCGCTCGGCCGCGCGTACGAGCTCGAAGAGAGCCCGGCCGCGAAGGACGCCATTGCGCAGATCCTGACCAACAGCCGCATGTGCGCCGAAGGCAAGCGCCCGATCTGCCAGGACACGGGCATTGTCACGGTGTTCGTGAAGGTCGGCATGGACGTGCGCTGGGACGGCGCCACCATGAGCGTCACCGACATGATCAACGAAGGCGTGCGCCGCGGTTACCTGAACCCGGACAACGTGCTGCGCGCGTCGATCGTGTCGCCGCCCGAAGGCGGCCGCAAGAACACGAAGGACAACACGCCCGCCGTGATCCACTACGAGATCGTGCCGGGTAACACCGTCGACGTGCAGGTCGCGGCGAAGGGCGGCGGCTCCGAGAACAAGTCGAAATTCGCGATGCTGAATCCGTCGGATTCGATCGTCGACTGGATCCTGAAGACCGTGCCGACGATGGGCGCGGGCTGGTGTCCGCCGGGCATGCTCGGCATCGGTATCGGCGGCACGGCTGAAAAGGCGATGGTCATGGCGAAGGAATCGCTGATGGACCCAATCGACATTCAGGACGTCATCGCGCGCGGCCCGCAGGACTGGATCGAAGAACTGCGTATCGAGCTGCACGAGAAGGTCAACGCGCTCGGTATCGGCGCGCAGGGTCTGGGCGGTCTCGCAACCGTCCTCGACGTGAAGATCATGGCTGCCCCGACGCACGCGGCATCAAAGCCGGTCGCGATCATCCCGAACTGCGCGGCGACGCGCCACGCGCATTTCACGCTGGACGGCGCGGGCGTCGCGAAGCTCACGCCGCCGCCCCTCGACGCATGGCCGAAGGTCACATGGGAGCCGAACACGGAAACGAGCAGGCGCGTCGACCTGAACACGCTGACGCCGGAAGAAGTCGCATCGTGGGCGCCGGGTCAGACGCTGCTGCTGTCGGGCAAGATGTTGACGGGCCGCGATGCCGCGCACCAGCGTATCGCCGACATGCTCGCCAAGGGCGAAAAGCTGCCCGTCGACTTCACCAATCGCGTGATCTACTACGTCGGCCCCGTCGATCCGGTGCGCGACGAAGCCGTCGGCCCGGCAGGCCCGACCACCGCCACACGCATGGACAAGTTCACGGAAACGATGCTCGCGCAAACCGGCCTGATCTCGATGATCGGCAAGGCCGAGCGCGGCCCCGTCGCGATCGAGGCGATAAGGAAGCACAAGGCCGCATATCTGATGGCCGTGGGCGGCGCGGCGTATCTCGTGTCGAAGGCGATCCGCAGCGCGAAGGTACTCGCATTCGAAGACCTCGGCATGGAAGCCATCTATGAATTCGACGTGCAGGACATGCCGGTCACGGTAGCTGTCGATTCGAACGGCACGTCTGTTCACCAGACGGGACCGAAGGAGTGGCAAGCGAAGATCGGTAAGATCCCAGTGACGATGGTCTGATTCACTAATCGGGATCTGTCAGTGAGCTGGTAGGCCTTGGCGCGAGCCTCTCAGGTAAGCGCGTTCATGGCTTGTCGATGGACTTGGTGTGAGCGACAAAGCACCATTTCCTTCCAGTCGTTTGCCTCAGGATTGTAGTGAAGTTTCGCCTCTTGGCGAATCCGGACCCCAAGTTCGAGATTAATTTCGTCCCGTCGATAGCGATAGAGCCAGTGATCGTTTCGAATGACTTCCCTTCCGCGCTCTGCGCCGTAAGTACCGAATTCCAATGCCACGTACGTATGCCGATCCCCGAGGATTCGTTGCCACAATTCATCCTGTGTGCCGCGCACTACTACCGACGATGATGTTCCGAGATCCGGAGACGTTACAGACGGTCCGAATACGCTGACGGCCCTCTGAAAACCCGCGATGCCTGATGGCTGTTCGGACTGCAGTTCGCCGTAGCCGTACGGACCAAGTCCGGTGTGGTAGTCGACGATGATCACACTTTCACGACCTGCGATATCGAAGTCCTTCACGATTTGCTCGAGTGTCTGTCGAGCCTCAGTAGGACCAGACCCGCCATAGAAAACGCCCTCTGGGTGAGTGTACTGCCCAGACTTCCGCGCCTCATCAAATTTCAGCTCACCGTGCAGTTTGCGAAATGCAGAAATTGCGTCATCGGCGCGCCGAATCGTGTCTTCGGTCAAATCTGGTGGCACAAGGTGCTCGGCTAACTCGGTGTAGCCAGGATTCGTCGGAGTGGGCCGAGAATAATCGACGAAGTTGCGATTCAGATCACATCCTTCCGCGGTAACGCGTCTATCCCACGCAAACCCGTAACAATTCAATGCATGGACTAAGAGTACGGCAGTGGATGCGGGCAATGCATCCTGAAGCCCGGCCCGCAAGAAAAGAAGCTGCGAGGCCGACCCTGAGTATCCTTCAGGACCGTGTGTGCCGGAGATCAAAATCAAAAGACGACTTGCATTCCGGTCGCCAAAATATGCAACGTCCGTGTAAAGAGGCTCGCCAGAGGGGCCTAAGCTGCTGCAGGCATATGGCCGGGCTGCGGGTGCTATAGCGAGAAACTTCGCTCTAGCTTCAACATAACTCTGCGAGAAAACCTCGGGAAGGATCTTATATACGCTGTCGAAGCCCATCTTGAACCTTTGGTCAGTCATTTGTAACGCGCATCTTGCCCGGTTTAGCGATAACAATGCAAGGATGCAAGCTACAGGACTATCCGTGCTGGCTGACAATCGGGCATTTCAAATTATCGTTGGCATTGAGTTGGACGTTCGCAGCCCGCTGCACTGCGCAGTGAGCTTCTTGCTTTTAGGGAACCCTAAGAGCGAAGACTTGTGCTGCAGCAAGTGTTCGAGTCCCAAGGTCGAGGCGTGCGTTTGTACAAACTGGGTTCTGAGGAAACATCCCTAAAAGTGCACAAATGCGCAGATTTTTGACGAGAAATTGAGAGCATACGCAGAAAAACTGCGAACGTTGCTCCGTATAATCGGAGCAACGCTTGTGACTGCGACTACTTGCTACGCGGGACGATCTAGCATTCGACGTCATTTCTTTGTGACCATACAGCAGTTTCGCCGGACAAGGCATATAACGACGTAGGGGTTCGGCCCTGAATCAGGTGGGTATTAGGTCGCGGCGCTTGATTGTAGACAAAGGCGCTCAGAGGCTCCCGAACCTTTGGTGTGAGATGGGGAAGTTGACCCGGCAGGTATCGTTCGCTTACTTGATCTTATATGCATAGTGTTGTACGTGGGAGAGGGCGATTTACTAATTACTCATTGGTCAGTAAGTTAGGGAACAAATTCGACGAGTGCTGATCTATCGTGTCGTGTCACTCGATGGAGCCACGGACTGTGAAACGAGACGGGAGAAGTCTGGCGCACAACATCCTCGAAGAGATGCGCATGCTGGCACTTGAGCGGATGAACGATGGGGAACATCCCGATGCGGTTTCGGCGTCGTTTGGAATGCATCGTTCGTGGGCGTACAAGCTGCGAGCGAAGGCCCGGGGGCGAGGACGAGGTGTGCGTGCGTTGAGGTCGACCCAGGCGACAGGCCGCCCGCGCAAGCTCACTGCCGCACAGGAGCAGCAGGTGCTGCGCTGGATCAATGGCAAGAACCCAATGCAGTATGGCTTTGACTTCGGGCTTTGGACGCGTAATCTCGTACGCGAACTGGTACAGCGTAAATTCGGTATCGCGCTGAGCCTGGCCTCGATCGGCACGATGCTGGCGCGTCTGAACCTGACGCCGCAAAAGCCGCTGCAGCGCGCTTACCAGCGCGATCCAGAGGCAATCGAGCGCTGGCAACACGACACGTATCCATCCATCGCCAGACGCGCTCGTGAGCAGAAGGCGGACATCTTCTTCTGGGACGAATCGGGCTTTCGGGCCGACTCGGTACATGGCAAGACCTGGGCGCCACGCGGCGAAACACCGGTCGTAGAGCGACCCGGTCAACGGCAGAGCATGAGCGCGGCGTCCGCCGTCAACTCGAAGGGCGCGTTCTGGTTTGCCACGTACGAAGGGGGACTCAGCGGTGAACTGTTCGTCGCGCTGCTCAAGAAGTTGATGTTCAATCGGAAGAGGCCGGTTCATCTGATTGTCGACGGACTGCCCGCACACAAAAAGGCCGTCGTGAAGGACTACGTTGCCAGTACTAACGGCAAACTGACCCTGCACTTTCTGCCCGGTTATGCACCGGACCTCAACCCGGATGAGTTGGTGTGGAGCCACGTGAAGCGCACAGGCGTCGCGCGAAATCCCTTGCGCAAGGGCGAAAAGCTCGGTCCGAAAGTTCACGACCAACTTGCACAGGTCCAGCAAAACCCAGAACTCGTGCGCTCGTTTTTCAGGCATCCGTCTGTCGCCTATATTTCTGATCTATGAGTAATCGGCTCCGGAATGGCCAGAGGTGTGAATGGATATGACTACCGCTGACTTGTGCGATTCGCACGAGGCATTGTTCGAGAGTGGGAGTTTGCGTGTGCTTACCCCGATGTTTCAGCAGTACGGCGGAGCGAAGCGCTTTTGTGGGCCTGCTGTCACAGTAAAAGTTTTTGAGGAAAACGGACTGATACGTGACGTTCTGAATACAGAGGGTGGCAGACGTGTACTCGTTGTTGATGGCGGCGGCAGTTTGCGCTGTGCTCTGGTCGGCGGGAATCTAGGCGAAATTGCTGTCGCTCGTGGATGGGCTGGCGTCCTGGTCTTTGGTGGGGTACGCGATCGTGAGGAGATGTCACAGTGTGACGTTGGAATCGCGGCGATCGGTATGAACCCTCGGCGCTGCGCACGAGGTTCAGGGGGGCAGCGCGATGTAACAGTCGCGCTTCCAGGCGCCACTGTGCGTCCGGCGGAATGGATCTACGCAGACCTGGATGGTGTGCTCGTTTCCGGCAGCGAACTAAAATGGAAAGGTTAACCCGCGGCAAATTAATCTTGGCGCATGGTTACATGCAAGGCCTGGTTTGCGGTCCTTGGGCTGGCGCGACGCTAAGACGCTCTTCGAGATTTTTGACCCGGGTCGTGATGTTCGATTGCACCCTGTTTAGGTTGGCCGCAGCCTTGGTGACAACGCCGAAATTCACGACAGCCTTGAAGATTTCAAGTGAATCCAAATCGATATTTCTCATTTCAAGAAGCCCCGTTCACCATTATTCATTTTTCAAGATTCTCTGTTCAAGCTAGACTGATGGCCTTTCTAGCACCGCATCTCGCTCATGACTTCTCCCTCGATACTTATCGTTCAGGTCGGTACACCTCCCGCTGAGGTGCGTGACCCGTTTGGTGATCTGCCTGATTGGTTTTGCCGTGCGCTTGGATGCACGGCTGAGGCCGTCGAAGTAGTCCGCGTGTTCGAAGGAGAGAAACTGCCGAGTCCCGACGCAAGTCGCGTAGCCGTGATTACAGGGTCTTGGGCAATGGTGACGGACCGCCTGCCTTGGAGCGAAGAGGCGGCGCAGTGGGTTCGCGATGCGATGGAAATCGGCATGCCGCTTTTCGGGGTGTGTTATGGCCATCAACTTATGGCCCATGCGCTAGGCGGCCGGGTCGACTACCACCCGCGAGGGCGAGAAGTGGGTTGCAAGGAAATCAGCCTGTCGCCGGCGGCAGCTGAAGATTCTTTCTTGAGGAACTGGCCCGAGGTGTTCAAGGCGCACTTGACGCACGAACAATCGGTCATCAAATTGCCGCCGGGTGCGCAGGTTCTGGCATCCTCGGAACACGATCCGCATCAGATCGTTCGATACGGACCGAACGCCATCTCGACCCAGTTTCACCCGGAATTCACACCGCAGGTGTCTGAGGCGTGTATTCGGCGACGCGCGGACGTCTTGCGTGCCGAAGGCGCCGACCCCGACGTTCTGGTAAGCGAACTCGAAGACACGGGTGAGGCCAGACGGCTTCTGAAGACTTTCGTTGAGTTGGCTTGTTGCGAGCCGTCGCGTTAGGCATGTCGGCGCGATCCGTTTTTCTCAGGGGCGCCCGATGAACGGGCGATGTTCCTGATAACGAGCAAGTTTTCGATATTCAAACGAGGCAAACAAAATGCGCAAGATAGGCTTGATTGGCGGCATGAGCTTTGAAGGCTCGTCCGTGTACTACCGTCAAATCAATGAGGCTGTACGCACCCAGCTTGGCGCCTTGCATTCGGCAGAACTGCTCATGTTTTCGGTCGATTTTCAAGGCATCGTCGATATGCAAAAGTCGAACCGCTGGGACGATGCGGGTCGCCGTCTCGCCGATGTCGGACGTGCGCTCGAAGATGCGGGCGCCGAGTGCGTGCTCATTTGCGCCGTGACGATGCATCTCGTTGCCGACGCGGTTGAAGCTGCCATCAAAGTGCCACTCATCCACATCATCGATGAGACCGCCAAGCGCCTTCAAGCGGCTGGCTGTCAGCGACCTCTGCTGATTGCGACGCGATATTCGATGGAAAACGGCTTCTATCAGGAGCGGATGAAGCGTCACGACATTGGAGTCGTCGTTCCTGATGCGGATGGCCGAACGAAGGTCCATAGCATCATCTTCGACGAGCTCTGCGCCGGAAAGGTGGTGGATAGCTCGCGCGATGTGTTGATTGCTCTCATCGAGAAGGCAAAGGCCGATGGCGCGGACTCCGTCATTTTTGGGTGCACCGAAATCTGTTTGATTCTCGAGACCGACAAGCTGCCGCTGCCGGGTTTCGACTCGACGGCCATTCACGGCGAAGCTGCCGTCGCGTTCGCACTCGGCAATCCTCTATGAGTCAACCGTTCTGGGGTGCAGCAGGTAGTTGGCCAGCGCAAGACAGTCTGGGACGAACACGCCGCAATAGCTGACGCTATCGCGAGCAGTTATGGTGGGGCGAAGGTCTGCAACGGGGCCAAGATTGGTACATTCGTCATCGGCCTGCAGTCGCCCTTGAAAGGACACGCATCGTCACCCTTTTGCGGAACTCGAAAGGCCCGCTCCTGGTCAGCAAGCGGACCATCGACTTCTGGGCGGCGATCGCGCTTCGACGACCAGCGACCTTAAGCCGCTCGTCGCCGCACAGCGAAAACGCGCCGTGTTCAGTTTGCGCCGGAGGTGTGCGAACCCGTCACCGTACTCACCGGCTGGAACTTGCCGCCTTTCGCCTCATACAGTGTCACTGCCGCAGCGCGGAGGTCGCCTTTGGCGTCGAAGGCGATCTTGCCGGTCACACCGTCAAACTCCACCTTCTTCATCGCGGGCAGATAATCGGCTGGCGCGGTCGAATCAGCCAGCTTCATCGAGTTGATCAGCGCCCAGGTAGCATCGTACGCATACGGTGCGAACAGCACGACCGACCCGAATTTCTTGTATTTCGCGGCAAACGCCGGGCCGTTTGGCATCTTCTCGAGTGGCTGGCCGGACTCGGCGGAGACCGTACCCTCGGCGGCGGCCGGACCCGCCAGCTGAACGAACTTGTCCGTTTCGATCGCTGATCCAACAAGCGGAGTCTTCATAGCAAGGCCCGTCATCTGCTTGCGAAGCGGACCCGCCTGAGCATCGACACCGCCATAGAACACGGCCTGTGCATCTTTCGACTTGATCGACGTGAGGATGCCACGGAAGTCCACGGTTTTATCGGAAACGAATTCCCTGTCGATAACATCGACGCCTGCGGCCTTCAGTTCCTTGACGACGAGGTCCGCCAGTCCCTGACCATAGGACGACCGGTCGTCGACAACAGCTACACGCTTGTATCCCTTCGTTTTTGCCATGTACTGGGCGATGACCCGTCCGACTTCGCTATCGTCGCCGATTACCCGATGCGCTGTGGCGAATCCCTGCCTCGTCAGTTCAGGGTTGGTTGCCGATGGCGAGACCTGCGGAATTCCCGCACCTGCATATACCTTCGATGCGGGAATCGTTGCCCCCGATGTGATATGGCCGACCACGCCGTTTACCTTCTGATCGACGAATTTTTGCGCGACGGTAACAGCTGTTTTTGGATCAGCCGCATCATCTTCGGATACAAGCTGGAAATGGACAGGCTGCCCCTTGATCTTGATGCCGGCAGCGTTGGCATCCTCGATGGCAAGCCGCACGCCGTTTTCCG
>NZ_CYGY02000154.1 GCF_900007165.1 Paraburkholderia piptadeniae
GACAAACCAGTCTTCAAACTGGCTCCACGTCCGAGGGTAGTCGACGCCGGCGGTCGGGGTAGGCTGGAATTCGCTCACACCGACATTTTCTCTCAGGTGGTGCTAAGTGGATAGCCCTTATAGATATACAGTCCTTCTTGATCCCTTCTGTTGCCGACATTCGTGCCGACCGACGCACCCGATCCGTATTCCGGGTCTCCCTTCTACTACCTGCTGAACTTCGAGCGCGCGCTCGCGTGGATCGCCGAGCGTTACGACGACCTGCTCGACGACGGCGAGCGCGCTTTTCTGCACACGTTTCTGCACGACGCGGCGCGTTTGCCGCGAGCGTCGCGCGCGCTGCTTGTTCGGATGCTGATGCGCAAGGGCACGCTGTTTCGCACGGGGCGGCTCGCGTATGCGGAAATCGGCTGTCCGGTGCAGGCCGCCGCACCGCTCGCCGCGCTTGGCTGGGTCGATGCGGATGCGGAGGTGTCGCTCGACGAACTGTTCGCGCTCGCGACGCGCCCCGAGCTTCAGCGCGTGCTCGCCGATGCCCCCGCGCTCAAGGGCGCGCGCAAGGCCGAGTGGCTCGAAGCGTTGCGCGCGGATGCGGACCAGGCGGACCATGCGAGGCAACGGCGGTATCGCGAGTGGGATGACGCGTCGGACGAAGCCGCGCTGCGCGTGCTCGTCGCGCCGTTGTGCGAGCGCTTCAGGCTGATGTTCTTCGGCAATCTGCATCAGGACTGGTCCGAGTTCGTGCTCGCCGATCTGGGCGTGTTCCAGTACGAGCGCGTCGCGTTTGCCGATTCGTCGCGCGCGTTTCAGCAAAGGGCCGATGTCGACTGCTATCTGGCGCTGCATGCGTGCCGCGAAGCGCTGGAGCTGACGGACGGCGAAGCGCTGGAGCCACTGCTCGAAGCCGTCGATGGAATCGATACGCGAGATAACGCATGGCTTGCGCTGCGCCGCGCGAAACTGCTGTTCGCGATCGGCCAGTATGCCGAACGCCGGCATGACTGGGATGCGGCGTTGCGCGTATACGAGCGTTGCGCGTGGCCGGGCGCGCGGCATCGTCGCATGCGCGTGCTCGAACGCGCGGGCCGCGATGCGCAAGCGCTCGCGCTGGCGCTTCAAGCCGCCGATGAACCGGAGAGTGAAGAGGAGTTGCAGCGTCTTGCGCGTATCGTGCCGCGTCTGCAACGACGGCTCGGACTTGCCGCGCACAAGGCGGCGAAAGCACGCGCCGCGCCGCGCAGCATGCTCGAACTGCCGCGTCCTGCCGATCCGTTTGCAGTCGAATATATCGCACGCGATCATCTGTCGACGGAAGACGCGCCTGTTCATTACGTCGAGAACGCGCTGATCAATTCGCTGTTCGGCCTCTTGTGCTGGGAGCCCGTGTTCGCAGCCGTGCCCGGCGCGTTTTTCCACCCGTTTCAGCGCGGCCCCGCCGATCTGCACGCGCCCGACTTTCGCGTGCGCCGCGCCGCGCAGTTCGACGCGTGCTTCGCGCAACTCGACAGCGGCGAATATCGCACGACGATACAGCGTCACTTCGAAACCAAAGCAGGGTTGCAATCGCCATTCGTGTTCTGGGGCATGCTGACGCCCGAGCTGCTGACGTTCGCGCTCGATTGCCTGCCGGCTGCGCATCTGAAACTGTGGTTCGACAGGCTACTGGCCGACGTTCGCGCGAACCGTTCCGGCTTGCCCGATCTGATCCGCTTCTGGCCGGGCGAGCGCCGCTACGAGCTGATCGAAGTGAAAGGACCGGGCGATCGTCTGCAGGACAACCAGATCCGCTGGCTGGAGTACTGCGTGCGGCATCGCATGCCTGTGAGCGTGCTCGACGTGCGCTGGGTCGGCTGCAACGACGATGCGAATGCGATCGCCAGCGTGGACATCGGCGACATCGGCGACACGGAGGGGGCATGACCTACATCGTCGCCGTGCGCACGCTGTGCGAATTCACCGCGCGGCGCGGCGATCTCGATCTGCGCTTCACGCCTGCGCCTTCCGCGCTCGAAGGCATCGCGGGGCATCAGACGGTGACGGCGCGGCGCGCGCCAGGCTACGAAACCGAGATCACGCTGACGGGCACGCATGGTTCGCTGACCGTGCGCGGCCGCGCCGACGGCTACGACCCTGCGCTCAACCGGCTCGAAGAGATCAAGACGCATCGGGGCGATCTCGAGCGCATGCCTGCGAATCATCGCGTGCTGCATTGGGCGCAGGCGCTCGTGTATGGACATCTGCTGTGCGTGGCGCGCGAACTCGACGAACTCACGGTCGCGCTTGTCTACTTCGACATCGCGGATCAGAAGGAAGCCGTGCTGACCGAGCAGCACACGGCGGCGTCATTGCGCGCGTTCTTCGAGGACCAGTGCGAACGTTTCGTCGCGTGGGCCGCGTGCGAAGCAGCGCATCGCGATGCGCGCAACGCGGCGCTGAACGCGCTGCGTTTTCCGTATCGCGAGTTTCGCAGCGGGCAGCGCGAGTTGTCGGTGGCCGTGTTTCGCGCCGCGCGCGACGGGCGCTGTCTGATGGCACAAGCGCCGACGGGCATCGGCAAAACGCTCGGCACGATCTTTCCGCTGCTGAAGTCGTGTGGCGCGGATCATCTCGATCGTGTGTTCTTTCTGACCGCGAAGACGCCCGGCCGCGCGCTCGCGCTCGATGCGATCAAGTCGCTGCATCGAAACGAAGAGGCGCTGCCGCTGCGCACGCTCGAACTCGTCGCGCGCGACAAGGCGTGCGAGCATCCCGACAAGTCATGCGACGGCGAATCGTGTCCGCTCGCGCGCGGCTTCTATGACCGCCTGCCCGCTGCGCGGGACACGGCCTTGCAGTCGCGCATGCTCGATCGCGCGGCCGTGCGCGAAGCGGCGCTCGCGCATGGCATCTGTCCGTACTATCTCGCGCAGGAGCTGTCGCGCTGGTGCGATGTCGTGATCGGCGACTACAACTACTACTTCGACAGCAGCGCGATGCTGTATGCGCTCACGCAGATGAACGGCTGGCGCGTCGCGGTGCTCGTCGACGAGGCGCACAATCTGCCCGACCGCGCGCGACGCATGTACAGCACGACGCTCGATCAGGGCGCGTTTCGCGGCGCGCGTCATGCGGCGCCCGCTGCACTGAAGAAGCCATTCGACCGCTTGAATCGCGAGTGGAATGCGTTGAACCGCGAGCGCAACGCGGCGTATGAAGTTCTGCCCGCCGTGCCGCCGAAGCTGCAATCGGCGGTGCAGAATCTGATCGCGTCGATTGGCGATCAGCTTGCCGAAGCGCCGCAACCCATCGACGATACCGTGCTGCGATTTTATTTCGATGCGCTGCATTTCGTGTCGCTAGTGGAGGCGTTCGGCGATCACTCGATTGTCGACGTGACGCTCGATTCGGATCATGCGGCTGCGCGCGCGAAGTCGTCGACATCGCTTTGCGTGCGCAACGTGATTCCCGCGCCGTTCCTGAAGCCGCGCTATGCGGCCGCGCGTGCGACGGTTCTGTTCTCGGGCACGCTCAGTCCGCAGCACTTCTATCGCGACATGCTCGGCTTACCCGACGATAGTGGCTGGCTCGACGTCGAAGGGCCGTTCAGGGCGGAGCAACTGGACGTGCACGTCGCGCATCACGTGTCGACGCGCTGGCGCGATCGCGAGCGTTCGCTCGCGCCGATCGTCGATCTGATCGCAGAGCAGTATGCGCAGCGTCCCGGCAACTATCTAGGCTTTCTCAGCAGCTTCGATTATCTTCAGCGCGTCGCCGATTCGATGCGCGAGCGTCATCCGCAGGTGCCCATCTGGACGCAGGAGCCGCGCATGGACGAAGCGGCGCGCGACGCGTTTCTCGCGCGCTTTCGCGCGAGCGGGGCGGGCGTCGGCTTTGCTGTGCTCGGTGGCGCGTTTTCGGAGGGCGTGGATCTCGTCGGCGATCAGTTGATCGGCGCGTTCATCGCGACGCTCGGCTTGCCGCAGATGAACGATGTCAACGAGCAGATGCGCCGCACGTTCGACGCGAAGTTCGGCAATGGCTATGACTATGCCTATCTGTTTCCGGGCTTGCAAAAGGTCGTGCAGGCGGCGGGGCGGGTGATCCGCACCGAGCAGGATGCGGGCGTCGTGCATCTGATCGATGACAGGTATCGGCGGGGTGATGTCAGGCGGCTGTTGCCGCGGTGGTGGAGAGTGCGGTAGGTTTTTGTCTGCGACGCTGGTTGGTTTTTTTAGCGTGCCGCTGGCATCCGCGATTGCGCCTCGCGGCGCGGGTGTTGCCCCTGTGCGGGGCGGCACCTACTTTTCTTTGCAGCGGCAAAGAAAAGTAGGCAAAAGAAAGCCGCTCACACCGCCAATCCTTGACCTTTACCCACGGGCTCTCAACGGCCCCATCCTTCACGCGGCAACATACTGGCCCATGTTCGTTGCCAGCGCGCTACTTAAACGCCTCACCTGCATCGTGCACCCGAATTGTGGCTTGCGACATCGAACAGTCCAGCGCCCCTTTGCGGCAAACTGTGTGTAGGCATTCGCGTCGCACAGGACACCTTCGCTACACGATGCGCTCCAAGTGCGGGCGGCGTCCTGTGCGACACAGCAACCCATATTCACTACCGACATGCGGCGCTGAAACGTTCGATGCCCTAAGCCGTGCCACAGGTGCGTGAAGCGGGTGAGGCGTTTAGCCAGAGCGTTGGCAACGAACATAAGTTAGTACACTGCCGCATGAAGTATGGGGACGTTGAGAGCCCGTGGGTAAGGGTCAAGCACTGGCGGTGTGAGCCCGCTTTCTTTGCTTACTTTCTTTGCGGCGGCAAAGAAAGTGA
>NZ_CYGY02000155.1 GCF_900007165.1 Paraburkholderia piptadeniae
AGCAGCAGAACAACTACTACCAGGTGACGTGGGAGCCGAGCCTCGGCTGGGCCGATAGCGACGCGAATTTTGTCGCGATGTACAAGGCCGCCTATCAGGGCATCCACTCGACCGATCCGAACGCGATCGTGATGGGCACTGGCAATCCGTTCGCCGCCAACTGCGATACGTGTACGACGGGCTACCTGAAGAAGTTCGGCGCGCTCGGCCTGTGGAACTACATCGATGCCGTTTCGACGCACGGCTACTGGAACGCGGGTACGTATCCGGCGCATCCGCCTGAACTGCAGGACTCGGACCCCGATCCGGCGAACCAGGCCAACGCGCTCGACAACCAGATGATCCAGCTGCGCTCGGTGATGCAGGCCGGCAAGCCGAACATGAAGCTGTTCTTCACGGAAGCGGGCACGAGCTACGACCCGGGCATCAACTACGGCCCGACGACTCCGTCGCAGAACCAGCTGTTCGCCCATGCTGCCGTTGGCGTGCGCTCGCACATCATCGTGCTGGGCGGCGGCGCGCAGATGACGACGCTGTTCTACGGCGCCGACTATCCGGGCGAACCAGGCTACGGTTCGTTCTTCGACCTGAACGACGCACAAGGCGCATTCGGCGCGTCGAACCTGTCGCCGAAGCCTGAAGCGATGGCCTTCGCAACGATGACCCGCGTGCTCGACGGCACGAACACGCTGGGCCGCGTCAAGGGCACGCCGCCTGGAGTGTTTGCGTATGCGTTCCAGCAGCTGGGCAACGGCAAGGTCGTGACGGCCGCGTGGACGCACAGCAACGCGCAGTGGCCGACGAGCAATGGCCAGTACAGCCAGACGTATTCGACCGGCTATTCGCTGCAGGTCGACAACCCCGGTACGTCGGGCAACGTGACGAAGATCGACGGCTATGGCAATGCCACGACGGTTCCGTACTCGAACGGCCAGGTGTGGCTGACGCTGACGGAAGTGCCGCAGTACATCGTCTCGAACAACGCGGCGGTTGCCGCGAACAATTCGACGGTTCCGGTTGGGTACACGGGTCAATAACCGCAAAAATCTGATAGTGCTACGGGGAAGGATGGCGGCGCGCCGAAAGACGCACCGCTTTCGTTTGCGGTTTCCAATATTCCCGGTTGGAGCGGCCCGCGCAATTGCTGTTCCTATCAGGTCTCCGGTTGGCTTAAATACCAGTGATTGTCCGCGCGATCGCGTTTGACGCCGCACGCCGGCATGTGCAGGCCAATTTGACTGAGTTCGACCTCTCTCCCGAGCGTGTGGTCGAATCGCTCGCGCTTTCGCGGGCGACGATTTACCCGCTGTTCCAACATGAAGGTGGGCTCCACGCTTACATCCGTCACCTCCGGCTGCAGTTGCGGCGAACGATCGCATTCGATTCCCTGGCGTTCCCGTCACGAAGATCGCCTTTTCCGTCGGCTTCAAGAGCGCGTCGGACTTTACGCGCGCATTTCGACGGGCGTATGGTTTCGCACCGCAAGAGGTTCGGACGTACAAGGACTGGTATCCGGGCAAGCAACCTTGATGCGTGCCTGCGGTCGGGGAAGCGACACTCGCCACATTTCAATGGCTGGTTCCAACCGTTGATGGAACACTCGTCGTTACTCCGCGTAGGGCCGCTCAGGGTTGTCAATAGGCGTTGGACGGTGGCTTGCTGTATTCCAAAGCCCCAGATAGGCGTGAACGGGCGAGACCGACGAGCGATTGCATCAGCTGCGGAAAGCGTGCCTCAGTCACCGTGCCGTCGTATTGCCGATGACCAAGCCGTTTGGTCGCCAAGGGCGATTTTATGAACGTTCGCTGCATACACCCATTCGCGGGCCTGGCGCTCAATGAGATTCATGAAAGCAGGGGGGCGCTGCAGTAAATCTGTGTGTTGGCATGAGTTGGACTCATTGCGTGGGAACTCTTCTGCGCAAATAGATCATCGGACAGGCCGAAATGGTGATAGATCGTACCGTGACTTCGAAGCGCGTCAAATTCTTCTCGAAGAACTGCGCGATCGGCCGATCGGGCGAAGATGTGCACCTCGAACCTTTGACCCGCCGATGCAAGCCGCTTCGCGATTCCCGCGATCGATGCGGCGCCTATCCCGCCGGCAAAAAGGATAGATCGCGCACGATCATCCAAAATTGTCGGCGGGCTTTTTGGGGTGCCGACAAACACTTCGTCTCGTTCATTCAACGGAAGAAACCCGGATAGCAGACTATCCGTTCTGCCATCATCTTCTTGTCTCGTGCCTACCACGTAACCATCGGACAGGGACGAAACACGGAGCAAAGGATAAATTCTTTCCTTGTCGCCAGCGCTATTCAGACAGACCGTGACGCACGATCCATCGTTAAACGGCGGAAGCGCCGATTTGGACGTTGTTCGAAGTTCAACCGCATAGTACCCCTGAGCAATTTGCCATTTCCGGCCCACGATGACGGGAATCAGGTTGTCGTGCATGTCTTCTCCAAAAGGACCTGCATCTTCCGAAATCGGAAGGAGTATCAGTGTATGGATCGCCCGAAAATGGCCACCCCAGCAGCTGTTGGAAGGGTGGCTCTCAACGAGAGTAGGGCGGGCCGGAGTCGCCAGCACGGCGCTGTAGCCGAGTACCGGTCGCGTGCACGCCGGCCTGCTGGCGAAGCCTTTTTCAGTCGCCCTTATTCCTGTCGGAGTTGCTGGCAGCGCCTGCTCCGGTCGTCACGACCTGAATCCCGCCATTGGGGAAAGCAGCGATTCCTGGCGCGAACGGGAGGTATGCCTGTCCCGACGCACTATCGATGCCGATCGAATGTGCGTTGTTGCCGATCGCGAGCCGGGCGACCAGCGTGCGCGACGTCGCATCGATTGTGCCGAGCGTCGGCACGAAGCTCGTATCGGATGCGATACCGCTCGCCGTGTAATGCCGGGCGGGCAGCAAGTAACGGTTCGTGACGGGATCGTAGGCGATCTGGTCGACACCGCCGAACGGGATCGTCGCGAATATCTCGCCGCTCGAGCGATTAAGGATCAGCGTGATCAGCGGGTTGCCCGCGGACGGATCGCAGCCGACGATCATGTCATTGTGCGGCCCGAGTGCGAGGCCGGTCGGTGCGCATGCGCCAAGTGGGAACACCTTGCTGACCGACGGCGCGCCCGCGAGCACCGAGCTTACCGGGATCACGTCCACCTCGCCGTCGGGGTTTGCGGGCGTGCCGTCGTTATTGATGATGAAGCTTTTGGACCTGCCGTCATACACGCACGCTTCGAGCCCGGTGGACGTCTGAAATGTCTGCTTCGCGACAATCGTCTGATTCCGGGTCGAAATGAAGGTGACGAACGGCGGCGACTCGGCCGGGCTGGCGAACATCATTAACTGGTCGTCCGGGTCGTAGCATCCTGCATCAACACGGTTCCCGGAGTTGCTGATCTGCAAGGTCTGGAGAACCTGGCCGGCGTTCGCGTCGACGATCTTGATCGAATTCACGTCGCCGACATAGAGGATGCCGGAACCCGGTATCCCGACGATGCTGGCCGGTCCCGATGTATCGGGGGTCGGGCCGATTCCGAAAAAGCCCCCCTTGATTTGCTTGACTAGCGTGTTGCTGCTCGTGTCGACTACGTCGATTGCCGCATTGCTCCGGTCAGCCAGATAGTACTTTCCCGAGTCAACGTAGCTGAGGTCAAAGCTGAATTTTGTGGAGTTGGGCACGGCGATCGTCGTTTTGGTGGCCGGTGCAGCTGCATCCTGTTGTCCACCCATCGCCTTCGAAATAGCCGTCGCGTCAGGGGAGCTTCCGCCGCCGCCACAGGCTGCGACCACTAGCGAAAGGGCCAGTGCGGCAACAAGCGCGCATCGTCTGAATTGTGTTTGCATCATGTCTCCATGGGTTCTGGTAAGCGGTCAGCAACGACTTCGGCCTTCGCGGGAACAATGCGATGACACGGAGCGGCGCGTCAGATCGAACTCTAGCCGATACCCTGCAAGGGATGGAGAAGGGAGCCGGGTTGTGGCGGATCCGCAGTGATGATCGGGCGTCGAAACCCGCGTGGTTAAAGGCGTTGAGTGATTAGTGCAGGGCTGGTATTTCCAGAACGTACTTCTGGTTATCGTTTACATTTCGTTGACGATAATTTGTATATCGAATTAAATGACCCGGAAACGATATGCCTATCAAGGGTGACAAGGCAATGCTGCTGCTTTCACACCGATCCATGCACGATCACTAATGCACACGATAAAAAACGTCAACTTTATCTAGTGGGCGGGAGAAGGCACTATAGGTCGCTTCTTCAAATCCTTTCTGATCCGATCGAGTTCACGCATCTGCTGGCGCAAACGGGCGATCTTCTCGTAAAGTCGCACGGCCTTCACATCGAATGTTTGAGGGGGCGTGTGTGGTTATGACGCTTTGCGCGACGCGCCGATCGCGCAATGAGAACGCGAGCGATAAGCGAAAGTGGGGGAGAGGGTAATTGCGAGGACGAGAAAAGCGGTGGCAAGGAACGCACCTGCGGAGCAGGCGCCCCAGAATCCGGCATCGCCTGTAACGACGAAAGAAATGTGACCCGCGCGGGGCGGGTTATGCGAGGATGATGCGCGTGCCGGTTACACAGGCTTAATATTTGCGGCCTGCTTGCCTTTCGGTCCCATCTTCACGTCGAAGCTACTTTCTGGTTTTCCTGCAATGACTTGAAGCCTTCAGTCTTGATTTCGGAGAAGTGGGCGAACAGGTCTTCGCCGAAAATGCCCAGGTGCCCGATCGTCTCGAGATGAAGCTCGACGATGCCGAAGACCGTGTGCACATCCGCTTCGAGGCGCGCACGATCGACGACGTTCTCGGCATCGACGATGGTCGTGAGGATGAGTGTTTGCCTCTGTCGCGCGCCTGTCGGAACTCGCCACTGAGGTCTACGACATCGCCGTACGCCCCTGGGTGCGCGCGACGGTGACGCAGGAGGTGGCGCAGGCGACACGCGATCTCCAGCCGATACGCCTGCGCAGAAGCACGTTCTCGGACCTCAATCCGTTCATGGGCACTGTGGGCGCATGGGCCGAAGAGGCGCGCGGGCAGCGTCAGCCGGTCGACGTCGACAACCCGTTCGCCGCGATGGAGCGCGTCTGGGCGACCATGGTCGAGAGCCAGCTGAATCTGTATCGCGACGTGCGCGATGCGTGGCTCGAAACGCTTTTCCATTCGATCTACAGCACGCCTGCCGTGAAGGGCATCGGCAGACACGAACTGCAGGGCGTCAGGCGCCGCCATGGGAAGGCGAGGCCGTCATCGAACGCACGGTTGCCGAGCGCGACATCGTGTTGTTCTCGCACGCGTCGGGCAATCTCAATCCGATGCATATACCCGGCATCGACGTGGACGGCGACGGCAAGAGTGATACGGTGGCGACCTCGATGTGGGTGGGCTCGCTCGTGTCGTGCTCGGCAACCTGCTGCCGGGCGCGGGCACGCTGCTCGTTACCCAGCATTTCGAGTTAGGCGAGCGCGCCCGTATCGGCGATACGCTGCGTGTGTCGGTGCGCGTGATCGAGAAGACACGCGCGCCCGCGCGTCGCGCTCGATACACGCGTGACGCTCGCGGATGGCAGCGTGGTCGCCTAGGGCCGCGCGGAAGTCAACGCGCCGCTGCACCGCGTGGTGACGAACGAATCCGATCTGCCTGCGCTGCTGATGGACGAACACGATCACTTTGCGCGGCTGATCGAGATCGCCTCCCGCCTCCCGTTATTGCCGGTCTGGCCTGACGAACTCGCTGTGCGGGACGCTGCGGTAGATGAAGCGCGGCCTGATCAAGCCAGTGCTGATCGGTTCGCGCGTGCGGCTGGAAGCAGGCGGCGGAATGCGGCGAGCAACTGGGAGACATCGAAGTCATGGACGCCGCAGACCACGACGCCGCTTCCGCGAAAGCCGTGCAGCTCGCACATTCGGGCGAGGTCCGCGGGATCATGAAGGGCAACGTGCATTCCGACGAATTGCTCGCGCACGTGGTGAAGAAGGACAGCGGACTGTGCGCGGGTCAGCGCATCTCCCACGTCTTCGTGCTCGACGTGCCGACGCCCGACCATCCGTTCTTCGTCAGCGACGCGGCGATCAACATCGCGCCGGATCTGCCGACCAAGGCCGACATCGTGCAAAGCGCGATCGATCTTGCCCGCGCGTGCGGCGTGCCGCTGCCTCGCGTGGCCGTGCTGTCAGCCGTCGAGACGGTCAACGTGAACATTCCGTCATCGCTCGATGCGTCGATCCTCGCGAAGATGGCGGACCGCAGGCAGATCACGGGCGGCCTGGCGGATGGTCCGCTCGCGATGGACAACGCAACCGATGCCGCGGCGGCGCGCACCTGTCCACCGTAATGCCATCCGTGGATGACGAACCGGTGCAGGTGTTCGTCTTTCCAGCCCATGGCGAGCTGCGTCACCTGATGTAGTTGCGCAATCGTGATCTGCTCCGGAATCAGGATCCGCCGCCAGACCGGCGGGCTGACGCCGCGCAACTGACTCGCAACTGGAGAACGGAAGGCGCTTCGGAAGAGTCGGAGTCCGTCATCTTCGCAGACCCGAATCCAGCCCCCTCTTTGGCGCGGTCTCCTACTTACTGACACGTTGTCACGTTATGGTTGGTCTGCGCTGACGATGCGCGCATGCCTCGCGCATCGTCAGCGCGTTCGCGCCTCGGAGGACCTACCGATGCAGACAACTATCCTGAGGGACTGGGCGCAATTCATGACCCTAACCTCGACGCTCGACGGCTGGGCTTTTCGCGGGCAGCAGAATACTGCGTGGCAGCTCGAAAGCTCGCTCACGCGCTACCTGCGCGCCTATGCTGACGATCAGCGTCAATGGCGCGCCCGCGAGGAGCGCGCGATCCGCGTATTCCGCCGCAAGGCACACAACTTTCTCGAACATCCCGGCCTTCTCGATAATGACCTGCGTTGCCTCGCCCTGATGCAGCACCACGGCGCACCGACACGGCTGCTCGATTTCACCAAAAGCCCCTTCGTTGCCGCTTTTTTCGCGCTCGAACGCGCGACGGGCGACGCGGCCGTCTATGCGCTGAACACACCTGCGTTATACAACAGTCGCGCGTTGCCCAAAGGCGATCCGGGTCTGACGCGCGACGTGATTGATCCGCGCGTGCAAGGCCACTTCGACCAGTACTTTTTCTGTAACCGGCACGAAGTGATCTGGTTCGGTGAACCGACCGAAATGGACGACCGCCTGATCGCGCAATCGGGCACGTTCGTGGTGCCAGGTGTAATCGACCGGCCACTTGCGCGCATTCTCGACGACTACGAGAGCAGCGAGGAATTGCTGCACAAGGTGATTTTGCCTGCCAGTGTGCCCGTCGATGCGATGAAGTGGCTGTATCGGATGAACATCACGAACGCATCGCTGTTCCCGGGGCTCGACGGGCTGGCGCGTTCGATCGCCGTCGAACTGGAGATCGTCTGGTCGGGCATGACGCCGGGCCATGACGCCTGAAAATTGACGGAGCCCGCATCGCACCTTCCACGCGAGAGACGCGAGCGCTGCACACGCATGTGCGCAGCCACTCGTTTGTCAGCGTTGGCTGCCATTGCGCAGGACGCCGCGTGCTGTTCGAGATTCGTCCACGCCGGCTGATCGGACGCGAAATGCGTGCGGATATAACGCGCGACGTCGGCGATCCGCTTGTCGTCGAATGAGTCACGGAAGGCAGCATGTAGCGGAGCCCTTTTGTCACCGGCCCATCGATACCGTTTAGCAGCACGTGCAGCAGGTTGTCCGGTGTGGCCTGGCTCACACATTGAAGCCCGCTGATTTCTTGTGAGAGCGATACCACGCGCTTCCCAATTAAACCTGCGTCCCCGTCCCGGGTTTGGTCAACTTGTTATTCAATTCCAGAGTCAGCGCCTCTATACGTTCGCTCATCTGTTTTGTCATTTCAGTTAGCCGCGTGTTCTGCTGAAGCAATCCGAGCAGCAACTCGGTCTGGTTCGCGGCGAGTAGCTGGCGTTCCTCGCTCGCTTTTGCGAGGTCTTCACGATGACGCGCGTCGGCATCCGAATGTGCCTTGTCGCGGTCTGCCTGACGCGTTTGGGCGAGCAAAATCAGCGGTGCGGCGTAGGCTGCCTGAAGGCTGAATGCAAGATTGAGAAGAATGAAAGGGTAGACGTCGAACTTGGTCCAACCCAGGATATTCACGGCCATCCAGCCCACCACGATCACCGTCTGTGCAATCAGAAAAGTTGGCGTGCCAAAAAAGCGGGCGAAGGATTCAGCCTTCAGCGCGAACCAGTCGTCGCCGAATACCGAATGGAGGTGAACATGGGGTGCGTGGAACCGGTAATGGTGGTCTGCACCCGGCTTGGATCCGGCAACCGGATTGGAATCGTGGTCTTTGTCTTTCATGATGGTGGCAGGTAGAGGAAACCGCGTTTGGAACATATTGCTTAACAGCAGGCGAGGAACAGTTCCGGACCTGGGCCGGCGTTCAACAATGCGACGCCTGCTGGCGCCAGCACAATTACGTGACTGGGCAAGCGCGGTGGCGCCATCCCTGCACAAAGGAAAACCTTGCGTGCGGAGCCGCTCGGTCGGCGTTGATCGTGAGACTACGGATGCTTCTGGCAAGTTCGGCATCGAAGAAATGACGCTGTGCTCCTTGGGTCGTGCCTCATCGTGCTCCAGTATTAATGCAAAGGCTGGGGCGTGCGATCAACGGGTCATCACTGCGGGAGACGGCGATGTTCGAGCGATATGAGCGACTGGCGAAGCAACTCGGCGTGGACCATCCGGTGCTGCTCGCACCGATGGATCTGGTGGCGAACGGCAAGCTCGCCGCGGCCGTGACGAAGGCGGGCGGATTCGGCCTCCTCGGCGGAGGCTACGGCGACGAGGCGTGGCTGCGCGAGCAGTTCGCCGCGGCTTGCGGCGCGCGGGTCGGCGTCGGTTTCATCACGTGGAGCCTGTCGCGGCAGCCGCACCTGCTTGAGGTCGCCATCGAGCATGCGCCGGCCGCGATCATGTTTTCGTTCGGCGACGCGAGCGCGCACATCGGGAAGACGAAGCAGGCCGGCATTCTCGCCATCTGCCAGGTTCAAACGGCGGCGATGGCCCGCGAGGCTGTCGATTGCGGCGCCGATATCGTCGTCGCGCAAGGCGCCGAAGGCGGCGGTCATGGTGTCGCTTGCAGCACGATCTCGCTTGTTCCGGCAGTCGTCGACGCCGTCGGCGATCGCGTGCACGTGGTGGCTGCGGGCGGAATCGCGGACGGGCGCGGCTTCGCGGCGGCCCTCGCGCTTGGCGCGGCCGGCATCCTGATGGGAACGCGCTTCTACGCGAGCGAAGAAGCGAGCGGTGACGACGAAGCAAAGCGGCGCATTGTCGAATGCAAGGGCGGTGAGGAAACCGTGCGCGGCATCCTGTTCGACATTGTGCGCAACAACGTCTGGCCCGCACCTTACACGGGGCGCGTGTTGCGCAACGCGTTCTCGGAGAAGTGGGCCGGACGCGAGCGCGAGCTGTTGCAGCAGTTGCACGTCGAGCATCCGCGCTATATGGAGGCGCGCGCCACACGGCAGTACGACATGGCGGCCGTGATCGCCGGCGAGTCGGCGGCGTTGATCCGCGAGGTGCTGCCGGCCGGGACGATCGTCGCAAATATCGTCAGCGAGATGGATGCGATTCTCGGGTATTCGTCGTACAAAGCGCGACGTGCATCGAATGCCTCAACGTAATCGAATAGCGCAGCACATGCCCGCCCCGTACTGCGGTGCGGCACTGTTCGACGCCGACATCACCTTAGGCTGCCACGCTGGCCCGTGGCTGCGACATGAATGGCGCGGCTCAGTTGCCGCGGGCTGAGTGGATCAACGGGAACGAGCCCGGGAAACAACCACCCGCCCTCGAGCATCTTCTCCTGCGCACGTGCGACACTGCTGGCCGATCAGAAGACTGGATCAAAGCGGACTGCGCCTCGGCAACAGGAGTTCGTCGCCAGTGGGATTTCGCGCGGGAGACGCGTGAGCCAACGTGCAGTTGCGACACGACAGCACCTTGCATCGCAAGACTAAGGGTTTATACTAAACCCTGTCTCCTCCATGTCTCCTTTTGATATGGATTCAGCCCGCCGCCGTGCGGGCTTTTTCTTCAACTACTGACTCGCTACCCATCGCCGGGCGCGGTGCTTAGTCGGTCACTCTTCCAGCGCCACCCTGACAGTCATGTGCTGCGAAGCCTGCGAAAGAATGCAACTGGGCGCGATGGTCAAGCCGCCACACGAAGGGCTGCGGATCACACACGGGCCGACACGGCTGCGTCCGCTCGGCCGACGCCCCGTGCTCCTGCAACGTTACCGTTGCCGCATATGCAGCACAAACTGGTTACTCGAGCTCGATCCGCTGCAGCCTGAGCACCCGGATTGGGTTTGCCTGTATCAGGCCTCAAGCATTCTCGACCCTGTCTCGGCAGCTCATCAGGGCACCCGCGCATCGACTCTCCCTTCTACCACCGGGCAGGCTCACGCCGCGGGCGGCGCGACCCCCGGGCAGCTTCGTCACAGCCTTATCTAAACGAATAGGTCCGCCTCCTTGCGTGCAGGTTCTCTGGTGCGACGGGATTCCAGTTGTCCACAGAAAGCGTGGATGAGTCTGTGGACAACATGTAGGGCATTGCGCCAAGGGATTGATTGCATGCACATTTGCTGCAATGCACTACCCAGCAACCGCACGTATGCAGCGAATTGAGGCATGAATGACGGGGAGTTTGCGGTTTTGACGGCGCGCCGATTCAGCGACACTCTCCGGCGGCTGCGGTCGACCACGCCATTGACCGTCGCGCTCCCTGAACTGGCCCGAGATTCAGGAGCCTGGTCGCCGGCCGCACCGACAATTTTTTTGATACATTGCCGACCGGGCCGGCAGCCATTGAAGGACAGGCCGGCACGGAGCCAGACGGGCTGCCCGGCTGGACCATGGATGTCCGCCGACGCATGGCCCGGTATCTGTCAAAAAACATCAAGAAGGCAAACCGCGTGATTCCGGTCCGCTCCCTATCTGGCCGCCTGCTGGCACGCCTTGGCTCACCCCGTGCTGTGATTGGCGGCGCTCTGGTGATCGCGTTCGCCATGCTGACCGTGTGTGCGGTGCTCCTGTATGACGGGCGGCAGGACGCCCTCGAGCACGCCCGCGACGCGTCACGCAACACGCTGTTGGTCATCGAGCGGGACATCCTGCGTAACGTTGAACTCTATGACCTGTCGCTGCAGGCCGTTGTCGATGGCGTCGGACAGCCAGAGGTGATGGCGCTGCCGGCGCGGTTACGCGATGCGCTACTGTTCGACCGCGCCGCCACCGCGAAGGATCTCGGCTCCATGCTGGTCCTGGACGCCGCCGGAAACGTGCTGATCGATTCCCGTTCCGAGGTGCCATCCCACGTGAATCTGGCCGACCGGCGCTATTTCACGGTGCATCGGGACAACCCGGCGGCGGGTCTCTATGTCAGTGCGCCGCTGGTGTCGCGGATCCGCAAGGGCGACCCGATCATCGTGCTGAGCCGGCGCATCAACAATCCGGACGGTTCCTTTCGGGGCGTGGCGGTCGGCACCCTTAAGCTCGAATACTTCCGCAGGCTGCAGTCGGGGCTGACGCTCGGGCCCCACGGCACGATGGCGCTGATCCATACGGACGGGCACCTGATCATGCGCGCACCCTACAACCCTCAGGTCATCGGGCGAGACC
>NZ_CYGY02000158.1 GCF_900007165.1 Paraburkholderia piptadeniae
GTCTTGACCGGACCATGAAGGTGAAATGCATGCTTGCACAGAACAATCCCGATCAGCGTCACGTTTTGCATAGAAGTGATCTCCCGAGGAAATAACCGGCTGCGTACCCTCGCTGCGCGGAAGGGGGTGACCATCCCATTACAGATGGCGCCGGTACTCGAGGCTCTCTGAGCGACGACCGGCTACGTGAGCCAGAAAGCGCAATCCGAGCGGCTCGCAGGCCTTGAAGTGGTCGATGTCAACAAAGAGCAGTGGAAAGATGCTATGCGTGCGACGGGCTCAGCACCCGCGCACCGCGAGCCGCAAGCATCGCCTGCACAACAGCGCCGTGATGAGAGATTGATCCGGACCGCGTCGAGCCGCTGCGTGGCCAGCGATGCCAGCATCAAGGCCGCGAGCAGAAAGAACATCACATCGATCATCGGAATGATTTCGATGTGGCCACGTCGGGATGCGCGGGAGCGTCTGAGCTTCATCACGGTTTTCCTCGCGCATCGTGTTCGAGGCGAAGGCCGTTGAGTTGCGGGTCGGCAAACAGTTCGAGTTCGTCCGTCAGACGTTCGCATCGCCGCGAGAAGTAGTTGAGACGATCAACCCGATCGCCGTCGCTACCAGTGACTGTGCCACTCCGCCGGTTACACCGCCCGGATCGACAAGCCCATTGCCGCCGAACAACTGGAACGACTTCATCATCCCGACGATCGTGCCGAGCAACCCGAGTAGCGGGGCGGCCGTGGCGATCGTTTCCAGTAGCCACAAGCCCCGCCCCTTGTCGCTCTCGATTTGGGCGGCGATCGATTGCGCTGAGGCCTCGCGCAGCCGGAGCGGCGAGTCCGATTCCGGCAACCACGGCGCGGCCATGCGGCGGAACGCGTTGTGCGCGGCAAGCGCGCAGATGCTGGAAGAAAATCCCGCGGAAGACACATCAACGGGTGATGGCGCGAGCTGCAGAAGCATGGTCGGCGCACTCGCGAAGCGAGCGAACACGTATGCCCGGTCGATAGATTCCGCCGCCAGTATTGGGACGCCCGCGAACCAGACGCCGGAGTTGTGTGTAATCAAATGGGCTCAAAGCCCTTGTGGTTCGCGCGCGGGCAATGGACCAATGTACCCTCGCAGCCCCTGGCCTCATCGCTGTGCACCATGGTGACGCCCTTGTGGACTGCCGTCTCGAAACCAGAGCGAGGCGTCCCGAAAAAATCGGTGCGGATCAAGAATATTATTTCCCGCTGCGGCATCGCGTGAAGACACGCACGCCACCTGTGCCTAAGCCCACTACCTCCTACCACCAAGTCTTCCGCACGGTCGAATCGCCCGCATGTTCCTGGGACGATCGTTACCCGAGACTTCGATCCCGCGAAAAAGTGACCTCCGGCCGCCTGTTTGTCGGAAGGTTAAACCTATTTCGTATCGCGCTCTAATGTCCCGTCCACTTGTTGCCGACACCCAAGTATGAATTACTTGATGGGAGGCGGGGGTGGTGCACAAATTACCGATTCACTGAGTGCCTGTTCCTTTGCAAATGCGCCCGCTCACTGCTCAGAGGCGGGGCGGCCGGGCGGGTTATGTGACTGTCGCTCCGGTAATCGAAATTCCTGGCCGGCAGGCAGTTCGATAAGAAACGCGGCGCCTCGGTAACACCTGGGGGTCGCTGACAGATCGATCCCCACTGCAGGCACCTTATTAAGGATAACGAATCAGATGGCGGATTCACTTTCCGTCACGCGTGTCACGCCTGTGACTCGGGCGATTACCTACTGACTTTTGCCGGGTCTTCCGGCTGTGGATTATTTCTGTGATCAATCGACGACAATTTCTCGGCTGCCTGACGGCGGCGGCAAGCAGCTGTGTCCTGGTGGCGTGCGGTGGTGGAGGCGGCAGCGACACCCCTACGCCTGGCGGCAAGAAAAGTTCAGTGGCCAAGGCGAGCGCGTCGCCCTCGGCCAACGGCACGACGGTCCCGCCTGCGGCGTCCATTGCCGACAACGCCGGCAATGTGTGGACGCTCTCGAGCGGGTATATCTACAAGAACGGGACAAAGGATCCGTACTCGTACAACGTCACTATGCTGCTGTGGTACAGCGGCAGCGTCTATCAGGAAAACACGAGCGGCAATTTCTATCAGTGGACAGGCTCGACGTGGGTACAGTGTCTCGATCCGCGCCTTGGGGGCACTTCGACAGACGGCACGGCGATTCCGCCTGCCTCTTACATCATCGACAAGTCCAACAACATCTGGACGGTTTCGAATGGCTATATCTACAAGAACAGCGTCAAGGATCCCTATTCCTACAACGTGAGCCTGCTGTTGTGGTATGGCGGCATGATCTATCAAGCGGGAACAGGCGGACAGTTCTATGTCTTGACCTTGGCCGGCAACTGGTTACCGTGTGCCGACCCGCGTATCGCCGCGGTGGCGTCGCCGGGTGCGTTCTACGGCATAAACGGGCACTACGACTATCCGTTTACGCCCGCTCAGGTCGTCGGCGCACTGCGTACGCTGGGGTGCACGACATATCGCCTCGGTTGCATCAACACGCCGGCCCAGCTGAACCCGGTGGTGTCCATGGCAAGCGCTTTCCAGTCCGCAGGACTGACGCTTTTCACCCTCGTCAATTACGGGCTCCACGACGCGAACGGCATACTGTTCACGAGTGAAGCGGCGGGCTACCAGGCAGCATTTGCAGGGGCGGCGGCAATTGCCAGGGCCCTGGCGCCGTATGGCGTCACGATGTATGAATGTGGCAATGAGCTGACGCGCGATCCGGCGATCATCGTGAATCCGGCAACGGCTGGAACAGGGCGCGCTGACTTCAACAACGCTAACTGGCCGATCATGCGCGGCGTCATGCGCGGCATGATCGATGGTATCAAGTCGGTGCAGCCGAACGCCAGGTGTGGCATCAACTTCTGCGTGGCAGATGTCGCTGCTTCCGACATGCTGTGGGACGGCCTGCAGCCGGATGGAACAGGTGGTTACCCTCAGGTGCGCTGGGACATCACCACGTGGCACAACTATCAGGCTTACGGCGATATCTTCAACGTGGGCACAGATGGCGCCGGTCCAGGCTTCAACCTGCCGGTCTACTGCAAGGCGCGCTACGGCGTGCCTTTCATGATCACCGAATGGAACGCCAGCCCCGAAGATACCGAAACATTCCGCGCGAGCTATGTCACACAGCAACTCGGCGAATTTTATGCGGCACGCAAGACGGATGCGATCCAGTCGGTGATGTACTACGAGTTGGACAGCGGTGACAACACGTACGGCATCGTCACGAACAACCTGGTACCGATCCAGCCGACCTACGGCGCGTTCCAGAGCTTCGTCGCGGCGAATCCCGACACCTGAGCCGAATTGCGGGCACGGCAGTCGGTATGCGCGTTCGCTACACCACGAGCTTGTCCCACCCGGCCGGATGTGCCGTTCGATTCGGTGAGCCATTTTCGACTCGGCTTCACCATCTTCTGGTTGTCGAGGATGGCGAACTCCAGGGCGTTGTACCCGGTCGCGATCTGCTGCGCGCGTTGAGCCCGTTTGCCGGAAGCGTGGCGGCGTCGCCCCGGGATCCCGGCACGCTCGACAGGCGCGTGCATCAGATCATGTCCCGCAAGCCCGTGACTGTGTCGCCGGATGCCCAGGTCAACGATGCATCCCAATCGTGATCACGCATTCGGCGTTCAGCGCCCGCGAGCGTTACCTGTACATCATGTGTCACGATCGCGACGTGCATCTGGCATCGGGATGAACGTGTCGCGGGACCACGTGCTGGTTGCCGTGCTGCTGGTGATCGTAAAGTTCGTGCAGATGACGCTGTTAAAATGATGTCGACAGCACATGGCAGGGCGGGCTCACAATGCGACCTGTGTCAGCCTGGGCGGGCGGGCGCGAACAACACCATGTCGCGGTGTACCGTGGGAATCTCTTACCCCGGGCGTAGCCGACGAGCCTTTCTTCAGTGCTTCCAAGGCCTTTCACAGACATTGCGCGCAATTGAGCCAATTGAGCCCTCGTCGAGGCTCGCTGGTTCTACGCGGTCTATGCGGTCAGCGTCATGGGGGCCGACGCCCTCGTGTGGGGAGTTGCCGATCTCGTATGGCTGAATATCGCCGCGCAGGTGCTGAATGCTTTTCTGCTGCCACTGGTAATCGGGTTCCTGGTGGCCCTGGCAACGAAGGCGCTTCCGGACAGGTACCGCTTGCGCGGTGGCTACCGAGGGGTGCTGATCGGCGTTTCTGCGGTGGTCTGCGGGATCGGGTTCGTCGGCGGGCTCGCCGGATTCTGATCACGCACGGCCTGACAGCATGGGGACGATGCACCCATGCGATTTGTCAGGCGCCGGGATTGGCGCGACAGTTAGTGCGGTACGGTATCCTTAGGATGTGTCGATCGTCGTGCGTAGCGGGCACTTTGCATGCCTCGTCCTCGCAGGCACCGCAACCAGGATGGGCTGCCGGCAACAACCTTGACTTGTCTGAGCTTGACCATGTCCCCGCCACGCAACGCCTGCCTTGTTAGCCGCGATACGCAGCGCGGCTTTACGCTCATTGAAATCATGGTGGTGATTGCGATCCTCGGCATTCTGGCTGCGTTGATCGTGCCGAAGATCATGAGTCGTCCTGACGAAGCGCGCCGCGTGGCCGCGAAGCAGGACATCGGCAACATCATGCAGTCGCTCAAGCTCTACCGGCTCGACAACGGCCGCTATCCGACCCAGGAGCAGGGCCTGCGCGCGCTGGTCGCAAAGCCGACGACGGACCCGATCCCGAACAACTGGAAGGACGGCGGCTATCTCGAACGCCTGCCGAACGACCCGTGGGGCAATGCGTACCAGTACCTGAATCCCGGCGTGCATGGCGAGATCGATGTTTTTAGCTATGGCCCCGAGGGCAAGGCGACAGGCGGAGGCGACGCAGGCTACGCAGGCTACGTCGGCTCGTGGCAGTGAGGCGCTGCTGGCCGTGCAGGCGCCGGATGCGGCGCCACGCCAATGAGACGTGCCCGGACAGGAAAGTTGTTCATGTCACCCGGCGGCGACACGTGTCTCAAGCCGCGTAACGCGCTCCAGCTCCGTCCTTGCCGCGATGCACCTCGAATGCGATTGGCAACGCCGCGGTCCTATCGAAGACAATCCGTTTCTGAAGGCAACCTCAAAGGATTCCCCGCTGGGCCTGATGGGGTTCAGCGCGTTAACAGGGAAGTGACTCCACAATGCAGGGCATTTCGCTCAGACGACTTCGGGGTATCACGCGCTACGCGCAGAATCTGCTCCACCTCTGCATCGTCGTGTTGCCCATGGCCGCATGCGCAGCTGATGTGACCGAGTTGAACGTTGATGGCGTCAACCTCGCGGCTTGCGCAATGGATCTGCGCAAGGACAGGCTGGCCATGCACTGGAAGTCGGACGCTGGCCAGGTTTATGGATCGCTGCAAGCACTCGATGCCGCGCTCCGCAAACAAGGCAGAAAGATAGTGTGCGGAACCAACGGCGGCATCTTTGACCGATCGCAAAGACCGCTTGGGCTGTACATTGAAAACGGCACACTGCTGCGACGCCTGAATCTGCGCCGCAACGCATACGGCAACTTCTACCTGCAGCCCAACGGGGTGTTTCTCCTCTATCCTGGGCGCGCCGAGATCGTTACAACCGAAGAATACCAGGCCAAATCCGATGCAGAGAAGCGCCTGATCGCCTTCGCCAACCAGTCCGGGCCGCTCCTCGTGCGCAACGGCGAACCCAATCCTCTGTTCCCGGCGGATTCGACGAACATCACGACACGCAATGCGGTGTGCGTCCGTAGCCCAACCAGTGTCGTCCTTGTCGTGACGCAGGTTCCCGTCACGTTCTACGACTTTGCCCGCGTGCTTGCAGAGCGCTTCGCCTGTCAGACGGCGCTCTACCTGGATGGCTCGTTGTCCAGCTTCTACCCCAAGCGGCGTGCCGGCCTCGAGCGCGCGTTGGGCGTCCTCTTCGCGGTCACCACGCCATAGCCGGGATGCCATGACCTTCCACGTGTGGCTTGCCAGACGGGGGACCGCTCCATCGGCAGGCCATTGGCCACATCGTGGCGTCCGATGGCCTCCGACTGATCGTGAAGATCGCGCCGCACGGCTGACACCAGGGAACATTTCATTTCTTTTGGTGAGCGATACGATCCCATCCATAGCGGGATGGACGCGCATGTTCCGGGTAGAGCGGGGACCCGTGAACGAGCCTGAATATCCGAGGCTTCAGATATTGCGAAGCCCGGCCGACCCTCAAGAGGTCGACGGGGAAGAACATTTCAGGGACGCTGTGGCACCGGCACGCGATGTCGGCGGTATGAATTGAAAACCGCCTTCTGTTCAGCGCATTGAAAAATTGCCACGAGGCGCACACTGCCTCTCGTCTACTGCGTCCGGTAGCCCGAATATTCAACGGGCGTAAACGACGGCAACGTCCGATCGTTTCATAGCGCTTGCAGCAAGCATTTTTTGCCGACCTGGGCCGCGCAAAAAGACCCGCGGCCGCGGTCGCGGATTCTGGCATAAATAAGGAGTACTAAGTTAAACGGCTCAGACGGGACGGTTGTGACCGATCCTGCTGTGACCGGTACGGGGATACTACTTTCTCGCGGTAAGGAAATTTAATGAACCATATGAAACTATTGGGCGTGGTAGCAGCGACGGCGCTGGCGTTATTCGGCGCGAAGAATGCACATGCCCAAGCAACGATCACGGTCTTCGGCGCGCAATACAAATTGTGTGCGTACGAAAATGGTTACTGCTCGTTCACGGGCAGCGGATCGGTCGTGTTCGGCGCGGTGCCGCCCAATGCAACGACGGCCATGCTGACGATGCCGAAGACGTTTAGCAATGGCGTGGGCTGTTATGTAGGCTCGGTCTCGCAGACAGACCCTGCGGTCGGCTATGACAAGTCGTGCTGGATCAGCCAGGCACCAGCCAGCCCACCGCCCGCGACCAGCACGCCCCCCGCGACCACACCGCCGGCGACGAGCACCTCGCCAGTACACTCCACACCGCCGACGTCGTCGACAACGTCCTCTGCGACCTCAGGATCGTCGCCGTCGAACCCCACAACCCCGGCTCCCGGCAGCTCAACCATCTCGTGCGGCACGGCAACGCAAACGGCTGGTGGTACTCACAATGGCCTGATTACCGCCGACACGCCAACGACGGACGGTCTGCGCATCTTCCAGAACAACGCACCGTTCAAGATTGCGATCACGACAAACTCGCCGAGTGCCGATACAGTCGTCTGGTCAGCCGCGGACTCGAATGGCGCAATCAAGGCGCAGGGCAGCTTCCCGGTGAGCGCCGGCGTGCAGACCAATATAATGCAATGCCATTCGACCTGGTCCGGATATGGCGCCATTACTGCTACGATGCGCGCAAATGGCGGTACGTTGCCACGAAGCGGCACGCGTCCGACAGGCATCGCGACGTTCGGCGTGCTGCCGAACCTCACGCCCGTGCTCGGCACCGTGAACTACGCGCATCAGGACCAGCACCGCTTCGGCATGCAGGGCTTCAACGGCAACATCGCCGCGCTGCACGACCTGGGGATCTCGTGGACGATTGACGACCGTGAGCAGTCGGCGATGGAGCCGAACGGCCCCAACACGTACACGCCGAACGTGAGCGACCTCGACCCGTTCTACAAGAACAACCCCGACCAGATGCGCATCGTGCGTCTTGACGGTATCCCCGCATGGAATTCGAAGACGGGTCAGTACACCGACAGCTACTACGCG
>NZ_CYGY02000159.1 GCF_900007165.1 Paraburkholderia piptadeniae
GCTATAGACCGTCTACTCCTGCGACTCAAGAACACGCCGACGCCTGATCGGCTCACCGCCCCAAATAGGAAGAAACAAAGGTAGAAAAAGCCCTCAATTCCATATAATCACCGCCAACCAGCCATTCTCGGGCTGGAATGACGTGTTTCCTGATCCCGGCATGACCGTCGCTGCAATCGACCGGCTCGTCCATCATTCGACGATCTTCGAGATGAATGTCGAAAGCTACCGTCGTCGCACCGCCAGCGACAAACAGAACAGCAGGCGCCGACAATCATCCGGCGACAATCAACAACAAGGAGCGACAACCATGACCGGATAACGACCGACAATCATCCCGGTCGACCGGCCAAGATGGTTGTCGGTAAACCGGCCGTGCTGCTTGACGCTGTCCACTTCGGATGGCTTAACCGCTTTCGACGCCTGGCACGTGACTACGAACGCTTGCCCGAAACACTCGCTGGGCTGCATTTTGTCGTCTTCGCCATGCTTATGCTTGTCCATGCAATCCCGGTACTTCAAGGTGCCTAACACCGTCTAAGGGTACAAGGTTGACGAGAAGTCACCTCTGACCGCGAGACATTTTCAACAGGGTTTGTAACGAAGCGGAAGATTTATGATTGATTCGTTATCCGACGTCATTATGGTCTCCATCCAACGGTGCGCCAGGCCCATTTATTGGTTTGGAGGAACTCGGGAGTCCGGCTGTCGATTCATGGGTACGTGCACAGACCGACCGCACCATGGCGATGTATGGACATACAGCAGATGCTGACGCACTAACCGAACGAATTGTCGATGTCGCAATGGCCAAGGATCGCATTACTATGTGCGCGCGCCACGGTGACTGGGGCTATAACATCTGGAACGACGAACAGCGTCCCCTCGGCTTCATTCGGCGCACACCATGGGACGCTTGGGTTGAGAGTCAACCACGATGGGAGACTGTGTTGGACATCGATGCGCTTGACCTGAACCGGCGAGACGGCGACGACATCCGGTGGGTTCTGGTTGACTTCGCGCTGATCTATCCAACGTACGATCGCGCGCTGGTTCGGCTTTCGCCCAGCGGCTCCGATGCCTGCATTGTGCGGGAGTTTGATGTCGAATCGCGCACATTTGTGAAGAACGGATTTGAACTACCTGAACCTGGTCACCACCGTGTGGCATGGATCGACCGTGATACGGTATATGTGGGGTGAGATGACAGCGCGGTAAATGGGGCTCCGGCAGTTACGGTCGCCGGCTGCCCACGACAGGTGCGCAGATGGGGGCGCGGAACCGCGATTGCGGAAGCACCGATCATCTTAGAATGCGAGCCCGGCGACATGTCGATAATGGCGTTTTACGATCCGATCCATGCGCGTCATCGCGCATCACGCTCAGCCACGTTTTACAGCGCGGTGCATTATTGGCTTGACGAGAAAGCCAACGAGTGGATGCAGTTCGATGTGCCATCTGATGCGAGGATTTTTGAGTGGAACGAATGGCTGTTCATTATGCCGCAGACCGACTGGAATGTCGATCCGACGATATATCGCGAAGGATCTTTGATCGTTATTCGATGTGATGCGTTTCTCCAAGGTGACCGCCAATTTTCTCTGTTTTTCGTACCGTCGGAAACGGAAGTATTATCAGCAGTGCAGTACACAAATAACTTGCTGATCGTCACTTACAGGAGCGCGAGCGTGTCGCACATAACCCTCTGGCGTCCCCCGGCCTCGTTCCATTGTACGTAGGAAGCGACTGCGCTTTCGTTGCCAGACGGGAGCGAGGTTTCGGTGACGGTGGTCGACTGGACACGCGACGATACTACATTGATTTACGTTGACCACTTTCTGACGCCGCCGACACTGTATCTCGCCGATCTCGCTTCTGGTTCCCCCTGGCGGTTGCTTCAACGGCTACACGCAACGTTCGATACAACGGGACTCGTCGCACTGCGCCGACATGCGACGGCATCTGACGGCGTGCGGATTCCCTATTGGATCATTGGTCGCGAGTCGGATCTTCAAGGCAACCCTCGACCTTGTCTTCTGTACGGATACGGCGGCTACCGAATCCCGGTCGATTCGCCACGCTACCTGGAAACCGTTGGCTTCTCATGGCTCGAACCCGGCGGTGTTTATGCGATCGCGAGTATCCGGGGCGGAGGAGAATTTGGCCCTGCGTGGCACCGGGCCGCGCGACGCGAGAAACGCCAGGTGGCATTCGACGATTTCACTGCCGTGGCCGAGGCATTGATTTCCTCCGGCGTCACCACTCCGGAACGGCTTGCCATCAGGGGCGGAAGCAACGGCGGTTTGTTGACCGCAGTGTGCATGATCCAGCGTCCCGAGTTATTCGGTGCAGTTATCTCGGAAATGCCTGTACTCGACATATCTCGCTTTCATCTGCTATTGCAGGGTGCTTGGTGGGTCGACGAGTTTGGTAACCCCGACGATCCAAACGATTATCGGATGTTGATGGGCTACTCACCCTATCAAAACATAAAAGAAGATACTTGCTATCCGCCGGTTCTCTTCACGTCCTCCTCCACAGACGATCGTGTGCACCCAGGCCATGCGCGCAAGATGGTAGCGAAGATGCAGGCCCTCGGACACGACGAGGTCTGGTACGTGGAACATCGCGACGGAGGGCACAGCGCTGGCATCGAACCGGAAGCGAAGGCTCGTGCTACGGCGACGCTGTTCGAGTTCCTGCGGGCGAAGATTGGCATATCGTGACGGCCCGTCGCGTCGACCTGTGCTGACTGTCATGAACGGGCGCCGATGCGCGGACGTAGCTGTGCTGAGGACCTGCCTTGTACGATCAAATGGCTATTTCAATGAGAGGCGTCTCCACCGCACAAGTGTCGACGGAGGTGGGTCGCGCGCATGACATTGAGTTATCGGCTCGCCACATATTGGCGAATACCCTTTTTCTATAAGGGTCGATCATCCCTGTCTCCATTGCAGAAAAAGTCAGCCGGTCCTGCTGAATTTAGCCGCAATGGCCCCAATTCGCAGCGTGTTGTCGGCTGGTAATCACACTTGAGACCTTCAGTATAGTATGCGATACCTTGATTGATGGCGCAGGCATAGTCGACATGCATCATCGGATTATATGAAGGCAGAAAAAACAGCTTAGTTGCGACGAAGACGGTCTGATCGGGCTTCACCGTATAACGGATAGATTGCCAGATCGGAGCACCGAACGGATCTTGAAAAGTCGGAGCACCGACGAGGTCGACGGTCGCGTGTTCGTCGGAAAAGCTTAAAGTCCCGTCCGCCATGGTCCAGTAGGCATTGATCTTCACCCCGCCACGCGTGCCGCTTTGCGAAGTCGTATCGCCGGCAGGTGAGCACTTCGTCAGGTCGGCCGCCACCGATACGGCAGCGCCCCGATTTAGTGCGCTTTCCACATCGGCGAGGCTTGGTAATTGTTTGGCCGGCTCTGCATGTCCCGATATCATTGGCGCGGCAATTAACGGCGCGATAAGGAATGTCTGCATGCAATGACCTCGCTGTTGAGATGGTCGCGGGTTAGCTGACAGGAAGCAGTCTGCCGCAATACGAGCTCAAAGGCGTTGATTTAGAGCAGAAACCGTGGGTATCGATCACAACGTCACGGTCACAACGGTTTCCCATGACTAGCCGCGTGGACCCTCAAGCTATCTGATTGCGCGCCTCCGGTTCAGAGGGCAGGTCAGCAGCACGTAAAGGCGACCGCTGTTATCGACGAACAGATCCGGAAGCCGTTCTTGGCAAAAGTGCTTAAGCACCTGCACTACCGCTCGACGTTCTCCTGATGTGCATGCGGTAGTACGTCGCGTATTCGCTGAGCATGCGGCATCTTGAACAGATGATGCCGAGCGCGGGACTGCGGCCGACCGTGCATCGCTGGGCCATGAAGCTGTTGCCTGCGCCGAGCGAACAACTGATGTCGATGCAGCGCAGCCTCGCCATGGCTGTTGGCCAGGTGAGGCTTGCGGTGAATCCTGCTGCTCGACACAGAGGTCTCGCGAGCGGAGATCATTACCGAATTGCGATGCGATTCGCGTTTCATCACAACGTGGCTCGCAATAAATATGGCTTGCAGACTTCTATCCAAATACTGCAGGACAATATCGACGAACCCGACAAAGCTGGCACAATACTTCTATATCCAAACGATCATAACGATCGTAAGGCGAAGCAAAACTAAATGCGCATACTTCGCAAATTCGACATGGTACAAACCTTGCTTTTTCTTGTGTGCCGATGGAGCGTTAAATGCGATCTACCTTCCTTATCGATTATTAAGAAACTTCTTATGGTTGCTCAACGATCGACCTTTTCAGTGGTACATGCGCCTGACATTCCGACGTTCACGCCTCGAGCGGCAGCAAAATTCGCAGAACTGATCACGCTGCGAGACGAAACACAGCTTTACATTCGTCTCCGCGCCGAAATGCGTGGCGCCGATGATATAAAGTATTCTATTGTGCTGGATGATTCAGTAGGCGATTCCGACATCGAGGTAATTACACAGGGCATTACCGTATTTATCGATAACGCCAGCTTGCAGCACCTCGCGGGCGCCCGGATCGACTACGATGAACGAGCCCTACACCCTCGCTTCGTGATCGATAGCCGGGACGCATCAGCCTTCTGCGCTCGCAGTAAAGCCTTTTCCTCGTGTCCTCGATGAAGTTGGACCGTGATAAAACGACAACCGCATTGCGTCAACGCCAATCAGGTGTTCGACTGGCACAAGCAATACCAGGAAGGCAGTCTGGCGGCGGTGAAGGCAGGTGAATCTGTTGTGCCCGCATCTGAGCTGGCCGCCGCCATCAAGGAACTCCAACGGGTACCCGGGAAGAAGACGCTGGAGGTCGAAATCCTGAAAGAAGCCGTGGAATGGGGTCGTTTAAAAAACCTGATTGCGCGCTCTGCCGTGGTGGTGAAGCGGATTCGTTCGTCTGACTGGCGCGATGGTCGCCGCGTCTGCGTGACTGACGATATCGGGTTGATCGAGGAAATTCAGGGGTATGCGGCGCACCTGCCAACCTACGGCTATCGGCGTATCTGGGCGCTGCTGCGCCGTAGTCGGGAACAGACCGGCGCGCCGTGCATCGATCACAAGCGCGTGTATCGGATTATGCGTGAGCACCAGTTGCTGCTGCGCCGCCCCGGCGTGCGGCGAGACAAGCGGCGGCATGACAGTCGCGTTGCCGTGGACCGCAGCAATACCCTCTGGTACTCCGATGGCTTTGAGTGCCGGTGCGACGATGGCACGCCGCTGCGCGTAACGTTCGCGCTGGACTGCTACGACCGGGAGGCGATTAGCTGGGCGGCCACGACCGGCGGGCATAGCGGAGATGTGGTGCGCGACATGATGCTGGCCGCCGTCGAACAGCGCTTCGGCACCACGCAGGCCGCTCAGTCCGTCGAATGGCTGACGGACAACGGCTCTGCCTACATCGACCGCCGCACGCGCAGCTTCACTCGCGAACTGGGTCTTGAGCCGCTGACCACGCCGGTACGTTCGCCGTAGAGCAATGGCATGGCCGAATCGTTCGTGAAGACCATGAAGCACAATTACGTCGCTAACGCACCAACGGCGCTCTCGCGTCTGGCGATCGCGTTTGAGCAATGATATGAACGCCTCCCACCCAGGCCGAGACGACGGCTTCCGGCCTATAGTTGGACTGCCAAGGAGTCTTGGTAAGCATCGGAGATCGATATGGCACTCACTCCAGTTGGGATTGATATCGTGAAGTCGGTGTTTCAGGTTCACCACTTAGACGCGGATACGGGCCAGGCCGTCAGCAAGACGATCAAGCGCGCCAGCTTCTTGCAATACTTCTCAAATCCGGTGACCTTGGCGATGACGTCGGGTGCTATCGGCTCTGTCGTGACGCTCACGTGGATCTCGGCAACAGGAAGCGTCGGCGCCGCCACACTGCACTGGAGCTCGCATTGTCCCTGGAAAACTACGCTCGAACGTGCCGAACAATGATGTACAAGGCCGCTTGGGCCGCCGCTAAACTGGCGCGTCTGGCGACCAGCGAAGCGAGCAAGGGCGTGTCGGTTCCAGTCTTCGCCTATCCGGACAAAGTCCAATGGGACATCCTGAGCAGGAGGGTCATCTCTGAGTTGCGCGAGTATCCAGCTACCGTGCACGACGCGCGTGAGTACGTCGAGTCTTTCCGGGAATTCGGCGATCTAACCGACATCTGTGAGCAGGTCGAATACGAATGCGCGAAGGCTGCAACGTCCGCTCTCGCGCTGGCTCGCACCACGCGCCGCCGGGAAGGCGCCGCAGCGTGGAAGCCGGGTGCCAAAGATTCAGCAATGGAGCGCGAGCTATCCGACTTCATCGCGAAGGTTGAAGCAAAGAGGAAGGCGTCGTTTGAATGGCTGGCGCAGTCCATTCCCGACGGGAGCATTAATATGCAGACGTTCAAATAGACATTGGGCGTGTGACGAGAAGCTGCCAAACCTAGGGGCATTTCGGCGCGCCGCATAAGTTCTCGCGGCGCGTACCGACACTAAACCAGCGTTCAAGAAGAAGCCCACCAAGCGGTGGGCCAAAATCCATATCAGGATGAGACATGGAGGAAACGTATTCAGTATAAACCCTCAGACCCACAATGCAAGTGCCGTCTGCCAGCAGCACCCGAGCGTGGGATTCGTCCGTCCCTGCTGGGAGTGCCGTCAACAACTGATATGCAACTGTTCAACAACGACAACCGTCTGACTCCCAGACGTTGTTGGCCCTAGGCTCGCAAGCACCGCTGTATGGCAAAATCCGCCTCTTATGCAGAATTCAGATACGCCCGCCAGGGCAGAGCAGCGGTGTCCAGCGACAAATGATCGCGATAACCACCCAAAACCGGAATCCGCGACGTCGTATTTGGGTACGGAGTGTTCAACGCATGGAACGTCAATTCCTGCTATGCTCTCCAAGCTATTCGCGGTGTTGAAGCGACTTGGGCCCTTTTCAGAACCTGAACTCGGTGAGGAACTCGCCCGCCTAGAGCGCGCAAGCTACCCGACCCATCCGCAGACGGAAGTTGGCTCATTGCATCGGCAGGAACTCTCACAAGCTCGCTATCTTCGAAATCGCTCTCAGATTTGACCATGCTTGTTCGAGCCTTCATGGCGATTTCACTCACCATGTGCGGAGATGACGCGCGCGTCGGCCGCGGCGATAAAGAAACGTGTGTAGTAGGCGGGCGAACAGGGTA
>NZ_CYGY02000034.1 GCF_900007165.1 Paraburkholderia piptadeniae
AACCTCCATAAACGCCCGTTCATGTGGACGGCCACCGCCGATTCCATCCTCGAAAAAATCGGGCGTTTATGCAAAGTTATTTCTGGGACAGAACACTAGCGCGCTGATGAAATTCGACGATATAGGATGCGGACTGATAGAGGGTCGCAACTATGGAGAGTCTCATGGGATTATTCGCGCTTCGAATTGCCCGCGGCGATGCCGGCGTGCTGAGATTGCACGCATGGGGTCGGCATGTCGGCGTTCAGAGTCGCCTTTTCGGATAGGCGCAGTCGGCCAAGCACGAAGTTCTCTCCGATGAAACCGACACTAGCCGCAACCAGCACCCTCGGGCTTCCTTGTAAAAGATGTCGACACCCGCAGGCGGACTGATCGTAGGCGGTGCCGAAGACGCAAGATTATAACGGGACGACGACACACCAAGACCCAAAAGCGTGGCTCCATGGGTCCCTCTAGAAGCATACAAGGCTATCGCAAAGAAGCGCACCCGACCAGAAAGGAATAGACGACCATGACCAACGACGAATACACGTTGATGTGCCTAGCCGAATGGCTGCGAGCCATCGACAAAGATCCGGCGAAGGCGTTCGACTACGCCAAAAAGCTCGACGTCATGCGATCCCGTATAGCTGCCAATGGCAGCGGAGCCGGAATGACGGAAGCTCGTGCCGATCGAGCCGACGATGGAGATGGTCGTCGATGGTTTCGAATCCTGGCCGAATCCAACTTTCAGCAAGCAGGAAGATTGGGAAGCATACGAGGCAATGTCTGGTTGCCAGCAGGCTGCGCATAAAGCTCGACTCTGCTACGCAGCCATGCTTGCCGCCGCCCCTGCTGCTGACAGCGCGATGGCGAAGCATGCGGAGCGGTATCGGTGGCTGCGTGACATCAAGAACACTGATGCTCAGGTATTCGTTGAGATGCACAGCGGCGAAAAGCTCGATGCGGTTATCGACGCTGCTATCGCGGCATCCGCAAAGAAAGGCGACGAGTGATTACCGCGTTTTCCAGTCTCAATCTACGAGCAGGCATCACACATTGGCATAGCAATATCCCTCCGGATGGCAGCAAATCCTGGCATGACCGAAGCCGCACAACGAGTAATCCAAACAACGAGAAAACACTGGGGTATCACATGGACATCGCGAAGGGAAAACGCGTGAGCGCGACCGAGGCGGCACAGATCCTCGCCTTGCCTCGATACGCGATCAGCCGGATCGACCTTGCCGGCGAGATCATCCAGCGCTATAAGCTCGGTCACAAAACGCACGTCTACGAACTCGAATCGCTTTATAGATTCCTTGCGTCATGCCAATCGACACCATTACAAAAGCCGGCCGCCGTCGCTACCGCTGAACGTTCGAACGCGTCATCGAGGGGACTCGCATTCGAAAAACCAAATTTCTCCCTCCGGGAATTTCTGCCAAAGCAGCAGACGAGCTAGCGCGCAAGTGGGAGAGCGAGCAATATGAGATCGCCGCGGGCGCGCGCAGGCCTGTCGTGACCATCGGCGAGTGCGTAATGGCGCACTTCGCCGACAAGAGCAGCGGCTGGAAGGATGCGAAGAAACGAACGCAGATCCTCGAGAAGTGGGCGCCCGAGTTTTCGGAGCAGGACGCTCTGGAGTTGCATGAGTGGTCAAAGACGTTCGTCGGCTATCTGCGTGCATCGACGGATCATCGCGGAGTCGCAAAGCACCCGCTGACGGATGGTGCGATCCGAAACATCCCCGCGTACATTCGCGCGGCGATCAGATACGCGCACCAGGCCGGCCGGCTGGAAACGGACCAGACCGCGCGCATGGTGATTCCCGGCGTGAACAATGAGCGCCATCATTACCCGCAGCGACGCGGAATGTTGGAGATCGCGCGCGCGTGCGGGGACAGGGAAGTGCGAGCCGCAATCCGCATCGCGTTTACTCGGGCATGCGCCGCGGCGAGATCCTGCCCGCCAAGGTGACCCGAAACGGCTACTCGCTCGACGACTCGAAGAACGGGCGGCCGCGCATCATCCCGATCCACCCGCGCATCGCCGTGCTCGCCCGCCGCGTGCGGTTCACGATACCTGTCTGAAAGTTCGAGGACGGCTGGCAGGCAGCCCGCGTGGCTGCTGGCTATCCGCCCAAGAAGTTTCACGATCTACGGCACGGCGCCGCATCGGAAATGATCAACGCCGGCATCGATCTGTTCACGGTTGGCGGGGTGTTAGGCCACAAATCGACGGTGTCGACTAAGCGCTATTCGCACCTGGTCACGGACCGCCTGGAAGACGCCGTCGCGCGGATCGGGCAGAAGCGGTAAGAGCGCCGAATCGGGTTTCGGGCAGAAAAACCCACACCCCTGATTCAGTGGCTGGCGATGTGAATTTGCGGAAGGCTTATGGGGCTTGGTGGGCCGGGTGGGATTCGAACCCACGATGTCCTTTCGGAGGCGGATTATGAGTCCGCTGCCTGCAACCAGCACGGCGTCCGGCCCAACGATGCTTCACGAGGGAAGCAGGAGGGGACCAACAAAAAGACCCGGTCTGAAGGCCGGGCCTGTTCGCTGATTGGCCGACATACTACACGAAAAAAGGGCCTCCGTGATCGCTTCGCTGAACAAAACGATCGGGAAGCCCCATATGCAGATCAAGTCAGCGAGCAGTCAACGAACGCACCTCGATCAGTTGCCTTCGAGAAACGACTTCAGCTTGTCCGAGCGGCTCGGGTGACGCAGCTTGCGCAGCGCCTTTGCCTCGATCTGGCGAATGCGCTCACGCGTCACGTCGAACTGCTTGCCGACTTCTTCCAGCGTATGGTCGGTGCTCATTTCGATACCGAAACGCATGCGCAGCACCTTCGCTTCGCGCGGCGTCAGCGAATCGAGCACGTCCTTCACGACATCGCGCATGCTCGCGTGCAGCGCGGCGTCGGACGGTGCGACCGTGTTCGTGTCCTCGATGAAATCGCCGAGATGCGAATCGTCGTCGTCGCCGATGGGCGTTTCCATCGAGATCGGCTCCTTCGCGATCTTCATGATCTTGCGGATCTTGTCTTCCGGCATCTCCATCTTCTCCGCCAGCGTCGCCGGATCCGGCTCGAGGCCCGTTTCCTGCAGAATCTGACGCGAGATACGGTTCATCTTGTTGATCGTTTCGATCATGTGAACCGGGATACGAATCGTGCGCGCCTGGTCCGCGATCGAGCGCGTGATGGCCTGGCGGATCCACCACGTCGCGTACGTCGAGAACTTGTAGCCGCGTCGATATTCGAACTTGTCCACCGCCTTCATCAGGCCGATGTTGCCCTCCTGGATCAGATCGAGGAACTGCAGGCCGCGGTTCGTGTACTTCTTCGCAATCGAGATCACGAGACGCAGGTTCGCTTCCGTCATCTCGCGCTTCGCCTGACGCGCCTTCAGTTCGCCCGCCGCCATCTGGCGGTTGGTTTCCTTCAGGTCCTTCAGCGGCAGCACGACGCGCGCCTGCAAGTCGAGCAGACGTTGCTGCTGTTCGCGGATAGCGGGAACGTTACGCGACAGGATCGCGCTGTACGAGTGATTCTCGGCGACGATCTTGTCGGCCCATTCGAGGTCCGTCTCATTGCCCGGGAAACGCGCGATGAACTCGGCACGCGGCATGCCGCACTTGTCGACCACCGTGTGCAGGATCTGACGCTCGACCTGACGCACCTCGTCCACCTGCGCGCGCAGCGTATCGCACAGGCGCTCGACGGTACGCGCGGTGAAGCGGATCATCATCAGCTCGTCCTGAATCGTTTCCTGCGCCTTCAGGTAAGACTTCGACTTGTAGCCTTCCTTCTCGAACGCGCGACGCATCTTGTCGAACCATTCGCTGATCAGCGCGAATTTTTCGAGCGACAGACGCTTCAGTTCTTCGAGCTGGGCGGCGTTGGCCGTCGCTTGTGCGGCGCCATCGTCGTCTTCCTCTTCTTCGTCCTCGTCCTCTTCCGCTTCTTCGTCTTCGTTCTCGATCGCTTCGGCTTCCTGTTCGGAGAAGCCATCCGCATCTTCCGCGTTCGCGTCGATCAGACCGTCGACGAGTTCATCGATGCGGATCTCTTCGTTCGCGACACGCTCTGCCATCGCGAGGATATCGGCGATCGTGGTCGGGCACGCGGAGATGGCCATCACCATGTGCTTCAGGCCGTCTTCGATGCGCTTCGCGATTTCGATTTCGCCTTCGCGCGTGAGCAGCTCGACGGTGCCCATCTCGCGCATGTACATGCGCACCGGGTCGGTCGTGCGGCCGAACTCGGAGTCGACAGTGGAAAGCGCGACTTCCGCTTCCTCTTCCACTTCATCGTCCGACGAAGCATTGGGCGCGTTGTCGTTCAGCAGCAGCGTTTCGGCATCGGGCGCCTGCTCGTAGACGGCGACACCCATGTCGTTGAACGTGCTGATGATGCCTTCGATCGCCTCGGTTTCCGTGAAATTGTCCGGAAGGTGGTCGTTGATCTCGCCATAGGTCAGGAAGCCGCGCTCCTTGCCGAGCTTGATCAGCGCGCGCAGCTTCGAGCGTCGCTCTTCAAGCTCCTCGACGGTACCAGGCTGCGAAGACGCGAACGCGTCCTTGAGCAGCGCCTTTTCCTTTGCGCGGCGGTCGCGTGCCCTGGCCTTTTCGCCTTTGCCCGGAGCGGGGGTTGCAGCTTCTTCGCTCTGGGTTGCGTCGTCATCGACGGGTACTTCGTTCAGCTTTTTCGTCATGGAGTTCGCCATACCGGCTGTAGTCTCGACTGCCGGCTGCTGGACAACAGCCGGTTGAACCGTGGATACCAAAGACTCGCGGGCAGCCGCATCGTCCCGCGCGACATCCGCTTCCCTTTCGCTTCTGACTCCTTGCCGCTTCGCAACCGATGTCACCGACTTCGATGTCACCGATGCCGCTCTCGCGGCTGAAGAGGTCGAGGCTTTCTTCCGGGCTACTGGCGTGGCGGTTTCGGCAGACGCCTTTCTGGCGGAAGAAGCCGGCCTGGCTGCGCTGACCCTGGTGGTCTTTTTCGGCTCCTCCGAGCCTTTGCCTGTCGCCCTTTTTCCGCCTGTAGTCTTTACCATTGCAATCGCCTTTTATCGCCTTTGCCTGGAAAACAAAACCGCTGAGAACCTTTTATTATAGCACCCGGGTTTCAGCCCTTCCCTTTCACAGTCCGAGCTGACGCTTCATGTCAGCACGTTTTTTCATCAGCTCCGTCAATTCCGAAAACTCCTCAGGGGTGTGCCTCGACTGACGCGACAATTGATCCAGCCGCTCGCAATACGCGTCATAGCGCATCTTCAGAATGGCGGCTTTCAATTCCTCGCCGGCGAGGCGCTCGTGCTCGCGGCGCTCGTCGGCGACCGTCGCGTCCTCGGGATTCTTCAACAGCAGATCCCGGACGTTTTCATCATAGTCCAGAATTTCGCGGAAGATTTCCTCGAAGGTGGGGGCGTTCGCCCCGTTTCGCAACAGATCGGACAACAGCTGAAATTCCGCCGTGTCGCCCAGCCCGCGCGCATGCGTCGTCACTTCCTCGAACAGTTCGCCGTGCCGCGTAACCTGTAGCAGCGCCTGCTCTTCTTCTTCGTCGAGCGCCGCGACGATGCGCGGATGCATCACCAGATTGCGCAGCGCCCGCTGCTCGATACCCGTGACGCTGCGGCGATCTTTGCGGGCAGGCGCGCTGCGTGCTACAGCCGCGATCCGCGCATCGACTTCGCACAGAGCGGCCACTTCCTCGAACGGCACGTCGAGCCGGTCCGCGAACATGTGCATGATCTGCGCGCGCAAAGCGTTTGCGGGCAGCATCTGCAAGAGCGGCTTCGCGTCGAAGAGCGCCCGCGCGCGGCCTTCCGGTTGATCCAGCTCCTTACCGGCCAGCACCTCGTTCAGCAGGAACTGTGACAGCGGCATAGCGCGGCGCACCTGTTCCGCGAAGGCGTCAGTGCCGAATTCGCGGACATAGCTGTCGGGATCGTGCTCCGCCGGCAGGAACAGGAAGCGGATCGTTCGGTTGTCGGCGGCATGCGGCAGACACGCGTCGAGCGCGCGGCGCGCGGCGCGGCGGCCCGCCGAATCGCCGTCGAAACTGAACACGACCGTATCCGTCTGGCGCATCAGTTTCTGCACATGAATCGGCGTGCAAGCCGTGCCCAGCGTCGCGACGGCGTTCTCGAAGCCCAACTGTGCGAGCGCAACCACGTCCATATAACCTTCGACGACCAGCACGTATCCTTGTTCTCGGATCGCGAGCCGCGCCTCGAACAGCCCATACAGCTCGCTGCCTTTGTTAAATAAAGGCGTTTCGGGCGAATTCAAATACTTGGGCTCGCCGCCGTCGAGCACGCGCCCGCCAAAGCCGATCACCTGGCCTTTCACGTTGCGGATCGGGAACATCACGCGTTCGCGGAAGCGGTCGTAGCGCCGGTTCTGTCCCTGAGCATCGGACTTCTCGCTGACGATCACGAGCCCCGCCTCGACGAGGGCGTCGTCCCGATAGTTGGGGAATGCCGCTTCGAGGTTCTGCCAGCCGTCGGGCGCGTAGCCGAGGCCGAAGCGTTTCGCGATTTCGCCCGTCAGACCGCGCTTCTTGAGGTACTGGATCGCGTTCGGCGCGCCGCGCAACTGTGTGCGGTAGTAGTCGTTGGCCGTCTGCATCACGTCGGTCAGCGCCGTCGCCACGGCCTTCGATACGGCGGGCGCGTAGCCTTCGCCACCAGAACTACCGCCTCCCGAGCCGCCGCCGCGCATCGGCGCGGGCTCCTGCGGCACGGTCAGACCGACGGATTGCGCCAGCTCGTTGACAGCTTCCGGGAACGACAGCGCCGCGTGCTCCATCAGAAAGCCGATGGCCGTGCCATGCGCGCCACAGCCGAAGCAGTGATAGAACTGCTTAGTCGGACTAACGGTGAACGAAGGGCTCTTTTCGTTGTGAAACGGACAGAGTCCCATGAAGTTCGCGCCGCCCTTTTTCAACTGCACATACCGGCCGACCACGTCGACGATATCGACGCGGTTCAACAGGTCTTGCAGGAAGGAATGCGGAATCACAGTGGAGACGCGGCCTTAAAAGGAGTGAGGCACTGGGGTAAGGCACGGGCGCGAGATACGCCCACCGTGCGCGCAGCCGCGAGACAGCAAGCACGCACGGTGAAAACCAACGGCCGGCTTTATTTCGACAGCGCGGCCTTGACCTGCGCGGACACGGCCGTCATGTCGGCGCGGCCGGCGAGCTTCGGCTTCAGCACGCCCATTACCTTGCCCATGTCCTGCGGACCGGCGGCGCCGACCTGCGCGACGGCCGCCTGCACTTCGGCGGCGATTTCCGCGTCCGACAACTGCTCGGGCATATAGGCGCTCAGCACGGCCAGTTCGGCCTGTTCCTTTTCGACGAGATCGGTGCGGCCGGCCGTTTCGAACTGGGCGATCGAGTCCTTGCGCTGCTTGATCATCTTGTCGACGACGGCCGTCACGCCTGCGTCGTCCAGTTCCACGCGATCGTCCACTTCACGCTGCTTGATGGCGGCGAGGAGCAGCCGGATCGTGCCGAGGCGCTCGGTTTCGCGCGCGCGCATCGCTGCTTTCATGTCGTCGTTGATTCGGACCTTGAGACTCATCGTTCACCTGAATGCGTGGAGTTAAAAAAGCGGGTGAAGACGCGGTGCAGAGCGCAAAAACCCGCTTGGGATCGTTCCTCAAGCGGGTTAGTACCCGGGCTGGAACCCGGGTTGGTCCGGATACACAATGAATTCGCGCATCTGGATGCGGCCTTGCGGAACTCTGACCGAAACGGCCTGGGGCCGTTCGGAACCGTTCGAGGCCGGTTGCCGCAGCGCCGGCACACTTGCGCGCCGTCACCTTGTGTGAACCGCTGCTTTCGCGGAAACATCGGGCAAGAGCCGCGACTTCACGTTGAATCAGTAAAACTTCTTGGGCAGTTGCTGGCTGCGCAGACGCTTGAAATGGCGCTTCACTGCAGCCGCCTTTTTCCGCTTGCGCTCTGACGTCGGCTTTTCGTAAAACTCGCGCGCACGCAGTTCGGTCAGCAGGCCGTTCTTTTCGATCGTGCGCTTGAAGCGGCGCATCGCGACTTCAAAAGGCTCGTTTTCTTTAACGCGGATAGTCGTCATCTTTCAATAACGGAGCTTGGCAAAGAAGAGAAAGTATAGCAGGTGTTTCGCACAATCATATTTCGGTGTCAAGCCCTTATTTCACGAGCGCCTGACCCCTCGTCCCGGCGTATTCGGCGGCCGCCTGGCCTGCCGCCACGCCCGACGCCCACGCCCACTGGAAGTTGTAGCCGCCGAGCCAGCCCGTCACGTCGACGGCCTCGCCGATGAAGTACAAACCGGGCATGCGCGCGCTCATCATCGTCGCCGACGACAGCTCTCGCGTGTCGATGCCGCCGCGCGTCACCTCGGCTTTCTTGTACCCTTCGGTGCCGTTCGGCGTGAGCGTCCAGCGCGACAACGCCTCGCCGACCCGCCGCAGCGACTTGTCGGGTAGATCGGCAAGGCGCGCTTCGGCGGGCACGCCATGCGTTTGCAGCCAGACGTGCGCGAGCCGCGTCGGCACCCATTCGGCGAGCAGATTCGCGATCTGGCGCTTCGTCGCGCTTTTCGCCTCCAGCAGCGCCGCGACGGCGTCCTGCTCCGGCAGCAGGTTGATGTGCACGGGCTCGCCCGGCTGCCAGTAGCTCGAAATCTGCAGCACGCCGGGACCGGACAGCCCGCGATGCGTGAGCAGCAGGTCTTCGACGAACTCGCCGCCCGACTTCTTCGCGCCCGTCGCCAGATGCACTTCCAGCGAGACGCCCGAAAGCTCCGAAAACGGCTGCCAGTCGGCGGGAGCAAACGTGAGCGGCACAAGAGCCGGCCGCGTGTCGATCAGCTTGTGTCCGAACTGCTTCGCGAGACGATAGGCAAAATCCGTCGCGCCGATCTTCGGAATCGACAGCCCGCCCGTCGCGACGACGAGCGCGCGGGTGCGGATCGGACCGGCGCGCGTATCCAGCGTGAAGCCTTCGGAATCGGCATGGCGCACCTGCTCGACGGCGAGCGGCCGGCGCCACGCGATGTTGCCCGCGTCGCATTCGCTCTTCAGCACGTCGATGACGGCGTCGCTCGACTGGTCGCAGAACAGCTGTCCCTTGTGCTTTTCGTGCCACGTCACGCGATATTGCTTGAGCAGCGCCATGAAATCGCGCGGCGTGTAGCGCGCCAGCGCGGAGCGGCAGAAATGCGGATTCGCCGACAGATAATTCGCGGGCCCCGCGTACAGATTCGTGAAGTTGCAGCGGCCGCCGCCCGAGATGCGGATTTTTTCGGCGAGCCGCGCCCCGTGGTCGATCAGCACGACACGCCGGCCGAGCTGCCCCGCCACCGATGCGCACATCATGCCCGCCGCGCCCGCGCCGATTACGGCGATATCGAAGGATTCCATGGGGCTGCATTGTACCGGCGCGGCGGGCGGCTCCGGCGCCGCAACGCCCGCGCTGCTATACTTTCAGGTTCCTTTTTGATGCTCCGGGCGCCCTTCCCAGGCGCCCCGACTGACCCCGATTGGCGTTCGAATCATGCTCGTTCTCGGCATAGAAAGCTCCTGCGACGAAACCGGCCTCGCGCTCTACGACACCGAACGCGGCCTGCTCGCGCACGCGCTGCATTCGCAGATCGCGATGCATCGCGAATACGGCGGCGTCGTGCCGGAACTGGCGTCGCGCGACCATATCCGGCGCGCGCTGCCGCTGCTCGAAGAGGTGCTGGAGCGCTCGGGCGCCGCGCGCGGCGACATCGACGCGATCGCCTATACGCAAGGCCCGGGGCTCGCGGGAGCGCTGCTGGTCGGCGCGAGCATCGCCAATTCGCTCGCGATGGCGTGGAACAAGCCGACCATCGGCATTCATCACCTGGAAGGGCATTTGCTGTCGCCGCTGCTGGTCGATGCGCCACCGACGTTTCCGTTCGTCGCGCTGCTGGTGTCGGGCGGCCACACGCAACTGATGCGCGTCACCGACGTGGGCGTTTACGAGACGCTCGGCGAAACGCTCGACGACGCCGCCGGCGAAGCCTTCGACAAAACCGCGAAGCTGCTCGGCCTCGGCTATCCGGGCGGACCGGAAGTGTCGCGGCTCGCGGAATTCGGCACGCCGGGCGCGGTCGTGCTGCCGCGTCCGATGCTCCACTCGGGCGACCTCGATTTCAGCTTCAGCGGACTGAAGACGGCCGTGCTGACGCACGTGAAGAAGCTCGGAAGCAATGTCTGCGAGCAGGCCAAAGCCGATCTCGCGCGTGGCTTCGTCGACGCGGCCGTCGACGTGCTGGCCTCGAAGTCGCTCGCCGCGCTGAAGAAGACGAAGCTCAAGCGCCTCGTGGTGGCGGGCGGCGTCGGCGCGAACCGGCAGTTGCGCGAGGCGCTGTCCGCGGCGGCGAAGAAGCGCGGCTTCGACGTGCACTACCCGGACCTGTCGCTGTGCACCGACAACGGCGCGATGATCGCGCTCGCGGGCGCGCTGCGGCTGCAACGCTGGCCCGCGCAGGCCGCGAACGATTACGCGTTCACGGTGAAGCCGCGCTGGGATCTGTCGTCGCTGGCGCGCTGAGGCGCTTTCCTCGCGATACCGACAACGGCGCGCCATCAAACGGCGCACAACGTAAAACGGCCGCTCATTGCTGAGCGGCCGTTTGTCTGTCGAAGGCAGTGAAAGCGGTCAGGACGTGCGCTTGTCGTTCTCGATCACGGCATAGGCGCTGTGATTGTGGATCGACTCGAAGTTCTCCGCTTCGAGCACATACGCGATGATCCGCCGATCCGCGTTCAGACGTGTTGCGACATCACGCACCAGGTCTTCGACGAACTTTGGATTTTCATACGCGCGCTCGGTCACGAACTTCTCGTCGGGCCGCTTGAGCAAGCCCCACAGCTCGCACGACGCCTCGTCTTCGGCGATACGGATCAGGTCTTCAACGGGCATGTCGTCGACCAGCTCGGCGTCGATCGTCACGTGCGAGCGCTGGTTGTGCGCGCCGTACTCCGAGATTTTCTTCGAGCACGGGCACAGGCTCGTCACGGGCACCATCACCTTCAGGAACAGACGCGTCGCGCCGTTGCGCGCATCGGCCGTGAGCGTCACTTCGTAGTCCAGCAGACTTTGCACGCCCGATACGGGCGCCGTCTTGTTGACGAAGTATGGGAACGACACCTGGATGCGCCCCGCCGGTGCCTCGAGCTTTTCGAGCATCGACGCGAGCATCGCGCGAAACGCAGACGCATCGAGCGGCGCGTTGTTCTCTTCGAGCAGCGCGACGAAGCGCGACATGTGCGTGCCCTTCACGTCGGCGGGCAGATGGACATCGAGATTCCACGTGCCGATGGTCGGCTGAACGTTGCCGTCCGGCGTGCGGACCGTCAACGGATGACGCACCGCCTTCACGCCGACCCGCTGAATCGGAATCTGGCGGGTGTCGAGCGTGCTTTGCACGTCGGGCATCACGAAGGCGGGGTTCATCTGGTTCATGTTCTTGTCCTCAACTGACAGCTGACAGCGCGAATCGACGCGCAAAATGACAACCGCCGGCTTGCGCCGGCGGAGCCCAGCGGGCACGCGACCCGCCGATTCATATTGGAGTAGATGCAACGAGCCGCTTATTCGTTCCGGCGGCCCGCCATGTTAAGCGACGCGTTTCACCGACTTGCCGCTTGCGTGCTCCACAAATCGCTCGCGGATGGACTTCGCGATACCCGCGGCGTCGAGGCCGCACGACGCGAGCAGCTTGGCCGGATCTCCGTGATCGATGAAGCGATCGGGAAGCCCCAATTGTAGTACGGGCCGGATAACCCCACTCTCCACCATGGCTTCCACGCACGCGGAGCCCGCGCCGCCCATGACACAGCCCTCTTCGACCGTGACGATCGCGTCGTGGCTTTCGGCCAGCTCGCGCACGAGGTCGGCGTCGAGCGGCTTCACGAAGCGCATGTTCGCGACCGTCGCGTCGAGCTGCTCCGCGGCTGCCAGCGCCGGCGCGACCATCGTGCCGAACGCGAGAATCGCGATGCGCTTGCCGGCCGGCTGCGACGTCTCGCGGCGCACTTCGCCCTTGCCGAGCGGAATCGCGGCCATCTGCTTGACCGTCGCGACGCCCGTGCCCGCGCCGCGCGGATAACGCACGGCCGTCGGGTTCGGCTGCTGAAGCGCTGTGTACAGCATCTGACGGCATTCGTTCTCGTCCGACGCCGCCATCACCGTCATGTTCGGGATGCAGCGCAGGAACGCGAGGTCGTAGGCGCCCGCGTGCGTCGCGCCGTCCGCGCCGACGAGGCCCGCGCGATCGATTGCGAACACAACGGGAAGATTCTGCAGCGCGACGTCGTGGATCAGCTGGTCATACGCGCGTTGCAGGAACGTCGAGTAGATCGCGACGACGGGCTTGAGTCCTTCCGTCGCGAGACCGCCTGCGAACGTCACCGCGTGCTGCTCGGCAATGCCGACGTCGTAGTAGCGATCCGGGAAGCGCTTCTCGAACTCGACCATGCCCGAGCCTTCGCGCATCGCGGGCGTGATGCCGACCACGCGCGAATCGAGCTCCGCCGCGTCGCACAGCCATTCGCCGAAGACCTGCGTATAGGTCTTTTTGGCGGGCGTCGTCGACGGCTTGATGCCTTCGGCCGGATTGAACTTGCCGGGGCCGTGGTACAGCACGGGATCGGCCTCGGCGAGCTTGTAGCCCTGGCCTTTCTTCGTCACGACGTGCAGGAACTGCGGGCCGCGCAGTTCCTTGATGTTCAGCAGCGTCGGGATCAGCGAATCGAGATCGTGGCCGTCGATCGGCCCGATGTAGTTGAAGCCGAACTCTTCGAAGAGCGTGGCCGGGACGATCATGCCCTTCGCGTGCTCTTCGAGCTTGCGTGCGAGGTCAAGCACGGGCGGCGCATGGCGCAGCACGCGTTCGACACCCGCGCGCGCGGCAGCGTAGAAACGGCCCGACATCAGGCGCGCGAGATGGCGATTCAGCGCGCCCACGGGCGGCGAGATCGACATGTCGTTGTCGTTGAGGATGACGAGCAGCGGCACGTCGTCTTCGACGCCGGCGTTGTTCATCGCTTCGAAGGCCATGCCCGCCGTCATCGCGCCGTCGCCGATCACGGCGATCGCGAAGCGGTCTTCGCCGCGCAGCTTGCTGCCGATCGCCATGCCGAGCGCCGCCGAAATCGACGTGCTCGAATGCGCGGTGCCGAACGTGTCGTACGGCGACTCGTCGCGGCGCGGGAAGCCCGAGATGCCGCCGAGCTGGCGCAGCGTCGACATCTGGTCGCGGCGGCCCGTGAGGATCTTGTGAGGATAGGTCTGATGACCCACATCCCAGACGATGCGGTCGCGCGGCGTGTCGAACACGTAGTGCAGCGCGATTGTCAGTTCGACCGTACCGAGGTTGGACGACAGGTGGCCGCCCGTCTGCGATACGCTGTCGAGTACGAAGGCACGCAACTCGTCGGCAAGCGGTTGCAACTGGCGGCGATCGAGGCGGCGCAGGTCCGCGGGGTCGTCAATGGTTTTCAGCAAGTCGTACATCGTCGTTCCATTGTAGGAAAACTTACGCGCCCGCACTTCGTTCGCGCACACCCCAGAGTCTTGTGCGGGCGGCGGGCTTTCGCGTTACAGCCACTTCAGCTGACCCGGTTCACCACGAGATCAGCCAGCTCGGCGAGCCGCTGCGCGCGGGCGCCAAAGGGGGCAAGCGCATCGTGCGCGTCGCTGCGCAGTTGCGCGGCCAGCGCGCGCGACGCGTCGAGCCCGATGATCGACACATAGGTCGGCTTGCCGTCCTTTGCGTCCTTGCCGGCCGTCTTGCCGAGCGTCGCGGAATCGGTCGTGACGTCGAGAATGTCGTCGACAACCTGAAACGCAAGGCCGACGGCGGCCGAATAGGCGTCGAGCGCCTGCAGCGTCTTCGCATCGGGCGTTCCACCCGTCAGCGCACCCATCCGGACGGCCGCGCGCAGCAGCGCGCCCGTCTTCAGGCGGTGCATCGTTTCGAGCTGCGGACGCGTCAGCGTCTGTCCGACGCTCGCGAGATCGATCGCCTGGCCGCCCGCCATGCCGACCGAGCCGCTCGCGAGCGCCAGTTCGCGCACCAGCGCGGCCTGCTGCGCGGGCGCGAGCACATCGGACGTCAGCGCGACGAAAGCTTGCGACTGCAGTGCGTCTCCGACGAGCAGCGCCGTCGCTTCGTCATACTTGACGTGCACGGTGGGCTTGCCACGGCGCAGTTCGTCGTCGTCCATGCAGGGCATGTCGTCGTGAACGAGCGAATAGACGTGGATCATTTCCAGCGCCGCCGACGCCGCTTCGAGGCACTCGGCCTTCGCGTCCGTCAGCTCGCCCGCCGCGTGGCACAGCAGCGGGCGCACCCGCTTGCCGCCGCCCAGCACGGCGTAGCGCATCGCTTCATGCAGCTTTGCGGGCTCCGTCGACGTCGCCGGCAAGTAGTGTTCGAGTGCGCTCTCTACGCGGTCCAGCACCGAGCGCATCCATTGTTCGAATGTCATAGATCGTCTCCGCTGTCGGCAGCGGTTGTACCTGCTGTGTTCACGGGAAGCGGCTTGAGCGTCTCGCCATCCAGGACGCGTACCTGCTGCTCCACCTTTTCGAGCTGCTGCTGGCAGAATGCCACGAGCGCGGCGCCGCGCCGATACGCTGCCAACGACTCTTCGAGGTTGAGGGTGCCGCCTTCCATCCGCCCGACGAGTCCTTCCAGCTCCGCCAGCGCCGACTCGTAGCTCTCGGGCAGCGGGGTCTGGTCGGAACCTTCGGCGCTGGCGGGGGACAAACCCGTCGTCTCGGTCGATGCGGTCTTCGCCATGAATCGTCGCAAAATTAAAACAAGTCGGACATTCTACGGCAAAAGGAACCTTCTCGACCTGTAAGCGCACCAATCGGGGCAGGCGCGGCGCTTGCACAACACTTCCGGCAACAGAAAAGAATCCAGCGTTTTCCGCCAGAAATCGCGAACTTCGGCGACATTTTTAACCCAAATCAGGTACTTAAGCGCCCCAAGGAGGGGGAAACAGGTATAATCGCGGGCTCCCTAAATCGAATCTTCGATGGTTGGGTTGTTCACTGCTTTCACGTCTTCATCGGGAGTGGGAATGTCCAATCTGAGCAATGCATTGCAGCTGAAGGCTATCCACAGCCAGCTGCCAGTCACGGCTTACTTTGACCAGGCGCTTCACCAGCGCGAACTCGAAATCCTTTTCAAGAAAGGTCCTCGCTACGTCGGGCACGAACTCATGGTTCCCGAAGCGGGAAACTATTTTGCCCTGCCCAGCGAAAGCGAGGGACGCGTGCTCGTTCGCAACCAGCAGTCGCAAATCGAACTGCTGTCGAACGTGTGCCGCCACCGTCAGGCGATCATGCTGAACGGCCGCGGGCAGACGGAGAACATCGTCTGCCCCCTGCATCGCTGGACGTACGATCTGAACGGCCAGCTGCTCGGCGCGCCGCATTTCGCCGACAACCCCTGCCTCAACCTCGGGGCCACCTCGCTGCAAAGCTGGAACGGCCTGCTGTTCGAGTCACAGGGTCGCGACGTCGCGAAAGATCTCGCGCGTCTCGGCACGGCGAAACACTTCGACTTCGCCGACTACATGTTCGACCACGTCGAAGTGCACGAGTGCAACTACAACTGGAAGACCTTCATCGAGGTCTATCTGGAGGACTATCACGTCGTGCCGTTCCATCCGGGCCTCGGCAGCTTCGTCAACTGCGACGACCTGAAGTGGGAGTTCGGCGAGTGGTACAGCGTGCAGACGGTCGGCGTGCACAACGAGCTCGCGCGTCCGGGCAGCCCGACGTACCGAAAGTGGCACGACGAAGTGCTGCGTTATCGCGAAGGCAAGATGCCGGAATTCGGCGCGATCTGGATGGTGTACTACCCGGGCATCATGATCGAGTGGTATCCGCATGTGCTCGTCGTATCGTGGCTGATTCCGCGCGGTCCGCAGCAGACGACCAACATCGTCGAGTTCTATTACCCTGAGGAAATCGCGCTGTTCGAGCGTGACTTCGTCGAGGCGGAGCGCGCCGCGTACATGGAGACGGCGCGCGAAGACGACGAGATCGCCGAGCGCATGGACGCCGGCCGCCGCGCGCTGCTGGAGCGCGGCGAATCGCAGGTCGGTCCGTATCAGAGCCCAATGGAAGACGGCATGCAGCACTTCCACGAGTTCTTGCGGCGTCAGCTCGGCACGGTCTGAGCATTCGTCGGACGGCTATCGGCAAAGGAAGACGGGCTTCGGCCCGTCTTTTTTTGTTTAGACTACCAATATCGTTCGGCGCTGCCGAAGCCAGTCTCTCAGGAGCCGTCATGCCACACACTCACTACACCACGCTGATCTCCGCCGATAATCTCGCTGAACGTCTGGCTGCTGCGCCGGGCAGCGTCTTCATCGCCGATTGCCGCTTCGATCTCGCCGACACCGACGCCGGCGAGAAGGGCTACGCGGCGGGCCATCTGCCGCACGCGCACTATCTGCACCTCGACCGCGATCTGTCTGGCTCGAAGACGGGCACCAACGGGCGTCACCCGTTGCCCGATCGTCAGAAGCTCGTCGACCGTCTCGCCGAGCTCGGCCTCAAGCAAGGCCAACAGGTGGTCGCCTATGACGAACAGGGCGGCATGTACGCCGCGCGTCTGTGGTGGCTGCTGCGCTGGCTGGGTCACGATTCCGCCGCGCTGCTCGACGGCGGACTTCAGGCCTGGCAAGCGGCCGGTCAGCCATTGACGCAGGACGCGCCGCCCAAAGTCACGGGCGACTTCAAGGCGGGCGCCCCGCTTGCCGTGACCGTCGACGCGCAGGCTGTCGAGCGCAACCTTGGCACGCATGAGCGCGTGCTGATCGACGCGCGCGCCGCGGACCGTTATCGCGGCGAGAACGAAACGCTGGATCGCGTCGGCGGCCACATTCCGGGCGCGCGCAACCGCTACTTCAAGGACAACCTGACCGCGGACGGGCGCTTCAAGTCGGCGCACACGCTGCGCGACGAATTCGGCGCCGTCATCCCGGGCGTAGCCGCCGAGCACGTCGTGCTGCAATGCGGCTCTGGCGTCACCGCGTGCCACAACGCGCTCGCGATGGAGGTTGCCGGACTGCATGGCGCGGCGCTCTATCCGGGATCGTGGAGCGAATGGAGTTCCGATCCGGCGCGGCCGGTGGCGACGGGCGCCAATCCTTGAAACGTCGCTAGCTCTTCGCTGATCACGGCGCTTTTGCCGTGGTCAGCCTTGGCGCGTCGCCGGTATCCGCGACGCGCCTGCCTTCGAGCGGCTTCGTCGAGCGCGGTGCGCCGTGCAGGCGGAAAAAACGAACCCGAAGCCGACCCTGAAGACCTATTGCAAACAACTTTGCCACAGCTGTAAAAGACGGCCGGACAGCCCACCGCGACAGCATAAAGCCGATTCGTAGAGGAATCCGACGTTACCGCGATGCGGCCACCGCATGGTCGCGCGAAATCTGCGCGGCCGACGCAACAGCACAATCAGCCGACGCCATGCTGCTTGAACCAGGCGAGCGCCCGCTTCCAACCGTCCTCGGCATCGGCCTGCCGGTAACTCGGCCGATAGTCTGCAAAAAACGCATGCCCCGCGTCGTCATAGACGACGAACTGCGCCCCCCGCCCCGCCTGCGGCCCTTGCGCGATCGCCTGCTTCATCTTCTCCAGCGAGTCTTGGGGAATGCTCTGGTCCTGCCGTCCATACAGACCTAGAACGGGCACCTGCAGATCGGACACGCGGTCGATCGGATTGGCGGGCGTCATCGGCGTCTGGTCGCCGGCCACGCGCCCGTACCACGAAACGGCCGCCTTCAGCCGCGGATTGTGTTCCGCGTACAGCCACGCGATGCGCCCGCCCCAGCAGAAGCCGTTGACCCCGATCCGGTTCGCGTCGCCACCGTGCTGGCCTGCCCATTTGAACGTCGCGTCGAGGTCGGCGAGCACCTGAGCATCGGGCACCTTGCTCACGACTTCATCGTTGAGCTGCTGCATCGACGGATACTTCATCGGATCGCCCTGGCGTACGAAGAGATTCGGCGCAACAGCCAGATAGCCCTGCTTCGCGAAGCGCCGGCAAACGTCCGCGATATGCTCGTGCACGGCGAAAATCTCATGGATCACGATGATCACGGGCAGATGCGTCTTGCCCTTGGGCTGCGCGCGGTACGCGGGCACCAACGTATCGCCCGAGTGGATGCCGACCTCGCCCGCATCGAGCCCTTCGCTATCGGTGTGGATGGTCTGCGCGGACACGGGCAGCACGCACGCCGCAAAGCCGCTGCCGAGCGCAGCCTTGATGAAGGTACGCCGATCGAAGGGCACGTGGGGAACGAGACTGTCGACTTCTGGCTTCAGCATGCGGTGCTCCTTGGTGAAAGGACAAGGGTGAACGGCAAGGAAGGCAAGCAAAGATCTTGTAGCGAACCGGAGTAGGTGCTCTGCATGGGGCTGGAGTAAGTGCTAAAGCACTAACTCCAGCCGACAGCTCAAGCGCCAACTCCGGTCGACACAGGATACGCGCAAGTGCATTCCGTTGCAGAAGCATCGACCGGCAATCAGTGGAGCTTCACGCGCGGCAGTGTAGTGCGCCGCAGCCAATGCGCGAACGTATCGAGCACCATCCGCGCGTAGCCATGCAGCGCCGCGATATGCAGCCGGTACAGCGACATGTACATGAAGCGAGCGAAAAGCCCTTCGATCAGCATGTTGCCGCCGATCACGCCGCCCATCAGATTGCCGACGGCGCTGAAGTGCCCAAGCGACACCAGCGAGCCGAAGTCGTGATACGTGAACTCGGGCAGCGGCCGGTTTTCGAGCAAATTGCCGAACGCGCGCAGCAGAAAGCTCGCCTGCTGATGCGCGGCCTGCGCGCGAGGCGGCACGTTGCGCTCGTTGCCGGGCCACGGACATGCGGCGCAATCGCCGAGCGCAAACACGTTGTCGTCGATTTGAGTCTGCAGCGTGCGGCGCACCTGCAACTGGCCGAGCCGGTTCACGGGCAAGCCGTCGAGCTGGCTCAATACAGGCGGCGCCTTGATGCCCGCGGCCCACACGGTCAGGTCGGCGCGCACGGTCTTGCCGCTTGCCGTGCGCACGAGGCCCGGCGCGACTTCCGCAACCGTCTCGCCCACCATCAACTTCACGCCCAGCTTTTGCAGCAGTTCAGCCGTCGCCGTCGATACGCGCTCCTGAAGCGCCGGCAAAATGCGCGGCCCCGCTTCGACCAACACGATGCCGACGTCATGACGCGGATCGAGCTTATGCAGCCCGTACGCGGACAGCACCTGCGCCGTATTGCGCAGTTCCGCCGACAGTTCGACACCCGTTGCGCCGCCGCCAACGATCGCGACCTGGATGCGCGGCTCCGTCGATGCGTGCGTGCCGGGATTTGACTCGACGGGCTCATGCGCCTGATGCTCGGCACGCATGCAGGCGGCAATGAGGCGCTTGCGAAAGCGCTCGGCCTGTTGGACGGTGTCGAGCGCGAGCGAATATTCCGGCGCGCCTTTCACGCCGAAGAAATGCGTGGTGCTGCCGATCGCGACGACGAGCGTGTCGTATTCGAGCACGCGTTCGGGCAGAAGCTCGGCGCCGTCGTCGTCGAGCACGCGGCCGAGCGTGATGCGTTTCGCGGTGCGATCGAGCGCGGTCAGTTCGCCTTGCTGGAATTCGAAGCCGTGCCAGCGCGCCTGCGCCGCGTATTCGAGTTCCTGCGTAAAAGGGTCCATGCTGCCCGCCGCGACTTCATGCAGCAGCGGTTTCCAGATATGCGTCGGATAACGGTCGACCAGCGTGACCTGCGCGAGCGGCACGCCATTGCTCTTCTTGCGCGCATAACGGTCGCCGAGCCGCGTCGCCAGCTCGAGACCGCCCGCACCTCCACCCACGACGACAAAACGATGCATCAGGACTCTCCGTATGAAACGACAAGTTGTGCGTCGATGCGGCTCGCTTCGCGCGTGTGCGGCCGCTTTTGTTTTTTTGTTATTCGCGTTCTGTCGATTGTCGGCGACCAGCGGGACAAGTCACAAGTCCGTCATGTGCGACTGTGACTTGCGAACGACGATACCCCGCTCGTCGTTCGGCTCATTGTCCCGTTGACCTGGAGAAGCAACAATGCTGTGTCAGTGTGTCGTGGCACGCATAGCTGGCATGTCAGTGCGCTTCTTCCCAGTTCGCGCCCGCGCCCACTTCGGCAACGAGCGGCACCTTCAGTTGCGCGACGCCGCACATCAGTTCCGGCAAGCGCTTGCGGACATAGGAGAGCTCGGCGTCCGGCACTTCGAGAATCAGTTCGTCGTGCACCTGCATGATCATGCGCGTGCCGATGCCCGACTCCTCGATCCACTTCTGCACCGCGATCATCGACATCTTGATCAGGTCGGCGGCCGTGCCCTGCATCGGCGCATTGATCGCGGCGCGCTCCGCGGCCTGGCGGCGCGGGCCGTTGCCGCCGTTGATCTCGGGCAGCCACAGACGCCGGCCGAACACGGTCTCGACGTAACCCTTCGCCTTCGCGCTCGAACGCGTGTTCTCCATGTACGCGGCGACGCCCGGATAACGCGCGAAATAGCGGTCGATATAAAGCTTCGCGGCATCGCGCGTGATGCCGAGGTTCGATGCAAGACCGAACGAGCTCATCCCGTAGATCAAGCCGAAGTTGATGACCTTCGCGATGCGCCGCTGATCGTTCGACACTTCGAGCGGCGTCACGCTGAACACTTCGGATGCCGTAGCGCGGTGAATGTCTTCGCCCTGCTTGAATGCGCGCAGCAGCGCTTCATCGCCGGAGATATGCGCCATGATCCGCAACTCGATCTGCGAGTAGTCCGCCGACACGAGCTTGTGGCCGGGCGGCGCGATGAACGCTTCGCGGATGCGGCGGCCTTCACCCGTGCGCACGGGAATGTTCTGCAGATTCGGATCGTTCGATGCGAGGCGCCCCGTCACCGCGACGGCCTGCGCATAGTTCGTGTGCACGCGGCCTGTGGTCGCGTTGACCATGCGCGGCAGCTTGTCCGTGTATGTCGACTTCAGCTTCGACAGGCCGCGATGCTCGAGCAAAATTTTCGGCAGCGGAAAATCTTCGGCGAGCTTTTGCAGCACTTCTTCGTCGGTGGACGGCGCGCCGCTCGGCGTCTTCTTGATGACGGGCAACTCCAGCCTTTCGAAAAAGATCTGCCCGATCTGCTTCGGCGAACCGAGATTGAATTCGCCGCCCGCCAGTTCATAGGCCTCTTTTTCGAGTTCGACGAGACGCGTCGCGATCTCGTTGCTCTGCACGCGCAGCTTTTCCGCGTCGATCAGCACGCCGTTGCGCTCCATCTTGCGCAGCACGCGCGACGTCGGCACTTCGATGTTCCGGTACACGTGATCGAGCGGCACTTCCGCGGCGATCTGCGGGAACAGCGCATGATGCAGGCGCAGCGTGATGTCGGCATCTTCGGCCGCGTATTCAGAGGCCTTGTCGAGCGACACTTCATCGAAGCCGATCTGCGATGCGCCCTTGCCCGCCACGTCCTCGTACTTGATCGTCGTGAGGCCGAGATGGCGCAACGCGAGGTTGTCCATGTCATGCGGACGATGCGATTCGAGCACGTACGACTGCAGCAGCGTGTCGTGCTCGATGCCGTTCATCGCGATGCCGTAATTCGCGAGCACCTGCTCGTCGTACTTCACATGCTGGCCGACCTTCTTCTTGTCCGCGCTTTCGAGCCACGGCTTGAGCTTCGCGAGCACTTCGTCGCGCGGCAATTGCACGGGCGCATCCGGCCCGCGATGCGCAAGCGGAATATACGCGGCCTTGCCCGCTTCGACCGCAATCGAAATGCCGACGATCTGCGCGATCATCGGATCGAGCGATGTGGTCTCGGTATCGAACGACGTGATGTCGGCGGCGTCGAGCTTCGCGAGCCATGCGTCGAGCTGCTCCCACGTCTGCACGGTGTCGTACTCGCGCACGTTCTCGCCATCGACGGTCGGCGCGGGCGGCACATCCGTCTCGGGCCCTTCGACGGCATCGGCGATTTCCACTTCGCGCAGCCACGTCTTGAAGCCGTGACGCGTGAAGATGTCGCGCAGTTCTTCGCGCGCTTCGGGGCGCGTGGCGAGCGTCTCTTCGAACGAGTTCACGTGCCCGGTCAGATCGCAATCCGTCTCGACCGTGACGAGCTTTTTCGCCATCGGCAGGAAATCGAGCGCACGTCGCAGATTGTCTCCTACCGCACCTTTGATTTCATCCGCGTGTGCGACGATGCCATCGAGGGTCTCGAATTGTGTGAGCCATTTGAGCGCGGTCTTCGGGCCGCATTTCTCGACGCCCGGCACGTTGTCGACGGTATCGCCGATCAGCGACAGGTAGTCGACGATGCGTTCGGGCGGCACGCCGAACTTCGCAACGACGCCTTCGCGGTCGAGCTTCTCATTCGTCATCGTATTGATGAGGGTGACATGATCCGTCACGAGCTGCGCCAGATCCTTGTCCCCCGTGGATACGATCACGTTCATGCCGCGCTGTTCCGCGCGCCGCGCGAGCGTGCCGATCACGTCGTCGGCCTCGACGCCTTCGATCATCAGCAGCGGCCAGCCGAGCGAGCGCACGGCGACGTGAATCGGCTCGATCTGCTTGGCCAGATCTTCAGGCATCGACGGACGGTGCGCCTTGTATTGCGGATACCAGTCGTCGCGAAACGTCTTGCCTTTGGCATCGAACACGCACGCGCTATACTCTGCCGTAACTTCCTTGCGCATACGGCGCAGCATGTTGATGATTCCGTAGAGCGCACCTGTTGGTCCGCCATCTGGACCGCGCAGATCAGGCATCGCATGGTAGGCCCGGTACAGATAACTCGAACCGTCAACCAATAGCAGGGTCTTACCTTCCAGGTTCTGTTCTTCAGGCATTATGACTAAGAGAAAAGTGATTCCGAGTCTGCGATCGCTCGCAGATCAAGAGCGCGCAACAGCCAAGAAGGCCCGCGCATCGTGGCAGATGTTCACGATTATGGCAGAGTTTATCGAGGCGACCGAGTACCTGTCGGAGATCCGCCCGGCCGTGAGCATCTACGGTTCGGCACGTCTGAAACCGAACTCGCCGTACTACAAACTGGCCACCACTATTGCACGCAAGCTCTCCGACGCCGGCTTCGCGGTGATCTCCGGCGGCGGCCCCGGCATCATGGAAGCGGCCAACAAGGGCGCGCATGCAGGCAAGGCGCCGTCCGTCGGCCTGAACATCGAATTGCCTCACGAGCAATCGGGCAACCAGTGGCAGGACATCTCGCTGCGCTTCCGCCACTTCTTCACGCGCAAGGTCACGTTCGTGAAGAACTCGGATGCCGTCATCGTGATGCCGGGAGGCTTCGGCACGCTCGACGAACTCGCCGAAGTGCTCACGCTGATTCAAACGAAGAAGTCGCGGCATGTGCCCATCATTCTCGTCGGCGCGGAGTTCTGGAAGGGCCTGCTCGGCTGGTTCGAAGCGCAACTGGTGCCGATGGGCCTCATCAATCCCGAGGACATGAACCTGATGCAGGTGATCGACGAGCCCGACCAGGTGCTCGAAGCCGTGCTCGCGTTCTACGAAGAGCGCGAAGAGCCCGAAGCGCATCCCGTGAAGTCGGACGAAGACCGGATGTTCTACCTGTGATGGCCTGAAGCGTGCATGGCGGACAGTGCGTTGCGTTGTCCGCCATCACCGCTATCGCGACGCGACATGCGTCTTGCCGTGTGTCGTTGCCGGCGTATTAACTTCCGCTCCTGTTTCCGCTTTCGTCTGCGCCGCCTGTGCTTCGAGCCAGCGGCAAAACTGCCCGACTAGCGGCGCATTCGCCACTTCGCGCCGCGCAACCCACCAGTAGCCGCGCGCGCCGATGCGCGGTCCTTTTAGCGGCATCACCAGCCGCCCCGACGCCAGTTCGTCGTCGAGCAGCGGCATCGGTCCGAGCGCGACGCCCAGGCCATCCACGGCCGCCTGCAACGCCAGATAGAAGTGATCGAATGACTGCTTCTTGCGGCACTTCGCGGTGACGCCCGCCGCGTGCAGCCAGTGCTGCCATGCGTCCGGCCGCGTATCCGAATGCAGCAGCACATGACGCGCGAGATCGTCGGCCGTGTGAATCGGCGAGCGCTGCAACAGCGCGGGACTGCACACGGGAAGTTCGCTTTCTTCGAGAAACTGTCCGCTTGCGCAATTGGACCAGTGCGCGGGCCCGCGCCGCACGGCGACGTCGAAGCTGTCGAGCGTTTCGACGGGCGCATTCGACGTCGATAGCCGAAGCTCGACATTCGGCGCCATCCGCTGAAACTGCGAAAGCCGCGGCAGCAGCCACTTCATCGCGAACGTCGGCAGCGCGTTCACGCGCAACACGTGCACGACGCCCGTGTCGCGTAATTGATCGGTCGCGGCGGCGATGCTGTCGAACGCGGCCTGCACCGTCGACAGATAGCGGCGGCCGTCTTCCGTCAGCCGCACCCGCTTGCCGATACGATGAAACACCTGCACGCCGACCCATGCCTCGAACGCGGCAACCTGACGGCTGATTGCACCGTGCGTCACATGAAGCTCGTCCGCGGCGGACGTGAAGCTGTCGTGCCGCGCCGCGGCCTCGAAGGCGCGCAGCGCCGGGAAAGGGGGAAGCTTGCGGTTCGTCCTTGCATTCATCCTTGTGATTCTAGATCACAAGGATGTGCCCGAGAAATCGTTTTGCGCCGCCTGGAATCGGCGCTAATCTTCACGCCTTGTACTGAATAGTGAACGCGATGGATCAGCACCCCGACGCGCCGGAGCATGCGCCCCCTCCGACCACGCGCGAAATCTTCATGGGCTTTCTGGGCCTCGGCCTGACTTCGTTCGGCGGCGCACTGCCGCTCGCACGGCGGACCATCGTCGAACAGCGCCGTTGGCTGACGGCCGCCGAATTCACCGATCTGCTCGGCCTGTGCCAGTTCCTGCCGGGCGGCAACGTGATCAATCTTTCGGTGGCTCTGGGCATGCGCTTTCGCGGCCTGCGCGGCGCGCTGGCGGGCATTCTCGGACTGATCGCCGGGCCGTCGCTCGTCGTGATCGCACTGGGCGTGATCTACGAGCGCACGCAGAACGATCCGCACATCAGGCATCTGTTCGCCGGACTCGCGGCAGCGGCAGCCGGCCTGCTGATCGCGATGGCCGTCAAGATTCTGCTGCCGCTGCGCCACGACCCGAGGGCCGCGACGATCGCCGCGCTGGGCTTCGTCGCGATCGCATTGCTGCGCTTCCCGCTGCTGCCGACGATGCTCGTGCTGACGCCGCTCAGCATCTACATGGCGTCGCGCGTGGCGAAAGCCGATGCAGCCGCGGCGCGGACGCAAACGCCACGTCGCCAGAACGAGGTGTCGAAATGACCGATACGTTGATCGCGCTCGCCGTCATCTTCAGCCAGCTATCGCTGCTCGCGTTCGGTGGCGGCAACACCATCTTGCCGGAGATGCAGCGGCAGGTCGTCGAGGTGCATCACTGGATGCCCGCGAGCGAATTCAGCGCGCTCTTCGCGCTCGCGCAGGCCGCGCCGGGGCCGAACATGATGGTCGTGACGCTCGTCGGCTGGCATGTGGCGGGCTGGGCGGGGATGCTCGTGACGTCGCTCGCGAAGTTCGGACCGTCGTCCGTCGTCACGCTGCTCGCGATGCATGCGTGGAACCGCTTCAAGGACCGCCCGTGGCGGCGCATCGCGCAGAAGGGGCTCGTGCCCGTGACGGCGGGCCTGGTCGCGGCGAGCGCAGTTCTGATCGCGCAGGCGTCGGACACGTCGTGGCTCGCTTGGGTCATCACGGGCACATGCGCGGTGCTCGCGTTCAGGACGCGCATTCATCCTTTGTGGCTGCTCGGAGCCGGCGCGCTTGCGGGGCTCGCCGGACTCTCCTTCGTCGGCTGGTAAGCGCGCACGCGCGCTTACCGCAACACCATTACTGAAACGCCACTTCGGCGAAGCTGCGCAGCTTGCGGCTATGCAGCTTGTGCAGGCCGTTGGTGCGTAGGATCTCCATCGCCTTCACGCCGATCTGCAAATGCTGGTCGACCTGCGCGCGATAGAACTGGTCGGCCATGCCGGGCAGCTTCAGTTCGCCGTGCAGCGGCTTGTCGGACACGCACAGCAGCGTCCCGTACGGCACGCGGAAACGGAAGCCGTTCGCGGCGATCGTCGCGCTTTCCATGTCGAGCGCGATCGCACGGCTCTGCGAAAGACGCTGCACAGGCTCGCGATGATCGCGCAACTCCCAGTTGCGGTTATCGACGCTCGCGACCGTGCCCGTGCGCATCACGCGCTTCAGTTCGGCGCCGTCGAGCTGCGTGACCTGAGCGACGGCGCGCTCCAGCGCGACCTGCACTTCGGCGAGCGCAGGAATCGGCACCCACAGCGGCAGATCGTCGTCGAGCACGTGATCCTCGCGCACATAGCCGTGCGCCAGCACATAGTCGCCGAGACGCTGCGTGTTGCGCAGACCCGCGCAGTGGCCGAGCATGATCCATGCGTGCGGGCGCAGCACCGCGATGTGATCGGTAATGGTCTTCGCGTTCGACGGGCCGACACCGATGTTGATCATCGTGATGCCGCTGCCGTCCGCGCGCTTGAGGTGATACGCCGGCATCTGCGGCAGGCGCGGCGGCGCCGTGCCTTCGTCTTCCTGCTCGCCGATATTCGCGTTGTACGTGATCACGTCGCCCGGCTCGACGAACGACGTGTACTCGCTGCGATATGCGCGCAGATCGGCGTCGTCGGTCTTCGCCATCATCGTGCGGCCGAGCTTCACGAACTCGTCGATGTAGAACTGATAGTTCGTATACAGCACGTAGTTCTGGCAATGCGTGGGCGAAGTCGCCGTGTAGTGCTTGAGCCGATGCAGCGAAAAGTCGACGCGCGCCGCCGTGAAGAGCGCGAGCGGATGCGGCCCGCCGGGCATCGGCTCGTAGGTGCCGTTGACGATGCGGTCGTCGAGCAATGCGAGATCGGGCGGGTCGAATACGTCGCGCATCGAGAGCAGGCGCTCGCGGTCCAGATCGCCTTCAAGGTGGATGCCCTCGGCGAACGCGAAGTGAATGGGAATCGGCTGATCCGACACACCCACTTCGACGGCCACGTGATGGTTCTTTACCAGCAGGCGCAGTTGCTCGCGATAGTAATTGCCGAACAGATCGGGCCGCGTCACCGTGGTCTCGAACACGCCCGGACCGGCAACGAACCCATACGAGCGGCGCGAATCGACATGGGTGTTCATTTCCGTGCGCACGCGCACAAACGGATAGCACGCACGCACGCGCCGGTCGAACGGCTCGTTGCGCCGGAAACGCGCAAACGCATCGCGCAGGAACGATGTGTTCGCTTCATAGATGGCGGACAGGCGCGTGACGGCATCGGCGGCGTCGTCGAAGGCCTCGGTCGGGAACGCGTTAGCGGGCATGTGCACCGCGCGTTGATTGGTATCGTAGTTCATCTTCGTTCGCCTCGATTGATGCAACGACATTACCACGGAACCCGCGCTTTCTGATGTCCGCGCGCCTGCTCATCGGACGCCTGCGCGATCACGCGCGCGCATGATCGCGCGGACCGTGCGACGCCTTGCACACGTGCCGCGCATGCCGCGCGAGAAGCGCGCAAAATAAGGCTATCGACCGCTGCTCATGCCCGTGAGCAGCACTGGATTTGCTAGAATCGGGCCACCTTATCGGAGAAACATCATGAAGCCGCTCTTCCCCGCCGCAGTTGCGCTGGCGCTCGCCGTCAGCGGCGCGGCGATGGCTGCCCAGCCTGCCCAGTCCGCGAAAGACGCGGACGCACAAGCCGAAGCCAACGAACGCGCGGGCCTGCCGGATCTGAGAGCGATCAACCGTCCCGCGGCCGAGGTCAGCTCGAAGGTCGAGATCAACAAGCCGCGTACGCCAAGCTTCTACGAGCGCAGCGGCAACGGCACCGAAATCACCGAATACCGCGACAAGGGCAAGCCCGTCGAGATCGACGTGCGCTCGAACTTCGGCACGCGCTACCAGATGAGCGCGCCCACCGACACGTCGCCGAAAGTGTACGAATCCGGCAAGCCGCCCGCGCGCCTGCCGTCCGTGAACCTGCATTACTGATCGACGCGAGCCGACGCGTGCGCCCACTCGTGGCGATGCGCGCCGGCCTGCTTCAAGCAGATAGGCGCTGGCGAACCTTGCATCCGGCGCCCATCACATCGACGCACAACGCCGTACAACGAACGCAACGACGCTTTCAACCCGCTTGCCCCGGCTCACACTGGCATCGCGCCAGCCGAACAACCTGATTCCACGCCCCACGCATGGCCGTTTTCACCGCTGTCACCGAAGCCCAGCTCGCAGACTGGATGCGCCGCTACGATCTCGGCGAAGTCGTCGACTTGCGCGGCATCACATCCGGTATCGAGAACAGCAATTTCTTTCTGACGACCACGCGCGGCGAGTACGTCCTCACCATTTTCGAGAAGCTGACGGCCGGGCAACTGCCGTTCTATCTCGACCTGATGCGCCATCTGGCGTCGCATCGCGTGCCCGTGCCGGACCCGATGCCGCGCGACGACGGTGCGCTGTTCGGTATGCTCGACGGCAAGCCCGCGACGATTGTCACGAAGCTCGATGGCGCGCCGGAACTCGCGCCCGGCGTCGCGCATTGCGTCGAAGTAGGCCAGATGCTCGCGCGGCTGCATCTGGCGGGCCGCGATTTCCCGCATCATCAGCCGAATCTGCGCAGCCTGCCGTGGTGGCGGGAAACGGTGCCGAGCATCGTGCCGTTCGTCACCGATGCGCAACGCACGCTGCTCACGGAAGAACTCGCGCATCAGCAGGCGTTCTTTGCGTCGGCGGATTATGCGTCGCTGCCGGAGGGTCCGTGCCATTGCGATCTGTTCCGCGACAACGTGCTGTTCGCGCACGCGGCGCCCGATACGCATCATGAAGTCGCGCTCGGCGGCTTCTTCGATTTTTATTTCGCGGGCTGCGACAAGTGGCTCTTCGACGTCGCCGTGACGGTCAATGACTGGTGCGTCGATCTCGCCACGGGCAAGCTCGACGAAGCGCGCGTCGAAGCGTTGCTGCGTGCCTATCAGACGGTGCGCCCGTTCACTCCCGCCGAAAACCGGCACTGGGGCGACATGTTGCGCGCGGGAGCGTACCGCTTCTGGGTGTCTCGCCTGTATGATTTCCATATGCCGCGCGCCGCCGAACTGCTCAAGCCGCACGACCCGGGTCATTTCGAGCGCATTCTTCGCGAGCGCCTCGCTGGCGTCGCACTCCCTGGCATTCATACCTCATGCAACTGATCGAAGTCCCGGCGAAAACCGGCTACGTCTGGTTCCGGCAAGGAATCTGGCTCTTTCGCAAGAACCCGCTTGCGTTTCTCACGCTGTTTTTCGCGTATCTGCTCGCGATGACGGCCATTTCGCTGATTCCCATCATCGGCGGCGTGCTGCCGCTGATGCTCATTCCGGGCGTCGCGGTCGGCTTCATGGCGGCGTGCCGCGACACGATTGCGGGCAAGCCAGTGCTGCCGACCATACTCGTCGACGGCTTCCGCTCATACGGCAGCCAGGTTGCGAAGCGACTGCTGCTGCTCGGCGTGCTCTACATCATCGCGATGGCCATCGTGCTGCTCGGCTCCGCGCTCGCGGACGGCGGCGTGCTGCTGCACCTGATGGTCAGCGGCGAATCGATGCAGCCGGAAGCGATCGCGAACAGCGATATTCCGCTGGCCGTGCTGACGGCGCTCGCATTCTATGTGCCCGTCGCGATGCTGTTCTGGTTCGCGCCGGTCCTCACCGCATGGCACGACGTGCCGACCATCAAGGCGATGTTCTTCAGCATCGTCAGTTGCTGGCGAAATCGCGGCGCGTTCGTCGTGTACGGCGCGCTGTGGTTCGCCGTCGCCACGACGGTGTCGATCGGACTGTCCGCGCTGCTGCAGGCGATCGGCGCCGGCGATCTCGCGCTCGTGATCCTGATGCCCGCGTCGATCATCGTCACCACGATGCTCTACTGCTCGTTCTATGCGACATATCGCGGCTGCTTCGGCGTTCAATCGCCCGGACAGCCGCTGCCGCCCGCGCCTTCTTCGCCGTCTTCGTAAGAGCCGGCTTTCTTCGGACCTGCGCCGCTGCTATGCGGTGTGGGTTTCCCGTCCGTTGAATCGATCCGTCGTGCCGTTTTTTGCGGCACAATAGTTTGCACGCAATCCATTCGCACGCTTCGCTTCAAGGGGACGCACATGACCCAGCGCACCGCTTTTCCCGTCACGCTCGACGAGCAGCTCTGCTTCGCGCTCTATTCGACGTCCCTTGCGATGACCAAAGCGTACAAACCGATTCTCGACCGTCTCGGACTCACTTACCCGCAATATCTGACGATGCTGATCCTGTGGGAAAGCGACGACGTCACCGTGAAGGACATCGCCGCGCGCCTGAATCTGGATTCGGCGACGGTCACGCCGCTGCTCAAACGGCTCGAAGCGCAAGGCTATATCGAGCGCTTGCGCGGCACCGAGGACGAACGGCTCGTCTTTATCCGGCTGACGAAATCGGGCGTCGCCCTCAAACGCACAGCACGCGACGTGCCGGGCGAAATTTTCTGCGCAACCCAGCAGACGCCCGAGTTCCTCACGCGGCTGCGTGACGATCTGACGAAATTGCGCGGCACCCTGAACGACTCTCTCGACCACGACTGAACCGCGAACCCGCCGTGGCTGCCGGCGGCTATCGGATCGATAGGGAATATAGTTTGTACACAAATGATTTGTACGCTATCTTTGTCGCATGCCAGTCCGACAGCGATGCACGCGAAAGACTGGCAAGCATTGACCAAATCACTGAAACCGATCAAGGAGCGGCAAAATGAACGTACTGTACAAGGCAACGGCAACGAGCAACGGCGGTCGCGACGGTCGCGCGATCTCATCGGACAACGTGCTCGACGTGAAGCTGGCCGCACCGCGTGAACTCGGCGGCAACGGCGCGCAGGGCACGAACCCGGAACAACTGTTCGCGGCCGGCTACTCTGCGTGTTTCCTGAGCGCGATGAAGTTCGTCGCTGGCCAGCGCAAGCAGGCTGTGCCCGCTGACACGACGGTGACGGCCGATGTCGGCGTCGGCCCGAACGACAAAGGCGGCTTCGCGCTAGATATCGAATTGCGCGTGTCGCTGCCGGGTCTCGACGCGGCGGCGGCGCAGGATCTGGTGAACGCGGCGCATCAGGTGTGTCCGTACTCGAACGCGACGCGCGGCAATGTCGATGTGCGTGTGAAGGTGGTTTGAGCCCGGCGGCTCATCTAGACTGAGGCGCCCGCCCCTTCACGCCAAGGGCGGGCGTTGCCTTCGACAGCAGTTGGCCCGCGCTCGCGAACTCGACGCACGTTTTCGTCGTGGACTCGCTTGGTTTCGCCGCGATCTGCGCACAGGCGACAACGCCACACTGTGCTGCGCGCTCGACTTCGACCTTGCGGCGAACAACGGCGGCTGGCAGTGGTCGGCATCGACGGGCTGCGATGCGCAGCCGTGGTTCCGGATACTCAACCCGGTGACGCAATCGGAGAAATTCGATTCGCAAGGGCGCTGTATCAAAAGCTTCTTGCCGGAACTGGAGAAGGTGCCTGCGTAGTGGATTCACGCGCCTTCGCAGGCGGCCCCGATGGTCTGAAGAACCGGGGCGTGGTGCGGGGAAAGGACTATCCGCAGCCTGTCGTGGATCATGCAAAAGCGCGCCGGGCGACGCTGGCGCGCTGCGCTCACGTTGAGCGCGCGCTTCTCGCCGGCTCACACGCCGGTCAGCGCGATTCAGCTTAGCTCTGGCTCATCCACGACGGATCGCGCATTTGCGAATCGCGATCGAGCTTGCGCATGCGGAACTCGAGGTCGTACAGATCCGTGGCTTCAGCCAGGTAGGCGTCGTTGCGCTCTTTGACGCGCTCGTCGTAGGACTTCGTCAGGAACAGGAAAAAGCGGCTGATCAGATACATGGTGAACCTCGAATGTGGCGTTAGGTGACTGACACCTAGGGATAACCCGTATTATAGGGAAAACCCTAGGCATACGCCAGTCCCAATTCGAAGTGTGGCAATTTGTCAACTGGCGCGCGTACGGGCGCCTTCCGTGGCGCGGGCGGCCACGCGCGTCGACTCGGCGCGGCGCTGATGCCTGAAGAAATCCCACAACAGGCTGCTCGCATCCGGCCCTTTCGACGAATGGAAGGGCACCGCATCGTCGCCGCCGCTCCACGCGTGGCCCAGCCCTTGAACACGGCACAGCCTTACCACGCGCCGCCCGCCGCGCGTGTAGTCGCGCGTGATGACGGTCGCCTTGCGGTCCTCCTTCACGTCGCCGACCTTGCGCACGCCCTGCGCATCGACGATGCCGTTCAGCCGGAGGAACTGCTCGGTCAGCTGCTCCGCGTTGACGGGCGCAACGACATGGTCGGACTCGCCCTGCAGGATGATGGCAGGCATGCCCGGATACGCGGTCACGTCCGCGAGGGCATCGACGAGCGTCACGGGGTCCTGACGCGTGCCGCGCCGCATGACGTCCATCGCGGCAATGCCGGAGTGCGCCTCGCCGAACGCCGGCCCCGAATGCAACGCGACGGCTGCGAAACGGTCCGGGAAATGCAGCGCCAGCAGCGTCGCCAGCCCCGCGCCCGCCGACAGCCCGGCCACGTAGACCCGCTCGCGGTCGAAACCGTACGACTCGACGAGCGCATCGACAAGCGACACGACGGAGCGCGCCTCTGCCCGGCCGGCGCGGTCCGTATCGTCGTACCAATGCCAGCAGCGATGCGCGTGCGCGTGCTTCGACTGCTCCGGATACACGACCGCGAAGCCGTAGCGATCCGCGAGCAGATTCATGCGCGTGCCTTCGGCGAATTCGTCGATCGACTGATTGCAGCCGTGCAGCATCACGATGAGCGGCACGTGCTTGAGCTGCTTGCCGGCGGGCAGATACAGCCCGTATTGCAGATGATTGACGAGGCTGCCCGGCGCGGCAGGCGCCGAGTGGAAGGAGCGCGTCCACGAGCCGCCCGCCCATGCGGCGGCGCGCGGCCGCACGCGCGATTCGCGCGCCACGTGCCGCGGCACGTCGCGGGTGACGGTCTTGCGCACTTTCACCGAAGGCTTGGCGACGGGCGCCGCAGGCCGCGTCACGGGGCGCTTGGATTTGGACGCGCGCTTCAACGTCGCGCGGGCGTGCTCCGACTGGATCGCAAAGAGGCGTTTGAGGCCGCCTAGCCAGATTTTCGTAAGGCTTTTCGGCATAGGATTTTCTCGCAAATAGGGATCAATGCTGTCTGCCTCGAAAGCAGACTTGTGCAATGCACAATAACACCAATCCTGGTGCGATGCTGAACGTCGGCCGATGTGGATTCAGCGAAAAGCCTGTCGCTGCGCGCTTTTCCTCATACGATTTCCGAATTGTCCTAGCATCTGTCAGTTATCGCGTTTCTGTTTGCGACTGCGGCCGAACTCCTCCCTCTATACTTATAGAATACGCGCCGAGCGGAAGTGTTCTGGGAAATGTGCTATCCGATCCCGCACCGCCGCACGGCGCCCCGAATCCTCCGGCCGCAGGCCTGCGACACGCTGCGCCCGATTCCATGTCGTGAACAAAATGCCCATGCCTCATCTGCCATATCACCTCTGGTATCTGATCACGAGCTTCGGTGGCGCCGGACTGACGCTGCCGCTCGCCTTCGCCATCGCGCTGTGGCTGGCCGTCGGCTATTCGTGGAAGCTCGCCGCCGGCTGGCTCTTTCTGCTCGGCGTGGCCGTCGCGCTGGTCACGGCGACGAAGGTGGCGTTTCTCGGCTGGGGCGTCGGCGTGCGCGTGTGGGACTTCACCGGACTGAGCGGACACGCGATGCTCGCCACGGCCGTCTACCCCGTCGCGGCCTTTCTCGTGCTGCTGCCCGCGCCACCCGCCATGCGTGTCGCCGGCGTGGCGCTGGCGCTGTTCGGCGGCGCGCTGGTCAGCTTTTCGCGCGTCGTCATCGAGGCGCATTCGCCTTCTGAGGCGATCACGGGCTGTATCGTCGGCGCGTTGACGGCGCTCGTTTTCATCCGCATTGCGTGGAACGCGACGCCGGGACGCGTGTCCATCGTCCCCGTCGCGCTGAGTCTGATGTTCATCGCGCTCGGCCTGCATAACGTGCACGTGCCGACGCACCGCTGGGTCACGCATCTCGCGCTGAAGGTCTCCGGCCACGACCGGCCGTTCGTCCGCGGCAGCTGGCGGCCGCTGCGCGATACTAGCGCGCCCGACACGCCGTTCTCTCCGTTGCCGAACACGCGCAACGTCGCCGTGCCGCTGCAGAATTCCGACGCATAAAGATTCGCCATCGCGGCCCCGATATGCTCAACATGTCGAGCGCTGTAACCGTACATATATTACGATGGCGTATTCCACTCGTTTCCGGCCAGTCCGGCGCCACGTACCCATGTCCGTCACGTCGATCCACCGCTTTCTGAAGCCCGCTGTGCTCGTCGCGAGCGCGCTCTCCTTTGCCTTCAGCGCGCAGACTCGCGCCGACGAGATCATCGTCTCCGCTGCCGCCAGCCTGACCAACGCGTTCAAGGCGGTCGGCGATGCGTACGAGCAGCATCATCCCGGCACGAAGCTGCTCTTCAACTTCGGCGCATCGGACGTGCTGATGCAGCAGATCGCGAAGGGCGCGCCCGCCGATGTATTCGCTTCCGCCGATCAGAAGGCAATGGACAAGGCCGTCGAGCAAAAAGTAATCGTGCAGTCGACGCGCACGGACTTCGCCGCGAATTCGCTCGTGCTGATCGTGCCGGCGGACAGCAAGCGCGCGCCGTCGACGCTGAACGAGTTGACGACCGCAAGCGTGAAGCGCGTCGCGTACGGCGATCCGGCATCGGTGCCCGTGGGCCGCTATACGGAAGGCGCGTTGAAGGCGGCGGGCATGTGGGGCGCCGTCAGCGCGAAGGGCGTGCTCGCGGCCAACGTGCGCCAGAGCCTCGACTACGTGTCGCGCGGCGAAGTCGACGCGGGCTTCGTGTTCGGCACCGATGCCGCCGTCATGCCCGACAAGGTCAAGGTCGCGCTGACTGTCCCGACGAGCACGCCGATCACCTACCCGATCGCGCAGGTCGAAGGCAGCAAGCATGCCACCGACGCGCGGTCGTTCATCGCGTTCGTGCTGTCGCCGGCGGGCCAGACCGTGCTGGCGAAGTACGGCTTCAAGCCGGCGCACTGAGCGGTCATTAAAGGCAAGGCGCGCGTGATGGAACAGGCCTGGATTCCGCTACTGCTGTCGCTGAAGGTCGCGGGCTGGGCGACCGCGCTGAACGTCGTGTTCGGCGTCGCGCTCGGCCTGGGCCTGTCGCGCTGGCGCTCGGGCGCGCGCGACGTGATCGATTCGCTGCTGACGCTGCCCCTCGTCATGCCGCCGACGGTGCTCGGCTATTACCTGCTGGTGCTGCTCGGCCGACGCGGCGTGATCGGCGTATGGCTCGACCGCTTCGATATCCAGCTGGTGTTCACGTGGCAGGGCGCGGTAATCGCGTCGATGGTCGTGGCGTTTCCGCTCGTGCTGAAGTCCGCGCGCGCGGCGTTCGAATCCGTCGATCCGCAGCTCGAACGCGCGGCGCGCACGCTCGGCGTCAGCGAGGCGGCTATCTTCTTTCGCGTGTCGCTGCCGCTCGCGTCGCGCGGCATTCTGGCGGGCGCGCTGCTCGCGTTCGCACGCGCGCTCGGCGAATTCGGCGCGACGCTGATGATCGCCGGCAACCTGCCGGGCCGCACGCAGACGCTGTCGGTGGCCGTCTACGCCGCCGTGCAGGCCGGCGACGACAACACGGCCAATTTCCTCGTGCTCGTGACGTCGATCGCCTGCGTCGCGATCCTGCTGCTCGCGGGCCGGCTCGTGCCGCAACACTCGCTGATGACTACCCGCTGACATGCCGCTCACCGTTGACATCCGCAAATCCCTGCACACGGCCGAACGCCAGTTCACGCTCGACGTGTCGTTCACCGCGAGCGCGCAGCGCATCGTGCTGTTCGGGCCGTCGGGCGCGGGCAAGAGCCTGACGCTGCAGGCGATCGCGGGTCTGCTGCGCCCCGACGAAGGCAAGATCACGCTGCACGGCGACACCCTCTTCGACAGCGCGCGCGGCATCGACCAGAAGCCGCAGGCGCGCCGCCTCGCGTACCTGTTCCAGGACTACGCGCTGTTTCCGCATTTGAACGTGCGGCAGAACATTGGCTTCGGCATGCACACGGGCTGGCTCAATCCGGGCCGGCGTTTCTCGCATCCGCAGATCGATTACTGGCTCGACGCGCTGGACCTGAAAGGCGTCGCCGGGCACCATCCGACGCAGCTCTCCGGCGGGCAAAAGCAGCGCGTGGCGCTGGCGCGGGCGCTCGTCGCGCAACCGCGGCTGCTGCTGCTCGACGAGCCGTTTTCCGCGCTCGATCACGCGCTGCGCGAGCGCATGCGGCGCGAACTGTGCGATCTGCAAACGCGGCTCGACATTCCGATGCTGTTGATCACGCACGATCCCGACGATGTCGCCGCGTTCGGCGATCAGGTCGTGCAGGTGTACGACGGCAGCGTGCGCGAGAACGCGTCGTTCAAGGGCTACGTGCGCACTCTTTCATGAGAGAGAGCACCGCAGGACAGCGCCGGGCAAACGCGGCGCCATCGGCCCATCGCCCCTTTAAGCAGTCGTCACGCCAAGAATCACGCTCGACGCCTTGAACGCGGCTACGAGCGCCTCGCCCTCCGCGATGCCCAGCTCGTCGACGCTCTCGTTCGTGACGACGGCCGTCACGACGGCTCCGCCTTCGAGCGTCAGCGACACCTCCGCGTTGATGGCCCCGCGTTGCACCGCCGACACCTTGCCGCACAGCCGGTTGCGCGTCGACAGCCGTTGCGCCGTGCCGTCGTCGGCAGCCAGCAGCACCGACGACGCCTTCACGAGCGCCACGGCTTCCCCGCCGACCGCGAGCCCGAGCGTCTCCGTGCTTTCATGCGTGACGATCGCGACGATGACCTGTCCGCCCGGCAGCGCAAGCGATACTTCGTCGTTGACAGTGCCGCGCTGGATCGCGCTGACCTTGCCGTACAGCTGGTTGCGCGCGCTCGTTTTCATGCCGATGCGACCGATCAGCTGCCAGTCGTCGCTGAATCCGGCAATCGCGGCGCCGGCTCGCTCCAGAAACAGCCGGTGCTCGCGCTCGACCGCGCGAAACGTGTCGATCAGCGTCCGCGCGCGCGGCGTGAGCGTCGTGCCGCCGCCGCCCTTGCCGCCCGTCGAGCGGATGACGAGCGTCTCGCCGGCGAGGTTGTTCATTGCGTCGATGGCGTCCCACGCGGCCTTATAGCTCATGCCGATGGCTTTCGCCGCGCCCGTGATCGAGCCCGTGTCGCCGATCGCCGCGAGCAGCGCGATGCGTTGCGCGCCGCCGAGAGTCTGCTCGCCGGAACGGAACCAGACGGAGCCGCCGAATTGCAAAGGGTCGTGAGAAGCGTCGTTGTGATCGGTCGTCATGGCTCGCGCGCGTCGGCAAATGGCGGGTAAGAGTGCAAGCCATTATAGCGACGCGCTTCTCGCCGAACGCGCGCGAGCGGCCGTGCGAAAGCGCTCAAATCGCGTACTGCGCGATCCCGTTGCCGAACGACCAGTTCTCCTTCAGCACCTCGACGAGATTCACGAACACATCCTCGCGACGCACGCCCGGACTTTCGGCCAGATTGTCGGCGATGCGTTTGTAGAGCGCCTTCTTCTGGTCGACGGTGCGCGTGTTGTTCGCGGCGATCTGGATCAGCACGAGATCGTCGCTGCGCTCAATGTCGAGATAGTTGCGCCCATAGACGAAGTTGCTGGCGTCGTGCTCGGTGATGACCATGAAGATGTCGTCCTCGGGCACGTTGAAAACGTCGGTCAGCGCGCGCTGGATGCCCTGCGTGAGCGCTTGACGGTAGTCAGCCGGCTTGCCGGCGCGCAGTGCGATTCGGGTGAGAGGCATGACGAACTCCTGAATGAAGAGAAGGTGCATTCAGGTTAGTTCGCGCCTATCATAATTAACAGACATGTATAGATATTTCATCCATTTACATTTGAAATGAAAGTCCTCGATCTCGACGCCGTGCGCGCCTTCGTTCTCGTCGCCGATTTGCGCAGCTTCACGCGCGCCGCGGATGCGCTCGACACCACGCAATCCGCCGTCAGCCTCAAGCTGAAGCGGCTCGAAGCGCATGTCGGTAAGCAGTTGCTGGAGCGCACGCCGCGCGTCGTGCGTCTATCGGTCGATGGCGAGGCGTTCGTCGAGGGCGCGCGCGATCTGCTGACGGCGCACGACCGGGCGCTCGACTCGCTGTCAGTGGACCGGCGGCGTCTCGTATTGGGGTTGAGCGAGCATGTCGCGAGCATCGACCTCGCGGGGATGCTCGCGCGCGTCAATGCGCACGATCCGGGGCTCGTGCTGGAACTGCATATGGGATTGTCGGTGGCGTTGCTTCAGCAGTACGACGAGCGGCGGCTCGACGCCGTGATCGTGCGCTCCGAGCCCGACGACATGCCGCGCGAGGACGGCCAGTTGCTCTTCACGGAGCCGCTGTCCTGGCTCGCGACGCGCGAATGGCAGCCGCGCGCCGGGGAGCCGCTGCCGCTCGCGCTGCTTGCCGCGCCGTGCAACGTGCGCTCGATTGCGCTGCGCACGCTCGACGGCGCGGGCATCGCGTGGCGCGAAGCGTTCGTCGGCGGCGGGGTGGCTGCCGTGGGCGCGGCAGCGACGGCGGGACTCGCCGTGTCGCCGCTCGCGAGGCGCGTCGCGCCGCGCGGTCTCGTCGATTCGGGCGCGCGGCTTGGCTTGCCGCCGTTGCCGGAATCGCGCGTGACGCTGCACTCGCGCGTGCGCGACGCGCGCTCGGTCGAAACGCTGCGGATCGTGACGAACGGGCTGAGCGCCCAGTGACGCTTATTTGAGGATCGGCGGAAGCTCGCGCGGCATGGCACCGCCGCCGCTGGCCTGGGGCGCCGGAACGTTGGCGGCTTGCGCGGACTTCGGCGTGACCACCGCGACGGCAGGTTTTGCGTGCGCGGCCTGGGCTTGATGCGGCGGTACGTGCGATCCGCTCACGTGCGCCGTTTTCACAGCAGTGCCGGCAGCCACGCTAGCGGCCTTTTTCGCGTGCGCTTTCGTGCCTGGCTTGGCCGCTGCGACGTTCGCGCGCGGCGCAGCCGCATGTCGATGCGCACCAGCCGCCGCGCCAGAACCAACGGGCGCTGGGTGCTTCGAATGCGCGACGTGCCTGGCGCCCGGCGCGGCCTCGGGCGGATTCCACACTTCCTTGTATTCCGCGCGCGCCGCCATCGACGCGCACAGCAAACCGACCGCCACTCCCACCCTGAATCCGAACGACACCGCCGCCTCCGCGCAAAAACTCGTGGCGCGGATTATACATGCGGACTTGCATTAATCCATATATGGACTAACATGTAGAAAAAGTTCAACTCAGGACTCCATCATGTCTTCCGCCGCCCACATCTCGAGCGCCGAACGACCGCTGCGACGACCGCCCGCCGAACCTTCGATGGCGGACATGTCCGCCGCCGGTCTGCGCGCGTTCTTCAACATTGCACGCGACTGGGAATTGAGCGCCGACGAGCAGATCACCCTGCTCGGCTCGCCCGGCCGCTCAACGTTCTTCAAGTGGAAAAACTCGCCGCAAACGGCGCGCCTCGGCCGCGACACGCTGGAGCGGCTGTCGCTTCTGCTCGGCATCTACAAGGCGCTGCAAATCCTGCTGCCGCAGCCTGCCGCCGCCGATGCGTGGATCAAGCGCCCCAACAGCGCGCCGCCGTTTGGCGGCCGCCGAGCGCTCGACCGCATGCTCGCCGGCAATATCAGCGACCTCGTCGCCGTGCGCCAGTATCTCGACGCAATGCGAGGCGGCTGGGCGTGACGGAAGCACAATGGCAAGACCGCTGGCGCGCGGCATCGCTCGCCTGGGCGCCCGCGTATCGCGTGATTCCGACTCGCTTTCCCGCCGTCAACCTGTTCGACCGTGTCGCATCGCCCGAAGACTTCGAAGCGCTCTACGCGCTCGAAGCGATGACGAACGACCGCGTGCGCACGGAAGTCGGCGATCTCGATCTCGTGCCGCGCGAAGAGCGGCGCTTCGGCCCCGGCTTCGGGCCGATCATGGCCGCGCTCACGCATCTGAATCCGCAGGGCAGCCGCTTTTCCGACGGCACGTATGGCGTGTTCTACTGCGCGCGCTCGCGCGAAACGGCGATCGCCGAAACGCGCTATCACTCGGGGCTCTTTCTCGCCGCGACCCAGGAGCCGCCGATGCGCCAGCAGATGCGGCTCTACACGGTGATCGCGCAAGGCGATGTCGTCGATCTGCGGGACATGGATTCAGCCGAAGCCTCGGTGCTGTCGCCGAACGACTATGCGCCCGGCCAGACGCTCGGCCGCGCGATCCGCGAGGCGGGCGCGCCGGGCATCGTCTATCCCTCGGTGCGGGATGCGGAGGGCGAATGTCTCGCCGCGTTCAGGACGACGCTGCTGCGCGACTGTCATCACGCGGCGTATCTGGAATACAACTGGAACGGCAGCACCGTCGACATGGTGTTCGAGCTGAGCCGGGTCGGCTGACGCGTCCGGCGAAACGGCCCTCTATGCGGCCTTCTACGGCAGCGCAAGCGCCGAAGCCCCGGCCGAGCGCGCCAGATCGACCGTCACCGACCAGCGCGCCGTCGTGCGTGCTTCGACGATCGTCAGCTTGCCGCCCGGCCCGAACGCGCCCGTGTCGATGAATACCTGCGCGCCGAACTGCTGCACCTCGCGCACGGGCGTGTGCCCGCAAAACGTCAGCGACAGGCCGCGCTGGTTCGCAGGATCGGACGTGCCCATCGCGAGGCCGCGGCCCCACAGCAGTTGCTGGCGAGTCTCGTCGGAGAAGTGGTTTGCGTCGAGTTCGGCGTCGGTGCCGAGAAACTCCGCGTGTAGCACGTTGAAGCGGTCGCTGCCTGCGCCGATCACGCGCACGAGCGGCAGCGTGCGCAGCCGCTGTGCATACGCGCGCAACCGCTCCATCGGCACGCGCTCGCTCCACAGGCCGCCGATGCCGTACCACCAGTGCTTCTCCAGCCTGCCTTCAGCAACGGCGCACAGCGTGTCCTCGTGATTGCCGAGGACAGCATGGAACCACGGCTTGTCGAGCAGCGTGAGCGCCTCTTCCGACTGCGCGCCGCGATCGACCAGATCGCCGACGGAGAACAGTCGGTCGCGCGACGGATCGAATTCGATTTCGCGCAGCAAAAAGCGCAGCGCATCGACGCAGCCATGCAGATCGCCGACCACGAAATCGCGTCCGTCGCGATTGACGTCGTGATGCCGGACGGCGGTGACAAGTGTGGAATCCATGACGCAATAATAGTGCGCGCATGCGAGCGCTGTATGCGCGGCATCCCGCGTTCGTCCGCCTGTCGTCAGCAACGTCCGCGCGGGACGTCGTGGGATTCATGCGCCGCGCGCTGCCTCGCGCTATCTGTGTGTCATGCCGTCATTGCGGCGTCGCGCGCAGGTTGCCGATCTGCTCGACGCTGACAGTCGATTGCGGATTGCCGAAGCGCTTCGTCACGTAGTTCGTGATCGCGGCGATCTGCTCGTTGCTCAGGTCGCGGTCGAATGCCGGCATCAGGACGTCGGCGACTTTGGTCGTGCGGCTCACGCCGTGCAGGATCACCATCGCGAGATTGTTCGCGTCGCTCGCGCCCGACACCGTGTTATGGATCAGCGACGGATACGCGCCCGGCGCGCTCGCGCCGACGCCCTCGCCCGTCCAGTTGTGGCACGTCGCGCAGTTGGCGAGGAACAGTTGCGCGCCGTTCGCGCCATTGATCTTCGTGCCGCGCAACGCGACGACGTCGCTTGCCGGCGCGCCCCATCCGGCCCGCGCGCGCGACTCGCCCTTGTCGATCGGCTTGACGGTGCGCAGATACGTCGCGATCGAGCGCAGGTCCTCGGAATCCAGATACTGCGTGCTGTCCGCGACCACGTCGGCCATCGGCCCCGCCGCATTCGCGCGGCCGGGTGCGACGCCCGTCGACAGATAGCTGGTCACGTCCTGATCCGTCCATCCGCCGATCCCGCTCATCTTGTGCGGCGTGATGTTGTACGCGTGCCAGCCCGCCTGGATCGCACCTGAGAATCGTTCGCTGGTCTTGAGTCCTTGCGTGAAGTTGCGCGGCGTATGGCACTCCTCGCAGTGCGCGAGCCCCTGCACCAGATACGCGCCGCGATTCCATTCGGCGCTTTGCTTCGGGTCGGGCACGAAGCGGCCTTCGTCGAAGTTCAGCAGGTTCCAGAAGAACATCAGCCAGCGCAGGTTGAACGGAAAGCTCAGGTTGTTCGCGGGCGGCGTGTAGTGCACGGGCACCACTGTGTTCAGATATGCGCGGATCGCCTGCACGTCCCGTTCGGTGACTTTCGTGTACTCGACATACGGGAACGCCGGATAGAGCCGCTCGCCTTCCTTGCCGATGCCTTCGTGCATCGCGCGCATGAAGTCGGCGTCCGTCCAGTGGCCGATGCCCGTATCCGGATCGGGGGTGATGTTCGGCGTGTAGATCGTGCCGAACGGCGTATGGATCGCGAGGCCGCCCGCGAAAGGACGGCCCTTGTCCGACGTGTGGCACGCGATGCAGTCGCCGACGCGCGCGAGGTACTCGCCGCGCTTGACGAGATCGGGGCCGGTGCCTGTCGCGTCGCCAGCGGGCGCGGCGCCTGTGCCTGCGCTCAGCGCTGCGCCTTGCGCGGCGGCTTCAGCGAGCGGCGCGTCGTCGTTGTGACGCGGGGCCGCGTCATACGCTTCGAGCCACGCGAGATACAGCGCGAACAGCGAGAACGCTGCGGCGAGCGCCGCCATCTTCCAGATCCGGCGGCGGCATTTGAGCGCCGCGCGCCGGCTGCCTGAGAAAACTGTCGCGTCCAGGTTGCCGGTGCGTTCGCCTGGCTTGCGCGCGCGGGACATGTGCTGGTTCATCATGTGTCTTCGTGCGTTGGGTCAGAGTTAGCGCTTGAGCTTGTCGGCGAGCTTCAGCGACAGCGCCGCGATCGTCAGCGTGCAGTTCACGGAAGCCGCGCCCGGCATCACGCCGCTGCCCGCGATAAAAAGATTCTGGTGGTCGTGCGTGCGGCAGTCGGGATCGACGACGGAATCGGCGGCATCGCTGCCCATGATCGTCGTGCCCATGATGTGATTGTTCGGCGCGAACGTATCGTCGAACGACACGTCCGTGCCGCCGAAGAGCCCCGCGATCTGCGCATACAGTTCGTGCGTGTGCGCGGCGCTTTTCTTCACGTAATCGTTGATCGAGTAGTAGATCTCGGGCTGCGGAATGCCGAGCGCGTCCTTGTGATCGGCGGAAGGCACGATGCGGTTCTGCGGCTCCGGCAAATGCTCGTGGAAGCTGTTGACGACGACGAGGCGCGACGCGCGGTCGCGAATCTGCCGGTCGAGTTCGGCGCCCGTCAGGCCCTGTCTGAGCAGCGCCGATGTGATCGCGATCGTCGGCACGCCGTTCGACACATGCAGTTTCTTCGCCGCATAGTCCGAGCGGAACGCGCCGTCACGGAAGTTCACCACCGACGTCATCTCCATCGGCCCGCGCCCAGGCCACAGCGACTCGTTCGCAAGAAACGCGATGCCCGTGCCCGGATGGTCCATCAGATTGCGGCCGACCTGATCGGAGCTGTTGGCGATGCCGTGCGGGAACTTGTCGGAAGTCGACATCAGCATCAGCTTCGGCGTCTCGATGCCGTTCGCGGCCAGCACGAACAGCTTGCCGGTGACGCGCGTGCTGTTGCCGTTCGGGTCCTTGTAGTGAACGGCCGTGATGAGCCCTTTGTCGTCCGCTTCGATCCGGTAGACGACGGCTTGCGCAATCAGCTTCGCGCCCGCGCGCTCGGCCTTGTCGGCATGCACGATGCCGTTGTACATCGCGCCGATCGGACAGATCGGCATGCAGTTGTTGTTGCCGCAGCAGGTGGGCCGCGCATCGTACGGACGGCTGTTGCGCGCGACGGGCTCGGGCACGACCTTGAAGCCGTTCGCGTTCAGCACGTCCGAGAAGCGCTGGTCCATGTACGACAGCGGCAGGCCCGCCATCGGATACGGCTTTGAGCGCGGCGAGCCGAGATCGATCGACGGGTCCGGCCCGGAGACACCCAGTTGCACTTCGGCCGCGTAGTACCACGGCTCGAGCGTTTCATACGGATACGGCCAGTCTCGGCCCACGCCGTACCGCTTCTTCAGTTCGAAATCGGGCGGCAGCAGACGCCATGTCGCGGCGGCCCAGTGCCACGTGGTGCCGCCGACGAGCCGCAGATACTGCGAGTTATACGGATAGTCGCCCTTCTGGATCAGATAGTCGTTCGCAGGCGAGTACTCGGGATGCGGCGCATAAGGCGTCGACGGATACGGCGTCGCGAAGTCCAGTTTCGCGGGCGAATTGCGGAAGTTCTCGACGATCTGCCCGCGCTGCAGACGCGGCCCGGCCTCGAGCAGAATCACCGACGCGCCCGCGAGCGCCATCTGATGCGCGACGAGACCGCCCGCCACGCCCGAGCCGACTACGACGACGTCGGCGGAATTTGCGTTTGCCATCCTTGCCCTCTTCTTTGCCCTCTGCGGCCGGCTTGATCCGCTGGCTTATGTGTTGTTCACGGGTGTGGCAACCCGTCCGGAGACCCCGCCGCGCATCGAAGGCGAGCGGCGTGCGAGACGAACACGTGACGCTGCATGCGCAGCGCTCACGCATTCGCGGGTTTCCGGGTCCAGTAAAACGGCACGTCGCGGCAATACGACGGAATCGTCAGGATGTCCTTCACGGGCTCGAACATCAGTGCGCTTTCATACGCGATTACCTGGACATTTGGCGCATCGCCGACGAGCCCCAGATACCACGCACGCGTGATCGCGCTGACGGTCTTCGCGAGATTCGGCCGTTCGGCCTGCAATGCCTGCGTGACGATGTCGGACGGCACGCCGCCATGGCTCTGCAGCCACGCGTTGAGCGCGGCGACGTTCTGCGTGAACTGGCTGTCCGCCTTGGACAACGCTTCGTAAGCGCGCTTGCCGAGCACGGGATCGAAGCTGGTGTGCCCCGTGAGCTTGCCCGACAGCGCAATGAACGCATCGAAGCCGCCGCCCGCGGGCAGCGTATCGGCGTAGGCAGGCGAGATGCCCGCGAGGTGCGAAAGGCTCGCAACGGGACCGATGCCGCGCGCGGCGCGATGGCTCGCCGCCGTTGAAAACGCAAAGCCAGCCGCCGACGCGAGCGCACCGAGCATCCACGAGCGCCGGCACGGCGAGCGCGCGATGAAGCCGGAACCCGAAGCTGTGCGGGGACGGGAACCGCCCTGCGCGCCGTCGTCGATGCCCGCCGCTTGCACCACCTCGTGAGCTGCCTCGCCGGCGTGCGCGGCATCGGTGCGCGCAGCATGTTGTTCAACATCTGTCATTGGGGGCTCCAGATGATGTTTGTCGTTCGACGGGCGCTCGCCGTCCGGCTAATGGCCGAACCCTGCGAGCACGCCGTGTGTCCACCCCAATACTGGTCTTGCTGGTCTTGCGCCGCTGTCTTGCGGTCTCTAATCGTCGGGCCGTCGGGCGCATTCGGGCGCATCGATCGTGCAGCCATCCGCGCGGCGCCAGCGATTGCGCCGCATACCCGGTCATTCCGGCGATGCCCGATCACAATTGACCTCGCCGGCCTGTTGCGTGCTTCTTGCTTCCTTTGCGCCCCGGGACAAGGCAACGCACCTCGTGAAAGCCGCATGCAAGGCCATTGAGCAAAACTGCGGGAAAACTATAACGTCCAGGACCCTTTTCGACAAATCATGCTGCATGCAAACGTAGAATCGCCGCAACCTTCGGCATCGCTTCGCGACATGCCCTTGTCACACCATCCTGCCAGGAGCGCGCGTCCATGAACGCCTTTCCCCAGGTGCTACGCAACCGCCCGCGCATGATGGCGGGCCTCCTTGTCGGCGTGTTGATCGGCGCGCTGCTCGCGGGCACGCCGATGCGCCCGATGATCCGCGTGCTCGTCTCGTGGGACGTCACCGTATGGACTTATCTCGTGTTGATGTGGATCGAGATGGCCCGCGCCGATCACGACCGCGTGCGCGAGATCGCGCAGCGCGAGGACGAGAACGCGACAGTCGTGCTGTTTATCATCTGTCTCGCGACGGTGGCGAGCATCGCGGCGATCGTGCTGGAGCTGGCGTCGTCGAAAGGCGGCTCCGGCTCGCAAGCGCCGGGCATCTCGCACTACATCGTGACGGCTGTCACGCTGATCGGCGCGTGGTTCCTGATACCGACCATCTTCACACTGCACTACGCGCGCCTGCACTTCGCGACCGACAAGCAGGAAACGGCGCTGAAGTTTCCCGACCACAAGCTCGATCCGAACTACTGGGACTTCCTGTACTTCTCGTTCACGATCGCCGTCGCCTCGCAGACATCGGACGTCGTGCTGCGCTCGCGAGAAATACGCCGCGCGGCGCTTGCGCAATCGGTGCTGTCGTTCTACTTCAACGTGGCCGTGCTCGGGCTGTGCATCAACATGGCGGCGGGGCTGCTCGGCTCGTAGCCCACATTTGCGGCAGGCGACGCCCGGTGCCTGGTGCTTCGCGCGCCGCGCCGGCCCGCTGCTCATTCGCACGTTCGCATGCCGCACGCGATGCCGTAACAACCCGCCATGTAACAGCCGCCGCACGACACGCCCGATTTACACGTCGTCCCTCAAGCCTCGCATCGCGATTCATATGAACGGCGATGCGAGCGCGCTGTTTCATCGCGTCGTATGCGCCCGCGCCAGCCTTCGCCCGCGCGCATGTCGCCTTGCCTGTGCTGCCTGCGCTGCATCCCGTTCTGGCATAGCGCTTGCTCCTTTACCGCCTGCCGACGGGTGCGGGACCGACGACATGACGCGCATCCTGTTCAGATCGGCCAGTACAAATCAGACGCTTTGAACTGGCGCGCGGCAATTCGATCAATGCACTACATTGAGCAATACGCGCCGTCGCAGGACGCATCGCGCGGCATCCGGCTCTGAAGCCTAATAGGCGGTCGTGATCGTACGAATGTGCATCCACACCGCAAAGCAGGACGAATCTGGAAACGACCGATGGAAGCTCCTCACGCTTATGCGCCGCGGATCTACTTTGTTCATTCCCCCCTCGTCGGACGGCTGGATGCGTGGCCCGCGCAGTTCGAACATGCCGCCGCGCTGGGTTTCGATCATGTGCTGATCGGCGGGTTGTTTCAGCCGGGACAGGCGGGGCACGCGCAGATCGTCAGCGATCATGCACGGCTGCATCCCGCGTTCGCCACCGATCAATCCGCGCCCGAAGTGCTGCAGCGTCTCGCCGAGTCCGCGAGCCAGCATGGGCTGACCCTGCTCGTCGATCTCGTGATCGATCGCGCGGCGGCCGACGGTCAGCTCTTCCACCAGCATCGCGACTGGTTTCATCCGTTCGAGCCCGAAGAAGCGCGGCTCGATCCGCGTCACGCGCGTCACGAGGACAACGTCGCGTATGCGAACTTCAGCAACGACCAGGCCGCCGCGCCGCTGATCGACTGGTGGGTACACACGCTCGATGCGCTCGCGGAAACGGGCATCGGCGGCTTCCGTTTCGATTCGCCGCATCGCGTGCCCGCGTTCGCATGGCGGCGTCTCGAAGATGCGGTGCGCTCATCGCAACATCCGTCGACGCGCTTTCTCGCCGCGACGCCCGGACTCGCGAGCGCGGACATCGCGGCGCTCGAAGGCGTGGGCTTCGATGCCGTGTTCACGTCGTCGCGCTGGTGGGACTTCCGCGCGCCATGGCTCTTCGACGAGCACGCGGTGCTGATGCGCGTCGGCTCGCCCGTCGCCTTCCCCGAAGCGCCGTACGGCAAGCGGCTCGCCGCCGATCTCTCGGACGTGCACGATTCGGCCATCGTCGAGCGCGCGTACCGGCGCGCGCTGCTGACGGCGGCATCGACGGGCACCGGCTGGCTGATGCCGATGGGCTTCGAGTACGGCATCGCGGAGCCGATCTCGCACACGCTCGGCAACGCCGACGAGTACGCGAGCAAGCGCGGCGCGGCACGCTTCGATCTCTCCGAGCGCGTGCGCCACGCGAACGCCGTTTCCCGCGACACGTGGGCGCTACAGACGAACGGCGAGCTGTGCTCGCTGTCGAGCCCCGACACGCACGCGACGATCCTGATGCGCGGCGATCAGCGCGATCTGCGCAACGCGGGCGAAGCCGTGCTGATCGCGATCAATCCAGAGCTCGGCATGCCCGTGCATATCGATCCCGCGCGCTTTCTCGACGGCGTGCCCGGCAGCTTCACGCGCTTCCTGTCGCTCGGCACGGAGACGCGCAGCGCGCCGCAGCCGCTTGGCTCCTTCACGCTCGCGCCGGGCGCATGCCGCCTGTTTCGCGCCGTCGCCGAGAAGCCCGTGCTGCTCGCGCCGCCCATCGACAAGCAGAACACCAAAACCTCGGGACACAAGAGCGTGCTGGACGCGATCACGACATCGCGCGTGGCGATCGAAAGCGTGTCGCCCGCCGTCGATCACGGGCGCTTTCCGGCGAAGCGGGTCGTCGGCGAGCGCGTGCCCGTCACGGCGGCCGTGTTCGCGGAAGGCCACGACAAGATCGCGGCCGCCGTCATCTGGCGCGCCGCCGACGAAACGGCATGGCACGAAGTGCCGATGACGCCCGCGCAGCCCGCCGGCAACGACATCTGGGAAGCGCGCATTCCGCTCGAACGCATCGGGCGGCACGAGTTCACGGTGATCGCGTGGCGCGACGATTTCGCGTCGCTCGTCGATCACATGCAGAAGAAGCTGAAGGCCGATCAACCCGTCGATCTCGAACTCGAAGAGGCGAAGCATCTGTTCGCGCTCGCATTGGCCGAAGCCGAAACGGCCGAGGGTTCGCAGCCGCAGCAGCTCGAAGAGATCACCAGGGAGTTCATGAAGGCCGGCACGGGCGAACGGCTCGCGGTCGTGCTCGCGCCGGCGACGGCGCAGGCGTTCGCCGCCGCGCGTCACCGGCCGGGCCTGTCGCGCGATCCCATCGTGTACCGGATCGACGCCGAACGTGCGGAGGCGCGCTTCGGCAGCTGGTACGAGATCTTCCCGCGCTCGATGAGCGACGACGAGCATCGTCACGGCACGTTCGACGACGTGATCGCGAAGCTGCCGCGCATCCGCGACATGGGCTTCGACGTGCTCTACTTTCCGCCGATCCACCCTATCGGCCTCGCCAATCGCAAGGGACGCAACAATACGCTGACGGCGAACGCCGACGACGTCGGCAGCCCGTATGCGATCGGCGGCGAAGCGGGCGGCCACGATGCCGTGCATCCGCGGCTCGGCACGCTCGACGACTTCAAGCGGATGCTCGCCGCCGCGCACGACGAGGGCCTCGAAATCGCGCTCGATTTTGCGATTCAATGCTCGCCCGATCACCCGTGGCTCAATCAGCATCCGACATGGTTCGCATGGCGTCCCGACGGCACGCTGCGTTACGCGGAAAATCCGCCGAAGAAGTATCAGGACATCGTGAACCCGGACTTCTACGCGCGCGACGCGAAGCCCGATTTGTGGATCGCGTTGCGCGACGTGATCCTCTTCTGGGTCGATGCGGGCGTGCGCATTTTCCGCGTCGACAATCCGCACACGAAGCCGTTCCCGTTCTGGGAGTGGATGATCAACGACGTGCGCTCGCGTCACCCGGACGTGATCTTTCTCTCAGAAGCGTTCACGCGCCCGCGCGTGATGGCGCGGCTCGCGAAGCTCGGCTTCTCGCAGTCGTACACGTACTTCACGTGGCGCGAGTCGAAGCGCGACTTCACCGAGTATCTGACGGAGCTCACGCAGACCAATCTGCGCGAATTCTTCCGGCCGAACTTCTTCGTCAACACGCCGGACATCAACCCGCGCCATCTGCAAGCGCAGGGACGTCCGGGCTTTCTGATCCGCGCCGCGCTCGCGACGATGCTCTCGGGACTCTGGGGCGTCTATAGCGGCTTTGAACTGTGCGAAGCGTCGGCGCTGCCGAACAGCGAAGAGTATCTGGATTCGGAGAAGTATCAGATCCGCGCGTGGGACTGGAACCGGCCCGGCAATATCGTCGGCGAGATCACGGAACTGAACCGTATCCGCCGCACGAATCCGGCGCTGCACACGCATCTGAATCTCACGTTCCTGCCCGCGCACAACGATCACATCCTGTTCTTCGAAAAAGCCACCGAGGCGCGCGACAACGTGATCGTCGTCGCGATCAATCTCGATCCGTACAACGAACAGGGCGCCGATGTCGAACTGTCGTGGACGACGTTCAACCGCTGGGGCCTGCACGATCACGCAGCCATCGACGTGATCGACCAGATGACGGGCGAGCGGTTTCAATGGCATGGCAGATGGCAACACGTGCGGCTCAATCCCGGCTTGCGGCCTTTCTCGATCTGGCGCATTGCGCCGGCGGGCGGCCTGCCGCGCGACGAGGTTCCCGAAGACACGGAACCGACAGCCAACGACACACTGATCAACGAATTGCAGGTGCGATATGAAACGTGACGATCCCGCGGAAAGCACGTCGCAAGCGCATATCACCGATACGACGGCCGCCGTGCCCGAGAAACCTCGCAAGGCGCGCCGCGGCAAGGTCTCGATGCTTGCCGACGATCCGCTCTGGTACAAGGACGCGATCATCTACCAGGTGCACATCAAGTCGTTCTTCGATGCGAACAACGACGGCGTCGGTGATTTCCCCGGCCTGATCGCGAAGCTCGACTACATCGCGGAACTGGGCGTGAGCGCGATATGGCTGCTGCCGTTCTATCCGTCGCCGCGCCGCGACGACGGCTACGACATCGCCGACTACAGGAGCGTGCATCCCGATTACGGCTCGCTCGGCGACGTCAAGCGCTTCATCCAGGAAGCGCACGCGCGCGGCCTGCGCGTGATCACCGAACTGGTCATCAATCACACGTCAGACCAGCACCCGTGGTTCCAGCGCGCGCGGCGCGCGAAGCCCGGCTCGAATCATCGCAACTACTACGTGTGGTCCGACACGGACAAGAAATACGAAGAGACGCGCATCATCTTCATCGACGCGGAGCCGTCGAACTGGACGCACGATCCTGTCGCGGGCCAGTACTACTGGCATCGCTTCTATTCGCACCAGCCCGACCTGAACTTCGACAACCCCGCCGTGATGCGCGAAGTGCTGCAGGTGATGCGCTTCTGGCTCGACATGGGCATCGACGGTCTGCGGCTGGATGCCGTGCCGTATCTCGTCGAACGCGAGGGCACGAACAACGAGAACCTGCCGGAGACGCACGCAATCCTGAAGAAGATTCGCGCGACCATCGACGCCGAGTACCCGAACCGGATGCTGCTCGCCGAAGCGAACCAGTGGCCGGAAGACGTGCAGGAATACTTCGGCAACGAAGACGAATGCCACATGGCGTTCCACTTCCCGCTGATGCCGCGCATCTACATGTCGATCGCGAGCGAGGACCGCTTCCCGATCACCGACATCATGAAGCAGACGCCGGATCTCGCCGAAACGAACCAGTGGGCGATCTTCCTGCGCAATCACGATGAACTCACGCTCGAAATGGTCACGGACTCCGAGCGCGACTACTTGTGGAACACCTATGCAAGCGACCGGCGCGCGCGGCTGAACCTCGGCATCCGCCGCCGGCTCGCGCCGCTGATGGAGCGCGACCGCCGGCGCATCGAGCTGATCAACTCACTGCTGCTGTCGATGCCGGGCACGCCCGTGATCTATTACGGCGACGAACTCGGCATGGGCGACAACATCCACCTCGGCGACCGCGACGGCGTGCGCACGCCGATGCAATGGTCGTCCGACCGAAACGGCGGCTTCTCGCGCGCCGATCCCGAGCAGCTCGTGTTGCCGCCCGTGATGGGCGCGCTGTACGGATTCGATGCCGTCAACGTCGAAGCGCAGAGCCGCGATCCGCATTCGCTGCTCAACTGGACACGCCGCATGCTTTCGACGCGCCGCTCGAAGCACACGTTCGGGCGCGGCACGATCCGCTTCCTGAAGCCGAGCAATCGCAAGATCCTCGCGTATCTGCGCGAGCTGCCCGGCGAGCCGCCCATTCTGTGCGTCGCGAACCTGTCGCGCGCGCCGCAGGCCGTCGAACTCGATCTGTCCGAATTCAACGGCGCAGTGCCGATCGAAATGACGGCGGACTCCGTGTTCCCCGCGATCGGGCAACTGACGTATCTGCTGACGTTCCCGCCGTACGGCTTCCTGTGGTTCCTTCTTTGTGAGGACGGAGGCCGCCCGACATGGAGCCAGGCGCCGTCCGAACCGCTGCCCGATTTCGTGACCATCGTGATCCGCGAAGGGCAAACGGGCCCGACGCCCGAGAACGTGCGGCTGCTCGAATCGGAAGTGCTGCCGTCGTGGCTGGGACGGCGGCGCTGGTTTGCATCGAAGGATCAGAAGATGCATGCCGTGCGGCTCGCCGCGCTCACGACGATTCCCGAAGCGGGCTTTGCGTTCACCGAAATCGAAGCGGATGTCGGCAAGCACACTGAGCGTTATGTGCTGCCGATTGCCATCACGTGGGGCGCCGACACGACCACGCCGCTCTTCATGCAGCTCGCGCTCGCGCGCGTGCGGCGCGGCCGCACTGTCGGCCATCTGACGGATGCCTTCGCGCTGCCGCAATTCGCGTACGGCGTGCTGCGCAAGATGCGCGAGCGCGCCGCCGTGCCGACCGTGCAGAAGAGCACGATCCACTTCGTGCCGACCGACCGCTTCGCCGAACTCGATCTCGGCGACCAGCCCGAAATCCGCTGGCTCGCGGCCGAGCAAAGCAACAGCTCGCTCGTGATCGCCGACAAGATCGTGCTCAAGCTCGTGCGGCGTCTGTTGAAGGGCACGCATCCCGAAGCGGAGATGAGCCGCTACCTGACGCAGCTCGGCTACGCGAACACGGCGCCGCTATACGGTGAAGTCGTGCGCATCGATCCTGAGGACGTGCCGCATACGCTGTGCATCCTGCAAGGCTTCGTCGACAACCAAGGCGATGCATGGAACTGGGCGCTCGACACGCTGCGCCGTTCCGTGGACGAACTCGCGCTCGCCGTCGAAAGCGGCGATCCGAATCAGGCGAGCCAGGACCGCGTGAACGAGGAAGAGGCGATCGAAGGTTACGCGTCGTACATGGGCATCATCGGCAAGCGCCTGGGCGAACTTCACGTCGCGCTCGCGACGCCTTCCGGGAACCCCGCGTTCGCGCCCGAGCCCGCCGACGCGGGGCACGTGCAGGCATGGATCGACGGCACGCAGACGATGCTCGCTGCGGCGCTCGAACTGCTCGAGAAAAACGTCGAGCATCTGACCGAAGACGGCGCGCTGCTCGGGCGCAGCATTCTCGATCGCAAGGACAAGCTGATCGAAGCCGTCGCGAACCTCGTGACGCCCGACGCGCATGCGCTGCGCACGCGCATTCACGGCGACTTCCATCTAGGCCAGGTGCTCGTGTCGCAAGGCGACGCGTTCCTGATCGACTTCGAGGGCGAGCCCGCGCGCGAACTCGAAGAGCGCCGCGCGAAGTCGAGCCCGTTGCGCGACGTGGCGGGCCTGTTGCGTTCGCTGTCGTATGCGAGCGCCGCCGCGCAATCGTCGACGGAAGCCGCGCCGCAGGTGACGGCCGACCGCAAGCGCGCCCTCTTCGATCGCTTCCGCCAGGCCGCCGCCGAAGCGTTCCTCGACGAATATCGTGCCGCGACGGAAGCCGCGTCGCAGCCGCTCGTCGCGCCGGAGCACGAACAGGCGCTGCTCGATCTGTTCCTGATCGAGAAAGCCGCCTACGAAATCCGCTATGAAGCGGCCAACCGGCCCGCATGGCTCAGCTTGCCGGTGCGCGGGCTCGCCGCGCTGACGAGCCGCCTGCTCGGCGACACGGGCGCGTCGCCGCAGCCGCCCGATGACGCCTCCACGCCTCCCGCCGCATCGGAGGGTGACTATGAGTGAGCAACACAACCTTCAGCTTGAAGCGGCAGGTCTGCATCGCGTGGATCTGGATGCGCTCGTCGATGCGCGCCATCACGATCCGTTCTCGCAGCTCGGCATGCATCACACGAGCGCTGGTCCCGTCGTGCGCGTGATGCAGCCGAACGCGGCGCGCGTGTCGGTGATCGCGCGCGACGACGGCAGACTGCTCGGCGAACTGGAGCAACTGCATCCGGGGGGCCTGTTCGCGGGGCCCGTCAGCGAGGCCGTGCCGTATCGCTTGCGGATCGACTGGCATGGTCCCGTTCAGGAAATCGAGGACACGTATTCGTTCGGCCCCGTGCTCGGCGACGAGCCGTTGCAGCGCGTCGCGTGGGGCGATCCGTATGCGGTGCTCGAGTGCCTCGGCTCGCGGCCCTACTCGATGGACGGCGTGCCGGGCGTGCGCTTTGCCGTGTGGGCGCCGAATGCGCGGCGCGTCTCCGTGGTGGGCGACTTCAACTCGTGGGACGGCCGCCGGCACCCGATGCGGATGCGTCATCAGGCGGGCGTGTGGGAGCTGTTCGTGCCGCGCATCGGCGCGGGCACGCGTTACAAGTACGAGATGCTGACGCGCGACGGCCACCCGTTGCCGCTGAAGGCCGACCCTTGCGCGATGCAGACGGAGAAGCCGCCTTCGACGGCTTCCGTGGTTGCGCATGTCGATGAAGTCGAGCGCTTTGCGTGGACGGACGGCGACTGGATGCAGACGCGCGCGGCGAAGCAGACGGTGCAATCCGCGATCTCGGTCTACGAGGTGCATGCGGAGTCGTGGCTGCGTATCGCGGAGGAGGGGCATCGCGGGCTCGACTGGTCCGAGCTTGCGGACCGCCTGATTCCGTACGCGAAGGAAATGGGCTTCACGCATATCGAGTTCATGCCGATTGCCGAGCATCCGTTCGGCGGATCGTGGGGTTATCAGCCGTTGTCGCAATTCGCGCCGTCGGCGCGCTTCGGCACGCCGGAGCAGTTCGCGGGCTTCGTGAACCGCGCGCACGAGGCGGGGCTCGGCGTGATACTCGACTGGGTGCCCGCGCACTTTCCAAATGATTCGCATGGGCTCGTGCAATTCGACGGCACGCCGCTCTACGAGCACGCCGATCCGCGCGAGGGCTATCACCAGGACTGGAACACGATGATCTACAACCTCGGACGCAACGAGGTCAGCGCGTTCCTGATCGCATCGGCGCTCGCGTGGCTCAAGCGCTATCACGTCGACGGATTGCGCGTCGATGCCGTGGCGTCGATGCTGTATCGCGACTACTCGCGCGCAGCGGGCGAATGGGTGCCGAACATCTATGGCGGCCGCGAGAACCTCGAGGCGATTGCGTTCCTGAAGCGGCTGAATCATGAAGTGCAGCATATGCCGGACGTGCATGGCGCGATCACGATTGCGGAAGAGTCGACGGCATGGCCTGGCGTGACGGCCCGCACGGAGGATGGCGGACTCGGCTTCCAGTTCAAATGGAACATGGGATGGATGCACGACACGCTGCACTACATGCATGAGGACCCGGTCCATCGTCGGTGGCATCACCACAACATGACGTTCGCGATGGTGTATGCGTACTCCGAGAAGTTCGTGCTGCCGCTCTCGCATGACGAGGTTGTGCATGGGAAGGGCTCGCTGCTCGGCAAGATGCCCGGCGACCGCTGGCAGAGGTTTGCGAATCTGCGCGCGTACTTCGCGTTCATGTGGACGCATCCGGGAAAGAAGCTGATGTTCATGGGCGGCGAGTTCGGGCAGATGGCCGAGTTCGATCACGACGGCTCGCCGCACTGGCATCTGCTCGACGACGACATGCACCACGGCGTGCAGCGGCTCGTGCGCGATCTGAACCGGCTGTATCGCGAGGAGCCTGCGTTGCATCGGCTCGATTCCGAGCCTGGCGGGTTCGAGTGGATCGTCGGCGATGACACGGGGAACTCTGTGTTTGCGTGGCGGCGCGTGGATGGCGCGGGGCGCGAGCTCATTACCGTTTGCAACTTCACGCCGGTGCCGCGACAGGGATATCGGATCGGCATGTCACGTCCGGGGCGTTGGGTCGAAGTCGTGAATACCGATGCGGGTGTTTATGGCGGGTCGAATGTGGGGAATGCCGGGGTGATTTATACGGAAGAGGTGGCGGCGCATGGACGGCCGCAGTCCGCTTCGTTGATCTTGCCGCCGTTGGGGACGGTAGTACTAAGGGCAGACTGATTTTTACTCTGCGAGGCTGTTGGTTTGCTTTGCCCTTCGCTGGCATCCGCGATTGCGTTGGTCTGCTTTGCCCTTATCGCGGGCATCCGCGATGCGCCTCGCGGCGCAGGCGTTGCCCCTGTGCGGGGCGGCACTCACTTTCTTTGTCCCCCAAGGGGACTTCCTTCGGGGCGCCGGCGCAAAGAAAGTAAGCAAAGAAAGCGGACTCACACCGCCAGTGCTTGACGTTTACCCACGGGCTCTCAACGGCCCCATGCTTCATACGACAGCGGGCTCGCTGATGTTCGTTGCCAACGCTCCGGCTAAACGCCTCACCCGCTTCACGCACGCGTGGCACGGCCAAGGGTATCGCTGTTCCAGCGCCGCATGTCGGTAGTGAATGGAGGTTGCTGTGTTGTATAGGGCACGCCCGCACTTGTCGCCGCATCGCGCAGCGCGGGTGTCCTGTGCGGTGCGAATGCCTACACACAGTTTGCCGCAAAGGGGCCGGGGATATTCGATGTCGCGGGGCGTAATTCGGGTGCAGATGCAGGTGAGGCGCTTGGTAGTGCGTTGGCAACGAACATGGGCCAATACGCAGCCGTGTGAACGATGGGGACGTTGAGGGCCCGTGGGTAATCGCCAAGAGGCTCGGTGTGAGCGGCTTTCTTTTGCCTACTTTTCTTTGCCGCTGCAAAGAAAAGTAGGTGCCGCCCCGCACAGGGGCAACGCCCGCGCCGGTAGGCGCATCGCGGATGCCCCGCGAAGGGCAAGGCGAACCAACGCATTCGCGGATGCCCGCGATAAGGGCAAAGCAAACCAAAGCGTCGCAGACAAAAAAGGAAAACCATGTCCCATGTACTACCAGACCGACTGTTGCCGGGCAACCCATACCCCTTGGGTTCGAGCTGGGACGGCTTGGGCGTGAACTTCGCGGTCTTCTCCGCGAACGCGCAACGAATCGAGTTGTGCCTGTTCGAGCCGACAGGCCGAAAGGAACTCAAACGCTACGCACTTCCCGAATGCACCGACGAAATCTGGCACGGCTACCTGCCCCACGCGCACCCCGGCACCGTCTACGCGTTGCGGGCCCACGGCGCCTATCAGCCGCAAAACGGACATCGGTTCAATCCTCACAAGCTGCTGCTCGACCCTTACGCGAGAAAGCTCATCGGTCAGTTCAGATGGTCGGATGCACTCTTCAGCTATCGCGTTCATTCGAACAGAATGGACCTGTCGATCGACCGGCGAGACTCGGCGCCCGCGATGCCGAAGTGCGTCGTCGTCGACGAAGCATTCGACTGGTCCCACGACAAGCGCCCCAACGTGCCGTGGAACGAAACCGTCATCTACGAAACACACGTGCGCGGCGCGTCGATGCTGCGCAAGGACCTGCGCGCGCCCGAGCGCGGCACGTTCGCCGCGCTCGCGTCGCCGGAATTCATCGAACATCTGCTCAAGCTCGGCGTCACGGCCGTCGAACTGCTGCCCGTCCACGCTTTTCTCAACGACCGCTTTCTCGTCGAGCGCGGACTGCGCAATTACTGGGGCTACAACACGGCCGCGTTCTTCGCGCCCGAGCCGTCGTATCTGTCCACGCACCGGCTCGACGAAATGCGCATCGCCGTCCGTCAACTGCACGCGGCGGGAATCGAGGTAATACTCGACGTCGTCTACAACCACACGTGCGAAGGCAATGAAATGGGCCCCACGGTGTCGTGGCGCGGACTCGACAACGCCAGCTACTATCGCCTGATTCCCGGCGACGAGCGGCATCACATCAACGACACGGGCTGCGGCAACACGCTCAACCTGCCACACCCGCGCGTGCTGCAAATGGTGATGGACTCGCTGCGCTACTGGTCGACGGCCTTCAATATCGACGGCTTTCGTTTCGATCTCGGCGTCACGCTCGGGCGCGAGCACTCGGGCTTCGATCCGGGCTCGGGCTTCTTCGACGCGCTGCGTCAGGACCCTATCCTGTCGCAACGCAAGCTGATTTCAGAGCCGTGGGACATCGGCCCCGGCGGCTATCAGCTCGGCAATCATCCGCCAGGCTTCGCCGAATGGAACGACCGTTTCCGCGATTCCGTGCGCCGCTTCTGGCGCGGCGACGCCGGCATGCGGCCCGATCTCGCCGCGCGCCTGACAGGATCGGCGGATCTCTTCAACCGGCGCTTTCGCAAGCCGACGGCGTCGATCAACTTCGTCGCGTCGCACGACGGCTACACGCTCGCCGATCTCGTCTCGTACACGCAAAAGCACAACGAGATGAACGGCGAGAACAACAACGACGGCCACAACGAAAATTGCAGCTCGAACTGGGGCGTCGAAGGCCCGACCGACGAACCCGCTGTCGCCGAAACACGCGAACGCGTCGCGCGCTCGCTGATCGCGACGCTCTTCATCGCGCTCGGCACGCCGATGATGCTCGCCGGCGACGAAATGGGCCGCACCCAGCGCGGCAACAACAACGCGTACTGCCAGGACAACGAAATTTCGTGGATGGATTGGGAACGCGCCACGCTTCCGCACGGGCGCAAAATGACCATGTTCTTCGCGCGCATGATCGCGTTGCGCAAACAGCACCCGCTATTGCGCGAAAACCGCTTCCTGTTCGGCGACCGCGAGGTGCTGCCCGGCCTTTACGACGTCGGCTGGTTCGACGAACAGGGCGAGGCGCTCACGATCGAAGCGTGGCAGGACCCCGAAGGCCGCGCGTTCACGCTGCGGCGCGCGGGCCCGGGCCTGAACGAAGAAACGGAAGTATTGTTGATGATGTTGAACGCGTCGGCGGCGGCTGTGCGCTTCACGCCGCCCCCGCCGCACCTGGAATGGCACGTGCTCATCGATACATCTGACCCGCAAGCGCCGCCCGCTCCTCTCGCGGCGCCCGATCTGGAGGTCGCTGCACACAGCATGGTCGTGGTCGCGGCGCAGCCCACGGGCGACGCGGACTGGCAGGCGAGCTGGCGCGCGGGCGCACAGTACGGCCCGCGTCTGTTGACGGCGCTGCCGCCGGACCCGGGCACGTCGATGCCCGACCCGGAGCCGTCCGAATGAACGCGCGAATGAGCACGCGAACGGGCCCGTCAATGAGCACACGAATGAGCACACGAATGAGCACATCGATGAGCACGCCGATGAATGGTGACAATCATGCATGAACGTCCGATCGACCCTCACGCGCATCATCACGCGCACTGCCTGCCGTTCGGCGCGCAGTTGCTCGGCGCGGCGAGCGCGAAGCCGCGCACGCGCTTCAGGCTGTGGGCGCCGTCGTGCGCGAAGGTGCAGGTGATGATCGAAAGCGGCCCCGCGAAGGGCCTGCTCGACATGAACCAGACAGGCAACGGCTGGTTCGAAACGGAGGCCGAATGCAGCGCGGGCACGCTGTATCGCTACAAGCTCGACGGCGCGCTGCTGGTGCCCGACCCCGCGTCGCGCTTCCAGCCGCAGGATGTGCACGGCCCGAGCGAAGTGATCGACCCGCGCGCGTACAACTGGCAGCACACGCACTGGTGCGGACGCCCGTGGGAAGAAACGGTGCTGTACGAACTGCACATCGGCGCGCTGGGCGGCTGCGCGGGCGTGACGAAGCGCCTGCCGGAGATCATGGCGCTCGGTGTCACCGCAATCGAGCTGATGCCGCTCAACGACTTTCCGGGCCAGCGCAACTGGGGCTACGACGGCGTGCTGCCGTATGCGCCCGACTCCGCGTATGGCCGCCCCGACGACCTGAAGGCGCTGATCGACGCCGCGCACGGACTCGGCCTCGCCGTGTTCCTCGACGTGGTCTACAACCACTTCGGCCCCGACGGCAACTATCTGCAGCAGTACGCGAAGCCCTTCTTCCGCGAAGGCACGCACACGCCGTGGGGGCCTGCGATCGACTTCGAGCGCAGCGAAGTGAGCGAGTTCTTCAGCGACAACGCGCTCTACTGGCTCAACGAATATCGGATCGACGGCCTGCGCCTCGACGCCGTACATGCAATCGACAACGACACGTGGCTGCGCGGTTTCGCCGATCACGTGCGCGCGCATGTGCAGCACGGACGTCACGTGCATCTCGTGCTCGAAAACGAGCGCAATACGGCGAACCTGCTCGACACGCACTTCACCGCGCAATGGAACGACGACGCGCACAACACGCTGCACGTGCTGCTGACGGGCGAGCATGAAGGCTATTACGCCGCTTACGCGGATCAGCCGATCCACAAGCTCGCGCGCATACTCGGCAGCGGCTTCGGCTATCAGGGCGATCCATCGCCCATTCATCACGGCAAGCCGCGCGGCCAGCCGAGCGGCCATCTGCCGCCCACGTCGTTCGTGATGTTCCTGCAGAACCACGATCAGATCGGCAATCGCGCGATGGGCGAGCGTCTGCGCGCGCTGTGCGCGGACGACGCGCTGCTCGCCGCGACGGGCCTGCTGCTGCTCTCGCCGCAAATTCCGCTGCTGTTCATGGACGAACAGTTCGGCTCGAAGCAGCCGTTTCTGTTCTTCACCGACTACACGGGCGATCTCGCGAACGCCGTGCGCGAAGGACGCCGCAAGGAATTCGCGCGCTTCTCCGCGTTCGCCGACGAAAAGCGCCGCGCGCTGATCCCCGATCCGAACGATCCGCAGACGTTCGCGAAATCGTCGCCGCCCGCCGCGCGCAGCAACGACACGCCCGAAGACAAGGAAGCGTTCGAATGGATGCACTTCTACAAGTCGGCGCTGGCCGTGCGCGCGAAGCTGATCGCGCCGCGCCTGCAACGCGCGAAGCCGCTCGGCGCGGCCGTGCTGAAGGCAAACGACGGACACGATGCGAACGCGCTCGTCGCGCGCTGGAAACTCGATGACGGCGAGACGCTGTCGATCGCGCTGAACGTCGGCAAGAAAGCGGTGCGGCTCGATGCACAGCCCGAAGGCAAGGTGATCTTCGAGACGCCGCCGCGCGTGCGCGATCGCGTCGATGCGGGCGAGCTTCCGCCGAATGCGTTCGTCGCATGGCTGACGGGCGACGTCAGCGAGTACGCGGTCGGTCACGACGCGCGCAAGAACGCCACTCAGGAGTAACACGCTTGGCCACTACCCGACGCCCCGGCCTGCCCGTCGACAGCCTCGCCGCGCGCGCTGGCTTCGAAGTCGAATGGGAAGACGCGCATCACAAGAAGCACCGCGTGCCCGATAGCACGCTCGCCGTGCTGCTCGAGCGCATGGGCCTGCCGTGCGCGACCGCCACGCAGGTCCGCCAGAGCACGGCCGCGCTCGAAGCCGAATTGTCCGGTCGCAAGCTGCCGCCGCTGATGACGGTCGAATGCGGACGCGGCATCGCACTGCCCGCAGCCGCGATCAAGTCGGGCAGCCACTACCGGATCGAACTGGAAAGCGGCTCGGTGATCGACGGCCGCTTCACGGCGCCCAAGGGCGAAGCGGCGCTGCTCTCGCCGATCGACGAGCCCGGTTATCACACGCTCGTGCTCAACGATCACCGGATGACGCTCGCCGTCGCGCCCGCGCGCTGCTACACCGTCACCGATGCGTGGCACGCGATGCACGGCGACGACGCGAACCCGCCGCCGCTGTGGGGCATCGCCGCGCAGATCTACGGCTTGCGCCGGACCGGCGACGGCGGCATCGGCGACTACACGGCGCTCGCGACGCTGGCGATCGAAAGCGCGAAACGCGGCGCGCATGCGCTCGCGATCAGCCCTACGCATGCAATGTTCAGCGCGCTGCCGAAAAGCTTTAGTCCGTATTCGCCGTCGTCGCGTCTATGGCTGAACGTCACGCACATCGATCCTGCCGCCGTGTTCGGCGCGCAGACCGCTCAAGCCGCGCTCGATGCAGCGGGCGCCGTCGATGCCTGGGCGCAACTCGAACCGCTGCCCCTGATCGACTGGAAGACGGCGATCCCGCTGAAGCTCAAGGTGCTGCGCGTGCTGTTCGAGCGCTTCTGCGCCAACGACCGCGCGCAGGACCTGCCGCGCGCGCTCGAATTTCACGGCTTCTGCGAGCGCGGCGGCCGCGCGCTCGAAGATCATGCGCGCTTCGAAGCGTTGCAAGCGTTCCAGTTGCAGCACGGCGGCGTCGGCTACTGGCGCAAGTGGGCCGAGCCGCTGCAAGACCCGCGCAGCCCCGAAGTCGAGGCGTTCGCGAACGAGCATCGGCATGAAGTCGAGTTTCATCTGTTCCTGCAATGGCTCGCCGCGAAGGGCCTGTCGCATGCCCAGCACGCTGCGCGCGACGCGGGCATGTCCGTCGGCCTGATCGCGGATCTTGCCGTCGGCTGCGACAGCGCGGGCTCTCACGCATGGTCGTATCGCGACGACATGCTGCAAGGCGTATCCGTCGGCGCGCCGCCCGATCTGTTCAACCAGGCGGGCCAGACGTGGGGCCTCACGACGTTCTCGCCGCGCGCGATGCGCAACCAGGGCTTCTCGGCATTCATCGACATGCTGCGCACCGCATTCGCATACGCGGGCGGCATTCGCATCGACCACATCCTTGGCTTGCGGCGGCTGTGGCTCGTGCCCGAAGGCGAGTCCGCGAAGAACGGCGCGTATCTGCGCTATCCGCTCGAAGACATGCTGCGGCTGATTGCGCTCGAATCGTGGCGGCATCGCGCAATCGTGATCGGCGAGGACCTGGGCACCGTGCCGCCCGGCTTGCGCGAGCGGCTGACCGAGCACGGGCTCGCAGGCATTCGCGTGCTGTGGTTCGAGCGCACAAAGGACGGCGGCGGCTTCAAGTCGCCCGTCGAGTGGGACCGCGATGCCGTCGCGACGACCACCACACACGATCTGCCGACCGTCACCGGCTGGTGGCGCGGCGAAGATATCGTGTGGCGCCATCGCGTCGGGCAGACGGCACCGCGCGCCGATGGCCGCGACCCTGTCGCGCTCGCGCAGGCCGAACGCGCCGACGACCGCGCCGCATTGTGGCAGGCGTTCCAGCAAGCGGGCATCGCGCCGCTCGACGTCGCTGCGCCGCCGCCCGACGATGCGCCCGTCGACGAAGCGCTTGCGTTCGTCGCCGTCACGCCGTCGCCGCTCGTCACGTATCCGCTCGAAGACCTGCTCGGTCTCGCGGACCAGCCGAATCTGCCCGGCTCGATCGACGAGCATCCGAACTGGCGCCGCCGCGTGATGCAGCCCGTCGAAGCGCTCTTTGCCGATGAAACGTTTTGCGACCGCCTGCTCGCGATCGAGCGGGCTCGCACCGATCCAACCTCAGCTTCTTCGTTGTCCGATACGCCATGACTGTCCCGCGCGCCACGCTCCGACTCCAGTTCCATCGCGGCTTCACATTCGACGATGCGCTCGCGCGCGTCGACTACTTCGCCACGCTCGGCGTGAGCCACTTGTATGCATCACCCGTCACGACGGCGACGCCCGGCTCGATGCACGGCTACGACACCGTCGACCACAGCCTGGTCAGCGCCGAATGCGGCGGCGAAAACAGCCTGCGGCGCCTCGCCGACAAGCTGCACGAACGCGGCATGGGCCTGATCGTCGACATCGTGCCGAATCACATGGGCGTGAGCCCGCACAACGCATGGTGGCGGGACATCCTCGAATGGGGCCGGCACAGCGCCTATGCGCGCTATTTCGACGTCGACTGGCACTCGCCCGATCCCGCGCTGCGCGGCAAGGTGCTGATGCCCGTGCTCGGCGGGGCCTACGGCGAAGAGCTGGCGGCGGGACGCATTGCGTTGCGCTTCGATGCCGATAGCGGCCGCTTCGATATCGCCTATGGCGAGCACGCGTGCCCCGTGTGTCCCGTCGATTACGCGGCAATTCTTCAGTCAGCGGATCGCGCCGATCTGAGCGCGCTCGCCGAGCGTTTCGCTCCCGTCACGACGCAGCCCGCCGATCAGCCTCGCGCCGTCGAAGGCCGCGAGGCGCTCGTCGAGTTCGTGCGGCAGAACGGCGCGTCGGCGATCGAGTTCGTGCTCGAAACATACTCGCCGCACGAGCCCGTCACGCGCGACCGCCTGCACCGGCTGATCGAGCGGCAGCACTTCAGGCTCGCATGGTGGCGCACGGCATCGGACGAAGTGAACTGGCGGCGTTTCTTCGATATCAGCTCGCTCGCGGCCGTGCGCGTCGAGCGCCCCGAAGTGTTCGACGCCGTGCACGCGCTGATCTTCCGGCTGTATGCGGAAGGCGTGATCGACGGCGTGCGCGTCGATCACGTCGACGGGCTCGCGGAGCCGCGCGAATACACGCAGCGGCTGCGTCAGCGGCTCTCGGAGCTGCGCGAGGGCACGACGCCGTATATCCTCGTCGAAAAAATTCTCGGACGCGGCGAAACGCTGCGCGACGACTGGCCCGTCGACGGCACGACGGGCTATGACTTCATGAACGACGTCGGTGCGCTGCTGCACGATCCGAAGGGCGCCGCGCCGCTCGCGAACGCGTGGGCCGAACTGAGCGGCCGCCCCGCGAACTTCGCCGACGAAGCGCTGCCCGCGCGCCGCCAGATACTCGCGGAAAATCTGCCCGCCGAACTGGACCGCGCAACACGCGCGCTGCATCGGATTGCGCGCGACAACCTCGCCACGCGCGACTGCACGTACACCGCGATCCGCCGCGTGACGAACGAACTCGCGGCGCACTTCCCCGTCTATCGCATCTATCCGCAAAACGGCTTGCGCAGCAGCGCCGACAACGCGTACTTCGACATCGCGCTCGATGCCGCGAAGCAAACGCTGTCGCGCGCCGATCATGGCGTGCTGGCGCAGGTCGATGCGTGGCTCGGCAGCGGCTCGGACGAGAGCGGCAACGGACGTTCGGCTTCGCAGCAACAGTCGCAGTCTTCACAGTCGCAGCAGTCCTCGCAATCGCAGCAGAGCAATCCCGGCGCGTTCAATCACACGGCGTCGGCGCGCCGCACGGTGCAGACGCTTTTCTCGCAACTGACGGCGCCCGTCGCCGCGAAGGCGATCGAAGATACCGCCTGCTATCGCTACGGGCGTCTGCTGTCGCGCTGCGAAGTGGGCGCCGATCCGGGCGAGTTCGCGCTGTCGGTCGAGCAGTTTCATGCGGGCAATCAGGAGCGCGCGCGGCGCTTTCCTCACTCGATGCTCGCGACGGCCACGCACGATCACAAGCGCGGTGAGGACATGCGCGCGCGGCTCGCCGTGGTGAGCGAAATCGCCGACGAATGGATCGCGACGCTGCGCGCGTGGACGACACTGAACACGCCGCATCGCCGCGCGCTGAACGGCAATGGCGACGACTGGGCGCCCGGTCCCGCCGCCGAGGCGATGCTGTATCAGACATTGGTCGGCTGCTGGCCGCCGGGTCTGTCGCCCGACAACGATGCGGGCATCAAGGCGCTCGCCGAACGCGTCGCGCAATGGCAACTGAAGGCGCTGCGCGAAGCGAAACTGCGCACGACGTGGCTCGCGCCCGATGAAGCGTTCGAGAACGGCTGCCGCGAGTTCCTGTTCGACATTCTCGCGCCGCAGCGCCGCGACGGCTTTCTGCGCGAGCTATGCGCGTTCGTTGCGCGTATCGGCCGCGCGGGTGTCGTGAACAGCTTGCAGCAGACGGTGCTGCGTCTCGCGTCGCCGGGCGTGCCCGATCTGTATCAGGGCACGGAGCTGTGGGACTTCAGTCTCGTCGATCCCGACAACCGCCGGCCCGTCGATTTCGCGCAGCGGCAAGCGATGCTCGCGGACGCGCCGCCTTCCGCCTATTTCGCGAACTGGCGTGATGGTCGCGTGAAGCTCGCCATCATCCAGCGGATGCTCGCGTTGCGCGTGCAGATGCCGGAGCTGCTCAGTAAGGGCACCTATCTGCCGCTGACGGTGCAAGGCCGGCACGCGGACCGCGTGATCGCATTCGCGCGGCGTCATGGCAATTCCTGGGCGGTGGTGATCGCGACGCGCCTGTCGACGTCGCTGCTCGACGCAAACAGCGACGCGCCGCTCGTCGATCCGATCAACTGGGAGGACACGGCCACGCAGATGCCCGAAGAACTCTTTGCGCGCGCGCTGTTCGACTGGGTGAGCCCGGCCGCGCCGAAGGTGGAGGATACGGGGCTGCTCTATCTGCGCGATGCGCTGACGACGATGCCCGTTGCCGTTCTTGTTGAGGATGGGGTGCCGCGTGTGTGACGCTCAACCGCCTTCGTCATCGAACACCTTCGGATACACGCGCACCAGCACGATGCGCGGCCCCTTCATCTTCTTCACGACGACATCGAAGCGGTCGAATTCGATACGCTGCCCTTCTTCAGGCAGATCGCCGAGCGCATTGATCACGAGGCCGCCTACGGATTCGGCGCGACCTTCGTCGATGTCGATACCCAACGCGCGCTCCAGCGACACCACGGGCAAGCTGCCCTTGCCCATCAGCGTGCCGTCGTCCATGCGCGTCCAGTCGGCGTCGCCTTGACGAAACTCGTCGTGAATCTGGCCGACCAGCGCGCCGAGCAGATTGTCGAGCGTGAGAAAGCCGATCGGCTTCGCGTTCTTCTGCCCGACGAGCGCAAGATGCGGCGCACCCTTGCGAAAACGCCGGAACAGTTCGAGCGCGGGCATGTCGGGCTTCACGTACTGCACGGGACGCACGTAGTGCGACAGGTCGTCGAGCGTGCTGCCTGCGTGACGCGCGAGCAGCAGGTCCTTCAGATGTATCGTGCCCGCGACGCGCTCACCCGTCGCATCTTCGAGCAACGGATAGCGGCTGAAACGGTGGCGCGCGACGATCTGCATGTTCTCGTGCCATGGCAGATCGCGGCGCAGGCTCACGAGTTCGTGCGCGGGCCGCATCAGGTCGGACACGGTCATCCGCGAGAAGTCGAGCGAATGCGCGATCGTGTTCCATTCGTCCTGCGAATAGGCGTCCTTCGGCGCGTCGAGTCCGTTCGCGACGCTCGCGTGGCGGCCGCGCAGGATCAACTTGAGTTCGTCCGTCGAGTAGTGCGTGTCGCCGCCATGATCGGCCGACAATCCCGCGACGCGCAGCACGGTGTTCGCGCTCGTGTTGAGCAGCCAGATCGCGGGGTACATCGCCCAGTAGAAACCGTACAGCGGTATCGCGACCCACAGCGCAATCTGCTCGGATTGGCGGATCGCGAGCGACTTGGGCGCCAGCTCGCCGACGACGATGTGCAGAAACGAAATGCACGAGAACGCGAAGAACAGCGAGATGCCATGTATCAGCTGTTCGGACTCGATGCCGAGCAAGTGGAAAAGCGGGTTGAGCAGTTCCGCGAAGGCGGGCTCGCCGATCCAGCCGAGTCCCAGCGACGCAAGCGTGATGCCCAATTGGCACGCCGACAGATACGCATCCAGCCGGCCATGCACTTTCGCGAGCAGCTTGCCGCGCAAGCCGTGCTTCTCCGCGAGCGTTTGGACGCGCGTCTGCCGCAGCTTCACGAGACCGAATTCGGCGGCAACAAAGAAACCGTTGAGGGCAACGAGCAACAACGCGCCAATGAGCGCGACGACCTGGATCAAAGCGGACAACTCCGGCAACAAAAGCCGTCAGTATAGAGCGCGAAAGGCGGGTGAAAGAGCGTGTCGCGCATCGATTGGCCATCCGGCCAGGTCATCGGTGCATCGCGTGTGCCGTCATGCGCCTGCGAGCGGCACCCGCAGCTTGAGCGTCGACGGCTGGCCGTCGATCCATTCGCCCTGCTCGAACGCGCCGTCGTGCGCTTCGGCGACGCGCTTGCACAAGCCCAGCACCCACGAGATGCGGCCGGCTTCGCGCGGGTGCGCCGCTTGCTCGCGCGCGAACTTTTCGAGCACGTGCGGCAGTCCGGCATCCGTCAACGCGGCGGCAGCGTGCGGCCACGTGACGGTGGCCTCGAACGTCGCTGCATCGACGCGCGCAGCGAGCGCGACCGTCGCGCCGCTCGCGCTCGCTTCGACGGCGAACGTGACGAGCAGCCACAGCGCGGCAGCGAGCCGCTCGCGGTCGCCAACCAGTTGCTGCGCATCGACCGACGCATCGAGCTCGAGCGCGACGTTGCGCTGCGCAGCGAGTGCGTTGCGCACGTCGCCGACCGTTTCGTCGACGAGCGGCCTCAACGCGAACGGCGCGCGGTTCAACGCGAGCGTCCTCGTTTCGGCGCGCGTCGTATCGACGATCGATTCGAGCAGCTTCACCTGCTGATCGACGCCGTTGCGAATCCCTTCGAGCGCACGTTGCGCAGTGGCGTCGCTCGTGTCGATCTTGCGGTCGAGCACGTACGCCCAGCTATGAATCGCGTTCAACGGGCTGCGCAGATCGTGAGAGACGAGGGAGAGCACATGATCGCGCATGAAGAGCGCCGTTTCGGCGCAGCGCCGAGCGGTGCGATCGGCAGTGGCATGCATACCCTGGTTGCTGCCGGAAGAAGACGGTGTAGACGTGGTCACGATCGACATCCTCGTTGGCGGTTCATCATCGGTTGCAGTCTGGTCATTATAGGCTTGGCCGTTCGGACGATCCTCGCGACAGTACGCCGACACGCCTACAATAACGGTTTCGAACGATTATCAAAGGAGCATCGCATGACCACTGTCACCACCGCCTCGGGCCTCAAGTACGAAGACCTGAAGGAAGGCGCGGGCGCCGAAGCGAAGGCCGGCCAGACCGTCAGCGTGCACTACACCGGCTGGCTCACGGACGGCCAGAAGTTCGATTCGAGCAAGGACCGCAACGACCCGTTCGCGTTCGTGCTGGGCGGCGGCATGGTCATCAAGGGCTGGGACGAAGGCGTGCAGGGCATGAAGGTCGGCGGCGTGCGCAAGCTGACCATCCCGCCGCAACTCGGCTACGGCGCGCGCGGCGCGGGCGGCGTGATTCCGCCGAATGCGACGCTCGTGTTCGAAGTCGAATTGCTCGACATCTGAGCGTTTCTGCGCTTTTGAATTTTTGATTTCGACGTCCTGAGATGAGCCACGCCGTCAACGACGCGCCCAGCGTTTCCCTGCGCCGTTACGGCGCTGTGGAAGCGTCGGACGTGCACGACTTTCATCAGATCGTGCTCGGTCTCGACGGCTCGATGGTGATGGCCGTCGACGGCGTCGCGCGCGAGATCGACAGTACGTCCGCGTGGCTCATTCCGGCGGGCTCGCGGCATGATTACGCAGGTGTCGGCGAGAACCGGCAACTCGTGCTCGATCTGCCCGCGTCGTCGGTTGCCGTGCCGCAACGGCTGTTCGACAGGGCGCGCGCGGTGGCGATCGATGCCTCGCTCACGCAACTGGTTTCGCACATCGCGGGCCGCGCGACGGGCCATATCGACGGCGATGCCGTGTGGCGACGCTTCAACTGGGATGCGGCGGCGCGTCTGTGCGCGGCGATCGTTGAAGAAACGGGTATGGCGGAGGCTGTGCCCGGCGCGGGCCTCGACTTTGCTCGCATCGACGGCTGGCTGCGTGCGCACCTGTCAGAACCGCTGCGTATCGCCGATCTCGCCACGCATTGCGGCTTCGGCATGCGGCGCTTTCATCAGCTGTTCATCGAGGCGTTCGGCGAAACGCCACATCGCTATTTGCAGCGTCTAAGGCTGGATACGTCGGTCACGCTGCTTGCCGATCCGCGCCGTTCGCTGACGGACGTGGCGCTCGAAGTGGGCTTCGGCGATCAGAGCGCGTACACGCATGCGTTCACGCGGCGCTTCGGCATGGCGCCCGGCCAGTGGCGGGCGCTGCTGCACTGACTCTTCCCCTGTGACGATGGCACGAACCGGACGCGTGCGCGCGGCCGGCTCTCTTCACACGATCAGCCGATGAGGCCGCGCGCCAGATCGTCGCGAATATCGTCGGCATTCTCCAGACCCACGGCGAGGCGGATCAGCCCTTCCGTGATGCCCGCCGCCGCGCGCGCTTCGGGCGTGATGCGGCCGTGCGTCGTGGTGGCGGGATGCGTGATCGTCGTGCGCGTATCGCCTAGGTTGCCCGTGATCGAGCAGATCTTCGTGCTGTCGATCACGCGCCAGGCATTCGCGCGCATCTGCTCGGGCGTATCGCCCTTCACTTCGAACGAGACGATCGCACCGCCTGCCTTCTGCTGACGCTTCGCGATCTCGTACTGCGGATGCGATTCGAGGCCCGGATAGAACACGCGGCTCACGGCGGGATTCGCGTCGAGCCAGCGCGCGATTTCGAGCGCATTCGCCGACTGACGCTCGACGCGCAGCGACAGCGTTTCCATGCCCTTCAGCAGAATCCACGCGTTGAACGCCGACAGCGTCGGGCCCGCGCTACGCACGAACGGAAACACCTTTTCCATGATGAACTGCTTCGAGCCGACCAGCGCGCCGCCGAGCACGCGCCCCTGGCCGTCGAGGAACTTGGTCGCCGAGTGCATCACGACATCGGCGCCGAGCTTCAGCGGCTGCTGCAGCGCGGGGCTGCAAAAACAGTTGTCGACGACGAACAGCGCGTTTGCGGACTTCGCGATCTTGCCGATCGCTTCGATGTCGGCGATCTCGGTCAGCGGATTCGACGGCGTTTCGAGGAAGAACATCTTCGTCTCGGGACGCACGGCGTTTTTCCACGCGTCGAGATCGGTCGGATCGACGAACGTCGTCGTGATGCCGAACTTGCTGAAGATCTGCGAGAACATGCCGAGCGTCGAGCCGAACAGGCTCTGCGAGCTGACGAGATGATCGCCCGCCTGCATCGCCGACATCACCACCGACATGATCGCGGCCATCCCCGACGCCGTCGCCATGCACGCCTCACCGCCTTCGAGCGCCGCGAGACGATCCTGGAACATCGTGACCGTCGGGTTCGTGAAGCGCGAGTACGTGTAATAGTCTTCGGATTTCTTGAAGCGCTCGGCGGCTTCCGCGGCGCTCGCAAAGACAAAGCTCGACGTCAGAAAGATTGCCTCGGAATGCTCGCCGAAATCGCTGCGCAACGTGCCCGAGCGGACTGCGAGAGTGTCGAAATTGAGGGAGTCGTCCATGTTCGTTCTGTTCCGTTTTTTCCAGGCCGCATGCGCTTCCCAGGTTCCGCCAGGGTTCGCGCACGCAAGAGCAACAAAAAAGCCCGCTTTGCGTCGGCATAAGCGGGCTTCGTGTACGGGGATGCTGTGAGCGTCGATGGCTGTGCTGCTGGCCCCATCGTTCGCTTTAGCTGTTTTGGGTTTCCCCGCGTCCGCAAGCTGAGATCAAATCGACGCAAGACCCGATAGTAACACCGCATGCGCCCTTCGGGACCGAAACACAGCGCGCGAGATTCGATGACGCCAAACCCGCGCGCCTGCCGCGATTTACTCCATCGACAGTTGCAGATGCAATTGCGACCGCGCGGTGCCGCCTTCGAGCGCTTCGCTCGCCGCGTCGCGGTCCGATTGCGCGGACGGCGCGAGGCGCGCGGATTCGATGCGGTCGAGATACTCGGTCGTCACGTCGCCGGTTATGTAGTTGCCGTCGAAACACGACGCCTCGAATTCCTTCAGCGCCGGGTTGATGTCGCGCACCGCGCTCTTCAGCGCGTCGACATCCTGATAGACGAGGAAATCGGCGCCGATCAGCCGCGCCACGTCTTCGTCCGTACGGCCGTGCGCGACGAGTTCGCTGCGCGTCGGCATGTCGATGCCGTAGACGTTCGGGTACTTCACGGGCGGCGCCGCCGACGCGAAGATCACCTTGTTCGCGCCCGCATCGCGCGCCATCTGCACGATTTCGTGCGAGGTGGTGCCGCGCACGATCGAATCGTCGACGATCAGCACGTTCTTGCCCTTGAACTCGATGCCCATCGCGTTCAGCTTCTGGCGCACCGACTTCTTGCGCACCGCCTGACCCGGCATGATGAAGGTACGGCCCACATAACGGTTCTTGAAGAAGCCTTCGCGGTATTCGACGCCCAGCTTCGCCGCGACCTGCATCGCCGCCGGCCGCGACGAATCGGGAATCGGCATCACGACGTCGATCTTCACGTCCTTCGGCAGTTCGCGCAGGATCTTCTCGGCCAGATAGTCGCCCATGCGCAGACGCGCGTTGTAGACGGGCACGCCGTCGAGCACCGAGTCCGGACGCGCGAGATACACGAGTTCGAAGATGCAGGGGTTCAGGCTCGGATTCGTCGCGCACTGCTGCGCGTGGAAATTGCCTTCGAAGTCGATGAAAACGGCTTCACCCGGCGCGACGTCGCGCACGAATTCGAAGCCAATGCCTTCGATCGCCACCGATTCCGACGCCAGCATCCATTCCGTGCCCGACGCCGTTTCCAGCTTGCCGATGCACAGCGGACGGATGCCGAACGGGTCGCGGAAGCCGAGCAGGCCGTAGCCCGAAATCAGCGACACGATCGCGTACGAACCGCGCACGCGGCGGTGCACGCCCGACACGGCCTTGAACAGCGCCGACGGATCGAGTTGCAGGCCCGAGCTCGTCGTTTGCAGCTCGTGAGCGAACACGTTCAGCAGCACTTCCGTGTCGGAGTTCGTGTTGATGTGGCGGCGATCGACGCGGTACATCTCGTCTTTCAGCTGCGGCCAGTTCGTGAGGTTGCCGTTGTGCGCGAGGATGATGCCGAACGGCGCGTTCACATAGAACGGCTGTGCTTCCTCTTCGCTCGATGCGGAACCCGCCGTCGGGTAGCGCACCTGGCCGATGCCGCTCGTGCCGGGCAGGCTGCGCATGTTGCGCGTGCGGAACACGTCGCGCACCATGCCGTTGGCCTTGTGCATGTGGAAAGTGCTGCCGTTCGCCGTAGCGATGCCGGCCGCGTCCTGACCGCGGTGCTGCAGGAGCAGCAGGCTGTCATAGATCAGCTGGTTGACGGGAGACTGGGAAACTACGCCTACGATGCCGCACATGGCATGTCCTTCAAAGGGTACGAAATTCGAACAGTGGCGGTGCCGGGGAGGCAACCGCGCGCGCCGTGGTTCTGACTGCTTCATCCATCGGCCCGCCTTCTCTTCCGCTTTCGTCCTGCTGCGTGCAACGCCTCGTTACACGTGGACGTAGGCGGCGAGCGTCTCGGGAAGCAGAGGCTTCAAGTCTCGAACGCCCTGCACGGCGTAGGGCCGCAGCAGCGCGTTGCGCCAGAATTCCTGTTTGGGCAATTCGGTCAAGCCAGCGAGGGCGACCAGAATCAGCACCAGTATGACCCCGCGTACGAGGCCGAACATCAGTCCAAGCGAGCGGTCCACGCCGCCCAGCCCGGAAACCTGCACCAGCCGGCTCAGCAGCGCATTCGCCACGCTAGCCACCAGTATCACGCCGATGACGATGGCCGCAAACGCGATCAGCCACTGCGTCAACGCGCCGCCCGGCCAGTTCGCCGGCACGAAAGGCACCAGCAGGCCAACAAAGCGCGCCGCCACCAGAAAGGCGACGACCCAGCCGATCAGCCCGAACACCTCGGACAGAAAGCCACGCCACGCTCCGCGCAGCGCCGACAGGCCGATCACCGCCATTACAGCGTAGTCGAATGCGGTGAACATCACCGGCTTACTGCGCAGCGCCGTTGTTCGCACCCGACGTCAGGCCCGCCTCGCGCACCTTCGCGATAGCCGCCGACGCCGCCGCGCGATCCGCGAACGGACCGGCACGCAACAAGGTGCGGGTCGAGCCGTCAGCCTGCTTGCGACGCTCGGTATATGCGGGCACACCCGCCGCTTTCAACTTGCTTGCCCACGTGTGCGCGCTGGCGTCGTCCTGGAACGCGCCCAGTTGGACCGCGAACCGGTTGCCGGGAGGCGCCGCGGGCGTGCCGGATTCGGTGCCCGAGGCGGCCGTTTGCACGGTGTCGGTGACGGCGGGCTTCTGTTCCGCCTTCTGTTCCGGTTTCGCTGCCGGTTTCGCTTCGGCTTGCGGCTTGGCAGCGGGCTTCGCGGCCAGAGCCGGTGTGTTGTTCGCGACGACGGCGGGCGCCTGCGGCTTCGCTGGCGTCACGGCGATCGGCGCGCTCCGGCTGTCATGCTGCGACGCGACGGCACCCGTTGCCGCCGTGCCCGACGCGGCGCGCGCAAGGCCCGACGCAGCCAGCGCGGCATCCGGCGCGGCGGGATTGTCGGGCGCGACGCCCGCTTGCGTGTCGGCGTCGTCTGTCGCGCGCGACTTCGGGATTGGGCGGCTGGGGATGTCGATGGAAATATCGTCGGTGACGGGCTTCGGATGCGAGTCGAGCACCATCGGCAGGATCACGACGGCGGCGATCACCAGCGCGATTGCGCCAACCAGGCGGCGGCGCGCGCGCTGCTTTTCGGGAAGCGTGGGGTCGAGCATCATCGCATCGGCTTCGCCGGAACGGTCCGTGCGGCGGCTGCGCCGTTCGACCCGCTCAGCGCGCTCGGCACGACTGCCGCGACTGGAACTGGAATTTGCGCCGCGCCGCGTAGGTGCGTCGTCTTTCTTGCCGAACGAGAAAATACCCATGAATGGCTTGGTCGAGGCCCGCGCGTTCAGTGTTGCTGCGATTTACGGTAGGCCATTACGCCTGCAACCGTATAGAAGCTGCCGAAAACCACGATTCTATCATTGTCGGATGCCCGTTTTAGCGCATCCTGGAAAGCTTCCGCCGGTGTTGCAAAACGCGTGACGCTGGAGTCAGGGCCTTCGGCGACGCCCACGTCGCGCAGCGCCGTTTCGAGCTCTTCCGCGCTCGCCGCGCGCGGCGTCGGCAGATCGGTCACGCACCAGTGGTCGATCTCGCCCTTCAGGTGCGCCACCACGCCCGCGATGTCCTTGTCGCGCATGGAGCCAAACACGGCGTAAGTGTACGGAAAATAGCCCATGTTGCCGAGATTTTGGCCCAACACGGCAGCGGCATGCGGATTATGCCCGACATCCAGCACGATCGACGGCTTGCCGGGCAGCACCTGGAAGCGTCCCGGCAATTCGACGTTGGCGAGACCCAGCCGGATATCCTGCGCCGACACGGGCAGACGGTCCCGCAGCGCTTCCAGCCCCGCCAGCGCCGCCGAGGTATTGATCAGCTGATTCGCGCCGCGCAGCGCCGGATAGGCGAGCGCAGAACGGCGCATCGACGGGCCGATGTAGCTCCACTGCTGCCGCTCGCTGCCCGCCTGGCCTTCGTAGCGGAAATCGCGTCCGAACAGCCACAGGTCGGCGCCGATCTTTTCCGCATGGTCGATGAGCGTTTGCGGCGGAATGGGATCGGCGCAGATGGCCGGCTTGCCCGGCCGGAAAATGCCCGCCTTCTCGAAGCCGATTTTTTCGCGCGTATCGCCGAGGAAGTCAGTGTGATCGATGTCGATGCTCGTGATGATCGCGCAGTCGGTATCGAGGATATTCACGGCGTCGAGGCGCCCGCCGAGCCCCACTTCGAAAATCACCACGTCGAGGCCGCGCTCAGCGAACAGATGCATGATCGCGAGCGTCGTGAACTCGAAGTACGTCAGCGACACAGGCTCGGGCAGCGACCGGCGCGCCTGCTCGACGGCCTCGAAATGCGGCAGCAGCTCGGCATCCGTCGCCATCTGGCCGTTGATCCGCGCGCGCTCGTTGAATGCGAGCAGATGCGGCGACGTGTGGCAACCGACGGAATAGCCGGCGCGCAGCAGGATCGACTCGAGAATCGCGCACGTCGACCCCTTGCCGTTCGTTCCGCCGACTGTGATGACCGGGCACGCGAACGACAGTTGCAGCGCGTCGCGCACCTGGCTGATGCGGGCGAGGCCCATGTCGATGCCGACGGGATGCGCGGATTCAAGATGCGTGAGCCACGCGTCGAGAGTGGGGAAAGTGGTCATCGGATGAAACTGAAGTGCGGACCGGAATTATCCTGGAAATGACAACGCGCCGCTTGATTACCTCTCGCGGCGCGTTGGTTTTTCTTACCGGCCGCGCGATTCAATTGCGCGACCGTTAGCGTGCACAAGCGTTCAGGCGACGGCGTCGGCCGGCTGGCGCGTCAGCAGCGCCATCAGTTTCGCCAGTTCTTCGCGCAGCTTGCGGCGGTCGACGATCATGTCGATCGCGCCCTTTTGCAGCAGGAATTCGGCGCGCTGGAAGCCTTCCGGCAGCTTTTCGCGCACCGTCTGCTCGATCACGCGCGGGCCGGCGAAGCCGATCAGCGCCTTCGGCTCGGCGATCACGACGTCGCCGAGGAACGCAAAGCTCGCCGACACGCCACCCATCGTCGGATCGGTCAGCACGGAAATGAACGGCAGCTTCGCTTCGGCGAGCTTGGTCAGCATGGCTGTGGTCTTGGCCATCTGCATCAGCGACAACAGGCTTTCCTGCATCCGCGCGCCGCCCGACGCGGTGAAGCAGATGAACGGCACGTGCTGCTCGATCGCATTCTGCGCGCCGCGCGCGAAGCGCTCGCCAACCACGGAGCCCATCGAGCCGCCCATGAACGCGAACTCGAAGCACGCGACGACGACGGGCAGCGTGTGAATCGCGCCGCCCATCACGACCATCGCGTCGGTTTCGTCCGTCTCGTCCATCGCCTCTTTCAGGCGGTCGGGGTACTTGCGGCTGTCCTTGAACTTGAGCGCGTCGACGGGAAGGATTTCCTGGCCGATCTCATAACGGCCTTCCGGATCGAGCAAGCCGTCGAGCCGTTCGCGCGCGCCGATTCGCATGTGGTGATCGCACTTCGGGCAGACGTGCAGATTCGCCTCGACGTCGTTGCGATACAGCACCGCTTCGCACGACGGACACTTGATCCACAGCCCTTCCGGAATGCCCTTGCGGCTCTTCGGATCGGTTTGCTTGATTTTCGGCGGCAACAGTTTGTCGAGCCAGCTCATGGTCATTCCTTCCAGGGTTCGCGATACGCAAAGCGGCGCGGTCCGATCCGCGCCGCCAGCCCAACCGCGACAAAATTATTGTTTATCAGGCAGTCGCGCCGATGCTGTCGATGGCCTGGCGAATCTCGGTGATGAAATTCGTCAGCTTGCCGGCAGCGGACTCGGGTGCCGCTTCTTCGAGCAATTGCACGATACGGCTGCCGATCACGACGGCATCGGAAACCTCGGCGACCGCGCGCGCCGACTGCGCGTCCCGAATGCCGAAACCGACGCCTACCGGCAGAGGCACGCGCGACTTGATGGCCGGGATTTTACCCGCGATGCTCAAAACGTCCAGATTTGCAGCGCCCGTCACGCCCTTGAGCGATACATAGTAGACGTAACCGCTCGCGATTTTACCAACCTCGGCGATGCGCTCGTCAGTCGACGTAGGCGCGAGCAGGAAAATCGGATCGATCCCTGCCGCCTTCATTTTTTCGGCGAAGTTAGCCGATTCTTCCGGTGGATAGTCGACGACCAGCACGCCGTCGACGCCCGCTTCCTTCGCAGCCGCTGCGAATGCGTCGGCGCCCATTCGCTCGATCGGGTTCGCGTAGCCCATCAGCACGACGGGCGTTGTGTCGTTGGTTTCGCGGAAGCGCTTTACGTCGGCGAGCACGTGCTTCAGCGATACGCCCTTCGCCAGCGCGCGCTCCGACGACTGCTGGATCACGGGGCCGTCGGCCATCGGATCGGAGAACGGCACGCCGAGCTCGATGACATCGGCGCCGCCCTCGGCAAGCGCGTGCATGAACTCGACGGTGCGCGCCGGGTCCGGGTCGCCGGCGGTGATGAACGGGATCAGGCCTTTCTTACCCTGCGCGGCCAGTGCCGCAAACGTCGATTGAATACGGGACATGGAATTTTCTCGAAGTCGATGACTGCGCGGTTTGGCTCAGGCCGCCGAATCGGCGACGATTGCCTTGCCGCGAGAAACCGGTTTGGGCGGATTCGCCGCCAAACTGACGCGTTCTCGCGCTATCGCGCAGTAACTTTCATTGATCTCATAGCCGACGAATTCGCGCTTCTGGCGTGCGCAAGCGACGGCCGTCGTGCCGCTCCCCATGAATGGGTCGAGCACGCGGCCACCCGGCGGACAACTCGCAAGCACCATCCGCTCGACGATTTCGAGCGGTTTCTGAGTCGGGTGCGCGACCCGCTCGGCGTGCTGCCGATGGAGGCGCGAGACCGACCAGACGTCCTTCGGGTTGTAGCCGAGCTCCAGCCACTTGCTGCCTTCGAACAATTTGCGCGAACGCGCCTTCTTCGTGGCGGCATCGTACGGGATGCGGACAGGATCGAGGTCGAAATAATAGTCTTTCGACATCGCGAAGTAACCGATGTTGTCGTGCACGGACGTGAAGCGGCGCGTCGTGCCGCCCATGCTCGGCACGCGCCGGTCCCAGATGATCTCGTTGACCATCGTGAGCCTGCTCTTCAGAAACACGAAGATTTCCGGCGCGTACTGCCACGTGCAGAAGATGTACAGCGAACCCGACGGCTTGAGCTTCGGAATGGCCAGATCGAGCCAGCCACGCGTCCATGCGAGGAAATCCTCGCCCGTGCGCATGTCCGAATCGTTGCCATAGTCCTTGCCCAGACCGTACGGCGGATCGGCGACGATCAGGTCGATCGAGCCATCCGGCAAATTCGCTGCCTCGGTCAGAAAATCGCGGTTCAGAAGCTCGATGCCAGCCGGTAGCGGCAGCAACGTTGCAGCGTCCGCCTGATGCGACACCTCGGCGACGCCTGCTTCGGCCTCGCCGTTCAGCGCGGGCGGCTGCGGCTCCTCGAACTCGTCGCGCATCGCCGGGGCGCTCAGAACTGGATGCCCGATCGCTCGGCGACCGTGTGCATGTCCTTATCGCCCCGGCCCGACAGGTTCACCAGAAGGATTTTGTCCTTTGGCAACGTCGGCGCGAGCTTCGCCGCGTACGCGAGCGCGTGGCTCGACTCCAGCGCGGGAATGATGCCTTCGATGCGGCAGCAGTCATGGAACGCCTTGAGCGCCTCTTCGTCGGTGATGCCGACGTACTCCGCGCGGCCGCTGTCCTTGAGCCACGCGTGCTCAGGACCGACGCCCGGATAGTCGAGGCCCGCCGACACCGAATGCGTCTCGATGATCTGGCCGTTCTCGTCCTGCAGCAGATACGTGCGATTGCCGTGCAGCACGCCGGGGCTGCCGCCGATCAGCGACGCCGCGTGGCGCCCGGTATCGATGCCGTCTCCGGCTGCTTCCACGCCGATCAGCTTCACGGAAATGTCTTCAACGTACGGGTAAAAGATGCCCATCGCGTTCGAACCGCCGCCAACGCACGCGATCACGGCATCCGGCTGGCGACCCGTCAGTTCGGGCATCTGCACCTTGCACTCGTCGCCGATCACGCGTTGGAAGTCCCGCACCATCATCGGATACGGATGCGGACCTGCCACCGTGCCGATGATGTAAAACGTGTTTTCGACGTTCGTGACCCAGTCGCGCATCGCTTCGTTCAGCGCGTCCTTCAGCGTGCGCGAGCCCGATTCGACGGGCACGACGGTCGCGCCGAGCAGTTTCATCCGGTAGACGTTGGCGGCCTGGCGGCGAACGTCTTCGGCGCCCATGTACACGACGCATTCCATGCCGAAGCGCGCCGCGATCGTGGCCGTGGCGACGCCGTGCTGGCCCGCGCCCGTCTCCGCGATCACGCGCGGCTTGCCCATGCGCTTCGCGAGCAGCGCCTGGCCGATTACGTTGTTCACCTTGTGCGCGCCCGTGTGGTTCAGGTCTTCGCGCTTCAGATAAACCTGCGCGCCGCCGAGCAGTTCGCTCCAGCGTTGCGCGTGATAGACGGGGGAAGGACGACCGACGAAATACTTCAGTTCGCGATTGTATTCGGCGATGAAGTCCGGGTCTTTGGAGTACTTTTCGTATGCTTTGCGCAGTTCGTCGAGCGCATGAATCAGCGTCTCGGCGACGAACACGCCGCCATATTGGCCGAAGTGGCCACGTTCATCGGGTAAGTTGTACATATTCCGTCACTCTTCTCAGTGTGCCGCCGCCTGCGCGTCGCGCGCGGCGCGGCCTGGGAATCATCCGGCGTCCGCTTCGCGCACTGCGCGCACGAACGCCGCCATCCGGGCGTGATCTTTCACGCCCTTTGCGCCCGGCACCTCGATGCCGCTCGAGACATCGACCGCGTACGGGCGCACGCGATGAATCGCATCACTGACGTTTTGCGTGTTCAACCCACCACTCAAAACGGCCCGACGCGCGAGCTCTGCTGGAATAAGTGACCAATCGAAGACCTTCCCGCCGCCGCCATAGCCTTCGACATGAGTGTCGAACATAAGACCGCTGGCGGCTGAATAGTTAAGGGCTGATTTTATCAAATCGGCCGGTTGAGTATCGGGCGCAATTCGCAGAGCGCGCAACCAAGGCAAACCCGCAATGCCCGCCAGTTTCTCGCACTGCTCGGGCGTTTCGTCGCCGTGAAACTGGAGCATCGTCAGCGGCACGTTGCAGGTGACTTCGTCGAACCAATCCGGCGTCGGATTCACGAACAGCCCGACCACCGACACGAACGGCGGCACGACGCGCGTCATCTCGACGGCTTGCGCGACGCTCAACGCGCGCGGGCTGGGCGGGTAGAACACGAGGCCGATCGCGTCGGCGCCCAAGGCAACGGCATGCGCGACGTCGGCGGCGTTGCCGAGCCCGCACAGCTTGATGCGCGTACGGTGCGGAACGGATTCGTTGGCGGGCGAGACGCTTGCGGCCTGATTATCGGCGGTAACGGCAGCGGAAACGGCGGGATCGGCGGATTTGGCGGAAGTCATGAGTCGGTCCAAACAGTGCTCCACGGGACGCTGCCCGCCTGCGGCGCAGGCACAGCGAACGCCTCAGGATAGCCCACTTGCGCGAGATACAGCCCGTCGGGCATGAAAGTAGGCGCGGCCTGATTACGGTCGCGGCTTTCGAGCACCTCGGCGAGCCACGTCGCCGGATAGCGTCCGCGACCCACGGCCACGAGGCATCCCATCAGATTACGCACCATGTGATGCAAGAACGCATTCGCCCGGAAGCGGAAATGGATGAAGTCGCCCTGCGGCCGGATGTCGACCTGATACAGATGCTTGACGGGCGTCTTCGCCTGGCACTCCGACGAGCGGAACGCCGAAAAATCATGCTCGCCGATCAGGGAGGCAGCCGCTTCGCGCATCGCGTCGATATCGAGCGGCGTGTGAATCCAGCCCGCGCGGCCCACGAGCATCGGCGAGCGCACGGGATGCACATAGAGCGCGTAGTAGTACGTGCGCTCGAATGCGGAAAACCGCGCGTGGAACGCATCGGGCATCGGCTTGGCCCATTGCACGGCGACCGTCTTCGGCAAAAACGCGTTCGTGCCGCGCACCCACGAAAATTCCGCGCGATCCAGCTCGGTGTCGAAATGCACGACCTGCCCGAGCCCGTGGACGCCCGTATCCGTGCGCCCCGCGACGACCGTCTGCAGCGGCGTCTGCGCGAATTCGCGCAGCGCGCGCTCGAGTTCGTCCTGCACCGTCTTGCCGTGCGGCTGCGACTGCCAGCCGCAAAACGCCGCGCCGTCGTACTGGATGCCTAGCGCAATACGCTTCACGGCAGACATCACGAAAGCGGTGCGAGCGTCGACAGCAACGCGCGGGCATCGGCGCGCGTGGCGGCATCGTTCGATTCGATGACTTCGTTGATCAGCGTGCGCGCGCCGACGACGTCGCCGAGATCGATATATTCGACGGCCAGATCGAGCTTGTTGCGGGCGATGCGCGCGAGTTCTTCCGGCGTGAACGCGGGCACGGCCTGCGATGGACCAGGCGGCAGTTCCAGGTCGAAATCGAGGTTCAAGGCGCCGAACGGCGCGGCGCCCAAGCCCGCGACGGCTGCCGCGCCTGTCGTGCCCGCGACGATTTCATCGGCGGCGGCGGGTGGCTCGGGCGCATGCTCCGGCATCGCCTGCTGCGCCGTGATGTCCGGCGTGACGACGGGCTGCGTGGTCAGCGACGCAGGCGGCGTCACAGCGGATGCGCCCGGCGCGGCCGGTAAGTCAAACTCCGCGGGCTCATCGCGCTCGGCGCGCGGCGGCAACGCGAAATCGTCAAGGCTGTCGAGCGCGCGGATGGCGTTGCGCGGGAAATCGTCCGCGATGGCGGGTCCCAGCGGCGGCGGTTCGCCTAACGGGAAACGCTCGGGCGTTGAGGGCTGCTCGGGCAACGCGAGCGAGTCGTCTTCGGGCAGCGGCTCGATCAGCTGCTCGTGTTGAGCGGCGGGTTCGACCTGGCCCAGTTGAATCGGCGGCGTGGCGGGCGAGATGGGCGGCTCGAAGGTGGGCTCGCGAAACGCCATGTCCGGCGCTGTGTCGAGGTCCAGCTTGAGCGGTGCGGGCGTAGTCGCTGGTGCTTCGTCCGATGCTTCGAGCGCTTGATGCGCGGGCGGCTCGGTGGGCGCGTGAATCGGCAATTCGTCGAGCGACGGCTCGACGCGCGTGGCTTCAGCGGCACGATCGGCCGTTTGCGCAGCCTGTTCGCGCGAGGCCTGTTCCTGCGCGGCAGCCTCGGCGGTACGCGCTTCCTCGCGCGCGGGATCGAGCGACTCGCGCGGCAATGCGTCGGCGCCCAACGACGCAGCCGCCGCCAGGCCCGCTTCAGCCGACGCTTCGTCGAACGTTTCAGGTTCCGACTTCGTTTCGCTTTCGGCGACGGGCGCAGTCGCAGCGGCGGGCGCTGGCGAGCCCGGACGCATGTCAGCGGGCGTCGGTGCTTTCGGCGCGGCAGGCGTTTCGTCGTGAACCCGTGCCGCATCCGGCGCGACGCGCGGCGATTCATCGCCAGGCGCGAACGCCTCGCTCGCCGCCGCCTCTTCGCGCGCGGCCTTGCGGCGCCGGCGCATCGTCAGACCGGCAAGCAGCGCCACGAGCACCGCGCCGACGGCGGCCGCCACGCCCACATACTCCTGCGGAATACCAGCGGGTCCGCTGGCAGGGTGCGTCGCTGCCGGTGCCGGTGTTGGGGCGGCGGGCGTCCCATTGGCGGGCGCGCTGGCGCCAGCCGTCGAATCCGAAGGCTGTGTCGCACCCGGCGCGGTCGCAGCGTTCCCGTTCGACGCCGGCTGCTTGCCGATACCGTGCTTCTGCAATTCCATCAGCACGCGGTTTTTCAGTGCGAGCAACTGCTGCAAGCTCGAAACCTGCGGATGCGCCTGCGATGCGGGCTGCGCGCTGGCGGCCGGTGCGCTGCTCTGGATCGAGCCCGTCCACCCATGCGTGCCGCTCGCCGCCAATGCCGACTGCGCGGTCGCGCCCGCAGCCTGCGAGCCAGCGGCCGGCGTCGGTTCGGTTGTTGCTGGCGCGCTGGCGCCCTGCGAAGGCTGCGCGGTCGACGTCGACGAAGCCCCCGTTCCAGCGGCCGCGGTCGCGCCCGTATCGGCCGGTGCGGCAGGTGTCAGTGCCGATGGTGCTGTCGCGGAAGCGTTAGACGCTACCTGTGCCGTCGAGCCTGGCGCGGACGCCGGCTCCGCCGCCGCAGCCGCGCTGGCTGCCGCGCCCGTCGCATCGACGGGCGGCAAGTTCAGGACGGCACCCAGCCTCAAGCGGCTCGGATCGTGCCCCATGAATGCGTTCGGATTCGCGTCGAAAATCGCTTTCGCCGCGCGCGCCAGCACGGCGCGATCGCGCGACTGCGTGAGCGCAATCGCGGCATCGTTCAGCGATTGACCTGGCTGAACGGTGAATTGCATCGCGCCAGCGTCCGCACCGGACGGCGCGCCGGCCGTCGCAGCGCTTGTGGCGGCTGTCTGCGCGAATGCCGCGCCGGGTGTCGAAAGCGCGCCGGCAAATACGATCGCTACTGCTGCCGCGATCTGATGCGAGCCGCTGCGCAAAGCGGCGGGAAGAATCTGGAATCGGGTCGTCATCGGGACCTTTGTTGCATGGCCATGCGGCACATGTTGAAGAGTGTTGGCGACAAGATTCGGTAATGCCCAAATGAAAAAAGCGCCGCGAGAATCGCGACGCTTTCTGGAGTTTTTTACGCGTCGTTGAGCTGATCGCGCGTAGTTTACTTTACTTGTCGAGCAGAATGCGAAGCATACGACGCAGCGGCTCCGCAGCGCCCCACAGCAACTGGTCGCCGACCGTGAACGCCGACAGATATTCGCCGCCCATCGCCAGCTTGCGCAGACGGCCGACGGGAACCGTCAGCGTGCCCGTCACGACGGCGGGCGACAGATCGCGGATCGACGCTTCGCGCTCGTTCGGCACGACCTTCACCCAGTCGTTCGCCGATGCGAGGATGCCATTCACTTCGTCGAGCGGCACGTCCTTCTTCAGCTTGATGGTCAGCGCCTGCGAGTGGCAGCGCATTGCGCCGATGCGCACGCACAGGCCATCGACAGGGATCGAGCCCGGCTCGCCCATCGCGGGCTTGCCGAGAATCTTGTTGGTTTCCGCGCCGCCCTTCCACTCTTCCTTCGACATGCCGTCGCCGAGATCCTTGTCGATCCACGGAATCAGCGAGCCGGCGAGCGGCACGCCGAAGTGGTCGGTCGGCATGCGCTCGCTGTTCATCGCGGACAGCACGCGGCGGTCGATGTCGAGAATCGCCGACGACGGATCAGCCAGGTCTTCCTTCGCCGAGCCGCACAGCGTGCCCATCTGCTGCAGCAGTTCGCGCATGTTTTGCGCGCCCGCGCCCGATGCGGCCTGATACGTCATGGCCGTCATCCAGTCAACGAGGTTTTCGCGGAAGAGGCCGCCCAGCGCCATCAGCATCAGGCTGACCGTGCAGTTGCCGCCGATGAAATTCTTCTGGCCCTTGACCAGCGCGTCCTTGATCACGTCGAGGTTGACGGGATCGAGGATGATGACGGCGTCATCCTTCATGCGCAGCGCCGACGCCGCGTCGATCCAGTAGCCGTTCCAGCCTGCAGCGCGCAGCTTGGGGAACACTTCGTTCGTGTAGTCGCCGCCCTGGCAGGAGATGATGGCGTCGCACTTCTTCAGGTCGTCGATGCTTGTCGCATCTTTGAGCTTGGTCTCGTTCTTGGCGAACGACGGCGCATTGCCGCCCGCGTTGCTGGTGCTGAAAAACACCGGTTCGATCAGATCGAAATCGCGTTCCTCTTGCATACGCTGCATCAGGACGCTGCCGACCATGCCGCGCCAACCTACGAGACCTACGTTCATGACTTACCCTTCGAGTGGACACTTCCCCGCAACTTTGCCCGGCGTGACCGCGCGGGGAAGATGGGCGGGCACGACGGACGATCAGCGCTTCGTGATCGTTTTCGGGGTAATCGTTTTGGTGGTAATGGCGAGCGCTACCACGCGGGCCGTTTTGCCGCGCAGTGTCGAAATCGAGGTGATTTGAGGAATCGTCGCCATCGCTGGAGTCTACACGAAAACCCGCTTTTTGCGGCGCGTACGCCGCGTTTTGCGTGAATCAGCACGAAACCGGCCGATTCACGCGTATTTGCCTGAAAAACAGCGCGCGTTACAGCGCCGCGACGACGGCATCGCCCATCGCCGACGTGCCGACCTGCTGGCAACCCGGCGTGACGATGTCGCCCGTGCGATAGCCCTGCTCCAGCACTTTCTTCACGGCGCTTTCGATGCGATCGGCCTGCTCGGCCTTGTTCAGCGAATAACGCAGCATCATCGCGGCCGAGAGAATGGTCGCGAGCGGATTCGCAATGCCCTTGCCCGCGATATCCGGCGCGGAACCGTGCGACGGCTCGTACAGGCCCTTGTTGTTCTTGTCGAGCGACGCCGACGGCAGCATGCCGATCGAGCCCGTCAGCATCGCGGCCTCGTCGGACAGAATGTCGCCGAACATGTTGCCCGTGACGATCACGTCGAACGACTTCGGCGCCTTCACGAGCTGCATCGCCGCGTTATCGACGTACATGTGCGACAGCTCGACGTCCGCGTATTCCTTCGACACGTCGATCATGATGTCCTTCCAGAACTGCGACGTTTCGAGCACGTTCGCCTTGTCGACGGAAGTCAGCTTCTTGCCGCGCTTCTGCGCCGCCTGGAACGCGACGTGCGCGATGCGGCGGATTTCGGGCTCCGCATAGCGCATCGTGTCGAAGCCTTCCTTCGCGCCTTCGAACAGACCGTCCGGCGCCTGGCGCACGCCGCGCGGCTGGCCGAAGTAGATGTCGCCGTTCAGCTCGCGCACGATTAGGATGTCGAGGCCCGACACGATTTCCGGCTTCAGCGACGAAGCGCCCGTCAGCTGCGGATAGCAGATCGCCGGACGGAAGTTCGCGAAGAGCTGCAGATGCTTGCGCAGGCCGAGAATCGCCTGCTCCGGGCGCAGCGAGCGCTCGAGCGAGTCGTATTTCCAGTCGCCGACCGCGCCGAACAGAATCGCGTCCGCTTCCTTCGCGAGCTTCAGCGTGGCTTCCGGCAGCGGATGGCCCGCCGCTTCGTAACCCGCGCCGCCGACGGGCGCCTCTTCCAGCTCGAACTTCTCGCCGAGCACGTTCAGAACCTTGACTGCTTCCTTGACGATTTCCTTGCCGATGCCGTCGCCCGGCAACACTGCGATCTTCATGCGTATTCCTTGTTGATTTCTATCTGGCTTTTATCGGGCGCTTCAACGTGAGCCTGAGCGCGAACGCGCGCTTCAGCGCACGAGGCGGTGATTCAGCCACGGCTGCTTCGCGATGCGCTCCGCCTCGAACTGGCGAATCTTGTCCGCGTGGCGCAGCGTGAGGCCGATGTCGTCGAAGCCGTTCAGCAGACAATACTTGCGAAACGCGGCGACCTCGAACGGATACTCGGTGCCGCCGTCCGTCGTGCGCACGACCTGCTTGTCGAGATCGACGGTCAGCTGGAAGCCGGTGAACGCAAATGTTTCGTTGAACAGATGGTCGACCTGCTGCTCCGTCAGAACGATCGGCAACAGGCCGTTCTTGAAGCAGTTGTTGTAGAAGATGTCCGCGAAGCTCGGCGCGATGATCGCGCGGAAGCCGTACTGTTGCAGCGCCCACGGCGCGTGCTCGCGCGAGCTGCCGCAGCCGAAGTTCTGGCGCGCGAGCAGGACCGACGCGCCTTGATAGCGCGGCTGATTCAGCACGAAATCGGGATTCAGCGGACGCTTCGAGTTGTCCTGACCCGGCTCGCCGTGATCGAGGTAACGCCACTCGTCGAACGCGTTGGGACCGAAGCCCGTGCGCTTGATCGACTTCAGGAACTGCTTCGGAATGATCGCGTCGGTGTCGACGTTCTCGCGATCGAGCGGCGCCACGACGCCGGTGTGTACGATGAATTTTTCCATGACGCTTTCGCCTGTTCGAAGCCGGACGGCGCGCGCTGTGCGCGGCAGGCGCGTCCGGCGAATCAAAAACCGCTTACTTTGCTGCCTTGTCGCTGATCGACCCGCCCAGATGCTGCAGGTCTTCGCCAAAGCCATGCACCGTGTTGCAACCGGCGAGTCCGAGCAGCAGCCCGGCGAGCGTCGCGAGTGCGAATCGGCGCAGAAGTGCGATGCGATCGATGTTCATGTTGCGTGTCATCCCAGCTTGCGAATGTCGACGAAATGCCCTTCGATGGCGGCAGCCGCGGCCATTGCGGGGCTCACGAGGTGCGTGCGTCCGCCCGCACCCTGACGGCCTTCGAAGTTGCGGTTCGACGTGGACGCGCAACGCTCGCCCGGCTCGAGCCGGTCGGCGTTCATCGCGAGACACATCGAACAGCCCGGCTCGCGCCATTCGAAACCGGCGTCGGTGAACACCTTGTCGAGCCCTTCGCGCTCGGCCTGCGCCTTCACGAGACCCGAGCCGGGCACGACCATCGCGAGACGGACGTTCGACGCGACGCGGCGGCCCAGCTTCTTCACGACCCACGCGGCCGCGCGCAGGTCTTCGATGCGCGCGTTCGTGCACGAACCGATGAAGATCTTGTCCGGCTTGATCGATTCGATGGGCAGATTCGGTTCGAGCGCCATGTATTGCAGCGCGCGTTCCATCGCGTCGCGCTTCACCGGGTCTTTCTCTTTCTCCGGATCGGGCACGCGGCCGTCGACAGACGTGACCATTTCGGGCGACGTGCCCCACGTAACCTGCGGCACGATTTCCGCCGCGTTCAGCTCGACCACGCGATCGAAACTCGCGTCCGGGTCGGACTTGAACTGCTTCCAGTACTCGACGGCCTGATCCCATTCGACGCCTTCCGGCGAGAACGGACGGCCCTTCAGGTATTCGATCGTCGTATCGTCGACGGCGACCATGCCGGCGCGCGCGCCCGCTTCGATCGCCATGTTGCAGACGGTCATGCGGCCTTCCATCGACAGCGCGCGAATCGTCGAGCCGCCGAATTCGATTGCGTAGCCCGTGCCGCCCGCCGTGCCGATCTTGCCGATGATCGCGAGCACGATGTCCTTCGCGGTGCAGCCGCGAGGCAACGCGCCTTCGACCTTCACCAGCATGTTCTTGCTCTTCTTCTGCAGCAGCGTCTGCGTGGCCAGCACGTGCTCGACTTCCGACGTGCCGATGCCGTGCGCCAACGCGCCGAACGCGCCGTGCGTCGACGTATGCGAGTCGCCGCAGACGATCGTCATGCCCGGCAGCGTCGCGCCCTGCTCCGGACCGATGATGTGCACGATGCCCTGGCGCAGGTCGTTCATCTTGAACTGCGTGATGCCGAACGAATCGCAGTTCGAGTCGAGCGTGTCGACCTGCAGCTTCGACACGGGATCGGCGATGCCGTGGCTGCGATCCGTGGTGGGAACGTTGTGATCCGACACAGCCAGATTAGCGCTGATGCGCCACACCGGGCGCTGCGCCAGCTTCAGGCCTTCGAACGCCTGCGGGCTGGTCACTTCATGCAGCAGATGACGGTCGATGTAGAGAATTGCCGTACCGTCTTCTTCCGTGTGGATCACGTGCGTGTTCCACAATTTGTCGTAGAGAGTCTGTGCCATGGTATGCGGGGTAGTAATGACAACGGGCAGTTCGTGTCCGGTCGATTATGCCACGCAGTTGGCGCCAGGGGCTCACCAGCCATCGAAAAAACCGATAAAAAACATGGAGTTGGCTGGTAGTGCCGATACCTGTATCGGCACTACCAGCGGTGTGCGTTTTTCTCCCGCTGCGCTTCGCACCTGCCGTTTAGGAGCCACGCGCTCTAGCGCCCGCAGTTCGCTCAGAGGTCGAACCCGAGTTGCGCGCGGCCGAGCGGCGTCAGATCGCTTTCGGTCGCGCGCCCGATGAAGTCCGTTTCGAAGTGATCGGACGGAAAGTCGGGCGGGCTCTCGCCGCGGATGAAGCTCGGCAACTGGCGCTTCAGATACGCCTCGTTCTTCGCGCACCACGGCGCCGACGCGATATACATCACGTTGCTGTAACCGCTACCGCGATGCGCGTCTTCGACGGAATGCACGACGTCGCAGTGCCAGAAGACAACGTCGCCCGGCTGCATGTGGGGAATCGGCGTGACGGCTTCGAGCAGCAACGCGTGCCACTCCCGCTTGATCGACAGCGCGCGCGACGGTTGCGCGCCGCACAACTCGTCGTCGGGAACGTCGTTCTGAAGCGCGCGCAGCAGGATGTAAGACATCGCGTTCGCGATCGGAACCAGTTGCAGCGTGCCGTCGCCGGGGCCTTGCGCGGTCAGCGCCGTCCAGCCCTGGAACGTGCGGAACATCGAGCACACGGCGGGCGACGGAATCTCCTCGGCATCGGGACGGAACGCGGCGTCGTACGCGTCGTATGCGCGCCAGTTGCCCGACAGCACGTGCCGATAGACCTTCCGGTAATTCGGATCGAGCCACCGTTCGACCGAGCCGCCGTCGACGTGCGGCGACAGGCCCAGCGATTCCGAGCCCGGCGGCCGCCGGCGGATACGATCCGCGTAGACAGGCACGCGATCGGGATCGAAATGGCGCTTGCCTTCGCTTTCCGCGCGCCATAGCCGGTTGAGAAACACGCGCGTGTTCGTCAACTGCTCGGACTGGCGCGCGAGCGTCTGAGGCTTCGACCAGTACACGCCGTAGATCTGCGGCTTGCTCGACGCCAGCGTGCCGAAGTATTTGTCCTCCGCGCGATGCGCGAGCCGGTCGTCGAGGTGGTTGCTCGCGACGTATTGTGCGATTTCGTCGTTCCATTCGCTCGCCTGCTGCGGATCGAACACGCGGCGCACGACGCACGCGCCACGCTCCTTAATGCGTGCGACGACGCGCGGATCGACGTCGCCCGATGCAATCGACGCGTAATCGAACACAGGTATCGCCTCCTCGCCGCGCTCGCGCTCGCGCCGGATCGCTTCGACCTGCCGGGCGATCGCGCCTTCGACTTCGCGGAACACCTTCGCATAGTCCGGCAGCGCGTCGCGCAGAGCGCGCTTCGTGCTGCGGATCGCCTCGGGTATGTTGTCGATGATGAGTGGCATGTCATGTCTCCGTTGGACTGATCGTGTACCGCCAGATTAGGCATCTTCGACAGTCACCGGCGATGTAATCCAGCCATTTATCGATACAATTCGGACACGCAGCCAGCACCCTCCGTACCGCGTTATCCAGGACAGCCAGGAGCCGCCGATGAAGCCGCAATACGAACACGTGACGATTCCCGACGGCTGCTCGGTGCGCGTCTATCACCGGCGGCTCGCGCAGATTCCGTTCGAATGGCATCACCATCCGGAATACGAGTTGACGCTGACGCTGAACAGCCGGGGCCGCCGCTTTATCGGCGATCACGTCGACGATTACGCCACCGACGATCTCGTGCTCGTACCGCCCGACATGCCGCACACGTGGGCCTCGACGGCGCCCGTCGATGCGGGGCGTCCGCAGGTGGCGATCGTCGTTTGGTTTAGCGGGGATTGGGCGCGGCGGGTGGCCGACTGCTGCCCGGAGTTTGCGCCGCTTTCCAAGCTGTTGCGGCGCGCAGCGCCGGGCCTGCATTTCGATCCGTCCGCAACGGCGATGATGCGCGGGCAAACCGATGCGCTGCTCGATGCCGAACCGCGCACGCGTCTTGCGGCCGTGCTCGACATACTCGCCCGGCTCGCCGATGCCGATGCGCAGCCGCTCGCGTCGCCGTCGGCGCACACGGGCAAGTCCGACGAGATGGCCTCCGAGGCGGAGCGCCTGAACCGCGTGCTCGATCTCATCGACAGGCGCTTCGACGAGCCGCTGCGCATCGCCGATCTGTGTGCCGTCGCGCATCTTTCCGAGCGCTCGCTGCATCGTCATTTCATGCTGCACGTCGGCGAAAGCGTGGGCCGCTATCTGAGCCGCGTGCGCATCGGTTACGCATCGCGTCAACTGACGGCGACGACGTGGCCCGTTTCAGTGATCGCGACGAAAGCGGGTATTCCGAATCTCGCCAATTTCAATCGTCAGTTCCTCGCGGCGCGCGGCATGACGCCGAGCGCGTGGCGCCAGTTCTTCGAAACGCACGGACATGCGCCCGCCGGCGCGCCACAGCCCCCGCTCGATGTGCGCCCGCCGTCGCTGGAGCGGACCAGCAGGCACAAAGGAATCGGGCGCGCAAAATAAAACACCCCAACGGCGAACCGTTGAGGTGTTTCTGCGATGCGTTTGACGCGTGCTCGAGGCGCTAGCGCGCCCGTTGCTTAGCGCTTGGCGATCGGCTTTGCTTCACGCAGCGTTTCGCCGATGAAGAGCTGACGCGGACGGCCGATCTTCTGCTCGGGATCGGCGATCATTTCGTTCCACTGCGCGATCCAGCCGACGGTACGCGCCATCGCGAAGATGCACGTGAACATCGACGTCGGGATGCCCAGCGCGCGCTGAACGATGCCCGAGTAGAAATCGACGTTCGGGTACAGCTTGCGCGACACGAAGTATTCGTCTTCCAGCGCGATCTTTTCGAGTGCCATCGCGAGCTTGAACAGCGGGTCGTCGTGCAGGCCCAGTTCGTTCAGCACTTCGTGGCACGTTTCGCGCATCAGCTTCGCGCGCGGATCGTAGTTCTTGTACACGCGGTGGCCGAAGCCCATCAGCTTCACGCCCGAGTTCTTGTCCTTCACCTGCTTGATGAACTCAGGAATGTTGTCGACCGAGCCGATTTCTTCGAGCATGTTCAGCGCGGCTTCGTTCGCGCCGCCGTGCGCCGGGCCCCACAGACAGGCGATACCGGCCGCGATACACGCGAACGGATTCGCGCCCGACGAACCGGCGAGACGCACCGTCGACGTCGACGCGTTCTGCTCGTGGTCTGCGTGCAGGATCAGGATGCGGTCCAGCGCGCGGACCAGCACTTCGTTGACCTTGTACTCTTCGCACGGGTTCGAGAACATCATGCGCATGAAGTTCGCGCTGTACGACAGATTGTTCTGCGGATACACGAACGGCTGGCCGATCGAGTACTTGTAGGCCATCGCGACCAGCGTCGGCAGCTTCGCGATCATGCGGATCGCGGAAACTTCACGGTGACGCGGGTTATTGATGTCGAGCGAGTCGTGGTAGAACGCCGACAGCGCGCCGACTGCGGCGACGAGAATCGCCATCGGGTGCGCGTCGCGGCGGAAACCGCGGAAGAAGAACTGCATCTGCTCGTGAACCATCGTATGGTTCGTGACCGTCTTCACGAACTCGTCCTTCTGCGCCTGGTTCGGCAGGTCGCCCTTCAGCAGCAGGTAGCACGTTTCGAGGAAGTCAGCGTTTTGCGCGAGATTGTCGATCGGGAAGCCGCGATAGAGCAGCTCGCCCTTGTCGCCGTCGATGTAGGTGATCGCCGAGTTGCACGACGCCGTCGACATGAAGCCCGGATCATACGTGAACTTGCCGGTTTGACCGTACAGCTTACGGATGTCGATCACGTCCGGGCCCATCGAACCCTTGTAAATCGGCATTTCAACGCTCGGCGAGTTGTCGCTGAACGATAGCGTGGCTTTAACATCTGACGGGGTCATAGCACATCCTCAATCGAAAGTATGGAAACAGGGTTTCGACAATTGCACGCCTGGATCAAACTTGTCTGCGCACCTGTGACGCTCACACAGTGCGCAGCATCTCCAGCACTCGCGCGACGTCGGCGTCGGCGAGGTCGCCTTCTGGTTCCTTGCGTGCGAGAAGCAAGTCCATCAGGTCGTTATCGCTCAGTTCGAGCAGGCGCGTGAGCGCGCCTACGTCCGCATCACTGAGGTCATGCTCATATCGGCTGAAAAAACGCTCGAAGATCAGATCGTTTTCCAGCAGGCCGCGCCGCGCGCGCCAGCGGAGACGCGCGCGGCGTAGAGGGTCGGACTGATGCGGTGATCCGTCCATCTCAGACAGCGCGGCGAACCATCAATTCCTTGATCTTGCCGATCGCTTTCGTCGGATTGAGGCCCTTCGGGCACACGTCGACGCAGTTCATGATCGTATGGCAACGGAACAGACGGTACGGATCTTCCAGGTTGTCGAGACGCTCGCCCGTCGCCTGATCGCGGCTGTCCGCGATGAAGCGATAGGCTTGCAGCAGGCCCGCCGGGCCGACGAACTTGTCCGGGTTCCACCAGAAGCTCGGGCACGACGTCGAGCAGCTGGCGCACAGGATGCACTCGTACAGGCCGTCGAGCTCATCGCGCTCTTCCGGCGACTGCAGACGTTCCTTTTCCGGCGGCGGCGTATCGTTGATCAGGTACGGCTTGATCGAGTGATACTGGTTGAAGAACTGCGTGAAGTCGCAGATCAGGTCGCGCACGACGGGCAGGCCCGGCAGCGGACGCAGCACGATCTTCTGCGGCAGGTCGTTCAGGTTCGTCAGGCAGGCAAGACCGTTCTTGCCGTTGATGTTCATCGCGTCCGAACCGCACACGCCTTCGCGGCACGAACGGCGGAACGACAGCGTTTCGTCCAGTGCCTTCAGCTTGACGAGCGCGTCCAGCAGCATGCGCTCGTGCGAGTCGATTTCGATCTCGTACGTCTGCATGCGCGGCGCTGCGTCCTTGTCCGGGTCGTAGCGGTAGATTTCAAAAGTACGCTTGGCCATTTCTCAGATCCTTTGATGTGCCTTAGAAGGTACGCGCTTTCGGCGGCACCGATTCGACGGTCAGCGGCTGCATGTGAACCGGCTTGTAGTCGAGGCGATCGCCTTCGCTGAACCACAGCGTATGGCGCAGCCAGTTTTCGTCGTCGCGATGTTCGAAGTCGCTCTGCGCGTGCGCGCCGCGGCTTTCCTTGCGAGCCTCCGCCGACACCATCGTCGCGCGCGCCACTTCGATCAGGTTCTCCACTTCGAGCGCTTCGACGCGCGCGGTGTTGAACACTTTCGACTTGTCCTTCAGATGGACGTGAGCCGCGCGTTCCTTCAGTTCCTTCATCTTGTCCACGCCTTCGGCCAGCAGCTTCGACGTGCGGAACACACCTGCATGCGCCTGCATCGTCGAGCGGATGTCGCCCGCGACAACCTGCGCGTATTCACCGGAGCTGGAGTTGTCGAGCTTCGCGAGACGCGACAGCGCGAAGTCGGCAGCGTCGGCCGGCAGCGGCTTGTGTTCCTTGATTTCCTTCACGTGCTTGACGATGTGGTTGCCGGCGGCACGGCCGAACACCACGAGGTCGAGCAGCGAGTTCGTGCCCAGGCGGTTCGCGCCGTGGACCGACACGCACGAGCATTCGCCGACGGCATAGAAGCCGTTGACGGGCTCTTCGTGACCCTTCGACGTACCCACGACCTGGCCGTGGATGTTCGTCGGAATGCCGCCCATCTGGTAGTGGATGGTCGGCACGACGGGGATCGGCTCCTTGATGCAGTCGACGTTCGCGAACTTCAGCGCGATTTCGCGGATCGACGGCAGACGCTTCATGATCGTCTCAGCGCCGATGTGCGACAGGTCGAGCAGCACGTGGTCCTTGTTCGGACCGACGCCACGGCCTTCCTTGATTTCCTGGTCCATCGAGCGCGAAACGAAGTCGCGCGGCGCCAGATCCTTCAGCGTCGGCGCGTAGCGCTCCATGAAGCGCTCGCCGTTCGAGTTGCGCAGAATGCCGCCTTCGCCGCGCACGCCTTCCGTGATCAGCACGCCCGCGCCCGCCACGCCCGTCGGATGGAATTGCCAGAACTCCATGTCCTGCAGCGCGATGCCCGAGCGGGCCGCCATGCCGAGGCCGTCGCCCGTGTTGATGAACGCGTTCGTCGATGCCGCGAAGATTCGGCCGGCGCCGCCCGTGGCGAACAGCGTCGTCTTGCCTTCGAGGATGTAGACGTCGCCCGTTTCCATTTCGAGCGCGGTCACGCCGAGCACGTCGCCGTCGGCGTCGCGGATCAGGTCCAGCGCCATCCATTCGACGAAGAACGTCGTCTTGGCCGCGACGTTCTGCTGATACAGCGTGTGCAGCAGCGCGTGGCCGGTACGGTCAGCCGCTGCGCAAGCGCGCTGCACGGGCTTTTCGCCGTAATTCGCGGTGTGGCCGCCGAACGGGCGCTGATAGATCGTGCCGTCCGCGTTGCGGTCGAACGGCATGCCGAAGTGTTCCAGTTCGTACACTGCGTTCGGCGCTTCGCGGCACATGAACTCGATCGCGTCCTGGTCGCCGAGCCAGTCGGAGCCCTTGATAGTGTCGTAGAAGTGATAGTGCCAGTTGTCTTCGCTCATGTTGCCGAGCGATGCGCCGATGCCGCCTTGAGCAGCGACCGTGTGCGAGCGCGTCGGGAAGACCTTCGACAGCACGCAGACCGAAAGACCGGCGCGCGCGAGTTGCAGCGAGGCGCGCATCCCGGAGCCGCCTGCGCCGACGATGACCACGTCGAAGCGGCGACGCGGCAGAGAATTCTTGATTGCAGCCATTCTTTTACACTCTCCAGAGAATCTGCGCAGCGTAGCCCGCGCAAGCGAGCAGCCAGACGATCGTCAACGCTTGAAGCAGAAGGCGCGTGCCAACGGGCTTGACGTAGTCCATCCAGATGTCGCGCACGCCCACCCAGGCGTGATAGAACAGCGACAGCAGCGTCACGAATGTGGCGAGCTTCATCCACTGCGTAGCGAAGATCGCGGCCCAGCCGTCGTAAGAGAATGCCTGCGCGCCGAAGAACCAGCACAGCAGGATGATGGTGTAGACGGCCATGATGACGGCCGTGACGCGCTGTGCGAGCCAGTCGCGCAGACCGTAGTGAGCGCCGACGACGAGGCGCTTCGAGCCAACACGGTTATTAGCTGACATTTTTTTAGAATGCTCCGAACAGTTTGAGCGCGAATGCAATCGTCAACACCGACGACACGACGAACACGACGATCGACGTGTTCTTGCCGCGTTCCTTCGACACTGCGTCATGGTTCATGTCCATCAACAGGTGACGGACGCCGGCGCAGAAGTGGAACAGGAAGGCCCACGCGAGAACGAGCGTGATGAGCTTGACGATGATGTTGGACAGGAAGCCCTTGAAAACTTCGAAACTGAGTTCAGATGTGAGACTCTGATCGAAGAGGTACAGCAGGAACGGAAGGAAGATGAAGAGCAGTCCACCGCTCAAGCGGTGAAGAATCGACACGCGCCCCGCGAGAGGAAGACGATACGACGTCAATATCTGCCCGATACCGATGTTCCGGAATTCCGGCCTCGGTTTTTTTACGGCTTCAGCCATGCTAGACCCCTACTATGTAGTCACACTAATCCGCAATTTTAGCGCCTTTTTATTTCGCGCTGCAGCGAAACCCCGCACAAGACAGCGTTACGCCACGCGCACGTAAAGGCACCGGCACGCCTCGCCGCAAGCCCGCGGCAAAGCTGCTTCGCTCAACTCAAGTCGTTCTGATAGTAATACCCGGTTGTGACATACCATCCTCGTCGAACTTCGACGGGACGGTCTCCATAGGTATAGGACACGCGCTCCACGGATAACAGCGGAAATCCCGTCGGCACATGCAGCAGATCTGCAACGGCCGGGTCCGCGGCGACGGCGCGAATCTTCTCCGATGCGCGGATCATCCGCGTGCCGAACTCCGTTTCGAACATCGCATAGAGCGGCCCCTTGTACTCCGACAGGCGCTCGAGCGTCAGCCCGCGGAACACGCCGCCCGGCAGCCAGATTTCGTCGAGCACGGTGTCTTCGCCGTCGAAGGTCAGGAGACGCTTGATCAGCACGACGGGATCGGCCGGCTTCAGATCCAGTTGCCGCGCGATTTCCGCCGACGCGCGCAGACGCCGGCATTCGAGCAACCGGCTGATATGTGGATGCTCGGCGCCGTCGTCGGCGAGAAGGCGCAGGAAGCGGAACTGGGCGCGGTCTTCGTTGTGCGTGGCAACAAACGTGCCTTTGCCCTGGCGGCGCACCAGCAGGTTGTCGGCGGCAAGTTCGTCGATCGCCTTGCGCACGGTGCCCTGGCTGACCTTGTAACGCGCGGCCAGCTCGACTTCACTTGGAATGATCTCGCCGGGCTTCCATTCGCCCGACTCGAGACTCTGCGTGATGAGCGCCTTGATCTGCTGATAAAGAGGACTGAAGGTCGGCGATGGAGCCGGCGTGGAGACAGGCGCGGCGTCACCCGCGCCGGACGCGCCGGGAGGGTTTGCTGTGCTGGCCTGGTTCGAATTCATGCGCGCATTTCAACACAAAGCGCCTCATGCCGTCCAGATTTTTTGCCGCAATAATTATGTCTTATATAAGACATAAGATACTGTTGACTTTGTGCGCCCCGAATCCTACACTCCTTGTCGAGCAAGGGTTTGCGGGTAGTGCCACGCATTTTTGACAGCGCTTCGTGTCAACAGCGTGATGCACTGAAGGCCACCCTGCATCACGCCGTTCCCTCACGCAGTCCAGGTTTCGCTTCGCCCTGCATTGCCCGGCATGCGCCGTCAATGCCCGCCGAAACGCGCTGTTTGCAGGAGCCCGCGCCATGCAGCGGTCACGTCCGGCATCGCCGCGAGGCGAGCCTCGCCAGCATCCCCCGTTCCCCGCGCTCGGCAGCATCGATTATCCGGCATGGCGGTTTCGCCGGCGGCGTGCCTTCTGGCCTTCTCGTGAACGCCCGCAAGGCTCGCGCAGCGAATTCGCCGTGCTTAAACCACGCTTCGCGTAACGCGCATATAGAATGGCGTTTTCCCTAGCGTTCAACGCATCGTCCTGGAGATTTCTCAATGGCTAAGCCCGCAAAGCGCGTTGCCGTCACTGGCGCCGCAGGTCAAATCGGTTACTCCCTGCTGTTCCGTATCGCCAATGGCGACATGCTCGGCAAGGACCAGCCGGTCATCCTGCAGTTGCTGGACCTGCCGCAAGCGCAAGCCGCCGTCAAAGGCGTCGTGATGGAACTCGAAGACTGCGCGTTCCCGCTGCTCGCGGGTGTCGTGGTGACTGACGATCCCAAGGTCGCGTTCAAGGATGCCGACGTCGCACTGCTGGTCGGCGCGCGTCCGCGTTCGAAAGGCATGGAGCGCAAAGACCTGCTGTCGGCGAACGCCGAAATCTTCACGGTTCAGGGCAAGGCGCTGAACGAAGTCGCTAGCCGCGACGTGAAGGTGCTGGTCGTCGGCAACCCGGCGAACACGAACGCGTACATCGCAATGAAGTCGGCACCCGATCTGCCGAAGAAGAACTTCACGGCCATGCTGCGCCTCGACCACAACCGCGCGCTGTCGCAACTCGCCGCGAAGTCGGGCAAGCCCGTTTCGTCGATCGAAAAACTCGTCGTGTGGGGCAACCACTCGCCGACGATGTACCCGGACTTCCGCGTCGCAACGGCCGAGGGCAAGGACCTGACGAAGCTGATCAACGACGACGAATGGAATCGCAACACGTTCATCCCGACGGTCGGCAAGCGCGGCGCGGCGATCATCGAAGCGCGCGGCCTGTCGTCGGCGGCTTCGGCGGCCAACGCGGCGATCGACCACGTGCGTGACTGGGTGCTCGGTACGAACGGCAAGTGGGTGACGATGGGCATTCCGTCGGACGGCTCGTACGGCATCCCCGAAGACATCGTCTACGGCGTGGCCGTGACGTGCGAAAACGGCGAGTACAAGCGTGTCGAAGGCCTGTCGATCGACGCGTTCTCGCGCGAGAAGATGGACAACACGCTGAACGAGCTGCTCGAAGAGCGCGACGGCGTTCAGCACCTGCTCGGCTAATCGCCGGATGCAGACACGAACCGGGACTCCGTTGCAGCGCGGCGGGTTCCGGTTTTTTACGTCCGATCTCTTGCATGACGCTCTGCGCGGCAGACGGCATGCGGCAGATCGCAACTGATCCGAACGCGTTTTGATTCATCCGCCTGTTCGACCTGCTTCGACGCGGGCCGAAAACGGACAGAACGCGTCCGAATCAGAATTTTCAAACACGCTCCCGACGCCGACAATGCGCGCACTGACTCCCGCCGAAGTCCTGTTTGACGGCGAAGCGCCGCCTGCTGTGCTGCCTGCCTGCGATCACTACGCGGGCAGCGAAAAGCTGATGCTCAAATCGCTCGCGTTGCAGCAGCAGCTCGGGCCTGTCTTCGATGTCACGCTCGATTGCGAAGACGGCGCGCAAGTGGGCCGAGAGGCGGAGCATGCCGAGCTCGTCGCATCGCTCGTCGGTGGCGAGCACGACCGGTTCGGCCGCGTCGGCGTGCGCATTCACGATTTCAACCACGCGCACTGGCGCGACGACGTGCGCCTCATCCTGCGCGCCGCAAAGGGCGCCCCTGCCTACATCACGCTGCCGAAAATCCGCAACGTGCCCGATGCCGCCGAAATGTGCGCGTTCATCGAGGCCACGCGGCGCGAGCTTGGCATCGCGAAGCCCGTCCCCGTCCATTTGCTGATCGAAACGCACGGCGCGCTCGCGCGCGTGTTCGATCTCGCCGCACTGCCGGGCGTCGAGGCACTGAGCTTCGGCCTGATGGACTTCGTGTCCGCGCATGACGGCGCGATTCCCGACAGCGCGATGCGCTCGCCGGGCCAGTTCGATCACCCCCTCGTGCGGCGCGCGAAGCTCGAGATTTCGGCGGCTTGTCATGCGCATGGCAAGGTGCCGTCGCACAACGTATCGACGGAAGTGCGCGATATGGACGTGGTCGCGAACGATGCGCTGCGTGCCCGCAACGAATTCGGCTACACGCGCATGTGGAGCATTCACCCCGCGCAGATTCCTGCGATCGTGTCGGCCTTTGCGCCGCGCGACGAAGAGATCGCGACGGCGACGGAGATCCTGCTCGCCGCGCAATCGACGCAATGGGGCCCGACGCGCCATCGCGACTCGCTGCACGATCGCGCGAGCTATCGCTATTACTGGTCGGTGCTGCGCCGCGCCCGCTCGACGGGCCGCGCGGTGCCCGCCGAAGCCGCGCCGCTTTTCGGGCCGAACGACATGCCCGCGACGAAGGAGTCCGCATCATGAGCACGACCGCACAACCGTCCGCGGGCGCCGCGTTTCGCGCGGCCGTGGCCGCCGAAAAGCCGTTGCAGATCGTCGGCGCGATCAACGCGAATCACGCGCTGCTCGCGCAACGCGCGGGCTTCAAGGCGATCTACGTGTCGGGCGGCGGTGTCGCGGCCGGCTCGCTGGGCTTGCCCGATCTCGGCATTTCGACGCTCGACGACGTGTTGACCGACGTGCGCCGCATCACCGACGTATGCGATCTGCCGCTGCTCGTCGATGTCGATACGGGCTTCGGCCCGTCGGCGTTCAACATCGCGCGCACCGTGAAGGCGCTCACGAAAGCGGGCGCGGGCGCGATGCACATCGAAGACCAGGTCGGCGCGAAACGCTGCGGACACCGGCCGGGCAAGGCGATCGTGTCGCAAGCGGAAATGGTCGACCGCATCAAGGCAGCCGTCGACGCGCGCACCGATTCGAACTTCGTCATCATGGCGCGCACGGATGCGCTCGCCGTCGAAGGCTTGCAGTCGGCCATCGACCGCGCGGCGGCATGCGTCGAAGCGGGCGCGGACATGATCTTCCCCGAAGCGATGACGGAGCTCGGCATGTACAAGCAGTTCGCGCAGGCCGTGAAGGTGCCCATCCTCGCGAACATCACCGAGTTCGGGGCGACGCCGCTCTTTACCGTCGAAGAACTGCGCGGCGCGGACGTGTCGCTGGTGCTGTATCCGCTGTCGGCGTTCCGCGCGATGAACAAGGCCGCTGAAAACGTTTACACGGCCATCCGCCGCGACGGCACGCAAAAGGCCGTCGTCGAGACGATGCAGACGCGGGCCGAACTGTACGACCGCATCGGCTATCACGCGTACGAGCAGAAGCTCGACGCGCTGTTCAGCCAGAACGCGCAGAAAAACGGGCAAGACGACTAACGCAAGCGGCACCTCAAGGAGACCTCTGGCATGAGCGATACGACGCAAGCGGCTGCACCCGAAACGACAAGCGGCTTCAAGCCGAAGAAATCCGTGGCCCTGTCGGGCGTGACGGCGGGCAACACCGCGCTGTGCACGGTCGGCAAGACGGGCAACGACCTGCACTATCGCGGCTACGACATTCTCGACATCGCGGGCGCGTGCGAATTCGAAGAGGTCGCGTATCTGCTCGTGCACGGCAAGCTGCCGAACGTCGCCGAACTCGCTGCGTACAAGACGAAGCTGAAAGCGTTGCGCGGGCTGCCCGCGAACGTGAAGGCCGTGCTCGAATGGATTCCCGCCGCCGCGCATCCGATGGACGTGATGCGCACGGGCGTCTCCGCGCTGGGCACGGTGCTGCCGGAGAAGGACGATCACAATCTCGCGGGCGCGCGCGACATCGCCGACAAGCTGATGGCCTCGCTCGGCTCGATGCTGCTGTACTGGTATCACTATTCGCACAACGGCAAGCGGATCGAAGTCGAAACCGACGACGATTCGATCGGCGGCCACTTCCTGCATCTGCTGCACGGCGTGGAGCCGTCGAAGTCGTGGGTCGACGCGATGCACGTGTCGCTGAACCTGTACGCGGAGCACGAATTCAACGCGTCGACGTTCACGGGCCGCGTGATCGCGGGCACGGGCTCGGACATCTATTCAGCCGTCACGGGCGCGATCGGCGCGCTGCGCGGGCCGAAGCACGGCGGCGCGAACGAGGCCGCGTTCGAGATCCAGTCGCGCTACCAGACGCCGGATGAAGCAGAAGCCGACATCCGCCGCCGCGTCGAGAACAAGGAAGTCGTGACCGGCTTCGGCCACCCGGTGTACACGATCTCCGATCCGCGCAACAAGGTGATCAAGGACGTGGCGAAGAAGCTGTCGAAGGAAGCGTCGAACATGAAGATGTTCGACATCGCCGAGCGGCTCGAGACGGTCATGCGGGACGTCAAGAAGATGTTCCCGAACCTCGACTGGTTCAGCGCGGTGTCGTATCACATGATGGGCGTGCCGACGGCAATGTTCACGCCGCTGTTCGTGATTTCGCGCACGTCCGGCTGGGCCGCGCACATCATCGAACAGCGCATCGACAACAAGATCATTCGGCCGAGCGCGAACTACACGGGTCCGGAGAATTTGAAATTCGTGGCGCTAAATAGGAGAAAATAGCGTCCGCTGTGCGCTCCGGGGGTGCGTACAGCCCCCGGCGGTTGCGATGTTGCGGCCGTGCACTGTTTAAACTTTGACATTCGATAGAAAGGTTCTCTCCCATGAAAAAACTGCTGATCGCTACCGTTATTGGCGCTCTGTCCTCGACGCTGCTGGTGACGGCGCCCAGCGCGTTCGCACAATCGACGACGACGACCCACGCCAAGCCGAAGGCACCGCAGCCGAAGCGCCTGTTCAAGCGCAAGGCCAATCCTGCCAAGGAAGCGAAGGTCGATCCCGTGCCGGAAGGTTCGGAGAAGTGGTCGTGCAACGAGGGTCTCGCGTTCGACCTGAAGGGCGACATGAAGCGCGACCAGATCGTGACCGTCCACTGGGCCAACAAGAACTACAACCTGCCGCGTGAAGCGACGACGACTGGCGCAGACCGCTTCCACGACGCCGCAAGCGGCATGGACCTCGTCGTGATCCCGACCAAGGCGATGCTGTTCTCGGACAAGGACAGCTCGCGCCTTGCCGACGAGTGCAAGACGGCGGCCATGGTGCAAGGCTCGCCGGCTCCGACGCAGTCGAACGCCATCAACAAGGCCCAGTAAGCGGGCGAACCAGGAAACCTCGATGTCCGCACCGATCTCCAACGTCCGCCCAAAACCGGACACAGTACTGGTCGATATCGTCGACTATGTGCTGAATGAAAAGCTCGAGAGCGATCTCGCGCTGGAGACCGCGCGCAACTGCCTCATCGACACGCTCGGCTGCGGACTCGAGGCCCTGTCCTACCCTGCCTGTACCAAGCTGATGGGACCGCTCGTGCCGGGCACGATCGTCCCGAACGGCGCAAAGGTGCCGGGCACGCAGTTCCAGCTGGACCCAGTGCAAGCCGCGTTCAACATCGGCGCGATGATCCGCTGGCTCGACTTCAACGACACCTGGCTTGCGGCCGAATGGGGCCATCCGTCCGACAACCTCGGCGGCATTCTCGCGACGGCCGACTGGCTCTCGCGCACCGCGATCGCGAACGGCAAGAAGCCGCTCGTGATGAAAGACGTCCTGATCGCGATGATCAAGGCGCACGAAATTCAAGGCTGCATCGCGCTCGAAAACTCGTTCAACAAGGTCGGCCTCGACCATGTGCTGCTCGTGAAGCTCGCTTCGACGGCAGTGGTCGGCCAGTTGCTGGGGCTGACGCGCGATGAGCTCATCAACGCAGTCTCGCAGGCGTTCGTCGATGGACATGCGCTGCGCACGTACCGCCATGCGCCGAACACGGGCTCGCGCAAGTCCTGGGCAGCCGGCGACGCGACGTCGCGCGCGGTGCGTCTCGCGTTGATCGCGAAGACGGGTGAAATGGGCTACCCGTCAGTGCTGACGGCAAAGACGTGGGGCTTCTACGACGTGCTCTTCAAAGGGCAGCCGTTTAAATTCCAGCGCCCGTACGGCTGGTATGTGATGGAGAACGTGCTCTTCAAGATCTCGTTCCCCGCCGAATTCCACGCACAGACGGCCGCCGAAGCGGCGATGACGCTGCACGAGCAGATGATCGCGAGCGGCAAGCGTATCGAAGACATCGCGAAGATCACGATTCGCACGCATGAAGCGGCGATCCGCATCATCGACAAGAAAGGGCCGCTCGACAATCCCGCCGACCGCGATCACTGCATCCAGTACATGATCGCCGTGCCGCTCATTTTTGGGCGCCTGACGGCCGCCGATTACGAAGACGCAGTCGCGCAGGACCCGCGCATCGACGCGCTGCGCAACAAGATGGAATGCGTCGAAGACCCGCAGTTCACGAAGGATTATCACGACCCGGACAAGCGCTCGATTGCGAATGCGCTGACGGTCGAGTTCACCGACGGATCGAAGTTCGACGAAGTAGTCGTCGAATATCCGATCGGTCACAAGCGTCGCCGCGCCGAAGGCATCCCGCTGCTGGTCGAGAAGTTCAGGACGAACCTCGCGCGGCGCTTTCCGGCGAAGCAACAACAAGCGATCCTCGATGTGTCGCTGGACAAGGCAAAGCTAGAAGCGATGCCGGTCAATGAATACGTCGATCTGTACGTCATTTGAGTTCAGAAACGTAGCAACGTCATTTCCTCGAAACCCCAGGACAATTACCATGGCCCACAACCTCCACAAAACGCTCAAGGAATTCGACAGCGGTTCCGGCAAAGGCAAGTTCTATTCGCTGCCGCAGCTCGGTAAGGCACTGAACGTCAAGATCGACCGCCTGCCGGTTTCGATCCGCCTCGTGCTGGAATCGGTGCTGCGTAACTACGACGGCAAGAAGATCTCGGAAGAACACATCGAGCAGCTCGCGAACTGGAAGCCGACGGCTGCACGCGTCGATGAAATTCCGTTCGTCGTCGCGCGCGTCGTGCTGCAGGACTTCACGGGCGTGCCGCTGCTCGCCGACATCGCGGCAATGCGCGGCGTCGCACAGCGCGCGGGCAAGAACCCGAAGTCGATCGAGCCGCTGGTTCCCGTGGATCTCGTCGTCGACCACTCGGTGCAGATCGACCACTTCCGCGAGAAGGGCGCGCTGGACCTGAACATGAAGCTGGAATTCCAGCGCAACAACGAGCGCTACCAGTTCATGAAGTGGGGCATGCAGGCATTCGACACGTTCAAGGTCGTGCCGCCGGGCGTCGGCATCGTTCACCAGGTGAACCTCGAGTACCTCGCACGCGGCGTGCACAAGAAGGCTGACAACGGCGACACCGTGTACTACCCGGACACGCTCGTCGGCACGGACAGCCACACGACGATGATCAACGGCATCGGCGTGGTCGGCTGGGGCGTGGGCGGCATCGAAGCGGAAGCGGGCATGCTCGGCCAGCCGGTGTACTTCCTGACGCCGGATGTCGTCGGCGTGCACCTGAAGGGCAAGCTGCGTGAAGGCGTGACGGCGACGGACCTCGTGCTGACCATCACCGAGCTGCTGCGTAAGGAAAAGGTTGTCGGCAAGTTCGTCGAGTTCTTCGGCGAAGGCACGCGCTCGCTGTCGCTGCCGGACCGCGCGACGATCGGCAACATGGCGCCGGAATACGGCGCGACGATGGGCTTCTTCCCCGTCGACGAAAAGACGATCGACTACTTCAAGGGCACGGGCCGCACGGACGCGGAAATCTCGTCCTTCGAAAACTACTTCAAGGCGCAGGATCTGTTCGGCATTCCCGACGCAGGCGACATCGACTACACGAAGGTCGTCACGCTCGATCTCGGCACGGTCGCGCCGTCGCTGGCCGGTCCGAAGCGTCCGCAAGACCGCATCGAGATCACCAACGTCAAGTCGACGTTCACCGATCTGTTCTCGAAGCCCGTCAACGAAAACGGCTTCGCGAAGAAGGCTGAAGACCTGAACGCGCAATACACGACGAGCAACGGCGTCAACGTGAAGAACGGCGACATCCTGATCGCCGCGATCACGTCGTGCACCAACACGTCGAATCCGAGCGTGCTGCTGGCGGCCGGCCTGCTGGCGAAGAAGGCTGTCGAAGCCGGCCTGGAAGTCGCGCCGCACATCAAGACGTCGCTGGCTCCGGGATCGCGCATCGTCACCGAGTACCTGACGAAGACGGGCCTGCTGCCGTACCTCGACAAGCTCGGCTTCACGCTCGCTGCATACGGCTGCACGACCTGTATCGGCAATGCGGGCGATCTGACGCCGGAACTGAACGAGTCGATCACGAAGAACGACATCGTCGCGGCAGCCGTGCTGTCGGGCAACCGCAACTTCGAAGCGCGTATTCACCCGAACATCCGCGCGAACTTCCTCGCATCGCCGCCGCTGGTCGTCGCTTACGCGATCGCGGGCAACATCACGCGCGACCTGATGACCGAGCCGGTCGGCAAGGGCAAGGGCGGCAAGGACATCTACCTCGGCGACATCTGGCCGTCGAGCGAAGAAGTCAACGCGCTGCTGAAGTACGCACTGGACGCCGACGCTTTCCGCACGAACTACTCGCAGCTCACGAAGAAGGGTGATCTGTGGAGCAAGATCGAAGGCGAAGAAGGCCAGGTCTACGACTGGCCGAAGTCGACGTACATCGCCGAGCCGCCGTTCTTCGGCTCGGACTTCTCGATGGAGCCGGCTTCGAGCATCGCTGCCGTGAAGGGCGCGCGCGCACTGGGCATCTTCGGTGACTCGGTCACGACCGACCACATCAGCCCGGCCGGCTCGATCAAGGAAGATTCGCCCGCGGGCAAGTGGCTGAAGGCGAACGGCGTGCAGAAGGCCGACTTCAACAGCTACGGCTCGCGCCGCGGCAACCACGACGTGATGATGCGCGGCACGTTCGCGAACGTCCGCATCAAGAACCTGATGATCCCCGCGAAGGCAGACGGCACGCGCGTCGAAGGCGGCCTGACGATTCACCAGCCGAGCGGCGAACAGCTGTCGATCTACGACGCAGCGATGAAGTACATCGACGCCGGCACGCCGACCATCGTGTTCGCGGGTGAAGAGTACGGCACGGGCTCGTCGCGCGACTGGGCGGCGAAGGGCACGCAACTGCTGGGCGTGAAGGCGGTTGTCGCGCGCAGCTTCGAGCGCATCCACCGTTCGAACCTGGTCGGCATGGGTGTTCTGCCGCTGCAGTTCAAGGGCTCGGATAGCATCCAGTCGCTGAACATCACGGGCGAAGAAACGTACGACGTCGAAGGCCTCGGCGACGACTTCAAGCCGCAACAGGAAGTCACGCTGGTGATCCATCGCAAGGACGGTTCGGAGCAGCGCGTCCCCGTTCTGCTGCGTATCGATACGCCGATCGAAGTCGACTACTACAAGCACGGCGGCATCCTGCCGTTCGTGCTGCGCTCGCTGCTCGCAGCGTAAATCATTGCTTTGCAGGTGCTGCGTTCTCGTTGAGGACGCAGTGACTTTTGAGAGCCCGGTTATGCCGGGCTTTTTTTTGGTTTGTGGGAATGGGGGAATGTCTGGGTGCGGGCCAAGAAGCGACATTAGTACAAAGGGACGCCGGCGGACGGCCAACCGTCGGATGTCGGCCGGCCAGCGGACACTCAGCGTGCCGGATCGCGATCCGGTGCTTGAGGCAACAAGCTTAGGCACACCAAAATTGGCATTGCCTCTCACCTTGCACGCGCTACCCTGAGGCAGACCGAAATTAATAAGTATAGATAGGAAGGGTAGCAATGCTCTGCCATAACACCATCCTTATAGGAAAAATCAAAAAAGATTAAAAAATTAATTTTTAGTAACGCAGTGACCTATATTTCATTCGAACAGCTTAAAGAAGCTAACAATCCTAATTAGGAGGTTACTGCTTCAGAACACTTCATCACTGGTCGACATTACATCGGGCAATACCAACACTCGTGCCCCGCTCAATATAAGCGGGCGGCGCGATGGTTAACTTGTTCTGTCCGAATTTAAGTAATCCAACAATACTTCGGCCGACTCGTTGCGCCACTGCTGCCCGGCGTGTCGTCATAAACAGCCTTCGATATTTTTATTATTTAAAAAGGAGGCCCATTATTCAACGTTTCTGCGTTATTTCTCAATAGACCCTACCATTGATATTCCTGGAGCCAAATATGAAGAACCTGGCTTTAGTTGCGTTGGCTGCGGTGCTGGTCGCTCCCGCAGCTTCCGCCCAAACCATCGAAGACGCCAATGCGCCCAGCGGAGCACATTTTTCAACTGCCCAGCCGGCATGCACCGTAGATCAAGCTACGCTGGATGTCAGCTGTACCGGGGCCACTATCGGTGGGATCGGCCACACTAACGCGAATTTGAATTTTTCAGTGACATACACAGGCACCGTGCAGTGCACAAACCATGGCGGCCAGGTCGTCGATGTGAAGACGCAGACCACGGATGCTATTCCGTCGACAAAACTGACAGCTTCCAAGAACGGGCAACTCACCGTGCCGGCGGTCAGTGTGGCGGCGCCGACCGCCCAGGACTTGCTAGCCGATGCCACCTGCCCCAACGGGAACTGGACCAAGCAGCTGGTGGCAGGCCCAAAGCTCGCGAATTTCGTATATACGATCACATTCGTGGGCTTCAGCGGGCCGTATTTCAGTATCAGTTTTGTTGCTCCTTGATTGTGACTTAGCACAGGCTTTGGCGCATTCGACGGATGCGGGAAACACGACATTAGCGAGAGCGTTCTACGCCGTAGGGATGGGCGTGCCAGCATCCGCTGGCACGTCTGCAATCGGTGGCGGCTGGTACCGTCATTTCATGCGGTGCCACGCCCGCTTTTCCTGAATCATCGGATGCGTGGCCATGCCACAAGACGTTCACCTTAATTTCCGCGTGCGGCATGTCCCACATGCACCGCGCGATTTTTTGCATGCCCGGTGGATGCTGCTGTTCAGCCTGCTGCTTACCGGATGCGGCGGAGGGGATTCCGCCCCAGCATCAATGGCAGCCCCGCAGCAAACTTCGTCGGGACCGGGCCTCTCGGTCGCGCAAAGCACGTCGCCAGCAGGGGCAAAATCGGCATCGTCGGCCGTGACGGACGAAGCTGCCGTACCTTCGGTAGAGTCTGCCAGTATGGTGCAACTTCGCGCGCTACCGCATCTGTCATCGCTGTCCGACCGTGAGAAGGCGGGGTTGCTCATGCTGCTGCCCTCCAAGTCGTCTTCGCAACGGCTCGCATTGATTAACATGTATCCCAGTCTGGTCAGGCTGCCGGAGCAGCAAAAGGAGCTGTTGCTGGACCAACTGGAAAAAATCGTCCCGGTCACGGTAAGTCAGCGTCAATGACCACTTTCCGGTCAGCGGTCGTTGGTTGTGGCTTGTTGGACACCTGCAAGGCATTGCGATGAAGCCTTTTGGTTGCGCGCGGAAACGTACCACTGTAGCGGTGGGTACTGGGAACCGAAAGACCCAGCATCGATACACGACAACATCACCAACCAGTCGCGAACGGCCATCTACGGCCGTCCCCCTTTGCGCTCAGATGGTCATCCAACCGGCTGCTCGACTCACATTACGGACCTGCAGGCCACGGGCGTGCGTGGCCCTCTCCAAGGCAAAGCCCAGCCTTCACATCGGCGGCACCACGCCGTCCTTTTCGACCACGACGCGCTGCGCAACGTAGGTCCCCTGCGACGCAGGCGTTGCGACCACGAACACCTTCTTGCCTGGCATGAGGTCGCTTTGCGTCGCGGGCGTGAACGTGACGACGGGCACGTTGGGCGGCACCGTCACCACGTTGCTGCCGCCCTTGTACGACAGCTTCAGATCCCGGCCGCTCGTGCTCTGCACGACGGTGTCGACGTTCGCGTTGGTCATCGAGCTTTTCGGGCCCAGGTCCCACGCGTAGTGCCCTTCACCCGTGCCGCGCGCGGACTCGGGGAACACCACCACTTCCGTCGCTGTCAGCTTGCCGTCGGCGCCCGTGGTTGCAGCCGTGCCGATAAACGTACCCGGCTTGATATCCGATAGCTGGACCGCCTTCACAGCCGAAACGTTCGCAGCCGGCTTCACATCGATCGACACAGTATCGCCGCTGCGGCGATGGACCTTGAGCGTCTCACCGTCGTGCGAGACGATTTCGCCCCGGATGCGCGCGGGCTTCGTGGCGGGCGCCTGCGCGAAAGCAGCGCTCGCGAGCGCAGCAGCCATAAAGGCTGCGCCAAGTTTGATGCGGAAGGACATAGAAGCTCCCAACTTGATGATTGAAGGATGGAGGAAAAACATCGTTGCCTCACGAGCCGCTGAACCAGTTGTAGCCCTGGTTCTCCCAATAGCCGCCCGGATACTGGTTCGTGATTTCGATAGCGACGATATGCTTGGGATTCTTGAAGCCGAGCTTGGTCGGCACACGCAGCTTCATCGGGAAGCCATACTTCGGCGGCAGCACGTCACCGTCGTAGGTCAGCGTGAGCAGCGTCTGCGCGTGGAGCGCTGTCGGCATGTCGATGCTCGTCCAGTAGTTGTAGTCCGCGCAATGCAGCGACACGTACTTTGCAGTCGTGTCCGCACCCGCGCGGCGCAGGAATTCGGAAAAACGCACGCCGCCCCAGCGACCGATCGCGCTCCATCCTTCGACGCAGACAAGACGCGTGATCTGGCTTTCCTGCGGCAGCGCGCGCAGTTCGTCGAGCGTCCATGTACGCTTGCCGCGCGCGAGGCCGCTGACCTGCAGACGGTAGGTCGCGGCATCGACCTCGGGCACATCGTCCATCTCATAGAACGCGTTGAACGGAAACGGCCGCGTGATCATCGATTCCGGATACGTGGGCGCCAGCTTGTTCGGATCGAACAGCAGCGCCTGCACGTCGTCGTTGAAGAACGAGATGCGGCGCAGCGCGGTATTCACCGCCTTGTCGTTGGTCAGATCGCAACCGGACAGCAGCGCGATCCCGCCTAGCGTCAGCAGCCGCCGGCCGAACAGGCGGCGCGCGGGCGATTTGAGTTCGCGCTGTGCGTCACGGATGATCGATTCGCCATGCGTCGCGAGAAAGGTGCCTTGTTGCGCGGTTCGTTTTCGGATCGTCATGATTTACCGTCCGCGTATCATCAGCAGCAGCGAGCGCGGCACGAGCGCGACCATCGCGACGTGAATGACGAAGAACGCCACCAGTACGCTCATGCACACGAAGTGCACCACGCGCGCGTTGTCGTATCCGCCCATCAGCGTGCGCAGCAGCGGGAGCTGCACCGACTTCCACACGGCAAGCCCCGACAACACGATCAGCACGATGTCGGCGATCACGACGAGATAGGCGAGCTTCTGCACCGCGTTGTAGTGCGCGAGGTCGTCGTGTCTCAGGCGCCCGCACAGCGCAGCGACCAGATCGGCGGCCAGCTGTTTCGGCCCGACAGGCAGCAGCTTGCGTCGAAAACGTCCAGACGCCAGATTCAGCGCGAAATAGACGATGAAATTGGCGACCAGCAGCCACATCACGGCGAAATGCCATAGCAGCGCTCCGGCGAGCCAGCCGCCAAGCGTGATCGAAGGTGGAAACTGAATGGCGGGAAAGATCGGCGACGCGTCGTAAATTTGCCAGCCGCTCATTACCATCAGCACGACCGCGATAGCATTGATCCAGTGCGTAATCCGCACCCATCCGGGTTGAACCATGTTGTGACTCAAGATCACTCCAGGTTTGGTGGCATTCATTCGGTTTGGTGGCATTCATTTCAGCGCCGCGGGAGCCTTCGAGGCGGACACTGTCAGCGCCGGCACAGGGCGCAAGCAGGATCGGACAACGAACCGCGCTCCAATCGTCAGGCTGCCGAACACAAGCGCTAACGCGATTGATCGACGGTTATTCCGTTGTGCCTGAAAATTTTCTTCTTGCAATCGACTTTCAATGGCGATGCGCACCGCGCGGGAACGCCGTCCCGCCGCACAGGCGATGCAGCATGCGGCGTGCCCACCCAGGAACGCCTATGATGTCCCTACGATGCCCCATCGGCCACCGCAAGCGCCCGCACCCCATGAACCGTTTCCTCATCGTTATCGGCGTGCTGTGCCTTCTCGCCGGCCTCGGCTGGCGGTGGCTCGCGCGCATCCCGTTCGGCCGGCTTCCTGGCGACATCCACATCGTCCGTGACGGATTCGATCTTCACTTCCCGATCGTCACGTGCATCGTGATTTCGATCGTGGTATCCGCGCTGCTCTGGTTCTTGCGGCGTTAAGCGCATCCTCGCGCCGGAACAGCACGCGGCGGAATGCGACCACGAACAGCATCTCAGCCGTGGTCATCCCGCATCTCCAGCGCTGACGAACAAAGCGGAACTCTTCTCCTCAGCGTGTCGAATTTGATAGTCTTCGTTCGTCGTCTCCAGGGCAGCATGCGGTTTTGCCTTTGCATCGAGCCAACACTGACAGGAGATTTGCCATGAAGATTCAAAAGATCACGCCGTTTCTCTGGTACTCCAACGAAGCTGAGGAGGCCGCTGCTTTCTATGCGGGTATCTTTCCGGACTCGCGTGTGATCCGGGTCACTGGGGTGCCGAGCGCCGGTTCCACGAAGCTCGTCGAGTTCGTTCTCTTTGGGCAGCCCTTCTTCGCGATGAGCTCGGGGCAACCCGATCCGTTCAACCACTCGATATCCTTGCTGGTCAACTGCGACGATCAGGCAGAGCTCGACCGCTATTGGAACGCCCTTCTCGAAGGCGGCTCGACCGACGCGTGCGGCTGGCTGAAAGACCGCTTCGGCGTTTCGTGGCAGATCGTTCCAAACGATCTCATCCCGATGATTGCAGACCCCGATCCAGTCAAGGCGAAGCGCGTTGCGGAAACGATGATGACGATGGTGAAATTCGATGTCGCCGCGTTGAAAGCCGCCTATGCAGGGACGGCGGGCTAACCAAAAAAGGCCTGTACATCGCGTGCAAGAGAGGGCGTCGGCCAGCTTTGCCCACTTCTAGCCGACGCTCATCACACACGGTCGAGCCGCAAGCGCCGACTACCGCTGATAAAACCCCACCCGTCCCATCACTCGCTCGACATAGCGCCGCGTCTCCGCATACGGCGGAATCCCGCCGCCGAACTTCCGCACGGCGCCCTCGCCCGCGTTATACGCCGCGAGCGCCAGCGACACATCGCCGAACGTCGCAAGCAACGCATCGAGCAAACGCGCGCCCGCCAGAAGGTTCTGCGCGGGATCGAACAGATCGTCCGCGCCCTGCTGCCTGCCTGTCGGCGGCATCAATTGCATCAAGCCCATTGCGCCCTTCGGCGACACAGCAAATGGATTGCCACCCGACTCGACATCGATGACGGCCATCAGCAGCGCTTTGTCGACGCCGACACGCTGCGCACGTCATCGACGAGCGGCGTCCACGCCAGCACCTTCGACAATGCACCGCGAGCGCTCGTCGGCGCTGCAAACGAAGCATCCAGTTCGATCACCAGCGACTGACCGCCCGCATCGCGGCCCTTCAATCCGCCGATCACCATCTCGACGCGTCCGGCCGCCCGCACCTCGTCAGCGTCACCCATCGCAACACCCACGGACAACGCGAACAACACGACGCGCAGCATCAACGCGCCGTCACAGTAACAGCATCGTTGGCCGCGTCCGCGCGAAACGGCGACTGCATCCGCACGATCGCCTCCGACTCCAGCGCAATCGGCCAACGCTGGCTCAGCAATCCATCGACGAGCGTAGTCCGGCACAAGCGGTCAGGCCGTCGCGGCGACCCATATGCATCGACGTTCGCATCAGCGGGCTCGCGCGAAAACAGGCCATTCGCCGCGACGTTGCCGATCACATTCGTCGCGTAGTACATGATCTTGTTGACGAGCGGCACAACCAGATCGAAGCAGTAGTGCACGCGCAGCTTCAGCAGATTCGCATCCTGCACATTCACATCGGACTCCGCGCCGGGCGACGCATCGCGATACATCAGCGTGTCGTTCGGAATCTCTTCGTGCGCGATGCCCTCGTCGGGATAGAAGCGCGTGCGCGCGAAGTCACGCGTCATCGCCGCCGTCGGGCTGACAATCGCAATCGACGCCGCATTCGTCACCGCGCTTCGTGCCGCAACCATGGCCGACTGCACGCCCGGCGCATCGGCATGCCGCGCGTACAACGGTGCGAGACCGCGAGCGAGACCCGCTTGCATCGCCTGCATCGATCCATGATTCACCGCGCCTTCGCGCGCCGCTTCGAGCACGGCGACATCGAGCGTGGACTTCGCCTGATACAGCAGCACGAGCTGCACGGTCGCGGAACCGAAGAACAGCAGCAGCGGCGCGACGATCAAAAATTCCGTCATCGCCTGCCCCGTCGCTCGCCGCTTGTCCACGTATTCATGCATCACGGCAGCGCCCTCCAAGCGAGCCTGTCGCCGATACAGATGCCGCACACATGCGCCGCATTCGCGTTCATCTCCAGCACGCTGCGCGCGCGCCAGCAAAACAGCATGCGCGCGCGTTGCACGTTCCGATGGATCGCCAGCACGCAATTGCGATCGTCGATAAAGACCACGTCGATCGGAAAGCGCATGCCGAACGTATGCACGGCATTGCACGGTTCGAGCCACAACGCTTGCGCCGCATCGAGGCACGAGCGACCGAGCAATCCACGCATGCGTTCGAGCGCGTGTTCGGCCACGTCGAGCGCGACGCGCGTCGCCTCGCCGCGATGAATCAGTCGCGCACGTTTCATAGCAAGCCCTCCTGCATGAACTTCATCGCAATCGGAAAGCCGAGCACGATGAACGTCACGGGGAAAATGAACATGAGCAGCGGAAACACCAGCTTGACGGGCGCTTCCATCGCCTGCTTCTCGGCGCGCTGGAAGCGTTCCGCGCGGCGCTGCTCCGACTGGAAGCGCAGCGTCTTCGCGAGCCCCGAACCCATCCGCTCCGCTTGCGCGATAGTCCGCACGAGATTCGACACTTCGCCGATACGCTGACGTTCGTCCAGACGTCGCAATGCATCGGTTCGATTCAATCCCGATTTGAGGTCGCGCAGCACGTGCTCCAGTTCGCGGCGCAAGGGTCCATCAGGACCTTTCTCGACGGCTTTCTGGATCGCGCCGTTGATATTGAGTCCCGCCTCGACGGCAAGCGTCAGAAAGTCCAGATAAATGGGCAACTGACGCAGCACGTTCGCGACGTGCCTGCGCCGCACATCGCGCATCCAGATGCGCGGATAGAAGTAACCGATGCTCATCGGCAGCAACAAAGCGATCCATGAGAACAGGCCGCTCGCGAACATCACGATAAGAGCCGACAACAACGCGCTCATCGACGAAACAATCGACAGCGCAAGAAACTGCCGCGCGTTCATCAGGAAGTTCAGCGACGTGAGACGCAGCTTTGCATCGATACGCTCGACCAGCCGCGCACCGATGCGCGCCCCCACGTGATGCGCGACAAAGTTCACGACGGGCCACACGAAACGCAGCAACGGCGGCAACGGATCGAGCCACGTGCGGTCCTCATGCGGCACGGCGCGCATCAGCGCACTCGCCGATCGCAGCGCGAGCGCGCACGCCAGCATGAAGCCGGTGCCGATCACGATAGATAGAACGAGCCGCATCACGGTCTACACGTCGATGCGCACGATGCGCGCAATCGACCGATAGCCGAGCCATTCCATCACCGCGATCACGGCGAGCGTGCCCCAGCCGATGGGCGTCGTAAACAGCGGCGCCATCGCGACGGGCTCCAACGCGCGCAACACCATCATCAGAAAGAGCGGCAGACACGTCATCACGATCCCCTGCATGCGCCCCTGCGATGTCAGCGCGCGAATCTTGCCTTCCATCTGCAGCTTGCTTTGCAGCGTGCGCGCCACGGATTCGAGCGCGTCCGCCAGATTGCCGCCCACTTCGCGCGAGATGGTCACGGCGGCCGTCACCATCATGAAGTCGGGTACAGGTATGCGTTTTTCGATGTTGCGCATCGCGATGTCGAGATCGATGCCGAGCCGGATCTCGCGCAGCAGCAGGTCGAATTCCTGCGAAATGGGCGGCACCGATTCCTGCACCGCGCTCTCCAGCGCGATCGGGAAGCTGCCGCCCGCGCGCAGCGCGCCAGCCATCATCAGCAACGTGTCGGGCAACTGGCGTTCGAGCGTGCGGATGCGGCGCGCGCGCATCCATCCGAGCACGCGTCGCGGCACGAGCCATGCGAGCGGCAGCGATGCGAGCGCGAACAGAACGCTGCCGCTCAGCATCAGCGCAAGCACCGGCAGCGCGGCCATCGCGAGCAAGGTCGCCGTCGCCGCCTTCTGACGATTGACGAACACGAACACATCGGCCAGCGACTGCTCGACTTCGCTCGCAAGATGACGCGCGCCTCTCGCGAGCACGAGATGCGCGGCGCGCGCCATCGACCAGACGATGACGGACGCGCCGCAAAACACGAACACGAAAAACAGCTTCATCGATTGGGCCTCACTCGTGGCGCGTGAAGATCGACGTATCGACGGGAATGCGTCGGCGAATCAGATCCTGATAGAAGTCGGGGATATACGAAGTCGGCACGAACTGCCCGCGAATCCGCCCGCTCTCGTCGAGGCCCGCCTCTTTGAACACGAACACGTCCTGCAACTGGATCACGCCCGACTCGATGCCGCTCACTTCCGTGATGTGCGTCACGCGCCGCGCTCCGCACGAGAAGCGCGTCTGCTGCACGATGATGTCGACGGACGCGCACACCTGCTCGCGTATCGCCTGCACGGGCAGTTCGAGCCCCGCCATGAGCGTCATCACTTCGAGGCGCGCGATGCAATCGCGCGGCGAATTGGCGTGCGCAGTGGTCAGCGAGCCGTCGTGGCCCGTGTTCATCGCCTGAAGCATGTCGAGCGCCTCGCCGCCACGGCATTCGCCGACCACGATGCGATCGGGCCGCATGCGCAGACAGTTGCGCACCAGCTCGCGTATCGTGACGGCGCCCTTGCCTTCCATGTTCGGCGGTCGTGTTTCGAGCGCCACCAGATTCGGCTGCGACAGTTGCAGTTCGGCCGCGTCCTCGACGGTAACGATGCGTTCCTCGTTGGGGATATAGTCCGACAGCACGTTGAGCAGCGTGGTCTTGCCCGAGCCGGTGCCGCCCGAAATCACGATGTTCGCGCGATGTTCGACAGCCGTGCGCAAGAACGCGAGCATCGCCGGCGACAGCGAGCCGAACGCAAGCAGATCGTCGCCGCGCAGCTTGTGCTGCGGGAATTTGCGCACCGTCATGCTCGGCCCTTTCAACGCGAGCGGCGGAATGACGGCATTCACACGCGAGCCGTCTCGCAGGCGCGCGTCGACCATCGGCGAACTCTCGTCGATGCGGCGGCCGATCGGCGCGACGATCCGCTCGATCGCGCCCAGCACGGCCCGCTCGTCCGTGAAGATGACGTGCGAACGCGTCAGGCGTCCTTGCTGTTCGACGAAGATCTCGTCGTGGCGGTTGACCATGATCTCGGAAATCGTCGGGTCCGCGATCAGTTCTTCGAGCGGACCGAGCCCGATGATTTCGTCGAACACGCTCTTCTTCAGCGCCGACAGCGGAATCTCCGAGTGATGAAAACTCGCGTCGCGCGCGAGCAAATCGTCGAGCGCATCGCTGACGGTCGTGCGCAACTCGTCGTCCGCCATCCGCGCAACGTTCAGGCGGCGCAGGTCGAGCGCCGCGATCACCTTCATGTGCAGGAGCTTGCGCAACTCGATGCCTTCCGCGCTGTTGATCGGCGCAAGGCGCGGCGCGGCCATGCGCGACGGCGCGGAAGTCGACGAGACTTCGCGTGAGGCATGCTCGCGCCGTGGCGCCGCTTCTTCCGGCACGCGCGGCTTCGATGCTTCCTCGGCATCGGGCAATGGCGACATCGTTGTGTGAGCCGACGGAATCTGCATCCCCGCAACCTTCAGCACCGTCATGCCGATCTCGATCTGGTCGCCTTCGGCAAGCGGTCCGTAACGCACGACAGGCGTGCCGTTCACCGTCGTCGCGACGATGCCGCCGTGGTCTTCGACATACCACGCGTGGAAGTCCTTCACGATCCGAGCGTGCGTGCGGCCAACCAGCATGCCCTTGATGACGATATCGCACGCCGCGTCGCGGCCGATCGTGCACATGCCATCGACATGCACCATCCGAACGGGCGCATTGCGCGCTTGTACTTGCAGTTTCAGCATCTCGATCAATGAGCCTCGTAAGCGGGCGCCTGATCGCCGGGTGTTGCGGCGGGCGCGGCGGGTGCGGTATCGCGTTCATGTGCGCGCGCATCGGGCGCAAGCGGACTGGCCGCGCCGTAGCGTTCGCCATAACGCTGCGCACCTTGCTGCGCGCGCGCGAGCAGCCCCGTGTTCGGTTCGCCCGACGGCTCCGAGATCATCGGCGTCACGAAGATCACGAGATCGCTGTTCTTCGCGCGGAAGCTGTCCGAGCGAAACAGCTGCCCGATGATGGGCAGACGCGCCAGATACGGCATGCCCGCCGATGCGTTCATCGCATCGGCGCTCACGAGCCCCGAGATCGCGATCGTCTCGCCCGCGCGCAACGAAATGTCCGAGCTGGCGCTGCGCGTCAGAAAGCCAGGAAAGCCGCCAAACGAAACCGATGGATCGATCTGGCTGATCTCCGTCTGCACGGTGGCCGAGATGATGTCGTTCGCGTCGACCACGGGCTTGATGTTGAGCCTGATGCCGTACGGCTTGTACTCGACATCGGTGGTGCCGAGCGCGCCCGCCTTCGGAATCGGCACTTCGCCGCCTGCGAGGAACGTCGCGGTGCCGCCGCTCTTCGTATTCAGCTCGGGCGCGGCGAGAATGTATGCGTCGCCGTTGTTGATCGCAAAGTTGATGCGCGACGTGATCGTCGATGCGATGCCTGCGAGGAAGAAGTTCGCGCCGCTCGTCGCGCCGGAGCCGAAAAGACCTTGTCCCGACACCTGCGGCCCCGCGAACTGGCTGTCCCACGCAATGCCGATATCCTTCTGCCCCGTGCGCGTGACTTCCATGATTTGCACCTTGAAATGCAGGGTTTTCTTGAGTGCGTCGCCTTCGTCGATGGTCGTTGTGTCGATGACGTTCGACATGTCGGCGATGGCCGCTTTGACGGCGGCCACCCTGTCGCGATGCACGCTGCCCGACAGCACGATGTTCGGCCCGAGTTCCTGCACGCGCACGCCGGGCACCGACGCGAGCACGCTGCGCAACTGCGCCGCCGACATGCCCACATCGCCCTTTGCGACGCGCACCGTCGTTTGCAGCGCGACGCCCTTCTCGTTCCACACGACGAGCGACGTCATGCCCGCGCTTTCGGCGAGCAGCATCACGCGCCCATCGACGACATTCGCCGTCACCAGCTTGCCATTGCCGATCGCGATGCGTTTGACGGTGCCCGGCACGTCGAGCATGCGAACTTCGCCTTTGTAGAGATCGAGCACGTCGCCGTTGTGCGCGGGCAATGGCGCGATGTCGCGCTGCGCGCCAAATGCGTGTGTAGAGCCAGCATCGAAGGCAAGCAAGCCCGTCAGCAACGAACCGGCGATCCGGCGACGCAGCGCCATCGAGTAGAAACCTGCTTTCATGAGTCGGATGAGTTCTTCTAGTTCTGGTTGCCCGCGCGGCGCGTGTCGTGCCGTTGCAGTTGTTGCGCAATGGCGGCAGCGCTTTCGTATAGCGTCGACGATGCGGACATGGGCTCGCTTGCGTCCTGCTCAACCCGTTTTACGCCGTCGACCGTTTTCGATTCGTGTGGCTTCGTCCCGTCCGACATCGGCGCAAACTGAACCGCACTCGCTGCGGCTGCGCCCGCGCCGCCGCCCGCGATCAGTTCGACGGACGCCTGCTTCGCAATGCGCTCCGCGGGAAACACGTCGCGCTCCGTCAACGCGGCGGGCGCTTCGCTGCTGCTGTCGTCGGCGTTCCTGAGGATGAGACGCAGCGCGCCCATCTTTTGCGCCAGCACGACGCGCGCGGCATCGGCGGCTGGAACCTGCATCGTCACAGTGTCGTAGCGCGACGCGTTGCCCGTGCTCTCGCTGTCGCCCGCATCGCGCGGCTTCACGCTCTGGCCCGTCGCGAGCACCAGCACGGCGGGCAGCAGCAGCCGCACCGTCTTGCCATCGTTCGACGACGCATCGGCTTGCGTGCCGACCCAGTACAGATCGACGCGATTGCCGGGCCGCAGCATCGACGCCGTCGAGTTCACCGCATCGATCTCCAGCGTGAGCGCGCGCTGACCGGCGGGCAGCATGTCGGAGAAATCGCGCCCGCGCAGCGCATCGATATCGCTGACGCGCAACGGCCGCCCGCGCAGCACCGCGCGCACGAGCTTCGCCTTTCGCCAGGCATCGAACGCATCGACGCGCACCATGTCGTCATAGACGAGATCGGCGGCGATCTCACGCGACACGAAATCGTCGCTCGACAACGGCGTGCCCGCAGGCACATCGCGGCGCGGCACGACGACTTCGACGCCGCGCTGCGCGAGCTTGCCCGTCGCTTCGGCGCGCACGCGCGCTTCGCGCTCGCCGAGATAGCGATAAACGAACGCGGTCAACGCGGCCGCCATCAGCACGGCAACGAACAGCAAAACCCACGCATTGCCCAGCAGCGAATGAAACCTGATCTTTCTGAACATCTGATTCGAAGCGACTGGTTACGGTAAAGAAAGCGCGAAGCCATACGCGCGATAAAGCGACCTGAAGGCCGCGGAAAGTTGGCTGACCATCGACGCATCGCCGCCCGCGACGAGCGCGAACACGATCACAGCCGTCACGACGAGATACTCGACGGCGGCCTGGCCGTGCTGTGCGCGTCTGCGCGAGCGCACGGCGTCAATGGTCCGTCGTCGCATGAATGACGGCCTCCGTATGTCCGTTGCGTTTCGAAAAGACGGCATCGATGCGGTCGCTTCCACGCTGCATCGCGAGCACGTCGCCCGCTGTACGCTGTGAGCCGTCGAGCGTCAGCGCGGGCGCCCGCGCGACTGTGCGCCAGCCCGCGTCCTCCAGTTGGCGCGCGTAGCGTTGCGCGTTGTCCGTGGTGTCGCCGTCGATTTCGAGAAGCCACGTGCGCCCCGTCTGCCACCCATCGCGGCTTTCGACATCGGATACATGCCGCGCGCCATCCGGCAGCGGAGCGAGCGAAGCGCCGTTGCGATGCGATACGTCGGCGACATCCAGACGCATCACGCTCATCAACCCTTTGGTCCGCGCGCCTTCGACGGCGCGCGGAATGACGAGCACGTAGTGGCACGCGCCGTCGAGCGCGGCGAGCAGCAGCCCCGACGCATCGCGCCGCCCCATCGCGGGCACATGCGCCCTCGTCCAGAACGCGCGGAATTCGTTCGATACGTCATCGGACGACGCGCCGAACTCCATGCCATAGACAGTGGCCGCCACGCCGTTGATCCACATGTCGCGGCCGATCATCTGCACGCGCGCCGCGTGAACGGGTTGCCGGTTGCAGGCCTCGCCGCCGGCAGCCGCGCTCGACGGCATCAGCGCCGCCGCACATGCAATGGAGAACATCAAGAGGACTTTCATCGCGCAAGCCTGTCAGCGGGCACGATCTCGTCGCGAATGCGGCCGATTTCGAGCGTGTCGATTTCAGGCGCGTATTCGCGCAGTCCCTGATAGAGCGACGGTGTAATCAACGGCGCGTTGGCAGCCGGCACGGCCTGTGTGAACAGCGCGCGCGCATGCGCTGCGCCTTGCGGCAACCACGCGTTCATGAGCAATGCGTTCGTGTCGCCGAACGCGAAGCCGTCGAAGCCGTGCCATAAACGCTGCAGCGCGACGTTATGCGCAGCCGTCGCGATGCGCAGCGTCGCCGTTTGCAGCGTGCGCGTCGGCAGGTCGAGCGTCGCAGCGAACGGTGCGCCGCTTGCCGTCGCGCCTGCCATCGGTATCGCGCCGAATCCGTTCGACGTGTACGCGTCGAGCTGCGTCGGCATGTCGGACTCGCCCGTGCTGACGGCCACATCGCTCGCGCTGTGAAGCAAGGCCTCGCCGCCATGGTCCTTCCACATTGCCGGTTGCGCGACTGCGAGGCTTTGCGCGTCGCGGTCCGTGCCCGCGATGGGCGCACCGTTGCCCGCCACCACGCGTGCAAGCACTTCATGCTGGATCTGCTGATCGCTCTTCTGCAACTGCAACGCGCCGCCGCCAAAACGCGCATACCAGTCGCGTGTCGATGAAACCTCCGCGCCTCCATCGATCCACACCGTGCGCTCCCACGCTGCGTAGCGCGATCCCATCAGCGTGTGATTGCGGACATCGTTGAACTTGCCGAGCATGACGATCGCGAGCAGCAGCACGCTCATCGCGAGCATCGCCGCGACGAGGAATTCCACCAGCGCCTGACCGGATTGCGCACGAGCGCGTCGTTCGACGCCGTTCGTTTCGATGACGTTCGTTTCGACGCCGTACGTTTCGACGACGTTCGTTTCGATGCCGTTGTTCATCATGGCTGCGCCACTTCCACACCGGATGCGATCTGCGCGGCTTGCGCGGCGGCGCGTTCGGCATCGCTGACGGGAGCCAGCGACGCCTGCCAGTACGGGCTGAACGTGCTCGGATACTCTGTGTTGCCGTCCGCGCGCGCCCACGCGTTCGCGTCGAGCAGCGCGCCCGCGAGTCTGTCGGTGAGCAGCGCTTCCGACGGCCGCACGAAGTACGCGTGCGCGCTCGCCAGCGCGCGCATCGTGCCGCCCGCGCTGCCGTTGTCGGCGCGCATGCGGCCCGCGCCGCCGAGCCCCGCTATCTTCTCAAGCGTCCCGGCTGCGCGCTCCACTTCGATTGTGATGCGCGGCGCCTCGCTCGCAAGCGGCGCGCCCGCCATGTCCTGATACGGCAGCAATCCGCCGTTCGCGGCATCGAGCGAAGCACCCGGACCCTGGGTGAACTGCTCGGCCATCGCGTCGGGCACGTGCACGCCCGGCTGCGTGCTCGCGGGATCGCCGAAATTCATGTAGCCGCCGTAGCCCTTCCAGTCGCTCCACGCGACGAACGGCGGTCGCGTCATGTAGCTGCGTACGTCGCCGTTCGCGCTGCCGCCGTGTCCCGCGATCGCGTCAAACGTATCGACGCAAGTGATCGTGATGTGCGCGGTGCTCGCGTCGATCGATTGCCAGCCCTTCTTGTCGCTGCGCAACTGCGTGCCGCCGACATGCGCGACGCGGATCGCGATGCGTCCGCCGTTGCCGCAGCGCGAACTCGTGTCGTCGATCTGCTGATAGTCGGGCGCGACGCTGCGCGACGACACGCGCTGCTTGACGAAGCCGTCGAGCGTCGCCGGGTCGGTGACGACGTCGGCGAAACGGTCGGCATTGAGGTTGCCCGCAGGCGTGACGATGGCCGTGTACGTCCGCCACGCGGCCAGTTGCGCTGCATTGCGCGGACTCGTGAAATAGCCGGCCGTTACATGCGTGTCGGGCTGATTGCGTTGCGCGACGTCGTCGGCTGCATCGGGGACGGCGGCGAACATCGCCGCGTGATAGTTCGTCTGCGCAGTGCTGAGCGCGCGCGTGATGCCGCCCACACCCTTCGCGACGACAGGCAGCAGCGCATCGAGCGCTGCGCGCACGGGCGCGATGTCGATTCGCGCGTGGTCGTTCGGCGTGCGCCACAGCGCCGGATGATCGGCGAAGGTCGTCACGAGCTGCTCGGTGTCGGGGTTGCCGATATACGTGTTGTCGAGTTCGTCGATCCACGACTTCAGCGCGACCACCTGCGCGGCGCTCACCTGATTGGCGACCATCGCGCGGTTCGTGTACGCGGAGAAGTTGTAGTCGCGCGCCTGGAGCACGGCCGCGCTGTAGGCGGCGGCATCGGCCGTGTTTTGCAGCTTGATCTTTGCGCTCGTCATCTGGAACGACCCGAAGGCGACATACAGACCGATGCCGCCCATCAGCAGGAACAGCAGCGCGGGCACCAGCGCCTGACCGGCGTGCACGCTCATGGACTGGCGGGCGGTGCGTTCCATGACGACGAGCGGCATCCGCGCTTACTGGTTGCCCGTCGACAGGCTGCCGTTGCTGCCGTACGCGCCCATGCCCTTGTTCTTGTCGGCCTGGCTCTTGCCGTCCGTGGCGGCCGCTCGGGCGTCGTTGATATCGGTGGTGCTGTCCGTACCGGACATTTCGTGCGTGAGGCCGGCCGTCTGCTCGCGGATCGTCTTGCCGAACGACGCATAAACGGCAATCGCCGATACCGCGATCAGCGCCACGATGATGATGTATTCCGTCATGCCCTGACCGGCCTGTTTGCGAATGCGGCGCATAAGAGAGATTTTCATGAACACCAATCCAGATTGATTAAAGGAAATACCCGATCGGCTTTAAAAGCCATTACCACGCAATTCAATCCGTTTAACCGGGCAGCGATGAATTATAAAAACGGCGAGCTGCATCTGGATTGCGATATTTCCGCATCGCCATGGCCCGATTTCCCAATCGGCAGGCTGATCCATCTTGCGTCGAATCCATACCACACAATGGTTTTGACGCGATACACGGTCGCTTTTGCCACGCAAGAGCGCGCCCATGAAAAGCATTTCCTTTTCCCTTTCAAAGGCCGGGCAAAATCCTACGCACGCCGCCCTTTCAACTGATATTTAGAAATATCGCTCGCGAATAGATTTTCCCGGCGAATCAGAACCGGCTATTGCGCCTTTAAACCGGCATTGCGGTCCTGTTCGAATCAATTGTCCATTCAAGGGAAGACGCGAGGCATGAACAAAACCTATAAGTCAGTCTGGAACGAGGCCGCGGGCACCTACGTCGCCGCGGCGGAAAACACTCGCGCGCACGGCAAGAAGTCGAGCCGCTGCGCACTCAACATCGCATCGGCGGCCATCGCGTCGGCGTTCACGTTCGGCGCGTCTGGCGCGGCCTGGGCCGCCGACCCCGGGCTCACGCCCAAGCCGACTTCGAGCGCCGCCAATCTCGCGACACCCGCGCCGACCAGCGACTGGTTCTGCTTTCTGTTCTGGTGCGGCGGCGGCGGAAGCACGACCAACATCACGTACAACGGCGTCAATGCGCAGGATGCCTACGCGTACACCTACGACCGCAACAACCTGAAGTACTTTCACGTCGATTCGCAACTCGCCGATGCGTCCGCGAGCGGAGGCGGCGGCGACGCCATCGCGATCGGCGGCGCTGCGAAGGCGAACGGCGTGAGCAAGGACGGCTCGACGTATGGCTGGCCTGGCTCGACGGCAGGCAACGGTCCGATTGCAATCGGTGGCGAAGCCGTGGCCCAGGGCGCGGCGAACGTCGCGCTCGGCATCGATGCGAAAGCCGACGGTCTGTATCACGCCGTCGCGCTAGGCGGCAACGCGCAAGCCGCCGACATCTACACCGTCGCCGTCGGCGGCCACGCGCTCGCGTCCGCGCAGGCTTCGACGGCGCTCGGCTCGCATGCGTCCGCGCTCGCGAACGGCTCGGTCGCGCTCGGCGAAAGCTCGCTCGCGACGCGCGGCAATACGGTGTCGGTGGGCCGGCAAGGCGCCGAACGGCAGATCGTCAACGTCGCGGCGGGGTCGGCGGGCACGGACGCCGTCAACGTGAACCAGCTGAATGCCGCGATCGCGAGCATCGGCGACGGAGGCGGCGGCGATGGTGGCAATGGCGGCGGCGGAAACGGTGGCAGCAATCTTCCGCCAGACCTGCGGTTCTTCCATGCCCACTCGGCGCTCGCCGACGCATCGGCGGCCGGCGCGGAGACGGTCGCGATCGGCGGCAATGCAACGGCGCTCGCATCGGGCTCCGTCGCGCTCGGCTCGAACTCGATCGCCGATCGCGCGAATACGGTATCGGTGGGCAACGACCTCACCAACCGCCAGATCACGCATCTCGCGGCCGGCACGGCCAACACCGACGCCGTCAACGTCGCGCAGTTGAACACCACGGTGCAGAACGCGCTCGCAGGAGGCGGCCTGCCGGATCTCGTCGCGTATGACTCGTCGGCGCATACGGCGTTGACGCTCGGCGGCGTGGGCGCATCACACCCCGTGCAGCTGATGAACGTGGCCGCCGCTGCGATCACGCAAAACAGCACGGATGCCGTCAACGGCTCGCAGATGTTCCAGCTTGCGCAATCGACGCAGCAAGGGTTTCAGGACATCGGCAGCGGCATGAGCGCGCTCGCGCAGAGCACGGCGGCAGCGCTCGGCGGCAACGCCAGCGCGAACACGACGGACGGCTCGATCGCGCCGCCGAACTACACGATCGCTGGACAGACCTATCACAACGTCGGAGAAGCCATCGGTGCGCTCGCGGCACATGGCGGCGGCAGTTCGGCCGACAGCGTGAACTACGACACGTCGTCGCACGACATCGTGACGCTCGGCGGCACGCTCACGCATGCGCCCGTCGCGCTGACGAACCTCGCGAGCGGCGCGATCAACGCGAACAGCAGCGACGCCGTCAACGGCAAGCAGATGTACGCGACGGCGAACAGCGTGGCCAAGGCAATCGGCGCCGGCTCGACGGTCAAGACGGACGGCACGCTCGGCGCGCCGACCTACGTCGTCTCGGGCGTCACGTACAACGACATGGGCAGCGCGATCAACGCAATCGGCTCGGTCGGACAGGACGTGCAGGTCACGGCGAAGTACGTGAAGGTCTCGTCGACGGCGACGCAAGCGCTCTCGAACGGCGTCGAGACGACGGCCATCGGCGGCGCGGCGTATGCATCGGGCGACCGCTCGGTGGCAATCGGCACGGGGGCGCGCGCGCAATACGACGACTCGGTGGCGATCGGCTCGAACTCTCAGGTGTATGAGTCCGACACCGTGTCGGTGGGCCGCAAGGGCGGCGAAAAGCGCGTGACCAATCTCGCGGACGGCATCAATGCGACGGACGCGGTCAACGTGCGTCAGTTGAACAATCTGCAGCAGCAGCTCACGAAAGCGTCGACCACCGTGCGCTCGATGGCGCTCACCGACACATCGGCGCTCGACTTCATCAAGGTCAGTCCGAACGTGATGACGGGCGCGCCGACCCAGGTATCGAGCGATCTGAACGCGATGGCGATCGGACCGTCGGCGAACGCGTCGGGCGCGAATGCCGTTTCTGTCGGCGCGGGTTCGGGCGCCGCGCGCGCGGGGTCGACGGCCGTCGGCTCGCGCGCCGCCGCGCTGTCGATCAATTCGACTGTGATCGGCCAGAGCGCATCGACGGGTTTCAACGCGGACAACGGCGTGTCGATCGGCTACATGTCCGACGCGGAAGGCGTCAACGCGATGGGCTTCGGCTCGTTCTCGATCGCGGGCGGCGCGGGCTCCGTGGCGCTCGGCTACAACGCGCTCGTGACCAACGCCGCGAGCAATTCGGTCGCGCTCGGCACGAATGCAACGGCAAGCGCATCCGGTTCGATCGCGCTCGGCGCGGGCTCGCTCGCGGACCGCTCGAACACGATCTCCGTCGGCAACGGCGCGACGCAGCGCAAGGTGGTCAACGTCGCGGCGGGCACGGCGAATACGGATGCCGTCAACGTGTCGCAGCTGAAGGGCGTGGCGAACGCGTTGGGCGGCGGCGCGAGCGTCGCGGCGAATGGCTCCGTCGCGATGCCGTCGTATGTGATCGGCGGCACGACGTATGGCGATGTCGGCTCGGCCATCGCCGCCGCCGCGGGCCCGGCCTCCGATGCCGTCAGATACGACACCGCCGCGCACAACAAGGTGACGCTCGGCGGAACGGGTGCAGCGGCGGCCGTGAAGCTGACGAACGTCGCGGCGGGCACCGCGAACACCGACGCGGTGAACTTGAAGCAACTGAAGGATCTCGGCGCGAACATCGACGGCAGCGGCAATGTGACGAGCGGCTTCATCGCTTACGACGACGCCACGAACGGCAGCGTCTCACTCAAGGGCACGGGCGGCACGAAGATCAGGAACGTCGCGGCAGGCAGCCTGAGCGCGTCAAGCATGGAAGCCGTCAACGGTTCGCAGCTGTATCAGACGAACCAGAACGTGTCGAACGTCGCCGCGAACGTCAGCAACGTGACGAACGTCGTCAACAACATCGTCACGGGCGGCGGCATCACGTACTTCCACGCGAACTCGTCGCTTGCCGATTCGCAGGCGGGCGGCGCGAACTCGGTGGCGATCGGCGGCAATGCGCAGGCCTCGACTGCGGGCTCGGTTGCGATCGGCAGCAACGCGCGCACCACAGCCACCGATGCCGTTGCGCTCGGCTCGGGCTCGCTCGCGGACCGTGCGAATACGGTGTCAGTCGGCGCGGGTGGCGCGGAACGGCAGATCGTCAATGTCGCTGCGGGCACGCAGAACACCGATGCCGTGAACCTGAAGCAACTGAAGGATCTCGGCGCATCGTTCGATACGGGCGGCGGTGTGACGAGCGCCTTCGTCGCGTATGACAGCGCCGCGAAGAACAAGGTCACGCTCGGCGGCGTGGGCGCGGCCTCGCCGGTGAAGCTGTCGAATGTCGCGGCAGGGAGCGCGAACAACGATGCCGTGAACCTCAAGCAGCTGAAAGACCTCGGTGCATCGTTCGACGCGAACGGCAACGTGACGAGCGCCTTCGTCGCCTACGACGATGCGCAAAAAGGCACCGTCACGCTCAAGGGCGCCAGCGGCACGAAGATCACCAACGTCGCTGCGGGCGCGCTGAACGCCAACAGCACCGACGCCGTCAACGGCTCGCAGCTCTACCAGACGAACCAGAACGTCGCGAGCATCGGCGCGTCGGTGACGAACGTGTCGACCACGGTCAACAACATCATGCAGGGCGGCGGCATCAAGTACTTCCACGCGAACTCGGCACTCGACGACGCGCTCGCGAGCGGCGACGAGTCGATCGCAATCGGCGGCAATGCGCAGGCATCGAGCGCACATGCAATAGCGATCGGCGCAAACGCGCAAGCGAGCGCGGCGAACGCGATCGCGCTCGGCAGCCGATCGGTGGCGGACCGCATGAATACCGTGTCGGTCGGCGCGAACGGCCTGGAGCGGCAGATCGTCAACGTCGCGGCGGGCGCGCAGAACACCGATGCCGTCAATGTGTCGCAACTGAAGGACGCTACCAGCGCGTTTGGCGGCGGCGCGGGCGTCGCTGCTGACGGTTCGGTCATAAAGCCATCGTATGTGATTGGCGGAACGACGTACAACGATGTCGGTGCGGCCATCGATGCGGCGTCGCATAACGGCGGCGGCAATACCGCCGATGTCGTCAGGTACGACAGCAGCGCGCATAACAAGGTGACGCTCGGCGGAACGGGTGCGGCGGCGCCTGTGAAGCTGTCGAACGTTGCGGCCGGCCAGGTCGACAGCGATGCCGTCAACCTCAGGCAGTTGAAGGACCTCGGCGCATCGTTCGACCCCAGCGGCAACGTATCGAGCGCCTTCGTCGCGTATGACGACGCGCAGAAGGGCACCGTCACGCTCAAGGGCGCCAGCGGCACGAAGATCACCAACGTCGCTGCGGGCGCGCTGAACGCCAACAGCACCGACGCCGTCAACGGCTCCCAGTTGTATCAGACGAACCAGGATGTCGCGAACCTGTCGGGCACCGTCGGCAACATGAGCGACACGCTCAACAATATGAACGACGGCAACGGGCTGAAGTATTTCCACGCTAACTCGGCGCTTGCCGATTCGCAGGCGGGCGGCGTGAATTCGGTGGCGATCGGCGGCAATGCGCAGGCCTCGACTGCGGGCTCGGTCGCGCTCGGCAGCAACGCGCGCACGACGGGCGACAATTCGGTGGCGCTCGGCTCGGGCTCGCTCGCGGACCGTGCGAATACGGTGTCGGTCGGCGCGGGCGGCGCGGAACGGCAGATCGTAAACGTCGCAGCGGGCACGCAGAACACCGATGCCGTGAACCTGAAGCAGTTGAAGGATCTCGGCGCATCGTTCGATACGGGCGGCGGTGTGACGAGCGCCTTCGTCGCGTATGACAGCGCTGCGAAGAACAAGGTCACGCTCGGTGGCGTAGGCGCGGCCTCGCCGGTGAAACTGTCGAACGTTGCGGCGGGCAGCGCGAACAACGATGCCGTCAACCTCAAGCAGCTGAAAGACCTCGGCGCATCGTTCGATACGAACGGCAACGTGACGAGCGCCTTCGTCGCCTATGACGATGCGCAAAAAGGCACCGTCACGCTCAAGGGCGCAAGCGGCACGAAGATCACGAACCTCGCTGCCGGCGCGCTGAACGCCAACAGCACCGACGCCGTCAACGGTTCACAGCTTTATCAGACGAACCAGAATGTGTCGAAGGTCTCGGGCGATCTCGCGAACCTGTCGGGCACCGTCGGCAACATCGGCGACACGCTCAACAACATGAACGACGGCAACGGGCTGAAGTACTTCCATGCGAACTCGGCGCTTGCCGATTCGCAGGCGGGCGGCGCGAACTCGGTGGCGATCGGCGGCAATGCGCAGGCCACGACGGCGGGCTCGGTCGCGCTCGGCAGCAACACGCGCACGACGGGCGACAATTCGGTGGCGCTCGGCTCGGGCTCGCTCGCGGACCGTGCGAACACGGTGTCGGTCGGCGCGGGCGGCGCGGAACGGCAGATCGTCAACGTCGCAGCGGGCACGCAGAACACCGATGCCGTGAATCTCAAGCAGTTGAAGGATCTCGGCGCATCGTTCGATACGGGCGGCGGTGTGACGAGCGCCTTCGTCGCCTATGACAGCGCCGCGAAGAACAAGGTCACGTTAGGCGGCGTGGGCGCGGCCTCGCCTGTGAAACTGTCGAACGTTGCGGCGGGCAGCGCGAACAACGATGCCGTGAACCTCAAGCAGCTGAAAGACCTCGGCGCATCGTTCGACGCGAACGGCAACGTGACGAGCGCCTTCGTCGCCTACGACGATGCGCAGAAAGCCACCGTCACGCTCAAGGGCGCCAGCGGCACGAAGATCACCAACGTCGCTGCGGGCGCGCTGAACGCCAACAGCACCGACGCCGTCAACGGCTCGCAGCTCTACCAGACGAACCAGAACGTCGCGAGCATCGGCGCGTCGGTGACGAACGTGTCGACCACGGTCAACAACATCATGCAGGGCGGCGGCATCAAGTACTTCCACGCGAACTCGGCACTCGACGACGCGCTCGCAAGCGGCGACGAGTCGATCGCGATCGGCGGCAATGCGCAGGCATCGAGCGCACATGCGATCGCGATCGGCGACAACGCGCAGGCCAGCGCGGCCAATTCGGTGGCGCTCGGCGCGAACGCATCGACGGCCGCGAACCTCGCCGCGCCCGCGTATCAGCCGGGAACGACGGCATTGGCAGGCACGACGCCCGTCGGCGAAGTGTCCGTCGGATCGTCGGGCAACGAGCGCCGCGTGACCAACGTTGCCGCGGGCGCTGCTGCGACGGACGCCGTCAACGTGAGCCAGCTCAAGTCGGCTGTCGATGCATCGTCTTCGGGCGTGCTCGCGTCCGCCGTGCTGTACGACGACCCGGCGGCCCGCAACAGCGTGACACTGGGCGGCGCATCGGCCGCTTCGCCCGTCGCGCTGAAGAACGTCGCGCCGGGTGCGATCGCATCGGGCAGCCGCGACGCGATCAACGGCTCGCAGCTTTTCAACGTCGCGAGCACGACGGCGGCGGCTCTGGGCGGCGGCGCAGCCGTCGGCAGCGACGGCAAGATCGGCGCGCCGACGTATGTGATCGGCAGCCAGTCGTATAGCGATGTGGGCCATGCTCTTTCGGCGATCAACACGTCCGTCACTGACTTGGACACGAAGAGCCAATACTTCGTCGTCGTCCCGCCCCTGGGCAGCGACCCTGCGCTTCCGGTCGCAGCCGGCACGGTCGCCGTGGCGCTCGGAGCGGGTGCGGCCAGCAACGGCAATTACGCGATGTCGATCGGACCCGGCGCACGCGCGCTCGGCGACGGCGCCGTCTCACTCGGCCACAATGCGCTGGCACGCTTCGCCGGCTCGACGGCAATCGGTGAAGGTTCGGTCACTTACGAAGAGAACGTCATTTCGGTGGGCAACAACATCAACCAGCGGCGCATCACGAACGTCGCGGACGGCGTCGCTCCGACCGACGTCGCCACGCTTCACCAGCTCACCCAACTGCACGACGAGCTGACGCAAGTCCACATCGCCGCTCCTCACTCGTCGTTGCTCGGCGCGACGAATCCGCTCGATTACATCGCGATCAGCCCAAATGTCGCAGCGGGCAGCCCCACGCAGACCTCCACGGATGTCAACGCAATGGCGATCGGTCCGGGCGCCAGCGCGATGGGAGCCAGCACCGTGGCAGCGGGCGCAATGTCGACGGCGGGCGGCGCCAGTTCGACGGCCGTCGGCTCGGGAGCGGCGGCGGGACGCGAGAAAGCAACGGCCGTTGGCCAGGGCTCGGCCGCGCTCGGCACGGCTTCGACTGTGATCGGCACGGGCGCCTCGACCGGCTTCAACGCGACCAACGGGGTGTCGCTCGGCTACATGTCCGACGCCGAAGGCGCTGGCGCAATGGGCTTCGGGGCGATGTCGGTTGCGAATGGCGATGGTTCGATCGCATTCGGCGCGAACTCGCTGACGCAGAGAGCCGCGACCAACTCCGTCGCGCTCGGCGCGGACTCGGTTGCGAGCCGCGCGAATACTATCTCCGTCGGCAGCGACTCGTTGCAGCGGCAGATCGTCAACGTCGCGGCGGGCACGTCGGGCACGGACGCCGTCAACGTGTCGCAGCTGAAGGGCGTGACGTCGGCCCTCGGCGGCGGCGCGGGCGTGGACGCCAGCGGCTCGGTGACAAAGCCCGCCTACACGATCGGCGGACAGACGTACAACGACGTCGGCGCGGCGCTCGCGGCGGCCGCGGCATCGGGCGGCGGCGCAGCGGCCAATGCAGTCGCGTACGACACGGCCGCGCATGACCGCGTGACACTCGGCGGCACGTCCGCGACCACGCCCGTCACGCTCGCCAACGTCGCGCCCGGCATGCTGACGGCGGGCAGCACGCAAGCCGTGAACGGCGCGCAGCTCTACAACACCGCGAGCACCGTCGCCAGTGCGCTGGGCAGCGGTGCAACGGTCGGCGCGGACGGCAAGCTGAAGGCGCCCGCGTACACGATCGGCGGCTCGACCTATAACAGCGTCGGCACGGCGCTCTCCGCAGTCGATTCCGCGCTCGGCACGGGCGGCAATCCGAATGGCGTCGTGTACGACTCGCCCGCGCGCAACAAGGTCACGCTCGGCGGCACGGGCGCCACGACGCCCGTCACGCTCGCCAATGTCGCCGATGCGAAAGCCGATAGCGACGCCGTGAACCTGAAGCAGCTGAAGGCGGCTGGCATCGCCGTCGATCCGTCGACGGGCGTCGTGACCAACGCGCTCGTCGCGTACGACAGCGCGTCGAGAGCGAGCGTCACGTTCAACGCGGGTGGCGCGCCCACGCGGCTGAAGAACGTCGGGGATGGCGTCGATGCGCTCGATGCCGTGAACCTGCGGCAGATGGAGAGCTATGTGTCGACGCAGATCACGAACGTCGCGCTGCCTCCTTCGCCGACGCCTTCTCCCGTTGCCGCGCCCGTGGCCAGGGATCTGCCCGTGGGCACGGCGACGGGCGGCGACGCGATCGCGATCGGCAACGGGTCGAACGCGTCGGGCAACGGCGCGATCGCCATCGGCGCGCGCACGGCCACGGCAGGCGACCAGTCGGTCGCGCTCGGCGTGGCGGCGACGGCGCCCGCGACGAATGCGGTGGCGCTCGGCGCGAATGCGGTGGCCGATCGCGACAACAGCGTGTCGGTGGGCGCGGCGGGCGCCGAGCGGCAGATCACCAACGTCGCGGCCGGAACAGCGGCGACGGATGCCGTCAACGTCGGCCAGATGAACGGCGCGATCAACGGCGTCTACAAGAGCCTGCATGACATGGACCGCGACAACCGCCGTGGCATCGCGGCCGCGTCGGCGCTGAACATCGTCACGCCGTATCTGCCCGGCCGCACGACGCTCAATGCGGGCGTGGCCGGCTATCGCGGCACGGCGGCGCTCGGCGTCGGCGTGTCGCGCTGGAACGAGAAGGGCACGGTGAACTACAACCTCGGCGTATCGAGCGCGGGCGGCAACAGCACGATTGTCCGCGCGGGCGTCGGCATCGTGTTCGGCAACTGATCCGCTGATCTGACCGGGCTGCGCGGCGCTCGCCGTGCAGCCCCTTCCTGATGGAAACACACATGAAGCATTCATTGATGACGGGGGCGTGCGTCGCGTTGTCGGCGCTCGCCGCCGGCTGCGCGTCGACGGCCTCGCGCGACGCGCTGCAGGTGCAGAACACGACTGTCCTTCAGCGCGGAGTCGGCGCGACGCAGGACGACGCGGCAGGCGCGGCGACGCCAGCATGGCTCGACACGTATCGCACCGCCGACAACGCGGGCGCGCTCGATTCGATCCAGAAGCGCCTCGACGCACTCGGAGCGCACAAGGACAACTATTTCGGCTACAAGGCGCAATGCTGGCTCGACGCGGCGCGCGACGAACGCTCGCGCGGCGACCACTGGGGTTTTGTCGAGGAAGCGCTGCGCGAAGCGAGCCGTCTCGCGTCGGGACTCGAGACGGGCGGCGGCCTCGACGCCAGCAATCCCGAGCTGCGCACGTCGGCCGTGCTGCTTCCCGACGTGTGGAAACAGATTTTGACGGCCAAAAGCTCGCCAACGTTTCCCGAATGTCAGCAGGCGCAGCGCCTGACCGCGTGCGCCGAAGTGGAGATGATCCACGCGGGCCATTTCGCGTGGACGAGAAACTTCACGGCCAGCGGGCAGCGCGTGGACAAGGTCACGAAGGATCTGCCGCAGATCGACGCCGCGCTCGCGTCGTGCACGCCGCCACCCGAGGCGCAGTCCGCCCCGCCCGCGGCGAAGATCACGCTGCAAGGCGACGCGACCTTCGAATTCGATCGCGCCGATCTCGGGGGCCTGTTGCCCGAAGGAAAGACGAAGCTCGACCGGGTAATAGGCGATGTGAAGCGGGCAGGCGACGTGACGGCGATTCGCGTCGACGGCTATACGGACCGGCTCGGCAACGCCGCCCGCAACAGGCGCTTGTCGGCGATGCGCGCGGAAACGGTGAAGCGCTATCTCGCGGCTGGCGGCATCGGCGTGCCGATCAGCGCGCAAGGCTTGGCGAGCGCGAATCCGCTCGTTCAATGCGACGAACGCAACCGGCAGGCGTTGATTCGGTGTCTTGCGCCCAATCGCCGTGTCGAACTGGGCTTCACGCGTGGCAATGCGACGCCTGAAAAGCCGGTGACATCGGCCACACCCGTCGAACGCGTCGAGCCGCCGCGATAGGCGCAATGCGGCCAGCACGGGCCGCGCCCGTCATGCGCGACGCGCACGCGCGGTTCGCTTACGACGAACCGCGCGTGTGCAGCGCTTCATCGAATACACGCTCGATCTCGTCGAGCAGCAGTTTGGCATGCTTCATATCGCCCGACTGCGCGGCCGCTTCCAGAGATACGCAAAGCGCGACCGCCTGTTTGTCGTCCGCGAGCCGCGCCGATCCGTTCAAGCGGTGCGCGACATAGCTGATGCGTGACGCATCGCTCCGACGTAGCGCATCGGCGGCATCGCGCACATCGGCGCGCACGCTGGCTCTCAGGATCGCGAACAGATCGGCGGGGCCCTCGTCGAAGATGTCGGACCAACGGCGCGTCATCGCATGGACTTGGAGCAAAGGCGACGTGCGCTACGCCGTGAGTCCATTTGCCTTGGCGTATTCGACGAGATCGACGACGGTGTGCAATTCGAGTTTTTGCATCAGACGCGCCTTATATGTGCTCACCGTCTTAGGACTGAGATTGAGCGACTCCGCGATTTCGACGTTGCTCTGACCGCGTACCAGACGATGCAATACAGAGGTTTCTCGCCGCGACAGTGCGACGCCCATCGACTCGGCCACCTCCGATGCAAAGCAGGTATAGCCCATCATCACCAGCCGCATGCTGGCGAGCAGTTCTTCAGGATCGCGCAGCTTGCTCACGAACCCATGCGCGCCGACCTTGCGGACGTGCGCCGCATTGAGACGCTCGTCGACGGACGAAAAGACGAGGATGCGCATATCAGGGCGGGCTTCGCGCAAGCGGACGATCAGGTCGAAACCTTCGCCGTCGGGCAAGCGCAGATCGACGACGGCGAGCGCGGGTGCCACTGCTGCGGCGACAGCCAGCGCTTCGGCCATCGTGCCGGCTTCCGCAACTGCGTCGAAGTCGCCGGCTTCATCGAGCACATGCCGTAGTGCGCGCCGCATCGCCGGATGATCGTCGACAATCAGCGTCCGAATACGCTTCTGCTTCTGACGGAATTCGATTGGATTCAAGGTAAGAATGTCGGATCTGTCCTACTGGAGATACTGAGTCTTCTCTACGCTTAATCAGTAATCCCTAGTTTATCGCTTTGCTAGAATCGTACATTATTTCCCTGCAGTGATTCCGTCGAAGACAGCATGTTTTCGGTTCGCGATGGCAAAAAATGGACCAGAAATGAAAAGAATCGTCATCGTAGACGACCATCCGATGATTCGTGGCGCAATTGCAAGCGTGTTCCGTTCAGATCCGGAAATGCAGATCGTCGGAGAGTCCGGCGATGGCGAAGAAGGGTTGAGAATGGTCCTATCGATGAACCCGGATCTCGTCGTACTCGATCTCGATCTGCCGAGTCTCGACGGGTTGTCCATGATTCGCCGGATTCGCGCCCAGGACGACAAGATGCGGATCCTGGTGCTGTCCGCCAAGCCGGATCACGTGATGGCCGGTCACACGCAACAGGCGGGCGCGAACGGCTACATCAGCAAAGGCCGCGAAATGGCGGAAATGCTGACGGCCGCGCGCACCGTGCTGCTCGGCTTCGACTGTTTCCCGGCGCACGCGCAGCATGCGAGCCGGAACAGCGGCCTCGAAGTGCTGTCGCCGCGCGAGATGGAAGTGCTGCAGTATCTTGCGCGCGGCGTGAGCAACAAGGAGATCGCGAGCCGGCTGTTTCTCAGCGACAAGACGGTGAGCACATACAAGACGCGTCTGTGCGAAAAGCTGGGGCTGTCGTCGCTGGCTGCGCTGATCGAGTTCGCGTCGCTGCACAAGCTGATTGACTGACGCGGTTGCGAGCATGACACTCCGCCGCGCGACAGACGCTCTCTCGTTCTCCGTGCGCACGGTCGGCAGTTCGTCGCTCGCGTGCGCGCTGGCGCTGTTTGGATCGCTCGCGGCGTACTGCGGGCCGCTCGCGGGCGCGTCGGCGGCTGCAGTGCTACTGCTGGCGCGTGCGCTGCACGTCATCGCCAGGAAAGGCGAGGTGCACCGCACGCTCTCGCTGGCCAACGAAAAGCTCAGCGCTTCGCTGCGCGTCGCGCGGCAAGACAACGAAGCGCTCGAGGCCGAAATCGCCCGCGCAGCCGACGAAGCCGGGCAGGCAGCCCGCGCTGCGGCGCTCGCCGAACACGCCCGGACATTGGCGCGCATGCGGCGCGCGATCGTGCCGCCCATACGGGTGTTGTACGACGCCTCGACTCTCTCCGACATAGCCGGCGAACCGTTCGCCGCGCGCCGGGCGATCAACGCATCGCATATCTATCGTTGCGCGGCGCGGACGCTCGCACAGGTCGCTCACGATGCGCTCGACTTGCTCCCGCCGTACGAGCGCAATATCGTCCTCGATGAAGACACCGTCGATCTGCGCGAACTGTTCGACGCGGCCGCGCTGCTCCTCGCGCCCGTCGCGGCTGCCAGGCGGATACGGATGCAAATGTGCATCGACCGCTCCGTCGCGGCGTGCGTGCTGGCCGACGGGACGCGTCTTGGGCAGATCCTGTTCGGCCTGCTCGCCTACGCGATCGAAGAAGCCGACGCAGGCACGCTCACGGTCGCCGCGCGCGCCGAATCGCTGAATGCGGGTGCGCAACGCATCGTGATCGGCATCAACGGCCCGGCGGGCGCCTTGCCGGCAATGTCCACGGCGCGCGACGCGCGCAACGGCCGATCCGGCGCACATCCGGCGGTGGCCGAATCGGCGGACTTCCGCGAGCATCCCGATCTCGCGCTATGCCGCGAGATCGCGCGAAGAATGGGCGGCGACATCACCGTTTTGCAGGGCCGCAGCGTCGGCGTGTGTGTCGCGATCCATGCGCCGTTCACGATCGAGCGCCACGACTGGCCCGTGCTGGAGCACGAGCGCCGCTGGGCCACCGTCGACCTCGAGACTTACGAAGACCGGCAGGCGCTGTGCGAGCTGCTGAAGAAGCTGGGCGTCACGGCGCTGCCTTCCGACGCGAAGCCTCCCGTGCGCATCGACTATCACTTTGCCGGCGCGTCGCGGCCGCCGTCGCCTCATGGCGCGAAGCGCACGATCGTGATGACGCGCGATGTGCTGCCGGGCGGCATCCGGGAGACAGACGGCGGCGTCGAACTGTCGCTCAGCCCGTTGTCGTGGACGGCGCTCAGGCGAGTCTGCGACACGCGCGACGAAACACCGCCCGCCCGCGCCGTACCGTTGCGCGCGCAAGTCCGCCCTTCTTCCGGACGGGCAACCATCCTCGTCACCGACGACAACGAAGTGAACCGCAAAGTGCTCGCGCGTCAACTCGACGTGCTCGGCTATCGCTGCATCGCGGCCTGTTCGGGTGAGGAGGCACTCGATGTGCTAAGCCGCGAGCGCATCGATCTGTTGATCACCGATCTGCAGATGCCCGGCATGGACGGCGTCGAGCTCGCGCGCCACGTCCGCGCGATGTTCAGCATTTGCCGCGAGCCGCTGCCAATCATCTTGTTGTCCGCGAATCCCGACATGAAAGCGACAAACGGCAGCGACCGGGCGATGTTCGCCGCGATTCTTGTCAAGACGGCCAGCCTGAGCACGATCGACGCCTGCCTCAAGCGCCTGCTTCCAGGGAGCGCGCAAGATCGCGCGGCACCGCCGGCGCGGCGCCTCGAAGCGTATGACTTCACCGCGCTCGATTCGCTCGCCGAACAGGGCGTCGATGTCGACAGCTTGCTGCGCGACTGGCGCAAGTCGATGGACGACGATCTGGCCCGACTCGAACGATGCCGCGCGTCGGGCGAAGCGCAAGGCATCCGTAGCGCGTTGCACAAGCTCGCCGGGGCGGTCGGCATTGTCGGCAGCCGAAGCATGATGAACGCGTTGCAGCGGGCGAGCGCCGCGAAGCAGCCTGTCGATGGCGGATTGCTCGATGGGCTCGTCGCTCAAATGAGAGCGCTGATGATCGAACTCGACTGTTCCCTCGCGCGCTGGACATTCAGGCCATGAGCAGCGGCCACTGGGGGCAGCACAACGCTCGCGACAAAACGACAAAGACGACAGATGACAAAAGGCCCGCAGAATGCGGGCCTGAAATTCCGCGAATCACGGTGGAGACGATCAGAGAACCGTGTGCGGTTAGCGCAACTGGTTCGTGCAACCTCGGGGAAAGCTGCTCAGCCGCGCTAATCCGAAGTTCCAGTAGCAGAGGGACGAGTTTGTCCTTGTCCCATAGGCAGTTGGGG
>NZ_CYGY02000160.1 GCF_900007165.1 Paraburkholderia piptadeniae
GATCAACATCAGCGGCGATTCGAACACGGGTGCTGGCGTGATCGTTGACCCGAATGGCTTGATCGATACCTCGGGCAACGGCTCGACCAACATCTCGGGTAACTCGACCAGCGGTAACGGCACGGTCATCAACGGTGACATCAACACCACCGGCAACGGCACGATCAACATCAGTGGCAATTCGTCGTCCAACGGCTCGGGCGTGATCGTCGATCCGAACGGTTCGATCAATACCTCGGGCAACGGTTCGACCAACATCTCGGGCAACTCGACCGACGGCAACGGCACGGTCATCAACGGTGACATCAACACCAGCGACAACGGCACGACCAATATCAGCGGCAACTCGACCAATGGTGATGGCGTGATCGTTGATCCGAACGGCTCGATCAACACCTCGGGTAACGGCTCGACCAACATCTCGGGTAACTCGACGGGCGGCAACGGTACGGTCATCAACGGTGACATCAACACCAGCGACAACGGCTCGACCAACATCAGCGGCAATTCGACCAATGGTGATGGCGTGATCGTTGATCCGAACGGCTCGATCAACACCTCGGGTAACGGCTCGACCAACATCTCGGGTAACTCGACGGGCGGCAACGGTACGGT
>NZ_CYGY02000161.1 GCF_900007165.1 Paraburkholderia piptadeniae
TTTTGCCGGGTCAACTTCAAATAGGCTTAAAGGTCCGGCCTTTGAAAGTGCACCCAATTGTCCGGTGCGGAAACGGTCAACGAATGCGTAGCCCTGGAAATTGCAACATAGAAGAGCTTCGCCTGCGCACGTTGCTCTCGGGCGAAATGCGAGGCGTCGGGCACCACCACGTGATCGAACTCAAGACCCTTCAGTAACAATGGCGTTGATACAGTTCTCTGCGGAAGCCGGCGTCCTGCGAGGCTCGCACGCTGCCTTACTCGCTCAGCGGCCTCCGTCATCGATACACAGCGGCCAGCCGCAACGTCCGCCATGGCGCGCTCAACATCGCGCCAAAGCTCCCTGCGGTAGAGCTGGTAGCGCGCACGCCGAGGAATCAACGACAAGACTGTCGCCCCCGCCTCCGCCGCGCCAGGACCAAAAAGATCGGCTACCGCTAGCCTGATTCTCGCATTGGTTGCCAGATCGGCAAGAGTGTCCTCTTCGCCATCCTCTAGCGCCTTCACATTGACGCAATCGTCCAACAGACTCGTGATGACATCGACTCGGCTTTGACGTGAATCGCAACTATCCCAAGCTATGCAGAACTCCTGCAAACGCCTCGCGGCCACCTCCTCGATAGCCTGGTATCCGCCGCCCGCCGCGCGAGCCAGTCGGTAACAGATTCCCTTGTTGCAATGAATAGCAGCGACGCTGCCTTGAACGCCGTCGAAGCCATCGAACAACGGCCCCATATCGAACGCCGTATCGGCGCGGCGGAAGGCGACCGGTCCGACCGACAAGTCAATGCCGTCACCCCGCATCAGCCTCTCTCGAACCTCCGCAATCCATTCTCCAAGCTCCGGATTACGATTCTCCCAGCGATGAGGAACATCAAGCTCATCGACCAGGGGAAACCACGGGAAGATGGTCGTTTCCCAGTTGAGAGTCGCACCGGCGAACTCGAAGATGCCTTGCATCGGATCGCCAAAGACCAAAGTCGGGACGATGGTGGATAACGTCGTCGCAAGCTCGTGCTGCAAGCCGTTGCAATCTTGGTACTCGTCGATCAGAATGCGGTCGTAGGAGGCTTCGACCACTTGGCGAACCGCGCCAATGGCGAGAGCTCGAATGGTTCCTCTGTACAGGTCGTCCCACTGCGCTCCTTGCGGCATGCCTTCGCAGGGCTGTGCGATTCCGGGGAAGGCGTGCGCATACCGCATCGACCAGCCGGCGATTGTATCGACCACTGCCGCCGCATGTGGAACCTTCAAGCGCTTGAGTCTCGACCGGATGGCATGGACCCCGGCGTGAGTATGAGTAAGAATGAGCGTACGTCGTCCGAGCGCCGCTACCTTGGCGATCTGCTCAGTTTTTCCGTGCCCCGCCGGCGCGACAATGGCTCCTCTACTGAAGCCCAAGAGCTCTTCGGCGTCAAGCATATAACCAAGCCTCAGCAGCGGCCAGCGCCAGTGCCATCGGGGATTCGGGGCTCGTCATTGCAATGTCCCACGCAATAGGAGCGAGGCCGCGACCGATGCGTTGATCCTTGAACCACTTCTTGGCGCCGAAGACTCCCGCAATCTTTTCGCGCAACTCGCGACCATCGAACGCTGAGATCAGGTCCCACAACGCGAAATCGCCCGCGATATCTACTCGATCCAGATCCAGTGCTGCGAGAAGGTTGTCGTTGATCTTCCCGACACCACGTTCTTCGCGAGCATATTCAAGCAGACGCTGAACCTGCTCGTCACTCGCAGCAGAAAACAGTGCGTGCTCGGAGTCCAGCTCTCCTCCATATTCAAACACTGGAATCCCTACCTCATCCAGCGAGGCCGCTGCCTCCACGGTCAATGGCACGTCGGAGTCGCGGAAAACTGCGACGGAATATCCCAATTGTGCCAACCCCAATGCGATTGACACAGTTTGCCCACCGTTGCCATCCGCAACTGATGCCCCCTTGTGTTCGCACGGCATATCGTCATGACGAGGCGGCCAGAACTCCCGCAGGCCGTTAAGCATCCCCACTTCGGTCATCCCCTCGCTGACCAGGATGCGCCGAGCGAACAGCGCTCGCGGGTTGAACCGCATCAGAGCATGGATGGGATCGGGCGCCGCAGGCTTGATCACCGTAGTCGCACGATCCGGGCGAGACGTCCGACAAACGAAGAGCGACTTGGCTCCTGCCTCGGCCAAGGCCACCTCAGAATGGGTGGTAAGAATAATCTGACCGACCGGGCGATTCGCCTCTGAGGCGACGGTCTGGTCGCGTCGAAGCTGGGAGATGGCCCCCATGATGCGATGTGGCTCGAGCCCATGTTCGATTTCATCGACAAGAACGATAGCGCCTTCCGATACGGCGGACTTCTGGATCGCGAGAGTAGCTAGGCGCCTGGTTCCCAAGCCGGCCATTCGCAACGGAACCCCCTCGTCGTGCAGCGCAATGGAGCCTGCGGAAAGACCCCCGCGGCCAAGTTCCAGCCCGGGTGCGTATGCCCCCTCGACATAAGCACCCATGCCTTTGGCAAACCCTTCAGCCGCCGTCGCAGCCTCCATAAGGGCCTCGATCTCGTGGAGGCCCGCGCTGTCTCGGGCAGCCTTGTAGGCTTGTGCCAATCTGGCCGAGGCCTCCTCGTTGTTCCCGGTCAACCGAGACAGCACCGAGCCTTGACCCCACGCCAAGTGTCGGGCGTCCTCACCGGCGAGACGGACTAAACCGAAGAGTGCGCGATCGCGATTTGAGAGCGTGCGCACGTCTTCGATTCGGTCGCAGCAAATCTCCCATGCTGGTTCCAAGGTGGCATCCACGGTGAGCCGAATGGTCAGGACCGGCTCGTCGCCATCTTCAGCCTCATCGCGGATCGTCCCCTCGGCGGACCAGCCCCGAATATAAAGCCCGAACCGTTCGTCCGACTTGAGTGCCTTGGACAGCTCGCCCACAGTGACTTCGATCTCAATCGTCTTCGTAGTGTCGCCGCCGATGAAGTCCGCTTCGGTGAACGACAACCACCGCGAAGAAAGCGTTGCTTCTATCGCGTCAAGGACTGTCGACTTGCCGGAATCACCCGGGCCAATCAGACAACAGAACGATAGACTGGGGGACCAATCTAACGATGCGATGCCCCGAAAATTTGTGACTTTAAGTTGTCGTATTTGCATTTCTGTTCCTTTTGGGGCGTTCCAAGGCAGTATCCCTGTTTCATCCCGTGAGCGTCCACGGTACTTCCAAACGCCTTGAATCGATGCTCGCCATCAGTCAATCGATGTGTACGCAACCGCCGACTTCGGGTCGTGCGTCCCAAGGGATTGTCGGCGGTCGTCCGGCAGCGCTGGCGCTCCGAAGCATCTCTCGGCCCAGTCCGTGCGACCAGTCAGGCCTACTGCATCGATTACGCGGGTATTTCTTCCGGCACATTGTCCAGATGCTCTGCCAAGCGATTAAAGATACGATGGACGTCGGATGGCCCCGTCCAGAAACGACGGTCGCCGACCACATACAACCGACGCTTGGCGCGCGTAACCGCGACGTTTACCAAATTCGGTTTTGCACCAGCAAAACTGGAAATCACGCCAGGGCTGGACGGGTTGCCACCGAGTAGAAAAACCACGTGGTCGGCCTCCTTACCCTGAAAGGTATGGACTGTCCCCGCCATCCCCTTGCTCACCTCGCCGTAGCGGCGATAAAGCAGCTGCCTGATCTTGCCACCAACTGTTCGGAACGGCGTGATAACGTAGACTTTGAACTGTCCGTTCTGCTTGAGTACGCCACCCGTAAGCTGCTCAACCAATTCCATAGCGCGCAGGGCCTGTGCTTCAACCCAATGCCCGTCAGAATGCTCCGCTTGAACCTGCACCCAGCGACTCGGCCCGATACCGTCTGGACCGTCGTCATCGTTGGTGCCATAGACCATCTTGTTCTCGTACGCGATGCTATTGGCAATGCGGAACATCGGATCGAGACAGCGACGGTGGACGAGTAGCGGAGATCCCAGCCAGATACGCTCCTCTGCGTCGGGTTCCCCGAGATACATCCCGAACCGGTTCGCGCGGTCGGCCAGCGTCTGCGCAGAGGCGCGCGGAGGCGACCACTGCTTCTCGGCTGAGCAGCGTTTGAGCAACGGCGCCATCAGTTCTTGCGGCACCCCCACGACCGGCTCCAGCTGCAACGGATCTCCGACGATCACCGAACGTTTGCTGCGCCAGATTGCGCCAGCCGCCTGTTGAGGTGTCGCTTGACCCGCTTCGTCGATCATCAGCCAAGCGAGTTGCTCGCTCTTAATACTCCGAAAGAGCCGCGGGAACGAGGCAAAGGTCGTGGAGACCACTGGAACTACCAGGAAAAACGCGTCCCAGAGATGAATCGGCCCCTTCTCGATCTGGGTGACATTGAGGTTGCCCTGCAGCAGGCTCACGAACGCACTAAGCGTGCGAGACAAGCGGCTCCACGCCGCCACGACAAACGCCTGGTGCAGCTTCATAGCGGCGACGAAAACGTCACGGCGCGCCTCGAACAGCGCCGTAAATTCATAGGGCGCTGCACGGTGCAACGAATCTCGATCCAGCTTTGAAAGATCCCATAGGGCAATCTTGTCCGCAGGCACCTCTGATGCGGATAGCGCGCGCTGCGCCTTTTTGAGATCCGCGTCGGCCCGCGTCACCCGAGACTGTGCCTCATCAATGCGCTGCTGGGTAGCGCCCAGCAGCGTCTGCGCATGGCCCAAGGTGTCGCGTGCATCGCGAACGATGATGGCTGAACGATCGCGCGCCTGGGTCAACCTGTCGAGAAGTCGGGCCGGCAGCCCGGCATCTCCTTCGTCACGGCAGATATCATCGAGCGATATCCGGGTGCGTTCGACTTCCTTCCTGCAGTTCGCTTCATGTCGATTGGCAGCCGCGACGGCCTCCGCCAGTGTGCCGAGCTTTCGTCCGAAAGCTTGCTCCTTGGCGAGTCGGTCAGCCGCAGTCGCTTCTCTCACGCGCGCCTCGCGCAGTTGCTGCTCGAGCTCAACACCACGCACATTCCAACGACGGCTGTATTGTGTACGGAAGAGTTCAGAGAAGAATCCCGGCTTGCCTCGAAAGTGGAATTCCATGTCCGTCTGAATGCCACGTATCGCGGCTACCGCGGTCTCATGCCCGGTACCAGCATTGTCCAATGCGGCCGGGTCTACCGTCTCCCGCAGCAGATCATAGGCTTTCTGCTGTGCCTTCCTCTCCGCATCGGCATTGCTCCATGTCTTGCAGATCGATACCTGATGTACGGCGCGCTCGTCCTCGCGAATAGCGGTCTCCAAACTGGCCTGTGCCCGGCGCACCGCTTCCTTCTGACCGATGTGGGCCTGCTCATTGTTAGTCAATGTTGCAAGGGCCACCTTTTTTTCGGCCATTGCGCGCGTATTCAGCTGAATGGCGTCGGCGACGTTGGCTGCCATACGCGTCAAGCCGTTCACTCTCTTGCGCGCCTGACGGTATTGACTGCGTGCTTCTTCCCACGATAGCGCGCCGTGCTCGCCCGTCTTAACGAGATCTTGCAGGGAGCGCAATCGAAGCGGATCCGGTTTGGGCTGTGGCTTTCCATCCGTTTTCTTCTGCGGCAGCCCCGAGAACCAGAAGCGCGTCGCAAACTGGCTGCGATTGCTCTTGTTGCCCAACACCGCGGTAACCAGGCCCCAACGCTCCTGTGTCGCCGCACGTTGTTTCGCCTTCTGCGGCGCGGCTACCGAATCCGCCAGCACCGAGAAATAATCGAGGTCGATACCCGGCGCGATCGCAGCCAGTCCCGGTAGCTCTTTCGTGATGTTCTCCACCGCTCCGTTATTGGCGGATGACACCACGATCCCAAAGCCCCGCAAACGCGCGTCGAGCTCATACACCGGATACTGATAGTCTTCAATGCCAAGGCGTTTTGCGAAGGCCGACGTGGGCGTATCGAAGTCCACGAGGACATCCGCGCGATTCACCACGACGGCAGCAATAATGTCCTTGAGCATGGTGGTCTTGCCGGTACCGGGTGGACCGTTTACCGAGAAGAGACCGGCACCGTCGGCAAGATCATTCATCACGGTATTGACGGCGAACTGCTGGGCTGTGACCAGAGGGAATTTCGCCGGCCAGCAGCCAGCCGGTAGTTTCGACGGATGGACACCGTCGATCAACCGGTCAACCTCCGACTCCAGGTCAACGCGGCCGATTGAATCCTCCCCTTTCAGATATGCCTCTAAACCGACGCCGATTTTCCGCGCCGCCACCGCGTCGCCTACGTCTTCCAGATCTTCAGCATAGAAGCTGTTCAGAGGATCATCCTGGGACGCTTTTGAAGCTTCGCTGTCCACCGCCTCGCTTTCGGGCGCCCAGAGAGCCTGGATGCGCCACCTCTCAAGCTGCTCCGGATGCCAGCCCGAGAGCTCAAAGACCAGATTGGTAATGACTTGAACATCGCCCGACGTTACTGGCCGCAAAGGAGGTGGCTCGGGGCGGAACTCCGCGACCGCAGGCGCATCGCCTTCTACGCAAGCGTCTACACGCGGCACCGGCGTGGTCTCTTCCGCAGTGCTTTCGTCACTGGGCACTTCACAGGTTATTCTCGCAAGGAGTCGGCGTTCGACCATAAGGTCCTGCACTTTCTCGCGGATTTGCTCTTCAAGTCCACCAATCCCGAAGAATCCCCGGAAATCAAGCGCCGCTGACTGGTTCCGCGCGTTTGCAATCTGCCCCATCGCCCACGGCACGGTGCTGACAAACACCTGCCCGCTCGCCATTCCTTCGCCGTTGACATTTAGAACAACACAAGCGGCCGGTGAGGTTGGGCGCAATTCCGAATTGTCGATCGGGTCTGCACTGAGGTAGCGGCGCGCGCTCTCAATGAAATAGCCGCCATTGAGTATGCCCGCGAAGAGCTGAAACTTCCTGTTCGGACCGATCTGGCGATCCAGAATGGCTCGCTTCTTCGAGTCACGCCATGGCAATTCGCGGTCAACTGCGTCGCGCTCGAACTCCCAGACCGAATCTTCCAGCTTCACGGCCGGTGGAGACTGTGGAGCAAGGTACTCAAGAGCCTGCCAAAAATTGATGGCCGCCTCTGCTTCCTTCCAACTATCGCGAACCCCGTTCTGATGCCCCACCTTCATTGATTCCTTCGCCATCGTGATTCATCGCCCCCGGACTTGACGTGTCTGTTCTAATTTTTCCGGCCGACATACTAACTGAGTTCCGCGTTCTGGAGCGCGCACACATTACGTTCCGGACGGCCCCCGCTACATCTAGTTGCGCCCGACGACGCGCCGGGACGAGCCCACAATCGTCAACTAATTACCCATGCCAGCTATCCCCAAGGGGGCTGGGGCATGACTGCACATCCTAGACCCGATAGACAACGCACTGAAACCTCTCACCCCCTTCATGCTCATTCGACGATCTCGTCTCACACAGAGCCCGATTCAACAATTTCATCAACGGCAGCTTGTGACAAAAACTGAAGGGTTGCGTGCTTACGTCGATTTATGCATTTCGCATAATCGAACACACGCTCGCTATCACGCGGTTCATGACAAAGAGTCCGACGGAGAGAGGGAGCAGCATTCCAACCCTTGCCGGGTTCGCGGTCGCCGAGCGGCGGCATCAGCTCTCCGGAGGTAAATGGGCATCATCATTGGCCGTGCAGCAGCAATCGTGCAATGCAACGGCGGGAAGGTCCGGCTGATTCTCGTCTCGACTAACGGGGAGACGCGAGCGCACTTCCATAGTCGAAACGCTCCCCATCCCAATTACCGTCGACCATTCCCACCACGAGTCTTGTTACCTGATGGTTGATGACGAGCAATATGCGCTTTTTCCGTCTCAATCAATGCGTCTTTGCTCGTGCCCGGCGGCGCAACTGCAAATGCGACGCGCTGTTTGTCTAGGTTGAGCTTTCCGAGTCGTTCATGCTGCTGTTGACGCTGCCGCAGATCATTCGTCTGGCCCGCGTAGTCGATCTCTCCCGTCGGACCGACGTGGCGATAGATTCCGGGGAGCGAAGGAATCGCGCAGTCGGGACCGCGCACGGTGCCAGAGATTGCCATGCGACCTGGCGGAATGGCCGATCTCTTAGCGTCGACGGGCTCTTCCGCTGTAGTGCGAACGGGAACAGGCTTTTTCATTGGAGGTCCTGTTGGGGAATGTCAAAAAAAGCTGAGTTTGAGGACTGGGATGGTTGCCTACCGCAAGAGGCAGGATACGGATTTGCTCTATGAAGTCTGTTAGCTGCCCAACACCTCGCCCTCGCCTTTCCCGCTCGATACTTCAAGTTAAGTTCCGCGTTGTGGAACTTGCCCGAACTGCCCTTGTAGCCAACTGGATTCAGTCCAGCGCCCTGCTCCGAGCCGAGCGTGTTGCTATAAGTCGCACCGAAAGCGCGCGCGCCGATTCCACAATCTAGCGCTCACGGCTGCGCACTTTGCGGGATCAGCCGTAAGCAACAGTAGTTATCGGCACGTCACCGACATCGTCGCTATACTCTCGCCGACGTCCATTCATCACCGAAGTCGAATCATCGCCCCGCACAGAGGAGACCACATGTTTCTGAATGACCAGGAGACCGCAACCGATCTCCTGTATTACGAAGCGATAGCGAAGACTGTCGTCAAACTGGTGGACAAGACACTCGACTCGCCGGTGACCGTCGGCGTTCATGGCGATTGGGGCGCAGGTAAATCGAGTGTCCTCAAGATGCTCGAAGCATCTTTCGCCGGCAACGATCGGGTACTTTGCCTGTGGTTTAACGGATGGACATTCGAAGGTTTTGAAGACGCCAAGACTGTCGTACTCGAAACCATTGTCGATGAACTTCGCCGTGCGCGGCCGACATCTGAGAAAGTCAAGGAGATCGCCAAAAAGGTACTGAAGCGTATCGACTGGCTGAAGCTCGCCCGCAAGGCGGGTGGCTTCGCCCTGACGGCGGCAACCGGCATACCGACTTTCGACCAGGTGAAGGGACTCTATGAGTTCGCAGCAAGCTTCCTGGCCAAACCCCAGGAGCACATCACAGCGGAAGACCTGAAGGCCGCAGCCGAAAAGGCTGGCGACTTCATCAAGGACGCAGACGAGTCCAGCGACAATCTGCCCGAGCATATCCACGCCTTCCGCAAGGAATTCAAGGAATTGCTCGATGCCGCGGACGTCGACCGCCTCGTGGTCATCGTGGATGATCTGGACAGGTGTCTGCCGAAAACAGCAATCGCGACCCTGGAAGCGATCAGACTGTTCCTCTTCGTCGAGCGTAGCGCCTTCGTCATCGGCGCGGACGAACTGATGATCGAGTACGCAGTACGCGAACACTTCCCGGACCTGCCGCCAAGTGCAGGCCCCGTCAGTTACGCACGGAATTACCTCGAGAAACTTATCCAGGTGCCCTTCCGGATACCCGCGCTTGGTGCTGCCGAGACACGGGTCTACGTGACACTGTTGCTGGCAGAAAACGCGCTCGGCTCCGACGACGCGCGGTTCCTGGCCCTGCTCAACGCCGCGCGCGAAGACATGAAGCGTCCGTGGAAGAGCCGAGGCCTGGATCGTCGTACGGTTGAAAGCGCGATGGGTGGGTCCGTGCCCACCGAAGTGGATCAGGCACTCGTGATTAGCGCCCACGTCACGCAGATCCTCAGCGAGGGTACACGCGGCAACCCCCGGCAGATCAAACGGTTCCTGAACTCGTTGATGTTACGACAGGCGATCGCCGAGGAACGTGGGTTCGGTACCGATATCCAGCGACCCGTGCTCGCGAAGATCATGCTTGCGGAACGCTTCTACCCGGATTTTTATGAGCAGATTGCACGGCTGGCCGCCCATCACCCCGACGGCCAGCCCGATGCGGTGCGCCAGTTCGAAGAGCACGTGCGTCATCCCACTACGGCTAACGACGAGGATGACGAACAGGGCGCGACCAAAGCGCGCAAGGGTTCCCGCGGAACTCAAGCGGCCGTCGCTACCGAAGTGGCAGAGTGGGACAAGAATCAGTGGGCCATCAGTTGGGCGGCGATGGAACCGTCCCTGATCAACGTCGATCTTCGTCCCTACGTTTTCGTAACGCGTGACAAGCGCAGTTCGCTCGGAGGCCTCGCGGCGGCGAGTCATCTCGAGGGGCTGGTCGAGAAACTCATGGGCCCGACCCTCATGGTACGCGGCGCCGCCGACGAGATCGCCAGGCTCACCGCTCCCGAATCCGAAGAGGTGTTCGACACGCTCCGCGGCCGAATCCTGCAGGAAGACAAGTTCAATGCCAAACCTAAAGGGGTGGACGGACTTGTACGCCTAGTGACTGTGCATCCGGCGCTTCAGCGTCGGGCCCTGGAATTCGTCCGCGAGTTGCCCATCGAGAAGCTCGGTACTTGGGCGGCGTCGAGCTGGGGCGCATGTTTTCGCGACGCTGGCGTGGCCACCGATTTCCAGACGATCCTGAAGGCCTGGTCCGAGCAGACGGAAAACAAGGTTCTGCAAAAGGCGGCTCACGGTATCGCCAAGCTGGCGCAACGGGGCTGACGCGATGGGGACTTCGAAAGCCTACGGGGGACCGGCAAGCGGCCTCGTACCCTCGTTCGTTGATGATCCGACGCCGCCCGCGATGCCGGCGCCCACGGTAACACCGCCGTCGGCGCCGCAGCAGCCCGTGCCGCCTGCGGGCCCGATTCCAGCGCAGACGCCGCCGAGACCGCACACGCCCCAGGGACCGGATACCTCGGGTACAGGTTCGCTCGGCGGTGCGCGTGGCAGCTTCACGCGCTTCGCTCGCACGGGCAGCGGGAGCGCGCTCGGCAGGGCCGTCGCCAGCTACGTCAGCAGCGGGACGGGCGGCGCCCGACGGGCTGCCCGGCGCATGGGCGCATCCCGCGCGGCGGCCCGGGGACTGCTCGGTGTAGTTCGGGACGTCCAGCAGCTGGGCCCCGTTGAGGCGCTACGCCGGCTCAATCTCGACGGACTCGCCGGGCAACCGGCCGCGGACGTATTCGTTTCGATGCTGGAGTTCATCTGCCCACCGGGCGGCACGGTCGACGAGGCCATCGCCCGGCAGGCGATGCTTGAAACAATCGGAGATCTGGCCGAGGGGGATGCCGGGAGCTTCGACTCCCTCACGCGCGAGCAGTTGCAGGACTTCTTCCTCGACTTTATCGTGCGCTCTATCGAGGGTCGAGTAATGGCCGATATCGGGAAACGTGGCATCACGCTTCCGGATGATGTGGACGCCGTGCAAGATACGCAGGACCAGTTGCACGATTTCGTCGACGGCGCGACGAGGGGGCAACTGGCCGGACGGCTCGATGGGCTCGAAAGGCTGTCCGATCGCGAGCTCGATACCGTCGTCAGTCAGATTTACGAAACGGCGTTCGACCTAGTCGCCGCCGCCGGTGAGGCCGCATCATGAGACATCACAGCATCATCGCCCGACTCGGAGCGTCTGACACCGGTCATGTATCGGTGAGCCGTACGGATACGCAGCAGACGGACGTCAATTTTCTGGAAAGCCAGAATCGACTTGAATTTGGGCTCGGCAGCACGCTTGAACAGCTTGCCCAGTTGGGCCTGCGACCGTCGGAAACTGCGGTAGACCTTGTATTGCTCGCTGCCACCGTGACAGCAGCAGATACACGCATCTCGCGCGCTTCGAATGCGCAGGATGCCTGGACCCGCGAAATCGATCTGCACCTGCCGGTCCACGATCCAGCGCGATGGGCAGCGCTGGTGCCGCTTATTACGACCATGCTGGGTTTCCTGACGGGAGATCGATGGTGCGTGTACTTCCGTCCCCGCCCTTCGGGCGTCGGTGAGATGGCGCCGGAACCCGACCAGCTACGCCTAGCCAATCCCACCTCCGTATGCCTCTTTTCCGGCGGGCTTGACAGCTTCATCGGTGCGATTGATCTGCTGGCCAGCGGACAGGCGCCGTTACTGGTTAGCCACTATTGGGATGGGATCACCAGTTCCCATCAGACCCACTGCGTCGGGGCCCTGGCGGGTCGCTATCCCGACGCTGCATTTCAACATATCCGCGCTCGCGTCGGATTTCCGACCGATACGGTGGAGGAAAGCGATATCGAGGACACCCTGCGTGGCCGCTCCTTCCTGTTCTTCTCCCTGGCTGCCGTGGCCGCGGACGCGGTGGGCGGGGACATGGTGGTTCACGTGCCAGAAAACGGGCTGATTTCACTGAATGTGCCGCTGGACCCGTTGCGCCTGGGCGCACTGAGTACCCGCACGACCCATCCGTATTACATGGCGCGGTTTGATGACCTCTTACGCGGGCTCGGGTTGACCGTTCGTCTGGAAAATCCTTATGCCTTCATGACAAAGGGTGAAATGACGACGCGTTGCGCCGATCAGGAATTTCTCCGGCGCGAAGCGCGGAATACGATGTCCTGTTCGTCCCCTGGCAGCCGGCGCTATGATCCCGATCCCAGTGAACGCGTGCCAAAGCATTGCGGTCGCTGCGTCCCGTGCCTCATCCGTCGTGCTGCCATTCGTGAGGCATTCGGGCGGGATTGGACGCCCTATCGGATCGCGAACCTGCGCGCACAGATGCTCGACACCAACAGGGCGGAGGGTAAGGACGTGCGTTCCTTCCAACTCGCCTTATCGCGCCTGGCCAGGAATCCCGAGCGGGCGCGGTTTGATATCCATCGCCCCGGCCCCCTGATTGATCACCCCGACAGGCTGACGGACTACGAAGCCGTGTACGTTGCCGGACTCCAGGAAGTCGGGCGCCTTTTGCGTGGTGTGCGAGCGGGACCACTATGACGGCGGCATCGACACGATCGACTCCACAGTGGGTGGACTTCCATTGCCACTTGGACCTCTATCCGGACCACGAGGCGCTGATCGCCGAGTGTGACCGGGAACGCGTGGCGACCCTCGCCGTCACCACCACACCAAAGGCGTGGCCACGCAATCGCGAGTTGACCCAGAACTCGCCGCATGTGCGCGTAGCGCTGGGACTGCACCCACAGTTGGTCGCCGAACGCGAGAGCGAACTGGCGCTACTCGAACGCTATCTTCCCGATACCCGTTATGTCGGCGAGATCGGGCTGGACGCTGGGCCACGCTTCTATCGCAGCTTCCCGGCACAGGAACGGGTGTTTGACCATATCCTTCGCGCCTGCGCTGAACACGGCGACAAGATCCTGACCATCCACAGCGTGCGTTCGGTAGCCAAGGTCTTGGGTCACCTCGAGCGCGCACTACCTGTCGACCGCGGGCAGGCCGTCCTGCACTGGTTCACCGGCACCGCCGCCGAGGCTCGCCGAGCCGTCGAAATGGGTTGCTTCTTCTCGGTTAACGCCGAGATGCTCCGGTCGGCCAAACATCGCAAGCTCATCAGCGGCCTGCCGTTGGAACGTGTATTGACGGAGACAGATGGGCCATTCGTGGTTGAGGATGGCCAGCCAACTCGACCTCGCGATGTCGCACGTACGGTGTCTGAACTCGCGGTGCTGCTGAGCCTCCCCATCGAATCTGTTGCAGCGCAGATACTGCACAATCTGAAGCGACTGGTAACAACCTGACTGCTAGACGAGTTCGGACTTCTTGAATTGACGGCGCACACTCGCGATCAGCGTCAAAAGTCGCCTCGATCCGTCTCAGGAATCGGCGAAGAGGCTGTACCTGCGAGAAAGTGTTTTAGTCGCCGCTCCGCTTCAATTATCTTGTGAAGTGGCGCGACAGCCAATTGCGAGTCATGCAACGCAAGCAGTCCCTCAAACGCCGGCATTGCGTCGCCAGCGAGAAGCCATTCATTCGATTCGTGAGCGCGCGCCAAGGCGTCCTCGATTGCGTGCTCCGTCGTCTTAAACTTTTCAACGGGTTCGTTGCCGTAGCCAGCCTGTTGAAGGAACCATGCGACGTATATCGCGCGCATCAACTCATTGCAAAGATGCCCGTTCCCGTGACCGTTGCGGCAGGTTGCGAGTGCCAGATGATAGGCCAATGACTGCTCCCGAACAGAGGCCTGGTCCATCGGCAACAACATTGTCTTGGTGAGCGGCCGACGCGAGCGCGACGCCCCACCCCCGCTACGTTTCGAACTCATTTAGCTAATTACCGGCCCGGGACAACTCTAATCCATTGTAGCCGAGTCGTGGACAAATGCCGGTGAACACAGGCAAACCCGGCAGTCTGCCACAGGCGGTTTAAGCTCGAATGCTGTCCAAATGCGGCAACGGGCGCGTGGTGCACCCGGTCCCGACTACGACGCGTTCACGGCGTCCTTGAATGCCTTGCCGGCTGTGAACTTGACCGTCTTGGCCGCGGGAATCGTGATGGTCTCGCCCGTCGATGGATTCCTGCCGCTCCGTTCTGCTCGCGCGCCCGTTGAAAACGACCCAAATCCTATCAGCTGCACCGTGTCGCCCTTCGAGACCGCTCGCGTAACTGCCTCAATGATTGCATCAATGGTTTCACCGGTACCTGCTTTGCTTTCGCCCGTCGTGGCAGCTACAGCGTCAATCAGTTCCTGCTTGTTCATCCTGTGTTCCCAAATGGTGTCCGCTGATGCGAACCGAACTGGCACGCTACAACATCTGGAGGGCAGAACACAAGGTGCTACGTGGTTGCGGCTTCAATCGATGGATGCGCCTGCAGCCAAAATACATCGCACGATCGTCAGTTTCATCGATGCCCCGCTGTTCGGAAATTTCCGAAAAAGCTCCCTCCCATGGCGCAAATCAATCGTCCGAACCGGATTTTGACGTCCGTTCCGCTCAAGCGCAAAGTTGCCCCGGAGGTCGGCATCCGCAGATCGCGCCGCAGGCGCGGCAAAGCGTCGGACGGCGACATGGCCTCGATAAAGTGCTTATCTCCGCAACGCCCTGGTCAGCAGGGTCCCAAACGGGCGCAGGAGCATTCCCCGAAAAATAAACATCTACAGGCCCGCTCGACACGTCCACCGCCCCTACAAGCCCAGACAGACGTTGCGCGGACCGAGAGCAAAGGTGACCCGACGTCGGCGAAGAGATACTGCTTGCCAGGGCGGCCGCAGCTAGCTAGAACATCAGCTCGGAAACGCTTGGCTCCATAACGCCTCCCCTGGTCAGCGAAAAAGCAGATTCCGCGCACGCGTATCGCCCCTCAAGATTGAGGATATGCTTTAGCAAACATATCCTCCCTTAGGGTATAGCGTAGATATCCTCGATCGAGGATAGAAAGGAATAGCCGAATGAAGTTGACCCGGCAAAA
>NZ_CYGY02000162.1 GCF_900007165.1 Paraburkholderia piptadeniae
CGCCGGACGCCAGCCTGCCGCGCCTGAAGGAAATCTTCGCGGAAGTCGAACGCTGGACGATGACCAAGACCAAGTTCGAGGCGATGGAAATCCTGAACGAACACGACATTCCGTGTGGGCCGATCCTGTCGATGAAGGAGATCGCCGAAGACGAATCGCTGCGCAGGACGGGCACGATTGTCGAAGTCGATCACCCGGTGCGCGGCAAGTACCTGACCGTGGGCAATCCGATCAAGCTGTCGGACAGCCCGACGGACGTCAAACGTTCGCCCTTGCTCGGCGAGCACACGGACGAGGTGATGGCCGAACTCGGCTATTCACGCGAGCAGATCGACGCGCTCAGAACGGCTGGCGCCATTTGAGCAGGCCGTCGGAGCGATTTGACAGCACCACGGGACCAACGTCCGCGAATGCAAAAAGCGGCAAAGAGCGGCAAAGAGCAAGGAGATGACATGCCGGATTGTGCGAGCTTCATCGCGTGGTCGGGGTTAGAGCGCCTGGAACTGTGTGTGTTCGTTTTCGCGGGCGGGTTGCTCTTCGCGATAGCCGCGATGGTGCTCGCCAACCGGATGACGCATGGCAGGCGAAGCATCCGGCAAGGCGCTGCGGGTGACAAGCTCGTCGACATGCTCGCGCTCGGATTGTGTATCTGGCTTGGTTACGCTTTCGTCAACGAGCCTGCGCAGATGCCGGGAATTGCGGCGCTGTTTGCGGTCAGCCTGCTGGCCGCGGCGCTCGGCGCACACGTGATGCTGACGACGCACGAGCATCACGCGCGCACGCCTGCGCATTGCGGACTCTCATCGCGGCGCGGCACGTCGTTGCGCTTCGCGTGGGACGGCGACTCTTCGCACGTGCAACCCGCAGACGATTTCACGCAACGCTGGAGCTGGGCGAGCAATCCGCGACCCGTCCAGGCGCGCTGCGCGTCGTCGGCGCGAAACATGCATCTGACGCACGCAGCGGTGCGCGTGCGCAGCAGGCAGCGCTGCAAGGCGAAGCGTCACTGACGAAAACACAGGACGTCCGCCGCTTCGCCGAGTGAGTGCCATTCGCGAAGCGGGGACGCCAAAGAAGAGAGTCACGATGAACTGCAACCCTGCGTCATTGAGCGACGGACTCGCGATAGAACTGGTTCTTCCGGTCGAAGATCAGTTGCGCGAGAAAGTCGGCGTCATACGCGTTGAGCAGATGCGAATGAAAGCGCTCGATGTACGCGGTGATGCGCGCAAGTTCATTGCTGACATCGTCGAAGAAATCCAGCGTGGCCTGGCTCCAGCGAAAGCGCAGGCCGAGTTCGCTGAACGCCGCGTTATAGGCGCTCAGCAGCGCTTCATTGTGCGGATCGGCAGACTGATTCATTGCAATGCTCCCAGGCGGTCGAATGATAAGAACCGACACAAGCATAGAAGCCGCAACGAATCCGCAATAGTTAAAGTTTTATTGGCAATCCATAGCGGCTCATTTATGGACCGCCAATTGATTCACACGCGTGATCTCTTCAATGAGATTCGCGCCTTCTTCCATCAGAAAGCGCTTGAACGCGACGGCAACGGGCGGCAGCCGCTTGTTCTTGCGATGCACGACGTACCAGTTGAGCATCACCGGAAAGCCTTCGACGTCGAGCACCACGAGATGCCCGACCTGCAATTCGAGGCTGATCGTATGCGCGGACAGGAACGCGATGCCCATGCCTGCGATCACGGCCTGCTTGATCGTCTCCGTGCTCTTGATTTCCATCGCGATCTTGAGGCTCGCGAGACGCCCCGCAAAGCCTTCTTCCATCGAATTCCACGTATCCGAACCGCGCTCGCGCACGACGAATGCTTCGCTGCCAAGCTGGCTCAGCTTGATGTTCCGCTTGCTGGCGAGAGGATGCGTCGGCGCGGCCACGATCACATAAGGATGCGGTGCAAACGCTTCGTTGATCGCATCCATTTCTTGCGGCGGGCGCACCATCACCGCGAGATCGGTCTGGTTGGTTTGCAGTTGATGCAGCAGTTCTTCGCGGTTGTGCACGGAAAGATTCAGTTCGACACCCGCGTAGCGGCGCGTGAATTCCGCAAGCAGCCGCGGAAAGAAGTAGTCACCCGCGCTGATCACGGCGACGTTCAGCTTGCCACCCGATATGCCCTTCAGCTGGCCCATCGCTTCGTCGACTTCATGAAACTGCTGAATGATTGCGCGGCTGTAGTGAAGCATTTCGGTGCCTGCCGGCGTGAGGTAAATCTTCTTGCCGAGCTGTTCGAAAAGCGGCAGGCCGGCGTGCTCCTCGAGCTGCCTGACCTGGGTGGAAACGGCGGGCTGCGTGAGGTGCAGTTCTTCCGCCGCCCGCGAGAAGCTGAGATGCCGCGCCACCGTTTCGAATACTTTCAGCTGGCGCAGGGTCGCGTTACGCATTGTCATGGCAGATGTATAAGCGAAGATGAATCTTCATGGTAACAAACTTTAATTATCAGTAATTCAGCAATGACCCTAGCATGGATTCTGTAATGCGCGATTCGAAGCCAAAACATCGGGTTAACGCTTAAAAACAAGGCTCGAAGCGGCAAGACAGGTATGAACGACTGGCTTTTTTCTAAAAAATCCAATAAAGGAATTGGTAAAGCGAATTAAAGGTTTTGAGAAAAGAAGTACTGGAATTTGCATCAGGAAATACCCCGAAACCGTTTGGTCGGGACACAACTATAAGGCGGCATGGATAGAGACCGGCGTTTTGGCCGGTTGCCCTAAATAGATAGCGGAGACAGGCACATGAACAGCATTTCGCAGCAAGCTCCGGTTGCGTTTTGGCGCAACCGTTGGTGGCAACTGGCATTCGGCATTTTGTGCATGGCGCTCGTCGCCAACCTTCAATACGCATGGACGTTGTTCGTCGCTCCGATGAGCGCAAAGCATCATTGGGGACGTGCCGAAGTTCAGCTCGCGTTCTCGATCTTCATCCTCACTGAAACATGGCTCGTGCCCGTCGAAGGGTGGCTGGTCGACCGCTTCGGTCCGCGTCCCGTCGTGGCGGGCGGCGCGCTCTGCGCGGGCCTTGCGTGGGTGCTGAATTCATACGCGACGACGCTGCCGGAGCTTTACTTCGCGTCTGTCGTCGCCGGTCTCGGTGCGGGCGGCGTGTACGGCACGTGCGTCGGCAATGCGCTCAAGTGGTTCCCGGACAAGCGCGGCCTCGCCGCGGGTCTGACGGCGGCGGGCTTCGGCGCGGGCGCGGCCGTCACCGTGATCCCGATCGCAAACATGATTACGCGCTCAGGTTACGAGCAGACGTTCCTGTTCTTCGGCATCCTGCAAGGCGTGTGCATCTTCGTGCTCGCGATGCTGCTGCGCAAGCCCGACGTCTCAAAGGCGCCGCCTGCGAAGCGCAAGTTCGCGGTGACCAAGGTCGATTACACGCCTGGCCAGATGATCAAGGCGCCCGTGTTCTGGGTGATCTATCTGTGTTTCGTCGCGGTTGCAGCGGGCGGCCTGATGGCGACCGCCCAGCTCGGGCCGATCGCGAAGGATTGGGGCCTCGCGAAGCTGC
>NZ_CYGY02000163.1 GCF_900007165.1 Paraburkholderia piptadeniae
GTGTTCTGTCCCAGAAATAACTTTGCATAAACGCCCGATTTTTTCGAGGATGGAATCGGCGGTGGCCGTCCACATGAACGGGCGTTTATGGAGGTTGTACTGATCGACGTAACGCTGGATGCTGGAGACCAACTGACGCACGCTCTCAAACGATCCGCGGCGAATTGCCTGTTGGGTGATCAGACCGAACCAGCGCTCGACCTGATTCAGCCAGCTCGAGTACGTCGGCGTGAAGTGCACGTGATAGCGAGACCGCCTGGCCAGCCACGCTTTGACCTTCGGATGTTTATGGGTCGCATAGTTGTCGACGATGAGATGCACATCAAGATTCGTGGGCACCGCACGGTCGATGTGGTTGAGGAAGGCGATGAATTCCTGATGCCGGTGACGGGGTTTGCATTGGGTGATGACCTCGCCGGTAGCGGCATTGAGCGCTGCGAACAGCGTCGTGGTGCCATGGCGAACGTAATCGTGCGTGACGCCCTGGATGTAACCGAGTCCCATCGGCAGCAGCGGTTGCGTGCGCTCCAGCGCCTGGCACTGGCTTTTCTCGTCCACACACAGCACCAATGCGTTGGACGGGGGGCTCAGGTACAAGCCGACGATGTCGCGCACCTTTTCGACGAAGAACGGGTCGTTGGACAGCTTGAAGCTTTTTGTACGATGCGGTTGTACACCGAACAAGGCGAAGTAGCGCGCAACGGAGCTTTTGGATATACCCGTCTCCTGCGCTGCTGTACGCACGCTCCAATGCGTCGAACCCGGAGGCTTTTCACGCAAAACCTTGCTGAGCAGTTCCGCGACCGTCTCATCGTCATGCGTGCGGGGTCGGCCAGATTTGGCCTGGTCGTGCAGTCCAGCCAGGCCTTGCGCGACGAATCGCTTTTTCCAATGCGTCACCGCCGGATGCGTAACCCCACACTGCGCGGCAATTTCAGTACTTGAATAACCATCAGCTGCCATGAGAACAATCTTCGCGCGACGTACCAGCGAATGCGGGAGTGAGCGAGAGCGGCTCATTGCAACCAGTTGCTCTCTTTCGCTGGCTGATACTTCCACAGTAATGCCGGGTCGTCCCATGGCCATTCCTCAAGTCAACTCGATCAGAGGACATCACCCGTTTCATAAAGTTTCTTCTGAGACAGAACACTAG
>NZ_CYGY02000166.1 GCF_900007165.1 Paraburkholderia piptadeniae
TCAGGGAGTGCGAAGCGACGTCGGATTCCGCGGCATGAGGTCAACGCACGCGGGCCGTTCCCCGTCCGCGCGACAACATGGCTGGAACGTGGGCAGGGGCCTTTCGGCCCCTCGCCTTCGCCGATCACCTCTCGCGTAAAAACGCACTGTCGGCTGCAAGCAATCCGTCACGCAGCAACGAAGTCCACCCTTCATAACGGCTCGTCGACGCGCCAACGAATTGCGGCCCTTCGTCGTGCTCGCACAACGGAGCCATATACGCTGCATACTCGGTGCTGTGCTGCTGACGCGTCTTCTCCGCGTCGAGCTTGCCCTTGAAGTCGGCGAGGAACTTGAAGTGCATCAAGGCACAGGTCATCCGCGGATTCGCGTGCGGCACGGGCTGATTCAGACGCGGCGGCCACAGTTGATGCGATGACCTGACGAACGCGAAATGCCACCGCCAGCGCGCGAGCGGGGTCTTGTTCAGCGCCGGGCCTGACCATACGTCCGGGAAGAACAGCCGGCCGCGCACACCGCCCTTGATCCACGTCGTGCGCGACAGCGAATCGAAGCGGGTCTCATATCCCACGCTGTCGTAGAGCCGGCAAACCGTGACGGGATCACAGCCGGAAGCACACGCGTTCTCGCTGACGGGCCGATCGCTGTACATGTCGACCATCATGCCGTTGAGCGAAGGCTGGCCGCTGCGCTCCAGATGGTCGGTCAGATCGCTGATCGGCCTCGTGTCGCACTCCGGATACACGAGAAACTCGTCGGCGTCGACATAGAGGACCCACTTGCCGACGCAGTATTTCGACAGCACGCCGTTGACCCAGTCGTTCCCGAAGCGCGCACTCCTGTACACGCCATCGGCGGCGAAAAGCGATACTCCCCGCTCGGACGCGAGCAGGCTCCGGAGTTCGTCCGTCGACCGATTGTCGATGATGACAAAATGCTCGAATCCCAAGTCCCGGTAATAGCGCATGAAAAAGCCGATCCGGTGCGCCTCGTTGTGGACCGTGGCGATCAGCACGTGCCGCGCCTTGCGCAGCCCCGGATCGAGCCTCACCACCGAAACCTCACGCCTCTTGGCGATGCGTCGAATGTGCGCCTTCGAAAACTCGACGATGTTGTACCACGCGAGCCGCAAGGACCTGCCTCCCGCGTCTGTCTCACCCTCAAGCGCGTGAGACGCGAGCGGCGAAGCGCCTGGCTGCGCCGCATCGGCGCTGCGGCCCGCCGCGAGCAGATCGCTATGCATTTACGCCTCCTTGCGGCATTGCGCCGAAGTCGAGATCGCCCGACCGGCCCGCTGATGCGTCGAGCAGGACGCGATCGAGCGTTGCCGCGAGCGGCTCGGCGTTTCGTCCAAGTATCATTTCGACGTGACTGCCTCCCGCCTTCCAGATTTCGAAGCCGCCCCGTGCCACCCGTCTCCAGGCAGGCAATGGATCGCAGAGATCACCTACCGTGAGTGCTGAGCGGACGAAGTTGACAGGTCCGCCGTCATATCGGGGGAGCCTGTAAGTGGTCATCGCCACGCGCATCGCTTCGCGCATGCGCATCAGCGCAACGGGCATGTGGGCATGCTCGGGCATGGGCTGATGCGCCGCCCTGCCCAATCGCAGGCGTATCTTGTCGGCGGCACCCGCCAGCTTCCTCAGAATGAAACGGCTGCGCTGCGCCGGCGATACCTCGCGGAACATCCGCCATTGCCGCGCCGCATAGCGCGTCTGGTACTGAAGCCGGTCCTGCCAGGGCAGACAGCGGTCATGGACATGTGTATCGAGCAGACAAAGCAAACCGATCGGCTCCCCGCTGCGATGAAGCTGACGCGCCATCTCGTACGCGACCAGCCCTCCGAACGAATAGCCGATCAGCGTGTAGGGTCCGTGCGGCTGAATGCTGCGCAGTTCCCGGATATAGCATTCGGCCATTTTCCGTACGCAGTCCAGCGGCTCCTCGTCTCCATCCAGGCCCTTCGCGTGCAGGCCATAGATGGGTCGCGCCGTCTTCATCGCGTTGATCACGCGCCGACACTCGATGACCGTGCCCGCAAGACTATGGACCCAGAAGATCGGCACACCAGTGCCGTCACGTATGGGTAGGAGTATCCGCGAAGGAGCGTCGCCTGTTGCGCCCTGTATGCGCGCTGCGAGTTCCGCGATCGTCGGGGCTGCCAGCAGCATCGCAAGCGTCATCTTATGGCCGGTCGCGTGGCTGACCTCGGCGGCCAGTGCCGTGCCGAGCAGCGAATCGCCGCCCAGGTCGAAGAAGTTGTCACCGCAACTGATGGGAGCAAAGCCGAATAACCGCTCCCATACCCTTGTTAGACAGACCTCGAGCGTCTCTCCTGCATCACCCGCCGTTTCACCCGCCCATGGCGATTCGTTCGGGCGCGCACCTGGTGGATCGACAGAAAGCCCTGGATGGTTGCGAATCGCGTCGAGACATTCGGGGTTACGCAGCGCAGCCGTGTTTCCGACGGGAAGGCCGTTCACCGCGCTGCGTACAGCCGAGTCGGACAATTTACCGCTATGCGTGACGGGCAATGCGTCGACGGGGAGAATGACGTCAGGCACATGGGCGCGCGAGTTGCGGTGCACCAGTTCGTAGCGGATGCGCGCGATGAGCGCGCCCGTCAGCATCACGCCTTCCTCGAGCACGACGAAGAGCACGATACGCCGATCGTACGCGCGCGCGTCATCGTTTTCCCGGGTCCGCCGCTCTACCACCACGGCTTCGCGAATGCCGCCGACGTCGCTCAATACGCGATAGATCTCACCCGGCCCCACCTTGACGCCATGCACGTTGAGCACGCCGTCCGAGCGTCCGTGCAACCGCGCGCCGCCGTGCCGCGAAAACTCTATCTGGTCGCCGTGCGTCCAGACGCCGGGGTTCGCGCCGAAATAGGCTGCATGAAATCGCGACCCGTCCGCGTCGCCGAAAAAGCCAAGCGGCCGGGACGGAAACGGATTGGCGCACACCAGTTCCCCCACGTCCGCGACCGGGCCGCCGGCGTCCCACGCCTGCACATCGAGGCCGAGGCTTCGGCATTGCGCCTCGCCAAGCCACACGGGCAGATTCGGATTGCCGAGCACGAAGCATCCAAGAATGTCCGTACCGCCCGAGATCGACTGTATTTGCAACGGCTTGACATGCTCCAGCACCCATCGGAACTGCGCGTCGAACAGCACGGCTCCCGTCGACATCAACGCGCGCAAGGCGCTCAGATCGAACTGCCGTCCGGGTTCGATTCCAGTCTCACTGGACATCTGCAAATACGCGGGGCTGGTGCCGAATACCGTGACGCGCTCGTCGGCAACCATCTGCCATAGCGTATCGGCGCTCGAAATCGGACCGTCGTAGACGACGATCTCGACGCCCGACGCAAGCGCGGAAAGTTGCCAGTTCCACATCATCCACGAGCACGACGTGTGGAAATAGAGCTTGTCCTGGGGTCCGAGATCGCTGTGCAGCCGGTGCTCCTTCAGATGCTCGACCAACGACCCGCCCGCACCGTGAACGATGCATTTCGGCTTCCCCGTGGTCCCCGACGAGAACATGATGAAAAGAGGATGGTTGAACGGAAATCGCCTCCAGACGAAAGCGTCGCCGTCGCCTCCTTCCATCAGTCCGGAATACGAATCGACTCGCAACCGGCACGGGACATCCAATCCGTCCTCCAGAACGATCAGGCGTTCCAGCGACTCGACGGAAGACGCCAGTTGCGCGATGCCCTCGGACAAGATTTTTCCATTCGACGCGTTCGGCAGCGAAACGTGGGCGAAGAGCCACTTCGGCGATAGTTGTCCAAAGCGGTTGACGAGCCCGTCTCCTCCCATCTCGGGCGCGGCGGTCGACAGCGTCGCGCCGATCGCCGTCACCGCGAGCGCGACGATGATCGCGCGCTCGTCATTGCGCATGACAGCTGCGACGCGATCTCCGCGACGCAGACCGTTCTGCTCGAGTGCGGCCGCGAGACGCGCAACGCGTTCGCGCAGCTCTTTGCGGGTCAATCGGGTCTGGCTGCCGTCCGCATGGCGCGCGGTCAGCGCCGGCGCAGTGGCGGGCGCCACATTGAAATTGAGCAGATTGTCGGCATAGTTCAGCTCGACGCGCGGAAAGAACTCGGCGTGCTCGCACACGTCGCCGACGCAGACGGGCTCCAGTTCCCCGGCGTAGTCGAGTCCCCGGGCCCATTCGACAAAGAGCCGCCAGAACGTCCGGAATTCCCGCACCGAGAAGGCATGCAGCGCTGCATAGTCCTGCAGCGCCTCCCCCGTATGGCCCCGCAGAGCCTCGATGAACGCGGTCACGCCCGACGCCGCGATACGCTCGTGTGAAGGACAATAAACGGCAGTGGGGTCAACTGACGTCCTCACATCGCTGGTGCCCTCTCCAAGGATCATTTCATCCTCCTGTGTAACACCCGCCTGAACCGCTGGCGGACAACGCTTTCGTCGGCCCTGCAGATCGACCTCGTCGCCGGTACGGCCGAAACCATGGCAACGCGGCCGGTTGTCGAAGTACATGATTCAGGCGCACGGCTCGCGTGATCGGTTCGCCAGCCAGGCTATATGCCCATGCGTGTCAGATCGGCTTGTCGCTGACGTTCAGCGAGGCCCCGGATGTCAGCGCGCGCCGCGCCAGCTTGCGACACTCGTAATAGACGAGCGCCGTCACCAGCGATTCGGTCAGGACTACGGACAGGGCTGTTCCGACCGCGCCGAACCGCATCACGAGCCAGAAAGACTGGAGTGCGTGAAACATCACCGCAATCCCATAGATGCGCTTGAGCGAACGCAACTCGCCTTGCGCAATGACACGCAGTTGCAGAAAGATCACAGCGAGCGCCAAAATCAACGGCAGAAAGATCAGCACCTTCAAAACCGCCAGCGAGGGCAGGAACTGGGCGCCCAGGAACAACCTGATCAGATGCTCGCCGAACAGAAACACCGCCAGGATCGCAAGCGCATTGACAAGGACGAAGCCGGAGATAACCTTCCTGCTGATTTCATCCGCGCGAGCCGTGTCGCCTTGCGCATACAGCTTGCAAACGCGGGGGAATACTGCCTGTACGAGCGGCCATATCAATTGCCGGATGGGGCTGATCAGCTTGTCGGCTGTCATGTAATAGCCCACCGCGGTGTTGCCTGAAACGAACCTGAGAACGACGGTATTCGCGTACGTATAGAGGAACGTCAGCGCGGAAGCGGAGAAGACCTGGAATGCGTCCGCGGAATGCTCCCACACATCGGCAAGCGTCACGCGCCGCCACGATGCGACCATTCCGCCCAGATGTGCCGCCGCCGTCAGATACAGCCCGGATAGCAGCAGGGGAAGAAAGAGCGTGACGGCGGCGATCAGGTAGTCATCGGGCGACTTGACGAACGCGACGAGCGGCACGAGGCACACGACCCTCGAAATCAGGCTAACCATCGCCATTCGAGGCATCCTTTCGAGTCCCTGGTACAGCCACAGCGGATTGAGCACGGTGCCCGCCAGCGACAACAGGCCGATCAGGATCACTGCGCGATCGGCGCGAAACGCGGGCAGGCCCGCCACCAGCAGAACAATGACCAGCGTGCTCAGCAAGGCGAGCCCGCTCTTCGCTGCCGTCACTGTCCAATAGATGCGTGCGATCTCTATCGGATTGTCGCGATTGATGGACACCCTTCGCGCCGCGACCAGGTCGAACCCGAAGTCCGTCGTCATGATGAAGAGCTGGATGACCGCCTGCGCAAACCCGATCTGGCCGAGCCTTTCCGGCCCGAGAGTACGTGACAGGTATGGAAGCGCCAGCAACGGCACGACGTAGTTGCACGCCTGGATTGCGTACAGTGCCACTGCATCTTTCTTCGCCGACAAGGTTGAGCCTCATTGAAATGGAGGGCTGGCGATCTTTCAATCGGGACGACGCGCGCTTCGACCAGCGTGGCACGGTGTGTTTCGCGAGCCGTTGCGGCATTGGAGCAGGCGTGCGCATGCCGGTCCGTGCGCACGCCAACACTGTCCGTCGACCGTGACATTGCCATTCATCTGCAATTCGCCACTCTTGCCCTTCGTGTGTT
>NZ_CYGY02000168.1 GCF_900007165.1 Paraburkholderia piptadeniae
AGATCATGCTGGCCGCGAAAGCGCCGCAGCGCGAGCAGATGGCGGGCATCGTGCGCTGGTTCGATATGGAAACGAAGCGACTGGGCGTCGACCGGCGTCTGGGCGTCGAAGCCGACGAGAAGATGATTCTTGCCGAGAAGCCGGACATCATCGTGCTCGCAACAGGTGGTTCCAGCTTCACGCATCAGGTGCCCGCATGGGGCGTCGACGAAGGTCTGGCCGTCAGTTCGTGGGACATCCTGTCGGGCAAGGTCGAGCCGAAGCAGAACGTGCTCGTGTACGACGGCGTGAGCACGCATGCGGGCGCGGGTGTCGCCGACTTCATATCGAGCCGCGGCTCGAAGGTCGAGATCGTCACACCCGACGTGAAAGTGGCCGACGACGTCGGCGGCACCACGTTCCCGATTTTCTACCGGCGCCTGTACGCGCAGGGCGTGATCCACACGCCGAACTACTGGCTCGATCGCGTGTACGAAGAGGATGGCAAGAAGATCGCCGTGATCCGCAACGAGTACACGGAAGAACAGGAAGAGCGCGCCGTCGATCAGGTCGTGATCGAGAACGGCAGCACGCCGAACGACGCACTGTACTGGAAGCTCAAGCCCGAGTCGGTGAATCGCGGCCAGGTCGACGTGCAAAAGCTGTTCGCCGCCGAGCCGCAGCCGTCGCTCTCCGAAAAACTCGGCAACGGACGCTT
>NZ_CYGY02000170.1:0-298 GCF_900007165.1 Paraburkholderia piptadeniae
CATACGATGCGCCCGCCACGTGCTCCGCGCCCAGCGTGATGCGCTTCAGTCCCGCCGCCGTGATGACGAACGGCCGGCGCGGATCGATACGTTTGATGGTTGTATTCATCGTTCACTCCAGCGCTGCCGCAACGAGTTCGGCCACATCGAGCACCTCGGGACGCGGTCCGACCACGCCTTCGAGCATCGCCGTGCAGTTCGGGCAGCCCACCGCGACCACTTCCGCGCCGATCGCACGCGCATCGGCGATGCGGATATCGGGAATGCGCTGCTTGCCGGGGATGTCCGTCAGCGGCGC
>NZ_CYGY02000170.1:308-2057 GCF_900007165.1 Paraburkholderia piptadeniae
TCCGTCTCGCCGTTGTAGCGGCCCAGATAGCACGGATCGTGATACGTGATCTTCCTGTCGTTGAACGCATCGACGGCTTTCGTCGACAGCTTGCCGCTCGCGACCAGCTCGGCGAGGAACGTCGTGTGATGCAGCACGTCATAGCGTCCGCCGAGCGCGCGGTATTCGTTGCGCAGGCTGTGCATCACGTGCGGATCGGCGGTGACGATGCGCCTGAAATTCAGCGTCGACAACGTGCCCATCATCTGCTTCGCCATGCGCTGGAACGTGGCTTCATCGCCGAGACGCCGCGCGACGTCGCCCGTATCCGTTTCCTGCGCACCCAGCACCGCATAGTCGACGCCCGCCTTGTTCAGCACCTTGACGAGCGAGCGCAGCGTGCGCTGGTAGCGCATGTCGAACGCGCCTTCGCCGGCGACGAGCAGCACATCGACAGGCTTGCCCGGCTGCGCGACAGGCGAGCTCAGATCGACCGACCAGTCGTAGCGCGCCGCCTTGTCGTAGCCGCCTGCCGTGCCCGTCTCGCGCAGATTCGCGAGCACTTCGGGGCCTTTGCCCGGCACCGTGCCGTGCACGAGCGTCTGGTTGCGGCGCATGTCGACAATGGCATCGACGTGCTCGATCAGCATCGGGCATTCGTGCACGCAGGCACGGCACGTCGTGCACGACCACACCGTATCCGCTTCGATCAGGCTCGAGATGATCGGGCGCTGCGGCTCGCCGCCGTGCTGGCCGACCTTGATGCCGGGCGTCGGGCTGCCGGCATAAGCGGCGTCCGTGCCGCCGACCATGCCCGTCACGAGGTCCTGGATCAGCTTCTTCGGATTCAGCGGCTGGCCTGCCGCGAACGCGGGACATGCCGCTTCGCACTTGCCGCACTGCACGCATGCATCGAAGCTCAGCAACTGGTTCCAGCGAAACTCGACGGGCTTGCCGACGCCATACTCGTTCTGTTCGAGCACGGGCGCTTTCAGTGCCGTCGGCGGAACGACCTGTTCCTTGCGCGCAGCGCCTTCAGCAGCAAAGCGTTCCTGACGCGGATGAAACGCGAGATGCAGGAGACCCGCGAGCGCATGCTTCATCGGACCGCCGCGCGCCGCGCCGAACGTCATCGCGAACGCGCCCGCCGCGATCAGCAGCGCGAAGACGATCGCGAGCCCGCCCGACATCGCCGAAGCCGGCAGCAGCGTGTACAGCAACAGACCGAGCGCGAACGAACCGAGCAGCCACGGCAGCGTATTCCACGGACCACGCGACAGACGCGCGGGCACGTCCTTCGCATGACGGCGCCGCCACACGAACACGGCGCCCACCAGCATGATCAGCGCGGCGAGAAAGATCAGCCGGTCGAGCCACGGCGAATAGAGCGCGAGCCCGTAGTTGACGAAGACCAGCGCGAATGCCGCAATCGCGCCGCCTGCCGTGGCGATGTGCGTCTTCGCGATGTACGGATCGCGCGCCACGACATGGTGCAGATCGACGAAGTAGCGCTTCGGGATGGTCAGCAGATTGGTCCAGCCGAATGCACCGGCTGCCGTTGCCCGTCCGAGACGCCAGTAAGCCGCCCGTTTTGCGACCGCGAACGCAAGGCCGGCGACCGATACCCACAACAGCGCGGTGATGAGAAACGCCGGGCTCATCGTCAAAAGTCCTTGCAAAGACGCAGCGCGTCGTAGATCGCGCCGTGGATGTTGTGCATCGAAATGCAATCGCCGACACGGAACAGCAGGAAGCGTCCGTTGCCGAGTT
>NZ_CYGY02000172.1 GCF_900007165.1 Paraburkholderia piptadeniae
GGTATTTCCATTGACCCTTAACGTTGATATAAATCTCATCGACGCGTCAGGTCTTGCCGACGGGGGCGTTCGTGACGGTGAAACGCTTCCCCTCGCGTCGGCAGAAGCTTGAGCACCCAACAATGTGCGGTTGAATGATCCACAGAGATGCCTCGTTCCGCGATCAATTCTTCGAGGTTCCGCAGGTACCGGCGCACGCACGCCACGATTACATCAAACGGAGCGGACCACGTCCGGATTCATCTTGATCGAGTTTTAGCTGTTCATCCTTCTGTACCCGGCGTCTCAGAGAGCTGTTCCAGATGATTAGCTGTTTGCTGGTTTCCGACCTGGACAATCTGATCCTCAGCGTAAACCTTCACCGCATTCCATCCCGGCCTCAACTCTGCCGTACACCGCTTCCGACTCCAGGCTTGCACCAGCGGCGTCGATCAAACGGGAACATAAAGTAGTCACTCACGGTAAGCGGTTCGGGCTGGTCTCGGAGGCCAACTTCCGGCCACTCATCTTTTTTCGGCCAGTACGCCGTGCGAAAAATCGTGTCCCAGATCGTCGTAAAGAACCCATAGTTCCGGCGTCGGTGATGCAGTTCCAACGAGTGGTGAATACGGTGGAACTTATTGTCGCCGATGATGTATCGAAGCGGCCCAAGATTGATGCGGGTGCTAGAGTGGGAAAGATGCGCCTGAAAGGCAATCAGTGTCATTGCAACAGCGGGCACCACGCCAGATTCAAAGTGAATCAGCGTAAGTGGTAGTGCTACAAACACTGCATAAATAAGCGGCTCGGAAGCGTGATGATTGCAATTCCAAGCCGTCAGCTCGCGGATCGAGTGATGAGTAGCATGCATGCGCCACATGAATGAAACAGCATGCTGAGCGCGATGCATCCAGTAGTAAAAGAAGTCACCGGCGATCGCGACCAAAACCCCGGAAAGGACGGCGAAGCCCACCTTCATGATTGCGTTGTCAGAGTGAAGCAGTGTCGCAAAATTGACCGTTAGGAGCGGCTTGACCCCTAACCATTCCAAACCCACGGCGTAGCCGTGCCAGACTAACGCACCGAGTCCAATGCGAATGATCCAATTCCGTACGCCGCGAACGTACGACGCAAAACTGTATCGATATGCCGGAAGGATTAGCTCGAGCGCAACGCACAATGTAGCAAAGACCGCAACGAGCTTAAACGATTTCACGAAAAACTCGGCCATCTGATTAATATCGAGAATATGCATCTATTTTGCTCCGAGAAAGTCGGCCGAATTCGCCCACCTCAGGTCGGCGCGATCCCGCGTCAACGCAGCCGACTTTCTTCACCGAGGATCACGGGTCCAACGGTTATTGATCTTCAGCGCGGCCCGATAAGTCCGGTTCGGCATCGAGATTCGCGCCTATAGTGCATTGCGGCCAAGCCATACAAATTTCGTCTTCACGCCGCATTCATACGGTTACCGTGTCGCCAGCACAGCACAGCACAGC
>NZ_CYGY02000174.1:0-450 GCF_900007165.1 Paraburkholderia piptadeniae
TTACTCGATGATCTTGGCAACGACACCGGCGCCGACGGTACGGCCGCCTTCGCGGATTGCGAAGCGCAGACCTTCTTCCATCGCGATCGGCGCAATCAGCTTGACCGTGATCGACACGTTGTCGCCCGGCATCACCATTTCCTTGTCCTTCGGCAGCTCGATCGAGCCCGTCACGTCCGTCGTACGGAAGTAGAACTGCGGACGGTAGTTGTTGAAGAACGGCGTGTGGCGGCCGCCTTCGTCCTTGCTCAGCACGTACACCTCAGCCGTGAAGTGCGTGTGCGGCGTGATCGAACCCGGCTTGGCCAGCACCTGGCCACGCTCGACGTCTTCACGCTTCGTGCCGCGCAGCAGGATACCGACGTTGTCGCCTGCCTGACCCTGGTCCAGCAGCTTGCGGAACATTTCCACGCCCGTGCAGGTCGTCTTGACCGTCGGCTTGATACCGAC
>NZ_CYGY02000174.1:460-1019 GCF_900007165.1 Paraburkholderia piptadeniae
CGACCCGAGATCGAGAACACGTCTTCCACCGGCATCAGGAACGCGCCATCCACCGCGCGCTCCGGCGTCGGGATGTACGTGTCCAGCGCGTCGGCCAGGTTCATGATCGCCACTTCGCCCAGCTCGCCCTTGTCGCCTTCCAGCGCCAGCTTCGCCGAACCCTTGATGATCGGCGTGTCGTCGCCCGGGAAGTCGTACTTCGACAGCAGTTCGCGCACTTCCATTTCGACCAGCTCGAGCAGTTCGGCGTCGTCGACCATGTCGCACTTGTTCAGGAACACGATGATGTACGGCACACCGACCTGACGCGCCAGCAGGATGTGCTCACGCGTTTGCGGCATCGGGCCGTCGGCGGCCGAGCACACCAGAATCGCGCCGTCCATCTGCGCGGCGCCCGTGATCATGTTCTTCACGTAGTCGGCGTGGCCCGGGCAGTCGACGTGTGCGTAGTGACGGTTCGCCGTTTCGTACTCGACGTGCGCCGTGTTGATCGTGATGCCACGCGCCTTTTCTTCCGGCGCCGCGTCGATCTGGTCGTAGGCCTTTGCTTCGCCGCCGA
>NZ_CYGY02000176.1 GCF_900007165.1 Paraburkholderia piptadeniae
TGCCCGCGATATCGGGCGCTGAGCCGTGCACGGGTTCGAACAGCGACGGGAACACGCGGTCGGGATTCATGTTGGCCGACGGCGCAATGCCGATCGTGCCCGTGCAGGCCGGACCGAGATCCGAGAGGATGTCGCCGAACAGATTGGTCGCGACCACCACGTCGAAGCGGTCGGGGTTCAGCACGAAGCGCGCGCAGAGGATGTCGATGTGCTGCTTGTCCCACACGACGTCGGGATAACGCGCGGCCATTTCGGCGGCGCGCGCGTCCCACCACGGCATGCTGATCGAGATGCCGTTGCTCTTCGTCGCCACCGTGATCTTCTTCGCGCGGCGCTGCGCGAGATCGAAGGCGAACTTCAGCACGCGCTCGGAGCCCTTGCGCGTGAAGATCGACTGCTGCATCACGAATTCGCGCTCGGTGCCTTCGAACATCGTGCCGCCCACCGACGAGTACTCGCCTTCAGTGTTCTCGCGCACGATCATGAAGTCGATGTCGCCCGCCTTGCGGCCGGCGAGCGGCGACGGCACGCCATCGAACAGACGCGCGGGACGCAGGTTGATGTACTGGTCGAACTCGCGGCGGAACTTGAGCAGCGAGCCCCACAACGAAATGTGATCGGGCACGGTGGCGGGCCAGCCGACCGCACCGAACAGGATCGCATCGACGCCATCGAGCTGTGCCTTCCAGTCGTCCGGCATCATCTGGCCGTGCTGAGCGTAGTAATCGCAACTGGCCCACTCGATGTGCTCATACGTGAGGCCGATGCCATAGCGCTTGCTGACGACATCGAGCGCGCGCAGCGCTTCGGGCATTACTTCCTTGCCGATGCCGTCGCCGGGAATCACTGCGATGCGGTAGTTACGGGTCATAG
>NZ_CYGY02000031.1:0-41250 GCF_900007165.1 Paraburkholderia piptadeniae
CCCGGGTTGTAACCCGCTGCCGACAGGTTCGCCGTCGTCGTCGAGCCCGAACCGAGCGCCACCGAGTTCGCCGCCGTCGCGCTCGCATTGCCGCCGATCGCCACTGCGTCCGTGCCCGTCGCCACCGAGTCCGCCAGCGACGAGTTCGCATGGAAGTACTTGATGCCGCCACCGTTCACGATGTTCGTCACCGTGTTGTTGATGTTGGTGACGTTGTTACCCAGGCTGGCCAGGTTGTTCGCCACGTTCGAAACGTTGTTCGAGACGTTGTTCACCTTCGCGTCTTCCGACGTCAGCTGGCTCACGTTCACCGCGTCGGTCGGGTTCAGACCGGATGCGACGTTCGTGATGCGACGTTCCGCACCGGCCTTGCCCACCGACACTTCGCCCGCAGCCGTCGCACCGGCGATGGCCGTGCCGCCCACCGGCGTGAAGCCTGCTGTCGACAGCGTCGTCGAGTTCGCCAGCGAGTTCGAGCCCAGCGCCACCGAATTCGCCGCCGTCGCGCTCGCGTTGCCGCCGATCGCCACCGCATCCGTGCCCGTCGCCACCGAGTCCGCCAGCGACGAGTTCGCATGGAAGTACTTGATGCCACCACCGTTCACGATGTTCGTCACCGTGTTGTTGATGTTGGTGACGTTGTTGTTGGTGTTGGCCAGGTTGTTCGCCACGTTCGAAACGTTGTTCGAGACGTTGTTCACCTTCGCGTCTTCCGACGTCAGCTGGCTCACGTTCACCGCGTCGGTCGGGTTCAGACCGGCTGCGACGTTCGTGATGCGACGTTCCGCACCTGCCTTTCCCACCGACACTTCACCGGCAGCCGTTGCACCGGCGATGGCCGTGCCGCCCGTCGGCTGGAAGCCTGCCGTCGTGAGCGTCGTCGAGTTCGCCAGCGAGTTCGAGCCCAGCGCCACCGAGTTGGCCGTCGTCGCGCTCGCGTTGCCGCCGATCGCCACCGCATCCGTGCCCGTCGCCACCGAGTCCGCCAGCGACGAGTTCGCGTGGAAGTACTTGATGCCGCCACCGTTCACGATGTTCGTCACCGTGCTGTTGATGTTGGCGACGTTGTTGTCGGTGTTGGCAAGATTGTTTGCAACGTTCGAAACGTTATTCGAAACATTGCTGATGTTGTTGTTCAGCTTGCCCAGCGCCGTATCGACAGTCGTGAACGCCGTACCAACGTCCGTCTTCGCGCCCGACGTGCCGTCGATCGCGTTCGCGTTCGTGAGCGCATAGCTCGGCGCGCTGATCGCACCAGTGGTCGAGTTGTACCCCGAGCTGCCGCCCAGCGCCGCTGCCGTATTCGCGCCTATCTGATCGACCTTTGCATTTTCCGATTGCAACTGGCTCACGTTCACCGCGTCCGTAGCCGCGCTGCCCGCTGCGACGTTCGTCACGCGGCGCTCCTTGCCCGATGCGCCCACCGACACTTCACCATTGGCCGCCGAGGCCGTGCCCGACAGCGTGCCGTTGCCCGGGTTGTAACCCGCAGCCGACAGGTTCGCCGTCGTCGTCGAGTTCGAGCCCAGCGCCACCGAGTTCGCCGTCGTAGCGCTCGCACTACCGCCGATCGCCACTGCGTCCGTGCCCGTCGCCACCGAATCCGCCAGCGTCGAGTTCGCATGGAAGTACTTGATGCCGCCACCGTTGACGATGTTCGTCACGTTGTTGCTGAGGTTGGCGACGTTGTTGTTGGTGTTGGCAAGATTGTTCGCAACGTTCGACACGTTGTTCGAAACATTGCTGATGTTGTTGTTCAGCTTGCCCAGCGCCGTATCGACGGTGCTGAACGCCGAACCAACGTCCGTCTTCGCGCCCGACGTGCCGTCGATGGCGTTCGCGTTCGTGAGCGCATAGCTCGGCGGACTGATAGCGCCTGTCGCAGCATTGAACACGGCACCTAACGCCTGAGCGGTGGATGTACCTAACGCATACAGCTGTGAACCGTTGACTGCGTCCCGGCTGGATGCGGTCAAACCACCAGGAGCAATGTTCTGGAGAAGGCCAGCGGAGTTAATGGTGACAACCTGCCCCGTCGAGGTTGCACGGAAACCCACGAGACCAGCAGTGCCGTCTGTGAACACGATCGTGCTGCTTGCTTCAAGTTCTGCCATGTCGTGCCCAGCCGGAAGATAGGCGTTTGCGCCACACCCGCTAATGACACTAGTGCTCCCCATGGAGATAGAGCTTTCTGCGGACCCGGTCCCATTGGTCACACATACCTCGGACGCCTTTGCCTGACCAGGGAACAAGGTAATGATGCCGCTTAGCCCAAGCATGGCCGAAACAGCCATCAGCCTTGCACAAGTGCCCACCACACTGGGTGCCTTCGTTTTCTTCTTGCCTTGGCCTCTGGCATTCTCCTGCACCGCAACCCAAGTTCCAGTCGATTCATTCCAGACTGATCGGTACGTCTTATTCATTTCGCTATCCTATTCATATGAGGCAATCATCTGCCTCGAATCTGTCGTGGTGGTCTTTGATAGAAACAATCGCGCGGACGAGTACTGGTTCACCGTTCCGCAACCCGAATGAGGTCGTGTCTTCGCCGATGGTCAGCCGTCCGACTGTCGACGCTGCAGGCTGATTTGATGTACGCAACGAAGTTGGCGCGCTATCTCAAATTTCCCGTCATCCTGAGGATGAACTTTAGAGATGCCAAACTGCGTCATGAATAAGATCAGTCTTAATTCATGCTTCAAACCATCCGTTCACCTGACATCGAAAGAGTTCTGACCTACATACTCGATATGGCCCCGAGTGCTTCCACTAGAAATATCGAACGAAATCACGAGCCGAACGCCCACACCTAGGGGTAAAGGTTGAAAAGTGCGGATGCTTAGGCATACGGAAAGAATCGAACGGTGTGTGCCGGAACATGAACTGGCGTGATGTCGTGAACGTCGAGCGCCGCATGGGAACGCGTAGCGGCCGGAGCGGCCTGAGGTGTCGCGACAGCGGCCGTCACTTTGAGCCGGGCGCAGTCGGAAAATGCGAAGGTCGACCGGATCGCCATGAACACGGCGGCGCCGCCGGATGGTGGTCAGATCGGCTATGAGTTCCGCTCGTACGAAGCTGGCGCCGGAAACGTCCGGCACACGCGGCCTCAAAAAGCAAAAAGCCCGGTTTGCTGTTTCCAGCAAACCGGGCTTTTTTATCGACGCCGCGAATCGGACAGACTTGAAAATCAGAACGGCTTGATCACCACCAGCGCAACCGCCGCGAGCATGCCCAGAACAGGCAGCTCATTGAACATCCGATACCACTTATCCGAGCGCCGGTTTTCACCGCGCTCGAACGTGCGCAGCAGCACGCCGCAATACGCGTGATAGATGACGAGCAGCACGACCACGCCGACCTTCGCGTGTATCCAGCCCTCACCGCTGCCGATCCCGATCACCAGCCACAGCCACAGCCCGCACGCCAGCGCGGGCACCGCGATAAGCGTCATGAAGCGAAACAGCTTGCGGGCCATGATCAACAGACGTTTCACCGCGTTCGGATCGGTCTCCATCGCGAGATTGACGAAAATCCGCGGCAGATAAAAGAGCCCCGCGAACCACGAAGCGACGAGAACGATGTGAAATGTCTTGACCCAAAGCATCGACATTTTTTCCTGTTATTTCGATGTTCGAAATTACTGGCGACCTTCGCCGTGTCCGAGCACGACATATTTCATCGACGTCAGCCCTTCCAGCCCGACGGGTCCGCGCGCATGCAGCTTGTCGTTCGAAATGCCGATCTCCGCGCCGAGGCCGAATTCGAAGCCGTCGGCAAAACGCGTCGATGCGTTGACCATCACGCTCGCCGAGTCCACTTCGCGCAGGAAGCGCATCGCGCGGTCGTGGTCTTCGGTGACGATCGCGTCCGTGTGATGCGAGCCGTATTCGTTGATGTGCCCGATCGCGTCGTCGATGCCATCAACCACCTTAACAGCGAGCACAGGCGCGAGATATTCGGTGCGCCAGTCCTCTTCCGTCGCATCGACGAGCGGACCAACGCCAGCCGCTTCGAGCACCTTACGCGCCGCCGGGTCGACGCGCAGTTCCACGTCCTTGCCGCGATACAGCTTGCCGAGCGGCGGCAGCACCTCTGCCACCACGCCGCGCGCGACCAGCAGCGTCTCCATCGTGTTGCACGTGCCGTAGCGGTGCGTCTTCGCGTTGTCGCAGACGTTCATCGCCTTCGCGATATCCGCGCGATCGTCGACGTACACATGGCAGATGCCGTCGAGATGCTTGATCATCGGCACGCGGCCTTCTTCGATCAGGCGCGCGATCAGGCTCTTGCCGCCGCGCGGCACGATCACGTCGACGTATTCGGTCATCGTGATCAGCTTGCCGACGGCCGCGCGATCCGACGTTTCGACCACCTGCACGGCCTCTTGCGGCAAGCCCGCTTTTTCCAGCCCTTCGCCGATCAGTTTCGCCAGCGCGGCGTTGCATTCGAGCGCCTCGGAGCCGCCGCGCAGAATCGTCGCGTTGCCGGATTTGAGGCACAGCGCGGCCGCATCGATGGTCACGTTCGGCCGCGATTCGTAGATGATCCCGATGACGCCCAGCGGCACGCGCATCTGCCCGACCTGAATACCGCTCGGCCGGTACTTCATGTTGCTGATCTCGCCGATCGGATCAGGCAGCGCGGCCACTTGCCGCAAGCCTTCGACCATCGTCTTCAGCGCCTTGTCCGAAAGCGTCAGGCGATCGATGAAGGCGGCGTCGTGTCCCTTGTCGCGAGCACGCGCGAGATCGCGCGCATTCGCTTCCTTCAGCGCGCCCGTTTCACGCTCGATGGCGACTGCGACGGCTTCGAGCGCCGCGTTCTTCGCGGCCGTCGACGCCCGCGCCATTGCGCGCGATGCGTGACGCGCGCGGCGGCCGAGGTCGGTCATGTACTGGTCGATATCCATGGTGATTCCCGTTGTGCCGCGTTCTGCACGAAGCGCGGCGGACAATTTCTGCAAGCGGAACGATGCGACGATTGTAAGACGTGTGACTACAGCGTGCTTGGCGCGGCGGCGCCGTGTCACTGACCGGGAAAGGCTGTCGGACGGCCTGACGAGGAATCTGGAAACCACGCGAGCGCCGCTGGCGCGCGGGCTCTGCGTGGCGAACCGTCAGGCGTGCGACAGCCTACGACGGTCGGCGCATTGGCGCTGGTCGCGCGGGAGCCGTTCGACCAGGCGCGGACCGCGTCGGCGCGGCGTGCTGCGGGTGTGAAGCCTGCGCGCCGGCGACAGCCATCGCGAGTTCGAAGAGGCCGGCCCATGGATCGGGCGGCGGGTCATTGCGATGATTGCCTGGCGTGCCGCCCGACAAGCCCTTCACCTGCCGGTCGAGCTTCGCCGCCAGCGCGAGCGCCTTTTCGAGCGAGGCTTCCGTCACGCGCGACAGCGCCGGCCCGACGAGCCGCTCACGCGGGCCCCATACGCGGTTCTCGCGCAGCAGCATCGCGAGCGGCTTGCCTGCTTCGACGCCGCGCTTGATCCGCAGCAGCGTGCGAATCTCTTCGACGACGGCCCACAGCACGAGCACGGCCGCCTCGCCTTCGCCCTTCAGACCGTCGAGCATCCGCGACAGCCGGCCGACGTCGCCTGCCAGCATCGCTTCGTTGAGCTTGAACACGTCGTAGCGCGCGACGTTGAGCACCGCATCGTGGACCTGTTCGAATGTCAGCACGCCGGACGGATACAGCAGCCCGAGCTTCTGGATCTCCTGGTGCGCCGCGAGCAGATTGCCTTCGACCCGCTCCGCGATGAACTGCAACGCGCGCTTGCCGTCTTCGCCCGCCGCCACACGCTGACCCTGCTGCGCAAGCCGCTGCCCGACCCAGTTCGGCAACTGCGCGCGCTCGACGGGATCGATTTTCAGCGCGACGCCGGCGTCCGCCAAAGCCGTGAACCACGCGGCCTTTTGCGTCGCGGCGTCGAGGCGCGGCAGCGTGACCAGCGTGAGAACGTCAGGGTTCGCCGCTGCCGCGAGTGTCTTCAGCGCGTCGGCGCCTTCCTTGCCGGGCTTGCCCGTCGGGATGCGCAGCTCGACGAGCTGCCGGTCGCCGAACAGCGACATCGACTGACTCGCGCCGAGCAGCGAGCTCCAGTCGAAACCGCGCTCCACCGTGAACACCGTGCGGTCCGTAAAGCCGCTCGCGCGCGCCGCCGCGCGGATGCGGTCGCACGCTTCCTGCGCGAGCAGATGCTCGTCGCCGTACACGACGTACAGGCCGGCGAGTCCTTTCGCGAGGTGCGCTTCGAGCGCGTCAAGACGCAGTTGCATGGCTACGGATGAACGAGAGTGAAAGCGGGTCTGTGCAGTCGGCGGATCAGAGCGGCGGCGGCGGGAGCGGCGCGCGCGGCGCGACGCCCGGCACTTCCTGGCCCGGCGCCGGATGCAGCGAGCGCACGACCGCGAGGCGCCTCATCAGCTGATCGACGGCGTCGTTCTGCATGTCGGCGTAGAGGATATCCGTTTCGGAAGTCTTCGCCTGCGAGAACTGATCGCTATACGTCATTGCGCGATTCAACGCAATCGAGCTTGGAGGAATCAACAAAGTACCGTCCGAACCGCGCAGCGTGTAGTTCAGCGAATAGTTCAGCGCGTATTCCTCGACTACGCCGAGCGAGTTCAGCGTCAGCACACCCGTTCCACGCGACTCCGAAACCACCAGGACCGCGTCCGCGTTGGCGGACGAATTCACGATCACCGTGTCGCTGCCGCCCTGCACCATGCGCGTCAGGCGCGCAGCGACAGGCGGCGTCGCGCCCGTGATGGCGAGGCGCTTGAACGCATAGTTCTGCTGGCCGCGCAACTGGAAGCCGCACGCGGACAGCAGCACCGCGCTGCACGCCAGGGTCAAAAACGATCTGCGGTTCACATGGGCTCCTGGTTCGCAGTTAAAGCGCAATCGCCATCGATCGGCACCGACCGGCACATTCGGCGCGCCCGTCAGACGACGACGTTCACGAGGCGGCCGGGCACGACGATGACCTTCTTCGCCGGCTTGCCTTCGCTGAACTTCGCGAACATCTCGTGCGCGAGGGCTGCCGCTTCGATCGCTTCGCGCGACGCGTCCCTGGCGACCGTCACGGCGCCACGCACCTTGCCGTTCACCTGCAGCACGAGCTCGATCTCGCTTTGCTCCAGCGCCTTTTCGTCGACCTTCGGCCACGGCGCATCGAGCAGCGTGCCGAATTCGGCCGCATAGCCGAGTTCCTGCCAGAGCTGGAAGGTGATGTGCGGCACGACCGGGTACAGCACGCGCAGCAGCACGCCGTAGGTTTCGCGCAGCACGGCGGGGCTCGCTCCCTTTGCGCCTTCGAGCGCGTTGAGCATCTTCATCGCCGCCGACACGACCGTGTTGTACTGCAAACGCTGATAGTCGAAATCGGCCTGCTTCAGCACGCCGTAGATTTCGCGGCGCAGCGTCTTGTCGGTATCGGCGAGCTTCGCGGCATCAAACGATGCGCGCTCGCGCAGCGCCGCTTCGTTCGACTGGCCGAACACCCAAACGCGGCGCAGGAAGCGGCTCGCGCCTTCGACGCCCGCGCCCGACCACTCGAGCTGCTGCTCCGGCGGCGCGGCGAACATCGTGAAGAGACGCGCGGTGTCGGCGCCGTACTGGTCGATCAGCACTTGCGGATCGACGCCGTTGTTCTTCGACTTCGACATCTTCTCGACGCCGCCCAGCTCGACGGGTTGGCCGTCGGCGTTCAGCGTCGCGCCGATCGGGCGGCCCTTGTCGTCGTGCGTGACGGTGACGTCAGCGGGGTTGTACCAGGTCTTCTTGCCCGCGACGTTTTCGCGGTAGTACGTTTCGTTGAGCACCATGCCCTGCGTGAGCAGGTTCTTCGCCGGCTCGCCGAACTTCACGATGCCCAGATCGCGGCAGACCTTCGCCCAGAAACGCGAGTACAACAGGTGAAGAATGGCGTGCTCGATGCCGCCGATGTACTGGTCCATCGGCATCCAGTGATCGGTGCGCTCGTCGACCATCGTCTTTGCGTCCGGTGCCGCGTAGCGATAGAAGTACCAGGACGAATCGACGAACGTATCCATCGTGTCGGTTTCGCGCTTCGCCGCCGCGCCGCACTTCGGACACATGCAGTTCAGGAACGCTTCGGACTTCGCGAGCGGATTGCCCGTGCCATCCGGCACGAGGTCTTCGGGCAGCACGACGGGCAGATCCTTCTCGGGCACAGGCACGTCGCCGCACGACGGGCAGTGGATGATCGGAATCGGCGTGCCCCAGTAGCGCTGGCGCGAAATGCCCCAGTCGCGCAGACGCCACGTGACCTGCTTCTCGCCGAGGCCAAGCGATTGGAGATCGGCGGCGATCGCATCGACGGCTTCCTGGTACTTCAGGCCGTCGTACTTGCCGCTGTTGACCAGCACGCCGTTTTCCTTGTCGCTGTACGACTCCTGCCATGCGTCCGTCGAAAACGGGTGGCCTTCGACGGCCACCACCTGCTTGACGGGAATGCCGTACTTCTTCACGAACGCGAAGTCGCGCTCGTCGTGCGCCGGCACGCCCATCACCGCGCCTTCGCCGTAGCTCATCAGCACATAGTTGCCGATCCACACCTCGACCTTTTCCTGTGTCAGCGGATGCGTGACGTAAAAACCGGTCGGCATGCCCTTCTTTTCCATCGTCGCCATGTCGGCTTCGGCGACGCCGCCGTGCTTGCATTCGTCGATGAACGGCAGCAGTTCGGGCTTGTCCTGCGCGAGACGCGTCGCGAGCGGGTGCTCGGCGGCAACCGCGCAGAACGTCACGCCCATGATCGTGTCGGCGCGCGTCGTGAACACGCGCAAGAGCTTCTGCTCGCCGTCGATTTCGTACGGGAAGCCAAAGTTCACGCCATAGCTCTTGCCGATCCAGTTCTGCTGCATGATCTTCACACGCTCGGGCCAGCCAAGGCCGTCGAGATCGTTCAGCAGTTCATCCGCGTACTGCGTGATGCGCATGTAGTACATCGGGATTTCGCGCTTTTCGACGAGCGCGCCCGAGCGCCAGCCGCGGCCGTCGATCACCTGCTCGTTCGCGAGCACGGTCTGATCGACGGGGTCCCAGTTCACGGTGCCCGTCTTCTTGTACGCGATGCCCTTCTCCAGCATCTTCAGGAAGATCCACTGGTTCCACTTGTAGTAGTCCGGGCTGCACGTGGCGACTTCGCGCGACCAGTCGATGGCGAGACCCATCGACTGCATCTGCTTCTTCATGTACGCGATGTTGTCGTACGTCCACTTCGCGGGGGGCACGCCGTTGGCCATCGCGGCGTTCTCGGCGGGCATGCCGAACGCGTCCCAGCCCATCGGCATCAGCGTGTTGTAGCCGTTCATCCGCAGATAGCGGTACATCACGTCGTTGATCGTGTAGTTGCGTACGTGCCCCATATGCAGCTTGCCCGACGGATACGGCAGCATCGAAACGCAATAGAACTTCGGCTTGTCGGTCTTTTCCGTCGTTTTGTACGCGTCGCTGGCGCGCCATTGTCCTTGCGCGGCGGATTCGACGTCGGAGGGAACGTATTTTTCGTGCATGGTGTGATGGGATCGCTGGTTCGGTGCCGCTTTTCAGTGCTTCGGCACCGGCCGGTGCTCTGCGTGAAGAAATGTCTCGTCGATTCCCCTTGCGTCAAGGGGAAAAGGCTGATTATACCGTCCGGGCGGGACGACGCCGCACGCGATGCGGCGTATTCAGCGCGTTTTGCGCGCCGATTGATCCCGATTCGATCCCGATTCACGGTGAAAGCGGGCTTTTGGCCCGGCAAGCGGCGGCTTGGCGCTACTGCGCGGCGGATGCTCCCGCTGTCGAAGGCGCTGGCTGGCTCACGTTCGCGCCGCCTGTCGTTGCCGCGCCGGCTTTGGCCTTGGCCGACGGCGGCTCCGTCACGAAGCCGATCCGCTCCAGACCCGCCTGCTGCGCCGCGCCCATCACTTGCGCGATCACCTCATAGCGCGTCGAGCGCTCGGCGCGCAGATGGATTTCGGGTTGCTCCTTTTGCTTGCCGGCATCGTTGAACTGCGCGCGCATCCGCTCGAGCGTGATGGGATTGTCGTTCCAGTAGAGCTTGCCTGCCGCGTCGATCGACAGCGTGATGGTCTGTGGCGTCTCGCGCGCCTCGGCGGACGCTACGCGCGGCAGATCGAGCCGGATCGCGTGCGTAAACAGCGGCGCCGTGATGATGAAAATGACGAGCAACACGAGCATCACGTCGATCAGCGGCGTCATGTTGATATCCGCCATCGGCGCGGCCGTCTTGTGTCTGTCGAGTCCGCCGAATGCCATGTGTCGTGCCTCGCCTTGCTGCGCTTTTGCCGCGCTCTTGCCGGTTATGCCTGCGTCCGCGCGGGCGAGCGCCTGCCCTGGCGGCCGTCGCGGATGTCGGCGCGCGCGGCGTCATGCGTCTCGTCAGCCGGCGAGCAGACATATGCGTGCAAATCGTGCGCGAAGCCGTCGAGTTCCTCCGACAACTGCCGCACCATCCTTCCAAGCACGTTATAGGCGAGCACGGCGGGAATCGCGACGACGAGACCGAACGCCGTCATGATGAGCGCTTCGCCGACGGGCCCCGCGACGTTTTCGATCATCGCCTGCCCGCTCGACGCGATGCTGCCGAGCGCGTGATAGATGCCCCACACGGTGCCGAGCAGCCCGACGAACGGCGCCGTGCTGCCCACCGACGCCAGCAGCACCTGCCCGAACTCCAGCCGCCGCTGCGAGCGATGCAGCGCCTGGCGCAGCGCACGCAGCACGCGTTCGCTGCGCTCGACGCGCGCGAGCAGCGCGCCCGGCATCTCGACTTCCGACGCCTGCAGCGCCGCTTCCGCCAACGGAGAAAAGATGTGCTCGCGGTCGGCGAGACGCAGCGCGGCGACGCCGTCGGCGAGCGTCGGCGCCTGCCAGAAAAGCGCAATGGCGCGCGGCCCCTGGCGCTTCGCGCGCCCGAGCATCCAGCTTTTGACGATCAGGAAACACCAGCTCGCAATCGACATCGCCAGCAGCACGTACGCGACGCCATGCGTGATGGCGTCGCTGGATTGCAGGTAGTGGATGATGCCGGAGTTTGCCATCGGACCTCGCCGTTCGCCTCGGCCACGAGTGCCCCGGCGCGTGAGAACAGGCTATGGGTGCCTAGCGAAGGCCGAGCACGTCCTGCATGTCGAACAGGCCCTTCTGATGGCCCTGGAGGAAACGTACCGCGCGCAGCGCGCCTTGTGCATACGACAGACGGCTTGCCGATTTGTGCGTGATCTCGATGCGCTCGCCGATTCCCGCGAACAGCACCGTGTGATCGCCGACGATGTCGCCGCCGCGAATCGCCGAAAAGCCGATCGTCGACGGATCGCGTTCGCCCGTCACGCCTTCGCGCGCGTACACGGCACAATCTTCGAGCTTGCGGCCGAGCGCTTTCGCCACCACTTCGCCCATCGTCAAAGCGGTGCCGGACGGCGCGTCCACCTTGTGACGGTGATGCGCCTCGATGATTTCGATGTCGTAGCCCTGCGAGAAATGAGGCGCGGCGAATTCGAGCAGCTTCATCGTCACATTAACGCCGACGCTGAAGTTCGACGCGAACACGATGGCGATTTTTTCCGCCGCGGCGCGGATGTGCGCCTTTTGCGCGTCGTCGAACCCCGTCGTGCCGATCACGAGCTTCGTGTTCGTGCGCAGCGCCGCGTCGATGTGCGCGATCGTGCCTTCGGGGCGCGTGAAATCGATCAGATAGTCGGATTGCGCGAGCACGGCGTCGATATCGTCCGAGATCGGCACGCCCGTCTGCTTGCCCAGAAACGCTCCGGCATCCTGACCGAGTTGCGGCGCGCCCTTGCGATCGAGTGCGCCGGAAAGCGTCGCGTCGGGATCGTTGAGGACGGTTTCGATGAGCATCCGGCCCATGCGGCCCGATGCGCCAGCGATGGCAATTTTCATGGGTAATCCAGCAAACAGCGCCGTCGAACGGCGCCATCGGGTTGGGCCGACAGTCGCGCTCTCAGTTGATCCGAAAGGCAGCGCGCCGGCCGACGATCAAGGAAACGAAGCGAGCAACGGACACTCGCGCATGCGCCGGAATATAGCTCGGCGACACCATGCGATGTGCCAAAGCCGCCGTGCATCGCGGCGAGACGCATGACGGGCGAAGAAGCCGCCCATCAAGCCCATTACGTTACGGACAGTGGAATCAGCCGCCCGTTCCCGGGTTGGTCTGGGACGAACCCGGCGACGACGCGACGGGCGCGCCTTTCCCCTGCCCATTGTTGCTTTGCGGGCCGGTCGGACCGACGGGGTTTTCCTTCGGCACACCCTGGATCTGCGGAGGCGGCGGACGCGTGAAGCGGAACTGCGGCTGGCCAGGCTCCGTCGCGTTCTGCGGCACGCCGCCATTCGACGGCGGCGTACCCGCGCGCACCGACGGCGTTGTGCCGGGCGCCGGCGCCTGCACCGCATTGGTCAGGCGGTTAGCAGCCTGTGCTGCCTGCGCGTTCGGATCGACGGCGGGCAGATTGCCGGCCTGCGCGGCGTCGGACGTGGACGAGCGCGCCGTATCGGGCGTCGAGACGGGCGCGGACGCCGCCGCAACGGGCGCGCTCGCCGCACCCGCTGCGCTCGCGGCGGCCGGCGCTACCGCCACTTTCTTGCCCGTGCGGTCGCCGTCGATATCTGCGAGCAGTTCGAGGTTCGACGGCAGATCTTCACCGCCCGACCAGCTCGCGACGCGATCACCTGAGAAGTTCACGATGAAATCACGCTGCTGGACGACCGATGTCGAACCGCGCTTGAAGTAGAAGACGTAGTCCCAGCGGTCGGCGTGGAACATGTCCGTCAGAAGCGGCGTGCCGAGCGCCTGTTTCACCTGCGCGCGCGACATGCCGACCTGCATCTGCGAGGCCATTTCCTTCGACACGAAGTTGCCCTGAACCACAGTAATGCGGTACGGCGTGATGCTTTGGGCAACGCGCTGCGTCAGGCTGTCGTACGTGGAGCATCCAGCAAGAAGCGCCACAGCCGCAGCGACGATCAAGGTGCCCCGCATGCGGCTCCCCCGGTTGATCAATAGAGCTTTTGGAATCATTTCCCTCACCGTGCGGGCTTCCCGAGCCGCGCGAGTTTCCGTCGAAGATGACCTCAACAGCAATTCACATTACTATTAGAACCTTGCATTGTACTCTAGGGATCCCTTGCCATGACCAATCCAACCGATCTGAAAAATATCGGACTCAAGGCGACCCTACCGCGCCTCAAGATTCTGGAGATCTTTCAGCACAGCCCGGTGCGCCATCTGACCGCCGAAGATGTCTACCGCAACCTGCTGCATGAAGAACTGGATATCGGGCTCGCCACGGTATACCGCGTGCTCACGCAGTTCGAGCAGGCGGGACTGCTGACGCGCAGCAATTTCGAGTCGGGTAAAGCCGTTTTTGAGCTGAACGAAGGGACGCATCACGACCATCTGGTGTGCATCGACTGCGGCCTGGTCGAAGAGTTTTTCGACCCTGAAATCGAGAGCCGCCAGCAGGCGATCGCGAAGGAACGGGGCTTCAAGCTGCAGGAACACGCGCTCGCGCTGTACGGCGCGTGCACGAAGGACAAGTGCCCGCATCGCAAGCATTGATGGGCTTCGGGCCGCGATTCGGGGCGCGGCCCGGTCGACGTGAAAGGTAATACGCAGAAAGGCCCGGCCGATAAAAATCGGCTGGGCCTTTTGCTTTCCACCTCTTACGGGGAAGCGGGCGACGCAAGCGAACGCCTTAAACGGCAACGGCCTCGAGCGACTCCCGTTCGAGACGCCACGCTTGCGGCAACGGCACTTCGTCGCAGTTTTGCCCCTCACCGCCGCGATCGACAACCAGGAAATCGCTCACGCGCTCCAGCGCCAGCAGCGGATGATGCCAGACGCCCTTCGCGTAGTTCACGCCCTGCCAGCCGCGCGTCAAGAACGCTCTGAGCTTTGTCGGGTCGAGCTCACCAGCGGGCGCGACGACGATCAGATACGGCGCATCCGAGAGCGGCACGAACGCCTGGCTGCCCAGAGGATGCCGCTCCATCATCACGATATCGATCGGCCATGAGCGCGGCTGCGCGCGAAACACGTTGATCAGCGGACGGCCGCCCTGCGTGCTCACGTCCACTTTCGCGAGATCGTGATACCGCTCTGTCGTGCCTTCGTTGATCGGATAATGCCGCGCGCCTTCCAGTTCGATCACGTCGCCGAAAGGGGCGAACGCTTCGCGCGTCAGGCGCTCGATGCGCAGTGTGTTCATGGCCTTCTCCGTGAGTCCCGCCGACCTGTTCAGTGTGCCTTATTCGATCTCGCCCCACAGACGCAGACGCGACACGCCGCCGTCCGGGTAGATGTTGAAGCGCACGTGCGTAACAGGCCCGAGCGCGGCCAGTTCGGCGCTGAACGTGTGGACGCTGTCCATCTGCAGCTTCTGCTCCGGCAGCAGGACCGGCCAGAACATCGCCTGCGTGACGAGCGAATCGTCGGTGCCACCCGTGACGGATGCCGCCTGCAGCGAGCAGCGGTCCGGGAAATTGCCCTTGAAGTGCGCCGTATCCACCTCGACTTTGCGGATCACGCCAGGACGGGCGAGCGCAACGATCGCCCAGTCGTTGCCCGGCTCGCGGCGGCGCCGCGTTTCCCAGCCGTCGCCCATGTTCACGCCGCGCCCCGGCATCAGCATCTGCGACGCCGGCCCGAAGTGCTGGTTGTTCGCCGCAACCAGATACGCGCCGTTTTCGGTCGCGGCCAGATCGACGAGCGTGCCGCGATCGATCCGCTCCCAGTCGCGCTTCGGCTGCCCATAGACGCGCAGCCGCGCGAGACCGCCGTCCGGATACAGATTCACGCGCAGATGCGTGAACGCGCGCGCATCGCTGACTTCGACGTAGTGATGCTGATTGCCCTGCAGCGTCGTCGCCGGGACGATGGTTTGCCAGTCGGCGTGATCGGCGGGCACGTCGCCATCGGAGTAGCAGGCCTCGATTGACGCGGCCGGCGGGAAATTGCCCGTGAAGTGACTCGTGTCGAGATCGACGCCGTGCACGACGCCCGGCCGCGCCAGCCGCACGACGCAGTAGTCGTGGCCCGTCGTGCGCTTGCGGCGCGTCTCCCAGCCGTCCATCCATTTGCCGTGGTCGTCGTACTCGCCGGGGATGAACACCGCCGGCTGCGGGTCGAGCATGCGCTCCTTCGGCGCGAAGAATTCGTCGCTCGCGAAGAGCGCCTTGGCGCCCAGACGCGGATCGGCAAGATTCATGTAGCGGCGCGTGAAAGCGGGTGCGTTCGGATCGAGAATCGGATTGGCCATGATCGGTTCGTTCAGTCTTCAATCGGGTGAGTGAGTGGGCGGCGGGCCCTGGAAGCCCGCCGCCGCTGCCATTGGTGGTCGGTCAGATGGCGGAAAGCGTTGTCACACGGCGTGCGCGGGATTCACGTGGCCCGCGTCTTCGCCGAGGTCCGTGACGGTCGGCACGAAGCGGTAGTCGCTGTCGAGGTTCAGCACGCGGCGGGCGCGCGCCTTGTCGATATCGTTCTCCCATACACCGACGATCACCGTGGCGACGCAGTTGCCGATCAGATTCGTCAGCGCGCGGGCGATGCCGACAAACCAGTCGACGGGCAGGATCAGCACGAGGCCGAGCACGGGAATCGCGGGAATCGCGGAGAGCGTCGCGGCGAGAATCACGATCGCGGAGCCAGGAATACCGTGCGCGCCCTTCGACGTAATCAGCGACACCAGCACGACGACGATCAGATCGTGCATCGACAGCGGCGTATTCGTCGCCTGTGCGATGAAGATGACGGCAAGCGTCAGATAGATCGAGAAGCCGTCGAGGTTGAACGAGTAGCCGGTCGGAATCACGAGGCCGACGGTCGAATCCTTCACGCCCATCCATTCGAGCTTGCGCATGATCTGCGGCAGCACGGCGTCCGACGAAGCGGTGCCGAGCACGATCGACAGTTCCTCGCGCAAGTAGCGGATCAGCTTGAAGATGCTGAAGCCGGCGAGGCGCATCACGACGCCGAGCACGACCGTGACGAACACGATGCAGCTCGCGTAGAACACGACGACGAGCATGCCCAGCTGCTTCAGCGACGCGACGCCATACGTGCCCGTCGTGAACGCGATTGCGCCCAGCACGCCGAGCGGCGCCAGCTTGATGATGAAGCTCATCACGCGGAAGAACACCTGCGCGAGCTCGTCGATCAGGCCGTTGACGCGCTGCACGCGCGGCCCGAGCAGCGACAGCGCGGAGCCGACCAGCACGGAGAACACGAGGATCTGCAGGATGTCGCCCTTCGCGAACGCGTCGATCGCCGTGTCGGGGATGATCTTCAGCAGAAAGGCCGCCGTATCCTTCAGGCTCTTCGCGTGCTCGGTGTAGGTGGCGAGCGATGCGGCATCGAGCGAGTGCAGATCGATGTTCATGCCGACGCCCGGCCGCGTCACGTAAGCGAGCACCGCGCCGATCACGAGCGCGATCGTCGTCATGATTTCGAAGTAGACGACGGCCTTCAGGCCGACGCGCCCCACCTTCTTCAGATCGCCCGCGTGCGCCATCCCGCTGACGACGACGCAGAACACGATGGGGCCGATCACCATCTTGATCAGCTTGAGAAAGCCGTCGCCCAATGGACGCAGCGACTGCGCGAAATGCGGAAACAGCGCGCCGATCACGATGCCCGCCACAAGAGCGATCACCACCCGGCCAAACAGCGAATTGAAGAACTTCAACACGGCTTTCTCCCGATCACGAGTTGGGTCTACAGTACGATCTTCCATCACCTGTTCATACTGGTCCGACCAGTACTGTTATGGCGAATAGTAGGAAACCGATATAGTCGGGTCAAGGATTCTGAGGCCGGTGTTTACCCGATCTGGTCGGACCGGCCTTCTCGCCCGGAACTTGCATCGATGCAGCGGTTTGCGACGATTTCTCGTATCCGTTCTACAATGCTGGTCAGACCGCATCGAACCGCCGACGCCATCATGAAGAACGTCCCGCACACCGTCACCGACGCCGCCATCGCGACGATCCGCGAGAGGATCGAAGGCGGCGCTTATCCCGTTGGGAGCCTGTTGCCGGCGCAGCGGCAATTGTCGGAGGAACTGGACATCAGCCGTGCTTCGCTACGTGAGGCGCTGTCGACGCTCGAAGCGCTCGGCATGCTGACGATCCGCCCAGGCAAAGGCGTGTATGTGCAGTCGACGAAAGCATCGTCCGCGCATCCGTGGCGTTTCGCGGATCAGTCGTCGCTGCCGGACACCTATCAGATGCGTTTCGCGCTGGAAGGCTTCGTCGCGCGCATGGCGGCGCTCGCGATCGGCGACGACGACGTCGAATGGTTCGAGGACAACATCGCCGCGCTGCACGCCGCGCTCACCAACGGCGAACTGGACGAGGCCGCGCAGCTCGACTTCGACTTTCACATGCGCATCGTGAATATCGCCGGCAATGCGGCCATCGAATCGATTCTGCGCAGCAGCGCCGACATCATGAAGGAGAGTCAGCGCATGCCGTTTTATCGGCGCGAACTGGTGCTTTCGACCTATCACGAGCATCGCGCGATTCTCGATGCGCTGAAGGCACGCGATCCGCATGCGGCCGGCAAGGCCATCGAGAAGCACATCGCGAACGCTGCGCAGCGCGCGGGCGTGTATTTTCCGACGCCGCATGCGTGAGCGTGAAACGCGCCTGAACAGCTCGCTCTCAAAGCCGCAAGCATGAAAAAAGCCGCTCCGAAGAGCGGCTTTTTCGCGTCATGAACGCAGCGAGGAGCGCTTACTTCGCGTTCGCGAGAGCAACCGCCGTGTCCAGCATGCGGTTCGAGAAGCCCCACTCGTTGTCGTACCAGCTCGACACCTTCACCAGACGGCCCGACACCTTGGTCAGGGTCGCGTCGAACGTCGACGAAGCCGGGTTGTGGTTGAAGTCGATCGAGACCAGCGGCGCCGAGTTGTAGCCGAGGATGCCCTTCAGCGCGCCTTCCGACGCTTCCTTCATGATCGCGTTGACTTCATCGACGGTCGTGTCGCGCTTGGCGATGAACGACAGGTCGACGATCGACACGTTGATGGTCGGGACGCGGATCGCGTAGCCGTCCAGCTTGCCGTTCAGTTCCGGCAGCACGAGGCCGACAGCCGATGCCGCGCCCGTCTTCGTCGGGATCTGGCTGTGCGTGGCCGAGCGCGCGCGGCGCAGGTCTTCGTGGTACACGTCGGTCAGAACCTGGTCGTTCGTGTACGCGTGGATCGTGGTCATCAGACCCGTTTCCAGACCGATCTTGTCGTTGAGCGGCTTGACGAGCGGCGCGAGGCAGTTCGTCGTGCACGATGCGTTCGAGATGACCGTGTGATCGGCCTTCAGCGTCTGGTGGTTCACGCCGTAGACGATCGTCGCATCGACGTCCTTGCCGCCCGGCGCCGAGATGATCACCTTCTTCGCGCCGCCCTTCAGGTGGGCGCTTGCCTTTTCCTTCGTCGTGAAGAAGCCCGTGCATTCCATCACGACATCGACACCCAGCTCGCCCCACGGCAGTTCAGCCGGGTTGCGGTTGGCCAGCACGCGGATCTTGTCGCCGTTGACGATGAGGTTCTCGCCGTCGACGGTCACTTCGCCCGGGAACTTGCCGTGCGCCGTGTCGTACTGCGTCAGATGCGCGTTGGTCTTGGCGTCGCCAAGGTCGTTGATCGCGACGATCTCGAGGTCGTGCTTCTTGCCGTTCTCATAAAAGGCGCGCAGTGTATTGCGGCCGATCCGGCCATAGCCGTTGATTGCGACACGAATCGTCATGTTCTATCTCCTGATGGCTGAAAAAATTCTTCCCTGATGCACCGGCTGCGACACGAAGCCCGCTGCGCGCACTTGATGGCGGCAGCGCGCGGCGGGCGATTCGCGTCAGCCGAGCGCCGCCTTGGCCGTCGCGACCACATGCTCGACGGTAAAGCCGAAATGCTTGAACAGCACGCCTGCCGGGGCCGACTCGCCGAACACGTCGATACCGACGACGCCGCCTTCCAGACCCACGTACTTGCGCCAGAAATCCGTCACACCCGCTTCGATCGCGACGCGGCGCACGCCGTGCGGCAGCACGCGCTCGCGGAACTCGGCGTCCTGCTTGTCGAAGGTCGTGGTGGACGGCATCGACACGACGCGTGCCGCGATGCCTTCACGCGCGAGCGCCTCGACCGACTTCATCGCCAGTTCGACTTCGGAGCCCGTCGCGATCAGGATGATCTTGCGTGCGACGATCTCGTCGTTCCAGTCTTGCAGCACGTAACCGCCCTTCGCGATGTTGGCGATCTGCGCATCGGTGCGCGGGTTGAACGCGAGGTTCTGGCGGCTGAAGATCAGGCACGACGGGCCCTGATGCTCGACGGCTTGCGTCCATGCGACGGCCGTCTCGACGGTATCCGCCGGACGCCACACCTGCATGTGCGGAATCAGACGCAGGCTCGCGACATGTTCGATCGACTGGTGCGTCGGACCGTCTTCGCCAAGGCCGATCGAATCGTGCGTGAACACGAAGATGGACGGCGATTTCATCAGCGCGGCGACGCGCAGCGCGTTTCGGCTGTAGTCCGAGAACGTCAGGAACGTGCCGCCGAATGCCTTGTGGCCGCCGTGCAGCGCGAGGCCGTTGATGATCGCGCTCATGCCGAATTCGCGCACGCCGTAGTTCACGTAGCTGCCCGCCGCGCCCGTCTCGCCGACGCGCACGTACTTCGCCGCCTTCCAGTTCGTGAGGTTCGAGCCCGTCAGGTCAGCGGAGCCGCCGCACAGTTCGGGCAGCACGGCCGCGAGACCTTCGATTGCCTGCTGCGACGCCTTGCGGGTCGCGACGGTTTCGGCGCGCTCGTTCGCGCCGGCGATGATCGCCTGCGCCTTTTCCGCCCAGTCGGCGGGGAGCTTGTTCGCCATGCGGCGCTCGAATTCGGCGGCTTCTTGCGGATACTTCGCGCGATACGCGGCGAACGCGTGGTTCCAGTCGCCTTCGATCTTCGCGCCCAGCTCCTTCGCGTCCCACGCTGCGTAGACTTCCTGCGGAATCACGAACGGCGGGTAGTTCCAGCCGAGCTTCTCGCGCGTGGCCGCGACTTCCTTGTCGCCCAGCGCCGCGCCGTGAACGTCGTGAGTGCCCGCCTTGTTCGGCGAGCCTTCGCCGATCACGGTCTTGCAGCAGATCAGCGTCGGCTTGTCGGACTGCTTGGCCTTCTTGATGGCGGCGTCGACGGCCTCGACGTCGTGGCCGATCACGCCCGGAATCACGTTCCAGCCGTACGCTTCGAAGCGCTTCGGCGTGTCGTCGTGGAACCAGTGAACGACGTCGCCGTCGATCGAGATGCCGTTGTCGTCGTAGAACGCGATCAGCTTGTTCAGCTTCAGCACGCCGGCGAGCGAGCAGGCTTCGTGCGAAATGCCTTCCATCAGGCAGCCGTCGCCGAGGAACACATACGTGTGGTGATCGACGATTTTCGCGTCAGGCTTGTTGAATTCGTTCGCGAGCAGCGACTCGGCGAGCGCCATGCCGACCGCGTTCGCAAGGCCTTGACCCAACGGGCCCGTCGTCGTCTCGACGCCCGGCGTGATGCCGTGTTCCGGGTGTCCCGGCGTCTTCGAATGCAGTTGACGGAAGTTCTTCAGTTCTTCCATCGGCAGATCGTAGCCCGTCAGATGCAGCAGCGAGTACAGCAGCATCGAGCCGTGGCCGTTCGACAGCACAAAGCGGTCGCGATCCGCCCAATGCGGATTCCTCGGGTTGTGGCGCAGATGGCGCGACCACAGTGCAACGCCGATTTCGGCCATGCCCATCGGCATGCCGGGGTGTCCGGAATTCGCTTGTTGAACGGCATCCATGGCAAGCGCGCGAATCGCGTTGGCCATCAGAGAAGTGGGGGCGGGAGACGAGATCGTCATGTCGGGTCCGGGGATTGGTCCAAAAAGCGGGGGCGCCGTTGATGGTCCGGAAGCGCGGCGGCCGGTCTGCTTTGGCGCACGGTGCGGCGCCGGAAGACGCGAGGCGGGCTGAACAAACGGACAGGGCTGCAAAGCGGGATATTCTAACAGATAGCCGGACGCGGCTTCCGCCATCGGCGGGCGTTTCGGGGAGATCCGGCGCGCATGTTCGCGTCATTTGCCGTGGTTTTCGCGCCGTCCGCTGACGATCAGGCGAGGTCGTCAGTAAGGCCCGCAGTTTCCATTGATCCCTCGTTTCCGCGTTTGATGACGCGCAAACTCAAAGAACTTTTGGGACGTCGAATGGATCTTTCCGTGCAGATGCCGCACGCGATCTACCGAATTTGCGCGCGACCATCGACGAAGCCGCAAATTGAACGCGAACAGTCGGATTTTCGTCTCGTCGTGCGAGGCAAATTCGCCGGCACGTGACGCACGGAAATATCGCCGCACGATCCATAGTTCGCCGTTCATCGCGCATCAGGCGGTAAACTAAGCCGATTCTTAAAGCGTTGGCTTTGAGACTGCTGCAAAATGCATCGCCTCTTTGGCACCGGCCGTCTGCCGCAAGGCAAGGCTGGTCGCGGCGGCGATGGCATAAGCGACACATTGGTTCAGGAGAGTTCGATGACTGCCCCACGCCCAGCCGGAGTGCCGTGGCTGACACCGTATCTGACGGTTCGCGATGCGCGCACTGCGATCGCGTTCTTCGAGGCGGCGTTTGGTTTCCGCGTCCGCGACAGCGTGCACGACGAGGGCGTCGTGATGCATGTCGAGATGACGTATCAGGACCAGTTGATTGTCATGTTCGCGCCGGAAGGCGCGTTCGGCTCGACGGCCAAAACGCCGAAAAGCGCGGGCGCGATGGCCCCCCAATCGTTTTATCTCTATGTCGACGATGTCGACGCGGTTTATGCGCGGGCCATCGCGGCCGGCGCCAGGTCGCTGAGCGAACCGCAAGATCAGTTTTGGGGCGATCGTTTCGCCCAGATCGAAGATCTCGACGGCTACCGCTGGGCGTTGGCCTGCCATCTGTCTTGAGTGAATGAGAACTTTCCTTATGCCTCGCTTTTTCGTCGGCACCCCGTTCAAGACCGACGACATCGTTTCCCTGCCGGACGAAGTCAACCGGCACGTCCGCGTCCTGCGTTTGCAGCCGGGCGACACTGTCAGCCTGTTCAACGGAAATGGCGGCGAGTACAGCGCCGAAATCGTCGATATGGATCGGCATGGGACCATCGCCCGGATCGGCGCACATCGCGACATCGAGGCAGAGCCGCCTTACCAGCTCACGCTTGCGCAAGGCATCGCCGGCAGCGACAAGATGGACTGGCTGATCGAAAAGGCGACGGAACTGGGTGCATCAGAATTCGTGCCGCTGACGACGACGCGCAGCGTCGTCCGTCTTGCCGGCGAGCGCGCGCAGCGCCGCCAGATTCACTGGCAGCGGATCGTGCAGGCGTCGTGCGAGCAGTGCGGGCGCAACCGCCTGCCGGAAGTGATGCCGACTCGTGAGCTTGCGACGTGGCTCGGCTCGATGCCGAAGGAACCGATCGAAGGCGAATTGCGGCTTTTGCTGTCGCCACGGGCGAGCGTGCCGTTCTCCGCGCTGCCGGCCGAGCCGCCGAAAGTCCGCGCGCTGGTGCTGGTCGGCCCTGAGGGCGGCTTCTCGGCTGCCGAAGAGGCCGCCGCCGCAAGCCACGGATTTATGGCCGTCGGCCTCGGACCGCGCGTGCTGCGCACCGAAACGGCCGGGATCGCGGTGCTGTCAGCACTCGCGGCGCGCTGGGGCGGCTGGTAGGCGCTTACGACAAACGACGTTTAGAAAACAGGAAACGTCCGTTGAAAATGAAAAGGCCCGCCGGACGGCGGGCCTTTTTGTTGGTCCTATTTTGAGTGCTGAACCGATCCGCGTCGAACGATCCCTGGCGACGCTCTCCTGACCTCGAACATTTCAAGCAAACGAGTAGAACACGCGGAACGCGACCTTGCGCTCGGCCCAGAATTCCGCGGCCTCGCGGAACACGTCGAGCAGCGTCTCACGCGCATCCTTGTCGAATTTGGTTGCGATCGGTAGTGCTTCGAGCACGATGACGAAGCCCGGCTGGGCGCCAGCCTTGTGGACGAGATCGGTCAGCGAGTCGTACAGCGCGTCGTAGTTCTTGCCGAAGTGCTTGGGAAACAGGAACGACGTGGCAATCGTCTCCATCACTTCTTGTTTGGACTGCGCATTGCCGACAAAAGCGTAGAGAAAATGCTGACCGAGCCGATTCGCTTCGTCAGCGAGATCCTGCACGCGGAATGCGCGGATCGACTGTACGATGTTCGGTCGTACGGTCTGGAAAAGACTCATGCGTCCCTCTTCCGATGAAGGTCCCGTGCTCGCTTCGTTCTGGACGTCACGGGCCTGGCCGGCATCGCGCATCTGCATGACGCGCTGGAACATATTGCCGTCGCCGGCCGCGAAAAAATCCGTCGCGACTTTCGAGTCGTGCGCGTAGACGTTGTCGCTCATGCCGATTATCCCGATGTCAATCAATAATGCGATTAAAACTGGCGTAGTGGTCGTCTGAGTAATAACAATTGTCGGTCCGCCTGAGCGGTCCTCCACAGACGATGCGGCGTGCGCCGCGATCGCGGGCGTGTGGCGTGGGGACGGTGTATTCGTGGTAATACCCGCGACGGTGCGGCGGCAGCAACCGTTCACGATTGCCGAATACGACGCCGTCCTTTTCATACGGGTAAGGCCCGCCAGCCGCAATCGAGTTCAATGTCCTGACAGCTTCCGGCGGCAATTGCGCCAACGCGACGATGCCGCCTGCCTGCGCCTGTTGCGCTTCACGGGCGAAGACGCCCGTCTGGTAGCTGCTGCCGACAAGACCGCCGACCGTCAAGGCGGCGATCAGCACGCCGTCGCGGAGCCACTTGCGTGCCATGAATCAGGATTCCCGCTGTTGAATAACGAGTTTGACGACCATGAAAGTCGTAAGGGTATCGCTAATGTCTTTTGGAATCAATGTTCATTGGTCGGACGAAAGGTCGTCCAGGTGGCACACGCCGGCCGCCGACGCCAGATTTGACAAATCTTGACGCACACTTTATCTCGATCGAGATAAGCTTATCTTTGAGGTTCGATGTTGGACGACTCTCATGCCTCGTCGTCCCGACAGTCTGCACGCCGGAATCATGTCATGCGTCGACCTTTTGCGGGATGGCTAATCCCCAGCCACTGCTCGAAGGCGTGCCCATTGCGGGCACGCCTCTTTTTTTGCCTGCGCAGGCTAACAAACGCCAGCCCGCGCGAGACAAACGACAGACTTAACGCGACGCGTTCACGTCGGCGACCAGCAGCGCCGTCATGTTGACGATCCGGCGCACCGTCGCGGAAGGCGTCAGCACGTGCACCGGCTGCGCCGCGCCCAGCAGCATCGGCCCGATGGCGATGTTGTTGCCCGCCGCCGTCTTCAGCAGGTTGTACGAGATATTCGCGGCGTCGATGTTGGGCATCACGAGCAGGTTCGCGTCCCCTTCCAGCGTCGAATCCGCCAGCACTTCGCGGCGCAGGTTCGCATCCAGCGCGAGGTCGCCGTGCATTTCGCCATCCACCTGAAGTTGCGGCGCGCGTTCCTGCAAGATAGCGAGTACATCGCGCATTTTCTGCGCAGAAGGCGCATTGCTCGAACCGAAATTGGAATGCGACACCAGCGCGATCTTCGGCTCGATGCCGAAGCGGCGCACTTCTTCCGCCGCCATGATCGTGATTTCGGCCAGTTCTTCCGCCGTCGGATCGACGTTCACGTGCGTATCCACGAGGAAAATCTGCCGGCCCGGCAGCACCAGCGCGTTCATCGCCGCGTAGACCTTCGCGCCCTCCTTCTTGCCGATCACCTGGTCGATGAAGTGCAGATGGCGGTGCGTCGTGCTGACCGTGCCGCAGATCATGCCGTCGGCGTGACCCTTCTTCACCAGCATCGAGCCGATCAGCGTCGTGCGGCGGCGCATTTCGAGCTTCGCCATCTGCTGGGTGAAGCCCTTGCGGCACATCATCTTGTGGTACGCCTGCCAGAAGTCGCGATAGCGCTCGTCGTGATCGGTGTTGACCACGGTGTAATCCTGGCCGTTGACGAGGCGCAGGCCGTACTTCGCAATGCGCTGCTCGATGACGGCGGGACGGCCGATCAGGATCGGCTTCGCGAGCTTCTCGTCGACGACGATCTGCACCGCCCGCAGCACGCGCTCTTCTTCGCCCTCCGCGAACACGATGCGCTTCTTCTCCGGCTCGACGCCGCGCGCGAGCTGGAAGATCGGCTTCATCGTCGTTCCGCTGTGGTAGACGAACTGCTGCAGATGCTGCGTGTAAGCCTCCATGTCCTCGATCGGACGCGTGGCGACGCCCGAATCCATCGCGGCCTGCGCGACTGCGGGCGCGATCTTGACGATCAGGCGCGGATCGAAAGGCTTCGGAATCAGATATTCCGGACCGAACGACAGGTCCTGAATGCCGTACGCCGTCGCGACGATGTCAGACTGCTCCTGGCGCGCCAGTTCCGCGATCGCGTTGACCGCGGCGATTTCCATTTCCTTCGTAATGACCGTCGCGCCCACGTCGAGCGCGCCACGGAAAATGAACGGGAAGCACAGGACGTTGTTGACCTGATTCGGATAGTCGGTGCGGCCCGTCGCGATCACGGCATCAGGGCGCACTTCCAGCGCGAGTTCCGGCAGGATTTCCGGCGTCGGATTGGCGAGCGCGAGAATGAGCGGCTTGTCCGCCATCTGCTTGACCATTTCCTGCTTCAGCACGCCGCCCGCCGACAGTCCGAGGAACACGTCCGCGCCGGCGATCACGTCCGACAGCGTGCGCGCGTCGGTTTCACGCGCGAAGCGCTCCTTGTCCGGGTCCATCAGTTCCACGCGGCCCTTGTAGACGACGCCGGCCAGGTCGGTCACGAAGATGTTTTCGAGCGGCAGGCCGAGATCGACGAGCAGGTTCAGACACGCGAGCGCCGCCGCGCCCGCACCCGACGCGACCAGCTTCACTTCGCGGATGTCCTTGCCGATCACCTTCAGCCCGTTCGTGAACGCCGCCGCGACTACGATCGCCGTGCCGTGCTGGTCGTCGTGGAAGACGGGAATCTTCATGCGCTTGCGGCACTCGCGCTCGACGATGAAGCAGTCGGGCGCCTTGATGTCTTCCAGGTTGATGCCGCCGAAAGTCGGCTCCAGCGCGGCGATCACCTCGACCAGTTTGTGCGGGTCCGTCTCGTTCAATTCGATGTCGAACACGTCGATCCCGGCAAACTTCTTAAAGAGGACGGCCTTGCCTTCCATCACGGGCTTCGACGCGAGCGGCCCGATATTGCCGAGGCCGAGCACCGCGGTGCCGTTCGACACGACGCCGACCAGGTTGCTGCGTGCCGTGAATCGTGCGGCATTGAGCGGATTCTCGACGATCGCTTCACACGCGAACGCAACGCCCGGCGAGTACGCCAGCGCCAGATCGCGCTGGTTGATCATCTGCTTCGTCGGGGCGATCGCGATTTTCCCGGGGGTCGGGAATTCGTGATAATCGAGAGCGGCTTCACGGAGTTTGGTATTGACGGGAGTCGACATAAGCGGACGTGAAAGTGCGGATTAGAATAGATGTTCGACGGCATTGTAGCGCCAATCCCACAAATCGAAGCCTGCAATCCGGGTGCAGGTGCCGCGACTGAAACAGCGTGAAAGGAAAAGCGCGCGGTTTCGTCCCGGGTCTCACGGCGACTACAATGCGCGCGTTTAGCGTCGTGTTCGCTTCCTGTTCGCGTTTCTTGAGCCTGTCGATTCATCCCCTTCGGCCGCCCTTTCGCACTGCCACGCCCATTTATGCTTTCAGAGTTTTCGCTCATCGAACGCTTCTTCGCGCGCCGCGCGTCAGATTCGACTTACCCGCAGCGCGCCGCGCTTGGAATCGGCGACGATTGCGCGCTGCTCGCCCCGCCCGCCGGCGAGATGCTCGCCATTTCGACGGACATGCTGGTCGAAGGCCGTCACTTCCTTCCCGATGTCGATCCGAAAGCGCTCGGTCACAAGGCGCTCGCGGTGAATCTGTCTGATCTCGCCGCGATGGGCGCGAAACCTCTGGCGTTCACGCTGGCGTTTTCGTTGCCTAAGGCCGACGCCGACTGGCTATCCGCGTTCAGCGACGGGCTCTTCGATCTGGCCGAACGCCACGGCTGCGAATTGATCGGCGGCGATACGACGGGCGGGCCGCTGAATTTGTGCATCACCGTGTTCGGCTCGGTGCCTACGCAGAGCGCGCTGCGCCGCGATGCCGCGCAGCGCGGCGACGACATCTGGGTGTCGGGCACATTGGGCGACGCGCGCGCGAGTCTTGGCGTGCAGCGCGGCGAGTGGTCCGCCGATGCAAGCGACACCGCAACATTCCGCCGCGCGATGGAGCTGCCCGAGCCGCGCATCGCGCTCGGCCTCGCGCTGCGCGGCGTGGCGCGCGCGGCGCTCGACATTTCGGATGGTCTCGCGGGCGACCTGATGCACATTCTGGAACGCTCGCACCTGAACGCAACGGTCGACGCCGATGCGCTGCCGCGCTCGGATGCGCTGCGCCGCCTTTCCACCGACATCCAGCGCCGCTGCACGATCGCGGGTGGCGACGATTACGAGCTGTGCTTCACCGCGCCGGCGTCCGCGCGTGGCGCAGTCGTTGCAGCGGGTCAACAGGCGAGTGTACCCGTGACGCGCGTCGGTACAATAACTCCACTCGACTCAGCCGGCGCGGTGCCCACCATCTCCTGGCACGACGCGTCGGGCGCCCCCCTCACTTTGACGTTGCAAGGCTTCGACCATTTCCATGCAGAATGAAACCTCGCTTGGCTCCGCCGGCCATTTTTCCGACGCGCCAACGAACGGACGACCGGGCGGATCGCCGAACGGCTCCGACCAGGGCGAGCCGCGCGCGCCCAGGCCGCGACGCGCGAATGCGCGCTTCATGCTGTCACATCCGCTGCATATCTTGTCACTGGGTTTCGGCAGCGGCCTGTCGCCCATCGCGCCGGGCACTTTCGGAACGTTGTTCGCGTGGGCGTCGTTCGCGGCGTTCAGCGCGCAGCTCACGGTCATCGAATGGGGCATTCTGATCGTCGGCGGCTTCATCGCCGGCATCGGGATCTGCGGCTTTACGGCCAACAGGCTCGGCGTCGACGATCCGTCGTCGGTCGTGTGGGATGAGATCGTCGCGTTCTGGCTCGTGCTGCTGATGGTCACGCCTGCCACTTTCACCGGCCAGTTGTGGGCGTTCATCGTCTTCCGTTTCTTCGACATGGTGAAGCCGCCGCCCATCCGGTATTTCGACCGCAGACTGAAAGGCGGCTTTGGCATCATGTTCGACGATCTCGTCGCGGCGTTTTTCACGTTGCTGGTGATTGCGCTCTGGCGGATGTCGGTCTGAATTTCTCCTTGTGCTCCTGACGCATCTGGCGTCCCTCTTACCGGAGTCCAGCATGGCTACCGATTCCGTCGTTCATCAACTCGCGATTCGCGCCGGCAATCGTCTGCGTGACGAGCGGCTGATGCTTGCCACGGCTGAATCCTGCACGGGCGGGATGGTCGCGACGGCCATCACCGACATTTCGGGCAGCAGCGGATGGTTCGAGCGCGGCTTCGTGACCTACTCGAACCAGGCGAAGATCGAAATGATCGGCGTGCCGTCAGACCTGATCGACAAGCATGGCGCGGTGTCCGAGCCCGTTGCGCGGGCGATGGTCGAAGGCGCGTTGAGGAATTCCCGCGCGCAGGTCGCGCTGTCGATTACGGGCGTGGCGGGGCCCGGCGGGGGAACGGAGTCCAAGCCTGTCGGCATGGTGTGTTTCGGCTGGAGCAACCGGCTGCATACCGTCGTCGAAACGCTGGTTTTCAAAGGCGATCGGGAACGGGTCAGAGTGCAGGCCGCAACGCATGCGCTGCGCGGGCTTTTGATTTTGCTCGACGAGCGCGAGCGTTGATTTTTTCTTTCCTGGTTCCTTGCGAGACAAGCGGACTGAATCGCTAGCTTCTTTTTGGTTCTCGCGCCGTCTCCCCGTCACATCATCCACACGCAGTCCACGCCTTGCGCTCTTCGGAAGATCATGGCCTCGAATATTGACCGCGATGAACTGATCCGCCGCTTCGATCTCCAGCCGCATCCCGAAGGCGGCTTCTTCCGCGAGACCTACCGGGCGGTCGACTCCGTTCGTCGCGACAACTCGACGGCGCGCCGCTCGGCATCGACCGCGATCTACTACCTTCTCTGCGATGGCGCGCACTCCGCGTGGCACCGGATCAAGTCCGACGAACTCTGGCACTTCTACGCCGGCGATCCGCTCAATGTGTACGTGCTCGAAGACGACGGCGCGCTCACCGTTCATCGGCTTGGCAATGCGCTCGCCAACGCCGATTGCGTGTTTCAGGCCGTCGTTCGATCCGGCCGCTGGTTCGCCGCCCAGTGCGACGATGCGACGAGCGTTGCGCTCGTCGGTTGTACAGTCGCGCCGGGATTCGAGTTCAGCGAATTCGAAATCGCCAGCGTCGAGGCGTTGCTAATCGAGTTTCCGCAGCATCGCGATCTGATTGTGAAGCTGGGTCCGACGACCGGCCAGGGTTGACCGGCCGCCCCATCAAAGGCACTGCTTTCGCCTACGCGTGCCGGAACGCGTTGATACGATCGCGCGTATCCTTCGCCGCCTGCGCCGCCGCGTCCGCCCAGTCGTCGCCCTTGCCCGCGTAAAGGATCGCGCGCGACGAGTTGATCAGCATCCCCGTGCCCGCCGCAGTGCGGCCGGCCTTCACCGTCGCCTCGACGTCGCCGCCTTGCGCGCCGATGCCCGGAATCAGCAGCGGCATCTCGCCGACGATCCCGCGCACCACTTCGATTTCCTTCGGGAACGTCGCGCCCACGACGAGGCCCAGTTGGCCGTTTGCGTTCCACTTTTCCGCCGCGAGGCGCGCGACGGTCTGATACAGCGGACGGCCGCCCGTCTCCAGGAACTGCAGGTCCGAGCCGCCAGGATTCGACGTGCGGCACAGCACGATCACACCCTTGCCCTCGTGCTCCAGGTAGGGCTCGATCGAATCGAAACCCATATAGGGATTCACCGTGACAGCATCGGCGCGATAACGGTCGAACGCTTCGCGCGCATATTGCTCTGCCGTGCTGCCGATGTCGCCGCGCTTCGCGTCGAGAATCACGGGCAGGCCCGGATGCTTCAGATGGATGTGCGCGATCAGCTGCTCCAGTTGCTCTTCGGCGCGATGCGCGGCGAAGTACGCGATCTGCGGCTTGAACGACGATGCGTAAGGTGCCGTCGCGTCGACGATCTTCTTGCAGAAATCGAAGATCGCGTCCGAGCGGTTGGCATACGCGCCTGGAAATTTCGACGGCTCAGGGTCGAGCCCGACGCACAGCAGCGAGTTCGTGGTCTGCCATGCGTGGTCGAGCGTCTGGATGAATGTGGACATAGAAAATCTCGCGGCGCGTCAATGACTGATGAGCCGCGTATTTTACTCGCGCCGCCGGATGCAGACGCAGCAGCTCCGCGCGCAGCCATTGCAAAGCGACCACGCAGCGGTCACATGGCAATCACGAAAGAGCCCGCGCTCATTGCCCGCGCTTCGCGCCGCGTCCGCCCGCCATCGCGCGCAGTCCCGTTCGCTCGACGGTGAAGCTGAACGAGCGCGCGAGCCGCTCGCCGCGCGCGAGCATCGTCATACCGTTGGCGGCCGCGCCGCCCGGCAGGTTCATTGCGTTGATCGGATGATCGACGGGTTCGAAGCAGAAAAAGTCCTTCGATGTCGGCGTGTAGAGAATGTAGTACTCGGTGCTCGTCGACATCGTCAGCGACAGCCGGCGCTTCGGCCATACCACCGTCGCGTGTCCGCTCCAGCCGGTGAACGCGTGATTGACGATCGAGCGCGGCAGCGGATACGCAACGCCGAACTGCCACGCGGGCGGCACGGGCACGTGGCGCACGGGAAGCCAGTCATCACCGGAAAGCCACAGGCCCGCCGCCGCCGCCGACAGTTGCGTGTCGCCGTCGCGCACGAGAAACGGATGCACGCCGACGCCGAACGGCATCGCTTCGCGTCCCGTGTTTTCGACTTCGAGCGTAATGACAAGCGTCGCGCCTTCGAGCGCGTAAGTCTGCTTCGCGCGATAAGCGTAGGGCTTGCCGTCGCGCCGGTCGAGCGTCAGCGTGACGCTGTCGTGATCGGCGGCTGCGACGTCCCACTTCGCGAGCCAGCCGTCGCCGTGGATGGGGAGCGGCTCGCCGGCGCGATTGCACGGCACGTCGATCACACGCTCGCCCAGCGTGAATTGTCCACCGCCGATCCGGTTCGAATACGGCAACAGCGAATAACATGCGAGATCGTTCGCGTCGGTGTCCGCATCGAGATGGCGGCAGCGCCTGAACACGGGCACGAGCGTGCCTTCGTTGCGGAAGTCGAAGCGCGTGACGCCGCCGCCGAGCGTTGGCGCCACGTCGAGCCGCAACAGGGAATTGGCGAGCGTCACGCACGCGACGTCGCCGGCGCTCGCCGCGCCGACCGCCACCGCGGACGTGCTCGGCCCGGCCAGCACCGGCTGCTGCACGGCGGCCGCAAGCCGCGCTCGCCGCGCGCGAGACTGAGGAGATGACGGAACAGCGGAATTCGCGACAGTCATATCAGGCTCCCATGAGAGGCATCGAACATCGCCATCGGCGCTTCGGACGGCAGATGGCGGCTTATGCGGGCGGCGCGGCGTAGCGGCCGCCTCTTGGGTCTTTGCTGCATGCTGCCCCTCGCGCGGACTTCCTTCGGGGCGCGGACTGCCCTGCTCCAGAATGCTTCGTTCGATCACGTGCTTTGCGTGCTTGCTACGCGTGTTTGCTTCGACTACCGGCTACCACTCTGACGCGCGCAGCGCGCATCGCACTCCAACCGGCTACGCGCCCCGTCTTGCCGCGAGCGCCGACGGCGAGCCGTTGAACAGCGGCTCCGGCAAGCCGCGCCGGCCCTGCGTCGCGACATACACGCCGCCGGCGCGCGGATCGGCGGCGAGCGCCTGCTCTTCGAGCCCGACACGCGCGCTCGTCACATACAGCGTGCCGAGCTGCGCGCCGCCCAACGCGACGCAACTGGGCTGCGCGGTCGGCACATCGATGCGTTCCGTCTCGACGCCGCTCGCGTCATAGCGCACGACGCGTCGTCCGCCCCATTGCGCGTTCCACAGGCCACCTTCGCTATCGACTGTCGAGCCATCCGGCTCGCCCGTCTCGTCGGTCAGCTTCGCGAACAGGCGCTCGTTCGAAACGCGATCGTCCGCGTGGTAATCGCACGCGCGAATTTCGCGCGTCGGCGAATCGCAGAAGTACATCGTCGCGCCGTCGGGGCTGAACGCGATACTGTTCGAAATCGCCGGCGATGGCAACGCCAAACGCTCCAGCGACAGATCGTGATTCAGCCGGTAAAACCCGCCGATCGGCTGCACAGGCGACGCTTCGTCCTTCGTGCCGAACACGAAGCGTCCCTGGCGATCGCAGCGTCCGTCGTTGACGCGCGTGTTCATGCCCGCTTCGACATCGGCGATGTGCTCGATCTGTCCCGTTGCAAGGTCGAAGAAAGCAAGCCGCGACGCGAGACCCAACAGCATGTAATGCGGATCGGCGCACAGCGCGAACGTCGAAAGCCGCTCGGGCATGTTCCAGAACGTGCTGCGTCCATCGCGCGGATCGTACCGCCATAGACGCGCGCCTTCAATATCGGTCCAGTAGAAGAAGCCGCCGCGCGCGTCCCACGTCGCGCCTTCGCCGAGCGCGCATTGCGAATCGATGAGCGGCGACGCCTGCACGTTCACCGCCGCGTCGTTCGCCGCGCTTTCCGTCGCGCTTTTCGTCGCGTTTAGCGTCCTGTCGCTCATGCCCAGCCTCCATCGACGATCACGTCCTGCGCGGTGATCATGCGGCTGTCGTCGGCGGCGAGGAAGAGGGCCATCCGCGCGAGGTCTTCGGGCAGCAGTTCGGCGTCGATGCACTGGCCCTGCTTGATCGCGAGCCGCCCCGCATCGTCGAGCCACAAGCGCTTCTGCTTTTCCGTCATCACCCAGCCGGGCACCAGCGAATTGACGCGGACGCTGTACGGACCGAGATCGCGCGCGAGACCGCGTGTGAGCCCTTGCACGGCCGACTTCGCCATCGTGTACACGGGATAGCCGCCGTTCTTCAGCATCCAGCTGATCGAGCCGAGGTTGATGATCGAGCCGCTTTTCGCCGCCTTCATGTCGTCGGCGACGGCCTGCGCCGCGAAGAACTGATGACGGATGTTCACGGCGATGCCCGCGTCGAACGATTCGGGCGTGACGTTCTCGATCTTGTGGCGTTGATCGTTCGCCGCATTGTTGACGAGCACCGCGATGGGACCCATCGCGGCGCGCACGTCGGCGATCGCTTTCTTCAGCGCGTCGATATCCGTCAGATCGACGTACAGAAAGAGCGGCTTGTGGCGCGAATCGCCGAGCTGGTCGGCGAGCGCATCGCCCGCTGTTTCGTCGATATCGAAGAACGCGACACGCGCGCCCTGCGCGACGAAGTGCTCGACGAACGACGCGCCGATACCCGTCGCGCCGCCCGTGATCAGCACCGTGCGGTCCACGAGGCTTGGATAGCGCGCGTAGACGCTGTGTTCGTCGCGCGCGTTCGCGTTGGCCGGAGACGACATCGTTCGGTTTCCTTCTGACGTTGGTTGTTGCACGCGATCAGTCGCGCGAGCCGCGATTCTTCAACTGGTCCAGCAGCACGGCCGCGAGCAGGATCGCGCCGCGCACGAGGTACTGATAGAACGCATCGATGTTCAGCAGGTTCATCACGTTTTCGACAGTGCCCATGATCAGCACGCCGATCACGACGCCCGAAATCGTCGCGCGGCCGCCGAGCAGCGACACGCCGCCCAGCACGCACGCGGAGATCACGTTCAGCTCGAAGCCTTCTGCCGCGTTCGGCTGACCCGACGTGATGCGAGACGCGAGAATCACGCCTGCCAGCGCCGTCACCGCGCCTTGAATCAGGAAGATGAAGACGCGCGTGCGTTCGACGTTGATGCCGGCGAGACGCGATGCCTCCGGATTGCCGCCGATGGCGAGCGTATTGCGGCCGTACACCGTCGAGTTGAGCATGACGCCAAACGCGATGAAGCAGACCAGCGTCACCCAGATCGGCAGCGACACGCCGAAGAACGACAGGCTGCCGAGCGCGATGAACGTATCCGACGACACGCCCACTGCCTGGCCATGCGACACGATGAAGCCGAGGCCGCGAACGATTTCCATCGTCGCGAGCGTCGTGATCAGCGCATTGATGCGCAGGTATGCGATCACCGCGCCGTTCACGAAGCCGATGACCGCGCCGGCCACGACAGCCGCGAAGATCGCGATGAACGTGTTGCCCGTCGCGTTCAGCACCATTGCGCACAGCACGCCCGCGAACGCCACCGTCGAGCCGACGGACAGGTCGAAGTCGCGCGACGCGAGACAGAACATCATCGTGCACGCGACCATGCCGATCTGCGAAATCGACAGCGCGAGGCCGAGCATGTTCTCGATCGAGAAGAAGTGATCGACGGTCAGCGACATCGTGATGAACATCACCGCGAAGATCACGATCAGGCTGTACTCGGTGATCTGCTGCCACCACTTCTGCTTGTCGCTGGCTTGCGGAATCAGCGCTTCGGCGGCGCTCTTGGCGGCCTGTTGCGCGAGGTTTTCTCTGGCTTGCATTTGGTTCACTCCTCCCGTTCCCCACGGGCTATCGGTCTATCGGGGCTGTCGTCCCGGTCGGATTCAGATCTCGTTCAGTGCTCGTTCGCAGTATTCGTTCGCGACGCGCGCAAACGTCCTGCGCAAACTCACGCCGCTTGCGCCGTCGACGAACTCTTCGGCAACGCGAGGCTCAGTACCGATTGCTCGGTCGCGGCGCCGCGCGGCAGCTCGCCGGAAATGCGCCCTTGCCGCATCACGACGATACGGTCGGACACACCCAGCACTTCAGGCAGCTCCGACGAAATCATCACGATCGCGCAGCCGCGCTCCGCCAGCTGATAAATCACGTTGTAGATCTCGTGCTTTGCGCCGACGTCGATGCCGCGCGTCGGCTCGTCGAGAATCACCACCTTCAGATCGGGCTCGGCCAGCCAGCGCGACAGAATCGTTTTCTGCTGGTTGCCGCCCGACAGGAAGCGAATCTTCTGACGGCGGCTCGGCGTCTTGATCTTCAGGAGCTTGATGAAGCGGTCGGCCGTTTCGGCTTCCTTCTTGCGGTCGAGAAAGATCCCCGCCTTCAGATAGTGGCGGCGGCAGCTGATGTTGATGTTCTCCGCGACCGACGCAATCGCCACGATGCCTTCTTCCTTGCGGTCTTCCGGGCACAGCACGATGCCCTGGCGGATCGCTTCGCCGGCGCTCTTCACCTTGATCGGCTTGCCGTCGAGCACGAGTTCGCCGCCCTTCTTCGGATCGTCGCCATAGACGAGGTGCATCAGTTCGCTACGGCCCGCGCCGACCAGCCCGAAGAAGCCGACGATCTCGCCGCGCCGCACGTCGAAGCTCGCAGGCTCGGCGAGCGGATGGCCTTCGATGTTCTTCGCCGAGAAGCGCACTTCGCCCAGCTCGCGCGGCCGGTAGCCGTAAATGTCCGAGATTTCGCGGCCGACCATTTCGCTGACGATCGTGTCGCGGCTCACGCCTTCGAGCGTCGGATGCGACGCGACCTTGCGGCCGTCGCGGAAGATCGTGCACGCATCGCACAGTTGATAGATCTCGTCCATCCGGTGCGAGATGTAGATCAGCGCGCGGTTGTCGGCGCGCAGATCGCGCACCAGCTTGAACAGCACTTCCGTCTCGCGGTGCGACAGCGAACTCGTTGGTTCGTCGAGCGCGATCACGCGAGCGTTGCGCATCAGCGCCTTGCAGATTTCGACCATCTGCCGTTGCGCGATCGAGAGCTTGCGCAGCTTCGCGTTCGGATCGAGATCGACGCCCATCGCCTTGAGCCGCTCGCGCACGTAGCGCTTCGCATCGGCCTTCTTCACGAAGCCGATCGTGCTGGGCAAACGGCCCAGCAGCAGGTTTTCCGATACCGTCAGGTCCGGCACATACTGCAGTTCCTGGTGGATCACCGCGATCCCCGCGGCAATCGACGCGCCGGCATTCGCGAAATGCACTTCGTTGCCGTCGATCAGCACGCGGCCGGAATCCGGCTGATATTCACCGCCGAGAATCTTCAGCAGGGTCGATTTCCCTGCGCCGTTTTCGCCCATCAGGCCATGCACCTGGCCGGCGTGCACGTCGAAAGAAATTCCGTCGAGCGCACGCACGCCTGGAAACACCTTGCCGATATTGTCAAAACGCAGCGTCGCTGACACTTTGCCCCCTGTTGCTTCGATTGATCCTTCGTGCTGGCCGTAGTCGTCTGCGCAGTCGTCTCTTGTTCGCCCGCACGGCGGCTTGCCTTCGCCTGCTTCCGATCCGTTCCGTCCCGCGCGCGGCGCGTGAATGCCCTCGGCGGCATTCACGCGCCTGCGTCCCGCTGCCCGCTTACTTCGCTGCGAGGCCCATCTTTTCACGCACTTCGCCGACGTTGTCGCGCGTGGCGAGCATGCCCTGCGTCAGCGTGAGCTTCGGCGGTTCCTTGCCTTGCGTGATCCATGCGTACATCAGTTCCGACGTCTCTTCGCCGTGGCGTTTCGGGCTGATGATCACGGTGCCGAAGAAGCCCGTCGGGTTCGGCTTCTTGAACTCGTTCAATGCCGAGTCCGCGCCGCCGATGCCGACGCCGATCATGTTGTCGGCCTTGAAGCCGCGGCCTTCCGCTGCGCGCACCGCGCCGAGCACGGCTTCGTCGTTCAGGCCGTAGGCGACCCAGTGCTTGAACTGCGGGTTCTTCGTCAGCGCGATGTTCGCCGCGTTGAACGCGTTTTCCGTGTCGGTCTTCGCTTGCGGCGCGGCGATCACGTTGGCCTTCGGGAAGCCCGCTGCGACGAGCGCATCGGTTGCGCCCGTCGTGCGGTCGTGCGCCGTCGGCAGCTGCTCGTAGGTCACGTCGATCGCGCCGACGTCCTTCATGTCCCAGCCGCGCTTCTTGATTTCAGCCGCGATGCCTTCGCCGACCTGCTTGCCGATGTTGTAAGCCGAGATGCCCATGTGCGGCACCGATTCGATCGGCTTGCCCGCGCCGTCGACGAGACGGTCGTCCACCGTCATCATCTTCAGGCCGTCAGCCTTCGCCTTCGCGACGATGCCCGGTCCGAGCTTCACGTCCGGCGTGCAGATCACGAAGCCCTGCGCCTTTTGCGCAGCGAGGTTGTCGATTGCGCTCATCACCTTCTCGCCCGACGGCGCGCCGATCTTCACCAGCGTGAAGCCCTTTTCCTTGGCGGCCGTTTCGGCGAACTTCCACTCGTCCTGGAACCACGGCTCTTCCGGCTGCTTCACGAGAAAGCCGATCTTGACCGGGTCGGCGGCTTGCGCGACGGGTGCGTTGAAGAGCACCGCCGTCGCCGCCGCTGCCAGCGTGAGGAAAATTCTGCGTTTCATAATGCGTGTCTCCTGACTAGTGAGTAACGAGAAGGTATTGGCCGCGTCTTCTTGTACCGGCTTTGACACACGCGGCCAGCGCGTCAAGCGGTCGACACCGTCGCCTCTTCTTGCGAGGCGGCTTTGCTGCTTTTCTTCTGTTCCTTCGCTACTGCTTCGTTCCGCTTTCTTCGGTACTGCTCAGTCGTGATAGAGCGCCGAGCGCCCGCCATCGACCGTGATGCAACTCGCGTTGATGAATGGCGCTTCATCCGACGCGAGAAAAACGGCGGTCATCGCGACTTCCTCCGGCTTGCCGATGCGTCCCATCGGCTGCAGGTCGAGGGTCGCCTGGCGCGCGGCGGCGGGATCGGACTGCGTATTCCACCAGTCGTGCGTCAGCTGCGTTTCGATGTAGCCGGGCGCGATCGCATTCACGCGCACGTTGCGCGGCGCGTATTCGATGCCGAGCGCGCGCGTGAGGCCGATCACGCCGTGCTTCGCGACCGGGTACGGAAAGCAGCCCGGAATGATCTTGAACGCGTGCGTCGACGCGATGTTCACGATGCTGCCCTCGCCGCGCTCGACCATCCCCGGCAGCACCGCGCGGCAACCGTTCCACACGCCGTCCAGATCGACGGCGAAACAGCGACGCCAGTCGTCGTCCGTCATCGTCAGCGGGTCGCAGAAGACGTTGATGCCCGCGTTGTTCACGAGCACGCCGATCGGGCCGAACGCCTTTTCGCCCTCGCTCACTGCGCGCTGCACGGAAGCCGGTTGCGTGACGTCCGTCTGCACGACGAGCGTCTTGCCGCCCGTTTGTGCCGCGATGTCGGCGGCCGTTTTTCGTGCTGTTTCGATATCGAGTTCCGCCAGCACGACGGCCGCGCCTTCGCGCGCGAACGCCGCCGCGATCGCCGCGCCGATGCCGCGTCCCGCGCCCGTCACCAGCGCGACTTTGCCTGCAAGCCGGTTCATTTCTTCACGCCCGCGCGCGCGATGCGCAGGCCGTTGATGAACGCCTTCGCGTTCGAAGCCGTCGCGGTCGCCGGCTGGCCCGGCTTGTACAGCGCCGAGCCCAGCCCGAAACCGTTCGCGCCCGCGCTCAGGAACGGGCCCATGTTGTCCGGCGCGATGCCGCCCACGGGAAGCAACGGCACGTCGTTGTGAATCACCGCGCGCCACGCCTTCACGACCTGGCAGCCGAGCTGTTCGGCCGGGAACATCTTCAGCACGTCGGCGCCGTTCTTCAGCGCGAGGAAGGCTTCCGTCGGCGTCGCGACGCCGGGCGCGCAGGCCATCGCCAGCGACTTCGCCGTCGTCACCACTTCAGGGTCGCTGTGCGGCATCACGATCAGCTCGCCACCCGCCGCCTTCACGTCGTGCACGAGTTCGCCGCGCAGCACCGTACCCGCGCCGACGATCGCATCGACGGGAATGGCCTGGCGAATTGCCGAAATGCTGTCGAACGGATTCGGGGAATTCAGCGGCACTTCGATGATCCGGAAACCGGCTTCGTAGAGCGCGCGGCCGTGATCGGCGGCGTCGGCGGGCGTGATGCCGCGCATGATCGCGATCAGCGGACACGCTTCGAAAGCGGCCATCAGGCCGGCGTGCGGCTGATAGGGTGCGGGCAGATTCAGATCGAGTTGCATGTCGGTTCCTATGTCGCTTGCTGTGTCAGTTGCTGTTTGTCGCGCGCCGCTTCAGGTTGCTTCAGGTCGCCCGCGCGGCCCCCGACGCCGCGCTGACGAGGCCCGCTTGCGCCGCGATGCGCCACAAGCCGCGCTCCGTCGCGTGCCTGACGAGTTCCGCCCGATGGCAGCCGAACCGTTCGAGCGCGAGCCGATAGCGTTCGCACAGCGCTTCGTTGCCGATCAGTTGCAACGAGCGGCCGGCGAGCGTCGATTGCCGTTGCGCGAGCGCGGCTTCGAGGCCGCCCAGTTCGTGGCCGATCAGGAGACCGGACAGATAGTCGGGCTGCTGCTCGCGCGTCAGCTGAGCTGTCAGGCCGAGCGTGCGCGTGCTGAAGATCGTCGCGAGCACGCCGGCCTGGCCCCTGTCACGCGCGACTCGTACGCCGCGCAGAAATGCATCCGTGTCGGGACGATCGGGCGTGACCATCGTGCGGCCGAGAATCGTGTGCTCGGTGAGCGCCGCGAACACCTCGCCCGTCATGAACGTGTGAAAGCGCTCGATCTTCGCGTCGCGCACCATCACCCATTTCGCGTGCGTGCCGGGCAGGCCGATCAGCACGCCCTTGTTGGCTGCCGACGCAGCGGTGCCCGACGCATCGGCGCCCGACGCATCCGCGCAGGCGAGCGCGCCGAAAATCTGCGTTTCCTCGCCGCGCATCACGTTCGGCAACTCGCCGTTCTGCAGCACGCCGGGCACGATGTTGAGCGGCACGCCGCGCGCCGTCTGCACGCGCACGATGCCGTCGACGAGCGCATCGGCGCTCGCTGGCGTATTCACATACGGCGCTTCCTTCCAGCCCTGCGCGCTGCCGACCATGCCCGCCGCGATCACGGGCAGTTCAGGCGAGCGGTCCAGCCACGCGCCGACGGCGGCGTCGAACGCGGCATCGAAGCCGCCTTCCGCAGCGGGACGCGGCAGATTCATGATGCCGGCCGTCGATGCGCGCGTCTCCAGCACCGCGCCGTTTGCGTCGAACAGATAAGCGCGCAGCGAGGTCGTGCCCCAGTCGAGCGCGATCAGCGCGGCGTCGCTTACCGGCTGGGCTGGCTCGGCGCGTTGCGTGGACAGGGGCGAACCCGTCTGAGTCATCGTTTGATCCTGCGCGTAGTCGGTTGCGGAACACGCCAGCCCAGTTCTTCGGAGATTGCGCGCGCTTCGCGCTGCACGACGGGAATCAGCTCGTCCATGCGCTCGAGCGACATGTACGGAATCGTGCTCGCCACCGACAGCGCCGCGACGATCGAACCCGACGCGTCGCGCACGGGCGCGGCCACGCAACGGATCGATGCTTCGTTCTCTTCGAGATCGAACGTGAAGCCGCCCGCCGCGTAGTTCGTCATGCGCTGCATGAAGGTCTGCTGGTCGGGCCGGTTGTCGGGCTTGAAGCTGACGCCCGCGAGCGCGCGGCGCGACGCGTCGAACAGCGACTGCCATTGATCGGGCACGAGGTCGAGCATCATCGCCTTGCCGATGCCCGTCGACGCGAGCGGCATCCGGTGGCCGACGCGCGAGCGCATTTCGAGGCCGCGCGTGCCGGGAATCTTGTCGATGTACAGCACGTCGTCGCCGTCGCGCACGCCGAGATGGATGGTGTCGTGCGTCAGTTCGGCGAGCGACTCCAGATGCGGACGTGCGACCGTCGTGAGCGGCATCTGTTCGAGCGCGATCGTGCCGAGCTCGATCAGCTTCGGACCGAGCAGGTAGCCGCCCTGCACCTGGCGCAGATAACGCGCCTGCACGAGACTGCTGACGAGCCGGTGTGTCGTACTGCGCGTCGTGCCGAGCGCGGCGCCGAAGGTGCGCAGGTCGCGCACGCCCGCTGCGGCGGCTTCGAGAATCGCGAGGCCGCGCAGCAGTGTCTGCGTGCCCGCCTGCTGCGGCGTGATGTCGAGCAGCGTGCTCGGCAGGCCGATGCTGTCGGCGGGGGGCGGCGGAACGATCGCGCCGTTCGGGGTGCGCGGCGCGGGCTTGCGCGCAGCGTCGCCGTTCTGCGTTTCAGGTGTTTCAGGTGTTTC
>NZ_CYGY02000031.1:41260-117659 GCF_900007165.1 Paraburkholderia piptadeniae
CAGGTGTTTCAGGTGTTTCGGGCGCTCCGGATGCTGAAGACGCGTCCTGCACATCCGGCGCTTCCGACTCGGCGTGGGTAGTCATCGCTTTGTTCATGGCGGGTGGCCAACGTGCAGAGGGGAGTTATCGCGAAGTGCCGGCTTGGCGGCTCGCGTCCGGAGAGACTCGAAGATGCGCGTGCAGCGTGTGCGCGGTGCGCGTGTCGTGCAGCAAGGTGCAGGAAGGCATGGCGTGGCGTCTCCAGTTCATCCCGCTTCATGCGCCGCGCATGGCGCTGGCGGCGAGGCGGTGTTTTTTGCCGATGTCGTTCGACTTGTTGAACCGGATTGTAGGGCGCTTTTTTGAGATTCACCAACATATGAGCGAGACGCTCATATGTTGGGACAATGTTGGGATACGCGCTGAGGCGGCCGCCGGTCAAAACAACCGGAGCAAATAAAAAAACGGCGATCGTCATTCGACAATCGCCGTTTCTATTCACATCCGAAGCCGGTCAATCAATCCGGCAATTCCGCCGCGCCCATTCTGCGTGCGATGACCCGTGCGCGCTGCGCGAGATAGCCGGAGCTGCGATGCTCGTCGAAGTATTTCGGCCTCGGCAGCATCACGGCGAGCCGCGCCGACTGGCCCGCCGTCAGCTTCGCCGCCGACGTCTTGAAGTAATAGCGCGCCGCCGCTTCCGCGCCATACACGCCATTGCCCCATTCGACCGAATTCAGATAGATCTCGAAGATTCGCTCCTTGTCCATCAGCGTCTCGAGCATCCACGTGATGATCAGTTCCTGACCCTTGCGGATATAGCTCTTTTCTCGCGACAAAAACAGATTGCGCGCGAGTTGCTGAGTGATCGTCGAACCGCCTGCGACGATCTTGCCGCGTGCCTTGTTCTTCTCCCATGCCCGGAGAATCGCGTCGGTTTCGTAGCCGTTGTTATTGACGAAATTCGCATCTTCCGACGCGATGATCGCGCGCTTCAGATTGCGCGAGATCTGATCGTAGGGCACCCATATGCGCTGGATTGACAGATCGGGACGATCCTGCGACAGACGCCAGGCATCGGAACGCATGAACGCCGTCGAGCGCGGATTCACGTAATTCCATAACGCGATCTGCGCGAAGTAGAACAACTGCGTTGCGAACCAGGCGGCAACGAACACTGCGACTGCGTAGGCCACCCAGCGCGTCGGCCCCGCACTCGATCCCGGCCTGCTCGAACGACTCGTTTTTGTCATCGTCGTCGCTGTGCCGTGAAGTCGGAGAACGTGTGGCGCTGCTCGCGCTCACGCGCTTTGCGGCGCGCGCAGCATCTCGCGCAGCGCGGCGAGCACGGGCGCGCCATCGGGACGCACGCCGCGCCACACGAAGAACGACTCCGCCGCCTGCTCGACCAGCATGCCGAGTCCGTCGGCCGCGCGGGCGCCGAGCTTGCTGGCGTGTTGCATGAAGACGGTCGGCTGCGCGCCGTACATCATGTCGTACGCGAGCGTGTCCGCGCCGAACGCGCCGTCGTCGCACTCGGGCAGCGACGCATCGAGGCTGCTCGCCGTCGCGTTGACGATCACGTCATACGCGCCAGGTTCGATCGCGTGGGCACTGCCGCCCGTCAGACGGCACGCCGCGTCGCTTGCCGCGCTCGCGAACTGCGCGACCAGCGCGTCGGCCTTCGATGCCGTGCGGTTCACGATGGTCAGCGTGTGCGGCTTGCGCTCGAGTATCGGCAGCACGACGCCGCGCGCCGCGCCGCCCGCGCCAAGCAGCAGCACGCGCGCGCCCGTGAGCGGCACGCGCAGATTCACTTCGATGTCGCGCACGAGGCCGAAGCCGTCGGTGTTGTCGCCGTAGATGCCGCCGTCCTTCTCGAAGCGCAGCGTATTCACCGCGCCCGCCGCGGCCGCGCGCGGCGACAGCGACGTGGCGAACGCATGCGCGTCGAGCTTGAACGGCACGGTCACATTCAGGCCGCGCCCGCCTTCGTCGATGAACGCGCGCACGTGCGCCACGAACTGATCGACGGGCGCGAGCAGGCGGCCGTATTCGACGGGCTCACCTGTTTGCTCGGCGAAACGCGCATGGACGAACGGCGACTTGCTGTGCGCGACCGGATTGCCGATCACCGCGTAGCGGTCATGCTGGGTCGGCGTTGTGCTCATCGGCTGGGCTCCGTCGCGTGATGGCTCACGTCCGGTTTTACGTCCTGGTCCACATCCTTTGCATCGGCGGAAGCCGACGAATCGTTCCCGGCTACCGGCTCGCCGTCCGCTGCGTTCGTCGCGGTGTCGGCCTCGGCCTGCGCTTCGGCTTCGCTTTCGGCGGATGCGTCGGCGGCGTCGATGATCTCTTCGTCGCCCTCGTCCTCTTCCTCCGCGCCGCTCGTCACCGTCGGCGCATCGAGCACGTGCAGCGGACGCACCGATGCCTCGATCGTCAGTTCATCCACCGACATCACTTCGAGCATCAGCCGCGTGCCGCGCGCATGCACGCCGAGCCCGGGCACATGCAGCAGCAGCGGCACTTCTTCGAGCCGCACGAGATCGCCCTTCACCACCGACGCGACCACCTGCTTCCGGTTCTCCTGCGTGAGCCAGCGCAGACACCAGAAATACTCCATGCGCCGCTGATGATCGGCGTATGCGCTATAGGTGTCGTCGAAGCCTTGAACAACGGCGAACAGATCGGCGTCCTTCGGCTTGAACGGCGACGCGAGTTTGGCCGTCACACCGTGCTGCACGCACGCGATCAGCTGCCACTGGTTGACGAGGTCGACATAGCGGCGCAGCGGCGACGTGCTCCACGCGTACTGCGCGACGCCGAGGCCTTCGTGCGGCGCGGCCGTCGTCTGCATACGCGTGCGCTTCGGGCCCGTCGGCGCGCCGAACGCGCGCTGCGAGCGGTAGATGCCCGGCACGCCGTGATCGTGCAGGAACGCGCCCCACGTCGAGTTCGCGAGAATCGCCAGTTCGGCGACGATCGTATCGAGTGGCGAACCGCGTCGGCGCGGCGTGATCGTCACGTGCTCGCCTTCGACGTAGAAGTTGAAATCGGTATTGCGCTGCACTTCGCGCTTCAGGCCGTAGCCCGCGCGCGCGACCTGACGCTTCTCGAACAGCGACTGCGCGAACGGCCACAGCACTGCGATGTCGTCCTTATGCGGATAGTCGCCCGTGCCGTTGGCGAGCGCCTCTTCCGTGACAAGTTCGTCGAGCGTGTTGTGGCGCAGATTGTTCTTCACGTAGACGAGTTCGGCACGCGTCTCGCTCGCGACGATTTCCTGCGTCTCGCGGTTCACGATGCTGTACAGCGACAGCGCCGGCCGCAAACCGCCTTCGGCGAGCGTGAATTTGTCCACGACGGAATCGGGCAGCATCGTGATCTTGTCGCCCGGCATGTACACCGTCGACAGACGGCCGCGCGCGATTGCATCGACGGTATCGCCGCGTGCGATGCCGAGCGCGGGCGCCGCGATGTGAATGCCGATCCGCACGCGCCCGTCGGCCAGATGCTCGACGGAGAACGCGTCGTCGATTTCAGTCGTGGTCACGTCGTCGATCGAGAACGCTTCGACTTCGGCTTGCGGCAAATCTTCCGGCAGCTCGCCGACCGTCACCGCGGGGAAACCGGTCCCGTGCGGGAAGTATTCGGACAGAAAACGCGCTTCGTGCAGCGCGCGCGCCGACGGAATGCCGCCGCATTCGAGCATCAGGCGCGCCGCCGAAATGCCGCGCGCAGCCGCCGCGGCTTCGACCGCCTTGTATTCGATCGCGTTCTTGTCGGGCTTGGTCAGCAGTCCGAGCGCCTTGCTCTGGAAGCCGTCCGGCAGGCGGCCCGCCTTCAGTTCCTCTTCGTAGCCCTCCTGGACGAGCGCCTGCTGGCGCTTGCGCTCGAGCGATGCGAGCGCCATCTTCAGCTGCTCTTCCGGCGCGCGCTGATACTGGCCACGGCCCTTGCGGCGGAAATAGACGGGCGATCCATGCATGCGCAGAATAAGCGCCGCGCGCTCGACGGGTCCGAACGAGTCGCCAAAATACTCGGCGCCGAGCGTCGCAAACGGAAACTCTTCTTCCGGCGCGCATTCCCACAGAAAGTCGAGATCGATGTCCTGCGCGGCGGCATCGGCCTGCTCCATCAGCTCGCCCGCCGTCGGCTTCTCGAACTCGATCAGCACGTCTTTCGCGCGGACTTTCGCGCGGCGTCCGCCAGGCAGCTCGACCTGGAACGCGTCGCCCTGACGCGACAGCACGCTGCCCGCCTTGAAACTGCCCGATTCCTCAAAGAAAACGTTCACTCAATACTCTCGTTCTGGCTTGCGTCGGCCGGCGCGCGGTGCTGCGTGATTGCGCGTCGGCGTCGTGTTCGGTGTGGTGATCCGCAACGCGCGTGCCGGTCGGCGCGCGCCGTTTGCGGATCATCGGATCATGCCGCCTCGCGTGGCGCGGGCGGCTCGGCGTCGGCGGCGTCGCAAAACGCGAGCACATCGTCGACATAATCGGGAAACTCGCTGATCGCGTGGTCGCTGCCTTCGATCAGTTTCGTCCGCACACCGTGATAGTGCGCGAGCATTTCGCGGTAATCGAGCACTTCGTCGCCGGTGGCGGCAATCAGATAATAACGTTCGGGGCGCGTGATCGACGCAACGCCGAGCGCGCGCAATTCGTCCAGATGATGCGGCTCGACGACGATGCCGCCGCCGCCGTGCCACAGCGGCTGCTCGCCGAGATAGTGACTCAGGTCCCGCTGCGGCACGATGGCCGGGTTCAGCAGCACCGCGCGCCAGCCGTGCTTTTCGGCGAGATGCGTCGCGTAATAGCCGCCAAGCGAGCTGCCGATTATCGTCACGTGCGCCGGCTTGGCCGCCGCGACCAGTTCTTCGACGAGCGCCACGGTTTCGAGCGGCGACACGGGCAGCATCGGACAGCACCATTCCGCGCTGCGGCCGAGCGCAGCAAGCCGCCCGGCCATCACGCGCGCCTTGAACGAATTGGGCGACGAGCGGAAACCGTGCAGATAGAGAATCACGCCACGCCCCGCGCCTGCTCCGCCGGGCGCGCCGACAGCGCGTCGAGCAGCTTCTGGTGCACGCCGCCAAAGCCGCCGTTGCTCATCACGAGCACGTGATCGCCGGGTTGCGCCGCCGCGACAATGGCTTTGACCAGCGCATCGATGTCGCTGAACGCCTGCGCCTTGCCGCCCATCGGCGCGAGCGCTTCGGCGAGGTCCCAGCCGAGCGCGTCCTTGCCCGCCGGCGCGCCGTAGCCGAACACGAGGTCGGCGTCGGCGAGGCTCGACGGCAGTTGCGCCTTCATCACGCCGAGCTTCATCGTGTTCGAGCGCGGCTCCAGCACAGCGAGAACGCGCGTGTTGTCGCGACCCACCCGCGTGCGCAGGCCGGCGATCGTGGTCTGGATCGCCGTCGGGTGATGCGCGAAGTCGTCGTAGACGGTCACGCCGTCGACGCTGCCGCGCACTTCCATCCGGCGCTTCACGTTGCGGAAGGTCGACAGCGACTTCGCGGCCTGCGCGGGCGGCACGCCGATGTGGCGCGCGGCGGCGATCGCGGCGATCGCGTTCATCCGGTTGTGGTCGCCCTGCACCTGCCAGTCGACCACGCCGACACGCTCGCCGCAGTGATAGACGGCGAAGCGCTCGTCGACGGCGACACCGTCTTCAGCCGGCAGCGCCTGCCAGCCGCCTTCGACGCCGAAGCGTTCCACGTCGCTCCAGCACCCGCGCGTCAGCACGCGTTCGAGCGCGTCTTCGCGGCCGTTCGACACGATGCGGCCAATACCCGGCACCGTGCGCACGAGATGGTGGAATTGCGTTTCGATCGCAGCGAGATCCGGGAAGATGTCCGCGTGATCGAATTCCAGGTTGTTCAGGATCGCCGTGCGCGGCCGGTAATGAACGAACTTCGAGCGCTTGTCGAAGAACGCCGTGTCGTATTCGTCGGCTTCGATCACGAAGAAGCTCGAATCGGTCAGCCGCGCCGACACGCCGAAATTCAACGGCACGCCGCCAATCAGGAAGCCGGGATTCATGCCCGCGTCTTCTAGCAGCCACGTCAGCATCGACGTCGTGGTCGTCTTGCCATGCGTGCCCGCGACCGCGAGCACCCATTTGCCGTTCAGCACATGCTCGCCGAGCCACTGCGGACCGGACGTGTACGGCAGGCCGCGATTCAGGATTTCTTCCATCAGCGGATTGCCGCGCGTCACGACGTTGCCGACCACGAAGAGATCAGGCTTCAGGTCGAGCTGCTCGACTCCCCAGCCTTCGATCAGCGTGATGCCTTGCGCCTCGAGCTGCGTGCTCATCGGCGGGTAGACGCCGGCGTCGCAACCCGTCACCGTGTGCCCGGCGTTGCGCGCGAGAACCGCGAGACCGCCCATGAACGTGCCGCAGATGCCGAGGATGTGAATGTGCATAAATGCTGTCGCGCCGCAGGGCGTGTTTTGCGTAGAAAGAGATGCGCGCAAAGGGCCGGAAAGCCCTCGCGGCAAAGGACGCCTATTGTAACCGACAGGCTCGCCCGTTCCTGAGCGCGCGAGCTTTCCCAAGCGCCGCCGAACACGGCTTCGAACCCTTGGGCGGCGCGGGCGCACGCAAAAAGGCCATCGGGTTTTCTCTAGTATCATTGACGGATGGTTCGCAAATCACATTTCGATCCGCAGCGCGTGCGTGAGGAAATCGCGATCGCGGCTGCGAGAATGATCGCCGAAGACGGTCTCGATTACTCGACGGCCAAGCGCAAGGCTGCGCGACAGGTCGTCGGGGAGACGCGCGTCGCGGGCGAATGGCTGCCGGATAACGACCAGATCGAGGAAGAAATCCGCGAATACCAGTCGCTGTTTCAGGGCGACAGCCAGCCGGCCGTGCTGCGCCGTCTGAGAGAAATCGCGCTGGACTGGATGCAGCGGCTCGCGCCGTTCAATCCTTATCTGACGGGCGCCGTGTTGGGCGGAACGGCTGGCGAGCATTCCGACATACATCTGCAAGCGTTCTGCGACAACCCGAAGGAAGTCGCCATTTACCTGCTGAATACGAATGTGCAGTACGACGTTTCCGAAACGCGGCACTTTGCGGGGCGCGGATACGTCGAAACATTGAGCTTTCTCTGGCGTACGACCGATGCAGGACGGGACGCCGAACCTGTGGGCATCCACGTCGCGCTGTACAGCACCGACGATCTGCGCGGCGCGGTGCGAGCCGACGCGCGTGGCAGGCTCGCAAGAGCCGACGTTCGCGCAGTGCAGGCGCTAATCGACGAGAGCGACAGCTCGCCCTTCCTCTAACTGACACACTCTCTATATATGAAGCGCATTCTGGCAATCGCGGCTGTGGCCGTCGTCGCAACGGTAGGAGGAGCGGTGGCGAGCCACTGGTTCCTCGGCAGTCACGACCTCGCGGGCGTCGCGAACGCCGCGCCCGCCGACAGCGGCAATGCCGTCAACCAGCTGTGGTCGGCAAACGTCACGAACGCGGACGGCAAGCCGCAGTCGCTCGCCGGATTCAAGGGCCGTCCCGTCGTCGTCAACTTCTGGGCGTCGTGGTGCGGACCGTGCGTCGAGGAAATGCCGTCGCTATCGCGGCTGCACAAGGAATATGCGAAGAAAGGCGTCGAGTTCGTCGGACTCGGTGTTGACTCGGACAAGAACGTAAAGGCGTTCCTTCAGAAAGTGCCCGTCGACTACCCGATTTTCGTCGCCGGCTTCGGCGGCGCTGACCTCGCCCGCGCATTCGGCAACAACGCGGGCGGTTTGCCTTACACCGTCGTAATTGACGCAAAAGGGGTCGTACGGTCGACAAAATTAGGACAGATCAAGCCCGACGAGCTGAAACGGACGCTCGACGCGCTGTGACGTCGACAACTTATTGACGTTTAGTTGAGAACGTTTGACTCCAGGTTGCCCGATATTCCGACGGAATTGTCAGAAGTTCGGCTAGTTGCGGCTATCCCTGAAAGGCGCCGAGTCGTCACGGCTGCTCGAGAAACTAGACAAATTTCTCTAATCAGCGCTAAAGTGCGGCCAATTCCACGGAAAACGAAGCGACCATGACGCGACTGCTGGTTCTGCACGGCCCCAATCTCAATCTTCTCGGCACCCGGGAACCGGAGGTGTATGGCCGCGTCACGCTCCCGCAGATCGATCAGGCGCTCGCCGACCGCGCAGCGGACGCCGGCGTCGAACTGGCCACCTTCCAGAGCAATCACGAAGGCGCGCTCGTCGATCGCATCCAGGCCGCCCGGACCGAGAAGACCGATTTCATCCTGATTAATCCCGCCGCGTACACGCATACGAGCGTGGCGATCCGGGACGCACTAACGGGCGTCGGCATCCCGTTCGTCGAGATTCATCTGTCGAACGTGCATCGCCGAGAACCGTTCAGGCATCACTCGTATTTCTCCGACCAGGCAGAGGGCGTGATTTGCGGCCTCGGCTGGAAGGGTTATCTGTACGCACTCGAATACGCGCTCGACCGGTTGTCCATTCAGACAGCCGGGACGTCGCGCGACTGACAACCCAAAACACGAATTCAGCGCCGGCGGCATCCCGCCGGCGCTTCACGCATTGAAAGGGGAAGCCCATGGATCTACGTAAACTGAAGACTCTGATCGACCTCGTCTCCGAGTCCGGCATTTCCGAACTCGAAGTGACCGAGGGCGAAGGCAAGGTGCGCATCGTCAAGAACGCGCCGCCGGTTTACGTCCAGCAACCCGGCAATTTCGCGCCGCAATTCTCGGCGACGGCCTCCGTGCCTGGCGTTCATCCGGCGGAAGCACCCGCCGTCGCCGGACCGGCCACGCCGGCCGCCGCTGCGCCGCAGGGTCACGTCGTGACCTCGCCGATGGTCGGCACGTTCTATCGCGCGCCGTCGCCGGGTGCCGATCCGTTCGTGCAGGTGGGCGACGCCGTCAAGGAAGGCCAGACGATCTGCATCATCGAAGCGATGAAGCTGCTGAATGAAATCGAGTCGGATCAGGCTGGCGTCATCAAGGAAATCCTCGTCGAGAACGGGCAGGCAGTCGAATACGGCCAGCCGCTCTTCGTGATCGGCTGACGCGGCGCTTTTTAGCCGTACGCCATCCGCGCGCCCTCCTTCTTCGGGGCGCGCCACCGATCCTCTGTGGCAGCCAAGCTCTGGAAGCAATTGCGCAACCGGCACGCGGCGCCCATTGATGAGTCGAATATCCGCTATGTTTGAAAAAATCCTCATTGCCAATCGCGGCGAAATCGCGCTCCGCATTCAGCGCGCGTGCCGCGAGCTCGGCGTCAAGACGGTCGTCGTCTATTCCGAAGCCGACAAGGAAGCCAAATACGTGAAGCTCGCCGACGAGGCGGTCTGCATCGGACCGGCGCCGTCGAACCTGAGCTACCTGAACATGCCTGCGCTGATCAGCGCGGCGGAAGTCACGGACGCCGAAGCGATTCACCCCGGTTACGGGTTCCTCTCCGAGAACGCGGACTTCGCCGAGCGCGTCGAGCAATCGGGCTTCGTGTTCATCGGCCCGCGCCCCGACACGATTCGCCTGATGGGCGACAAGGTCACCGCGAAGCAGACGATGATCAAGACGGGCGTGCCGTGCGTGCCCGGATCGGAAGGCGCATTGCCGGATGATCCGAAGGAAATCGTGAAAATTGCGCGCGCGATCGGCTATCCGGTGATCATCAAGGCGGCGGGCGGCGGCGGCGGCCGTGGCATGCGCGTCGTGCACACGGAAGCCGCGCTCGTCAACGCCGTCAACATGACGCGCGAAGAAGCCGGCCGTGCGTTCGGCAATCCGCAGGTCTACATGGAGAAATACCTGGAGAACCCGCGGCACATCGAAATCCAGGTGCTCGCCGATTCGTTCAAGAACGCGCTCTGGCTCGGCGAACGCGACTGCTCGATGCAGCGCCGTCACCAGAAGGTGATCGAAGAAGCGCCGGCGCCCGGCATCGCGCGACGCCTGATCGAGCGTATCGGCGACCGCTGCGCGGACGCGTGCAAGAAGATGGGCTACCTGGGCGCGGGCACGTTCGAATTCCTGTACGAGAACGGCGAGTTCTACTTCATCGAAATGAACACGCGCGTGCAGGTCGAGCATCCCGTCACCGAACTGATCACGGGCATCGACATCGTTCAGGAACAGATCCGCATCGCTGCCGGCGAGAAGCTCGCGCTCCGCCAGCGCGACATCCAGTTCCGCGGACATGCGATCGAGTGCCGGATCAACGCCGAAGATCCGTTCAAGTTCATTCCGTCGCCGGGGCGTCTTACGTCGTGGCATATGCCGGGCGGCCCGGGTATTCGCGTCGATTCGCACGCGTACAACGGCTATTTCGTCCCGCCGAACTATGATTCGATGATCGGCAAGCTGATCGCTTACGGCGCGACGCGCGAGCAGGCGATCAGCCGGATGCGCATCGCGCTGTCGGAAATGGTGGTCGAAGGCATTCAGACCAACATTCCGCTGCATCGCGAACTGATGCTCGACGCGAAGTTCGTCGAGGGCGGCACGAGCATCCATTACCTCGAAAACCGGCTGGCCGCGAAGCTGCAGGCCGCACCGGAAGAAGCGTAAGCAATGAGCTACCGGGAACTGATCGTCGAACTCGCGCGCGAACACGCGGAAGCGTTGTCGGATGCACTGCTCGAACTGGGCGCGCTGTCGGTGTCCGTCGAAGACGCTGACGCCGACACGCCCGACGAGCAGCCGCTCTTCGGCGAGCCCGGTCTCACGCCGGAGCGCACCGCGTGGACGCATTCGCGCGTAATCGCGCTGCTCGCGCCCGAGCACGAACCGGCGGTGCTGCTCGCTGCCGCCGCGAACGAACTCGGTCTCGCCGACACGCCGTCGTTCAGCGTGCGCGAAGTCGAGGAACAGGACTGGGTGCGTCTCACGCAATCCCAGTTCGATCCGATTCCGATCGGCGAGCGCATCTGGGTCGTGCCGTCGTGGCACGCTGCCCCCGATCCCGATGCGCTCGTGCTCGAACTCGATCCGGGCCTCGCGTTCGGCACGGGAAGCCACCCGACGACGCGTCTGTGCATGGAATGGCTCGAGCAATCGGTGAAGAAAGGCGAGTCGGTGCTCGACTATGGCTGCGGCTCGGGCATTCTCGCGATTCTCGCGAAGAAATGCGGCGCGGACCCGGTGATCGGCATCGACATCGACCCGCAAGCGGTCGAGTCGGCGCGCCACAACAGCGAGCGCAATCACGCCGACGTCACGTACGGCCTGCCCGACGACTGCCCCGCGGACGAGTTCGATATCGTCGTGGCGAACATTCTGTCGAACCCGCTGAAACTGATGGCGTCGATGCTGTCGTCGAAGGTGAAGCCGGGCGGACGCATTGCGCTGTCGGGCATTCTCGCGCGCCAGGCCGAAGAGGTCGCGAGCATCTATCGACAATGGATCGACATCGCCGTATGGCGCGAACACGAGGGCTGGGTCTGCCTTGCAGGTACCCGACGCGAAAGCCATTAGAATAAGGCATATCTGTCTGCTTCCGGCCCCTTAACGGCTAACCGGTCAATCGACTCAATATGCTTCTAGCGACACGCTGTCCCTTCTGTAAAACCGCTTTCAAGCTCCAGCCGGAGCAGCTCACGCTGCGCCGCGGGCTCGTTCGTTGTGGCCATTGCCACGAGGTATTCGACGCATCGAACAATCTCTTTGATGTGACCAACGGCACGAGCGTCGATAAAGCAAAGCGCGTGTCGATCGACGATGTGACCGCGTACACGCTCGATAAACTCGCGAATGGCGGGCAAGTGCCCGCACGTGAAGGAACCGCTCCTTCCGTCGAACCCGCTCCGCCTGCCGATACGCATCGCATCGAGCCGGCCGTCAAAGATGCCGGCATGCACCCCGTGGAATCCGCTTCGCCACATGTCGCTGAAGCCACGGTAGAACCCGCCCCTGCGCATCCCGCGGAAGCCGACGAGCACGAGCATGCCGCAAAGCCGCTCGCGAGCGGCGAGGCTGCACGGCGCGAAGAAGCGCCGGCCGGTCACGCCGCTGCGCAAGCGCAAGTCGATGAAGCGTCCGTCGAAGCCAGAGACACGGCGCACGGCACGCCATCCGCCGGCTCGCCCGACTTCCGCGCGGAAGCTTGGAACCCGTGGGCACCGTCGCCCGACGCGTCGATCGACGGACGCATCCGTCACAATGCATCGACGATTCCGCTCAAGCCCGTCACGATCCCGAGTTCCGCTCAGCCGCCTCTGACGCTCGAACTGACCGACTCGAAGCCGCTGAAAGAGGAAAAGGCGACCGCGCGCAGGCCGGTCGAACCGCACGTCGAAGCGCCCGTCGAGCAGAAGGCGTCGCCGACTGCCGAAGTGCGAGCGGAGCCGAAGGTCGAACCGTCAGTCGACACGCAAACTCAGCCGAAGGTCGAGCCGTCAGTCGCCGCGCAAGCTCAGCCGAAGGTCGAACCTTCAGTCACCGCGCAAGCTCAGCCGAAGGTCGAACCTTCAGGCGCCGCGCAAACTCAGCCGAAGGTCGAACCGTCAGTCGATACGCAAACTCAGCCGAAGGTCGAACCACCAGTCGCAACGCAAGCTCAGCCGAGCGCCGCGCAGTCTGCCGAATCGCCTGCTGCGCCTAAGACGGAGCCGACCTTCGAAGCCTCACCCGAACGCGTGCTCGAACAGGAAATCGCTGAGCCGCCGCCGCATACGTGGCGCGCAGCGGAGCCCGCGCGCGAATCGGCGCACACACCCGATGCCGGAGCAGCGCGCGAAGCGAAGGCCGAAGCCGACGCGCGGTTGCACGAGCCGCTGCACGAACCACTGCACGAGACCTTGCACGAAGGGCTGTACGAGCCGCTTCGCGACAAGCGGCACAAACCCTTCTTCGACCCCGATGACAGCGCGGCCGCGCCGTCCGCCGACGATCGCCGGCATCGCGAGCCCTACTTCGGCTCGCCCGCCGAAGAACACGATCACGAGCCGAGCTTCGGTGGAGGTGCGCGCCAGCCGTTCGCCGCCGCGCCCGACGATGACGACGATGCATTCGCCGTCCGACGCGAGCCGCTCGGACAGGACTCACGCCGCGTCGTGTGGCAGGCCGTCGGCGGAGTCGTGATCGCCGTGCTGGCCGTCTTGCTGCTCGCGCAGCTCGCATGGTGGCAACGCGAATCGGTGATGGTCGCGTGGCCCGATTCGCAGTCGCTCTTCGTGAAGGCTTGCGCGAATCTGGGCTGCAGAGTCGGGCCGCCGCGCGATATCGACGGCCTGCTGGTCGAGCCGTCCGATCTGCGCCAGATCGACGGACCGCACAAGCTCGAACTGAGGATGCCGCTGCGCAACCGCTTCGACATCGCGCTCGCCTATCCCGCAGTCGAACTGACGCTGCTCGACGAGAACAACAACGTCGCCGTGCGGCGCGTGCTGTGGCCGCAAGACTATGTGAAGCCCGGCACGCCGATTGCAGCAGGCCTGCCCGCCCGCACGACGCAGACGATGATCGTGCGCCTCGACACCGGCAATACCGTCGCCTCGAATTTCCGCGTGCAGATTTTCTATCCGTAACGGGTATCTCTGCGGCGCGAGCTGGTTACACCCGCGCGTCCGGCACGAACCGGACGCGCATCCCGTCAATCCCTGACGAATCTTCGGAGCACAACATGAGTCAAGTCACGCTGGGTGGCAACCCGATCGAAGTCGCTGGCACGTTCCCGTCCGTCGGCCAGAAGGCGCGCGCCTTCACGCTCGTCGGCAAGGATCTGAAGCCTCTCTCGCTCGCCGACTTCGCCGGCAAGCGCAAGGTGCTGAACATCGTCCCGAGTCTCGACACGCCGACCTGCGCAACCTCGACGCGCAAGTTCAACGAAGCAGCCGCCAAGCTGAACAACACGGCCGTGATCGTCGTGTCAGGCGACCTGCCGTTCGCCGCATCGCGCTTCTGCACGACGGAAGGGATCGAAAACGTCGTGACGGCCTCGACGTTCCGCGGCCACGAGTTCGCGCAAGCGTACGGCGTCGACGTGACGAGCGGCCCGCTGACGGGCCTGACGGCGCGCGCCGTCGTCGTCCTCGATGAGAACGACAAGGTCGTGCACGCCGAGCTCGTCGGCGAAATCAAGAACGAACCGAACTACGACGCAGCGCTCGCCGCGCTGAAGTAAGCTTCACGCTTGCGTCGACACAGCGCCGCTCCCGCATCGCCCGGGAGCGGCGCTGTCACATCGTCGCGCCCCTTTTCCCTCCGACACCGATACTTATAGGAACGCTCGCTTTGGCTACGCTGATTTGCGGCTCGCTCGCCTACGACAACATCATGACCTTCGAAGGGCGCTTTCGGGAGCACATCCTGCCGGAACAGGTCCACATCCTGAACGTCAGCTTCCTCGTGCCGACGATGCGTCGCGAATTCGGCGGCTGCGCGGGCAATATCGCGTACTCGCTGCATCTGCTCGGCGGCGACGCGCGCATCATGGCGACGCTCGGCGCCGTCGACGCGCAGCTGTATATCGATCGCCTCGATACGCTCGGACTCTCGAAAGCGCACGTGCGCGTGCTGCCCGACACGTACTCGGCGCAGGCGATGATCACGACCGACCTCGAGAACAATCAGATCACCGCGTTCCACCCGGGCGCGATGATGCAGTCGCATCTGAACCGCGCCGACCAGCCGGGCATGAAGCTCGGCATCGTCGCACCGGACGGCTTCGACGGCATGATCCAGCACTCCGAACAGTTCGCGGCGGCGGGCATTCCGTTCATCTTCGATCCGGGCCAGGGGCTGCCGCTATTCGACGGCGCGTCGCTGCGCCGCATGATTGAACTTGCCACCTACGTGGCAGTCAATGACTACGAAGCCGCACTCGTGAGCAACAAGACGGGCTGGTCGATCGAAGAGATCGCAAGCCGTGTCGATGCGCTGATCGTGACGCGCGGCGAGCACGGTGCGCAGATTCACCATTCGGGCGGCATCGAAGAGATTCCGGCCGTCAAGGCAAAGCAGGTGCTGGACCCCACGGGTTGCGGCGATGCCTTCCGGGGCGGCCTGCTGCACGGCATCGAGAAGGGTCTCGGCTGGGCAACCACGGGCCGTCTCGCGAGTCTGATGGGCGCGCTCAAGATCGAACATCAAGGGCCGCAAAACTATGCGCCTTCGCGCGCGGAGATCAACGACCGGTTCAAGCAGGCATTCGGTTACGAACTGCCCGCGGGCGCGTGACGCGCATACGCCGCGCCTGGCCGGTCGCGTTTGAGGGCTCGAAGAAGCGAGCCCGTTTGGAGTCAAGGGAATGAAAACAACAAGTTGTACTGTGGGCCGCCTGGTACTGGGCGCGATGATCGTCAGTTCGCTCGCCGTGACAGGCTGCGCGTACAACAGCAGTTCCGCCGACGTGTACACGTCATCGCAGGCCCAACGTGAAGAGACCGTACGCATGGGCATGGTCGACAGCGTGCGCGCCGTGAAGATCAGCACGAACAACGGTCAGCCGAGCGGCATCGGCGCGGTGGGCGGCGGCGCGCTCGGCGCGGTCGCGGGCAGCGCGATCGGCGGCGGCCGTGGCTCGATCCTGACGGGCATCGTCGGCGGGCTGGCGGGCGCCGTGGCAGGCAACACGATCGAGAACAGCACCGCGATGCGCGACGGCGTCGAAATCACGGTGCGCCTCGACAACGGAGACATGCGCGCGATCACGCAAAGCGCGACGGGCGAAATCTTCCAGGCCGGCGAGCGCGTGCGTCTGCTGTCGAGCGGCGGCGTGACCCGCGTGACCCACTGACGCGTTCCCGCGGACGCAATCCATTTCCCTGCCGACGGCGCGCTCTCGCGCCGTGACGGCAACCTCACACGCATGTGCTCCCCTGTGCATGCTTTTTTTTTTCGTCTCTCGTTTGCGCATCGCCGCATGAGCTGCGCATTCTTCGACAGACGTTGCCCGCGCGCGAGCCCACCGCGTCGTCGCCGGCACGAAACACAAGACGCACAAGTCGAACACCAGACGAAAAAATCCCGCCGCCAGTTGCCCGGCGGCGGGATCAGTTTGATCGAGTAGCCCTACTCAATCGCCGGACGCATGCTGGATGCGTCCGTTGCGGCATCAGCTCTTACGGACGGCTGCCCGTCGGGAACGGCCATGCTGCCGCCGGGTTCAACGCGGTCTTGACCGTAGCAGCCGGCGCCGTCGAAGCAGCGGGCGCAGCGGGAGCAGGTGCTGCCTTCTTCGCAACAGCCTTCTTCGCAGGCGCAGCCTTCTTCGCAGGCGCAGCGGCCTTTTTCGCGGCAGCCTTCTTCGCAGGCGCAGCCTTTTTGGCAGCAGCCTTCTTAGCGGGCGCCTTCTTCGCAGCGGCCTTCTTCGCCGGTGCTGCCTTCTTCGCAGCAACCTTCTTCACGGCGACTTTCTTCGCTGCAACCTTCTTCGCTGCGACTTTCTTTGCAGCGGCCTTCTTCGCCGGTGCTGCCTTCTTCGCAGCAACCTTCTTCACGGCGACTTTCTTCGCTGCAACCTTCTTCGCTGCAACCTTCTTCGCTGCGACCTTCTTTGCAGCTGCCTTCTTCGCCGGTGCTGCCTTCTTCGCAGCAACCTTCTTCACGGCGACTTTCTTCGCTGCAACCTTCTTCACAGCGGCCTTCTTAGCCGGTGCTGCCTTCTTGGCGGGAGCCGCCTTCTTCGCGACGACCTTCTTTGCTGCAGCCTTCTTGGCTGCCGGCTTCTTCTTGGCGAGTGCCATCATTTTCTCCTTCAGGTTTCAGATGAGAGTCAGTTCAAACTACACCCTTCGTCAAAACCCGCTTCCCGCGGACGCTTCTCACGGCGGCCACTGCGAAGCGGGCTATTCATCGGCGTACGCAGCTCCAGCGCGCTTACGCTAATGAATACGGTAAGGCGCGCCGTGCCATCGGGCACAGCGCGCCAAGTCCAGTCGGCATCGGATGTCGACGCCGGCAATCGTTTGATCGAGCCGCTCGCTTTCGCGCGGACGGCTTTTTCCGGGGGGAAGTTTGCCCATCCCACTGAAGGGTTCGCAAAGTGCCTGTAATCTTTATGGGCCGCGGCATTCCGCGGCGCACCGGGCACGCTCTGCATCAGGCGGTCATGCTCCTCATCAAACTTGCCGCGGCACGGCCGGCGGCAACCCCATCAAATACATACGCGACGCGTTGGGTTACTCCCAGGACAGCGCGCCGCCGGTCTGATATTCGATAACCCGAGTCTCGAAGAAATTGCGTTCCTTCTTAAGGTCGATCATCTCGCTCATCCACGGGAACGGGTTTTCCTCGTTCGGGAACAGCGGATCGATACCGATCTGCTGGCAACGGCGGTTGCAGATGAAGCGCAGATAGCTCTTGAACATCGACGCGTTGAGGCCGAGCACCCCGCGCGGCATCGTGTCTTCTGCGTAGCGATATTCGAGGTCGACCGCATGCCTGAAGATCTCGCGGATCTCCGCGCGGAACTCCGGCGTCCACAGATGCGGGTTTTCGAGTTTGATCTGGTTGATCAGGTCGATGCCGAAATTGCAGTGCATCGACTCGTCGCGCAGGATGTATTGGTACTGTTCCGCCGCGCCCGTCATCTTGTTCTGGCGGCCGAGCGCCAGGATCTGGGTAAAGCCGACGTAGAAGAACAGCCCTTCCATCACGCACGCGAACACGATCAGCGACTTGAGCAGCTTCTGGTCTGCTTCGAGCGTGCCCGTCTTGAAGGCCGGGTCGGTGAGCGTGTGGATGAACGGAATCAGGAATTCGTCTTTGTCGCGGATCGATGTAACTTCGTGATACGCGTTGAAGATTTCACCTTCGTCGAGACCGAGCGACTCGACGATGTACTGGTAGGCGTGCGTGTGGATCGCCTCTTCGAACGCCTGGCGCAGCAGGAACTGGCGGCATTCGGGCGCCGTGATGTGACGATACGTGCCGAGAACGATGTTGTTCGCCGCGAGCGAGTCGGCCGTCACGAAGAAGCCGAGGTTGCGCTTGACGATGCGGCGCTCGTCTTCTGTCAGCCCGTTCGGGTCTTTCCAGAGCGCGATGTCGCGGGACATGTTGATTTCCTGCGGCATCCAGTGGTTCGCGCAGCCAGAGAGGTACTTCTCCCACGCCCACTTGTACTTGAACGGCACCAGTTGATTGACGTCAGTCTGGCCGTTGATGATGCGCTTGTCGGCGACATTCACGCGAGCTTCGGGAGCGACGGCCGGCGCATTCGATTGTGCCGACGGAGCAATTGCGATGTCGTTCGCGAATACTTGTTGAGCCGAGGGAGCTTGATGAGCGGAACGCGTTTGCACTTGCGAACCGACGGCCGTTCCCTCAGCGTTGCGCAACACGTTCGGTTGCGTCGCACTCGAGGGAGTTACGGCAGTGATCTCGTCATCCCAGTTGAGCATAAATGTCACCATCAATTTAGATCGGTTTGTACCATCTTTTCACGAGCGTTAAAAGGGTCCGCTCATGAAAAATCCTGTTTTCGAATCGCGTTGCGACCTTCATACAACACTTTGTTCATGAGTCAGTGAAGGTCACTCGATGCGAGTCGATCGAAACGTGTGTCGATGTAGCGCGATGCACGATCGAAAGAGCGTTGCTTCAGCGATGCGTGTGCGTTGCTTCGGCTTCGAAACGATTGCGTCTTCGTACACGTCGCGATGTTCTGTCGAAGCGGTCGGGCATGTGATGCATCGCCTGCTCGTCCGCTGCTTCGCGTGCTGCATTCGGCTTGCGGCTTCGTGTTTCCTCGCAGCCATCAACCGACGTGTAGCACGTGATGTTCCTCGCAGCTTCGCCTGACCGACTGCCCCGGCACATCGCCGGGCACACTGCGCGATGAATTGCCTGATCGAAGTGCTGCTCGAGTGTCGGCTCTCGCGCGTCTCGCTCGCTCGAAGCGCATCGGCTTCTGCTTTCGCGGCGCGTCATCGGAGTCTTGCCGGAATCTTGCTCGACGTTTTCGTGCGTGCTGCTTCGACTTCGCTTCGCGATGAGCGGCGCGTTCCGCCTGCGCCGCCCATCTCTTTCTGCGCGCCGCCGGCAAGAACCGGCGGCGGGTTACTGCTTGCTGCCGCTTGCTGCTGACAGCTGTACTGCGTGCAGTGCTGCCTGCCGACTGCGCGTGCTTACTGGCAGGCTTCACACTCTTCAAAGCCAGGGTCGCCCGGACGCATCATGCAGACAGGACCATCCGCTTCGGGTGCTGCTTCGGGTGCCGCTGCGGGCACTGCCGTTGCTACCGCGGCCGATGCCTGGAAGCCGCCCGTCACGCCCGACAAAGCCGCACCGCCGCCGACACCGAAACCACCCGCTGCGCCGCCTTCGCCACCGTCGCCCGACGGCACCGCGTTCAGCGCGCCGTGCGCGACCGTCGACTTCTCGACGTGCGTCGCCGCCATCGTGCGCAGGTAGTACGTCGTCTTCAGGCCGCGCAGCCATGCGAGCTTGTAGACCTCGTCGAGCTTCTTGCCCGACGCGCCCGCCATGTAGATGTTCAGCGACTGCGCCTGGTCGATCCACTTCTGACGGCGCGACGCCGCTTCGACCAGCCACGTTGCATCGACTTCGAACGCGGTCGCATAGATCGCGCGCAGGTCGGCCGGCACGCGGTCGATGCGCGACAGCGAGCCGTCGAAGTACTTCAGGTCCGCGACCATCACTTCGTCCCACAGGCCGCGCGCCTTCAGATCACGCACGAGGTAGTCGTTCACCACCGTGAATTCGCCCGACAGGTTCGACTTCACGTAGAGGTTCTGGAACGTCGGCTCGATACATGCAGACACGCCGATGATGTTCGAGATCGTCGCCGTCGGCGCGATCGCGACGCAGTTCGAGTTGCGCATGCCGTGCGTGGCGATGCGCGAACGCAGCGACGCCCAGTCCATCGACTCGCTCGAATCGACTTCGACGTAGCCGCCGCGTGCGTCGGCGAGCAGCTTCAGCGTGTCCTGCGGGAGGATGCCGCGATCCCACAGCGAGCCACGGTACGTCGAGTAGCGGCCGCGCTCTTCCGCGAGTTCCGTCGACGCCCAGTACGCGTAGTAGCAGACTGCTTCCATCGAACGGTCGGCGAACTCGACGGCTTCCTGCGATGCGTACGGCGTGCGCAGCACGTGCAGGCAGTCCTGGAAGCCCATGATGCCCATGCCGACGGGGCGGTGCTTCAGGTTCGAATTACGCGCCTTCGCGACCGCGTAGTAGTTGATGTCGATGACGTTGTCGAGCATGCGCATCGCGACGCTGATCGTGCGCTTTAGCTTGTCGTGGTCGAGCGCGAGCGTGCCGTCGGCCTGCTCCTTCAGATGCGCGACCAGGTTCACCGAGCCCAGGTTGCAGACGGCGATTTCGGCGTCGCTCGTGTTAAGCGTGATTTCCGTGCACAGGTTCGACGAGTGGACGACGCCGACGTGCTGTTGCGGCGAGCGCACATTGCACGGGTCCTTGAACGTGATCCACGGATGGCCCGTTTCGAACAGCATGCCGAGCATCTTGCGCCACAACTGCGCCGCCGGAATCTTCTTGAACAGCTTGATCTCGCCGCGCGCGACCTTGTCTTCGTAAGCCGTGTAAGCCGCTTCGAACTCGGCGCCGAACTTGTCGTGCAGGTCCGGGCAGGTCGACGGCGAGAACAGCGTCCAGTCGCCGCCTTCGAGCACGCGCTTCATGAACAGGTCGGGAATCCAGTTCGCCGTGTTCATGTCGTGCGTGCGGCGACGGTCGTCACCCGTGTTCTTGCGCAGCTCGAGGAACTCTTCGATGTCGAGGTGCCACGATTCCAGGTACGCGCACACCGCGCCCTTGCGCTTGCCGCCCTGGTTCACGGCGACAGCCGTGTCGTTGACGACCTTCAGGAACGGCACGACGCCTTGCGACTTGCCGTTGGTGCCCTTGATGTGCGAGCCGAGCGCGCGCACGCGTGTCCAGTCGTTGCCGAGACCGCCAGCGAACTTCGACAGCAGCGCGTTTTCCTTCAGCGCTTCGTAGATGCCGTCGAGGTCGTCGTCGACCGTCGTCAGATAGCACGACGACAGCTGCGAGCGGCGCGTGCCCGAGTTGAACAGCGTCGGCGTCGACGACATGAAGTCGAAGCTCGACAGCACGTTGTAGAACTCGATCGCGCGCGCTTCGCGGTCGATCTCGTTCAGCGAGAGGCCCATCGCGACACGCATAAAGAATGCCTGGGGCATTTCGATGCGCGTGCCGTCGACGTGCAGGAAGTAGCGGTCATACAGCGTCTGCAGGCCGAGGTAGCCGAACTGCAGGTCGCGGTCCGCGTCGAGCGCGGCGCCGAGACGCTTCAGGTCGAATTGCAGCAGCTTGTCGTCGAGCAGCTCGGCCTGCACGCCGCGCTTGATGAAGAGCGGGAAGTATTCGGCATAGCGGCCGGCCATTTCGGCTTGCGTGACTTCCTCTTCGAGGATCTCGCGGCGGATCGTGTGCAGCAGGATGCGAGACGTGACCTGGCTGTACGCCGGGTCCTTCTCGATCATCGTGCGCGCAGCGAGGATGGCCGAGTCGTAGACCTGGCTCATCGGTACGCCGTCGTACAGGTTCTTCACCGTCTCGGCGACGATCGGCTCCGCGTTCACCGCATCGCCCAGATTCGCGCACGCCGATTCGATCAGGCCGCGCAGCGCCGGCAGATCGAGCGGACGCGCGATGCCGTTGTCGGTCACGTTCAGACCCGACGTACCCGCCGGCGCCTCCGCCTCATGACCGCGCTCCTGGCTACGCTTCTCGCGATACAGCACGTAGGCACGCGCGACGTTGTGCTCGCCCGTGCGCATCAGCGCGAGTTCGACCTGATCCTGAATGTCTTCGATATGGAACGTGCCGCCGTTCGGACGGCTGCGCACGAGCGCACGGACGACGTTCTGCGTGAGCTGCTCGACCAGTTCGCGAACGCGCGCCGACGCCGCGCCCTGACCACCGTTGACGGCCAGAAACGCCTTCGTCACCGCGATGGCGATTTTCGACGGCTCGAACGACACCACACTGCCGTTGCGACGGATCACCTTGTAGTCGGCATAGCCCGTCTGCGTTGCGAGCGCCTGGTCGCCCTGTGCGGGCCCTTCGACGGGGCGGCCAGTGGGTGCGCCCTCGAACCGGGTCGTCACGTTGTCGGTCGTTTGCATGTGCAAAGCTCCTGGTCTTGGAATGGTGCGGAGTGATCCGCGGATTAGTACAAACGCTGCGCCACCCCGGACGCATGCGATAGGGCAAAAGAAAAGAGGCAGCGGGAACCGTAAAGCAGAGTGGCCGGATGCGACAGATCCGTTGGGACGTACGCCTTCATCATGTGTGTCGCGATCACTGACTGCGCCCTTTTCTTCGAAGCTGCGGGCGCGCCGGCTCTCTCAACCGACTGCGCCGCATCAAGTTTTTTCAATGCCGGGAATGCTGACGGCGCCATGCTCTCGGAGCGGGGCGCCGCCTGATCAACACAAGATATAGTGCATCGACTGCATTACGGCACGAAGTATAGTGTACTGAGTGGCTATCGCAAATTGTTTTATTTGGTCAGACGGTATTGACTTTTGGGTAGCCCGCGCCGGATGAAGGCGACGGCGGAACACAGCGATCTCGCGCTGCCGGTGCGGCATCGTACGAACGCGAAGTGACGTGCTTACGTCGTTATCGGCGCGCGCGACGACGGATGCAGATAGGGGAAGTACCGATCGGCGAGCGCCGTGTCGCGTTGCAGACGCGGCCAGTCGAAATGCGGACCGGGATCGGTCTTGCGGCCGGGCGCGATGTCGGCGTGACCGGCGAGCGCGTCGATTGCATAGTGCGCGGCGAGCGCCTGCACGAGCGGTGCGAGCGTCTCGTATTGCGACGCTTCGAACGGCGTCGTGTCGCTGCCTTCGAGTTCGATGCCGATCGAGAAGTCGTTGCAGCGCTCGCGTCCGAAGAAGTTCGACGCGCCCGCATGCCACGCGCGCTCGTCGCATGACACGTATTGCTCGAGCGCGCCGTCGCGACGGATCACGAAATGCGCGGACACGCGCACGCCGCGCAAATGCGCGTCGTAGTACGGATGCGCGTCGCAGTCGAGCCGGTCGAGGAAGAGATCGGTGATGCCCGCGCCGCCGAATTCGTTCGGCGGCAGGCTGATGTTGTGAACGACGATCAGCGTGGGACGCGCGCCGTTCGGACGCACCTCGAAATTCGGGGACGGCAGCTTGTGCGCTTCGTTGACCCAGCCGTTTGCATCGACGGTGAAACGCGCGGCAGTCGCTGCCGTCATCGCGCGTTGCGGCCCGCAGGACGGGCGGCGTAGCGCTTCGCGTGATCGTGCGAGCAGAACGTCTGCCCGTCGACCAGGACGGAATCGCTCTTCGGCGCGTGCACGCCGCATTCGACGCAGCGGATCATCGGCTCGGGAAGCTGGCCCGCGGCCTTGCTGTGCGCGCCGCCGCCCGCGTGACCATGGCTGCGTGTGCCCGCGTGCGCATCGGCACCCGTATGACCGCCCGCACCCGTGCGCGCCGTGCGCGACGAATCGGCGCGGCGCAGCGCCTTCACCAGCCACTGGCCGACGATGAACAACAGGATCAGCAGAAAAATTTGTCGCATGACACTCAGACCACAGGGCGGTGCAACAGCACCTCGAAAACGAAACGGCTGCCGACGTACGCGAGCAGCAGCGCGACGAACGACGCGAGCACCCAGCGCAACGCAGCGCGCCCACGCCAGCCGGACACTTTGCGCGCCGTCAGCAGCGCGCCGAACATGATCCACGAGAGAATCGCGAACACGGTCTTGTGATCGAGCTGCAGCGCGCGGTCGGCGAGCTGTTCGTTGAACAGGATTCCCGAGAGCAGCGTCAGCGTGAGCAGCACGAAACCCGCGCCGATCAGACGGAACAGCAGCGTCTCCAGCGTGAGCAGCGGCGGCAGCGTATCGAGCCAGCTCGACAGCCAGCCGTTCGCGGCTGCGGCGCCTTGCCGCGCGAGCGTGCCGCCGCGCATCGCGTGCAGCCGGCGCTCGACGAGCAGCATCAGCACCGCGTGCAGCGCCGCGATCGCGAAGAGACCATACGCGACGTTCGCGATCAGGAAGTGCAGCTTGAAGAGCGGATCGGCTGCGTACGACAGCACGTGAACGCCGCTGAATAACAGCGGCAGCAGCGACGCGACGCAAGCCAGCGGCAGGACGAGCAGGCGCAGGCCGTCGAGCGGAAAGAAGAAACTCTCGATCCAGTAGATGCCCGCGCCGAGCCAGAACATCGCGGAGAGCGCGAACGCGAAGCCGAACACCATCGCGTCGTGCGGGAAGATCGTCGTGTGCAGCAGCACGCCGTGTGCGAGCAGCGCGACGAGCAGCACGATGCGCGTGGTCATCGACATGCCCGCGGATGCTGCCGACGACAGCCCTCGCCCTCCGCCCGCCGGCAGCGGCGCCGCGGACGAAACGTGCCGCACGCTTTCGAGCATGGGCCGCACGGCCGTCTGGCGGTGCGCGCGCCAGCCCGCGACGGCGAGACCGCCGTACAGGAGCGCAGTGAGGGCATACAGTACAATATCCATATTCGAAGTTTACACTAGGCCCCTTCTCCATGACGTTTGCGACGTTGCGCTAGCGGCGTCGGCCGCTCTGGCGCGGTGACGAACGGGCCGCACTGCTCATCGCTCCCCATGCTCGACAATCTCACTCAACGGATGGCGCGCGTCGTCAAGACGCTGCGCGGCGAAGCCCGCCTCACCGAGGCGAACACGCAGGAGATGCTGCGCGAAGTGCGCCTCGCGCTCCTCGAAGCGGACGTGGCGCTGCCCGTCGTGCGCGACTTCATCGCGAAGGTGAAGGAGAAGGCGCTCGGCGAGGAAGTGATCGCCAGCCTGTCGCCGGGTCAGGCGCTCGTCGGCGTCGTGCAGCGCGAGCTGACGGCCGTGATCGGCGGCGACTACGAAGGCAAGGCCGTCGAGCTGGATCTCGCCGTCACGCCACCTGCAATCATCTTGATGGCGGGTCTGCAGGGCGCGGGTAAGACGACCACCGTCGGCAAGCTCGCGAAGCTGCTGCGCGAAAAGTACAAGAAGAAAGTGCTGACGGTGTCGTGCGACGTGTATCGCCCCGCCGCTATCGCTCAGCTCAAGACAGTGACCGAGCAGGTCGGCGCCGATTTCTTCCCGTCGCAGCCGGACCAGAAGCCCGTCGATATCGCGCGCGCCGCCGTCGACTGGGCGAAGCGTCACTATCACGATGTGCTGCTCGTCGACACGGCCGGCCGTCTCGGTATCGACGAAGCGATGATGAACGAGATCACGGCGTTGCATAAGGCGCTCGATCCGGCGGAAACGCTCTTCGTCGTCGATGCGATGCTCGGTCAGGACGCTGTGAACACCGCGAAGGCGTTCAACGACGCGCTGCCGCTCACGGGCGTCGTGCTGACGAAGCTCGACGGCGATTCGCGCGGCGGCGCGGCGCTGTCGGTGCGTCACGTGACGGGCAAGCCGATCAAGTTCGTCGGCGTCGCGGAAAAGCTCGACGGCCTCGAAATTTTCTATCCGGACCGGATGGCGAACCGGATTCTCGGCATGGGCGACATTCTCGCGCTCGTCGAGGAAGCGCAGCGCGGCGTCGACGTGCAGGCCGCGCAGAAGCTCGCCGACAAGGTCAAGAAAGGCGGCGACTTCGATCTGAACGATTTCCGCGCGCAGCTTTCGCAGATGAAGAAGATGGGCGGCCTGTCGTCGCTGATGGACAAGCTGCCCGCGCAGTTCCAGCAGGCCGCGTCGAATGCCGACATGGGCCAGGCCGAAAAGCAGATGCGCCGCATGGAAGGCATCATCAACTCGATGACGCCCGCCGAGCGCGCGAAGCCCGAGCTGATCAAGGCGACGCGCAAGCGCCGCATCGCGGCGGGCGCGGGCGTGCAGGTTCAGGAAGTCAACCGGCTGCTGAACCAGTACGACCAGATGCGCACGATGATGAAGAAGCTCAAGGGCGGCAACCTGCAGAAGATGATGCGCGGCATGAAGGGCATGATGCCGGGCATGCGCTGATCCCTTTCGGCCGCGTGCGCTCCTCCACGGATGCGAGCGCGCGGCAGCCATCTCGACCCGGTGCGTATGCCGAATAAAGGCGCGGGTATATGCTGTAGCGCACCGGGTCGTTGTCTCTCACACTATGTATACAGTTACCGCCCGCCAGACGTCATGAATCGCGAAGAAGCTCTCCACATTTTCCGCCACTCCGAAGAAATCGTTTCGGCCAGCGACGTCGACGCCTCCATCGGCCGCATGGCGAGCGCCATCCGCGCCGAGATGGCCGAAGACTTTCCGCTCGTGCTGTCGGTGATGGGCGGCGCGGCGGTGTTCACGGGCATGCTGCTGCCGCATCTGGACTTCCCGCTCGAGTTCGACTACATCCACCTCACCCGCTATCGCAACGCGATCAAGGGCAGCGCGGAGATGCAATGGCGCGTCGCGCCCGCCGAGTCGGTGAAGGACCGGGTCGTGCTGGTGCTCGACGACATCCTCGACGAAGGCGAAACGATGGCCGCGATCCGCGACCGCATCATGGCGATGGGCGCGAAGCGCTTCATGAGCGCGGTGCTGTGCGAGAAGATCATCCCGAAGGCGAAGCCGCTGCGCCCGGACTTCTGCGGCTTCGAAGTGCCGGACCGTTACGTGTTCGGTTGCGGAATGGACGCGAAGGGATACTGGCGCAATCTGCCCACCATTCGCGCGTTGACGGAAGGCGCTTGACGCTTTTCTGCTGATGCCCACATGAAATAGCGACCTCATGGGTCGCTTTTTTGTTGCTTCATCGATTCGGCTTCAAAGCTGATGCACAAAGGAGCGAATGCCGCCCAGCATCATTTCGACTGAAATCGCGACGAGCACGAGGCCCATCAACCGCTCGAAGGCCATCACGGTACGCTCGCCAAGCCATTGCTGGATACGCTCTGCCAACACCAGCACGATCGCGCAGACGATCATCGTCACCGTCAGCGCCGCCACCCATTGGGCCATCTTGCTCGGCGCCTGAGATGTCAGCAGCATCACCGTCGCGAGGGCCGACGGACCGGCGAGCGCCGGAATCGCGAGCGGCACGATCAGCGGCTCGGCGGCGCGCGAATCGGCGCCGAACGGACCATCGGGATGCGGAAAGATCATCCGCAGCGCGATCAGAAACAGCACGATCCCGCCGCCGATGCGCAACGACAGATCGGTCAGGCTCATCATCCGCAGAAAGCGGTCGCCGACGAGCATGAAGACCAGCAGGATCACGAACGCGGTGGCGACTTCGCGCAGAATCACGCGGATGCGCCGGTGAGGCGCAACACCCCGCAAGCAGTTGATGAAGAGCGGGATGTTGCCGAGTGGATCAGTGATGAGAATGAGCAGGACGGTCGCAGACAGGAAGCTGTACTCCACTGTCCGCTCCCGTCAGTGCGCGAGTGCCGCTTTGATCTTCTCGCTCACGAACTGCGCCGCGCCTTCGACGGGCAGCAGCGTGGCTTCCACATCGCGGCGGCCCTGGTACTCGATCTTGCCGTCCTTCAGGCCACGGTCGCCGATCACGAGACGATGCGGCACACCGATCAGCTCCCAGTCCGCGAACATCACGCCCGGACGCTCGCCGCGATCGTCGAGGATCACGTCGATACCCGCTGCGACGAGTTCCGCGTAAAGCTTGTCGGCGTGTTCGCGCACGGCGTCGCTTCGGTCATAGCCCATCGGGCACAACACGACTTCGAACGGCGCGATCGATTCCGGCCAGATGATGCCCTTCTCGTCGAAGTTCTGTTCGATCGCGGCGCCGAGGATACGCGTGATGCCGATGCCGTAGCAGCCCATCTGCATCGATTGCGGCTTGCCCGACTCGTCCAGATACTTCGCGTTCATCGCATCCGAATACTTGGTGCCGAGCTGGAACACGTGGCCGACCTCGATGCCGCGGCAGATCTCGATGACGCCCTTGCCGTCCGGCGACGGGTCGCCCTTCTTCACGTTGCGGATATCCGCGACGACAGGCTCGGGCAGATCGCGGCCCCAGTTGACGCCCGTCGTGTGGAAATCGACTTCGTTCGTGCCGACGACGAAATCGCTCATGTTCGCGACCGTGCGGTCCGCGATCACCTTGACCGGCTTCTTCGTGTTGAGCGGCCCGAGGTAGCCCGGCGGCGTGCCGAACCACTCGACGATTTCTTCTTCCGTTGCGAAGCGGTATTCGGCCAGGCCCGGCAGCTTGTTCGTCTTGATCTCGTTCAGATCGTGATCGCCGCGCAGCATCAGCAGCCAGATGGTCGGCTCGGCGCCTTCGTTCTCCACTTTGTTGTCGGTAGCGAGAACGATCGACTTGATCGTGCGTTCGAGCGGGATGTCCAGGTACTCGGCCACGGCTTCGCATTTTGCCTTGCCCGGAGTCGCCGTCTTCTTCAGCTCTTCCTTCGGCGCCGCGCGTTCGGCGATCAGCGGCAGCGCTTCAGCCGCTTCGACGTTCGCAGCAAAGTCGGAAGTCGGGCAATACGCGATGTCGTCCTCGCCCGTCTCCGCGATCACGTGGAACTCATGCGAGCCGCTGCCGCCGATCGAACCGTTGTCCGCCGCGACCGCGCGAAAATCGAGACCGAGGCGCGTGAAGATGCGCACGTACGCTTCGTACATCTTGCGATACGTCTCCTTCAGGCCGTCGAGATCCTTATCGAACGAGTACGCGTCCTTCATGATGAACTCGCGACCGCGCATCACGCCGAAGCGCGGGCGGATCTCGTCGCGGAACTTCGTCTGAATCTGATAGAAGTTCACAGGCATCTGCCGGTAGCTCTTGATCTGGTTGCGCGCGATGTCCGTGACCACCTCTTCGTGCGTCGGTCCCATCACGAAGTCGCTCTCCTTGCGGTCCTTGAAGCGCAGCAGCTCGGGGCCGTACTTTTCCCAGCGGCCCGATTCCTGCCACAGCTCCGCCGGCTGCACGGCCGGCATCAGCAGTTCGAGCGCGCCTGCCCGGTTCATTTCTTCGCGCACGATCGCTTCCACCTTGCGGATCGAGCGCAGGCCGATTGGCAGATAGTTGTAGATGCCGCCAGCGACGCGACGGATCATCCCGGCGCGAACCATGAGCTTGTGACTGACGATTTCCGCGTCAGAAGGCGCTTCCTTCAGGGTGCCGATAAAGAAACGGGAGGCTTTCATTCAGAATTTTCCAAAAGCGGCGGACCAAAAGGGCCGCCCGAAGAGGTAAGACGATGGGTTCGCGCGCCTGAGCGCGGGCCACACCAACACACGCCGAACAGCGATTGTCGCATGCGCCGGCATTTGCCCAACCGCGCTGGGAAGCGGCTCTCGCGGCGGCGGGCGCGACCTGTTACGTCCAATCGCGCCAATCTGGCGCGAAGCGGTGCGTCGGACCCGTTATCTGTTTATAATCAAAGCAATTTTAAAGGATTCGAAGGTGGTTGTATGCTGGATCGTGAAGGCTTTCGCCCGAACGTCGGCATCATCCTCTTGAACGCTCGCAACGAGGTGTTTTGGGGCAAACGGCTCCGTGAACATTCCTGGCAGTTTCCGCAAGGGGGCATCAAATACGGTGAGACCCCCGTGCAAGCGATGTATCGGGAGTTACACGAAGAAACCGGCCTGCTTCCGGAGCACGTCAAGGTTATCGGTCGCACGCGCGACTGGTTGCGTTACGAGGTGCCGGACAAGTTCATCAAGCGCGAGGTTCGCGGTCACTACCGCGGCCAGAAGCAGATCTGGTTCCTGCTCCGGATGATTGGACGCGATTGCGACATCTGTCTGCGCGCGACCGATCACCCTGAGTTCGATGCCTGGCGCTGGAACGAGTACTGGGTGCCGCTCGACTGCGTGATCGAGTTCAAGCGGGATGTGTATCAGCTGGCGTTAACGGAGTTGTCCCGCTTCCTGCGGCGGCCTCAGCCGCGCACGGAACGTCCCGGTGGACATTATCACGGGCAGCGCTATCCGCGGATGGCATCGTCGGTGAATGCGCCGCCTGGGGCGTCGATGGCGTCCGCGTCATCCGTGACCACGGTCACGACGACGATCGTCGTCGAAACAACGCTGCGTGCGACAATCGGGTCGGACTGTTCGTCGACGGAAGACCCGGTCGTTCAGGCGCCGGGACTGCGCGACTGACTCTGTGCGGCTTTCCATGCCGCATCTGCCGATGCAGCGTGCCATCGTGCGGTACGACGACACGCTGTGCCGGCGTTTCGAGGAAACCATATTGAAAGTATCTGCTTTCGCCGTGGCGTGCGTCGCCACTGGCGTTCTGCTGGCTGCCTGTTCGAGCACCAAGAGTTCCAACTCCAACGCGTCCGACGGACCGAAGAGCGACTTTCAGTACCTGCTCGACCGGCCTTCGACCTGGACCGAAAAGAAGGTCGATACGCTCCCGCCCATGCCGCAACCCGGCAATCTGCTGCCGTTCACCGTTTCGCAGAACACGCCGCTTCAATTCGCGCTCGATGCGAAATCGCTGACCGTCGATAGCGACGGCGTCGTTCGCTACACGGTGGTGATCACGAGCCCGAGCGGCGCGCGCAACGTCAACTACGAGGGCATCCGCTGCCAGGACTACTCGTGGAAGCTGTATGCGGGCCTAAACGCGGACCACGACGGCTGGGACCGCACGGTCGAAAACGACTGGACACGTATCGAAAACGGCGATCTGAATGCCTACCACGCGTCGCTCTATCAGGATTACTTCTGCTCGAGCAAGATGCCGGTCGGCAAGGCCGATACGATCCTGACCAACATCAAATACAAGCGCGCGAACAGCACGCTGATTCGCGGCAACTGATCGGGGAGTTATCCGCGCGCGGAAGGCGCGGAACCTCGATGACGGCGCAACGAAAAAAACGCTCCATCTTGCGATGGGGCGGCTTTTTGTTTTCCGAAGTGAGCGGTTGCCTGATGACGTGCTGTTAGACGAGCACCAGATTATCCCGGTGGATCAATTCCGGCTCGAGCATATAGCCCAACACCGTTTCGATCTCACCGCTCGGACGACGCTGGATCAGCTTCGCCTCCGCGCTGCTGTAGTTCGTCAGTCCGCGCGCGACCTCGCGCCCCGACGCGTTCAGACACGCGATCACCTCGCCGCGCGCAAACGCGCCCTGCACGCCGACGACGCCGATCGGCAGCAGGCTCTTGCCGCCCTCGGTGAGCTTTTCAACCGCGCCGTCGTCGATCACGACGTGTCCGCGCACCTGCAAGTGATCCGCCATCCACTGCTTGCGCGCCGCCATCCGAGCGGTACGCGCGATGAGTTGCGTGCCGATCGCCTCGCCTGCTGCGAGCCGCGCGAGCACGTCCGCCTCGCGGCCGCTTGCGATCACCGTGTTCGCGCCGCTATGCGCCGCGCGTTTCGCCGCGAGAATCTTCGTCAGCATGCCGCCGCGTCCGATGCTCGATCCGGCGCCGCCCGCCATCGCCTCCAGTTCCGGCATGCCGGCGTCGGCTTGCTGGACAAGGGTCGCGCTCGAATCCTTGCGCGGATCGGCGGTGAAGAGACCTTGCTGGTCGGTGAGAATGATCAGCGCGTCGCCTTCGATCAGGTTCGCGACCAGCGCGCCGAGCGTATCGTTGTCGCCGAACTTGATCTCGTCGGTGACGACCGTGTCGTTCTCGTTGATGATGGGCACGACGCCAAGACGTAGCAGCGTCAGCAGCGTCGAGCGCGCATTCAGATAGCGTTCGCGATCTGCCATATCGGCGTGCGTCAAAAGGATCTGGGCGGTGCGGATCGAATGCTCTGCGAAGCGGCTTTCATAGACCTGCGCGAGCCCCATCTGCCCGACGGCCGCCGCCGCCTGCAACTCGTCGATTTCGCGCGGGCGCTTCGTCCAGCCAAGGCGCTGCATGCCCTCGGCGATCGCGCCGGAACTGACGAGCACGACTTCCTTGCCCTGTTCGCGCAGCGCGGCAATCTGAGCGGCCCAGCGACCGATTGCTGCATGATCGAGCCCGCGCCCGTCGTTCGTGACGAGGCTCGACCCGACTTTCACCACCAATCGCCGGGAATCTGCGATAACGGAACGCATTGTGCGCGGTCTCCAAGATGATTCGTAAGGCCGGTGCGTGCTGGGAGTGCGCCGGCATCCAGGGTACGGCTGCTTACTCCTGCGGCTCGGCCGATGCACCCGTGCCGCCCGCCTGCTGGTCGCGGAAACGCACGTCGGCGGCCAGATCTTCCGCTTCGGCGGCACGGTGCGCATCGGAGTGCTGGGCGAGGTAGTCGTAGACCGCGTAGCAAAGGTTCTCACAGCCTTGGCCCGTCAGCGCCGAAATTTCGAAAACAGGACCGTCCCACTCGAAGTCTTTGATAAAGCGGGCGACGCGCGCTTCCCGCTCTTCTTCCGGGATCATGTCGAGCTTGTTCAGCACGAGCCAGCGCGGCTTGCCGTACAGTTCCTCGTCGTACTTGCGCAGTTCGTTGACGATCGCCTTCGCTTCCGCGACGGGATCGACCGTTTCGTCGAACGGCGCGAGATCGACGATGTGCAACAACAGGCCCGTGCGCTGCAAGTGCCGCAGGAACTGGTGGCCGAGGCCCGCGCCTTCCGCTGCGCCTTCGATCAGACCGGGAATGTCGGCGATCACGAAGCTACGGCTCGGCCCGACGCGAACGACGCCGAGATTCGGCGCGAGCGTCGTGAACGGATAATCGGCGATTTTCGGCTTCGCGTTCGACACCGACGAAATGAACGTCGACTTGCCCGCGTTCGGCATGCCCAGCAAGCCGACGTCCGCGAGCACCTTCAATTCGAGACGCAGCATGCGACGCTCGCCCGGCTTGCCGTCCGTCTTCTGCCGCGGCGCGCGATTCGTGCTGGACTTGAAGTGCAGATTGCCAAGGCCGCCCGCGCCGCCCTGCGCGACCAGCACGGTCTGGTTGTGCTCGGTGAGATCGGCGATCACCTCGCCCGTGTCCATGTCCGCGATGATCGTGCCGACGGGCATGCGCAGTGTGATGTCGTCGCCACCCTTGCCGTAGCAGTCCGACCCTCGACCGTTCTCGCCGTTGCGCGCCTGATGCTTTTTCGCGTAGCGGTAATCGATCAGCGTGTTGATGTTGCGGTCTGCGACTGCATAGACGCTGCCGCCGCGGCCGCCGTCGCCGCCATCCGGACCGCCGAACGGGACGAATTTCTCGCGGCGCATCGACGCGCTGCCATCTCCTCCGTCGCCGGCGATGACTTCGATCCTCGCTTCGTCAATGAACTTCATGCGTTACTCCGTCCCGTGTGTATTGCTATTTTGCCGCGCGTTGCGCGCGTGCACCATTAACCGTTTGGCCAGATTGACCTTGATTCTTGTCGATTCGCGACAACGAAATGCCATGACGATAGGGGTCTGCCGACGAAAAGCCTCAAAGGAGACCCGCAAACGAAACCCGCAAACAAAAAGGCCCCGCAAACTTCGCGGGGCCTTTTTCCGGTCCTGAAGCCCGTGCCTGATTTAATCTCAGACAGCCGGGACGACGTTGACCATGTGCTTCTTGTCGGCGCCCTTCGTCGTGAACTTGACGTGGCCGTCGACCAGTGCGAACAGCGTGTGATCCTTGCCGATGCCGACGTTCTCACCAGCGTGCATGCGCGTACCGCGCTGACGCACGATGATGCCGCCAGCCAGGATGGCCTGACCGCCGTAAACCTTCACGCCGAGGCGCTTCGACTCGGAGTCGCGGCCGTTCCGGGAAGAGCCGCCTGCCTTTTTGTGTGCCATGTGATTACTCCTTGCCCGATGCGCTTACGCGTTGATCGCGTCGATGCGCAGTTCGGTGTAGTTCTGGCGGTGGCCGCCATGCTTTTGGTAGTGCTTCCGGCGACGCATCTTGAAGATGGTCACTTTGGCGTGACGACCGTGCGACACAACGGTAGCCTTGACGGAAGCCCCACTGACCAGCGGCGTACCGAACTTAATCGATTCGCCTTCGCCCACTGCGAGAACCTGGTCGAGCGTGATTTCAGCGTCAATGTCTGCCGGTATCTGTTCTACTTTAAGTTTTTCGCCGACAGCAACCTTATACTGCTTGCCGCCGGTTTTTATGACCGCGTACATTGAAAACCTCACTCTGGATTCATTTTTTCCCGACGCACCACGCGCGGAAACTCTCAATTATACATAGAGTTAGCTGTGCGGTCAAAAGCAGTTGACAACGGCCACGCCAGGCCGGCCGACGCGCAACAAACGCGACATGCCAATGCCAAAACGGCCACGATTGCAGGGCGTACGGCGCTGAATTACCGCAGTTCGCCTTATAATTCGCGGCACTACCCGAATTCGTCACCATGTCGTCAACCGCCACTCCTACCCCCAACGCAGCCAATCTGCTCGCGCCGATCGTCGAAGACATGCAGCAGGTGAACCGCGTCATCCGGCACCGCCTGGCGTCCGAGGTGATGCTGATCAACCAGATCTCCGAGTACATCATCAGTGCCGGAGGCAAGCGCCTGCGCCCCGCGCTGCTCCTGCTCGTGGCGCGCGCGCTCGGTGACAGGACGGGGCATCGACACGAACTGGCGGCCGTCGTCGAGTTCATCCACACGGCAACGCTGCTACACGACGACGTCGTCGACGAATCCGATTTGCGGCGTGGGCGTCAGACGGCAAATGCGCTGTTCGGCAACGCGGCGAGCGTGCTGGTCGGCGACTTTCTTTACTCGCGCTCGTTCCAGATGATGGTCGGCGTGGGCAAGATGCGCGTGATGGAGATTCTTTCGGAAGCAACCAACATCATTTCCGAAGGCGAAGTGCTGCAACTCCTGAACATGCATGACGCCGACGTCGACGAAGCGCGCTACATGCAGGTGATCCGCTACAAGACGGCCAAGCTGTTCGAAGCGGCCGCCCAGCTGGGCGCGGTGCTGTCGGGCGTGGACGCGACCACGGAAGCCGCCGCCGCCGAGTTCGGCCGACGCATCGGCACGGCGTTCCAGATCATGGACGACTGGCTCGACTACACGGGCACGCCCGAGTCGATGGGCAAGAACGCCGGCGACGATCTGCGCGAAGGCAAGCCGACGCTGCCGCTGATCTATCTGATCGAGCGCGGCACGCCGGCGCAGGCGGCGCTTGCGCGCGAGGCAATCGAACAAGGTGGCACAGACCGCTTCGACGAGATTTTCGACGCGATCACGCGCTCGGGCGCGCTCGACCACACGCTCGAATGCGCGAAGCAGGAAGCGCAGGCGGCCGCAGCAGCAATTTCTTCGTTTCCCAGTTCCATTTACAAGGAAAGCCTGCTAGAATTATGTTCTTACTCGACGACGCGGCAGTCTTGAACGAGACTGAAGCGCCGAATTAGTCTGAATCGAGTTACCAAATCGGGGTGTAGCTTAGCCTGGTAGAGCGCTACGTTCGGGACGTAGAGGCCGGAGGTTCGAATCCTCTCACCCCGACCAGATTTTGAAAAAACCGCGCAATGCGCGGTTTTTTTTCGCCCGTCGCTTTGCCGATCACCCGAGTGGACGGCGAGCCAACCTGGCCATCCGGCCGATGAGGGCCGTCCGGCCCCTCTGCTATATTCTCCCCATCCCTCCCCTTCCTTATTCACGACGCGTGGAACAACTTCCCTTATGGGCGCAAATAGGCGCCATCGTCCTGCTTCTCATCTGCTCCAGCTTCTTCTCCATTACCGAGACCGCGATGATGGCGATCAATCGTCATCGCCTGAAGCACCTGGCCAGCAAGGGCGCGCTCGGCGCGAAAACCACGCAAGGCCTGCTCGCGCGCACCGATGAGCTGCTGAGCGCCGTGCTGATCGGCAACAACCTGTTCAACACGATCATCCCGGTGCTCACCACGTCGATCGCGTTGCACACGTTCGGCAGCAACAGCGTCGTGCTGTCGGTTGCGACGGGTATCGTCGCGTTTCTCATCATCGTGTTCGCCGAAATCACGCCGAAGATCGTCGGCGCGACGTTCCCCGAAAGGATCGCGTTGCCGGCCAGCCTGCTGATTGCACCGCTGATGCGCGTGTCCAAGCCGCTGATCTGGTTCGTCAACCTGTTCGCCAACAGCATCCTGCGCGTGCTGCACATCAATACGAAGAGCGCGCACGAACAGCGGCTGTCGACGGAAGAGCTGCGCACCATCGTGCTCGAATCAGGCAGCTTCATGCCGACCAAGCACCGCAGCATTCTGCTGAATCTGTTCGACCTCGAAAACATCACCGTCGACGACGTGATGATTCCCCGCCGCCGCATCGAGGCGCTCGATTTCGACGCACCATTCGAACAGATCCTGCATCAGCTCGAAACCTGCTATCACAACAAGCTGATCGTCTATCAGGGTGACTTCGACCGCGTGCTCGGCGTGCTTCATGTACGTAAGACGCTCTCCGCCTTGCACAACCAGGAGCTGGAACGCGACACGCTGCGCGAACTGCTCGCCGAGCCGTACTTTGTGCCGACGGGCACGCCCGTCTTTCAGCAGCTCCAGTATTTCCAGGAAAGCCGCCATCGGATTGCGCTCGTCGTCGACGAATACGGCGAGCTGCAGGGACTCGTGACACCCGAGGACATCATCGAGGAACTGATCGGCGAATTCACGACGTCGGTGCCGCGCAGCGCGAGTTCGCGCGGCGGCTGGAACGAAGACGGCGAGTGCATCGTCGCGGGCAGCATGCCCCTGCGCGAACTGAACCGCTGGCTGCAATTGCGTCTGCCGACGGATGGCCCAAAGACGCTCAACGGACTGATCCTGGAAATTCTCGAGGAGATTCCGGAAGGCGACGTCTGCGTAAAGATTGGCGACATCAAACTCGAAGTGATGCGCAGCGACGACCAGGCGATCAGAACAGTCAAGATCTTTCGCCCCGGTCCCCCGCCGGGTTCCAAGATCAAGCGGCTCGTGAGTCGCGGATAACGCACCTGGCCATTCGGCCGAATAGCGGCCAGGCGCACGATCTCCGAAGATGAAGCCGTCATGTTCTACAGGCGGCCCCCAGCCGGTTTTCGATGCGCACTTCTTCCCATCCGGCCTCACCTCCGCTCAAGGTGGCCACGAGCCGGCAGCCACCGGCTACGGCCGATGCGGACAGCCCGCCAGCTGTCCGCCTGCTCGCCGATACGCTCCTCGAAGCCGCGCGCCTCAACGCATCCGATCTGCATATCGAACCGATGGAGCACGGCTGGCGGATGCGTCTGCGCGTCGACGGCGTGCTGCACGAGATCGCCCGCCCGCCGGCGCATCTGCGCGACGCGTTCATCACGCGCGTGAAAGTGCTCGCTCGCATGGATATCGCCGAGCGGCGCGTGCCGCAAGACGGCCGCTTGCGGCTGCCCGTCGCCGCGGGCCGGGTCGAGGACTATCGCGTCAATTCGCTGCCCACGCTGTTCGGCGAAAAGCTCGTGCTGCGCCGGCTCGACGCGCTGCCAGCCGATCTGTCGCTCGACTCGCTTGGCCTTGCGCCCGCTCAGCGCGATATCGTCGACCGCTCGATCCGCGCGCCGCACGGGCTCGTACTCGTCACGGGACCGACGGGCAGCGGCAAGACGATGTCGCTGTACTGCTTCCTGCAACTGTTGAATGCCGAGTCCCGCAATCTCTGCTCGGTCGAAGATCCGGCGGAAATCCAGCTTGCGGGCATCAATCAGGTCAGCGTTCGCGAGAAGGCAGGCCTCACGTTCGCCATCGCGTTGCGTGCTTTTCTGCGCCAGGACCCGGACGTGATCATGGTCGGCGAAATCCGCGACGAAGAGACAGCCGATGTGGCCGTCAAGGCGGCGCAAACGGGCCACCTGGTCTTGTCGACGCTGCATACGAACGATGCGCCCGCCGCCATCGCGCGCCTGATCGACATTGGCGTCGAGCCATACAATCTCGCGGCCGCGCTGCGTCTCGTGACCGCGCAGCGGCTCGTGCGGCGCCTGTGCGTCGCGTGCAAGCAGCCGTCGATGGAAACGCCCGCGTCGTTGCGCGCAGCCGGCGTGCCCGACGCTGACACCACGCGGTGGCATCCCTACGTTCCACGAGGATGCGAAGCCTGCCACGGCATCGGCTTTCGCGGACGCGTCGGCATTCATCAGGTGATGCCCGTTTCGGACGCGATGCGTGAACTGATCGTCGCGCGCGCCGGCACGCACGAGATCGCTCGACAGGCGCACGCGGAACACGTCCAGACGCTGCGCGAAGCGGCATTGGCTCGCGCATTCGACGGCACGACGAGTCTCGCCGAAGCGCTGAGCGCAACGGAGGTCGCATGACGGCCACGACAGTCCAGGACCAGCGCTTCGCATGGCGCGCGCTCGACGCGCAGGGCGTGCGCCGGCGCGGGACAGTCATCGCGCCCGACCTTGCGACGGCGCGCGCGATGCTGAAGCAGAACGCGCTCTATGGCGTCGAATGGAGCCTGCGCGGCGCAGCGCCGCAGCCCAACGCGCGCGCCGCCGAAGTCACGCTGTTCACGCGCCAGCTGTCGAGCCTGCTGCGTGCCGGTCTGCCGCTCGCGTCGTCGCTCGAACTGCTGGCGAATGCATCAAAAGACAGCGAACGGGCCAAAGGCATGCGGCGTATCGTGAATGCGCTCACCCGCGATATCACGGCAGGACTCGGGTTCTCTGCGGCACTCGCCCGTCATCCGGTGCAGTTCGGCGCGCTGTATCGTCAGTTGGTCGAAGTAGGCGAAGCGTCGGGCGCCCTGCCCGCCGTGCTCGCGCGGCTCGCCGACGACCGCGAGCGCGCCGCCGCGCAGCGTGCCAAAGTGCGCGCCGCACTCACCTATCCCGTCGCGATCCTGCTGCTTGCAATCGCGATTACGGCTGCGCTGCTGGTGTGGGTCGTTCCGACGTTCAAGCAGATCTTCGACGGGTTTGGCGCGAAGCTGCCCGCGCCGACGCAACTGGTGCTCGCAATGTCGGCGGCGGCTGGCCGCTGGAGCGTGCCGCTCGCGTCGACCGTATGCGTGCTCGCGCTCGCCATGCGCCACCTGCTGAGCCGCTCGGAGGCGGCCCGGCTGCAGTTCTCCCGCGCGATCCTGCGTTTGCCCATCGCCGGCTCGCTGCTCGCGACGCTCTGTGCCGCGCGCTGGAGTCGTGCGCTCGGCACGCTGCTGTCGGCCGGGACGCCCCTCGCCGACGCATTCGATTCGCTCACGCATGCGACGGGCAACGCCTGGTTCGATCGCGCGACCATCGCGATCTCGGCGCAGCTTCGACGCGGTGTGCGGCTTGCGCCTGCAATGCGTGAAGCGCAATGCTTTCCCGAAGACATCGTGCAACCCGTCGCCATCGCGGAAGAATCGGGCACGCTCGACACGATGCTGCTCGACGTCGCGTCGCTGAGCGATCGACAGGTCGACGAAAAAATCGCTAGCCTCGCGAGCCTATGCGAACCACTTGTGATCGTCGTGTTGGGCGGGCTCGTCGGCGGCCTCGTGATCGCGATGTATCTTCCCATCATCCAACTTGGCAACGTGGTGTAGTAGCATCGCAGCCGAATCCATCCAATCGACCATGCCGACCACGTCCACGCCCGTGTCAGATCTATCCTTCAGCGGCCCGCTCGCCCGTTTCGCGGACAGCCTCGGCGTGGCCTTCGACGCGCTACCCGCTCTCGCCCAGATCGCGTTCGTCATCGTGTTCGGCCTGGTGATCGGCAGTTTCCTGAACGTCGTCGTGCATCGCTTGCCGATCATGCTCGAACGCGCGTGGCGAGCCGAAGTGAGTGAAGCGACGGGCCACTCGTTCGACGACGACGGCCTGCCCGCACGCTATAACCTCTGGCTGCCGCGCAGTGCCTGTCCTCATTGTGGCCACGTGCTGCGCGCGTGGGAGAACATTCCTGTCGTCAGCTATCTGATGCTGCGCGGCCGTTGCTCGCAATGCAAAAGCCGCGTGAGTTTTCGCTATCCGCTGCTCGAACTGTCGAGCGCGGCGCTGGCGCTCGGCGCGTTCGTCTCATTTGGCCCGACGGGCACGGCGCTCGCGGCATACGGACTTTGCGCCGCACTGCTCGCGATGAGCGCGATCGACATCGACACGCATCTGCTGCCTGACTCGATGACCTTGCCGTTGCTGTGGGCGGGCTTCATCGTCAACTTCAATTCGGTGTTCGCGAGCCTGCACGACGCCGTGATCGGCGCAATCGCCGGCTACCTGGTGCTGTGGTGCGTGCACTGGGTGTTCAGGCTCGTGCGCGGCATCGAAGGCATGGGTTATGGCGATTTCAAACTGCTCGCCGCGCTCGGCGCCTGGCTTGGATGGGCTGCGCTGCCGCAGATCATTCTGATCGCGGCCGTGACGGGCGCCGTCGTCGGACTGATCGCGACATGGATTGGCCGCATGCGCTTCGAGGAGCCGCTGCCGTTCGGCCCGTTTCTCGCGGCAGCCGGCGCCATTACGCTCTTTCTCGGCACGCCGCTTTATATGGCTTTCGGAGGCTGACGCATGTTTGCTGTTGGATTGACGGGCGGCATCGGCAGCGGCAAGTCCACTGTCGCCGATCTGTTTGCGAAGCGCGGCGTGACGCTCGTCGATACCGACGTGATCGCGCATCGCGTCACCGCGCCCGGTGGGCCAGCGATGCCCGCCATTGCCGCCGAGTTCGGCGCATCGTTCGTCGCGTCCGATGGCTCGCTCGATCGCGCCCGCATGCGCGCGCTCGTCTTTAGCGACGAGAATGCGCGCAAACGGCTCGAAGCCATCACGCATCCGTTGATTCGGGTCGAGACGGAACGCGCGCGTCAACAGGCGCAAGGTCCTTACGTGATCATGGTCGTGCCGCTGCTCGTCGAATCAGGCAATTGGAAGACCCGTGTGGACCGCGTGCTGACCGTCGATTGCAGCGTCGAGACGCAGATCGCTCGCGTCATGCGCCGCAATGCGTTCACGCGCGAACAGGTGCTGGCGATCATCGCGCGCCAGGCCACGCGCGAAGCACGCCTCGCCGCAGCCGACGACGTGATCGTCAATGACGGGGCATCGCTCGAAGCACTCGACCTTGATGTCGATCGCCTTCATCGCACGTATCTTTCACTCGCGGCCGCATGAGCCGTAAGCGATTCTGTTCACCGTCTGTAAAGCGGGCGCATGTTGCCCGGATCGGCGCGAGCACGCAACGAATGCGTTCGATACAGCGCAAAAATTGACAGAAGCTCGCGGAAATAGTGTGTGATTGCGAGGGTAGTCTCACGGCATTAGAATGTCCTGCAATTCCGTCACCGACCACGCCTGAGGCGAGCCCGCTTGATTCTTTACGAGTATCCCTTCAACGAGCGAATCCGGACGCTGCTGCGCCTCGAAGACCTGTTCGAGCGCTTCACGTTCTTTCTGACTCAGGAAGACGCCAGGGAACATCATGTCGCGCTGACTACGCTGTTCGAAATCTCTGAAGTCGCGGGCCGCGCGGACCTGAAGTCCGATCTGATGAAGGAACTGGAGCGGCAACGTCAAACGCTCGCTCCGTTTCGCGGCAATCCTGGCATCGAGCAGAACGCGCTCGAAGCCGTCCTCGGCGAAATCGAGCAGACTCTCGCCGGGCTTACGCAGATGCAAGGCAAAACTGGCCAGCATCTTGCGGACAACGAGTGGCTCGCGAGCATCCGCAGCCGCGCCATCATCCCCGGCGGTACCTGCAAGTTCGATCTTCCGTCCTATTACGCGTGGCAGCAGACGCATCCTGATCAACGCCGCCAGGACATCGCCAAGTGGGTGATGCCGCTTTTGCCGCTGCGCGACGCCGCCGCCATCGTGCTGCGTCTTGCGCGCGAATCGGGGCAGGCGTCGAAAGTGATGGCGATGCAGGGCAGCTACCAGCAGATGCTGTCGGGCCGTACATATCAGCTGATGCAGGTGCGCGTGGCACCGGAATTGCGGGTGATCCCGGAAGCGAGCGCCAACAAGTACATGCTGTGGGTGCGCTTCACGGTGCAGGATGGCGACTTGCGTCCGCGCGCCGTCGATGTCGACGTGCCGTTCCAGTTGACGCTGTGCAGCCTTTAGTCTGAGGCAAAGCGCCTCATTTATGAAGCTCCACCGTTTGCGATTGACCGTCTGACCGAATGACCACCGTAGTCAAATGCCCGACCTGCGGAAAGGATGTCCGCTGGACTCCTGAGAACCGCTTCCGCCCGTTCTGTTCCGAGCGCTGCAAGCAGATCGATCTCGGCGCGTGGGCTGCCGAAAAGTTCAAGATCGGCGGCACCGACGACGAACCGACGACCGACGACACGTCCGGCGAAAATCGCTCGCATTGAAGCGCAACGAGCGCAGCCCGTCACCATCGAGGCACACGCCGCGTGCTGCGGCTGCGCTCTTCCCTCACTCCGCGGCCAGCCATTCCAGCACGGGAATTGTCGCGGGCAATAGCGGCGACACCTGGGCCGGCAACGTCTGCCACGCGAACGCCTGGCCTTCGCGCCCATGCGGCTCGCCGTGCCACGCCGTCACCTTGCAGAAATAGAGACGCACGTAGGCGTGCGGATAGTCGTGTTCGAGGACGTGCCAGCGGTGGCTCGCCTGCACGTCGATGCCGAGTTCTTCGTGCAGCTCGCGCGCAAGCGCGGCTTCGACCGACTCGCCCCGCTCCAGCTTGCCGCCGGGAAATTCCCAGTAGCCCTCGTAGGGCTTGCCGGCTGGCCGTTGCGCGAGCAGATACCGGCCATCGGGCTGAACGAGCACGCCGACGGCCACTTCCGTGACCGGCCGACCGGCAGCGTTCAGTTCGCTCGCGTTCTGCACGCCGTTTTGCACGCCGTTTTGCACCGGGCCGCTCATGCTTGCGCCCGCCGGCCCGACCAGTCGCGCGCGAACTGCCACGCGACGCGCCCCGAACGCGAGCCGCGTTCCAGCGCCCAGATCAACGCGTCGCCGCGCGCCGCTTCGACATCGGCATCGTTGCAGCCGAAGTGATGCAACCAGTGCGCGACGATCGACAGATAGTCGTCCTGCTTGAACGGATAGAAGCTGACCCACAGGCCGAAACGCTCCGACAGCGAGATCTTTTCTTCGACCACTTCGCCCGGATGGATCTCGCCGTCGGGCATGTGCTTGTACGTCTCGTTGTCGCTCATGTACTCGGGCAGCAGATGGCGGCGGTTGGACGTCGCGTAGATCAGCACGTTGTCCGACTGCGCAGCCACCGATCCATCGAGCGCCACCTTCAGCGCCTTGTAGCCCGACTCGCCTTCCTCGAACGACAGGTCGTCGCAGAACACAATGAACCGCTCGGGACGCGTCGAAATCAGATCGACGATATCGCCCAGGTCGTGCAGATCGTCCTTGTCGACTTCGATCAGACGCAGACCTTCCTTCGAGTGCGCATTCAGACACGCCTTGATCAGCGACGACTTACCCGTGCCGCGCGCGCCCGTGAGCAACACGTTGTTCGCGGGCTGCCGGCTCACGAACTGTTTCGTGTTCTGCTCGATCAGCTTCTTTTGACGATCGATGTTCTGAAGATCGTCCAGCGAAATCGACGAAATAGCAGGTACCGGCTGCAAATAGCCGCGCCCGTGGCGCTTGCGCCAGCGGAACGCGACGGCCGCGGACCAGTCGACATCGGGCGCGGCAGGCGGAAGCATCGCTTCGAGCCGCACCAGCACGGCTTCGGCGCGGGTCAGGAATTGTTCGAGTTTATCCATGTGGTGAGATCGGAACGAATCTGGAATCAGGAGCCAATCACGCGCATATCGCGCGCAAATCATGAACGGTAGTCGGCGTTGATGCTCACGTAATCGTGCGACAGGTCGCACGTCCAGATCGTCGCCTGCGCATCGCCTCGGCCCAGCACGACGCGAATCAGAATTTCGGCCTTCTTCATCACGCGCTGCCCGTCTTCCTCTTTGTACTCCGGATTACGCCCGCCCGCTTTCGCGACAAGCACATCGTCCAGATACAGATCGATCTTGCCGACGTCGAGGTCCGTCACGCCCGCATAGCCGATGGCGGCCAGAATGCGCCCGAGGTTCGGGTCCGACGCGTAGAACGCCGTCTTCACGAGCGGCGAATGGCCGATCGCATACGCGATCTGGCGGCACTCGGCCACGCTCGAACCGCCTTCCACCCGCACCGTCATGAACTTCGTCGCGCCCTCGCCGTCGCGCACGATCAGTTGCGCGAGCGTCTGCGCCGTTTGCGTGACGGCATCGCGCAGCGCGGCGTACGCGGGCGAATCCGTCGACGTGATCGCGGGCAGGCTCGACTTGCCCGATGCGATCAGAATGAACGAATCGTTCGTCGACGTATCGCCGTCGATCGTGATGCAGTTGAACGAGCGGTCGGCGACATGCTTCACCAGTTCGTCGAGCACCGGCTGTGCAACGTTCGCGTCGAAAGCGAGGAAGCCGAGCATCGTCGCCATGTTCGGCTTGATCATGCCGGCACCCTTGCTAATGCCCGTCAACGTAACCGTGTGGCCGTCGATCGTGACCTGGCGCGACACCGCTTTCGGCAGCGTGTCGGTGGTCATGATGGCTTGCGCGGCGTCGTACCAGTGAGCAGCCTGGCGGTTCGCGAGCGCGGCGGGCAGCCCGGCTTTCAGGCGGTCGATGGGCAGCGGCTCCAGGATCACGCCCGTCGAGAACGGCAGCACCTGTTCCGGCGCGATGTCCGCGAGGCGCGCCAGCTCGTCGCACGTCTCGCGCGCGTGCGCCATGCCCGGCTCGCCCGTGCCCGCGTTCGCATTGCCCGTGTTGACGACCAGCGCGCGAATGCCCTTGCCGCCCGCGCGCACGCGCTCGAGGTGCTCGCGGCACACGGTGACGGGCGCCGCGCAGAAACGGTTCGACGTGAACACGCCCGCGACCGTCGCGCCTTCGTCGACGGAAATGACGAGCACGTCCTTGCGGTTCGGCTTGCGGATGTTCGCCTCGGCCCAGCCTAGCGTGACGCCGGCAACGGGGTGGAGTTGAGCGGGATCGATCGAGGGGAAATTGACAGCCATGGTTGCGACCTGTCGAGACTGAAATGCCGGCGGGCGCCGGCATCGGGGATCAAGGGTGATGGCGCCGGATGGGTCCGCGCCACCGCGAAATCACCAGCAATGCGCGCTTCAAACGACGCGGCGCGCATGATGCGCGCCGCTCCGTGTGTCACGCGATCTTGCCGTGGCACTGCTTGTACTTCTTGCCGCTGCCGCACGGGCATGGATCGTTGCGGCCGACCTTCGGCACCGCGCCGGAAAGCGGGGCCGCCGCGCTGTGGCTGTGAGCCATCGCGTCGCCGATCATCGATGCTGCCGCGTTTGCCGCGACAGGCGCCGCCGCGACGGCCGCACCGCCTTCGGCGTAATCGGCATGACGGAACTCGATGTTCTCCAGATGGCTGCCTTGCTCTTCGTACTGCTCGGCGGCCTGCTCCAGCTGTTCCGGTGACTGGATCTGCACGTTCATTACGATGCGCGTGACTTCGAGCTTCACCGAGTCGAGCATCGCGGCGAACAGCTCGAACGCTTCGCGCTTGTATTCCTGCTTCGGGTTCTTCTGTGCATAGCCGCGCAGATGAATGCCCTGACGCAGATGATCGAGCGCGGCGAGATGTTCGCGCCAGCTGCGATCGAGCGTCTGCAGCATGACCGAGCGCTCGAACGCGCTGAACGATTCGCGGCCCACCTGCTCGACCTTCGACTCGTAAGCCTCGTCGGCGGCGGCCGTCACCGCTTCGAGAATCTCGCTGGCGTCGATCGACTGCGACTCGTTGATCATCTCCTGAATCGCGAGATCGAGCTGCCAGTCATTGCGCAGCACTTCTTCCAGTTCAGGCACGTCCCATTGTTCTTCGATGCTGCCCGCCGGCACGAACTGATGGACGATGTCGCCGACCACGCCGTGACGCATCGCGCCGATCGTTTCGGTGATGTCGTGTGCTTCGAGCAGTTCGTTGCGCTGCTGATAGATCACCTTGCGCTGATCGTTCGACACGTCGTCGTATTCGAGCAGCTGCTTGCGGATATCGAAGTTGCGCGCTTCGACCTTGCGCTGCGCCGATTCGATCGAACGCGTGACGATGCCCGCTTCGATCGCCTCGCCTTCCGGCATCTTCAGGCGATCCATGATTGCGCGCACGCGGTCGCCCGCAAAAATGCGCAGCAGCGGATCTTCAAGCGACAGATAGAAACGCGACGAACCCGGATCGCCCTGACGGCCCGCACGCCCGCGCAACTGGTTGTCGATACGGCGCGATTCGTGACGCTCGGTGCCGATGATATGCAGACCGCCCGCGGCCTTCACCTGATCGTGCAGCGTCTGCCACTCGTCGTGCAGCTTCTGGATGCGCGCCGCCTTTTCGTCTTCGGGGATCGACAGGTCGGCTTCAATGAACGCGGCCTGTTTCTCGGCGTTGCCGCCGAGCACGATGTCCGTGCCGCGACCGGCCATGTTCGTCGCGATCGTGATGCGCTGCGGACGGCCCGCTTCCGCGACGATGGCCGCTTCGCGCGCGTGCTGCTTCGCGTTCAGCACTTCGTGCGGCAGACCGGCCTTGTTCAGCAACTGCGACAGCAGCTCCGAGTTCTCGATCGACGTCGTGCCGACCAGCACGGGCTGACTGCGGTCATAGCATTCGCGGATATCGCGAATCACCGCGTTGTAGCGCTCCATCGCCGTCTTGTAGATCTGGTCCTGCTTGTCGATCCGCTTCGGCGGGCGGTTGGTCGGAATCACGACCGTTTCGAGGCCGTAAATCTCGTTGAATTCGTACGCTTCGGTGTCGGCCGTACCCGTCATGCCGGACAGCTTCGCGTACATGCGGAAATAGTTCTGGAACGTGATCGATGCGAGCGTCTGGTTCTCGCTCTGAATCTTCACGTGCTCCTTCGCTTCGACGGCCTGGTGCAGACCGTCTGACCAGCGGCGGCCCGCCATCAGACGGCCCGTGAATTCGTCGACGATCACCACTTCACCGTTCTGAACGACGTAGTGCTGGTCCTTGTAGAACAGCGTGTGCGCGCGGAGCGCCGCGTACACGTGGTGCATCAGCGTAATGTTCTGCGGCGCGTAAAGGCTCTCGCCTTCGCCGATCAGGCCCCACTCGGCGAGCAGCCGCTCCGCCTTTTCATGGCCCGATTCCGTCAGGAACACCTGGCGCGCCTTTTCATCCAGCGTGTAGTCGCCCGGCTTCTCGACGCCCGTGCCGTCCGCCTTCTCTTCGCCAATCTGGCGCTCGAGCAGCGGCGGCAGTGCGTTCATGCGCACGTAGAGCTCGGTGTGATCTTCGGCCTGGCCGGAGATGATGAGCGGCGTGCGGGCTTCGTCGATAAGAATCGAGTCCACTTCGTCGACGATCGCGAAGTTCAGCGCCCGCTGCACGCGCGCATCGGTCTCGTAGACCATGTTGTCGCGCAGGTAGTCGAAGCCGAATTCGTTGTTCGTACCGTACGTGATGTCCGCGGCGTACGCTTCCTGCTTCGGGCCGTGGTCCATCTGCGACAGGTTGATACCCACCGACAGGCCGAGGAAGTTATAGAGGCGCCCCATCCACTCGGCGTCGCGCTGCGCGAGGTAGTCGTTCACCGTCACGACGTGCACGCCGCGTCCGGACAGCGCGTTCAGGTAGGCCGCGAGCGTGGCGACGAGCGTCTTGCCTTCGCCCGTGCGCATTTCCGCGATCTTGCCGTAGTGCAGGACCATGCCGCCGATCAGCTGCACGTCGAAGTGCCGCATCTTCAGCACGCGCTTGCTTGCCTCGCGGCAGACCGCGAACGCCTCGGGCAGCAGCTTGTCGAGCGACTCGCCACTGCCGACGCGTTGCCGGAATTCCGTCGTTTTCGCGCGCAGTTGATCGTCCGTCAATTGCTCGATCTGCGGTTCGAGCGCATTGATCGCCGCGACGGTCTTTTGATATTGCTTGACGAGCCGTTGATTGCGGCTGCCAAAAATCTTTTGTAGAAAACCGGTGGTCATCGGATCGTGGTTGCGTCGCGGCTTCGGCTGGGTTGCAAGGCCGGTTTTTACACCCTTTCACCTTGTTGCAACCCTCGGTCGTGTGGGCCTCGGCGGCTTAGGTCCAAGAGTGAATTCGAATCATGGATTTTAGCACGCGCCCCCGCGTACGCCTGTGTCAGCAGCAAGACCATTGGCCGTCCGGCCAGGCCGAAAGCGCTGTGGATATGGGCGTCCACGGTATGTGCGAACGTCGTTGCGCGCCGCTGCCGCATGTTACAACCGGTACAATCGCGGCATGGGCGCGCACTCGGCGCGGCTACCATTCAAAGTCTCAGATGAGCCGTTTCTCACCGTTTTCAAGGCAGTCGCCGAAGCCCGGCCCGAAGCTCGGCTCGCGGTCGTTCGACGTGCGCAGGCCGCAAGCCGTCGCCGAAGTGCTGAACCGCACCGACGCGTTCGCGGCATTGCGAGCCGGCGTCGAGCAGGTCGCCGCGCTGGAGCGCGATCTGTCCGAGCTGCTGCCCGACTATCTGGCGACGAGCGTCGAGCCGGGCTTCATCAAGGACGGCGTGCTCGCGCTGTTCGCCGCGCACAACGCGCTCGCTGCACGGTTGCGGCATCTGGAGCCGCGTCTGCTGTCGGATCTGCAACAGCGCGGCTGGCCGGTGAATTCGCTGAAAATCCGCGTCCGCCCGCAGCCCGCGAAAGAGCCGCCGCGCGTGAAGCAGGCGCGCATGTCGCGCGCGGGCGCGGATGCGCTGCACGAACTCAGCGAATCGCTGGAACCGTCGCCGTTGCAGGCCGCGCTCGCGCGCATGGCCGCCCGGCATCGGAAATGAATTCGCTGAAGAATCGCGTCGGAATGAAAAAAGCGGCCTTTTCAGGCCGCTTTTTCGTTGCTGCCCGGTGATGGCCCGAGCGCTTGAAGTCAGGCAAACGCCGTCTGCGTGTCGTACGCGAAACCGCGCGGCGCTTTCTGCGGATCGTCGAACGTGACGATCTCATACGAATCTTCGTGCGCCAGCAGTTCGCGCAGCAGCGCGTTGTTCAGGCCGTGGCCGGACTTGTATGCGTCGTACGACGCGAGCAGCGGATGGCCGACCACGTACAGGTCGCCGATCGCATCCAGCATCTTGTGCTTCACGAATTCGTCGTCGTAACGCAGGCCGTCGTTGTTCAGGATGCGGTACTCGTCGAGCACGATCGCGTTATCCATGCTTCCGCCGCGCGCCAGGCCGAGCTCGCGCATCATCTCGACTTCGTGTGCGAAGCCGAACGTACGGGCACGCGCGATCTCGCGTACATACGACGTGTTCGCAAAGTCCACTTCGAGCGCCTGCCCCGTCTTGTCGACGGCGGGATGGCGGAAGTCGATCGTGAACTTCAGCTTGAAGCCGAAATACGGATCGAGACGCGCGAACTTGTCGCCGTCGCGGATTTCGACCGGCTTCGTGACCTTGATGAACTTCTTCGCCGCGTTCTGCTCTTCGATGCCCGCCGACTGGATCAGGAACACGAAGGATGCCGCGCTGCCGTCCATGATGGGGATTTCTTCAGCGGTGACGTCGACGTAGAGGTTGTCGATACCCAGGCCCGCGCACGCGGACATCAGGTGCTCGATCGTCGACACGCGCGCGCCGTCCTTCTGCAACACCGATGCAAGCCGCGTATCGCCGATCGCCATCGCCGACGCGGGGATGTCCACCGGCGTGGGCAAATCCACGCGGGAAAACACGATGCCCGTGTCCGGCGCCGCCGGGCGGAGCGTCAGATTGACCTTGCGGCCCGAGTGCAAGCCGATGCCAACCGTTTTGACGATCTGTTTGATAGTGCGCTGCTTCAACATGGTGATCTTCTATTCGATTAAAAATCCTAATCAGGACTTTTTATTTCATAGCGCGAATTATACTCCAATCGTTTCCGGAGCGCCGCTGCGCTGGCGTTTCAATCTGTTTCGCTGCGTTACCTGATCGGGAAGCGTGACGGGCCGATGCCCGGAACGGAGGCGTTTCCGGTAATCGGCCCGCGTTACGGCCTGTCACAACGGGGTCATAAAAGCGTTGCCGCAGCGCAACAAGCATGGTCTGCGCGGTTGCGGCGAAGCTTCAAAGCCGCGTCATGCCTGGCTCAACGTCGCGAGAATACTCGCCGCATCGCTCACTTCGAACTTGCCGGGTGCCTCGACGTATAGCGTCTTGACCACGCCGTCGTCGACCACCATTGCGTAGCGCTGGGAACGGATTCCCATGCCGCGCGCCGACAGGTCCTGCTCCAGACCGAGTGCCCGGGTGAAAGCCGCGCTGCCGTCCGCCATCATGCGCACCTTGCCCGAGGTGCGCTGTTCGCGTGCCCACGCGCCCATGACGAACGCGTCGTTGACGGACACGCACCAGATCTCGTCGATCCCGGCAGCACGGAACTTCTCCGCCTGCTCGACGTAACCCGGCACGTGCTTGGCCGAACAGGTCGGCGTGAACGCGCCCGGCAATCCGAAGATCACCACGCGCTTGCCCGCTGTCTGTTCGCGCACGTCGAAGCTGTTCGGCCCGATCGTGCAACCCTCGCGCCCGTCCCCGATCAACTCGTAAACGGTCGCCTGGGGAAGCTTTTCACCTATCTGAATCATGCTCGTTCCTTCGCATCGATGCGGAGCACGCTCGCACGTACTCGTGCCGCAGTGGAGTTTTCATCCGGCGACAGTGCCCCGAACCGCTTCGCCGATGCGAAGAGGACACCTGTCCGTGCCGCGCGCGCGACCCTACGCGGCCTCATTGCCGTTCCACCCGCCACGCTCGTGCATTCCTGCTGCGCGCAATCAAGCCACAAATCAGATGATTACGCCGCAGAAAGCCCGCTCCTGCGTGAACCTCAGTCTGCCTGCTTGCGCAGGAAGGCCGGGATGTCGTACGTATCGACGCCCTTCTCCTGCAGCGCCTGCACGTGCGAAGCCGCCGTATCACGCGAGGTGCGCCACACTGCCGGCGTGTCCAGCGAACCGTAATCCGCCGCCGTCGAGTGATGCTGCGTGTTGTACCCATGCTGCGCAGCGCCGACCGGCTGATTGTCCGTGCCCGTGCGCAGCAGCGTCATCGGCGCCGATTGCTGCTTCTTCGCAGCGCGGCCCAGACCCGTTGCCACCACCGTTACGCGCAGCGCATCGCCCATCGCGTCGTCGTACACCGCGCCGAAAATCACGGTCGCGTCATCGGCAGCATAACTCTTGATCGTGTTCATCACTTCGCGCGTTTCCGACAGACGCAGCGAACGGCTCGACGTGATGTTGACCAGCACGCCGCGCGCGCCCGACAGATCGACGCCTTCCAGCAGCGGGCTTGCGACAGCCTGTTCCGCCGCGAGACGCGCGCGATCGACGCCGGCCACCGTCGCCGTGCCCATCATCGCCTTGCCCTGCTCGCCCATCACCGTCTTCACGTCTTCGAAGTCGACGTTCACGAGACCATCGACATTGATGATTTCGGCGATGCCCGCGACCGCGTTGTTGAGCACGTCGTCAGCGCACTGGAAGCACTTGTCCATTTCGGCGTCATCGCCCATCACCTCGAACAGCTTGTCGTTCAGGACGACGATCAGCGAGTCGACGTGATCCTCCAGTTGCTGCGAACCAGCTTCAGCGACGCGCATGCGCTTGCCGCCTTCGAACTCGAACGGCTTGCTGACGACGCCGACCGTCAGAATGCCCATTTCCTTCGCGATCTGCGCGACCACGGGTGCTGCGCCCGTGCCCGTGCCGCCACCCATGCCTGCCGTGATGAACACCATGTGCGCGCCACGCAGTGCGTCCGCGATACGCTCACGTGCTTCCTCGGCTGCCGCGCGGCCCATTTCCGGCTTCGCGCCTGCACCCAGACCCGTGTTGCCCAACTGGATGACGTTCGGCGAGCGCGAGCGCGACAGCGCTTGCGCATCCGTGTTCATCACGATGAAGTCGACGCCTTGCACGCCGCGATTGATCATGTGTGCAACTGCATTGCCGCCTGCACCACCCACGCCCACCACCTTGATGATGGTGCCGTTGGTTTCCGTTTCCAGCATCTGGAATTCCATGTTGCCTCCGTCAAGAAAATAAGTACCGCTTACTCGGCCGTTATTCGGCAGAAGATCGGGCAACCCTCTGTCGCGCGCCGGCCGCCGGCACCAGCGCGTATTTCCCTTTGCTGCAGATTCTTTAGAAATTGCCGAGGAACCAGTCCTTCATCCTCGTGAACACCTGTCCCATCGATCCCGACTGCACCGCCACCTTGCGGCCGCGCATGCGCTGCGAGCGTCCTTCGACGAGCAGACCCATCGCCGTCGAATAGCGAGGATTGCGCACGACGTCAGCGAGACCGCCTGCATACTCCGGCACGCCGATGCGCACCGGCTTCAGGAAGATGTCCTCGCCCAACTCGACCATGCCCGGCATCATCGACGCGCCGCCCGTCAGCACCACGCCCGAGCTGAGCAGTTCTTCGTAACCCGACTCGCGCACCACCTGCTGCACGAGCGAAAACAGTTCTTCGACGCGCGGCTCGATCACGGCCGCGAGCGCCTGGCGCGACAGCGTGCGCGGACCGCGCTCGCCGAGCCCCGGCACTTCGATCATTTCGTCCGGATCGGCGAGCGCCTGCTTCGCGATGCCGTAGCTCACCTTGATGTCCTCGGCGTCCGGCGTCGGCGTGCGCAGCGCCATCGCGATGTCGCTCGTGATCTGATCGCCGGCGATGGGGATCACGGCCGTGTGGCGGATCGCGCCTTCGCTGAAGATCGCGATGTCCGTCGTGCCGCCGCCGATATCGACGAGCACCACGCCCAGTTCCTTTTCGTCTTCCGTCAGCACCGCCAGCGAAGAAGCGAGCGGCTGCAGGATCAGATCATTCACTTCGAGGCCGCAGCGGCGCACGCACTTCACGATGTTCTGCGCCGCGCTCACCGCGCCCGTCACGATGTGCACCTTCACTTCGAGACGGATGCCGCTCATGCCGATGGGCTCGCGCACGTCTTCCTGGCCGTCGATGATGAATTCCTGCGTCAGGATGTGCAGCACCTGCTGATCGGTCGGAATGTTGATCGCCTTGGCCGTCTCGATCACGCGCGCGACGTCTGTCTGCGTCACTTCCTTTTCCTTGATCGCCACCATGCCGCTCGAATTGAAGCTGCGGATATGGCTGCCGGCGATCCCGGTGAATACGTTCGTGATCTTGCAGTCGGCCATCAGCTCGGCTTCTTCGAGCGCTCGTTGAATGGACTGCACCGTGGCCTCGATGTTCACCACGACGCCTTTCTTGAGCCCCTTCGATTCGCTCTGGCCGAGTCCGATCACCTCGTAATGACCTTCGCCCTTCAACTCGGCAACGATGGCGACCACTTTCGCCGTGCCGATGTCGAGGGCTACCAGCAGATCTTTATAGTCTTTACTCATAGCGTGCTCATTGCGTGTGATGTCCTGTTACTTCTTGCCCTTGTCGGGTTCCGTAATGAAGCGCATGCCTGCTGCACGAATGGCGAAACCGTTCGGATAGCGCAAGTCCGCATACTCGATATCCTTCCCCCAACGTTGCGTCACCGCGCCCCATGCCGCGGTGAGCCGCTTGCAGCGGTCGTACAGCGTGTCCTGATTGCGCTCGCGTCCAAGCTCCACCTGCATGCCATTCGACAGCTTCACCGTCCACGCGAAACGCGACGACAGCGTCACTTCATCCGGCGTCGCCCCGACAGGCGCAAACCACTTCTTGAAGTCCTGATAACGCGCGACGACTTCTTTCGCCGACCCATCCGGGCCCTCGAACGCGGGCAATTCTTCATCGAGCTCGCCCTGGTTCGCCGTGAACACCTCTCCATCGGTACTCACGAGTTGATCGGTGCCCCACGTGCCGAGCGGCTTGTACTCTTCGAGCGTGACGGCGAGCGCATTCGGCCACACGCGGCGCACGCTCGCGTGACGCACCCACGGCATCTGCTCGAACGCCTGGCGCGCCGAATCCAGATCGACGGTGAAGAAGTTGCCCTTCAAGCGTCCGACCACGCCTGCGCGCACCGTCGGCGAATTGATGTGCTCGGTGTCGCCGTCGATGCTGATCTCACGCAGCGCGAAGTTCGGGCGCTGGATCAGCCAGTAGCCGCCCGCCGCCAGCAGCACGAGCAGCAACAGCGCGTGCAATGCGCTGGCGGCGAGATTGAGCTGGCGAACGTTGTTCCACATGATCTGCGTGCGATTCCTTCAGTTCTCTGTTCAGTCCTTCAGCGTCAGCGCGAGCACCTTCACCACCAGTTCCTGGTAGCTGATGCCGACCGCGCGCGCGGCCTTCGGCGGCAGCGAGTGATCGGTCATGCCGGGCGCCGTGTTCACTTCGAGGAAGTACGGATTGCCGTCGCCGTCCAGCATGAAGTCGGCGCGGCCCCAGTCCGTGCAGCCGAGCACATCGAACGCGCGGCGCGCGAGCTTCTTCAGGCGCGCCTCTTCTTCGGCGGCGATGCCACACGGGATCAGATATTGTGTGTCGTTGGCGATGTACTTCGCGTGATAGTCGTAGAACTCGCCGGCGGGCACGATGAGAATGACGGGCAAGTCGAGATCGCCCGCGATGCACGCCGTGTACTCGCCGCCGCCTTCGATGCTCTTCTCGACGACGACGATCTTGTCGAACTTCGCCGCTTCTTCGAGCGCGGGCGCGAGTGCATCCGCCGTCTTCACCTTGATCACGGCGACGCTCGAGCCTTCGCTCGCGGGCTTCACGAAGAGCGGCAGGCCGAGCTTCGCGACGATGTCCCGCGCACGCGCGGCGTAGTCGTCGCCGCGCAGCACGGCTTCGAACGGCGGCGTCGGCACGCCGAGCTGCTGCCACACGAGCTTCGTGCGGAACTTGTCGAGGCCGAGCGCAGAGCCCAGCACGCCGCTGCCCGTGTAGCGGATGCCGTAGAAATCGAGCGCGCCCTGAATCTGGCCGTTCTCGCCGTAGCCGCCATGCAGCGCGTTGAATGCGCGCACGAAGCCTTCGTCCTTCAACGCGGCCAGCGGCCGCTCGGACGGATCGAACGGATGCGCGTCGACGCCCGCATCACGCAGCCCTTGCAGCACGAGACGGCCGGAGTTCAGCGACACTTCTCGCTCGGCGGACACGCCGCCCATCAGCACGGCGACCTTGCCGAAAGATTTAGGATCGATACCACTCATTTGACACCTTCGTTTTCCGCGAGCCGGCCCGGCACTGCGCCGATCGAACCCGCACCCATCGTGATCACCACATCGCCGTTGCGCACGATCGCGGCCAGCGCATCCGGCACTTCATCCACCGTTTCGACAAACACCGGCTCGACTTTCCCCGCGACGCGGATCGCGCGCGCAAGCGAACGGCCGTCCGCTGCGACGATGGGCGACTCGCCCGCTGCGTACACTTCCGTCAGCACGAGCGCATCGACCGTCGACAGCACTTTCACGAAATCTTCGAAGCAGTCGCGCGTGCGCGTGAAGCGGTGCGGCTGGAACGCCAGCACAAGACGCTTCTCGGGAAATGCACCGCGCGCCGCTGCGATCGTCGCGGCCATTTCGACCGGGTGATGGCCGTAGTCGTCGACGAGCGTGTACGCGCCGCCGCTTGCCACGGGCACTTCGCCGTATCGCTGGAAACGCCGGCCGACGCCGTTGAAATCCGCGAGCGCTCGCTGGATATCGGCATCTTTCACCTCGAGTTCAGTCGCAATTGCAATTGCGGCCAAAGCGTTTTGCACGTTGTGCATGCCGGGCAGGTTCAGCACGATGTCGATGGGCGGCGCATCTTCGCGCATCGCCGTGAAATGCATCCGGCCTTCGCGCGCTTCGACGTTGACGGCGCGCACCTGCGCATCGGGCGCGAAGCCGTAGCGGATGATCGGCTTCGACACGAACGGCAAAATTTCCTTCACGTTCGGATCGTCGACGCACAGCACCGCGATGCCGTAGAACGGCAGCCGATGCGTGAACTCGATGAACGCCTGCTTGAGCCGCGCGAAATCGTGGCCGTAGGTATCCATGTGATCGGCGTCGATGTTCGTGATGACCTCGATCACCGGGAAGAGGTTCAGGAACGACGCATCCGATTCGTCCGCTTCCGCGACGATGAAATCGCCCGTGCCGAGACGCGCGTTCGCGCCCGCGCTGATCAGCCTGCCGCCGATCACGAAGGTCGGATCGAGCCCGCCTGCCGCGAGCACGCTCGCGACGAGCGAAGTCGTGGTCGTCTTGCCGTGCGTCCCTGCGATCGCGATGCCCTGCTTCAGGCGCATCAGTTCCGCGAGCATCACCGCGCGCGGCACGATGGGAATGCGGCGATGACGCGCGGCGAGCACCTCGGGGTTGTCACTGCGCACGGCAGTCGACACGACGACAGCGTTCGCGCCTTCGATGTTCTCCGCGTCATGGCCGATCGCGATGCGCGCGCCGAGCGCGGCAAGCCGCTCCGTCACGGCGTTGCGCGACAGATCCGAGCCGCTCACCTGATAGCCGAGATTGACGAGCACTTCGGCGATGCCGCTCATGCCCGCGCCGCCGATCCCGACGAAGTGAATGTGTTTGACGATATGTTTCATTGCTTTCCTTCCGGGCTCAGGCTCGTTGTCACGCCGGCAACCGTCGCGCAGACCTGCGCGACCTGTTCGGTGGCATCGGGTTTCGCGAGCGAGCGCGAACGCTCCGCCATGTCCGCGAGCGAGTCCCGCGTCTGGCTGCGCAACCAGTCGGCGAGCTTCTCCGCCGTCAGGTCGCGCTGTTGTACGAGCAGCGCCGCGCCGTGATCGGCGAGAAACGCTGCGTTGGTTGTCTGGTGATCGTCGACGGCATACGGGAACGGCACGAAGAAAGCCGCCACGCCGACGGCCGCGATCTCCGCGACCGTCATCGCGCCCGAACGGCAGATCACGAGATCGGCGTTCGCGTAGGCGCTCGTCATGTCGTCGATGAAGGGCACGAGCTGCACGTCGTCGCCCGCCGCGATGCCGGCCGCTGCGTAGTTCGCGCGCAATGCGTCGATATGCTTCGCGCCCGCCTGATGCACGACGCGCGGCCGCTCGTTCGGCGCGAGCTGCGCGAGCGCGCGCGGCACCGTTTCGTTCAATGCCGACGCGCCCAGGCTGCCGCCCACGACCAGCACGTTCAGCGGACCGCTGCGCGCCGCGTAGCGTGCTTTGGGTGCCGGCGTGCGCGCAAGTTCCGCGCGAATCGGATTTCCCGTCCACTCCGCATGCGGTAACGCGTTCGGGAACGCGACCAGCACGCGCCTCGCGAGCTTCGCGAGCACCTTGTTCGCGAGACCCGCGATCGAGTTCTGTTCGTGCAGCACGAGCGGTTTGCCGCTCAACGCCGTCATCACGCCCGCCGGGAACGTGATGTAGCCGCCCATGCCGAGCACCACGTCAGGCTTCACGCGACGCAGCACCGCGAGACTCTGCATGCATGCGCGCAGCAGATTCACGGGCAGCATCAGCTTGGTCGTGATGCCCTTGCCGCGCAGGCCGCCGAACTGCACGTACTCCATTGGAATGCCGTGCTTCGGGACGAGCGTCGCTTCCATGCCCGACGGATTGCCGAGCCACACGACACGCCAGCCCCACGCCTGCATCAGATGAGCGACGGCCAAGCCCGGGAACACGTGTCCCCCGGTGCCTCCCGCCATCACCATCAGCGTGCGTTGCTGCATCGTCATACCTTGCCCCCGCGCATGAGGACCCGGTTCTCGTAGTCAACCCGCATCAGCACCGCCACTGCGATGCAGTTCAGCAAGATGCCCGAGCCGCCGTAGCTGACGAGCGGCAGCGTGAGACCCTTGGTCGGCAGCAGGCCGAGGTTCACGCCCATGTTGATGAAGGTCTGCGCGCCGAACCAGATGCCGACGCCCTTCGCGACGAGACCCGCGAACGTGCGGTCGAGCGCGAGCGCCTGGCGGCCGATCTCGAACGAACGGCGCACGATCCAGTAGAACATCAGGATCACGACCAGCACGCCGACAAAACCCAGCTCTTCGCCGATCACGGCGAGAATGAAGTCGGTGTGCGCTTCCGGCAGATAGTTGAGCTTCTCGACGCTGCCGCCAAGGCCCACGCCGAACCATTCGCCGCGGCCGAATGCGATCAGCGAGTGCGTCAGCTGATAGGCCTTGCCCTGCGCGTAGCGGTCGTCCCACGGATCGAGGTACGCGAAGATCCGCTCGCGGCGCCACGGCGACGCCCACACGAGCAGCGTGAAAGTGCCCACGGCCGTTGCAACCAGCCCGCCGAAAATCTTGCCGTTCACGCCGCCGAGAAACAGCAGGCCCATCGCGATCGCCGCGATCACCATGAACGCGCCCATGTCCGGCTCGAGCAGCAGCAGCATGCCGACCACGCCGACGGCAAAGCCCATCGGCAGGAAACCTTTCGCGAAACTGTGCATGTATTCCTGCTTGCGCACCGTGTAGTTCGCCGCGTAGATCGTCACGGCGAGCTTCATGATTTCCGACGGCTGCATGTTCGTGATGCCGAGGGGAATCCAGCGGCGCGCACCGTTCACGCCCTTGCCGATGTGCGGAATCAGCACGATCACGAGCGCGACGAGCGCGATCAGGAAGAGCTTCGGCGCGTACTTGTCCCACGTCGAAATGGGCACACGGAACGCGATCACGCCCGCGATCGTGCCCATGCCGACGAAGATGACCTGGCGCATCAGGAATGCGTAGTCGTGATACGACGCGTACTTCGGCGAATCGGGCATCGCGATCGACGCCGAGTACACCATCACGATGCCGAGCCCCAACAACGCAACGACGACCCACACGAGCGAATGGTCATAGTCGAGCATCCGCGAGCGCAGCGGACGCACGCCGTTGACGGCGCTCGACAGTCCGCCCGTGCGCGACGTGCGTTCCGACACAGCTGCGCCGCCTGGCTGGCCCGCTATGGAGCCGCGCTGCTTGCCGAGTTGCGAACCGAAACGTTCCGACCAGCTCATATCATCGTCCCCCGTTCGGCAGCGATGTCTTCGACCGCGCTGCGGAACACCGCGGCGCGATGCGCGTAACCCTTGAACATGTCGAAGCTGGCGCAGGCAGGCGACAGCAGCACGGCGTCGCCCGGTTCCGCGATGGCGGTGGCTGCGCGCGTCGCTTCTTCGAGCGTCGCGTGGTCGGTCATCGCGATGCCCGTATGCGCAAGCGCGGCGCGAATTTGCGGCGCGTCGCGGCCGATCAGCATCACGGCGCGGCACCAGCGCGTCACGGGCTCGGCAAGCGGCTCGAAGGCCTGGCCCTTGCCGTCGCCGCCCGCGATCAGCACGACGCGCTGCGCGAGCCCGTCGAGCGCCGCAACCGTCGCGCCGACATTCGTGCCCTTGCTGTCGTCGACATAATCGACGCCGTCGATCGACGCGATCAGCTCTACGCGATGCGGCTCGCCGCGATACTCGCGCAAGCCGTGCAGCAGCGGCGCGCCGGGCAGGCCGATGGCGCGCGCGAGCGCGAATGCGGCGAGCGCATTCGTCGCGTTGTGCAGGCCACGGATGCGCAACGCGTCAGCCGGCATCAGGCGCTTCAACGCGATATCCGGCGGCGTCGCGGATTCGCTCTTGCGACGGCGTGTCGGCGTGGGTTCGTCGGTCGCGTCGCGGTCCTGCGCCTCGACGAGCCAGATCATGCCGCTGTCGCGCAGCAGACCCAGGTCGCCGTCGCGCAAAGGCTCCGTGACGCCGAACGTCACCACCTGCGCGCCGTTCTGCTCGGATGGCGCGAGCGCCATCACGCGCGCGTCGTCGCGATTGAGCACGCGCACCGTGTTCTTGCCGAAAATCTTGCCCTTCGCCGCCGCGTACGCATCGAGGCCGCCGTGCCAGTCCAGATGATCCTGCGTGATGTTCAGGATCACGGCCGCGTCCGGCTCGAACGTGTGCGCCGTCTCAAGCTGGAAGCTCGACAGTTCGAGCACCCACACGTCGGGCAACGCGGTGTTGTCGATGGCTTCCGTGAGCTTGTCGAGCGCAGCCGGGCTGATGTTGCCCGCGACCGCGACCTTCTTGCCCGCGCGTTCGCACAACAGGCCCGTCAGGCTCGTCGTGGTGGTCTTGCCGTTCGTCCCGGTGATCGCGATTACCTTCGGCGCGTAGCCGCTTTCGCCGAGCGTTCTCAATGCCTGCGCGAAAAATTCGAGCTCGCCCCACACAGGGATGCCGCGCTCGCGCGCCGCTGCGATCAGCGGCACGAGATCGGCGGCGAGCGGCGACAGGCCCGGACTGATCGCGACCAGCTCGACGCCTTCCAGCAGCACGGGAGAAAACGGCCCGCCGACGAAATCGCCAGCGATGCCGTGCGCCTCGAGCGCGGACAGGTTCGGCGGCACTTCGCGCGTGTCGGCGATGCGCAGGCGGCAGCCATGCCGCGCGCACCAGCGCGCCATCGCGAGGCCCGATTCGCCGAGCCCCAGCACGAGCACCATCGGCTTTTGCCGATCCCGAAACTTCTCGCCAAACATCGACTGCTTCCCCTTGATTGCGACTTTGAATGCTGCTTAACGCAGCTTGAGCGTGGACAAACCGAACAGGCACAACATCAGCGTGATGATCCAGAAACGCACCACGACTTGCGTCTCTTTCCAGCCCGACAATTCGAAGTGGTGATGCAGCGGCGCCATCTTGAAGATGCGGCGGCCTTCACCGAAACGTGCCTTCGTGAACTTGAACCACGTGACCTGCAACATCACCGACACCGTCTCGGCGACGAAAATCCCGCCCATGATGAAGAGCACGATTTCCTGGCGCACGATCACCGCGATCGTGCCGAGCGCGCCGCCGAGCGCGAGCGCGCCGACGTCGCCCATGAACACCTGTGCCGGGTGCGTGTTGAACCAGAGGAACGCGAGCCCTGCCCCGCCCATCGCCGAGCAGAAGATCAGCATTTCGCCCGCGCCCGCGATGTGCGGGAACAGCAGGTATTTCGAATAGACCGCGCTGCCCATCACATACGCGAACACGCCGAGCGACGAGCCGACCAGCACGACGGGCATGATCACGAGGCCGTCGAGGCCATCGGTGAGATTCACCGCGTTGCTCGAACCGACGATCACGAAGTACGTGAGCGCGATAAAGCCCCACACGCCGAGCGGATAGGTCATCGACTTGAGGAACGGCAGCAGCAGGTCGGCGCGCGCGGGGAGGCCCATCGACAGGCCGCTGCGCACCCATGCCATGAACAGATCGAACACGCGCACGTTGCTCGCTTCCGACACGCTGAACGCGAGATACACGGCCGCGAAGAGACCGATCACCGACTGCCAGAAATACTTTTCGCGCGACGACATTCCGCGCGGGTCCTTGTAGACGACCTTCCGATAGTCGTCGACCCAGCCGATCACGCCGAAGCCGAACGTGACGAGCATCACGATCCAGATGAAGCGGTTGGTCAGATCGGCCCACAGCAGCGTCGACACGGCGATGCCGATCAGGATCAGCACGCCGCCCATCGTCGGCGTGCCGGATTTCACGAGGTGCGTTTGCGGGCCGTCCTTGCGCACGGCCTGGCCGACCTTCATCGCCGTCAGCTTGCGGATCACCCACGGGCCGCAGACGAGCCCGATCAGCAGCGCGGTGATCGTCGCCGCGACAGCACGAAACGTCAGATAACTGAACACGCGCAAAAAGCCGACGTCGTTCTGCAGCCATTGCGCCAGCGCCAGTAGCATGCTTCTGTCCTTCTCTTTCAGTGTGCGCCGGGCGCCGTGCCCGGTGCGGGTTGTGGACTCGTAACGGCGTCCACCACGCGTTCCATTTTCATGAAGCGCGAGCCTTTCACGAGATACGTCGCAGCCGCGCCATGACCGGTCTGCTGCAATTGCGCGACGAGCGCATGCACATCGTCGAAATGCTTTGCTTCGCTGCCGTATGCGGCGCACGCGTCGCGCGACGCATCGCCCAACGCGTACAGCGCATCGATGCCGCGCGCCTTCGCATATGCGCCGACTTCGCGATGAAATTCCGGGCCGTTGTCGCCGACTTCGCCCATGTCGCCCATCACCAGCACGCGCGGCGACGGACGCGCGGCCAGCACGTCGATTGCGGCGATCATCGAATCGGGATTCGCGTTGTACGTGTCGTCGATCACGGTCGCGCCCGCCATCGCGCCGAGCACCGCGCGCTTCACCTGCAGGCGGCCCTTCACCGCGCCAAACGCTTCGAGACCGCGCTTGATCGCATCGAGCGCGACACCTGATGCGAGCGCCGCCGCCGTCGCCGCCAGTGCGTTGTGCGCGTTGTGCGCGCCGAGCACTTGCAGCGTGACGTCGACGTGGCCTTCGGGCGTATCGATGCTCAGCTGATTGCCGTCGAGCGTTCCCTGAACGGCTGCCTGCGTCGTGCGCTCCGTCGTGTTCAGCGCGAAATCGATGATGCGGCTGCCCGTCGCCGCGACGCGCCAGATGCTGGCGTAGGCGTCGTTGGCCGGAAACACGGCGACGCCTTCGGCTTTAAGCGCGTGAATCACGGCTGCGTGTTCGAGCGCGACGGCCTCGACGGTCGCCATGAACTCCTGATGCTCGCGCTGCGCGTTATTGACGACAGCGACGGTCGGCTCGGCGATCTTGCCGAGCAGCGCCGTTTCGCCAGGATGATTCATGCCGAGTTCGACCACGGCGAGCTTGTGGGCTTCGCTCAAACGGAACAGCGTCAACGGCAAGCCGACGTCGTTGTTGAAATTGCCCGCCGTCGCGAGACGCGACGATTCGCCTACGGCCGCGGCGAAGATCGACGAGATCATTTCCTTGACCGTCGTCTTGCCGTTGCTGCCCGTCACCGCGACGAGCGGCATCGCAAAGCGACGGCGCCAACCGTTCGCGAGCGCGCCCAACGCCGTGCGCGTGTCGCCCGGCACGCGCAACGCGGGTACGCTGAAGTTGTCCGGCGTGCGCGTGACGAGGACCGCGCTCACGTTGCGCGCGGCAACGTCCGCGAGAAAGTCGTGCGCGTCGAAGCGATCACCCTTCAGCGCGACGAACAGGTCGCCGGGACCGCACGTGCGGCTGTCCGTCGAGATGCCGTCGAACGAAACCGATTCGTCACCCGTCACCGTTGCGCCCGGAATGACGGCAGCGGCTTCACGCAGCGAGAACATCGCGTCACCTCGCCGAGTCATTCGCCACCTCCACGTCCGTGCGTCGCGCGGGCCGCGAGCGCGAGCCGTGCGTGATCCTGATCCGAGAACGCGCGCTTCTTGCCCATGATTTCCTGCGTCGATTCGTGACCCTTGCCCGCCAGCACGACAACGTCTTCGCGAGCGGCGCACCGCACCGCCTGCAAGATCGCGCTCGCGCGGTCTTCGATGCGGCGTGCCTTCGAGTCGTCCTTCATGCCGGCCGCGATCAGGTCGATGATTTTTTGCGGATCTTCGCTGCGCGGGTTGTCGCTCGTCACGACGACAGCGTCGGCACAGCGCTCCGCGATTGCGCCCATCAGCGGACGCTTCGTCGCGTCGCGATCGCCGCCGCAGCCGAACATGCAGATCAGCTTGCCGCCGCGCGCATCGGCAATCGGACGCAATGCGGTCAGCGTTTTCTCGAGCGCATCCGGCGTGTGCGCATAGTCGATCACGACGAGCGGTTCGTCGTTCTGCAAACGGCCGCCAAGGCGCTCCATCCGGCCGTTCACCGATTCGAGCTTTGCGAGTTGCGCAACGGCCGCATCGAACGGCACGTCGGACGCGAGCAGCGCGCCGAGCACGCCGAGCAGGTTGCTCACGTTGAACGCGCCGAGCGTGTTGACCTCGATCTCCGTGTCGTCCCAATCCGATGCGAGATGAAATGCCGTGCCCGTCGCCGTTGCGCGCACGTTCGACGCGACGATCCAGGCATCGGCCTGCACGTCGGCGTGCTGCTCGAGCGCGTAAGCGATCGTCTTCGCGTGGCCCTTCGTGCTCGCGATCATGCGGCGGCCCGCTTCGTCGTCGGCGTTGATGACGGCGGCCTTCAGCTCCGGCCATGCGAAAAGACGCGCCTTCGCCGCTTCGTACGCTTCGAAGGTGCCGTGATAGTCGAGGTGGTCCTGCGTCAGATTCGTGAACACGCCGACGCTGAACGCCGTGCCGTTCACACGGCCCTGATGCAGCGCGTGCGACGAAACTTCCATCGCGACGCCTTTCGCGCCCGCGGCGCGCAACTGCGCGAGGCTGCGCTGCAATTGCGGTGCATCGGGCGTCGTGAAGCCGGTGTGCACGAGGTGGCCCGGCATCCCGCTGCCGAGCGTGCCGATGATCGCGCACGGTTCGCCGAGCGCCGTCAGCGCCGCCGCAATCCAGTTCGTGCACGAGGTCTTGCCGTTCGTGCCCGTCACGCCGATCACGCGCATCGCGTCGCTCGGATCGTCGTACCATGCGCTCGCGATCGTGCCCGCCAGTTCGTTCAGGCGGGGTACGGCGAGCATCGTCGCCGCGTCGATGTTGCCGCCGAAACCGTCCGATTGCACGAGCACGGCAGCCGCGCCGCGCTCGATCGCGTTGTCGATGAACGGACGGTTGTCAGCGCCGTCGACGGCATAGGCGAGAAACACGTCGCCCGCCGCGATGGTGCGGGTATCGGCGTGCAAATGTGCGCCTGGCTGCACGCGTGCGCGCAGCCAGGCGAGCGCGTCAGCAATCTGCTGTTGCGCCGGATGAGAAGAACGCAGCGCACTCATCGAACTACTCCGGGGCGGTTCTTCGCGTTGTCTGAAATCGTCAACTTCTTCGGCGCCGCGTGCGTCGCGAGTCTTTTCGCGCCGTTCGCCGCCGGTTGTGATGCTGCCGCGGGCGCGGCGGGATTCACGTCGTCGGATACGACCATCTGCTTGACGGGCTGATCGGGCGGCACATTCAGCGAGCGCAGCGTATCGCCGGCGATCGACGAGAACACGGGGCCCGATACCTGGCCGCCGAAGTGGCTGCCCGCCGTCGGTTCGTCGACGGACACGGCCACCACGATGCGCGGATTCGGCATCGGCGCCATGCCGACGAACGACGCGCGGTACTTGCTGTGATCGTAGCCGCGGCCGACGTGCTTGTACGCCGTACCCGACTTGCCGCCGACGCGATAGCCCGGCACCGCCGCATCCGGCGACGTGCCGCCCGGCGAGACGACGGTTTCGAGCATCGCGCGCACTTCACGCGCGGTGGTCGGCGAGAAAACCTGCGCGCCCGTCATCGGTTGATCTTTCGGCGTGCGGAAGATCGACACGGGCATGAACTGGCCGTCGTGCGCGATGGCCGTGTACGCGCGCCCGAGCTGGAACAGCGACACCGAAAGGCCGTAGCCGTACGACATCGTCGCCTGCTCGATCCGGCGCCAGCTCTTCCACGGACGCAGACGGCCCGCCGCCGCGCCTGGGAAACCGACCTTCGGCGCCTGGCCGAGACCGATGCTGGTGTACATGTTCCACATTTCTTCGGGCTTGAGCTGCATCGCGATCTTCGTCGCGCCGATGTTGCTCGACTTCTGGATCACGCCGCCGACCGTCAGCACGCCGAACGCGGAGTCGTCGGTGATGGGCGCGCCGTCAAGCACGAAGCGGCCGCCGCCCGTATCAACCAGTGTAGTCGGCGTGACGCGATGCAGGTCGAGCGCGAGCGAAACCGTGAACGGCTTCATGATCGAGCCCGGCTCGAACGTGTCGGTGAGAATGCGGTTGCGCAACTGGTCGCCCGTCAGGTGCGAGCGGTCGTTCGGGTTGTACGTCGGGTAATTGACGAGCGCGAGCACTTCGCCCGTTCGCACGTCGATCACCATCGCGGCGCCCGCCTTGGCCTTGAACCGCTGCACGGCCGCCTTGAGGTTCGTGTACGCGATGTACTGGATCTTGCTGTCGATCGACAGATCGACGTCCTGACCGTTGTGCGGCACGACCTGCTCGTCCACGTCTTCGACGATGTGGCCCATGCGGTCCTTGATCACGCGGCGGCTGCCGGCCACGCCCGCGAGCAGCTTCTGGTCACCGAGCTCGACGCCTTCCTGGCCTTCGTCCTCGACGTTCGTGAAGCCGATCAGGTGAGCGGTGATCTCGCCTTCCGGATAAAAGCGCTTGTACTCGGCGCGCTGATAGATGCCGGGAATATTGAGCGCCTCCACTTTCGCGGCCACCTCGATGGGCACCTGGCGCTTCACATAGACGAAGGTCTTATCTTCCGACAGCTTCTTGCGCAACTCCGGCTGCGTCATGTCGAGCAGCTTGGCGAGCTGCGCGAGCTTGTCCGCGCCGAGATCGTCCGGCACCGATTCGGGAATCGCCCAGATCGCGCGCACGGGCAGGCTCGTCGCGAGCACGAGGCCGTTACGGTCGAGAATCTTGCCGCGTGTGGCGGGCAGCTCCAGCCGGCGCTGATAGCGGCTTTCGCCCTGCTTCTGATAGAACGCGTTGCCCGGGCCCTGAATCCAGAACGCGCGCCCCGCGAGCGCGACGAACGCCATAAAGAGCAGGAACACGACGAGCTTCGAGCGCCACATCGGCAGGCGCACCGAAAGAATCGGATTCGCCGAGAACGCGACGCTCTTGTTCTTGTTCGACGATTTCTTCATCGCGTGCCTCGACGAACGTTCATGGCGGGCGCCGAGGCCGGCGCGGAAGCGGGAATCGGCGCGTCTTCGGCCTTCGCGGAACCGGCGTCAAGCGTCAAATATTGCGTGCGCCCCGTGGTCGCGCCCTGCATCTTCAGCGAGTCGGTCGCGATCTGCTCGATGCGCGAAGTCTTCGACAGCGCGCTCTGCTGATATTGAAGCTGCGAATAATCCTGCTGCAGCTGGCGCTCCTGCGATTGGGCGCGCTGCAACTGGATAAAGAACTGACGCTGCTGGTTCGTCGCCTTGACGACGGAAAGCGCACAACCCATTACGACGATCAGCAGGAAGATGTTGAGACGATTCATGGCGCGATCCGCTCCGCAACGCGCATCACGGCGGAACGGGCGCGCGGGTTGGCGGCGACTTCGGCGTCGCTCGCGAATACGCGGCCAAGCAGTTTGAGCGGAGGGCTCGGCAGATCGACGGCGCGGATGGGCAGACGGCGGTCGACGGCAGGCGCGCTCGACTGCGCCTGCATGAACCGCTTGACGATCCGGTCTTCGAGCGAATGAAAGCTGATCACGACCAGCCGCCCCCCTTGCTCCAGCAACGACAATGCTGCTTCTAGTACGACTTGCAGCTCCGCAAGCTCTTGATTGATGTGAATCCGTATAGCCTGAAAGGTGCGGGTTGCCGGGTCCTTACCCTTCTCACGGGTTTTGACGACGTTAGCCACGATTTGGGCAAGCTCGCCCGTGCTGACGAGAGGCCCAAGACGGTCGGACTCTGCCCGGCGAGCAGCAAGCGCCTTTGCAATCTGAAAAGCAAACCGTTCTTCCCCATAATCCCGTATCACCTCCGTCATTTCCTGCACCGTGGCCCGCGCCAGCCAATCCGCCGCGGACTCGCCGCGCGTCGGGTCCATCCGCATGTCGAGCGGGCCATCGGCGCGGAAACTGAAACCCCGCTCCGGATCGTCGAATTGCGGCGACGACACGCCCAGATCCAGCAACACCCCCGACACACGCCCTACCCCGCGCGCGCTCATCGCGTCGCGCAGTGATGCGAAGCTTTCATGCACGATCTCGAAGCGCGGATCGGCGATCTGCTGCGCGGTGGCGATGGCGAGCGGGTCTTTGTCGAAAGCGATCAAACGCCCCGCTTCACCCAGCTTTGCCAGCACCGCGCGGCTATGGCCACCGCGCCCGAACGTGCCGTCCACATAGACGCCGTCCGCGCGCGTGACGAGCGCATTCACCGCTTCTTCGAGCAGCACCGTGCGATGCTGCAATTCGTTACCCATCGCAGGCGCCATTTCGATTACCTGCGTTCAGAATGTGAAGTTCTTCAGAGACTCGGGCATGCCCTGCGCCATCGCCGCCTGCTCTTGCGCGATGTACGTTTCCTTGTCCCACAGTTCGAAGCGATTACCCATTCCCAACAACATCACGTCTTTTTCCAGCGACGCCGCCTGGCGCAGTTCCGGCGCGATCAACACGCGGCCGGCCGTATCGATATCGACGTCCGCAGCGCTGCCGAGAAAGATCCGCTGATACCACTTGGCTTCCATCGGGAGCGCGGCGATCTTCGCGCGAAAGACTTCCCACTCGGGGCGCGGAAACAGCAACAGGCAGCCGTCCGGGTGCTTGGTAACCGTCACCCGTCCTTCTGCCTGCCCTTGCAGCGCATCCCGATAGCGAGCCGGGACGGACATCCGCCCCTTCGCGTCGAGTGTCAGCGCTGACGCCCCTTGGAACACTTCGCTCCCCTTTTGTCAGGGCGCCGAAAGATATCGCCCGATTCTGGAAATTTACCGGAGAAAGCGCGTCCGATCACACAAAAAAACACTTTCTCACACTGTCTCCCACTTTAGAGTAACCCCCAACACCGGTCAAGGGAGACGCACGGTTTTTTGACGAATTTTGTTTGCAAGAACAAGGACTTAGCGCCGCTTGCTCACGCAGCGTGCAAAAAAAGAAAACCGTTATAAATGAATGAGCTAGTGAGACTTGTGAATGTGATACGTGAAAAGTGCGAGGGAAGAGCGTGGCGGGAAAGCGTTCTGGTAGGACGAAAGGCGCGGGCCGGCTGAGGATTTGGAGCGATTTTACGGACGGCGCGGGGAGCGCCGCCCACTTCAAGCGAATAGCGTTAAATCAGGTCAAACGTGGTACGCGGTGCGAGTCATGATCCTGGACGCGGCGCGCATCAGCGCTCGCGCCGGGAATGGCAATTCGGCACCGCCCGCGTCCGTCGCAGCCTTGCCGTGCGCGACTTCATCGACACGCATCTGCTCGACGATCGCACGCGATTCGTGATCGCCCTCCGGCAACGTGGTGAGATGGCCGCCGAGATGCAACTCGACCTGCCGCTCCGTCTCGGCCATGAAGCCGAGACTCACCCGATCGCCGAGGCGCCCGGCCGCGAAGCCGATCGCGAGGGCGCCAGCATACCAGAGTGGATTGAGCAGACTCGGGCGCGAATCGAGCGCTTCGAGGCGCTTGTAGGTCCATGCGAGGTGATCTTCCTCTTCGCGCGCGGCATGCTCGAATGCCTGCTTGAGCGCCGGCGAGCGCGTCGCCAGCTTTTGCGCCTGATAAAGCGCTTGTGCACACACCTCACCGACATGATTGACGCGCATCAGTCCCGCCGCATGCGCGCGCTCTTCATCAGTCAGTTCGACAGGCTCTACGGACGCGGGCGGAACAGGCAGCGGACGCGACATCCGAGACACCCCATTTATTGAGCGTAAACCCCGATCAAACTCTGTAATCAACTCATCAATCAGCATCTTGGCCTCCACGACGCGGCGCGCGCACCACTCCCCGCAGATCCTTGTGCATCAGGGGTTTGCGGTTGACGGCAAGAAAATCTTCAGGGTGGTTCCGACGGCCGATTTTCGATTTTAGACCATGTTGCGTAAACGAAACAGCGGACCGGCGGGCACCCTGCTTTTTCTTTGTTCACTTAGGTCTCTTTGTTACATTACGTGCAACTTCTTTACGGAGTTACGCAAGGCCGCAACGCAGATAAATACTTGCCTTGTTTGAAAATAATTCGCAAATCCTTGGAGATCTTTCGATGAAAAAGTCGCTTCTCGCTCTTGCAGCTTTGGGCGCGTTTGCTGGCGTCGCTCACGCGCAAAGCAGCGTGACGCTGTACGGCATTATTGACGAAGGTTTTAACATCAATACCAACTCGGGCGGCAAGCACCTGTACAACCTGTCGAGCGGCGTTCTGCAAGGCAGCCGTTGGGGCATGCGCGGCACGGAAGACCTCGGCGGTGGCCTGAAGGCGATCTTCGTGCTCGAAAGCGGCTTCGACGTCAACAACGGCAAGTCGGGTCAAGGCGGCCTGCTGTTCGGCCGTCAGGCTTACGTCGGCTTGGGCAGCCAGTTCGGCACGGTCACGCTGGGTCGCCAGTACGACTCCGTCGTCGACTACGTCGGTCCGCTGGAAGCGGGCGACCAGTGGGGCGGCTACATCGCTGCTCACCCGGGCGACCTGGACAACTTCAACAACGCGTACCGTACCAACAACGCGGTCAAGTTCACGAGCGCAAATTACGCCGGCCTGACGTTCGGCGGTTTGTACAGCCTGGGCGGCGTTGCGGGCGACTACTCGCGTAACCAGGTCTGGTCGCTGGGCGCTGGCTACAACAACGGTCCGCTGGTCTTGGGCGTTGGTTATTTGAACGTTCGTAACCCGAACGTTTCGTTCTTCGGCAACAGCACGTCGGGCACGGTCAACCCGGCGATTTCGAACGTCTCGTCGCCTGTCTACAGCGGCTACGGTTCGGCTCACACCTATCAGGTGATCGGCGCGGGCGGTGCATATACGTTCGGCGCAGCGACGCTCGGTGCAACCTACTCATACACCCGGTTCTACGACCTCGGCTCGTCGTTCGCAGCACCGGGCCTCACGGGTCAGACGGCGTTGTTCAACAACGCGGAACTCAACTTCAAGTATCAGCTCACGCCTGCTCTGCTGGTTGGCGCCGCGTATGACTACACGCACGGCAGCAGCCTGAACGGCAAGGACGCGGCGAAGTACCACCAAGGTTCGGCTGGCGTCGACTACTTCCTGTCGAAGCGTACGGACGTCTACCTGATCGGTGTATACCAGCACGCTACGGGCAACGATTCGACGGGCGGAAAGGCAGTTGCAGCAATCAACGGCCTGACGGCTTCGTCGAACCAGAACCAGTTCACGGCTCGCGTTGGTATCCGCCACAAGTTCTAATAAGTTGTGAATGCGTAGTACCCTCGAGGGCGCCTTCGGGCGCCCTTTTTTATTTGCGCGGCGTTTGTTTTGTTCGTCGCGTGCGCTACCGTCGCGGCGATGGCGCGTTTGCCGCTGCACAAATGGAAACGGCCCAATGACGTAGCGTCCATTGGGCCGTGCTTTCACTACGGCGCCCAGCTGTTTTCGGTAGCCTGCCTACGCCCCTTCCGGTTCTTCACGCGCCGCGCGCGCTCAAGCCCGACCGTCGCGCAATTCGCGGCGCAAGATCTTGCCGACATTGCTCTTCGGCAGTTCCTTGCGGAACTCGACGATGCGCGGCCGTTTGTAGCCCGTCAATTGGTCTTTGCAGAACGCGAAGATGTCGGCGTCGGTGATCGCCTCGTCCTTCTTCACGATGAAGAGCTTCACCGCTTCGCCCGAATGCTGGTCCGGCACACCGACAGCCGCCACTTCGAAAACGCCCGGATGCTTCGCGACCACATCCTCGATTTCGTTCGGATAGACGTTGAAGCCCGACACGAGAATCATGTCCTTCTTCCGGTCGACGATTTTCACGAAGCCGTCTTCGTTCATGGTCGCGATGTCGCCCGAGCGGAAGAAGCTGTCGGCCGTCATCACCTTTGCCGTTTCGTCCGGACGGTTCCAGTAGCCCGCCATCACCTGCGGACCGCGAATACACAACTCGCCCGCCTGGCCGACCGACAGTTCGTTGCCGTCGTCGTCGCGGATCGACACTTCCGTCGACGGCAGCGGCAGACCGATCGTGCCGCTGTACTCGGTGACGATCGCGGGATTGCACGTCACGCACGGCGACGTTTCCGACAGGCCATAGCCCTCGATGATCGGCGCGCTCGTGCGCTCGAACCAGCGTTTCGCGACGGCTTCCTGCACGGCCATTCCGCCACCGTTCGCGACAAGCAGATTCGAGAAATCCAGCTTCGAAAAGTCCGGATGATTGAGCATCGCGTTGTATAGCGTGTTGACGGCTGGGATCGTCGTGATCTTGTAGCCTTGCAGCGACTTGATCATCCCCGCGATGTCGCGCGGATTCGGAATGAGGACGCCGAGACCGCCTGTGCGAATCGTCAGCAGGCCGCACACGGTCAGCGCAAACACGTGATAGAGCGGCAGCGCGACGACAGTCACGAACTGGTCGATGTCGGGGCGCTTCGAGCGCGCGGGTTCGAGCCACACGTGCGACTGCAACACGTTCGCGACGAGATTGCGATGCAGAAGCGTCGCGCCCTTCGCGACGCCCGTCGTGCCGCCCGTATATTGAAGAAATGCGACGTCGTCCGGGCCTTGCTTGACGGGCGTGAACGGGCCGCGAGCGCCTTCGGAAATGGCGTCGTTGAAACGTACGTGTCCAGGAAGATTCCAGGCGGGCACCATCTTCTTCACGCGGCGCACCACGTAATTGACGAGCATGCCTTTCGCGCCCATCAGATCGCCCATCGACGCCACGACGATGTGCCTGACCGACGTATTGCGCACGATCGCCTGCAACGTGACCGCGAAATTTTCGAGCAGGATGATCGCTTCCGCGCCGCTGTCCTTCAGCTGATGTTCCAGCTCGCGCGGCGTGTAGAGCGGATTCACGTTCACGACGACATAGCCCGCGCGCAGGATCGCAGCGATGGCGACGGGATATTGCAGGACGTTGGGCATCATGATCGCGATGCGCGCGCCGCGCGCGATGCCCTTTGACTGAAACCACGCGGCAAGCCGAATGGAGAGGCTGTCGAGCTCGCCGTACGTGATCTGCTTGCCCATGCACGCGAACGCAGGCTTCGCGCGGTTTGCACGGAAGCTCTCTTCCAGCATCGCGGTGATCGACTCGTACTGGATCGCATCGATCTCTTTGGGCACGCCGGGCGGATACGATTTCAGCCAGACTTTTTCCATACGGCGTCTCCTCCGTGATTTTCGAATGGTCGTGCTAAAAATCGCATCGTAGCATGCGCTCACGCGTGGCTATTCGGGGTTAGCCCCCAGTTAGACGATGCACTCGAAAGCGCCAACCGGGGACGTGGCGGCGCAGCGGAAACCTCCGCTGCGCGTTCAGAGTGGCTTAGACTCGCTCGACTTCGACAAGGCAGTCGTAGAACGTCGCCGAGCCGCCAAGATCGGTCAGCGCCTGGCTCGTGACCTGGTTTGCGTTGCGACCGTCCGGAGCGAGCTTCTTCCACCAGATTGACAGGCCAACGACGAGCCCCGCGCGCGCCTTGTCGGTGACACGCGCGCGCGCCTGCATCGAGCCGCGATCGTTGAAGATACGGACCTGATCGCCGTCGTGGATGCCGCGTTCGGCGGCGTCGACAGGATGGATATCGAGATGCGGTTCGCCTTCCGTCGCGCGCAGGCTTTCTACGTTCACGAACGTGCTATTCAGGAAATTGCGCGCCGGCGGGGAAATCATCGCGAGCGGGTAGCGCGCGGCGAGTTCGGGCGAGCCGTCCGCCGACTCGTAGGGCGGCAGGTAATCGGGCACGGGCTCGAGGCCAGCTTGCGCGAGCCGCTCGCTGTAGAACTCGCATTTGCCCGACGGCGTGCGGAAGCCGCCGTTTGCGAACGGCGCGTCGGGAACGTTCAGCTTCGCCCAGCCGTCGCGCTTCAACGTTTCCCAGGTGACGCCTTCGAGCATCGGATCGTCCCAGCGGTACGCCGACGACGCGACCGTCTCATCGCTCTCGTACAACGCCGGTTCCTGAAGCCCCATCGCGCGCGCGATGCTGCGGAAAATCTCCGTATTCGGGCGCGCATCGCCGACGGGCGGAATCGCGGGCGGGTTAACCATCACGTGCGTGTGCCCGTACGACTTGTGAATGTCGAGATGTTCGAGCTGCGTCGTCGCGGGCAGCAGCAAATCGGCGTAGTCGGCGGTGTCGGTCTGGAAGTGCTCGAGGACGATCGTAAACAGATCCTCGCGCGCGAAACCCGCTGCAACGCGCTCCGAATCCGGCGCAACGGCGACGGGGTTCGAGTTGTACACGACAATCGCTTCGATCTTCGGACCAAACTCGGCGTCGCCCGGATTGCACAGGGCGTTGCCGATCTCGTTCATGTTCACGACGCGCGGTTGATTCGACGGCCAGCCCGGCATCAGATCGGGCCGCGCCAATGCATGCGAATCGACAGGCGCCCAGCCCGACGACGACAACAGCACACCGCCCGAACGCTCGCGCCACGCGCCCGTCAGCGACGGAAGACATGCGATCGCCCGCACCGCGTTGCCGCCGCCGCGCACGCGCTGCATGCCGTAGTTCATGCGGATCGCCGCCTTTTTCGTGCTGCCGTAGAAACGCGCGAGATCGATGATCGTCTGCTTGTCGATTCCGCAGATTTCAGCCGCGCGCGAAGGCGGATGGTCGAGCGCGCGCGCCTTCAGTTGCTCGAAGCCGAGCGTATGGTCGGCGATGTAGGCGTGATCGAGCATGTCTTCCGTGATCAGCACATGCATCATGGCGAGCGCCAGCGCGCCGTCCGTGCCGGGCCTCAGTGCAATGTGCTGGTGACATTTCTCGGCAGTAAGCGAGCGGTATGGATCGATGGCGATCAGACGCGCTCCACGGCGCTTGGCCTCTTGCGCGCGCGTCCAGAAATGCAGATTCGACGCGATCGGGTTCGCACCCCAGATCAGGATCACCTCGCTCTCGTCGAAAAACTCGGTGAGCATGCCAAGGCTCGCGCCGTACGTATATTTCAGGCCCGCCGCGCCCGCCGCTGCACAGATCGTGCGGTCCAGCTGCGACGCACCGAGCTTATGGAAGAAGCGCTGCGCAATGCTGTCGCCCTGCACGAAACCCATCGTGCCGGCGTAGCTGTACGGCAGAATCGCCTCGGGCGCGCGGCGCACAATCTCCGTTAGCCGCTCGGCCGCGAGTTGCAGCGCCTCGTCCCAACTGATCGGCTCGAACCGCCCTTCGCCTTTCCGGCCAACGCGGCGCATCGGCGTCGTCAGCCGGCGCGGATGATGTACGCGATCCGCGTAACGGCTCACTTTCGTGCACAGGACGCCCTGCGTCGGTGGGTGATCCGGATCGCCGACGATCTTGACGGCGCGGCCATTCTCCACGGTCACGCGCATTGCGCAGGTATCGGGACAATCGTGCGGGCAGACGGCGCGAGCGAATTCAGCGGGAGCGTTCATATTTATATCGAGCGGGGATTGCGCGAGTGAAGGCCCTGATTCTATTACGTTCCCCTCATCCGATCTGACACGCGACCGTCAAAAATAGCGATCGGCGTAGAATTAATTATCACTCTCTCCGGAATCGACTGTCCGGATCACACTGCTCACTGCCACTTTCTCAATCCATCATGAAACTGATCCCTGAAATACAAGCCGCACGCGGCGAAATTCAGACTCTCCGACGAACGATTCACGCCAATCCAGAATTGCGATACGAGGAGGCGCAAACGGCGTCATTGGTCGCAAAGACGCTGGCTGGATGGGGAATCGAGGTACATGAAGGCATCGGGAAAACCGGCGTCGTTGGCGTGTTGAAGCGTGGCACGGGAACCAAGTCGATCGGTCTGCGCGCCGATATGGATGCGCTGCCGATCCACGAACTGAACACGTTCGATCATCGCTCGAAAAACGAAGGAAAGATGCACGCGTGTGGACATGACGGACACACGGCGATGCTGCTCGGTGCGGCGCAGCATCTGGCGAAGGAAGGCGATTTCGACGGCACGGTCGTGTTCATTTTTCAGCCGGCCGAGGAAGGCGGCGCCGGCGCGAAGGCCATGATAGAAGATGGGCTGTTCACGCGCTTCCCCGTCGATGCCGTGTTCGGCATCCACAACTGGCCTGGGATGCCGGCGGGCAATTTCGGTGTGACGGAAGGGCCGATCATGGCTTCCAGCAATGAATTTCGCATTGAAATCAAGGGCGTGGGCTCGCACGCGGCGCTACCGCACAATGGCCGCGATCCTGTGTTCACTGCGGTGCAGATCGCCAATGGCCTGCAAAGCATCATCACGCGCAACAAGAAGCCGCTTGATACGGCGGTGCTCTCGATTACCCAGATCCATGCGGGCGATGCGGTGAACGTCGTGCCGGATGAGGCGTGGCTCGCGGGTACGGTGCGGACCTTCACCACCGAGACGCTCGATCTGATCGAAGCCCGGATGCGCAAGATCGTCCAAAGCACGGCGGAAGCTTACGACTGCTCAGTCGAAATCACGTTTCACCGCAACTATCCACCCACGATCAACAGCAGCGAGGAAGCACGGTTCGCGGCGTCGGTGATGAAGGAGATGGTCGGCGACGAACACGTCGACGATGCCGTCGAGCCGACGATGGGCGCCGAGGATTTCTCGTTCATGTTGCTGGCAAAGCCCGGATGCTACGCATTCCTCGGCAACGGCGACGGTGGGCATCGCGAAGCCGGACACGGCGCCGGGCCTTGTATGCTGCATAACGCGAGTTACGACTTCAACGACGATTTGCTGCCGATCGGGTCTACTTACTGGGTTCGGTTGGCGCAGAGATTTTTGGCTGCGGAGTGAGGAGGTTGGGCGCGCCGGTGACGCTCATCAGCCGATGGGGTGCGTGCCTTTATTGTTATGCCGCGCGGTGAGAAATCGTGAGTCTTGACTGACCGTTGCGGACGAATGCCTGAGTACCCACAAACTCGTTTCGAGCGGACTACGTTGGTCCAGAGTGCGTTGTGACAACCGGCGCCCAACCAATTCCGGCAATTGCATCAGCCGAAAAGCGGCGAGTTAGCTAGCTTACGAATGGTGTGCTCGCCGGGGTAGGGGTCAGGTGTATCAGCCTAGGCCTCCAAGTCTCACGACTTACGGCTGGGCTACTCGATGGGGGTGGGATCAACAAGAAAGCGCTATCTGCCGACAACGGCCGGTTTTCTGCCTGCTCAGGTCCGTCGTCGGGTTGTACCGGCAGCGCTGCT
>NZ_CYGY02000110.1 GCF_900007165.1 Paraburkholderia piptadeniae
GTTTTCTGCCTGCTCAGGTCCGTCGTCGGGTTGTACCGGCAGCGCTGCTCAGCGGAAGATAAGATGTAGCGCCACAAACGCCACGGCCCCGCCTGTTGGGGGGCGGGGCCGGGAGTGGTGTAAGGAGCCTGACGATTACCTACTTTCACACGGGCAATCCGCACTATCATCGGCGTGGAGTCGTTTCACGGTCCTGTTCGGGATGGGAAGGGGTGGGACCGACTCGCTATGGTCATCAGGCATGACGGGTTGCCGCGTCGCTGTGGTGAGCGCCGCAGCCAATCGGGAAGAAGCGTAAAGAATATGTATCCGGGTTGCGTTGTTTCGTGTGGCACAACGTCGATCACTGCGCCTGTGTGCTCCCCCCTTCGGGGGCGGGGTCCGGGTCAATGCTGAAGCATTAACCATGACCGCGAAACACACCGGTTATAGGATCAAGCCTTACGGGCAATTAGTATCAGTTAGCTTAACGCATTACTGCGCTTCCACACCTGACCTATCAACGTCCTGGTCTTGAACGACCCTTCAAGGGGCTCGAAGCCCCGGGGATATCTCATCTCAAGGCGAGTTTCCCGCTTAGATGCTTTCAGCGGTTATCTCTTCCGAACATAGCTACCCGGCGATGCCACTGGCGTGACAACCGGTACACCAGAGGTTCGTCCACTCCGGTCCTCTCGTACTAGGAGCAGCCCCCTTCAAATATCCAGCGCCCACGGCAGATAGGGACCAAACTGTCTCACGACGTTTTAAACCCAGCTCACGTACCTCTTTAAATGGCGAACAGCCATACCCTTGGGACCGGCTACAGCCCCAGGATGAGATGAGCCGACATCGAGGTGCCAAACACCGCCGTCGATATGAACTCTTGGGCGGTATCAGCCTGTTATCCCCAGAGTACCTTTTATCCGTTGAGCGATGGCCCTTCCATACAGAACCACCGGATCACTATGACCTGCTTTCGCACCTGCTCGACTTGTCAGTCTCGCAGTCAAGCACGCTTATGCCATTGCACTATCAGCACGATTTCCGACCGTACCTAGCGTACCTTCGTACTCCTCCGTTACACTTTGGGAGGAGACCGCCCCAGTCAAACTGCCCACCATGCACTGTCCCCGATCCGGATCACGGACCAAGGTTAGAACCTCAAACAAACCAGGGTGGTATTTCAAGGACGGCTCCACGCAAACTGGCGTTCACGCTTCACAGCCTCCCACCTATCCTACACAAGCCGGTTCAAAGTCCAATGCAAAGCTGCAGTAAAGGTTCATGGGGTCTTTCCGTCTAGCCGCGGGGAGATTGCATCATCACAAACACTTCAACTTCGCTGAGTCTCGGGAGGAGACAGTGTGGCCATCGTTACGCCATTCGTGCAGGTCGGAACTTACCCGACAAGGAATTTCGCTACCTTAGGACCGTTATAGTTACGGCCGCCGTTTACCGGGACTTCAATCAAGAGCTTGCACCCCATCATTTAATCTTCCGGCACCGGGCAGGCGTCACACCCTATACGTCCACTTTCGTGTTTGCAGAGTGCTGTGTTTTTATTAAACAGTCGCAGCCACCAGTTTATTGCAACCCTTTCACCCTTTGCGCGCAGGCGCATCAAGCTACCAGGGCGTACCTTATCCCGAAGTTACGGTACCAGTTTGCCGAGTTCCTTCTCCCGAGTTCTCTCAAGCGCCTTAGAATACTCATCTCGCCCACCTGTGTCGGTTTGCGGTACGGTCAATGTGAAACTGAAGCTTAGAGGCTTTTCCTGGAACCCCTTCCAGTTGCTTCGCTTCCGAAGAAGCTCGCGCCACGCCCTTGAATTGCGTGCCCGGATTTGCCAGAGCACCTTCTCCAACGCAGCGACCGGGACTTCCAACACCCGGACAACCTTCCGCGATCCGTCCCCCCATCGCATTTCACACTGGTGCAGGAATATTGACCTGCTTCCCATCAGCTACGCATTTCTGCCTCGCCTTAGGGGCCGACTCACCCTACGCCGATGAACGTTGCGTAGGAAACCTTGGGCTTACGGCGAGGGGGCCTTTCACCCCCTTTATCGCTACTCATGTCAGCATTCGCACTTCCGATACCTCCAGCACACCTTACAGTGCACCTTCGCAGGCTTACGGAACGCTCTCCTACCATGCGTGCAAAGCACGCATCCGCAGCTTCGGTATATGGCTTAGCCCCGTTACATCTTCCGCGCAGGACGACTCGATCAGTGAGCTATTACGCTTTCTTTAAAGGGTGGCTGCTTCTAAGCCAACCTCCTGACTGTTTTAGCCTTCCCACTTCGTTTCCCACTTAGCCATATTTGGGGACCTTAGCTGGCGGTCTGGGTTGTTTCCCTCTTGACACCGGACGTTAGCACCCGATGTCTGTCTCCCGTGATTGCACTCTTCGGTATTCGGAGTTTGCTATGGCGAGGTAATCCGCAATGGACCCCTCAACCATGACAGTGCTCTACCCCCGAAGGTGATACACGAGGCACTACCTAAATAGTTTTCGGAGAGAACCAGCTATTTCCAGGTTTGTTTAGCCTTTCACCCCTATCCACAGCTCATCCCCTGACTTTTCAACGTCAGTGGGTTCGGACCTCCAGTACGTGTTACCGCACCTTCATCCTGGCCATGGATAGATCACCTGGTTTCGGGTCTACACCCAGCGACTGGATCGCCCTGTTCGGACTCGCTTTCGCTACGCCTGCCCTAATCGGTTAAGCTCGCCACTGAATGTAAGTCGCTGACCCATTATACAAAAGGTACGCCGTCACCCCTTGCGAGGCTCCGACTGTTTGTATGCATGCGGTTTCAGGATCTGTTTCACTCCCCTCCCGGGGTTCTTTTCGCCTTTCCCTCACGGTACTGGTTCACTATCGGTCGATCACGAGTATTTAGCCTTGGAGGATGGTCCCCCCATCTTCAGACAGGATTTCACGTGTCCCGCCCTACTTCTCGCATACCCAGTTCTTTCTCACTGTTTTCGCCTACGGGGCTATCACCCGCTATGGCCGCACTTTCCAGAGCGCTCGGCTAACAGTAAAAATAAAGTATGCAGGCTGCTCCCATTTCGCTCGCCACTACTTTGGGAATCTCGGTTGATTTCTTTTCCTGCGGTTACTTAGATGTTTCAGTTCACCGCGTTCGCTTCACTGAACCTATGTATTCAGTTCAGGATGACCCATACGGGCCGGGTTTCCCCATTCGGACATCGGCGGATCAAAGCTCGTTTGCCAGCTCCCCGCCGCTTTTCGCAGGCTACCGCGTCCTTCATCGCCTGTGATCGCCAAGGCATCCACCACATGCACTTGTTCGCTTGACCCTATAACGGGTGTGTCTCTTTCCGATTCACCACCGCTACAGGCTGAGTTTTCGCGTTGTGCCGTATTCCAAAGCCCTCTTTCGAGGAACTTAAAAATACTTCGATACAATCACAACCCTGATTCGCCTACTCACGCGCCCATCTCCAGGCACCCTTTCGCGAATCTCTTTACTACTTCTTCCTGATTGTTAAAGAACGACAGCCGGCATGCATACCGCCCATACCGCGCTGACTGGCGCAATTGCCAATGCGAAGCCTTCTGCATCGCGCAGAACACTGTGCACTGGTAACTGGTGGAGGATGACGGGATCGAACCGACGACCCCCTGCTTGCAAAGCAGGTGCTCTCCCAGCTGAGCTAATCCCCCGCACTGACCACAACCCCGGGGCATCCGCTCACTCTCACCGCAGACAACGTGGTGGGTCTGGTTGGATTCGAACCAACGACCCCCGCCTTATCAAGACGGTGCTCTAACCGACTGAGCTACAGACCCCTGAGCCTGTCTCTGAACTCAACAGCCGACAGATGTGAGCGCTCAACGTTGAACGCGTAAGCTCTGGAAAGGAGGTGATCCAGCCGCACCTTCCGATACGGCTACCTTGTTACGACTTCACCCCAGTCATGAATCCTACCGTGGTGACCGTCCTCCTTGCGGTTAGACTAGCCACTTCTGGTAAAACCCACTCCCATGGTGTGACGGGCGGTGTGTACAAGACCCGGGAACGTATTCACCGCGGCATGCTGATCCGCGATTACTAGCGATTCCAGCTTCACGCAGTCGAGTTGCAGACTGCGATCCGGACTACGATCGGTTTTCTGGGATTGGCTCCACCTCGCGGCTTCGCGACCCTCTGTTCCGACCATTGTATGACGTGTGAAGCCCTACCCATAAGGGCCATGAGGACTTGACGTCATCCCCACCTTCCTCCGGTTTGTCACCGGCAGTCTCCCTGGAGTGCTCTTGCGTAGCAACCAGGGACAAGGGTTGCGCTCGTTGCGGGACTTAACCCAACATCTCACGACACGAGCTGACGACAGCCATGCAGCACCTGTGTTACGGCTCCCTTTCGGGCACAACCACCTCTCGGCAGTCTTCCGTACATGTCAAGGGTAGGTAAGGTTTTTCGCGTTGCATCGAATTAATCCACATCATCCACCGCTTGTGCGGGTCCCCGTCAATTCCTTTGAGTTTTAATCTTGCGACCGTACTCCCCAGGCGGTCAACTTCACGCGTTAGCTACGTTACCAAGCCAATGAAGGCCCGACAACCAGTTGACATCGTTTAGGGCGTGGACTACCAGGGTATCTAATCCTGTTTGCTCCCCACGCTTTCGTGCATGAGCGTCAGTATTGGCCCAGGGGGCTGCCTTCGCCATCGGTGTTCCTCCACATCTCTACGCATTTCACTGCTACACGTGGAATTCCACCCCCCTCTGCCATACTCCAGCGCTGCAGTCACCAATGCAGTTCCCAGGTTAAGCCCGGGGATTTCACATCGGTCTTACAGCACCGCCTGCGCACGCTTTACGCCCAGTAATTCCGATTAACGCTCGCACCCTACGTATTACCGCGGCTGCTGGCACGTAGTTAGCCGGTGCTTATTCTTCCGGTACCGTCATCCCCCCCAGGTATTAACCGGGAGGTTTTCTTTCCGGACAAAAGTGCTTTACAACCCGAAGGCCTTCTTCACACACGCGGCATTGCTGGATCAGGGTTGCCCCCATTGTCCAAAATTCCCCACTGCTGCCTCCCGTAGGAGTCTGGGCCGTGTCTCAGTCCCAGTGTGGCTGGTCGTCCTCTCAGACCAGCTACAGATCGTCGCCTTGGTAGGCCTTTACCCCACCAACCAGCTAATCTGCCATCGGCCGCCCCTTGAGCGCGAGGCCTTTCGGTCCCCCGCTTTCCTCCACAGAGCGTATGCGGTATTAATCCGGCTTTCGCCGGGCTATCCCCCACTCCAGGACACGTTCCGATGTCTTACTCACCCGTTCGCCACTCGCCGCCAGGCCGAAGCCCGCGCTGCCGTCCGACTTGCATGTGTAAGGCATGCCGCCAGCGTTCAATCTGAGCCAGGATCAAACTCTTCAGTTCAAACCTGTTACTGTTTTCGGTTCTGTTACGAACCGGTCGCTCACTCAAAATCACTGACAGATGGTTCGATCGGGTTTCTCAACCCCATCGAACCTTCCTCAATTACTTCTGTGTGAGTCTCGATTACTTTTGCCATCAGCGGTTCCGGAGAACCGCCGTGCGCCGTCATCGAGCACCCACATCTGTCGGCTGTTAGTTTTTAAAGAACATCCGCACGAGGCGCCTTGCCTTCGCTGCGTTGCTGCATCAGCAGCAGAGAAACGAGATTATGAAGAACCTTCCGGCTTCCGTCAACAGGTT
>NZ_CYGY02000177.1 GCF_900007165.1 Paraburkholderia piptadeniae
TCAAGTATAGGACGCGCACCGGATCGGACATATTTGCGAAGCCTTATTGGCAGCCAACCCATCCATCATCGTGCGGCATCAGCGGCATGCCTCGATGTGGCCGACGCGATATCGCGATGGAGAGACGGGACCGACGGGGTTCAGCCCGAAAGCCGCATTGGCCCCTTGAAGTCTCGACTCGGCTCTGGCGTCCTGTGGACCGCGTCTTCAGTCAGTCTGCTATGCCGACTGACCGATTCATCGATATCGGAACCCGAAGAACCGCGTCGCCAATTAACCACCGTGCGCCTCTTATGGCGCTTGACGCCATAACTTCTGTGTGGCATCCTGCGCCATATGAAGAAGAAAGCCACGCTCCTGTTCGAGGACCGAACCATCTACCCGGATGGAGCCATTCTCGAAATGCGCATCTGGCGATTACCGGAGAGCGACGGCGAACGACCGCACGGTCTCAAGTACAGCCTGTTTTATGGTCGGGCTGGTCAGCGAATCATCGGCTACGACAACGAGCGAGGCAAAGGCGATCACCGGCACTACCGGGATCGGGAAGAGCCGTACAAATTTTCGACGCCTGAGCAGATGGTGGCTGATTTTCTGGATGATGTAAAACGTGAGCGAGGTGAATCATGAGCAAAATGAACGTGCATGTTGGTGGCGCGCGGGATATGGGTCGTCGATTCGCGGCGGCGTTCAACCGTGCGCAGGCAGGCGAGAATTTCGAAGAGCGGCACGTGACGTTTCTGTCGCTCGAGGAGATGCTGGCTGCACTGTCGCCGAAGCGCCTTGAGATGCTTCGTCATCTTCATCGCGAAGGCGCAGAGAACGTGAAGGCGTTGGCAACTGCGCTGGATCGGGACTACAAGCGTGTCTACGAGGACGTGGTGATGCTCGAGAACGCTGGCCTTATTGTGCGCGAAGAAGGCCGTCTGACCGCGCCGTGGGACGCAGTGACCGCCGAGGTTTCCTTGTGACCGAATCGCACACGGCCGTTGGTGCGCCTGATGCTGATCGTTGGCTCCGAGGCGATGGTATCGTTTAATCCGGCTAGCGACATGTATGCCTCATGCCTCGTCGCTCGGATCCACCAGTTCAATCCGGAACTGCCACCCTTCGAACGCCATCAACATCGCCCCAAAATCGGTCCAGTCGACGCGCCTGCCATCGATGACCACACGCGGCAGGCGGCCGCTCTCGCCGCTGTCCTGTCCGCTGTCCCACTCGATTCGCCCACGGACCGTCGTTCCGGCTACCTCGAGATTGCCGGCATGCTCGACCAGATGCCTGACCGTCAGAGCACGCTTGACCTTCTGCACCAGATTTCCCAGAAGCTCGAACGGATCCGACTGTGGTTCACCGAGAAGCTGAAAACGGAAACCCACGCAGTCTTCTTCGCCGGGAGCCAGTTCGAACGCCTCCAGTGAAAGCTGGTCGCCGAACAGCAGGCTGCGGAAATAAAACTCGTGTACAACACCATCCGCATCGGCCAGCCGCACGGGCGTAAACTCCGGATGTTCGAAGGCGTGAAGCTCTGCAAGATGCGCCATCTCGGTATTGAAACAGCGGCTGCAGAGCGACCGGAAGGCACCATCGCCTGAAGCGACGCTGACAACGTCGTGCGGCGACATGACTGTTCCGCACCGGACACAGGTGTTGCCTGGCATCAACGTTCCTCCAGCGCCTTTCGCCTTGAACATATCCATTGTCGCATCTTTGATAGCGCGATGTTCACGCGACGTGCCCTCTCCTACCCGGTTGGCAGTCAAGCAACCAGGTCGATTACGAGCCGGCTTTTGAGCCTGCTCGTGCACAAGGCGTTTTAGCATATGCGAAGGAATACTAATGTCGAGGCCAGATTGAAATGTCCGCTTCCCGGCTAGATAGAGATGTCCGGGTT
>NZ_CYGY02000209.1 GCF_900007165.1 Paraburkholderia piptadeniae
ATTGATCCTGCTGCACCAGACCGATCGAGCCGTTGCTGATCTGCGTCTGGATGTTGCTGATGTCCGTCGTGTTCTGCGTCACGCGGCCATCGAGGTTGGTGATTGCGCCGCCCACGTTCGTTACGGTCGTGTTGCCGCCGTTGAGCACGTAGGTCGGCGCGGAGATCGTGCCCGTCGTCGGGTCGAAGGTCGAGCCACCGCCGAGTGCCGCTGCCGTCGAGCTCGACACGTTGTACAGCTGCGAGCCGTTCACAGCATCGACGCTCGATGCGCTCACGTCGCCTGCGGCCACACCCGTCAGCCTGCGCGCGCCTGCCGTGCCCGTGAAGTCCACCAGCGTGCCGCCCGTCCCCTTCGCCACCGTCACTGTCGCTGACGAGCTGGCCTGCTGCACCAGACCGATCGAGCCGTTGTCGATCTGCGTCTGGATGTTGCTGATGTCCGTCGTGTTCTGCGTCACGCGGCCGTCGAGGTTGGTGATTGCGCCGCCTACGCTGGTCAAGGTCGTGTTGCCACCGTCGAGCACATAGGTCGGTGCGGAGATCGTGCCCGTCGTCGGGTCGAAGGTCGAGCCGCCGCCGAGTGCCGTTGCCGTCGAGCTTGACACGTTGTACAGCTGCGAGCCGTTGACCGCATCCACGCTCGATACGTTGACGTTGCCGTTGGCCACACCCGTCAGCCTGCGCGCGCCTGCCGTGCCCGTGAAGTCCACGACCGTGCCGTCCGTGCCCTTCGCCACCGTGATGGTGCGTGTCGATTGATCCTGCTGCACCAGGCCGATCGAGCCACTGTTGATCTGCGTCTCAACGTTGCTGATGTCAGTCGTGTTCT
>NZ_CYGY02000178.1 GCF_900007165.1 Paraburkholderia piptadeniae
TCCGTACCAAGAATGGCGTCCTCAAGGCGTTGCTGGAGCATCAGCAGGAGCGGTTCGACCAGATCGCGCGCGAACACATGGTGAAGGATGGCGCGGCGAAAGTGGAGCCGTGCCTGTCGTCCCAGATCGCCATTTACAGGGAATCCGTCAAGCAGCCTCATTCGGTCGCACGGGCGATCCTCGCCGCTTTGGTGGCGAGTCCGGAACTTCTGGAAGACCTCAAGGCGACCGACGCCGCGAAGATGAAGAAGCTACGGGAAGAATCTGCTGATCTTGAACTTTCCTTGCTCCGATACTTTGCAGCCAGTGGCCTCGCTTTCCATTCGTTGCTCGGGCTATCGCCTCTGCCTGAGTCGATGCTTAACCGGCTTTTTGCCCGGTTGCTTGATGAGACGGCCTGGGCAGCTCACAGGAGTGAGCCGAAAGCGCGTAGGCGGGTTGCCCGCTGAGAAGTGAAGCCATCGTGCGACGCCGAGCGTTCCGGTGGTCCGATATTCCCTCACATAGACAACGGCAACCGACGAACTCCCGGCCACCCCGGTCAAACGCACAATGTCGAGCGTACCCGGGCTGGCACGGACCCGGTAGCTAGCAAGCCGGCGCGCATACCATCGTGGGGAGCAACGACTCACGGCGTGATGCTCGAGCGCCCGCTTCGAACGGTCCTCAGGAATGACCGTCCAAACCATGCAGGCTTGCATTTAGAGTGGACGGAAGCAGACTGACCGAACCGCGCTCGAGACCATCCGCCAGCATGGCATCGATAAGGGTGCGAGCGTTGCGGTCGACGCAGGTGAGAGCGACGCTCTCCGAATCGTATATGACGGGATCGGCAAAGTCTCCGATGACCTTTTGTTTTAACGTCCGTGTGTGCAACGACCACTCGACGCGGTATCTCAGCGCGACACCATCGGACGACCGGACCGTCCGCGGCTCCATGTGCGCCTCAATAGCGAATCCGCGATAACGCCCGACGATATGTTTCATTGATTGGCTCCACAAATTTTTTCGAGCAAGCATCTTCAGCACGGATGGCCGGGCTTGCCGACCGCGGCGACGATTGCCGCGATCGACCGACGCCGTACCCGGCGCTTTCTTGCCGATCTCCTCAGTGAGCAACTGCGACGACCGCTGGTGTCTTCGCGTCCGTCAGCGTCCGTAACGATCCACACCCGCACGCGCACTGAAGCGCGGCTCGTCGAACCATGCGGCGAGCCAGTCATGGAATTGTCCCCAGTCGTCGGCGAGGTCGAGTTCACGTGCGTGCAATCCGCTGTGCCTGCCATCGTCGCCCTTGCCAATCCACGCATAGATTGTCCGCGCGCCATTCCACCAGGCGATCATGCCGTCCGTCAGATCGGCGGTCGTCCCGGCAGGCATCGTGACCAGCAGGCGCGACAAGCGGGCATCGAACTCTTCAAACCTCATCGCTCGCCTCTCAATGCACGAAGCCGAAAAACGCCGTCGCGCCTTCGGCTGGCGTCAGGCCTGCCTTGAAGTACCCCTCGAGGCGGTCCGCAATCGCTTCGTCGAGTGTGAAGGGCGGATGGATGTAGCCCACATTGAACGCATGGTCGTACCAGTCGCTGAGCCACGCGCGCAGTTCGATCACATATTGCGGCAATGCATTCGAAGCGTCGTCGTGCATGTGCGTCTCCTTGGCTTGCAGAACGATCAGGCTGCCTTGCGGCCTATCCCCATCTCCGGTCGGCGCCTGTCCGATGGAAACACATGCCATGTGCCGTCGGCATGACGAAAGAAGAAGAGGGAGAACGAGCCAGTCGGCCTGTCGATGTGAATGCACACGCGACACGTTCCGCCCGAGCGCGAGCGTTCCAGCAGGCGCACGCGCGCTGCCGGGCTACGTGTCGAGCCGACCAGTTTTTCGACTTGAGAGCGCAGCGATCTGTTGCCCGCCATGACTTTCTCCGCGATGCACGATGAATCGATGCTACGGGTGATCGGTGCGCGCGCCCAATCGGCGGCGGCGGAATGTCGTCTCAGGAAGCGCTGATTCGAGCCGTCAGGATTTCCTGAACCGGAACAGTGTGAAGCAACGGCATATAAGGGGTTTTCACCGGCGCCGAGGCTTTCTGCATGAGTGAGCGTTAAGGATTTCCCGACACGCGAATCAGGATGTCACACGACCGTCTTTGCGCGTGCGCTGACTGCGACACAAGTTCTGATCGCAGATGATGAGCCATCGAAACGCGATCTCAACCGATGCATCATGATGGCATATCTGTCCGAGCGGGAGAACGTTGTCGAGCAGGTCGATTCGCTCTGTCTGCGGCTGTTCGACACCTGGTGTGAGACGCGCAGTGTGACGCCGCTCGCATATCTGTTGCATTGCTGGCCGATGACCGACAGCACGCCGGCTGCTCTGCGGCGGGTGGGTGAATCGATGCGCGATTTGCGGCGCCGTCACGCGGACCAGCTCGACGCGTACGGCTTTCACGCGCAGTGCGAAATGGCCGATCTGATCGACGAACTGGTAGAACGTCCGGCGCGCACGGTCCGGCTGATGGCGGTGGGCGAGGTGCCGGAATAGCAAACGGACAACGCAGGCAACGCGCAAAGACATGGGGCAGGGCGCAGTGGCTGCGGACGGCGGCGCGCGTTGTTTCATCGGACGTTTGAAACCCGGGTGGGGCGCGGTAGACCGGGCTTTGGCATCGAGTGCAGAACAGGACACACACAACGGCGGCACTCGCGGGAAGATATGGCTCTCGACAGGTTCGACGCATGGTGGAGCGGGCTCCGTTACGTGCGGCGCAGCGTGGTGCTGCGGCTGCTCGCGACGGTGCTCGTCTTTAGCTGCGCGATCACGCTGATCCTGACGGCGGTGCAGCTCTATCGCGACTACGAGCGCGGCATCGCGCAGATTCAGAATCGTCTCGTCGATATCGATCGCAGCTATCGCGACAGTCTCGGCGAAGCGCTATGGCGGCTCGATCAGCCGCAACTGAAGCTGGAACTGCAAGGCATGCTTCGCCTCGCGGATATTCGCGCGGCCGAGGTGCGCGAGTCGCCGTCGGCCGGCACAGCGATGGTCGTGGCCGCGCGCGAGCGCATGACGGAGATGACGGTCGCGCGGGAGTTTCCGATCCTGTACCGCGTGCAGGCCAAGGTGGAACGCATCGGCACCCTGTATGTGGAGGCGACGCTCGCCAATCTCTATCACGAGCTTGCGCGCACCGCGCTCGTGATCCTGGTGAGCCAGGGCGCGAATACGTTTCTGGTCGCGCTCTTCACGTTCTATATTCTGTGGCGGTTCGTCACGCGGCATCTCGCGACGATCGCGCGCACTGTGAACGATTGCGATCTTCACGAGCCGCCGCGCGAGGCGGATGAACTCGACCGCGTGGTGTCGGCGTTCAACGCGATGGGTACGCGCCTGCATCGTGCGTACCTCGACGAGCGCGAGGCGTCCATCGAGCGCGAAGCATGCCGCTTAACCGCATCCTTGGTTATGCGCAGATCCTCGGAACTTCATCAGCTCGCGCGCGACGGCAACATGCGCATCGTTCAGTGGGCGGAGCGCATCGCGGCAAGCGATCCGGCGCATGCGGCGTTCGCCGCGCGGCTGCATCAACTGGCGCGCGCGTATCAGTCGAAGGCGATCCTGCAACTCGTTGAGCGGTACCTGGAAGGGAACACCGCATCATGAGCCCTCTCGCCGCCTCGGTCGCACATACGGGCACGGTCCTGATCGTCGACGATACGCCCGCGAATCTCGGCGTGGTCGTCGACAGTCTCGAAGCGCGCGGCATCCGCGTGCTGGTGGCGCTCGACGGCATCGAAGCGCTGGAGCGCGCAGCCTTCTCGCAGCCCGACGTGATCCTGCTCGACGTGAAGATGCCGGGCATCGACGGCTTCGAGACGTGTCGCCGTCTGAAGCGCGACGAACGCACGCGCGATATCGCCGTTATCTTCATGACCTCGCTGACAGGCAACGAGGATCGCGTCGAGGGCTTTTCGGCGGGCGGAGTCGATTACGTGACCAAGCCGTTGCGCGTCGACGAGACGCTGGCGCGCGTCGGCGTGCATCTCGAACTGCGCGCGATGCACAAGCAGCTTCTCGCACAGAACCGGCAGCTGCTCGCCGAAGTGGCCGTGCGCAAGGAAACGGAGGCTGCGCTATGGCAGGCGCGCGACGATCTCGAACGGCGCGTCACGTTGCGCACCGAAGAACTGGCGCGCGCCAACGCGAACCTGCAAGCGCAGATCGACGAGCGGCGGCGCGCGGAGGCGCGCTTGCAGGCAAGCGAGGCGCGCTTTCGCGCGATTGTCGAAACGAGTCCGGTGCCGTTGTGCATCACGTCGATGCCGGATGGACACATCCTCTACACGAACGAGCCGCTGCGCGAACTCTTCGGCATGGACGAAGGCATGTCGGCCAATATCGCGGATTTCTACGCCGATCCAGGCGAGCGCGACCATCTGATCCAGCATCTGAGGACGGAGGGCAGCGTGCGAAATGCGGAGGTGCAGTTCCGGCGGCCCGACGGCACGCAGTTCTGGGCGATGGCGACGGCGCGCGTCGCGACCTACGACGATTCTCCTGCGATCTATGTCGGCCTTAACGACATCACGGGGCGCA
>NZ_CYGY02000190.1:0-249 GCF_900007165.1 Paraburkholderia piptadeniae
CAGGTCATCGGGCGAGACCTGACGGGCACCGGACCGTTCTCGAAAATGATGACCCAGCCCGAGGGCTCGTTTGCAGACCGGGCCTCCATTGATGGCATCCGCCGCGTCTATGAATTCCGCCACCTGCCGGGCCTGCCCCTGATTGTCGAGGTCGCACCGGCCGAACCGGACATCTACGCCGCCTGGCGGGAGCGGGCAATCCGGCTCGGCACGCTCATGGCAGCGTTTGCCCTGAGCTTTGTCGGCCTG
>NZ_CYGY02000190.1:259-490 GCF_900007165.1 Paraburkholderia piptadeniae
ACAACCGTCGCGCGCTCGACGAGTTGCTGGACCGTGAATGGCACCGGGCCAGGCGCGTGGGCGAGTCGCTGTCGATCCTCTTCGTCGATATCGATCACTTCAAGCTGTACAACGACACCTATGGTCACCAGACGGGGGACGACACGCTCGCCACGGTGGCCCGTTGCATTTCCGAAAACATACGGCGCCCGGGTGACAGCGCGGCCCGCTATGGTGGTGAGGAATTCGTGC
>NZ_CYGY02000181.1:0-277 GCF_900007165.1 Paraburkholderia piptadeniae
ACCGCGTGCGTCTCGCGGATACGGACCTGCTGATCGAAGTCGAACGCGACTACACGATCTACGGTGAAGAAGTGAAATTCGGCGGCGGCAAGGTGATTCGCGACGGCATGGGCCAGTCGCAACGCGTTGCGGCCGATGTCGTCGATACCGTCGTCACGAATGCGCTGATTCTCGATCACTGGGGCATCGTGAAGGCCGACATCGGCATCAAGGGCGGCCGCATCGCGGCCATCGGCAAGGCGGGCAATCCCGACATTGAACCGGGCGTGACGATCGC
>NZ_CYGY02000181.1:287-1187 GCF_900007165.1 Paraburkholderia piptadeniae
CCGCTGCGATCGACAACTGCCTGTCGGTTGCCGACGATACCGACACGCAGGTCGCGATCCACACCGATACGCTGAACGAAGCGGGCTTCGTCGAAGCGACGGTCGCCGCGTTCAAGGGCCGCACGATCCACACGTATCACACGGAAGGCGCGGGCGGCGGTCACGCGCCCGACATCATCAAGGTCTGCGGCGAGGCGAACGTGCTGCCGTCGTCGACGAATCCGACGCGCCCGTACACCGTCAATACGCTCGACGAGCATCTCGACATGCTGATGGTCTGTCATCACCTCGATCCGTCGATTGCGGAAGACATCGCGTTCGCCGAATCGCGCATCCGCCGCGAGACGATCGCAGCCGAGGACATCCTTCACGATCTCGGCGCGCTGTCGATGCTCTCCTCCGATTCGCAGGCAATGGGGCGTGTGGGCGAAGTGATCATCCGCACGTGGCAGACCGCGCATAAGATGAAGGTGCAGCGCGGCACGCTGCCCGAGGACAACGCGCGCAACGACAACTTCCGCGCGAAACGCTATGTCGCGAAGTACACGATCAATCCGGCGCTCACGCATGGCATCGCGCATGAAGTCGGCTCGATCGAGCCCGGCAAATGGGCCGACATCGTCCTGTGGGAGCCCGCGTTCTTCGGCATCAAGCCCGCGCTGATCCTGAAGGGCGGCATGATCGCGATGGCGCAGATGGGCGACCCGAACGCGTCAATTCCGACGCCGCAACCCGTGCACTATCGCGAGATGTTCGGCACACGCGGCGGCGCATTGGCGCGCACGTCGCTGACGTTCGTCTCGCAGATGGCGCTCGATGCCGACATCGCCGGGCGCTATGGCCTCATCAAGCGTATCGTTGCAGTGAAGAACTGCCGCAATGTGACGAAGGCGCACATGA
>NZ_CYGY02000182.1 GCF_900007165.1 Paraburkholderia piptadeniae
GTGACGAAGGCGCACATGATCCACAACGCGTGGCAGCCGTCGATCAGCGTCGATCCCGAGACGTATCAGGTGATCGCCGACGGACAGTTGCTGACCTGCGAGCCCGCAAAAGTCCTGCCGATGGCGCAACGCTATTTCCTGTTCTGACATGCGTACGTTAGACAAACTGCTGGGCGCCCATATCAAACTCGCGCCCGTTCTGATCAGGCGCGCGCCGACGCTGACGCTCGCGTTTGATGCGCGCTGCAAGAGCCGTCTTGCCGCGACGCTCGACAACGGCGAAGAAGTCGCGCTGGTGCTGCCGCGCGGCACGGTGCTGCGCGACGGCGATGTGCTCGTCGCCGACGATGGCGCGCTGGTGCGCGTCGTCGCGGCCGCCGAGTCGGTGCTGATCGTGCGCGCGCCCGACGCGCTGACGCTGACGCGCGCCGCTTATCACCTCGGCAACCGGCATACGCCCGTCGAAGTGGGCGCGGATTATCTGAAGCTCGAATACGATCCCGTGCTCGCCGATATGCTCAAGCGTCTGGGCGCATCCGTCGATCATGTCGAGATGCCGTTCCAGCCGGAAACGGGCGCGTATGGCGGCGGGCATCGGCACGGTCATGACGAGACGTTCGCCGAAGACTATGCGATTGCGCAGCAGGTGTATGGCGAGCATCATGGTCATG
>NZ_CYGY02000191.1 GCF_900007165.1 Paraburkholderia piptadeniae
CCGCACGAATTACGTGGCCGTCCTCGCGCTCTCCGCCATCGTACAGATAACGCCTCCGATTCTCGAGAACGCTCCCATTCGCCCCCCGTTATTGAGCAGTTACCATTCCCGTAGCAGTTATCCACAGGCTCATTCACATTCTCTGTGCACAACTTTCACCGGCCATGTGATAGGAAGCAATCGACGTCAGGGGCGGCCCGGGCGTCAATTGTCCATGGCGCTGAGGTGTCGGACCATGTTGCGGCCCTGACGTCAGACGAGAATAGTGCCGAAGGTCTTGTTCCGCCCGCCGGCCTTCGCGCTGTACAGGGCTTCGTCGGCGGCCCTGATGACTGACGCCACAGTATCGGCGACCTGCCCCTGCCAGGTCGCGGCACCAATGCTCACCGTGACGTGCCCCAGGGCGGCTGGCGCGTGTTCAATACCCAGCCGCGCCACGGCCTTGCGGATCGCTTCGGCGACCGCCAGCGCGCCCGCTGCGTCCGTATGCGGCAGCACAATCACGAATTCCTCACCACCATAGCGGGCCGCGCTGTCACCCGGGCGCCGTATGTTTTCGGAAATGCAACGGGCCACCGTGGCGAGCGTGTCGTCCCCCGTCTGGTGACCATAGGTGTCGTTGTACAGCTCGACGTGATCGATATCGACGAAGAGGAT
>NZ_CYGY02000195.1 GCF_900007165.1 Paraburkholderia piptadeniae
ACGCCATTCTTGGTACGGAACTGATGCAGCAACCCGCCCTTGCTGATCCCGCTCTCGCGCGACAGCGAATCGAACGTGAGCCCACCCACGCCTTCATGCGTGAGAATCGTCAGCGCGGCTTCGATGGCCTTCTTGCGGGTATTTTCCGAACGGGTCTGGTTATCCATATCATAAAAAGTGTCGTCATTCGAGCCGATCAGCCACCTGTTTGCCAAAGCCGTGGCCGCGAAAGCCCAACACACCAATCACTGAAAAGCCTGAAGCAGCATATCGCCCGAACCGGGAAAGCGAGATTGTACGCTCGACATCGCACTCAAAAACAAACCGGATAGACGGTTTACATCCGGAATGGACGGTGCTACGCTTCGGCCACGTCGCATTTCGCACGAATTGCAACGTCGCCGACATCTGACATCCACTCGCAAGGAACGAGAAATGCCCGCCATGAGACCCGCCCTGCTGCTTTTCGTCAGCGCGCTAACGCTTGCCCTGACGGCATGTTCGGGCGTGCAGCCCGTTGCCTACTCGGGCATTTCGTCATCGCCGCAACTGAAGCAGAACAGGGACGAAGACGCGGCAAAAGTGCCTTACAGGTATGCCGCTCCCGTCGTCTGGTCGCGTTACACGCAGGTCATGATCGACCCGGTTGTCGTGTATCGGGGCAGTGACAACCAGTTCGCCGATATGCCGGAGGACGACAAGGCCGCGCTCGCAGATTACATGGGCAAGACGTTTGCGGCGAAGCTCGCGAAGCATTTCGAAATCGCCAGCCAGCCTTCGCCTGCAACCTTGCGCGTCAAACTCACGCTGACGGGCGCGGAAAAGACCACTGCGCTCGTCGGACAGGCGATGCACTTCGATATCGCGGGGAACCTCTACAACGGCGTCCAGGCGATCCGCGGCGGCAAGGGCGCGTTCAGCGGCTCGGTGACATACGCCGTTGAGGTGTACGACAGTTCCAACAATCGCCTTTTGCGGGCGTACGTGTCGAAGCAATATCCGAACGCGATGAATCTGCCCGCTGCATTCGGATCGCTCAGCGCGGCCAGAACCGGACTCGACAAGGGTGCCGACGCCCTCGCCGCCCAACTGCAATAAAAGCCTTCCGAGCCAGATGGGCGACGCGTCGCAAGGCAAGGGTTCGCATCGCAAGGATGTGTCCAC
>NZ_CYGY02000203.1 GCF_900007165.1 Paraburkholderia piptadeniae
CTGATAATCATGTAGCCGGCCTCACGCCGTTGCCGTAGGGCGGCGGGCGTAAAGTCAGGGTTGGTCCACCCACTTGACGCACAGGAGGCCGGCATGGACAAGTTTAGTGGAATCGACCTTCATTCGAACAACAGCGTAGTTGTGGTCAGCGATGACGCTGACCGGGTGCTCTACCAACGGCGCTTGCCGAACGATCCCATCCAGATCCGGGCAGCACTGGCACCGCACCGCGAAGATCTCGTGGGCGTGGTCATCGAAGCAACGTACAACTGGTACTGGCTCGTCGATGAGTTGATGGGCGATGGCTACAGGGTACATCTGGCCAACCCCGCAGCGATCCAGCAGTATGAGGGCCTGAAATACAGTGGTGACTTCAGCGATGCCGCCCATCTCGCACAACTGCTGCGTCTGGGACTTCTGCCAGAAGGCTACATCTATCCAGCAGAAGAACGTCCGATGCGGGACCTCTCACGCAAGCGAATACAACTGGTGCAATGCCGTACAGCGCAGATCCTCGCCATCGAGAACCTGTTCTCACGCCATACAGGTGCGCAGATGCAGGGTGAGCGGGTCAAGCATCTCGATGAAGTGCAGGTCAACGGATTCGGATTTGCGCCCGATGTGACGCTCGCGATGCAGGCCAATCTGGCGGTCATGCAAACCCTGCAGGAGGAAATCACGATCATCGAGAAGCGACTCCTGGAGCGGGTAAAACTGCGTCCCGATTACGCGTTGCTGAACTCGGTCCCCGGCATTGGTCCCGTTCTCGCAACCACAATCATGCTGGAAGCCGGGACCATCTCGCGTTTCACCGAGGTGGGAAATTTCAGTTCGTACTGCCGCTGCGTGGACAGCCGGCGCGAAAGCAACAGCAGAAAAAAAGGCCAAGGCAATACGAAGAATGGCAACAAGTATCTGGCGTGGGCGTTTGTTGAGGCGGCCAACTTCGCCATCCGCTCATGTCCGGAAGCCAGGCGCTTTTACGAGCGCAAGAAGCGCGCGCGAAACAGGATTGTCGCGATCAAGGCGTTGGCGCACAAGCTGGCGCGCGCCTGCTATCACATGCTTCGGGAGCACAAGCCATTTGAGATAAACCGCTGCTTTGGCTAATGGTGGCGCAAGGGGACCGAGCCCAGTATTGCAACTGGTGAAAATCCATGGTTCTGATTGGGCCATCCCCTTGCCCCACCCGCTGCTTGCCGATAACCGGGTCGCCCAGGCAATGAGCCATCCTTGACTGGCGTTGCACGCAACAGCCATGGTTCTGCGAGACCTTTTGGACCTTGCCTGGTACCAACGTTTCTCTGGGGCGGCAGCAACAACCGCCAGGGCAGACGTGAGTTACATCACGGCATGCTTGAACCCGATGGGTGTCTGGTGCGATCCGGTTCGCAACCAGCTCGAGAAAACGGATGCGATACCGAACCTTGCAGGCGGCCCTGACAGCATGACTCAAGAAATTTCGCCGAATGGTCATGACGATAAAAATGCCCATCGTCATGACCATTCGGCGATGGATAGATATTTGCACCTTGACTTCGGCCGACTAATGGGTGTCGCAAT
>NZ_CYGY02000157.1 GCF_900007165.1 Paraburkholderia piptadeniae
ATCGTCATCAAGAGATGGAACGTCATGCGTCTCAAGCGCCTGACGAAAAACGCCGAGCGGACGTTCTGGCATTCGGATGACTTCAACGACGGCGTGAAGAAGCTCGGCAGCGATACGTCGTCGCCGGCTGAAAACCCGTTCCTCGCGCTTGCGCTGTCGGGCCAGGAAGCCGCCGACCATCATCATCAGACGCAGCCGCATCTGCACGACCGAATGGACGTGTCGGACTGGGTCACGCGCTGCCTGAAGGACACGATGGACGACAGCGTCGCGCGCATGCAGAGCGGCCTCGCGATTCTCGCGTCGATCGGCAGCACCGCGCCGTTCGTCGGCCTGTTCGGCACGGTGTGGGGCATCTATCACGCGCTCCTGACCATCGGCGCGACGGGCCAGTCGTCGATCGATCAGGTCGCCGGTCCCGTCGGCGAGGCGCTCATCATGACGGCCTTCGGCCTCTTCGTCGCAATTCCCGCCGTGCTCGGCTACAACGCGCTCACTCGCGCCAACAAGGCGATCGTCAGCAAGCTGAGCCGCTTCGCCCACGGCCTCCATGCGTTCTTCGTGACGGGCGCGCGCCTGTCGTCGACGAA
>NZ_CYGY02000188.1 GCF_900007165.1 Paraburkholderia piptadeniae
CACTCAGTTCCATGTCTCTGTCATAACCCCGTGCTCATTCAATCCAGTGATGATGCACATTCATTCCATCTTATTGAGGGATGAAAGTCTAGTGCTGAAAATACTCACATGGCTCGCGCATTCGACGCGCCGTCGGTGCGCGCCAGAGCAACGCGTACTGGATATCGGAGACACATTCATGCGGCAGATGGACCTGAAGATTGCTATCGTCGGCGCCGGCATCAGCGGCCTTACGCTTGCGCTCGCGCTGCGCGAGCATGGAATCGATGCGCAACTCTACGAGCAGACCGACGAGTTGCGCGAGGTGGGAGCGGTCGTCGCGCTCTCGGCCAACGCGACGCGCTTTTACGAGCGCATGGGACTACGTCCGGCCTTCGAAAAGGTCTGCGCGGAGGTACCTGGCCTTATCTATCGCGACGGGCGCAGCGGTGCAGTCATCGGCCATCATCGCGGCGCACCCAACTATCGCGAGCAGTTCGGCGGTTCATACTGGGGCATTA
>NZ_CYGY02000197.1 GCF_900007165.1 Paraburkholderia piptadeniae
GTGCCCAGCAATCACGCGGACTTGCGACCGCGTGATGACTACAAGAAAGGGAGGAACTTCGGGTTAGCCAAGCCTTTGCGCCGCGATTCTGGCTTCTCCTGGAGCGGCAGAAGAGTAGTGAATTCTCCGTTTCGCAAGAGCATCAGTGCGCCGAAACACAGCAGTTGTTCTCGCTCTGGTGGTTGGCCGTGCTTCTCATGGAGGTCAAGCACGCGTTTTCTTTTTTCAGTTTCTTTGCGTGCTTCATCTGCGGCAACATTTACTTCGCTTTTCCGCATACGCGACATTAGCCGCTGACCCTTCCGGCTTTTGAACACGCGATAGCAAAACGAAACAAGTACAAGCAATTGCAGGATGATCAGCCAGTTGTCGCCAAAATCACTTACGGTTTTTCCCATGCAAAGATCCAGAGTGAATGGTTTGCTGCGTGCGCCTCCTCAGTAACCACTTTTGATCGCAGTCTTGCAGATGATCCACGGGCACGCGGTCACATAGAACGTTCACCAAAGCAGACGTTACGCTGGGTACGTCGTGCCGGCGGAAGTACCCGTCTCCTATTCAATACGACTGTCTGCACGATTGATATCGAATTCCGTTGAAGCCACACGGCAGAAAACCCGGTGAGTACGCGTGGCAATCGAGACAGTTGTCATCCGGAAGGCGCAGATTCGGCGTTGCCTTGTGGCTACTTGCCAAGGTACTCGCGTATGACTGTCTTGCCATCGAGGGCCAGGTTTGCATAGCCGGTATCCATGATGTCGTTGCTCTTAGAACCTTTAACAAAATGA